>NZ_JBFAHY010000001.1:0-1501980 GCF_040654395.1 Nocardia sp. NPDC050697
CGGATCACGTTGAATCCGCAGCTGGCGTTGTATTTGTTCGGCACGCCGGGTCAGCAGCGGTTCGTGCCGCTGTGGGAGGAGCTGGCGCGGGGTGCTCTGGGCGCGCTGGTGTTGATCGATACCCGCCGGATCGACAAGGCCGATGAGGTGTTGTCGGTGCTGGAGGAGCGCGGGGTGCCGTACGCGGTGGGGATCAACGAGTTCGACGGGGCGCGCAGTTACCCGCTGGAGGAGGTCCGCGACGCACTCGACCTCGCACCGGAGACGCCGCTCGTCCGGCTCGACGCCCGGGATCGCAGTACCTGCCTGCGGTCGTTGATCACGCTCGTGGAGTTCCTCTTCCATCGGCTCGAATCGCGGATGTGAATCGGGCGGTCGACGTCAGCCGGGGTGCCGGGCTCGAGCTCGGGGCGGTACCCGACATCGGCGAGCCGCTGGTCCGCAACGGGATCGAGCCGGCACCGTGACAGCGCTTCCCGAGCGACTCGGCGTGCGGGCGACCGCTCCGAGCGGCTCCGCGCGTGGGACGACGAGCCGGACCGCTCAGCGGCCGAGCGCGGACAGGACCTGCTTGGCGGTATTCCGATGGCCGGCCGCGTTCGGATGCAGCGGAACGATGGCATCGGCCGAGGTCGGCAGCGCGCCCACCATCCAGCTCGCCCCCGGCTCCGCGCACACGTCGTGCCCCTGCGTGGACGGCTCCAGATCGACGTACACCGCCCCGTGCTCGCCCGCTTCCCGCCGCATGACATCGTTCAGCTGGTTGATCTTGCCCTGCAGATAGGTGGCATCCGCCGCCCACGCGGGCTGGCTCGCCGGGCACCCCCCGTCGCGGATACCGATCGGATACCCGACCAGCACGATGGTGGCCGCGGGGGAGCGGCGCCGGATCTCCTCGATCATCACCCCGTAGGTCGGGGCGAAGCGCTCGATCTGCTCACCCACCCGGTCCCGCCCGCCCGCGGTCTGCACCGCCGCGCAGGAGACGCCGTTCGGCTCCGGCAGCGGATTGATACAGCTCACCCCGAGCTGGACCAGCCCGATATCGTTCCCGCCCATGCCGAGCGTCACCAGCGTGGTGTCCGCGGTCAGCGCGTCGTACTGCGGCGCCGCCAGCCCGCTCAACCCGAACTGCCTGCCCGCCAGGTCGCCGCTCACCGCCGCGCCGCAGGTGACATCCCGGAACTCGCTCGGCCGCAGCGCCTGCGCCACCAGCTTGGGGTAGTTCAGCGCCGAGCGGGTGCAGTCGCCCGGAATCCCGCTTGCCGGCGCCGACGGCGCGATGCCGGAACCCGCCGAGAACGAGTCGCCCAGCGCGACGTACACCTCGGGCTGCGGCGCCGCCGGCGCGGCACCGGCCCCCGCCACCGCGAACGCACCCGCCCCCACCGCCGCGGCCGCGACGCGGAGAGCGCGAGACCGACGAGACTGCTGCATGATTCGAATCCTCGCCTGTGCCGGAACACGGAGGACCACCGGACACCAGCGTCCGGCTACCGGCTGGTAGGAAGTGTGGCCCAGGCCACGTCGGGCGTCAAGACGCCGTCTCGCATGCCGGTCGGAGACGTGTCCGGCGAGTCGGACGGGTCTGTCGCGTCGACGGCGGCCGATGACATGCTCGACAGGCCGGTGGCGCGCAGCACGTCCTGCGGCGTGCCCGACTCCGTGACCCGGCCTCCGGCCAGCGCGACGCAGTAGTCCGCGCGCAGCGCATCGTCCCGGTCGTGGGTGGCGTGCACGACGGTGACTCCCCGCTCCCGAGCCAGGTCGAGCGCCGTGTGCACGGCGGCGCGGGCCTCGGCATCCAGCGCCGTCCCCGGCTCGTCGAGCAGCAGCAACCGCGAACGAGCCGCCAATGCCTGGGCGAGCAGGGCCCGCTGCCGCTGCCCGCCGGAGAGCGTGTCCAACCGGCGCGCGGCCAGCGCGCCGAGCCCGAGCGCGTCCAGTGCCTCGTCCACCAGGGCGCGATCGCCCCGCGTGAGCCTGCGCCACCACCCGCGCTCGCCCCAGCGCCCCATCGCCACCGTCTCCCGCACGGTGATCGGCAGGGTCGGCGGCACCGCACTGTGCTGCACCACGAGCGCGGGCCGCCCGAGCGGCCGCACCACCGTCCCCGCCGTCGGCGCCAGCACCCCGGCGAGTACCGAGAGCAGCGTCGACTTGCCTGACCCGTTCGCGCCGACCAGCGCCGTCACCCTCCCGGCTGGGAGTACCGCGTCCACCCCGTGCAGCACCGGCGCGCCCTCGTAGCCGGCGACGACCCCGGTCAACCGCACCTCGGCGCCCATCTGTGTCCCCTGTCACTACAGTTGAAATGAAAATCATTTGCATTCTAGGGTGTCGCTTCATGGACTGGCTCGTCGACCCCTTCGCGGTGACCTTCGTGCAACGCGCACTCTGGGGCGGGCTGCTCGTCTCCTGCCTGTGCGCCATCGCCGGAACGTGGGTGGTGGTGCGCGGCATGGCATTCCTCGGCGAGGCCATGGCGCACGGCATGCTCCCCGGCGTCGCGCTCGCCGCGCTACTGGGTGGCAATCTGCTCGCCGGGGCCGCGGTGAGCGCGGTGGCGATGGCCGCCGGGGTCTCGGTGCTCGGCCGGAACCGCCGGTTCACGCCGGACGTGGCGATCGGGCTGCTCTTCATCGCCATGCTCTCGCTCGGCGTGGTGATCGTCTCCCGCTCGGAGAGCTTCGCCGTCGACCTCACCGGCTACCTGTTCGGCGACGTGCTCGCCATCGACGCGGGCGACCTCCTGCTGCTGGCGGGCGCGGTACTGCTCGCCGCGGGGCTCGCCGCCGCCGGGCACCGCGGGTTCACCGCGCTCACCTTCGACCCGCGCATCGCCGAGACGCTCGGGCTGCGGCCGCGGCTCGCCCGGACCGGGCTGCTCGCCCTGGTGACGCTGGCTGTCGTCGGCTCGTTCCACCTGGCCGGGACGCTGCTGGTCTTCGGGTTGCTGATCGCCCCGCCCGCCGCCGCCACCTACTGGGTGCACCGCATCCCGACCACCATGGTTCTGGCGGCGGTCTTCGGCGCGGTGGCGACGGTTTTCGGGTTACTGGTCTCCTGGCATGCGGGCACCGCGGCCGGGGCCACCATCGCGGCCTGCGCGGTCGGGCTGTTCTTCGGTTCGGCGCTGGTGGCGGCGGTGCGCGAGCGGGTGCGGCGGGGCGCACGCCCCGCTGTGGCGGTCGCGGCAGCCGCCGCGGTCGTGGCCGGCTGTGCCGCCCACCCGGCGCCCGCCGCGGAAACCGAGGTTCCGCACGGCTATGTCGAGGGTGCCGAGGAGACCGCCGAGGCGCAGCCCCGCCTCGTCCTCGCCGACGCCGGAAACGGCGCGATCCGCGTCCTCGACCTGATCACCGAGGAGATCACCGACCTCGACCCGCTCCCCGGCCTCGCCGCCGCCGCGAGCGATGGCCGCTACGTCTACCTCTCCGCCCCCGGGACCGTCCGGATCGCCGACGCGGGCGCCTGGACGGTCGATCACGACGACCACGTGCACTACTACCGCACCACCCCCGCCGCCCGCGGAGACTTCACCGCGCCCACCGTCTTCACGGCCGCCGCCGATCGCGCCGCCGCCGTGCTCAATTCCGGGAGCACGGCGACCATCCTCGACCGCACCGCGCTCGACGCGGGCCGCATCCCCGCCCCACTGACCCTGCCCGGCCCCACCCTCCCGATCGACGGCGCCCTCGTAACCGTCGACCCCGCCACCGGCCGGGCCGAACTGCGCGACCGCGACGGAACCGTGCGCCGCACCTTCGATGCCCCGTGTCCCGACCCCCGCGGCACGGCAGTGACCAGGCGCGGCGCCGTATTCGCCTGCGCCACCGGCGCCCTCGTCATCACCGGCGAGACCGCCCGCACGATCCCGTACCCACCCGGCACAACGCCGGAAGACCGAGCCACCACCTTCACCCAGCGCCCCGGCGCGAGCACCCTCACCGCCCCGGCGGGAGACGACGGCCTCTGGCTCCTCGACGTCGCCCGCGGCACCTGGACCCGCTTCGACACCGGTCCGCTCCTCGCCGCCGCCACGGCGGGCGAGGGCACCCCGGTCCTCGCGCTGAACCCCGACGGCGTCCTCCGCGCCCTCGACCCGACCACCGGCAGAGAACTCGCCCGCCGCCCCTTCACCACCCCCGGCGCCCCCGCCCGGATCGCCGTCGACACCACCCGCGCCTACCTCACCGACCCGGAGCGCCGCACCGTGTACGAGATCGACTACCTGGACGCCCTGCGTGTCGCCCGCGAGTTCCCGCTCGACATCACTCCCTCGCACCTCGCCCAGGCCGGACGATGAAGCGCCTGCTCACGGCGGTACTCGCCGCCCTCACGCTGGTCACCGCCTGCGGAGCCGCCGCCGAGCGCGGCGAGATCGTGGTGACCACCGATCTGCTCGGCGACCTCACCCGCGCGGTGGTCGGCGACGCCGCTCCGGTCACGGTGCTCATGCCGACCGGCGGCGATCCGCACTCGTTCGGCGTCTCCGCCAAGCAGGCGGCGGGCCTGGAGCGGGCCGCGCTGATCGTCGCCAACGGCCTCGGCCTGGAGGAGGGCGTGCTGCGCCACGTCGAGTCCGCGGCCGCGGCGGGCACCCCGGCCCTGCTGGTCGGGGAGCAGGTGAACCCTCTGCCGTACCGGGACAGCACCAACCCCGACCCGCACTTCTGGACCGACCCGGCCCGGGTGCGCACGGCGGTCGAGGCCATCCGCGACCGCGTGCTCGCCGATGTCCCCGGCATCGACGAAACCGCCGTCCGCACCCGCACCGACGCCTACCTGACCCGCCTGGACGAGCTGGACCGCTGGATGACCCAGCGCTTCGCCGCGCTCCCCGCCGAGCGCCGTGAACTGGTCACCAACCACCACGTCTTCGGCTACCTCGCCGCACGCTTCGGGCTAGGCGTGATCGGCGTGGTCCTGCCCGGCGGCAGCGCGCTCGCCTCGCCCAGCGCCGCCGACCTGGCCGAACTCGCGACCGCGGTTCGCGCGGCCGGGGTGACCACGATCTTCGCCGACTCCGCGCAGCCCGACCGGCTCGCCCGCGTCCTCGCCGAACAAGCCGGCGTCCGGGTGCGAGTCACCGCCCTGCACACCGAATCGCTCACCCCGCCCGACGGCGGCGCCCCCACCTACCTGGACATGATGCGCGCCAACACCGACGCCATCATCGCCGGGTGATCCGAAAGATGAGGTAGCACATGAAGTTCCGCGCACTCGCGGCCGGTGCCTGCGCGCTGGCGCTCACCGCGACCGCCTGCGGCAGCGACGACGGGCCCGCCCCCGTCGCGAACCCGGTGATCGTGACCTACGACGGCGGCATCGCGGTGCTGGACGGCACCACGCTCGAGCTCGCCCACACCGTCGACCTGGACGGCTTCACCCGGCTCAACCCCGCGGGCGACGACCGCCACATCGTCGTGACCAGCGGCTCGGCCTTCCGGGTGCTGGACGCCACCACCGGGCGGTTCACCGGCACCGAGTTCCCGGCGGCGAAGCCCGGCCACGTGGTGCGGCACGCCGGGCGCACCGTGCTCTTCGCCGACGGCAGCGGCGAGGTCACCGCCTTCGACACCGCCGCGCTGGCCGGCGGCAGCCCGGAGACCGAGGTCTACACCACCGCCGACCCGCACCACGGGGTCGCCATCGAGCTCGCCGACGGCCGGCTCGTGGTCTCGCTCGGCACCGAGGAGCGGCGCACCGGCATGCTCGTGCTCGACGCCGAGCGCCGCGAGATCGCCCGCAGCGAGGACTGCCCCGGCGTGCACGGCGAGGCCACCGCGCAGGGCGAGGCGGTGGTGATCGGCTGCCAGAACGGCGCGCTGGTCTATCGGAACGGCGTGATCACCAAGGTCACCAGCCCGACCCCGTACGGCCGGATCGGCAACCAGGCGGGCAGCGCCGAATCGCCGGTCGTGCTCGGCGACTACAAGCGCGACAAGGACGCGGAACTCGAACGCCCGCAGCAGGTCTCGCTGATCGACACCGCCACCGGCGGGCTCCGCCTCGTCGACCTCGGCACCAGCTACACCTTCCGCTCGCTCGGCCGCGGTCCCGGCGGCGCGGCGCTGGTGCTCGGCACCGACGGCGCGCTGCACGTCATCGACCCGGTCAGCGCCACCGTCGCCCGAAGCATCCCCGTGCTCGCGGCCTGGCAGGAGCCGCTGGACTGGCAGCAGCCCCGCCCCGCGCTCTTCGTCCGCGACGGCGCCGCCTACGTCACCGACCCCGCCACCGAGCAGCTGCACCGCATCGACCTGGACAGCGGCGAACGCACCGCCACCGTGCGGCTGCCCGGCGTGCCGAACGAGCTGAGCGGGGTGCAGCCCGGCCACTGAGCGCCGTTTCCCCCGGGGGCGGCCCGGGTAGACGAGGAATACGACGGGGACGACGCGCGCCCCGCGGGACGACGGGAGACCGACATGAACCGCAGCCTCGCCCGGGCCGTCACCGCGGGTGCCGCGCTCGCCCTCGTCCCGCTCGGCGCGGGCGCCGCGGCCGCGCAGGAGGCCCCCGTCGCGCTGGGCGGGGGCTCCGGCATCGTCGTCGACAACACCGCGCAGTGCACCGTCACCACCATCGGCTACGACGCCGCTGGCCGCCTGGTCGGGCTGACCGCGGGGCACTGCGGCGACGCGGGCGCCACCGTCGTCGCCGAGCGGGACCACGACCTCGGCGTCGTCGGCCGCTTCGTGCACTCCGACCCGAACCTGGATTACGCCGTCATCCAGTTCGACCCCGCCAAGGTGACCCCCGTGAACCGGGTCGGCAATGCCACCATCACCGGCATCGGCGCGCCGGCCCAGTTCCCCGCCGTGGTCTGCAAGAAGGGCCGCACCAGCGGCGAGACCTGCGGTGTCGCCTGGGGCGATGTCCTGAACACCGCGCAGGAGACCTGGACCCAGCTGTGCGTGCTCGAAGGGGACTCCGGGGCGCCGGTCATGGTCGGCAGCACGCTGGTCGGCATGGTCAACGCATATCTCGCGGTCGGGTGCCTCGGCCCCGAGGTCGGGACCACCATGGCGGCCATCATCGCCGACCTCGACGCGCGCGGCGCCGTCGGGGCGGGGTTCCACCCGCTCTGAGCTCCGATTACTTTCGCGCCTTGGCGCCGTCTGCACCGCTGTCGATGTCAGGCGGCGGAAGGAAGCGTATGCGCACTATCTCGGTCACCATGTTCGTCACGCTCGACGGGGTGGTTCAGGGGCTCGGTCGTCCCGACGAGGACACCCGCGGTGGGTTCGAGCACGGCGGGTGGGGTGCGAAGTACAACGACGAGATCATGGGCGCGGAAATGGCGGCCGGCATGGGGGAGCCCGGCGATATGCTCTTCGGCCGCCGCACCTGGGCGGATTTTCACCGGGCGTGGGGAACCGCGACCGACGGCAATCCCTTCAGCACGCACATGAACGCCGCCACCAAATACGTCGCCTCCACGACACTGCCCGATGTGGACGCTTGGCAGAACTCCATCCTGCTCCCCGGTGATGCCGCCGAGAGCGTCGCCGAGCTCAAGGCGACCCCCGGCAACAATCTCGCCATTATCGGCAGCGCCGCCCTCGTCCGCAGCCTGCACGCCGCCGCCCTCATCGACCGGTACACCCTCCTCATCCACCCCCTCACCCTCGGCACCGGCACCCGCCTCTTCGACGGGGCGGCCCCGCTCACCGAATTCGAACTCACCCGCAGTGTCACCACCGCCACCGGCGTCATCATCGCCCATTACTCGCGGCGTTGACGCCGTTGCTGTGGGCCGCGCCGACGAAGGCTGAACACGCCTGGGCGTCTTTGTCCCCGGTGGGGGTCTCGACTCCGCTGTTCACGTCGACGGCGTCGGGGCGGACCACCGCGATGGCCTCGGCGACATTGCCGGGATGGAGCCCGCCCGCGAGGATCACCGGGCGGCCGATTGCCCGCAGCGCGCGCACGATTTCCGCGCTGATCGACCAATCGTGCGTCGCGCCGGTGCCACCGAGGCGGTCGGCGGTGCGCGAGTCGAGGAGGACGCTATCGCAATGCGCGGCTGCGTGAATGGCCGTGTCGACCGCGTCGGGCCCGACGACGTGGACCGCGCGCAGCACCTTGCGGCCGCGGGCCTGCGAAAGTACGGCCCGGAGCGTCTCGGCGGTGACCACACCGTGCACCTGGATGACATCGACGCCGACCTCATCCGCGAGGGCGAGAACAGACGCAGCGTCTTCCAGGTGCGTGACGAGCACTCGCGTTACGAAAGGTGGTGTGCGAGCGGAAAGCTCGGCGGCGCGATCGGGGGTGAGGGCGTCCTCGCTGTAGTGCGTGACCCCGCAGATGAACCCGACCGCGTCCGCCCCGGCTTCCACCGCGACACGCAGATCCGCCGGAGAACGAATCCCGCAGATCTTCGCGCGAACGGTCACCGGCGAAACACTAGGCCGCCGGGTCGAGCACCACCTTGACCACCCCGTCCTTCTTCTGCTGGAACTTCTCGTACGCCTGCGGCGCCCCGATCAGCGGAAGACGGTGGGTGGCGAAGGTTTCCACCCCGAGCGGGTCGTCGTCGGTGAGCAGCGGAAGGATCTCCGGCGCCCAGCGCTTGACGTTCGCCTGCCCCATGCGCAACTGGATCTGCTTGTCGAAGAGCACGCGCAGCGGAAGCGGGTCGGCCATGCCGCCGTAGACGCCGACGAGCGAGATGGTGCCGCCGCGGCGCACGATGTCGATCGCCGACTCCAACGCGGCGAGCCGGTCCACACCGGCGGTGTTCATCAGCTTCTCCGCGACCGAGTCGGGCAGGAACCCCGTGGTCTTCTGGGCGAACGAGGCGACGGGGGAGCCGTGCGCCTCCATCCCGACGGCGTCGATCACGGTGTCGGTGCCGCGGCCCTGCGTGCGGTCGCGGATCACCTCGCCGAGCGACCCGCCCACGTCGCCGAAGTCGATGGTCTCGATGCCGCGGGCGGCGACCCGGGCCAGCCGCTCCGGTACCCGATCCACGCCGATCACCCGGTACCCGAGGTGCGCGGCGATCCGGCAGCTCATGTCGCCGATCGGGCCGAGCCCGAGCACGGTCACCGACCCGCCGTCGGGGATTCCCGCGTACTGCACGGCCTGCCAGGCGGTGGGCAGCACGTCGGAGAGGTACAGGAAGCGGTCGTCGGGCGGCCCGGCGGGCACCTGGATGTGGGTGTGGTCGACGTACGGCACCCGCAGGTACTGCGCCTGCCCGCCGGGCACCTGCCCGTACAGCCGCGAGTAGCCGAAGAGCGCCGCGCCGGACCCCTGCTCGCGCACCTGGGTGGTCTCGCACTGGGTGGAGAGCCCCTGGTCGCACATGAAGCAGTGCCCGCAGCTGATCTGGAACGGGATCACCACCCGGTCGCCGACCTTGACCGACCGCACCTCGCTGCCGACCTCCTCGACGATCCCCATGGGCTCGTGGCCGAGGATGTCACCGGGGCTCATGAACGGCCCGAGCACTTCGTACAGGTGCAGGTCGGAGCCGCAGATGGCGGTGGAGGTGACCCGGATGACCGCGTCGGTGGGTTCGGAGATCCTCGGGTCGGGCACGGTGTCCACCGAGACCTTGCGCTTGCCCTGCCAGGTGACCGCTTTCATGCATCCTCCTCGTCGTCAGCGGGCGGCTACCCGGGGAGCGCCGGGCGAAAACCGGCAACCCTCCAGCGTGGCGCGGCGCAGCTCGGCGATCACGGCGGCGGGGTCGTGGCCGGCGGCGTAGGCGCGGCGCTGCCTGCGGGCGCCGTTGCCGCGGGCCAGCACCTCGGCGAGGGTGTCGGTGACGAAGGCGCGGTCGCCGAGCTCGTCCAGTTCGGGGGTGATCCCCTCGACCAGCTCGTCGAGCAGGGCGGGGAGGGGCAGCACCCGGCCGGAGACCGGCTCCAGCGCCTCGCCGTCCAGCCCGTTGCGGGCGGCGGTCCAGTAGGCGGCGCGCAGGATCTCGTGCGGGATCTCCGGGGCCTCCTCGCCGCGCGCGAGGGCCTTGCGCGCGTGCCGGACCAGGCCGCGGACCAGCAGCGCGAGCAGGGTGCTCTCGCGCGCGGTCGCGGGCACGTCGCCCACCCTGACCTCGACGGTCGGGAACGACAGCGACGGGCGGACGTCCCAATAGACCATCTTGCGGTCCAGGATGCTGCCGCAGGCGAGCATGGTGTCCACCGTGGCGTCGTACTCGCGCACCGAGCGGAAATAGGGCGGCGGGCCCGCGCTCGGCCAGCGCCGCCAGAGAATGCTGCGCCAGCTCGCGTAGCCGGTGTCGGAGCCGCGGTAGATCGCCGAGTTGGCGCTGAGCGCGAGCAGCACCGGCAGCCACGGGCGCAGGTGATTGCTCACCCGCACCGCCTCCTCCCGATCCGGCACCCCGACGTGCACGTGGCAGCCGGAGAGCCCCTGCTCGTGCGCGATCATGCCGAAGGCCTCGCCGATGGCGCGGTAGCGCGGGGTGTCGGTGATCGGGAACTCGTGCGGCACGGTCGGCGGCGCGGCCACCGCGAGCAGGGTGGCCCGGTTGCGCTCGGCACAGTGCGCGACGGCGCCGCGCAGCTCGTGCAGCTGGGCGTCGAGCGCGGCGGCGTCGGTGTGCACGTCGGAGCTGGTCTCGACCTGGCAGCGGGTGAGTTCGAGCTGGAGCTCGACGCCCTCGGCCGCGGCGGTCTCGGCGACCGCGCGGTTGGCGGCGGCGGGGGCGCCGGTCTCCGGGTCGACGAGCAGGAACTCCTCCTCGACGCCCATGGTGAGCTCGTCCATCAGGCCGTGACCGCGTGGACGGCCTTCTTCAGCGCCGACGGCTGCGACGGTTTGCGCGGCGCCTTCTCCCGCAGCTCCGCCATCCGCGCCCCGATCTCCTGCAACTGCTTGCGGCCGAGCGCCTCCCGCACCTTGGGGAACCACTCCTGCTCCTCCTCGTCGATGTGGTGGTCGACGTTCTCGATGAGCACCTTCGCCTTGGCGGTGAAGCGCTCGTCCTCCGGCTTCAGCAGGGAGAGCTCGAAGACCAGGATGTCGGCGACGTGGTGCTCCTCGTAGGACTCCAGGATGTCGTCCTCAAGCTCCGGCACCAGCTTGCGCACCTCCGGGTACATGGCCTCGTTCTCGATGTAGGTGTGCACGGTGAGCGCCTCGATCACCTTGTCGATCACGCGGCCCTTGGTGGCGTTGGCGTCGTCGCCCGCCTTCTCGAACTCGCGGAAGAGCTTGCGAATCTGCTTGTGGTCCTCGCGGAGCAGCACGATGGCGTCGCTGGACATGGGGTTCCTCCTCGGTGGGCTGTCCGGGTGCAGGCGAGATGCCCGGTCGGCGCGCGGCGAAACCGTGCGCCGCCGGGGTCAGAGCGGCGGCACCGCCGCCCACGGCCGGACCCGCTCCAGCTCGGTGGCGAGCCGCAGCAGGGTGTGCTCCCCGCTCGGCGGCGCGACCAGCTGGACACTGCGCGGCAGCCCCCCGTCGAAACCGGCGGGCACGGCGGCGGCCGGGTTGCCGCAGACATTCCAGAGCGCGGTGTAGGCGACCATCGGCACCGCGCGCAGGGCGCCGCGCAGCATGCCCGCGCCGTCCATCCGGCCGATCGGCGGCGGCGGGCCGGTCAGGGTGGGGGTGAGCAGCACGTCGTAGCGGTCGAAGAGGGTGCAGACCCGGGCGGTGAGCCGCTCCCCGCGCCGCTCGGCCCAGCGCAGCACCGGCGGCGGCACCGCGACCCGGCCCAGCCGGACGACGGCGCGGGTGCGGCGCTCCAGCAGCTCGGGGTGCGGCATCCGGTCCGCGTCCAGCCGGACGCCGCCGAGCACCTGCGGCAGGAAGGTGCCGGTGGGGTCGGGGAGCCGGTACCGGTCCTCGACGATCTCGTGGCCGAGCCCGGCCAGCGCCGCGGCGGTCTCCCGCACCGCGGCCACGCAGGAGGGCGCCGCGGCGCAGCCGGGGACGGCGGTGCGCAGCAGCAGCCCGATCCGCAGCCGCGGCCCCGGCTCCGGATCGGCGTAGGGGGAGGCGGGCGCGGGGGCGTGCCAGCGGTCGGCGGCGACGGTGCCCGCGAGCACGTCGTAGAGCAGCGCGCTGTCCGCCACCGTGCGGGTGAGCACGCCGACGGTGCCGAGCGCGCCCCACAGGTCGGGCCGGGGGGCGCTGCTGACCCGGCCGCGCTGCGGTTTCAGCCCGAACACCCCGCAGCAGGCGGCCGGGATGCGGATCGAGCCGCCGCTGTCGGCGCCGGTGGCCGCGGGGACCAGCCCGGCCGCGACCGCCGCCGCGGAGCCGCCGCTCGACCCGCCGGGGGTGTGCCCGTGCGACCAGGGGTTGTGGGTGTGGCCGTGCGCCTCGCTCTCGGTGTAGGGCCAGATGCCGAACTCCGGCATGGCGGTCTTGCCGACGATCACCGCACCGGCCGCCCGCAGCCGCCGCACCACCTCGGCGTCGGCGGTGGCGGGGCCGCCACCGGCGGCGCCGCCGTAGCCGGTCGGCACCCCGGCCACGTCGAGCTCGTCCTTGACCGCCATCGGGACGCCGTGCAGCGGGCCGAGCGGCGCGCCCGCGGCCTGCCGCGCATCCAGTTCGGCGGCCTCCGCCCGCGCCCGCTCGGCGGTGACCCGCACGAAGGCGCGCAGCCGCGGCTCGGCGCGCTCGATCCGGGCCAGCGCCTGGTCCACCGCCTCCGCGGCGGTGGTCTTGCCCGCGCGCACCTCGGCGGCGGTCTCGGCAACTCCGGCGTACGGCGCTGGAGCGGCCGTGGAATCCGTCATGGTTCGGCTCCCTTCCGCCTGGTTATCGGGGTGAACGCTACGGTGCGCAACACCACGGCGACAGCTGCACGCGCTGGGCCGGGCGCGGGGAATGATGGAGGGGGATTTCCCCGACGGAGAGGAAGTATCGTGCCGGAACCGACACCCGCCCCGAACGCCCCGATCGTCGCCGCGGTAGACGGCTCGGAGACGGCGTTCCACGCCGCCGCCTGGGCCGCCGTGGACGCGCGGCTGCACGGCCGCCCGCTGCACCTGCTCTGCTCGATGGCCGTCCCGTTCGGCTACGGCGAGCACCCGACGCTGCCGGAGGGTGAGCGCGATTGGCTGCGTGACCAGGGCGAACAGGCGCTGCGCGAGGCCGCCCGGATCGCCGAGGCGACGGCAGGCGGCCCGATCACCGTCACCGCCGAGCTGACCTTCGACTTCATCGTGCCCACGCTGCTGGACCGCTCGCGCACCGCGCACCGGCTGGTACTCGGCAGCCGCGGGCTCGGCGCCTTCCGGCGCGGGCTGCTCGGCTCGGTGAGCACCGCGGTGGCCGGGCACGCGCACTGCCCGGTCGCGGTGGTGCGCACCCCGGCCGCCACCGATCCGGTGGCCGCCCGCAAACCCGTGCTCGTCGGGGTGGACGGCACCGCGAACAGCGTCGGCGCGCTCGAGGTCGCCTTCGCCGAGGCCGCGTTCCGCGGGGTCGGGCTGACCGCGCTGCACGCCTGGCGCGACACCAGCGGGCTGGAGCTGCCGATCGACGACTGGGAGGGGGTGCGCGAGAGCGAGCGGGCCGGGCTCGCCGAGAGCCTGGCCGGGTACGCCGAGCGGTACCCGGACGTACCGGTGCGCCGCATCGTGGTGGCCGACCGGCCGGTGCGCTCGCTGCTCGACGAATCGGCGAACGCCCAGCTGGTGGTGGTGGGCAGCCGCGGCCGCGGCGGCTTCACCGGCATGCTGCTCGGCTCCACCAGCAATGGGCTGCTGCACTCGGTGGACATCCCGATCGTGGTGGTGCGGGCGGCGGGCTGAACGCCGTTGCGGGGCAGCGTGCTCCGCGATTCCGGCTCGCCGGGCCCGGCGGGCGGGCGAAGATCGAGGTCCGCTCGCCCTCCGACGTCGAAGGGACCGCCATGGATCGCGCTGTGCCCCGTGCTGTCCGGCACGCCTCGGACTCCCTGCCACCGGGTGGCAGAACCCGGCGTGACGCCCTGCCGGTAGCGCTGGCGCTGGCGCTCGCCGGAGCGTTCGCCGCGGCCGCCGCACCGGAGGCCGCCGCCACCGCCACCCAGATGCGGGTGCTCGGCGATATCAACTTCGGCTCGTCCACCACCTACGGCACCGGCTGCACCTACACCGTGCAGGTGCTAGTGACGAACGCGCTGGAGCCGGTCACGCTGCTGGACAACGGCATCCCGATCGCGGTGCGCGTGCCGGACAGCGGCAACGCGCTCTTCACCTGGATCCCGGCGGTGCCGGGGCCGCACCGGCTGGAGGCCGTCCAGGCACCGGACCGGGAGCCGACCGTGGCGGGCGAGGTCCGGGTCGGCACCGGCGTGCACCTCGGCTACGCCTGCGTGGTCAACGGCGGCTGAGGGTCAGCGCCGCACCCGCCCGGTCATGGTGGTGAGCGGGACCCGGCCGGTCCAGCCGCAGGGCAGCGAGCAGGCGGCGACCACGGAGGTCTGCACCCCGCCGCCGGCCAGCATCTCGGTGGTGGCCGAGGCGCGGGCCGGGTAGCCGCACGCCTCGCATTTGCCGAAGTAGTCGAGGATCTCGCTCTCGCGCGAGTAGACCACTGCGGGGCTGTCGATATGGGTCATGGGTCGCTCTCGGAAGGTGGGAAGTGTGGTCCACCTCACGGTAGGAGCGGGATCACCGGAAAGCTGCCGGTCAGCACGGAGTCGGGGACACTCACAGCGCCGGAGTCCAGCCGTTGTGCTGGTTTCCGGCGTGTCGCCGGTCACCGGTGCCGCGCCCGGGGTGGTAACGAGGGTGCATGCGGCCGGAACACGGGAACTATGACGCGGTGGTCGTCGGCGGCGGGCACAACGGCCTGGTCGCGGCGGCCTACCTGGCGCGGGCGGGCCGCCGGGTGGCGGTGCTGGAGCGCTCCGGGCACACCGGCGGCGCCGCCGTCTCGGCGCGGACCTTCCCCGGGGTCGGCGCCCGGCTCTCCCGCTACTCGTACCTGGTGAGCCTGCTCCCCGCCCGCATCGTCGCCGACCTCGGGCTGAGCTTGCGCACCGCGCGCCGCCGGATCTCCTCGTACACCCCGGTCGGCGACACCGGGCTGCTGGTGGACACCGGCGACCGGGCGCGCACCGCCGCGAGCTTCCGCCGGATCACCGGCGCCGACCGCGAGCACCGCGCCTGGGCCGAGTTCGGCGCCCGCACCGGCGCGCTGGCCCGCGCCGTCTTCCCGACCCTCACCGAACCGCTGCCCACCCGCGCCGAGCTGCGCGCCCGGATCGGCGACGACGAGCTCTGGGCGGCGGTGTTCGAGGAACCGCTCGGCGCCTTGATCGAGCGCACCTTCACCGATGACGTGGTGCGCGGAGTGGTCTTCACCGACGCGCTCATCGGCACCCTCACGCACGCGCACGACCCGTCGCTGCGGCAGAACCGCTGCTTCCTCTACCACGTGATCGGCGGCGGCACCGGCGACTGGGACGTCCCGATCGGCGGCATGGGCGCGCTCACCGCCGAACTCGCCGCGGCCGCGGCGCGGGCCGGAGCGGAGATCGTCACCGGGTGCGCGGTCACCGGGATCGAGACCGGCGGGGTCGCCTACACCGATACCGCGACGGGCGCGGCGGGGGAGCTGGCCGCCGGGCACATCCTGGTGAATGCCGCGCCCTACGAACTGGATCGGCTGCTCGGCCGCGCGCCGGGCCCGAAACCGGAGGGCGCGCAACTCAAGATCAATATGGTGCTGGATCGGCTGCCCCGGCTGCGCGACCCGGAAATCACGCCGCGCGAGGCATTCTCGGGCACCTTCCATATCGCCGAGACGTATTCCCAACTGGCCGATGCGTATCGGGCGGCCGCGGCGGGCGTGCTCCCCGCGGCGCTGCCCTCGGAGATCTATTGCCATACCGTGACCGACCCGTCCATTCTCGATCGCCATTCCGCCGAACGCGGAATGCACACCCTCACCCTTTTCGGCCTGCACACCCCCGCGCGATTGTTCGAGGCCGATCCGGAATCGGCGCGCGAGCGCGCGGTGGCCGCCGCACTGGCCCGGCTCGACGCGGTCCTGGCCGAGCCCATCGCGGGCTGCCTGGCCCGCGACGCCGCGGGCAACCCGTGCCTGGAGGCCAAGTCGCCACTCGACCTGGAGCGCGAGGTGGGGCTCCCCGGCGGCCACATCTTCCACGGTGACCTGGCCTTTCCCTACCGCGAGGACGCCGCCGACCCCGACCCGGCCACCCGCTGGGGCGTGGCGACCGGGCGCGACGGGGTGCTCTGCTGCGGCGCGGGCGCGCTGCGCGGCGGCGGGGTGAGCGGCATCGGCGGGCACAACGCGGCCATGGCCGTGTTCGAGGACACGAAAACGCAGTGACAATCGTCACTGTTTCTCCCGGAAATCGCGGTTTTGGTCGGGGCCGGAAGATGCTTTTCACCTGGGAATAATCGCGGTAAATCGCCGAAACAATTCGAATGACGATGCAGTTATCGGTGCGTGATCTGCCGAGATTGCTTCGTTATCGTCGCTCCCGGTTGTGCTCAGCGCGCAGCCCGAGCCGGACCGGCGTAAGCCAGCAACCCCGCCCCGCGGTCCGGCGGACCCCGAGATCGTCCCGGGGGCGGGGGTTCGCGATGCGGACCGGCGGGCGCAGGGAAGGAAGCGCATGTCCCAGCAGCGGAAGACCAAGCAGACCCGGACCATCGGCCGCGCCCTCGGCGTGGCGGCGGTCACCGGCGCACTCGCGGCGGTGCCGTTCGGGATGGCCGCGACCGCCTCGGCCGCGGGCAACAACTGGGACCGGGTGGCCCAGTGCGAGAGCGGCGGCAACTGGTCGACCAATACCGGCAACGGCTACTACGGCGGGCTGCAGTTCACCCCGAGCACCTGGTCCGCCAACGGCGGCAGCGGCATGCCGCACAACGCCAGCCGCGCGGAGCAGATCCGGGTGGCCGAGAACGTGCTCGCCACCCAGGGTGCCGGTGCGTGGCCGGTCTGCGGCCAGTACCTCTGACCCGAGACCTCCGGCGGCCGGATCAGCGCGCGGGAAAGCGCACGATCCGGTCGTCGCCGTCCCGGAGGTCGCCGCGGCCGTCGGTGTTCGAGGTGCTCAGCCAGAGCGCCCCGTCCGGTGCGACGGCGACGGTGCGCAAGCGGCCGTAGCGGCCGTCGAGCACCGCGCGCGGCGTGCCGAGCGCGGCGGGCTCGATCGGCACCGTCCACAGCCGCTCCCCGCGCAGCGCCGCGACGTAGAGCGTGTCGCCCGCGATGGCGATGCCGGAGGGCGACGCCTCGTCGGTACCCCAGGTGACCAGCGGGTCGGCGTAGCCGCGAGCGGCGCCGCCCGTGCCCTCCACCGCCGGCCAGCCGTAGTCGCGGCCCGGCTCGATCAGGTTGATCTCGTCCAGCCGATTCTGCCCGAACTCGGCCGCGAAGAGCCTGCCGCGAGAATCCCAGGCCAGCCCCTGTACATTGCGGTGCCCGCGGCTGTAGACCGGCGAGCCGGGCTCCGGATTGCCCGGCGCGGGCTGCCCGTCCGGGGTGAGCCGCAGGATCTTGCCGCTCGGGTCGGCGGGGTCGGGGGCGCGGCGCGGCTCCCCGGCATCGCCGGTGCCGACGTAGAGCAGGCCGTCCGGGCCGAAGGCGATCCGCCCGCCATTGTGGTTCCCGGCCCTGGCCAGCCCCTGGAACACCACCTGCGGCTGCGCGCCGAGCCGGAACCGCACGATGCGGTTGTCGGACTCCGCGGTGAAGTAGGCGTACAGCAGCTCCGGGTCGGCGGGGGAGACGGCGAGGCCGAGCAGCCCGCCCTCGCCGCGCGCCACCACGCCGGGGACCTGGTAGACGGGTTCGGCGGGGCCGCCGCCGGGCGCGATCCGGAGGATGCGGCCGGTGTCCCGCTCGGCGACGAAGGCGGTGCCGTCAGGCCGGAAGGCGATCCCCCACGGCACGTCGAGCCCGGTGCCCACCTCGGCCGGTGTCTCCAGGTCCGGGGTGCCGCCCGGACTGCTCGGCGCGGCCGGGGTCGCGAGCGGGCCGGTGCCGAAGCCGCTGGGCGGCGGCGGGAAGTCGTCCGGATCGGCCGCGCCGCAGGCGACGGCCGCGGCAGCGACACAGGCGGCGATCAGGGCGCGGGCGGGGCGGCGAAGGCGCATACCGTCCACTATCCGGATTATTCGGACATCGGGTCGCCGAGCTCCGCGTGCCCCGTCGCCACCGCGTCGCGCAGCAACTCCAGCGCGCGGGTGACGGTCTGCTCCAGCACCTCGACCGGATCGCCGTCGAAGACGTGGTGGCAGGTCGCGGTGTCGCCGCCGATCGCCACCCCGAACCACACCGACCCGGCGGGCTCGCCGTCCTGCGCGCCCGGCCCGCCGACCCCGGTCACCGCGACCCCGACATCGGCGCCGAGCAGCCCGCGCACGCCGGTGGCCATGGTCCCGGCGGCGGTCGCGGTCACCACCGGAACATCCGGCACACCGAGCACCGTGCGCTTGACCTCGGCGGCGTACGCGACGACGCCGCCGCGGAACCAGGTGCCGGAGTCGGGGGCGGCGCCGAGCGCGGCGGCGATCCGCCCCGCGGTCAGCGATTCGGCGACCGCGACGGTGCGCCCGGTGCGGGCGCTCTCCGCGGCGACCCGCTCGGCCAGCGCCGCGGTGCGCTCGGACTCGGGGACCTCCGGCTGCTCGCCGGCCGGCTCAGGCGACACGGCCGGCCGCCTCGTCGCCGAGCGCCTGCGCGCGCAGCGTGGCGAGCGTCTTGGTCAGGATCCGCGACACCTGCATCTGCGAGACGCCGAGGTGCGCGGCGATCTGGGTCTGCGTCTTGTTCTCGAAGAACCGCAGGACCAGCACCTCGCGCTCGCGCTCCGGCAGCGCCGCCAGCAGCGGGCGCACCGCGATGGCGTCCTCCAGCAGCTGGTACGAGGGCTCGACGGAGCCGAGGGTGTCGCGCAGCGCGAGCGGGGTGTTCTCGCCGTCGTCGGTGCTCGCGGCGTCGATGGAGTTGGTCTGGTAGGCATTGCCCGCCACCATGGCCTGGGTCACCTCGGCGAGGTCGAGCTCCAGGTCGGCCGCGATCTCGCGGGCGGTCGGCATCCGGCCGAGGGAGTGCGAGAGCGCCTCCACCGCGGGGCCGATCCGCAGCTGCACCTCCTTGAGCCGCCGCGGCACCCGCAGCGACCAGGTGTGGTCCCGGAAGTGCCTGCGGACCTCACCCATCACGGTCGGTACCGCGAAGGAGAGGAAGGACGAGCCGCGCTCGACGTCGAAGCGGTCCACCGCGAGCACCAGCCCGAGCCGGGCGATCTGCAGCAGGTCGTCGAAGGACTCGCCGCGCCCGGAGAACTTGCGCGCGATGTGCGTCGCCAGCGGGAGACAGCGGCCGATGATCTCGCGGCGCAGGGGCTCCCGGTTCGGGTCGCCCGGCGCGAGCGCGGCCAGCTTCTCGAACCAGGGTTCGATATTCTCGTAGCTGTCGGTCGAACCCGCGGCCGGGCCGGAGCGGGCCGCGGTGGTCTCGCGCGTCATCGGGAAAACCTCGCGTTCGATCTCGTGGTGGATGTGCTGCCGCGCCGGTTCCCTGCCCGAACCGACGGAAGGTGGGCTGCCCGTCCGGACAGCCCACCCGCGCCCTCTCGGGCCGCCGACACGACTCAGTTCTGGTATCCGCGCTGCCGCGCCTCGTCCAGATTCGCCTCGGCACGGGCCTTCTCGGCCTCGGCCTCCTTCTGGGCGACCTCACGCTGGGACTCGGCCTTGTCCTGCTGGGCCCGCCCCTCGCCCTCCAGGCGATCGCTCCCGGTGACGATTCCGGCGGCCTCCTTGACCTTGCCCTTCACGTCCTCGACAACGCCCTTGATGCCCTCGCGGGGTCCACTGGTGTTCTCGGCCACGATGTCCTCCGAAACTCGGGATCACTGCTGACATCCGGTGGCTTACCCGTGGGTAGCGGATCGAATCGGGTTATCCCGGCAAATTGTTGGCATTCGAGGCGGGGATCACAGGTGCGGCAGCACCTGCTCGGCGACGAGCGCCAGGTGGTCGAGGTCCTGGAGATCGAGGATCTGCAGGTAGACCCGGCTGGTGCCGATCTCGACGTAGCGGCCGAGCTTGTCGACGACCTCGGCGGGCGACCCCGCGAGGCCGTTCCGCTTGAGCTCGTCCACCTCGCGGCCGATGGCGGCGGCCCGGCGAGCGACCTCCGCGTCATCGCCGCCGACACAGGCGATCAGGGCGTTGGAGTAGACCAGATCGTCCCGGCGGCCGTGCTCGGCGACCGCGGTGCGCACCCGGTCGAACTGCGCGGCGGAGTCCTCGATCGAGGCGAACGGCATATTGAACTCGCTGGCGTACCGGGCGGCCAGCCGCGGGGTCCGGGCCGGGCCCGCACCGCCGACCAGCACCGGGATCGGGTCCTGCACCGGCTTGGGCAGCGCGGGGGAGTCCGTGAGCGTGTAGAACTCGCCGCTGTAGTCGAAGGTGTCGCCCGGCTTGGTCGACCACAGCCCGGTGACGATGGCCAGCTGCTCCTCCAGCCGGGCCAGCCGCCGGTCCGGGAAGGGGATGCCGTAGGCGGTGTGCTCATCGGCGTACCAGCCGGAGCCGAGCCCGAATTCGACCCGCCCGCCGGACATCCGGTCCACCTGCGCCACCTGGATGGCGAGCGGGCCCGGCAGCCGGAAGGTGGCGGCGGTGACCAGGGTGCCGAGCCGGATGCGGGAGGTGTCGCGGGCCAGCCCGGCCAGCGTGATCCAGGCATCGGTGGGGCCGGGCAGCCCGTCGGCGCCGCCCATGGCCAGGTAGTGGTCGGAGCGGAAGAACGCGTCGTACCCCAGAGCCTCGGCGGTGCGCGCGACGGTCAGCAGGGTGTCGTAGTCGGCGCCCTGCTGCGGTTCGGTGAAGATACGCAGTTCCATGCCGACCATCCTGCCGCAGGTGGCGGGGGTGTGTGGCGGGCGCGCGGCCGGGTAGCCGCCGCGCATGGCAACCATCGCACCGCTGGCACAGGAACGGACCGGGGCGCCGCGCCGCGCCGTGGTGACCGGATCGGACTCCGGGATCGGCCGCGCCATCGCGCTGGCGCTGGCCGGCGGCGGTGTCGACGTCGGCGTCACGTACCACGAGGACCGGGCGGGCGCCGAGGAGACCGCCGCTGCGGCCCGCGAGCACGGCGTCACCGCCGCCGTCCGGCACCTGGACCTCACCGAGCTACCCGCCGCCGCCGACGCGGTGGACGAGCTCGCCGACGAACTCGGCGGCCTCGACGTCCTGGTGAACTGCTCCGGCACCGGCAGCGCGACGACGGTCATGGAGCTGGACTTCGACACCTGGCGCTCGGTGCTGAGCGTCGACCTGGACGGCGCCTTCCTCTGTGCGCAGCGCGCCGCGGCCCGGATGATCGCGGGCGGGCGCGGCGGCCGCATCGTCAACATCACCAGCGTGCACGAACACGCCCCGCGGGTCGGCGCGGCGCCGTACTGCGCGGCCAAGGCCGGGCTCGGCGCGCTCACCAAGGTGCTCGCGCTGGAGCTGGCCGAGCACGGCATCACGGTGAACTCGGTCGCGCCGGGGGAGATCGCGACGCCGATGACCGGGCAGGAGGACACCGACCCCCGCGCGCGGCCGCGCCCCGGCTACCCGCTGGGCAGGCCGGGGCACGCGGAGGAGGTGGCGGCGGTGGTCGCCTTCCTCACCACGCCCGCCGCCGGGTACGTCACCGGCGCCTCCTACGTGGTGGACGGCGGCATGCTGCTCATGGGGCCGCAGGCGAGCGAGCGGCTCACCGACGAGCAGTGGCGCACGCCCTGATCCCGCCGCTGGTGCTCATGGGGGTCTCCGGCAGCGGGAAGAGCACCGTCGGCGCGCTGCTCGCGGCCCGGCTCGGGGTGCCGTTCCTCGAGGGCGACGACCTGCACCCGGCCGCCAACCTGGCCAAGATGCGCGCCGGGATCCCGCTCACCGACGCCGACCGGTGGCCGTGGCTGGCCGCTGCGGGCGCCCGGCTGGCCGCCACCGGCGGGGTGCTGAGCTGCTCGGCGCTGGCGCTGCGCTACCGGGATCGGCTGCGCGAGCTGGTGTCCGGGGTGCTGTTCGCGCACCTCGACGTCGCGCGCGCGGAGCTGGCGCGCAGGCTCGCCGCCCGGCGCGGCCACTTCATGCCCGCGAGCCTGCTGGACAGCCAGCTGGCGGCGCTGGAGCCGCTGCGCCCGGACGAGCCCGGCTGGACGATTCCCGCCTCGGGCCCGCCGGACGAGCTCGCCGCGCTGCTGGAATCGGCGGTCAGGAGCCTTCCGCCGGGGTGAGGGCGGGGCTGCCGAACCAGCGCTGGACGAAGGCGCTCAGCTCGGCGTGACCGCTGGTCATTCCGTCCGCGCCCTCGTGGCAGATGATCCGGGCCGCGCCGGTGCCCCGGGTCAGCCCGCGGCGGCCAGCTGGGAGCCGATGGCGGTCTCGAAGTCGGGCAGGTCGCCCGGGTTGCGGGAGGTGATCAGCGTCCAGCCGTCGTCGGTGGAGCGCACCACCGCCTCGTCCACCCAGGCGCCGCCGGCATTGCCGATATCGGTGCGCAGCGAGGGGTAGGAGGTGAGCGTCTTGCCGCGCACCAGCCCGGCCTCGACCAGCAGCCACGGGCCGTGGCAGATGGCCGCGATGGGCTTGCCCGCGTGCGCGAAGGCGGTGGCCAGCTCGACCGCCTTCGGCTCGGTGCGCAGCTTGTCGGCGTTCACCGTGCCGCCGGGGACGACCAGGATGTCGAAGTCGGCGGCGGAGACGTCGGCCAGCGCGGTGTCGGCGGTGGCGACCTCGTCCTTCTCGGTGTCGTGCCGGAAGGTCTGCACGTCGCCGGCTTCCGGTGCGGCGTGCACGACGGTGGCGTTCTTGCCGAGCAGCCACTGCTTGGGGTCGTGGAGTTCGTCGTGCTCCACCCCGGTCTGCGAGGTGATGATCAGGGCCCGCACGCCGTCGAGGTTCGCGGTCATGGTGGGTTCGCTCCTTCCGTGAGCCGGGTCGTGCCTTCGCGGTAGGCGTGCCGCGAGCGGGCGGGCGCAAACCCCGGCGCGGCTACGGAGCGGTGACCTCGGGGCCGGGGCAGCGGGCGTCGGAGAGGTACGGCACGCACACCCCGGTGGCATCGGCGAGCAGCATGCGCCCCCCGATGAGCAGGGCGAACATGGCGACGGCGGCGAAGATCAGCACCCAGAGGACGGCGGGCAGCCGGGTCAGCCGGGCCAGCTGGTCGGCGTCGGAATCCCGGGAGCCGTCCCGGCTGCGGGTGCGCTGCAGCTCGACCACCGGCCTGATCCCGGCGATCAGCAGGAACCAGGTGGTCAGGTAGGCGAACCCGGCCTGCAGCAGGTCGCTGCCGAACCAGGAGACGGCGAACACCGCACCGCCGGCGACGAACACCGTGAGCGCGCCGTACAGGTTGCGGATCTTGATCAGCATGGCCGCGAGCAGCACGATCGTCGTCCACAGCACCAGGGTGATCCGATCGGCGCCGAGCAGCGCCGCGAAACCCAGCCCCACCAGCGGCGGCGCCGGATACCCGGCGAACGCGGTGAGGATCATGCCGATGCCGTACGGCTTGCCGCTGGAGACCGTGAGCCCCGAGGTGTCGGAGTGCAGCGTGATGGCGCTCAGCCTGCGGCCGGAGAGCAGCGCGACCCCGGCGTGCCCGCCCTCGTGCGCGATGGTCACCGCGGCGCGGGTGACCCGCCAGACCGGCGTGTAGGCCACCAGGGCGAAGGCCACCGCGCCGGTGACGAGCACCAGCCACCACGGCGGCGGCAGCTGGGTCGAGGTCAGGTTGTCGGCGAGCGACCTGCCCCGGTCGATCAACTCGGCGGAGTCCACCGCCGCACCCTACCGGGCCGGGCCCGATCGCGGTGCCCGGCAAGCGGGTTGGCGCGCTACAGCCGCTCGACCGCGCCGGATTCGGCGGAGCGGCGGGCGGCCGCCAGGATGCGCAGGCCGGTGACGGCGTCGCGGGGGTCGACGGGGGCGGGCGCGCCGTCCAGCAGCGCGGCGGCCACACCGGTGTAGAAGGCCGGGTAGTCGCCGGGGAGGGTGGGCACCGGCTCGGCGTCGGGCTCCGCGCCGACGGTACCCCAGTGTGCGGAATCGACCGTGCCCCAGGGCTTTCCGTCGTCCGGGCGGCGGCCGTCGCGGAGCGCCGCCTCCTGCGGGTCGAGGCCGTCGACCTGGTATCCGGCGCGGTCGCCGAGAATGCGGAAGCGGGGGCCGAACCGCGGGGCCAGGGCGCTGGCCCAGAGGTGGGAGCGGGCTCCGGAGGCGTGGTGCAGGGCGACGAAGGCGTCGTCGTCGGTGCTGATGCCCGGCCGCAGCCGGTCCAGCTCGCAGTACACCGCGGTGACCGGGCCGTTCAGGACGAGCGCCTGGTCGACCAGGTGCGGGCCGAGATCGTAGAGGATGCCAGCCGCGTCGGCCGGGCCGCCGACCTCGCGCCAGCCGCCCTTCGGCGTCGGGCGCCAGCGTTCGAAGCGGCTCTCGAACCGGTGCACCCGCCCCAGCACGCCCTCCTCGACCAGGCGGCGGGCCGTGCGGAAATCGCCGTCCCAGCGCCGGTTCTGGAACACGGTGAGCAGCAGCCCGCCCGCGTCCGCGCGGGTGACGAGCTCCTCGGCCTCGGCGACGGTCACCGTGAACGGCTTGTCCACCACCACCGGGAGGCCCGCGTCGAGCGCCCGCCCGGCCAGCGGGGCGTGCGTGCGGTTGGGGGAGGCGACGACCACGAGGGCGGTACCCGCCGGGTCGGCGAAGAGCGCGCCGGGGTCGGGGAGGACGCGGACGCCGGGGTGCTCGCGGCGGGCCTGCTCGGCCCGCTCGGCCGACCCCGTCACCACGGTGCCGACGCGGAGCCGGGGGTCGGCCGCGATGAGCGGGGCGTGGAAGACCGACCCGGCCAGGCCGTAGCCGATGATCGCGACATCGAGGGCGCTCATGGGCTCGACGCTACCGCCGCGGGCGCCAGCCGCCGGGAATCCGGCACGATTCGGCCGCGACGCGCCGGGCGGTCAGGCGGTGGCCTCCTCGGACTTCTTGAGCTCCGACTTCCACTGCCGGAACCCCTCCTCGGTCCGCCCCCGGCGCCAGTACCCGGAGATCGAGGCCGCCCACTCGGCGGGCACATTCCGTTCCCGGCGCACGTAGCGCCGGATCTCGTGCATCACGGCCTGCGCCTCGCCGTGCACGAAGACCTGCACCTGCCCGTCCCGCCACTTGGCCTCGCGCACCGCCTCGGCGAGCAGCTCGCCCGGCGGCCGGGCCCCGCGATGCAGCCAGGTGAGCTCGATGCCGTCCGGCTTCTCCAGCCCCAGCTCCTCCTCCGGCCCCGCCACCTCGACGAACGCCAGTCCGACGGCGTCCGCGGGCATGGCCTCCAGCCCGGCCGCGATGGCGGGCAGCGCCGCCTCGTCCCCGGCGAGCAGGTGCCAGTCCGCGTCCGCGCGCGGCGAGTAGGCGCCGCCGGGGCCGAAGACGTCGATGGTGGTGCCCGGCTGGACCGAGGCGGCCCACGGCCCGGCGATGCCCTCGGCGCCGTGGTAGACGAAGTCGGCGGCCAGCGTGCCCGCCTCGACGTCGACGCTGCGCACCGTGTACGTGCGCTGCACCTCGGTGCCGTCCTCCTGCGGGAAGAGCAGCTTGATGTAGGAGTCGCTGTGCTCGCCGGGGCGGAACGCCGCGAAGCCGGGGCCGCCGAAGTGCACCCGGATCAGGTGCGGGGTGAGCTGTTCGGTGCGCAACACGGTGAGGGTGGTGCGGGGTCGAGCCACGGGGCTACCTCCGATATCGGCAATAAGGGTTGCCTTACTACGCTACGCCCCGAGGCCCGCGCGGAGGTTCCCGCCCTGGTGGGCAGGCGCGCCGCGGAAACCGCCGGTGTGCGGCGTGGTGGCGGGGGTAGGGCGGGGGCAGGAGAACCGACCGAGGAGGACGGAATGCGAACCGTGGTGTTCGGCGCGTCGGGCAATGTGGGCACCGCGGTGCTCGCCGCACTGCTCGCGGATCCCGCCGTCGACAAGATCAGGGCGGTGGCCCGGCGGATCCCGGCCGAGCCCACGCCCGGCGTGGAGTGGGTGCGCGCCGACATCCGCACCGACGACCTGGCCCCGATCTGCGCGGGCGCGGACGCCGTGGTGCACCTGGCCTGGATGATGCAGCCCATGCACGCCCCGCTGGACACCTGGCGCGGCAATGTCACCGGCACCGAGCGGGTGCTGCGCGCGGTCGCCGCCGCCGCGGTGCCCACGCTGATCTACACCTCCTCGGTCGGCGCCTACTCGCCCCGCGCCGACCTGCGCCCGGTGGCCGAGAGCTGGCCCACCGACGGCAGGCCGACCGCCGCCTACACCAGGGAGAAGGCGTACGTGGAGCGGCTGCTCGACACCTTCGAGTGGGAGCACCCCGGCTGCCGGATCGTCCGGCTGCGCCCAGCCTTCGTGTTCCAGCGGGCGGCCGCCGCCGAGCAGCGCAGGCTCTTCCTCGGGCCGTTCTTCCCGAACCGGTTGCTGCGCACCGGGGCCGTTCCGCTGCTGCCGCTGCCCGCCGGCCTCACCATGCAGGCGGTGCACGCCACCGATGTCGCCGCCGCCGCGCGCGCCGCGCTCACCCGCGAGGTGGGCGGGCCGTTCAACCTGGCC
This sequence comes from Nocardia sp. NPDC050697, assembly GCF_040654395.1. Lineage (NCBI taxonomy): Bacteria > Bacillati > Actinomycetota > Actinomycetes > Mycobacteriales > Nocardiaceae > Nocardia > Nocardia sp. NPDC050697. Next base: position 26,573 of record NZ_JBFAHY010000001.1, read on the forward strand.
GCCGAGCCGGTGCTGGACCGCGCCCGGCTCGCCCGGGTCTTCGGCGCCAGGCCGATCACCGTGCCGGACCGGGTCTTCCACGGTGCCGTCGCCGCGGCCTGGGGGCTCCGGCTCGCCCCCGCCGCCCCCGAGCTCTTCGCCGCCTTCCTCCGGCTGCCGGTGCTGGACAGCGGGCGGGCCGCCGCCGAGCTGCGCTGGCGGCCGCGGTACACCGCGGTCGAGGCGCTGCGCGAGCTGCTCGACGGGTTGCGCGACGGTGCCGGTGGGCCGACGCCCGCGCTGGCCACCGATGCGGGCGGGCGCTTCCGCTGGCGCGAACTGCGCTCCGGGATCGGGGGGTACGACCCGGTCGACCGGGAGCCGGTCGCGGGCTGAACCGCGCGCGAGTCGCGCCCCTACCCGCGCGGGCCACACTGTCGGCGCGGAGGGCTGATGCTCCGCGCCGCGTGGCCCGGTTCACGCGGCGCGAACCCTCGCGGCCCGCATCTTCGGCTCCGTGCGACGATCCTCCGCGCCGACCGAACCGCGAGAGAGGACACCGTGACCCGACCGCACCTCCCGGACACGGCACTCGCCCTCACCGCGGTCCTCACCTTCGTGACCGGCGTCGTCGACGCCGTCGGCTACCTCGGCCTGGACCGCGTCTTCACCGGCAATATGACCGGCAATATCGTCATCCTCGCCCTGGGGCTGGCCGGGGCCGACGGGCTCCCGGTGCTCGGCCCGCTGGTCGCGCTGGTGGCCTTCGGCGCGGGCGCCTTCGCCGCCGGGTTCGCGCTGCGCGAGCCGCCGGAGCGGTGGAACTCGCGGATCACCGCGCTGCTCGGCACCGGCGCGGCGATCCTGGCCGCGCTCACCGTCGCGCTGGTGCTGGTGAGCGCGCTCGACACCCCCGCCGTGCAGGTGCCGGTGGCGGCGGCGACCGCGGCGGTGATGGGGCAGCAGGCCATGGTGGCGCGGGCCCTCGCGGTGCGCGAGATGACCACCGTCGTCGTCACCTCCACGCTTACCGCGCTGGCCGGTGAGTCGCTGGTGCGCGGCGGCGCGGCGGCGGTCTGGAATCGCCGCCTCGGCGCCATCGCCGCCATCTTCCTCGGCGCCATGACCGGCGCCGTCCTGCTCCGCCTGCACCTCGCCGTGCCCATGGGGTTGGCCGCCGCCCTCACCGCCGGCGTCGCCGTCGCCGGCCACCGCGTCCTGCGCTAGCTCTCCGCCGCGCCGCGCGGCGTTCCCTCCGGGGGCGGCTCCACCACCAGCGCGCAGGCCGCGATCATCGCCACCGCCGCCACCACGACGGCGATGAACACCAGGTGCGTTCCCGCCGCGAGGTCGGCGGGGCGCGGCGGGTCGATGTCGCCGACCCTGGCATTCACCAGCGCGCCGAAGATCGCGACGCCGACCGCGCTGCCGATCGAGCGGGTGAACATGACGGTCGAGGTCACCACCCCGCGCTCACCCCACGGCGCGTGCGACTGCGCCGCGATGAGCGTCGGCGTGGAGACCATGCCGAGCCCGGCGCCGATCAGGAAGCAGGAGAGCGCCACCTGCCACAGCGGCGACGCCGCCGAGATCAGCAGCGTCGACCCGGCGCCCGCGGTGCAGAGCAGGCTGCCCAGCAGCGCGGTCCGGCGGAAGCCGATGCGCAGGTAGAACCGCCCCGCCTGGGACGCCGTGACCGGCCACCCCAGGGTCAGCACCCCGACGGTGAGCCCGGCGGCCAGCGCGCTCGCCCCGAGCACACCCTGGGCGAAGGTCGGCACGAACGACGTCACGCCCAGCAGCACCGCCCCCACCAGCAGCGAGACCGCGGCGGCGGCCAGCACCGGACGCCGGGTGAAGAGCCCGAGCGGCAGGATCGGATCCCGCGCCCGCCGCTCCGCCGGCACGAAGAGCAGCAGCGCCAGCCCGCCCCCGGCGAAGACACCGAGCCCGGCCGGGGAGCTCCAGGCCCAGCTGGTGCCGCCCTCCAGCAGCCCGAGGATGAGCGCGCCCGCGCCGAGGGTGAGCAGCGCCGCGCCGAGCACGTCGATCGGGCCGCGCTCGCGGGTTCGCCGTTCGTGGAAGTGCCGCACCAGCATCCACGCGGCGACCGCGGAGAGCGGCAGGTTCACCAGGAAGATCCAGCGCCAGTCCAGGTAGTCGGCGAAGAGCCCGCCGAGCAGCGGCCCGAGCACCGAGGAGGCGGCCCACACGCTGGCCATGTACCCCTGCACGGTGGCCCGCTCGCGCAGCGTGTAGAGATCGCTCGCCATGGTCATGGTCATCGGCATGATGGCGCCCGCGCCGATCCCCTGCACCGCGCGGAAGACGATGAGCCAGGTCATCCCGGTGGCCAGCCCGCAGAGCAGTGAGCCGAGCGCGAAGATCGCGATCCCGCCGAGCAGCACCGGCCTGCGCCCCACCGCGTCGGCCAGCTTGCCGTAGAGCGGCACCGTCACCGCCTGCGCGAGCAGGTACACCGAGAACAGCCAGGGGAAGCGGTCGAAGCCGCCGACGCTCGCGGTGATCGCGGGCACCGCGGTGGCCAGGATGGTGGAGTCCAGCGCGATCAGCCCGGAGGCCAGCATCATGGCGGCCAGGATCGGCCCGCGCTCGGAGCGGAACCCGACCCCGCCCGCCGGGGTCGTGGACACGGGGGCGTCGGTGGACACGGCAGCGCTCCTCGGAATCGTTCGAATCGCTATCGAATTTATCGGGCCGGATACGGCGCGCGCACGCGGGTTTCCGCCGATCATCCGCTGATAGAGTGAGAGGCAATCTGTCTCATCTAGTCGGAGGTGCCGCATCGACCCGTCCCGGCTCCGCGGCATCGCCCCCGATGCCGATTCACTGCTCGGCCGCTACCTCGGCGACCGCCGCTTCGCGCTGGCGCTGCCGCGCGCGGTCGGGCTGCAGATCCTGCACCCCTCGGTGGCCGCCGCCATCGTCGCGCACGCCCCCAGCTCGCTCTGGCACCACAAGAAGCGGGTGGTCTCGCACCTGGTGCACCTGGCCTACACCCCGCGCGATCCGCACCCGGCCATCCGCTACGGCCACGAGCTGGTGCACGGCGTGGACAGCGGGGGCCGCCGCTACCACGGCCTCACCCCCGAGCTGTTCTTCTTCCAGCACGCCACCTACGTGGACACCCTGGTCACCGCCATCGAGACCTTCGCCCGCCCGCTCCGCGGGGCCGAGAAGGAGGAGCTCTACGCCGACTGCCGCCGCTGGTACCTGCGCTACGGCATCTCCGCGCGGCCCATGCCGGACACCTGGGCGGGCTTCACCGCGTACCTGGACCGGGTCTGCGCCACCGAGCTCGCGGTCACCCCGGACAGCGCCCTGCTCACCCCCGCGCTGCTGCGCCCGGACGCCTGGTGGCCGCGCACCCTGCCGGGCCCGGCGCTGCGCACCCTGCTGCACCCGCGCACCAGGGAACTGCTCGACGTGCCGCTGCGGCCGGGGGATCGCGCGGCGAGCGCCGCACACGCCGCCGCGGTGCGTACGGTTGCCGCCGGGCTCACCCCGCGGGCCAGGCTGATCCCCGCCGCGCGCCGGTAGCGACAGCGGCGGGCACCGAAACGGCCCGTCCACGTCGGTGTGTCGGATCGGCGCGCGCCGATGGGGTAGTTTGGCCGCTGAAGGCCACCCGGTGTCCAGCCACGGGCACGTGGGCAGCCTCGACATTGGCGGAGGTTGTTGATGATGATCCCGGACACTGACGGAGCGGTCGCCCGGTGAGCGCTGAGGACAGGGCGTTGGACGTCCGTACCGAGACGGTCGGGTCGACCGTCGTGCTGACGGCGGCGGGTGAGATCGACATGGCGTCGGCGCCCGACCTGCAGTCGGCGGTGGAGGAGGCGTTGCGGGCGGAGCCGCCCGTACTGGTGGTGGATCTGTCCGGCGTCGGGTTCTTCGGCTCCGCCGGGCTCAGCGTGCTGCTCGTGGCCGCCGAGGCCGCGCCGGAGCGCTCGCTACGGGTGGTCGCGTCCGAGCCGGTGCGCAGGCCGATCGAGATCACCGGGCTGGACCGGGTGCTCCAGGTCTTCGCGACCAGGGACGACGCGCTCGCGTCGGAGGAGGTTCGCCCGTCCGAGTGACGGGTCGCGCGCCGGGAGCTCCATAGTCCCGGCGCGAGCACGTCCCCCGCGGGGAACAGTAGTGCGGCACCCGGGCCGCCGGGTGCTGTCACGCGGTGCGGGTACCCGCCAGCCGGCTACCCCATTCACGGCGCACGCCGCGTGCGGCTACCGGGGCACCCGGGGCGGAGCCCCGGGAAAAAACCCCTACCTCTGCCGCGGCAGCCGAACCACCTGCACGAAGAAATCATCGATCTGCTTGATCGCCGCGACGAACTGATCCAGATCGACCGGCTTCGTCACGTAGGCATTGGCGTGCAGTTTGTAACTGCGCAGAATGTCCTCCTCCGCCGCGGAGGTGGTGAGCACCACGACGGGAATCGACGCCAGATCGGGATCGGACTTGATCCGCTCCAGCACCTGCCGCCCGTCGTACTTCGGCAGGTTCAGATCGAGCAGGATCAGATCCGGCCGCGGCGCCTCCCCCCACGGCCCCTGCCGGTAGAGGAACTCCAGCGCCTCCTCGCCGTCGTGCGCGACGTAGAGGTTGTTGCCGATCTTGTTGTCCTCGAAGGCTTCCCGGGTCATGAGCTCGTCGCCGGGGTCGTCCTCCACCAGCAGGATGTCGATGGGCTGGCCGGAACTCGTCACGAGGGCTCCTCGGTGTCGGTGGTCTCGTCGGCCCCGGTCCCGATGGACGATTCGAGGTCGGCCGTGCGTGGAAGAGTGAAGCAGAAGCGCGCGCCGCCGGTGTACTCGGTGTCGATCCAGATCCGGCCGCCGTGGAACTCCACGATCTTCTTGCAGATCGCCAGCCCGATGCCGGTGCCCGAGTACTCCTCCCGGTTGTGCAGCCGCTGGAAGATGACGAAGACCTTCTCCGCGAACTCCGGCGCGATGCCGATGCCGTTGTCGGTCACCTGGAACCGGTGCTCGGCGCCGTCCTCGGTGACCGCCACCTCGATCACCGGCGCACGGCCCGGCGCCGCGAACTTCACCGCGTTGCCGATCAGGTTCTGCCACAGCATGGTGAGCAGCGTGCGGTCGCCGACGATCTCCGGCAGCCGCTCCGGCCGCCGCAGCTCGGTGCCGGTCTCCTCGACGATGGAGGCCAGGTTGGTCAGCGCCTTGTCCAGGGTGTCGTCCAGCGGGATCGGCTCGGCGGCGTCGGTGAGCCTGCCGACCCGGGAGAAGGTGAGCAGGTCGTTGATCAGCACCTGCATCCGCTTGGCACCGTCGACGGCGAAGTCGATGTACTGCTTGCCCCGGTCGTCGAGCTGATCGCCGTACCGCTTCTCCAGCAGCTGACAGAACGACGCCACCTTGCGCAGCGGCTCCTGCAGGTCGTGCGAGGCCACGTAGGCGAACTGCTCCAGCTCCTGGTTCGACCGCCGCAGCTCCACCGTCTGCGCGTCCAGATCCGCGGCCTGCTCGACCAGCTTGGCCTCCTGCGCCCGCGAGGACTGCAACTCCGCCACGATCCGGCGCCGCATGTCCTCCACCGCCTCGGCCACCGTCCGCAGATCCGACGGGCCACGCGCCTCGATGTGGTGGTCGAACTCGCCCCCGGCGACCTGCAGCGAGGCCCGCTCCAGCTCGGCCAGCGGCGCCGCCACCAGCCGGCGCACGATCACCGTGAGCAGCACCGCGGCCAGCACGAAGATCCCGACCACCCCGCCGAGCACGGCGTTCCTGATGTCCCTGGTCCGGGCGAGGTCCTGGCGGTCCCGCACCAGCGCCGCGGCGAAACCCGCGTTCTGCGTGGTGAACTCGGCGCGCAGCTGGTCGAAGAGGTCCTTGCTGCGCTCCACGCCCGCGTCCGCGACCTCCCTGGCCGCCGCGGGGCTGGTGGCATCGGTGACCGGGTCCGCGTAGGCCGCGCGCCACTCGTCGGCCAGCCGCTCGACGGTGTCCAGGCCGGCCATGAGCGCGGGGTCGTCGCCGACGAGCGCGCGGATCCGGGCGGCGGCGCGCTCCTCCTCCTGCCTGCCGATGGTGTAGGGCTGCAGGAACTGCGGATCGGCGGCGATGGCGAAGCCGCGCACCCCGGTCTCCTGGTTGATCAGCGCGCCCTGCAGCAGGTAGGCCTCGGCGGCGGCGGGCTGGACCCGGTCGAGCAGCCGGTCGGTGCTGTTGTTGGTGTCGGCGATCACCTGGGCGCCCGCGGCGCCGCCGAGCAGCACGATCAGCACCATGGCCCCGAGCACCAGCTGGAACCAGGTCTGGACGGTGTACCGGCCGGAGACGCCGTTCGCGGCGCCGCTCATGCGCCGGCTTCCGGCCGCGCCCAGCGCAGGTACATGACCGCGACGTCGTCGGCGAGGCCGCCGTGCTCGTCGGCCATCGCCTCGACCTTGGCGATCAGCGCGTCGATGAAGACATTCGGATCGATCCGCGGCACCGAGGCGACCAGCTCGTAGAGCCCGTCCTCGCCGAGCCGCTGGTTGCCGGGGCCGATGTGGCCCTCGTAGAGGCCGTCGGTGAAGAGCACCAGCCCGGTGTCCTCGCTCATGGGGTACTGGTGGCTTGGCCAGACCGCGCGGCCGGGCAGCAGCCCGAGCGCGGGGCCGCCCGCCACCTCCACCCAGTCGGTGCCGGAGTCGGTGCGGGCCAGCATGCCGGGGTGCCCGGCGCGGATCACCCGCGCCACCCGCTTGCGCGGATCCAGCACCAGCGTGGTCAGGGTGGCGAAGGTGTGGTTGCCCGCGCGCTCGGCCAGCAGCACCTCCTCCAGCAACTCCAGCTGCCTGGAGCCGCTGATCCCGCTGAGCACGAGGGTGCGCCAGGCCAGCCGGAGCGCGACGCCGATCGCGGCCTCGTCCGGGCCGTGCCCGGCGACATCGCCGATCAGCGCGTGCACGGTGCCGTCGGCGTCCTGCACCACGTCGTAGAAGTCGCCGCCGAGCAGCGCGTAGGCGCGGCCGGGGCGGTACCGGGTGTAGATGTCGGCGACCCGCTCGCCGCGCAGCAGCGGGGTGGGCAGCAGCCCGCGCTCCAGCCGGGAGTTCTCCTGCGCCTGCATCTGGCTCGCGCGCAGCGCGACGGCGGCGGCCTCGGTCTGCTTGCGCTGGATGGCGTAGCGCACCGCGCGGCCGAACAGCTCCGGCTCCACCCGGCCCTTGACCAGGTAGTCCTGCGCGCCCGCGGCGACCGCGGCGAGCCCGGTCTGCTCCTCGTCCAGGCCGGTGAGCACCACGATGGCGACCCGGTCGGTGAAGCCGCGGATCCGGGCCACCGCCTCCATGCCGCTGGCGTCGGGCAGGTGCAGGTCGAGCAGTACGCAGTCCGGGCGGTGCCGCTCCAGGTGCTCGCCCGCCTCGGCCATGGTGCGCACCCAGGTCATCCGGAGGCCGGGCGCGCCGTCCGCGACCAGCTCCTCGACCAGCAGCGCGTCCGCCCGGTCGTCCTCGACCAGCAGCACGGCGGGCCCGGTGCGATCCTGGAAGTCGGTGGCGGAGTGCGCGAGTCCCGCCGCGACGCGTTCGGCCTCCGCGCGTGCGGCGTCGCCCGCCGACTCCCGCTGCCCGGAAAGCATGCGCCTCGCCTCCTCGCTCGTCCCGCGGGACCGATGGGCTCACCGGTGCCGCCGCGCAACTGTGCCACATCCGGCGGGCCCTCGCGCACGCGGATCGGCGGCGTGGCGCACCCGGTCTCACTCCGGGCGGCTCCAGCAGAGGTCGACCACGGTCGGGTGGCCGCCAGCGGCGCCGTCGAACGCCGCGCGGAAGGCGGCGGCGCTGTGCGTCAGCGACGGGGTGGCAGCGCCGACGGCGTGCCGCGGGATGGGGCCGGCCCTGGTCACCGCCTGGAGCCGGACCAGCACGGTTCCGGCGCGGCCGGTGAGCCTGCCGTCCACGGCGCTGCCCGGAACGGTGCGGGTCAGCAATGCCTCGGCGATCCGGTACAGCGCGTCCCGCACCTCCCCGGACTCGCGCGCCTCGAACCCGGCCGCCACCGCCGTCGCGACCGCAAGCGCGCGCAGGGTGGGCAGCCGCTCCACCGCCGCCGGGATCCGCACCGTCACAACGGTGTCCTCCGGCGCGGCGAGGTCGGGCTCGGGCACCGTCACCACGGGTCCGCCCCCGCCCGCGCCGCGCCGGGAGACCCGCTCCGCAACGCGCGCGGCGCGCCCGTCCGGGAGGGACAGGCGCGCCGCGCGGGCAGCGACGGGACTTCGCTCACGGGGTGGAGAACCCGATGAGCGCCCCGATCCCGGCCCCGATCGGCACCGTGACCAGCGCCCCGACCCCGCCGAGGAAGAAGCCGATCACCGCGCCGATCCCGGCCCCGATGATCGCGCCGACCCCGGCGTTGTACTGCTTGCGCGCGGTCGTCTCGTCCTGCACCGGCCGCACCTCGCCGGTCGCGGAGACCGGGGTGAGGGTGAGCGTGCGCCCGGCGTCGGCGACCACCGGCCGCAGCTCGACCGCGCCGCCCGCGGTCTGCACGGTGAGCGGGAGCGCGGCCACGACGGTGCCCGCCGCGTCGCTGAGCGTGACGGCCCCGCCGGTGACGGCGAAGGCGCCGGCGGCCACGGTGGTGACCAGCCTGCCGTCGGCGGCGGGCGCGGTGCTGAAGGCGATGCCCTGCTCGCTGCCCTGCACCGCGACGGCGGGATCGGCGGCCGGGGCGGGCGCGGCCTGCACCACCCCGGCGGCGGCCGCGGTGGCGGCGGCGGCGAGCACGGCGGTGGCGGCGATTCGATCGACTCTCATGATTCCCCACTGTCTCTCGGCAACGGCGGCCGAGTTCGATACGGCCGCGCGGCACCCGAGCGGGAGATCCGGCCACGCCGAGCGCGGCGCACGCGCCCGCGGTGCGGCCGGTGGTTCTCGACCGGCCCGCCGGCGCGGGATCGAACTCGGCGCGCGGCCGGTGCGTCCCCTGCGTGCCGGAGTGCCACGGGGGCACTCGGCCCGCTCATTCTCGCGTGAGCTGCGATGCGGGGCAATCGTTTCGGCGAACTCGGGCGGGAAACGCCGCACGCGCGGCCGGATTCACGGCGCGCCTTAAGGGGCTCAGACCCGGCGCAGCACCGAGACGACCTTGCCGAGCACCGCCGCCTCGTCGCCGTCCAGCACGGGGTAGGCGGGGTTGCGCGGCTCCAGGTAGACGTGGCCGCCGCGGCGGCGCAGCACCTTCACGGTGGCCTCGCCGTCCAGTAGCGCGGCCACGATCTCGCCGGAGTGCGCGTCCGGCTGGCGCCGCACCACCACGGTGTCGCCGTCGCAGATGGCGGCCTCGACCATGGAGTCGCCGCGCACCCGGAGCGCGAAGACCTCCCCGCGCCCGACCAGCTCGAGCGGCAGGTCGAGCACCTCGTCCAGCTGCTCCTCGGCGGTGATCGGGGTGCCCGCGGCGATCTCGCCGAGCAGCGGCACCGGCACGGAGCCGGGGGAGCCGGCGCGCTGGCCGTCGGTGGCGAGGAAGAGCCGGACGTCGATGGGCCGGGTGGCGGCGGGGCCGCGGCGCAGGAAGCCGCGCTCCTCCAGGTCGCGCAGGTGCCGGGAGACGGTGGAGGTGGAGCGCAGCCCGACCGCGTCGCCGATCTGCCTGGTGGAGGGCGAATACCCGTGCGCGACGGCCCAATCCCGGATGGCGGCGAGGATCTGCCGCTGCCGGGGCGGCAGCACCGAGGTGTCGGGGAGGTCGAGGTCGAGGGCGGGCTGGCGGAAGCGGGTCACCGGGGAATACTAGAGCCCTCAGGCGAGCCGGCTGACCGGCCAGTCCGCGGGCAGGTCGCGCAGCCCGGCGATCATCCGGAACGCGGTGAGCAGCGCCTGGATCCCGTCCACCCCGGAGGCGACGGCGGGGCGATGTTCACTGATGTGGAACCAGCAGAGCGCGTACCGCCCGTCCTCGGACGGGTACGGGCGGCCGATGATGATGGAGTACGGGCCGTCCGCGCCGTGCAGGGTGCGCGCGGCGACCAGCGACTGCGGGGTGTGCTCCGGGTCGGCCGGGCGCTGGGTGGAGCCGGTGGCCGGGGCCGGGAAGGCGAGGTCGGCCGGGTCGAGCAGCTCGAAGCGGGCGCCGCGGCTATTGGCGGCGGCCAGGTCGTCGGCGACGCCGAGCAGCGCGCGGTAGAGCGCGGCCAGCGAGTCGGTGCCCGCGGCCCAGCGCTCGCCGAGCCCCGCGATGCGGAACCCGCACACCACCCCCTGCGTCTCGGCGGCGACCTGCGGTGCCCCGATGTCGATGGAGACCGGTCGCGCACCGTCGGCCACGGTCCGCGACGCGATCACGTCGCGGATGCGCCGCCACTGGTGCCCGCCGGTGTGGTGGCCGGACCCGCCCACCGCGGGCGGCGCCGTGTCCTCCCTTTCCCGGGTCTCTATCGGTCTCATGTCTCTTCGAGTACCCGATCGGTCCGTTTTCTTAACCTGGCCGCACCGGGGCTGGCTCGGCGCCGGAACGCGCGGCAGGCCGGGCACCCGCGCGGTGCCCGGCCCACCGCTGCGGGGGCTATCCCTCGTACTCGGCCCCGGTGGCCGGCGGCGGCTCCGCGGCCAGCGCCAGCACCTCGTCGTCGGTGAGCAGCCGCGACCGGATGAGGAACCGCACCCCCTCCGGCGCCTCCAGCGAGAAGCCGCTGCCCCGGCCGGGCACCACGTCCACGGTGAGGTGCGTGTGCTTCCAGTACTCGTACTGGTCCGCGCTCATCCAGAACGGGGTGTCGCCGGCCACCCGCCCGAGCAGCACGTCGGCCGAGCCGACCCGGAACTCGGTGCGCGGATAGCACATCGGCGCACTGCCGTCGCAGCAACCGCCGGACTGGTGGAACATCACCGGCCCGTGCTGCGCCGTCAGGGCGCGCAGCAGCTCGGTCGCCGTGTCGGTGAGCTCCACCCGGGGCACCGCCATCAGAAGAAGCCCTGCTTATTGGGGGAGTAGCTGACCAGCAGGTTCTTGGTCTGCTGGTAGTGCTCCAGCATCATGCGGTGGTTCTCCCGCCCGATGCCCGACTTCTTGTAGCCGCCGAACGCCGCGTGCGCCGGGTAGGCGTGGTAGCAGTTGGTCCAGACCCGGCCCGCCTTGATCTCCCGGCCCAGCCGGTAGGCGGTGTTCATATCCCGCGACCAGACACCGGCGCCGAGCCCGTACAGGGTGTCGTTGGCGATCTTGAGCGCCTCGTCCACCGAGTCGAAGGTCGTCACCGAGACCACCGGGCCGAAGATCTCCTCCTGGAAGATCCGCATGTCGTTGCGGCCCTTGAAGATGGTCGGCTCGACGTAGAACCCGTTCGGCAGCCCGTCCACCGAGCGGGTGCCGCCGCCGGTGAGCACCTCGGCGCCCTCCTGCCGCCCGATATCGATGTAGGAGAGGATCTTCTCGAACTGGTCGTTGCTGGCCTGCGCGCCGATCATGGTGGCATCGTCGAGCGGGTTGCCGCTCACGATCGCCTCGGTGCGCGCCACCGCCCGCTCCATGAACTCGTCGTAGATCGAGGAGTGCACCAGCGCGCGGGACGGGCAGGTGCAGACCTCGCCCTGGTTCAGCGCGAACATGACGAAGCCCTCGATCGCCTTGTCGAAGAACTCGTCGTCCGCGGCGGCCACGTCGGGCAGGAAGATGTTCGGGCTCTTGCCGCCGAGCTCGAGGGTGACCGGGATGATGTTCTCGCTGGCGTACTGCATGATCAGCCGGCCGGTGGTGGTCTCGCCGGTGAACGCGATCTTGGCCACCCGCGGGCTGGAGGCCAGCGGCTTACCCGCCTCCACACCGAAGCCGTTGACCACGTTCAGCACGCCGGGCGGAAGCAGGTCGGCGATGAGCTCGACCACCTTGAGGATGGAGGCCGGGGTCTGCTCGGCCGGCTTGAGCACGACGGCATTGCCCGCGGCCAGCGCCGGGGCCAGCTTCCAGGTGGCCATGAGGATCGGGAAGTTCCACGGGATGATCTGGCCGACCACGCCGAGCGGCTCGTGGAAGTGGTAGGCGACGGTGTCGCCGTCGATCTCCGAGATGCCGCCCTCCTGGGCGCGCAGCGCGCCGGCGAAGTAGCGGAAGTGGTCGACGGCGAGCGGCAGGTCGGCGGCGAGCGTCTCGCGGACCGGCTTGCCGTTCTCCCAGGTCTCCGCGACGGCGAGCGCGGTGAGGTTCTCCTCGATGCGGTCGGCGATGCGGTTCAGGATATTGGCGCGCTCGGTGGTGGAGGTGCGGCCCCAGCCCTCGGCGGCCTGGTGCGCGGCGTCCAGCGCGCGGTCGACGTCGGGGGCGGTGGAGCGGGCGACCTCGGTGAAGGTGGCGCCGTCCACCGGGGAGGGGTTCTCGAAGTAGCGGCCCTCCGCCGGGGCCACCCAGTCACCGCCGATGAAGTTGTCGTATCGGCGGGCGTACTCGACGACGCTGCCCTCGGCTCCCGGCTTCGCGTAGATCATGGCGGACGACTCCTCGCTGTTGGCGACAGTGAACCCACGGCGCACGGCCGTGACGCGTGTCACTATGCGCCGCCGAGGTTGGGGAAACGTTGACGCCGTCTCCGCTGTCGCGGCGGCGGCCTGCCACGCGCGCGGGCGCGTCGGGCGCAGTGCGGATCACGCGCGGCAGAATCGGGCTTTCAGTCGCGCAAGGCGGAGTGGAGCCGAGCTGCGGCGATGGCACGCCTCGTGTCGCCGGGGGCGAGGAGGGTGAGGGCGTGCTCGTGCACGGCGATATCGGCGGCGGCGAACTCGCCGTAGCGCAGGGCGTGCGCGGGGTCGGGGCTGGAGAGCACGGCGGTGCGGATGGCCACCTCCAGATGGTCCCGCCACGTGACGATTCCGGGGGTGTCCGATCCCGGCAGCAGCGGCCCCCGGTACAGCTCGACGGCGGTGCCGGTGTCCCCGGACTCCAGCGCGGCGAGCAGCTCGACGGCATCGCAGGCGGGCGGGTGCGCCAGCCGGTAGACCCGGCTGCTGATCTCCCCGTCGGTGGCCCGGCGCAGGTACGACATCTCCGACTTGAGCGTGCTCGTCCCCACCGGCCGGTCGCCGTAGACCGCGAAGTGCAGCCGCTCGTGCGTGAACCCCTCCGGCTCCAGCGCCAGCAGCGTGAGGATCTCCAGGTGCCGGGGGCGCAGCCGCACCGGCCCGCCCGCGCGCACCAGCTCGGCGCCGCCGAGGCAGCGCAGCCGCATCCCGGGCGCGGCGGGCGCACCGGCCCGCACCCGCGCCTCGATCGCGGTGGCCAGCGCCATGGCGGTGGACATGGCGAGCGGGTGCGCCCGGTCCCAGGCGGTGGAGAGGTCGAGCACGCCGAGCTGCCTGCCGTCCGGGCCGTGGATCGGCGCGCAGTAGCAGACCCAGCCGTGCAACGCGGCGACCAGGTGCTCGGCGGAGAAGACGGTGTGCGGCCGCTCGGTGCGCAGCGCCAGCGAGAGCGCGTTGGTGCCCATGTGCGGCTCGTCCCAGCGGCCGCCGGGGGCGAAGTTCACCTGTTCGGCGCGGCGGCGCATGACCGGCCCGCCGTAGGACCAGAGAATGGTGCCGCTCTCGTCGGTGACGGCGGCGACGAAGCCGGAGCCGTCGGCCACCGCGCGCAGCTGATCGGCGAGTTCCAGGACGGGGGTGCGCAGCGGGGACGCGGCCCAGCGGGTCCGGACGTCGACGGCGTCGCCGGGCGCGTGCTCCCGGCCGGGATCGACGGTGCGCAGCGAGCGCGCCCAGGACTGCGCCACCGCGGAGTCGAGCGCGCCGGGCCGCGCGAGTTCGGCCGGGGGCCGGATGACATCCGGGCCCGGCGGGCGGGGGACCCGGCGGGTCCATTCCGCTTCGAGGGCAGCTCGTCGCTGCGAGAGGCTACGCCGCTGGGCCATCCCGCGATCCTGGGGTCGTTGGGTTCGGTGGTGCGCCGACCACCATTCTGCCCGGCGCGGCGCCGCACGGGGCCGGAAATCGGGCGCGAGCGGGGGCGGGCCGGGGAAACGGTGCGTCGGCCCGCCTGCCGCGCGGCGGGTCAGCCCTCCGCGTCGCTGTTCGCGGCGCGGTAGGCCTGCTGCACCTCGGCCGGGATCCGGCCACGGGCGGAGACCTCGAACCCGTTGCTGCGGGCCCACTCCCGGATCGCGGCGGTCTGCTCGCGGTTGTCCGCGGACTTGGCGCGCGGGGCGGGGTTCTTGGGCTGGCGCCGTCTGCCGCTCACCCGGCGGGCGTGCTTGGCCCACGACTCCAGCTCGTCGCGCAGCTTCTTCGCGTTGGCGCTGGACAGATCGATTTCGTAACCGACTCCGTCGAGCGCGAACTCGATCGTTTCGTCCGCGACCGACTCGCCGTCGAGATCGTCGATGGTCTGGACGATGACCTTCTTGGCCATGCTTGTGTTTTGCCCCTTTCCGGACGCCGGATTCGACAGCACGACATTACATCCCATTCCGCGTTGCGCGGTGCCGCGGTGTTCGGTAATCGATAGCGAATTCGCACCCCGGCCGGCACCGGGAATTGCCGCCGGTGGCGGCCCCGGGAATTTGCCGCGCGCCGGTGACCCAATTCACAGGGGTGTTGCGGTATGGATCGCGTGTGGCGATGAGTTAGGGGTAATAGCCGAGCAGGCGCAGGTGGCGCCCCCGGGCCCGGGTAGCGGGCGCGGGACGGAGCACGCGTACGCGGCGGAGAGGGGCACGGGTCATGTCGATGTTCCCGGTGTTGCTGATGGTCCTTGGTCTTCCCGTGCTCGCGGTGGTCGCCTCCTACCTCACGGTGGGTGCCACCTTCTGGCTGGAAGCGCGGCGCGCCGCCGTCGAACTGCCCGAGCGCCCCGCGGGCAGCTGACCCGCTATTCCTACTCCGGGGGAACGGCCGAATGGCCCTTGCGCCCGTGCGTCCGCCTGGCTTCCTTCATCTCCGCCTCGAATAGGTGGCGCCTGCCGTCGAACAGCGTGTCGCGGACATCCCGTTCGATCTCCCGGAAGTGCGCGTAGTAGCCGTCGTCGAACTCCTCGACGATCTGGAAGGTCCACCGCCCCGGCAGCACATTGCGGCCGATCAGGTCGCGCTCGATGCGCTCCGCGATCTCCGGGTGCCCGGCCTCCCGGAACTTCGACACCGCCTCGTCCAGCCGCAGGTCGGCGCCGCCGATCAGCTGATGCAGCTCGTAGAGGTGGCCGCGGGCGCGCTCGATGGTCTCCAGCGCCTCGGAGAGCTTGCCGCCCGCCGCGACCGCGGCGTCGTCGACCCCGGGCGGCCTGCGATGCTCGGGGGACGGGTGGTCGGTGATCGCGGTGCTCTCGGTGGCCGTTTCGGTCATGTGGCGTCCCTTTCTCGATCGTCCCCTGATGCTGTGCGGCCGCTATACCCGCTGGCCCGGCCGTGAATCGCGGTTGAGCGCGGTGCGGACGGGTAGCCGATCCGAGTGGAGCGGATCAGTGGCGGGACGGTGTCCTGGCGGCCCGAAGTCACGGGGGAGTGCGCGGTGCTGCGGCCGCGCGGTGTGCTGGACGCCGAGACCTCCCGGCGCTTCGGCGCCGACCTGGTGCGGTTCGCCGTGGAGCAGCCACGGGCGCTGATCGTCGCGCTGGACGAGCTGGAGTGCACCGACGACGGCGCGCTCACAGTCTTCAGCGTGGTCCGGTTCCGGGTGGGTGACTGGCCGGGGGTGCCGATCCTGCTGGTCGCCGCGGCCGAGCCGCTGCGCCGCCGGGTGGCGGCCGCGGTGCGCCGGGTGCCGGTGCTGGAGTCCGAGGCGGCCGCGCTGGCCGCGGCGCCCCCGGTGCCGCGCGGGCACCGGGCCCGGCTGGACATGGCCGCCGCCGCGGCCAGCGCCCAGTGCGCGCGCGAGTTCGTGGCCCGGATGTGCGTGCGCTGGCGCACCGCCGAGATCTTCACCGACGCGCAGCTGCTCGTCACCGAGCTGGTGGAGAACGCGGTGCGGCACGGTGCGGGCGACGTCGGGGTCCGGCTGGAGCTGCGGGCGGACGGGCTCACCGTCGCGGTGGCCGACGCCGATCCGCACCCCGCCGTGCTGCGCGAGCCCGCCGCGGGCGAGGTGCAGGCGTACGGGCTGCACGTCGTCGCCGACCTCGCCAGGGCGTGGGGCTGCGCGCCGCGCTGGCCGTCCGGGAAGGTGGTGTGGGCGACGCTGCCGGTGTGATCACCCGGCCAGCGCGCCGCCGCCGATCGACAGGTAGGCCATGAAGAGCACGAGGGCGAACCAGCCCGCGCCCTGCCAGATCGGCCAGCCGCCGCCGCGCCGCCACACCCGGAAGGTCTGCACGAAGGCGCCGATCGCGCCGAGCAGCAGCGCCGCCGCGGGCGCGAGCAGCGTGACGCCCTGCGCCGCGGTGTCGCAGAGCATGCGGTCGCCCGCGCACGCGTCCCGGCCGCTCGCCCAGAGCACGCAGACCCCGAAGACCGCGGCGGTGACCACCAGCACCGCCGCCAGGTAGCGGGCCGCGCCGCGCACGGCGCCCGGGTCGTTCCAGCGCTTCTCGACGTCGTTCACCACGGGCCCCGGATTGCCGGAGGGGCTCGTCACAAACATTGTGCACAACTGAATTGCTCGCTACTGTCGGAATGGTCCGACGAACACGACCCCCGAGGAGTTCGACGATGAAGATCCTGTACACCGCGACGGCCACCGCGACCGGCGCCGGCCGAGGGGGCCACGTCACCTCCTCCGACGCCGCGCTCGACCTGGATCTGGTGATCCCGGCCGAGATGGGCGGCTCCGGCGGTGCGGGCACCAACCCCGAGCAGCTCTTCGCCGCCGGGTACGCCGCCTGCTTCCACAGCGCGCTGCAGGTGGTCGCGCGGCGGGAGAAGGTCACCATCGCCGACTCGTCGGTGACCGGCGAGGTCGGCATCGGCCCGGACGGCACCGGTTTCGGGCTCGCCGTCACCCTGACCGTCGCGCTGCCCGGCGTCGAGACCGCCCGCGCCGAGGAGCTGGTGACCGCCGCGCATCAGGTGTGCCCCTACTCCAATGCCACCCGCGGCAATGTCGACGTGCAGCTGAAGGTGGCCGAGACCAGCGCCGCGAGCTGATCCGGCGCAGACCGCGCGGTATACCCCGCCGACCCGGCCCGCCCGGGTCGGCGGAATGCGTACAGTGCAGCTATGTCCGAGGCACCGTTGCCCGATACCGCCCGAGAATCCGAATTCCGCCCGCACCGGAGCGCAGGGGCCGCGCTACCCGGCGCCGACCCGCTCTCGCTCACCGCACAGCTCTGCTTCGCGCTCTACTCCACCTCCCGCTCGATGACCGCGGCCTACCGTCCCTTCCTGGACGAGATGCGGGTGACCTACCCGCAGTACCTGGCGCTGCTGGCGCTCTGGGAGCGCCCCGGCATGACCATGCGCGAGCTCGGCGAGAAGCTGCACCTCGACTACGGCACCGTCTCCCCGCTCATCCAGCGGTTGCAGGCGCACGGCCTGGTGGAGAGCGTGCGCAGCGCGCACGACCGGCGCGCGGTGGAGCTGCGCGCCACCGAGGCGGGCCGCGCGCTGCAGCGCCAGGCCCGCCGCATGGTGGAATCCGTGCTGGCCGAGGTGGATTACCCGCTGGACCGGGTGATCGCGCTGCGCGACGAGGTCAAAGCGCTCGGCAGGCGGCTGGATGCCATCACCGCCGATCGGCAGCACGCCGCGGAGCTCTCCGCGCTCGCCCCGGAGCGGCTACGCCCGCCCGCGGTGGCCGGCGCGCGGGGCTGACCACCCGTCATGTCACGGCCGGAGAAACGCGATCTGCGCCACGGTTTCCGGTGGGCATAGCGCGTGAATCCGGGGTGATGTGACTCGTGTCGCCGTGGACGGGAGGTCGGTCCGATGACAGCGCACCAGGTCCGGCGCGCGCTGCCCGAGACCGAGCCGCCGGCCGATCCGGTGCTCCCGTCCAAGGACGAGCTGCTGGCCGCGCTGCGCGGCCACTACCTCCAGGGCCCGCTCTGCCGGGAGGCGCACGCGCTGGCCCAGCTGCACCGGGCCCGGCGCAGGCTGCCCGCCCGGGCCGCCGAATTCGATCGCGAGCGCACCGAGCTGGTGCGCCGCATCGACGGCTGGGTGCGGCGCAACCTGCCCGCGCCGCGCGCCGGGGTGCGGCGCCACCCGGAGACGCTCGGCACCGTCCTCGACCGGATGGCGGCCGCCTGTGAGCGCGCCTTCGACCTGCTCATGACCATCGACCCGGGCAGCGACGAGATGCACGCGGCCTGGACCGCGCTGGCCGAGCAGGAGATCGGCTACGGCGAGCTGAGCGCGGCGCTGGAGAGCGGCTGGCTCGCGCTGCCCCGCTGAGCCGGGGTCAGGGGGCGCAGTTCCCGGCGCCGACGGGGGTGCCCGCGTGCCAGCGTCCGCCCAGCTGCTCCAGGACGTCGGGCAGCGCGGAGGCGTAGCCGAGTTCGCCGCGCTCCTCGTCCACCCCGAAGACCACGCCGAGCACCCGGCCCTGCGGATCCACCAGCGGGCCACCGGAATTGCCGCCGCGGATCTCGCCCGCCACCGCGTAGAACTTCCGCTCCACGCCCGCGGTGCGGTAGATGTCGCGCACCGGGCGCTGCAGCCGGCTCCGCACCCGGGCCGCGCTCGCGGTGTACGGGCCGCCCTGCGGGTAGCCGAGGACCACGGCGTCGGCGCCCGGCTCGGCGGGCAGCGGCGCGATCGGCACCGGGGCCGCGGTGAGCCCGGGGACGGCGAGCACCGCGATATCGATGGCCGGCTCGAACTGCACCACCTGGGCGTCGAGCGGGCCGTCGGCGGTGTCCACGGAGATATCGGTGGCGCCCGCGACCACGTGCGCGTTGGTCAGCACCCGCTCCGGGGCGATCACGAAACCGCTTCCGGTCTGGCGCAGTCCGCAGTCCGCGGCGATATCGCGGATCCGGAGCACGCTCGGCTCCAGCGCGGCGGTGAGCGGCAGCCCGGCCGCCGCCGGGTCCGGCTGTTCCCGGGAGCGCGGGGTCTCCTCGCGCGGCCAGCTGGAGGCGGCGGGCAGCCCGGCGTCGCGCAGCGGCTCGGCGATTCGCTCCGGCAGCCCGGCGGCCCAGCCGGGGGCCAGGTCGTCCACGGTGCGCAGCACCACCGAGCCCTGCACCGCCTGCGCCTGCGCGGAGCCGGCCAGGGCGCCCGCCACCAGCCAGACCAGCACCGGCACC
Organism: Nocardia sp. NPDC050697; assembly: GCF_040654395.1. Taxonomy (NCBI): domain Bacteria; kingdom Bacillati; phylum Actinomycetota; class Actinomycetes; order Mycobacteriales; family Nocardiaceae; genus Nocardia; species Nocardia sp. NPDC050697. The sequence goes on from NZ_JBFAHY010000001.1 coordinate 45,695, forward strand.
GCGGCGGCGTGCGTGAGCGCACCGCCGATCGCGTCGGCCCGCCTGGTTCCGCTGCCGCGCACGGCGTTCCTGGCCGAGCGGCCGATGCGGTGGCCGATCAGCTCGCCGGTGATCAGGAAGATCGCGACCACCGCGACCACCACGGTGAGCCGGGGCCAGCCCGGCTGCACCCGGTGCAGCACCCCGCCCGCCAGCAGCGCGCCGAGCACGGCGCCGAGAATCACCCCGGCGAAGCCGAGCAGCCCGACGATCGCGCCGCGCCGCCAGCCCGCCAGCGCGGCGAGCACCGCGGCGCCGAGCACGACGAGATCGAGCCAGATCGCCACCGTCACGCCGCGTCTCCCGTCCACCGGTCCGAGCCGACCCACCACCGGGCCGACCGCGCCCGGCAACCGCGGGCCGCTCGGGGGCCGGCCACGGTCACGCCGCCAAACTAGCGAGCCGTCACCGGGGCAGCAACCGCGCCGCGCGGCGCGCGTACGCCCTGACATCGGCATCGCTGTCGTGTACCGCGCGGGCCAGCGCGTCCTGCGCGTCGTCCCGCTCGGCACGAGCGCTCACCGACAGTACCGCCGCCTTGCGCACATCCAGGTGCGGATCGTCCAGCGCGGTGCTCAGGGCCGGGATCGCGGCGTCCGGGGCCGCCCCGGCCAGCCCCTTGGCCGCGCCCACCCTGACCTGCCAGGCGGTGTCGGAGAGCGCCGCGATCAGCAGGGCCACATCGTCGCCGGGGGCGGGGGCTTTCTTGCGTCCCGGAAGTGGTTCCAGCGGCCCCTCGGCGCCGAGCGGGCCGAAGGCGGCGAGGGCGGCGGCGCGGACCAGGGCGTCGGGGTCGGCGGCGAGGGTGCGGATGACCGGGCGGGCACCGGCCGCGACGGCCACCGGTCCGATCTCGGCCAGCCCCTGCGCCACGACGACGCGCACCTCGCGGTTGGGGTCGCCCGCCAGCGCGGCGACACCTTCGGCCTGGTCCAGCGAGACGAGCCCGCGCACCGCCTCCAGCCGCACCCGGTGGTGCGGATCGCGCGCCGCGGCGGCGAACCATTCCGGGGAGCCGCCGCGCAGCGCGCGCACGAGATCAACCACGGTGGCGCGCACCCCGGCGTCGGGCGAGCCGATCCGCTCCGGCAGCCCGGCGTGCTCGGGCAGCACCTCCACCAGCTCGCGCAGGCTGTCCGCGGCGGCACGGCGCACGGTGACCGCGGCGTCGTCCAGCGCCCGGATGAGCGCGCCGGCGAAGCCCTCCGGGGTGTGCTCGGTGAGCACCGAGAGCGCGGCCACCCGCACCACCGGGTCGGGATCGCCGAGGTACGGCTCCAGCTCGGCGACGTCCGGCGCGTCCAGCGCCAGCAGCGTGACGATCCGCGGCGAGGGCGCCTCCTCGCGCAGCACCGGCTCGATCCGCTCCGGCGCCGGCTGCCCGGTACCGCGGGCCACCACCGGCTCCGGGGTGCGCACCGGCACCTCGGCCGGCAGCGCGCCCGGCACGTCGTCGAACTCCGGCACCGGCACCAGGTACGGCGCCACCGCGCGCTTGACGAACTCCATCTCGCCCGCGCCGTTCTTGCGCAGGTTCAGGTGGTAGCGCCAGTCGACGTCGTCGCGCTCGGGCAGGTCGGCGCGGTCGTGGTAGAGCCCCCAGCGGGATTCGGTGCGGGTCAGCGAGCTGCGCGCCGCCATCTCCGCGCAGTCCCGGATGAACGACACCTCCGCGGCGCGCATGAGCTCGTGCGCGGTGCGCGCCCCGATCCCGGCGACCTCGGTGCGCATGCGCTCGAAGGTCTCCACCGCCAGCGAGAGCTTGGCCGCGGTCTTCGGCGGCGCCACGTAGTCGTTGACGAAGCGGCGCAGCTTGTACTCCACCTGGGGCTGCGGCGGCCCCTCCGGATTGCGCAGCGGCCGGTAGATCAGCTCGTGCGCCGCGGCCAGCTGGCCGGCGGGGAGCTCGGCGGGGGCCTCCAGCCCGTCGAGCGTGGAGGCCGCGTGCTCACCGGCGAGATCGCCGTAGACGAAGGCGCCGATCATGTAGTTGTGCGGCACGCAGGCCAGGTCGCCCGCCGCGTACAGCCCGGGGACGGTGGTGCGGGCGTGGTCGTCCACCCACACCCCGGACGCCGAATGCCCGCCGCAGAGCCCGATCTCGGAGATGTGCATCTCGATGTCGTGGGTGCGGTAGTCGTGGCCGCGATTGGCGTGGAAGGTGCCGCGGGTCGGCCGCTCGGTGGTGTGCAGGATGCCCTCCAGGGTGGAGAGCGTCTCCTCCGGCAGGTGCGACACCTTGAGGTAGATGGGGCCGCGGGCGGATTCGATCTCCCGCTTGACCTCGGCCATCATCGCGCCCGACCAGTAGTCGGAGTCGACGAAGCGCTCGCCGTGCGCGTTCACCTGGTACCCGCCGAACGGGTTGGCGACGTAGGCGCAGGCCGGGCCGTTGTAATCCTTGATCAGCGGGTTGATCTGGAAGCACTCGATGCCGGAGAGTTCCGCGCCGGCGTGGTAGGCCATGGAGTAGCCGTCGCCGGCGTTGGTCGGGTTCTCGTAGGTGCCGTAGAGGTAGCCGGAGGCGGGCAGCCCGAGGCGGCCGCACGGGCCGGTCGCCAGGATCACCGCCTTGGCGCCCACGGTGACGAACTCGCCGGTGCGGGTGTTCAGGGCGGCGGCGCCGACCGCGCGGCCGCCGTCGGTGAGCACCCGGACCGGCATGAGCCGGTTCTCGATCCGGATGCGCTCGCGCATGGTGCGCTGGCGCAGCACCCGGTACAGCGCCTTCTTGACGTCCTTGCCCTCCGGCATGGGCAGCACGTAGGAGCCCGAGCGGTGCACCCGGCGCACCGCGTACTCGCCGTACGCGTCCTTCTCGAACTTCACCCCGTACCGCTCCAGCCGCTGCACCATGGCGAAGCCGCGGGTGGCCGTCTGGTAGACGGTGCGCTGGTCCACGATGCCGTCGTTGGCGCGGGTGATCTCGGCGACGTAGTCCTCCGGCTCGGCCTTGCCGGGGACGACGGCATTGTTCACGCCGTCCATGCCCATGGCGAGCGCGCCGGAGTGCCGCACGTGCGCCTTCTCCAGCAGCAGCACGTTCGCGCCGCGCTCGGCGGCGGAGAGCGCGGCCATGGTGCCCGCGGTGCCGCCGCCGATCACCAGGACGTCGCAGTCCAGGCGGATAGCGTCGGCGAGGTCGGGGATGCTCGGCGTCGGAGCGGGGGCGGTCATGCGGGGCCTCCAACGGTCGGGGAGTGCGGGGTCGCGCACCGGATCCGGGCGCGGCCGCGGGACGTGGTCGTCCGGAGGAGTGCTCCGGTCGGAGCCGGTACCGCGGGGTCACGCCCCGCTGCGGGCGACTTGGTGCGCGGCGCGGGTAGGGGTCCCGGGCCGCTGAGCCGGAGTGAGCCGCCGGATCGGGAGCCGCGCGGCTGGTCTCCGGCGGAGGATGCGTCGGGGCGCGGACAGCAGCCCTTCACGAGAGCGCCGCCACGATCCGGGCGCGCTCGGCGGAGCGGTCGGCGCCGGTGCGCGGGTCCGGGATATCGATCAGCGCGCGCAGCGGCTGCCCGGCCCGGCCGAGCACGGCGACCCGGTCGCCGAGCAACAGCGCCTCGTCCACGTCGTGGGTGACGAAGACGACGGTGGCGGGGTGCGTGTGCCAGGTGTCGATGAGCAGCCGCTGCACGGTGGCGCGGGTCTGGGTGTCGAGCGCACCGAACGGCTCGTCCATCATGACCGCGCGCGGCGCCCCGGCCAGCCCGCGCGCCAGCTGCACCCGCTGCCGCATCCCGCCGGAGAGGCTCTTGGGCAGGAAGTCGCCGAACCCGGTCAGCCCGACCTCGTCGATCCACCGCTCCGCCGCCGCCCGGCGCCCCTGCCTCGGCTCGCCGCGCAGCTTCAACGCCAGCTCGATATTGGTCCGCACGGTCCGCCACGGCAGCAGCGCGTTGTCCTGGAACACCACCGCCCGGTCGCGCGAGGTGGTGCGCACCGGCTCGCCGTCGGCGAGCACGGTTCCGGAGTCCGGCGCGAGCAGCCCGGCCAGCGCGCGCAGCACCGTCGACTTGCCGCACCCGGAGGGGCCGGTGAGCACCAGGATCTCGCCCGGCCGCACGTCGAGGGTGAGCCCGGCGATCACCGGGTCGCCGCCGTAGGAGAGGTGCACGTCGGCGAGGGCGAGCTTCATGCCGGTGCGGTTCGCCGTGGTCATCGCGCGTTCTCCTCTCCGCGCGGCAGCCAGCGGGTGACCCGCCTGCCGAGCAGCTCCACCGCGGCCGAGGTGCCGAAGCCGAGCACGCCGATGGTGATGATGCCGACGAAGACGCCGGGGTAGTCGACGATGGTGTAGGCCTGCCACGTGCGGTAGCCGATCCCGAGCTGGCCGGAGATCATCTCCGCGGAGATGAGGCAGATCCACGCCACCCCGAGGCCGACCGAGAGCCCGCCGAATACCCCGGGCAGCGAGCCGGGGAAGACCACCCGCAGCAGCACGTCCCAGCGGCTGCCGCCGAGCGTGCGCACCGAGTCCTCCCAGAGCGTCGGCAGCGCGCGCACCGCGTGCCTGGTGCTGACCATGATCGGGAAGTAGGCGGCGAGGAAGGTGATGAAGACGATGCCCGCCTCGTCGTCCGGGAAGAGCAGGATGGCGATCGGCACCACCGCGATGGCCGGGACCGGACGGGCCAGCTCGGTGAGCGGGCCGACCACGTTCGCGAACTTCCGCGAGCGGCCGAGCGCGATTCCGGTGAGCACGCCCGCCACCGTGGCCAGGCCGAAGCCGCTGAGGATGCGGATGAGCGACTGGGCCAGGTCGAGGAAGTAGGTGTCGGTGCCGAGCCGGCGGCCGAAGGCGGTGAGGATCTCGGTGACCGTGGGCAGCGTGTCGAAGCGGAGCCAGAGCCGGACGTCGTTCGCCGTGAGCAGTTGCCAGACGCCGATGGCGGCGAGCACCGAGGCGAGCTTGGTGATCCGGCCCGGCCAGGGGGAGCCGGTGGTCTTCGCCTGGGCCGGGGCCAGCGCGGCCGCCGCGGGTCCGGCTTCGACCAGCGTGGGCGCCGGGTCCGGTGCGGTCGCCGGACGGGAGCCGAGCGGCGCGGAGTCCGCCCCGGTATCCGGCTGCGCGGCGCCGGACGTGGTCGCCGCGGCGCCGCCGCCCGGCGCGGTGGCCGCCTCGGTGCGCGTCATGCCCGCACCTCTTGGACCGCCTGGTCATAGCTGACCGGGGCCGCGCCGGGGTGCGCGGCCCGGTACCGCTGCGCCGCCGCCTCGGTGGTGAAGGGCAGGAACCGGTCCCCGTCCCGCAGCCACACCGACTCGTTCGCGAACCAGCGCGTCCCGAGCTCGGCGTCGAGCACGTACGCGGTGCGCACCGTGGAGCCCTGGGCTCGGGCCTGTTTCACGATGCGGAGCAGCTCGGTCGGATCGGCGGCGGGCCGGGTCTGCTGCTGCCCGTCCACCCACACCTCGTTGCCGGAGCCGGTGGTCGCGTTGGCGTTGTCGGCCAGCGCGGCGTCGTAGGTGGTGCCCCCGCGCTCGGCGAAGGCCTTGCGCAGCGCGGCATCGTCGACGAAGCCGTCGATATCGAGCTCGGCGAAGTCACCGATGGACTTCAGGTACCGCACGTCGTCCTTGAAGGCCGCGATCAGGCTCGGCTTGAGCGTGGTGTCGAAGGAGGTGCCACCGGGACCGTTGTAGAGGTACACCACCTCCTGCGGCAGCCCCGACCCGTCCGCCACGATCTTCGCCGCCTCCAGCGGCTTGCCGTGCAGGAACTCGGTGGCGTCCAGCTGCGCCTGCAGGAAGGCGTCGAGCACCTCCGGGTGCTGCTTCGTGTAGTCCTGCCTGGCGACGACGCCGTGGAAGGTGGGCACGTTCAGCTCGGCGCCGTCGTAGAGCAGCTTGGCCTTGTCCTGGAAGACCAGCAGCCCGGGCCAGGCCACGAACTGCGAGAGCGCCGCCACCTGCCCGGACTCCAGCGCCGATGCCCCCACCTGCGGCTGCTGGTTCAGCACCTCCACCCCGGTCCCCGGGTCCACCCCGGCGCGGGTGAGCGCCTGCACCAGCGTGCCGTGCCCGGCCGAGCCGACGCTGGCCGAGATCTTCTGCCCGCGCAGGTCGGTGAGCGTGGTGGCGCGCGAATCCGGCGGCACCACGACCATGTTCAGCGCGCCCTTCGGGTTGTACCCGGTGACCGAGACGAAGTCGGTGCGCGAGCGCTCGTTGGCCTGGGTGCGGGAGCCGTTGATGAGCAGCGGGTAATCGCCCATCGAGCCGATATCGATCTTCTCCGCCACCATCTGCGCGGTGATCGGCGCGCCGGTGTCGTAGTCCTGCCACTCCACCTCGTACGTCGCGCCGCCCGCGTCGGTGATCTGCTTCAGCCGCTGCTCCAGGTAGCCCTGGGCGCGCAGCAGGGTGCCCGCGGTGACGGTGTTGATGGTCTTGGACTGGTAGCCGACGACGACGCGCACGGTGTCGCCGCCCGCGGCGGTCTGCTCCAGCGAGCAGCCGGTCAGGGCGAGAGCGGCGGCGGCAGCCACCGCGATCAGGCGTTTCATGAATCATTCACCTCAGGAGATACGGCATGTTGACGGTGACGGCACCGGTGGGGCAGCGGGCGGCGCACGGCCCGCAGTACCAGCACTCGTCCACGTGCATGAACGCCTTGCCGGTGCTGGTGTCGATGGCGAGCGAGTCGAGCGGGCAGATCTCGACGCAGAGCGTGCAGCCCTCGATACAGAGCGATTCGTCGATGGTCACCGGCACGTCGGCGCGGTTGTTCGCGAGGGCCATCTACAGGACCTTCCACTCGGGTGCGGTGCGGGACAGGCTGCCCCGCATGGTGATCCGGTCGCCGCGCATCCGGATGTACTCGAGATCCACCGGCCTGCCGTCCTCCAGCCGGGTGAGCCGCTCCAGCATGAGCAGCGCGGCGCCGTCGGTGGTCTCCAGGGTCGCGGCGGTGTGCGGGTCGGCGGAGACCGCCTCCAGCGCCAGGTCGGCCGAGCCCAGCGACTGGCCGCTGACCTGCTCGATGAGCACGAAGATGTCGGTGCCGGCCAGGTCCAGGTCGAGGATCGCGGCGCCGATGTCGGGGGCCAGGTAGGTCAGGTCCAGGCTGAGCGGGCTGTCGCCCAGGTAGCGCAGCCGCTCCAGGTAGACCACCCGCTCGCCCGGCTCCAGCCGGAGCCTGCGCGCGACCGCGGGCGGCGCGGTGATCCGGGTGGCGGCGCGCACCTCGTTGCGCACGGTGCCGTGCCCCTTGAGCGTCTCCTGCAGGCCGAGCAGGGCGTCGAGGCCGTGGTCGTACTTGCGGTTCGCCACCCGGGTGCCGACCCGGGGCGCGCGGTCGATCAGCCCCTCGTCGCGCAGCAGCGCCAGCGCCTCCCGCACGGTATTGCGCGAGGTCTCGAACTCCTCCGCCAGCTGTGCCTCCGCGGGCAGCCCGTCCGGGAAGGCGCCGGTGTGGATCTGGTGCCGCAGCACATCCGCCACCCGGCGCGCCTGATCCGCCCGCAGCCGCCGCACCGGCGCCTGCCCGGACGGCTCGCCCTGCTCGGGAACCGGATTCACACCTCTGACCTGCATGAACCGACGATAACGGGCCGCGGTGGGCGCGCTGACCGGAGTGCGCGCGAACCGCGTTCACCCGCCCGGAATACGCCGGGGCGGGGTGGGCGCGACCAGCGTGGCTCCGGTCATTGCGCCACCCCGCCGCAGCGGCGGGGACTTGCGATCACGGTGATCGGAACGGCCCGCCGGCCGCTCAGCGCTCGGCGGGCAACCCCAGCAGCGCCGCCTGGACCGTGCGCAACCGCTCGACGTCGCCGGTGATCCCGACGGCGCTGTCGTTGTAGAGAAACGCCTCGCCGAGCCGCACCATGGCGTAGGCGAGCAGATCGGGCGGCATGGGCGGCTCGTACCCGTCGTCCCGGACGGCGCGCTGCACCAGCTCCTCGACGGCGCGCACGGCCCGCGGCTGCACCGGCCCGTCGCCGGCGGTGAGGGTGCGCAGCCCGGCCCGCTGCTCGTGCTCGAAGTAGCGGCGGAAGGGTTCGTTGTCGCTCATCCAGCGGTTGACCCGGGCCAGCACCTCGAGCACGCGGTGCGCGCCCGCGCTGCGCCTGCGGCTGTCGGCCCGCGCGACGAGCGCCTCGTACTCACCGGCCAGCACCGCCCCGAGCAACCCCTCGCGCGACCCGTACCAGCGGTACACCGAGGCCCGGCTCAACCCGAGCCCGGCGGCGATGGACTGCACGTCGATCCGCTCGCCCGCCAGGAACGCGGCCCGCGCCGCCGCCACGACCTCCGCGGGGGTGGCCGCGGCGGGCCGCCCCGGCCGCCGCGGCGCCCGTGGCCGCGAGCCCGGATCGCGCGGCGGCTCGACGACGCCGCCCGCCGGCCCGCTCAGAACCACTCCGCGCGCATCTCGAGCGTGGTCCGATCGAGGCTCGCCAGCAGGTCCAGCCCGGCCCCCGTCTTGGGCAGCTCGTACCGGTGGAAGTACCGCGCCGCCTGCCGCTTCCCCTCGTGGAAGGCATCGTCACCGCCGGCGGCGGCGAGGTACTGCTCCAGCCAGATCCACGCCACCACGGTGTGCCCGAACACCTCGAGGTAGACGCTGCTGTTGGCCAGCGCCGCCTCGATGTCCCCGCTCGCGAAGAGCCCGGCGGTCACCTCGGTCAGCCGCTGCCAGACTGCCCCGAGCCCGGTCCCGAGAGCGGCCGCCTCGCCTCCGGCCGCGGCGGCGGCATCCAGCGTCGCCCTGATCCGCGCGTCCAGCGCCAGCAGGCTCGCGCCGCCCTGCTGCGTCACCTTGCGCCCGAGCAGGTCCAGCCCCTGGATGCCGTGCGTCCCCTCGTGAATGGGGTTGAGCCGGTTGTCCCGGTAGTGCTGCTCGACGTCGTACTCCCGGGTGTACCCGTACCCGCCGAGCACCTGGATGGCCAGGTCGTTGGCGGTCAGGCACCACTGCGACGGCCAGCTCTTGGCGATCGGCGTGAGGATGTCGAGCAGCAGCCCGAGCGCCCGCCGCTCCTCCTCGTTCTCCGCGATCCGCTGCTCGTCCACCAGCCGGGCGCAGTACAGCACCAGCGCCAGCGCCCCCTCGGCGTAGCTCTTCTGCGCCAGCAGCATGCGCCGCACGTCGGCGTGCTCCACGATCGGCCGCTGCGGGCTCGCCGGGTCGGCGCCGATCTTGGCCCGCCCCTGCGGCCTGCCGCGCGCGTACTCCAGCGACTTGAGGTACCCGGTGTAGCCGAGCGCGGTCGCCACCAGCCCGACCCCGATCCGCGCCTCGTTCATCATGTGGAACATCAGGCTCAGCCCGCGGTGCTCGGTGCCGACCAGGTACCCGATCGCCCCGGCCGCGCCGCCGGGGGTGTGCGTGCCCTCGCCGAAGTTCAGCAGCGTGTTGACGGTGCCGCGGAACCCCATCTTGTGGTTCAGCCCGGCCAGCGTGACATCGTTGCGCTCGCCGAGCGTGCCGTCCGCACCGACCAGGAAGCGCGGCACCACGAACAGCGAGATCCCCTTGGTCCCCGCGGGGCCGCCCGGGATCCGTGCCAGCACCAGGTGCACGATGTTCTCGCCCAGCTCGTGGTCGCCGCCGGAGATCCACATCTTGGTGCCGAAGAGCCGGTAGCTGCCGTCGCCCTGCGGCTCGGCGCGCGTGGTGATGTCGGCCAGCGACGACCCGGCCTGCGGCTCGGAGAGGCACATGGTGCCGAAGAAGCGGCCCTCCAGCATGGGCCGCACGAACCGCTCCACGTACTGCTCGCCGTGCGCGAGCAGCAGATTCGCATTGGCGATGGTGAGGAAGGGATAGGCGGCGGTGCCGGTATTGGCGGCGTGGAACCAGGCGAAGGAGGCCTGCGCGACGACGGCGGGCAGCTGGATGCCGCCGAGCTCGGCCGCCACCGTGGCGCCGGGCAGCCCGGCCTCGGCGAAGGCCCGCAGCGCCGTCGCCACCTCGGGAATCAGCTCCACCTTGCCGTCCACGAACTTCGGCTCGTTGGCATCGGCCTTCTTGTTGTGCGGCGCGAAGTGCGTCTCCGCGATCTCGGCGCTCAGCGCCAGCACCGCGTCGAAGGTCTCCCGCGAGTGCTCGGCGAAGCGCGGGTGCTTCGTCAGCGCCTCGACGTCGAGCCACTGGTAGAGCAGGAACTCCAGATCGCGAGGGTTGAGCAGCAGGGTGCGCATACGCCCGTCCTTTCGAGACACGTACCGCGCAGAGTATCAAATATGCGCACCCCGCCGGATCAGAACCCCAGCAGCTCCGCGATCCGCGCCGCCTGCTCGGCCGGGTCGCCGTCATCGGGCCGCAGCACCAGGTCGGGCTGCTCCGGCGCCTCGTACGGCGCGTCGATCCCGGTGAAGCCGCGCACCTCGCCCGCGCGCGCCTTGGCGTAGAGCCCCTTGGGATCGCGAGCCTCGCACACCGCGAGCGGCGTGTCGACGAAGATCTCCAGGAAGGGAAGCCCGGCCGCCAGGTGCGCCCGCCTGGCCCGCTCCCGATCCTCCCGGTACGGGCTGATCAGCGAGACCACCGCGAGTACCCCGGCCTCGGCGAAGAGCTTGGCCACCTCGGCCACCCGGCGGATGTTCTCGGTGCGGTCCTCCGGCGCGAAGCCGAGGTCGGCATTGAGGCCGTGCCGCAGGTTGTCGCCGTCGAGCAGGAAGGCGGGGCGGCCCGAGTTCACCAGCCTGCGCTCCAGCTCCACCGCGACGGTGGACTTCCCGGAGGCGGAGAGCCCGGTGAGCCAGACGGTGCCGCCGCGGGTGGCGCGCTCGGTGCGCTCGACCGCGCTGCGGTGCCACACCACCCCCGAGGTGGTCGGCGTCGGCCCGGTGATCATGCCGGCCGCCACGGTGTTGTTGGTGGCGTCGTCGACCAGCACGAAGCTGCCGGTGCTGCGGTTGCGCCGGTACGGGTCGAAGAGCAGCGGCCGCCGGGTGCGCAGCTGCACCCGGCCGATCTCGTTGAGCCCGAGCGCGTTCGCCTCCTCGTCGCGGTGCAGGGTGTTGACGTCGAGCCGGTAGTCGAGCCGCTGCACCTGCACCGGTTCGGCGCGGGTGGTGTGCCGCAGGGTGTAGGTGGCGCCGGGGGTGAGCGCGCTCTCCTCGGCGAACCAGCAGACCATGGCGTCCAGGTCGCGGGCGGACTGCGGGCGGTTCGCCGGACGGCAGAGCAGGTCGCCGCGGGCCACGTCCAGCTCGTCGGCGAGCTGCACCGTCACCGCCTGCGGCGGGAAGGCCTCGGCCAGCGGTGCGCCGCCGGGGCCGTAGAGCGCCGCCACCGTGCTGCTGAATCCCGACGGCAGCACGGTGACCTCGTCGCCCGGCTTGAAGACACCACCAGCGACGGTGCCGGCGTAGCCGCGGAAATCCGGGTTGTGCGTGCGGGTCACGTACTGCACCGGCAGCCGGGCGTCGATCAGGTTGCGGTCCGAGGCGATGTGCACCTGCTCCAGGTGGTGCAGCAGCGGCGTCCCCTCGTACCAGGGCATGCTCGCGCCGCGGTGCACGATATTGTCGCCGTGCAGCGCCGACATGGGGATGAAGGTCAGGTCGCTGACCTCCAGCCGGGCCGCGAAGCGGGTGAAGTCGTCTTTGATCTCCTCGAAGCGCTCCTGGCTCCACTCCGCCAGGTCCATCTTGTTCACGCAGAGCACCAGGTGCGCCACGCCGAGCAGCCCGGCCAGGAAGGCGTGCCTGCGGGTCTGCTCGACGATGCCCTTGCGCGCGTCGACCAGGATCAGCGCGACATCGGCGGTGGAGGCGCCGGTCACCATGTTGCGGGTGTACTGGATGTGGCCGGGGGTGTCGGCGATGACGAATTTGCGCCGGGGCGTGGTGAAGTAGCGGTGCGCGACATCGATGGTGATGCCCTGCTCGCGCTCGGCGCGCAGGCCGTCGGTGAGCAGCGACAGGTCGGTCTGGCCCGCGCCGCGCTCCCTGCTGGTGCGCTCCACCGCGGCGAGCTGGTCGGCGAAGATCGCCTTGGAATCGAAGAGCAGGCGCCCGATCAGCGTCGACTTGCCGTCGTCGACGCTGCCCGCGGTGGCCAGCCGGAGCAGGGTGGTCATCAGAAGTACCCCTCGCGTTTGCGGTCTTCCATCCCCGCCTCGGAGATGCGGTCGTCGGCGCGGGTGGCGCCGCGTTCGGTGACCCGGGTGGCGGCCACCTCGAGCACCACCTCGTCCGGGGTCGCGGCAGCCGACTCCACGCAGCCGGTGCAGGTGGCGTCGCCGACGGTGCGGAACCGGACGGTGGCCTCGTAGGGCTGCTCGCCGTCGAGCAACTCCAGGAACCTGGTGCGCGCCAGCAGCATCCCGTCGCGCTGCACGACGTCCCTGCGGTGCGCGTAGTAGAGCGGCGGCAGCGCGATCTCCTCGGCGGCGATGTAGCTCCAGATATCCAGCTCGGTCCAGTTGGAGAGCGGGAAGACCCGGATGTGCTCGCCGCGGCGGTGCCTGCCGTTGTACAGGTTCCAGAGCTCGGGGCGCTGGTTGCGCGGGTCCCACTGGCCGTACTCGTCGCGGAAGCTGAAGACCCGCTCCTTGGCGCGCGCCTTCTCCTCGTCGCGCCTGGCGCCGCCGAAGACCGCGTCGAAGCCGCCCTCCCGGATGGAGCGCAGCAGGGTGTGCGTCTGCAGCCGGTTGCGGCTGGCGCGCGGGCCGGTCTCCTCGGTGACTCGGCCCGCGTCGATGTCCTCCTGCACGCTGCCGACCAGCAGCCGCAGCCCGAGCCGCGCGGCGGTCTCGTCGCGGTAGGCGATCACCTCGTCGAAGTTGTGGCCGGTGTCGACGTGCAGCACCGGGAAGGGCAGCGGCGCCGGCCAGAACGCCTTGGCGGCCAGGTGCAGCATGACCACCGAGTCCTTGCCGCCGGAGAAGAGCAGCACGGGGCGTTCGAAGGTGGCGGCCACCTCGCGGAAGATGTGCACCGATTCGGCCTCGAGCGCGTCGAGATGCGACAGCTCCCAGCCGGTAGCGGACTTCTGGTTCGGGCTCACGAGACAAAACTAGAACACGTTTCTATCGAACCGTCAACGCTTCAGCGCAGCGGCGCGCGCCCGCCCGCCGCCGCGGTGACGGCATCGGCCGCGGCCGCGAGCGCGGTGCCGCGGCGCTCGATCTCGGCGCCGGTGACCGCCCGGCCGACGTACATCGTGAGCACCATGCTCTGCCTGCCGCGCTCGTCGTAGGTGGGCGCGGCGAGCAGGCTCACCGGGTGCTCCTTGCGCGGCCGCAGATCGCTGCCCAGGTACACCCGCTCGCCCAGGCTCGTCACCAGCTCGGCGACGAGTTCGCGCAGCTCGGCGGGCATGTCCCGGCCCGCGGCGCCGGCCAGCAGCGAGTACAGCCGCCTGCCCGCGGCGGAGACGCTCTCGATCAGGTACCCGCGTTCGCGGCACTCCGCCACCACCGTGCGCAGCCGCCGCTCGTCCTGCTCCAGCGGCACCGTGGCCGGGGTGCGCAGCCAGGCGTCGAAGGCGGCGTCGGTATCCCAGAGCACGTACATGAGCCCGACCGGCGGCGCGAACGGGTAGGTGGCGCCCACCTGCACCCGGCCCGGGCCGGTGCCCTCCAGCACCACGATCTTGTCCCCGACCACCGCCGATGCCGTGCAGGTGGTGCGGTACCGCACGCTCAGCGGCTCCAGCTCGGCGCGGGCAAGCGCGGAGACCGCGAAGTTCTCCTGGGCCGCCCGCCCGGCCCCGATCAGCGCCGGGCCGAGGCCGTAGCCGCGGGTGCGCGGATCCCGGATCAGGTACCCGGCGGCGGTGAGCTCGGTGAGAATGCCCAGGCAGGTGGGTTTGGCGAGCCCGAGCGCCCGCGCGATCTCGGAGAGGCCGTACCGCGAGCCGCCGTTGGCGACCAGGAAATCCAGCACTTGCAGCACCCGGACGGTGGGGGCGGAGCGCCGGGCGACGGTGCCGTCTCCGATCGCGACCATTGACCACTCCTAGAACAAGTTCTAATCTTCGGTTGGACGAAATGTACCACGTCGGTACATATATGGAACACGACCTGGAGGCTACGTGCTCAGCAAGCCGTTCGCGGAGGCGATCGCCGAGGCCGAGGAGATCATCACCTCGGCCGCGCAGGTGAAGACCGAACAGGACCTCGTCGAGGGCTTCGACTATCTGGGCGGCAGCATTCGCGCCGCGCTCCAGCTGGCCTGGGCCTACGACCGCGACTTCCCCTTCTTCGCCAGGTCCACCGGCCCCTACACCAAGATGGGGCTGGACAACCCGGACACCCTGTACTTCCACGCCTTCCTCCGCCCGGAGGCGGAGTACCTGGTCACCGGCGTCCGCGGCACCACCCGCGACCTGAGCTTCCAGGTGCTCAACGGCAATTACACCCCCGCCGAGGTGCCGGACAGCCAGACCGCCTTCGACGACCGCGAGCTGGATATCGCCCCGGACGGCAGCTACCAGATCCGCTTCGGCCCCGGCCCGGCCCGCCCCGGCTACGTGCAGCTCGCGCCGGATTCGTCCATGCTCGCGGTGCGCGAGGTCTACGGCGACTGGTCGGAGCGGCCCGGCACCATCCGGATCGAGCGGGTGGACACCGTCGGGGACGCGCCGCCTGCGCTCACCCGCGACCTGCTGGCCAAGCGGTACCAGGTGGCGGCCAGGAACCTGACCTCCCGGCTGCGCACCTTCCTCGCCTTCCCGGAGTGGTTCTACCTGAACCTGCCGGTCAACACCATGACCGAGCCGCGCCGCACCCCGGGCGGGCTCTCCACCCAGTTCTCCTCGGTTGGCCACTACGACCTCACCGACGACCAGGTGCTTATTTTGACCGTGCCCAAGTCCGACGCCCCCTACCAGGGCTTCCAGCTCGGCACGATCTGGTACCTCTCGCTGGACTACATCAACCACCAGACCAGCCTGAACGCCGACCAGTCCCGGGTGGACCCGGACGGCAAGATCCGGCTGGTGATCAGCGAGCGCGACCCCGGGCTCGCCAACTGGGTCGAGCGCACCGGCCACGACCGCGGCTACCTGCAGTTCCGCTGGCAGCGGCTGGCCCGCGATCTGAAACCGGAGGACGGGCCGGAGGTGCAGCTCGTCTCCTTCGACGAACTCCCGGAGCAGCTGCCCTACTACGAGGAGGCCCGGGTCACCCCCGAGCAGTGGCGCGAGCGGATCGCCTTCCGCCAGCGCGCGCACGCGGATCGGATGCTGGGATGAGCGACCACGATACCGCCGCCGACGCGGCGCTGGGCGGGGCCGGGCTGCTGACCGGCAAGGTCGTCGTCGTCTCCGGGATCGGCCCCGGGCTCGGCCGCTCGATCGCGGTCAGGGCCGCGCGGGCCGGCGCCGACGTCGTGCTCGCCTCGCGCACCGAGAAGCGGCTGGACAAGGTCGCCGCCGAGGTCCGGGAGATCGGCCGGAAGGCACTGGTCGTGCCGACCGACATCACCGACGAGGCCGCCGCCGAGAACCTGGTGCGCACCACGGTGGAGCAGCTCGGCCGGGTGGACGCGCTGGTGAACAATGCCTTCGCCATCCCGCCCATCACCGACCTCGCCACCGTCGAGCTGGACGGCGTGCGGGCCGGGTTCGAGACCAATGTGCTCGCCGCGCTGCGGCTCACCCGGCTCTTCGTGCCCGCGCTCGCCGCGGCGAAGGGCTCGGTCGTGATGATCAACTCAGCGGTGCTGCGGCACTCCAGGCGCACCTTCGGGCCGTACAAGATGGCCAAGGCGAGTCTGCTGGCGCTGGCGCAGAGCCTCGCCACCGAACTGGGCCCGCAGGGCATCCGGGTGAACTCGGTGGCCCCCGGCTACATCTACGCGGGCAACCTGAAGTGGTACTTCGACTACCAGGCCAAGGAGCGCGGGATCACCCACGAGGAGGTCTACGCCGAAACCGCCGAGAGCACCGACCTGCGCAAACTGCCGGAGCCGGACGAGATCGCCGACGCGGTGCTCTTCTTCGCCTCCCCGCTCTCCCGCATCGTCACCGGCGCGTGTCTCGACGTCAACGCCGGCGAATTCCACCACTAGGAGCCCTGCCATGACCACGATGGGCCGTGCCGAGATCGGCACGATCGACGACCTGCACGCCTCGGCGACGAAGGTGATCGGGCTGGAGGATTTCGGCGCCGACGACTACCGGGCGGGGCTCTCCGTGCTGCTGGAGTCGTACGCCGCCGACGCCGAACTCACGCCCTGGGGGAACAAGATCAACCGGGCCATGCTGCGCGGCGGGCTGATCGCCAGGGCGCTGAGCGAGAGCGCCTGGCAGCGGTACCCGGAGCACGCGCGGGTGCCGATCGAGCGCCCGATCTTCGTCACCGGGCTGCCGCGCTCCGGCACGACCGCGGTGCACCGGCTGCTCACCGCCGACCCCATGCACCAGGGGCTGGAGATGTGGCTCACCGAGATGCCGCAGCCGCGCCCGCCGCGCGCCACCTGGGCGGAGAACCCGGTGTACCAGGGCATCTCGGCCGGGTACGAGAAACATCACGTGGAGCATCCGGAGTTCATGGGCGTGCACCACATCTCGGCCGATCAGGTGGAGGAGTGCTGGCAGCTGCTCCGGCAGTCGGCCATGTCCATCTCCTACGAGTGCCTGGCCTACCTGCCCACCTACTCCGGCTGGCTGCGCGAGCAGGACTGGACCCCCGCCTATCAGCGGCACCGGAAGAACCTGCAGCTCATCGGGTTACCCGACGCCGGGCAGCGCTGGGTGCTGAAGAACCCGAGCCACCTCTTCGCGCTCGACGCGCTCTTCGCGGTCTACCCGGACGCGCTGGTGGTGCAGCTGCACCGCGAACCGAGCACCATCATCGCCTCGGTGTGCAGCCTGAACGAGAAGGCCAGCGAGGGGTGGTCCGAGAAGTTCCGCGGCGACGTGGTCGGCAGCACCCAGCTCGAGCTGTGGGCGCGCGGCGCGGACAGCTTCCTGGCGGATCGGGCGAAGTACGATCCGGCGCAGTTCATCGACGTCTACTACGACGATTTCGTCGCCGACCCGCTCGCCGCGGTGCGCGGCATCTACCGGCACTTCGGCATCGACCTGACCCCCGCCGCCGAGCAGAAGATGAGCGCGCTGCACAGCCGGAGCACCTCCGGCGCGGCCCGCCCGCAGCACCGGTACACGCTGGACGACTACGGCCTCACCGCCGGGCAGGTGGACGAGCGCTTCGCGGCGTACCGCGCCGCGCACTTCGGCTGACTACTGCTGGCCCGGCTTGAGCACGATGAACAGCCCGTGCGCCTCGGCGCAGAGCCGCTCGCCGTCGTGCAGGGTGGCGCGCACGAAGACCTTGCGGCCCTCCTGCCGCTCGGTCCAGGCATGCAGGGCCAGGGGCTTGTCGAGGGGGGTGATGGCACGGTAGTCGACGGTGAGCGAGGCGGTGCGGGTGACCGAGCCGGAGGTGAGCGCGGCCGCCATGCCGAGCAGGTCGTCGAAGCCGAGCGCGATGTGGCCGCCGTGCGCGGCCGCGTTGCCGCCGAGGTGGAAGGCGCGGAAGGTGATGCGGGCGTGCACGCCGGTGGCGTCGGCGGAATCCACCTCGTAGGGCGGCAGCGTCAGGTTGCCGCGGGCGGGCAGGTCGTTGCGGGTCCAGTTGGGCAGCGACCACTCGTCCACCGTGGCGCCGGCCAGCTCGTCGTTCAGCTTGGTGAGCTGGGTGATCACGTGCTGGGAGAGTTCGTCGCCGGGGTCGGCCATCCGGGCCCGGTCCATGAGCAGCCGGACCTGCTCGATGAAGTCGCCGTAGAGCTCGCCGCCGCGCTTCTGCGCGTCCGCCGCCGCGTTGGCCTCGATCAGCTCGACCATCGGCCGGAAGCCGCCTTCGTGGTGGTCGGCGCTGGGCAGCGCCGGGTCGAGCCGCTGTTCGTTCATCCCCTCACGGTAACGGTAACCGGATGGTCGCTTCGCAGGCGGGAGCGGTAGAGGTGAGCAGCGGCACACTCCGCCCGCGCGGCGGCGCGGCCGCGCACCCCGCCCGCCCCCGCGCTATCGGGCCTCGTACCTGGCGGCCGCCGAGCCGGAGAGCCGTCCGGGCGGGAGTCTGCGCCCGCAGAGGACGAGCAGCAGGTCTTGGGCGGGACCGGTGACCACCGACTGCGGGTCGTCGCCCGACAAACTCCAATCCAGGTCGTCGGCGCGGAGCTCGACGCCGGACAGGTCGGTGCCGAAGTACCGGACCTGCTCGGCCTTGGTGCCGGCGAGCACCACGGCGACCCGCTCGACCGGAACCCGGCGCGGCAACCCGAGCGCCACCGTGATGTCCATTCCGTGGATCACCTCGTGCGCCAGCGTCGCCTCGTACCCGCTGCGCGGCGGCTTCCAGGGATGGTCGGCATTGTCGCGCAGGCTCGCCACCAGCTCCTCGGGGGTGAGCGCGGCGGCGTCGGCGCGGGCTCGGCGATCGGCCATGCGGTTGAAGTTCCCGCGCGCCTTCGCCATATCCAGCGCGAAGCGCGGCAGTGACAGGCGGTAGGCCATGGTCATGTGCGCGAGCACCTCGCGCGGCCGCCACCCGGCGCAGAGCGTCGGCGCCTCCCATGCCGCCGCGTCGAGCCCGGCGAAGACCGCGGCCAGCTCGGTGCGCTCGGCCGCGATGGCAGCGCGCACCTCGGTTTCGGACATATCTCTCCCTCCGGGATTCTGCTTCCCGAAGGGAGACGGTGCGCGGCCCCCGGAGTCATCGGTATCTGCGACACTCGGGCGCGTGTCTGCCGAGAACCGCACACCGCTGCTGGAGATCCGCCGCGGCACCGGCCACATCCTGGCCCGGCGGCTGCCGGACGGGGTGTACGAACTCGAGCACGGCGACGGCGGCGACCGGTTCCAGCTCTACACGCCCGACGCCGTGCTGGTCCGCGACGTCCTGGTGTCCTGGCTGGACGGTGCGGCGTGGTGGCACCGGAGCGTGGCCTGGTCGCGCGTCGACCCGGCCGTCGCGGAGCTGCACGCGCTCCGCGACGAGCTCACCGGCCTGCTCGACGGCTTCGGCGGCTTCGACGCCGCGCTCGGCGTCATGGACGACGCGCTGGCCCGCTTCGACGCCGAGATCGCCGCGCTCGACGCCGACGAGCCCTGATCAGCACCGGTCGAGGTGGGTGAGGACGGCGAGCTCGAGCACCCCGCCCAGCCACGGCGCGTACCGCTCCGGGTGCTCGACCAGGTCCCGGCTCACCAGCGCCGGCTCCACCCAGGCGTAGTCGGCGACCTCGGCCGGGTCGGGCCGGAGTTCGGTGCCGAGGTGCAGCCCGGTCACCACGTGGTCGAACTCGTACTCCACCCGGCCGGTCCCCGGGTCGGCGGCCCGGTAGGTGAAGGTGCCCGCCTCGCGCAGCTCGGCGCCGAGCCCGAGCTCCTCGCCGAGCCGGATCCCGGCGGCCTCGGTCACCGGCTGCCCCGGCGCCGGATGGCCGCAGCAGCTGTTGGCCCAGCGCAGCGGGAAGCGGGTCTTCGCCGCCGCCCGCTGCTGCAGCAGCACCCGCCCCGAGCCGTCGAGGAGCAGCACCGAGAAGGCGCGGTGCAGCAGGCCGGGGGAGCGGTGCGCCTGCGCCACCGAGCAGCTGCCGACGGCGATCCCGGTGCCGTCCACCAGCTCCACCGGCAGCAGCTCCCGGCTCACCACGTGCGGTCCGCGGCCAGCGCGGCCAGCCGGTCCAGCTCCGCACCGGCCGCCGGATCGATCGCCAGCTCGGCGATCATCGACCTGGCGCCCGCGCAGAGCTCCGCCGCCTGCTCCCGGCTCCACGCCCGGCCACCCGCCGCCTCGACCAGGTCGGCCGCCGTGCGCAGCTCGGCGTCGTCCAGCGGCTGCTCCCGGTGGTAGAGCGCGGCGAGCGCGGCTCCCGCCTCGGTGCCGGAGTTCAGCGCGAACACCACCGGCAGCGACTTCTTCCTGCGGCGCAGATCGGAGTGCACCGGCTTGCCGGTGCTGTGCGCGTCACCCCAGATCCCGAGCAGGTCGTCGACGTGCTGGAAGGCGCGGCCGACCAGCCTGCCGATCTCGCGCAGCCGGAGCAGCTCGCCCGGCCCCGCGCCGCCGAAGAGCCCGCCGAGCTCGGCGGCGCAGCCGAAGAGCGCGCCGGTCTTCCGGTCGGTCATCGCCAGGCACTCGGCGACGGTCACGTCCCGCCGCCCCTCGAAACTCAGGTCCGCGCACTGGCCCTCGACCAGCTCCAGCACCGCGCGGTCGAGCAGCTCGGCCGCGGCCGCGGCTCGCGCGTCGGCGGTGGCGGTGAGCAGGGCGAAGGCCTGCGAGGCGAGCGCGTCGCCGGCGAGGATGGCGGGGCCGATGCCGAAGACTGCCCACGCCGTCGGCCGGTGCCTGCGGGTGGTGTCGCGGTCCATGACGTCGTCGTGCAGCAGCGAGAAGTTGTGCACGAGTTCGACCGCGGCCGCGGCATTCCCGGCGTCCTCGATGGCGCCGCCGGTGAGGATGGTGGCCGCCAGCACGAAGGCCGGGCGCAGCGCCTTGCCGCCCGGCTGCTGCTCGGGTCTGCCGTCCCGATCCCACCAGCCGAAGTGGTACCCGGCGATGTGCCGGACGGTGGGCGGCATGGTGTGCACGGCGGTGCGCAGGGTCGCGGCGCAGGCCGCGCGGCCGCGGGCGACGGTGTCGGTGTGGTGATCCTTGGCGATTTCCCGGGTCATGAGCGGTGTCCTGATCGGTTCGCAGGGATGGGGGTGGTCACAGACTCAGCTGCACGCCGGTGAGCGCGCCGAGCGCGTCCGGCACCAGCACCGCGGCGGCGTGGTTCGCGCTCACCAGGTAGGTGGCGACCGCGTGGTCGTCGATTCCGGTGAAGCGCACCGAGATTCCGGGGCGGTACTCGTCCGGCACCCCGGTCTGCCGCAGCCCGATCACGCCGTCGTCACGCTCGCCGATCCGCAGGGCCAGGACGGTGCTGGTCCCGGCGCGGGAGATCGGGATCTTGTCCGAGGGCAGCAGCGGGGTATCCCGCCACGCCTGCACCCGTGCCCCCTCGACCAGCGTCGGCTCCGGGTAGAGGCCGCGCGCGGTGCACTCCCGGCCGAACTGCGCGATCACCCGCGGATGCGCGAGGAAGAACGCGGTCTTGCGGCGGCGGGCCAGCAGCCGGTCCAGATCCTCCGGGGTCGGCGGGCCGCTCGCCGGGACCACCCGCTGCGTGGCGTCGATGCTGTGCAGCAGGCCGAAATCGGGGTGCGTGAGCAGGTCGCGCTCCTGCCGCTCCAGCAGCGCCGCCACCGCCAGCCGCAGCTGCTGCTCGAGCTGGTTCATCGGCGTGTTGTAGAGGTCGGTGACGCGGGTGTGCACCCGCAGCCGCAGCTGCGCGACGCCGAGCCGGTACTCCCGCGGCCGCGGCTCGTAGTCGACGTAGGTGCCAGGGACGGCGGGCTCGCCGTCGTGGCCCGCGGCGAGATCGATCGCCGCCTGGCCGTGTCTGTCGGTGCCGGTCACCTCACGGAAGCCGGCGAGATGTGCCGCGAGCCCGGGGATCTCGGCGCGCAGCGGGTCGAGGCGCTCGCGCGGCAGGGTGAGCACCGTGCAGGCCGTCTCGGCGGTGGCGGTGAACTCCCAGATCGGCCGGGAACCGGCGAGCAGCTCGGCGCCGAGGTGCGCGCCTCCGTCGGCCACCTCCAGCCGGACCCGCTCGCCGTACGCGTCCGGCACGCCGACGGTCACCCGGCCGTGCGCGATCACGTGGACGCCGTCGACCTCGTTGCCGAACTCGCACAGCGTCTCCCCGGCCCGGTACTCGCGCTGCCGGAAGGCGGTGGCGATGGTGCGCAGCGCGTCCTCGTCGAGCCCGCGCAGCGCCCGCAGCTCCTGGAGTTCGGCGGGGACCAGCCGGTACTGGCCGCCGGCGGCGGTGCTGGTGATGCGGCCGTCGCCGACGGTGTAGGTGCGCCGCCGGTTCACCCGGTAGGTGCCGCCCGCCACCTCGACCCAGGGCAGCATGCGCAGCAGCCAGCGCGGGGTGCTGCCCCGCATCTGCGGGACGGATTTGGTGGTGGTGGCGAGGGTCCGCGCCGCCTCGGGGTGGAGTGCGGTGCGCACCTCCGCGGAATCGGCTGTGCTCACGAAGCGGTCCTTCCCTCGACGGTCGGGCGGTGGCCGGGCGCGCGCGGGGCGAGGCGGGCCGCGGCGGTGCCGAGCCCGCGCGGCGCGCCGAGCCGCGGGGTGGCGTGCCCGACCGGGTAGCGCAGGTTCTCCGGCCGGTACCGGCTGGTGCCGCGGTGCCAGTGCAGGATGCCGGCGATCCAGTCGCGCAGCTCGCCGATGTAGCCGGTGACCCCGGCGCGGGCCTCGGCATCGAGCCCGTGCAGCTCGAAGAGCACCGGCAGCTCCTCGGCGACCAGCCGCTGGAACTGCCGCATCCTGGCCCGCATGAGGTCGTCGACCACGGCGGCCGCCCGCTCCCGCCCGCAGCCGAAGAACACCTCGACCACCAGCACCGCATTGTGCAGCTCGCCCTCGTACTCGATCTCCTTCTGGTAGGAGAAGAGGTCGTTGATCAGGCAGCCGTAGTCCTGGGCGGCGTGCTCGATGCCGCGCATGGTGCTCGACTCGAACACCGCCTCCGGCACGCTGCCGCCGCGGGCCAGCTTGGAGAGCGCGATGGTGAGATCCGAGCCGAAGGTGCGGCGCCGCATCTCCAGGTAGTCCACCGGATCGGGCACCCGGTGCTGGATGTGGTTGGCGAGCTCCCACAGCCAGCTCTCCACCATGGAGTTCACCGCCGCCGCGAAGGTGTGCCTGGCCGCGGGCGGCATCGGCCCCGCGGTCCGCGGCCAGAGGTCGGCGAGCCCGCGCTCCAGCGCGTTGCTCGGCGCCGGCCCCGCCCCCGGCTCGACCGGCATGAACCGCGCCAGCCGGGCGGCGCACGCCTTCGCCGCCGCCATCGACCCGGCCCCGCCGGCGGCCGGGAAGACCACCGGGAAGTAGTCGTCACCCCAGGTGCCCCAGGTCAGCCACTCCGCGGAGAGGGTGAGCGCGGCCGCGTCCGCGTCCGGGTCGAGCCCGGCCGAGCACAGCGCGAAATCGAAGCCGGCGGTGTCGGCCGCGGTCCACAGCCGCCGCCCGCCCAGCTCCGGCAGCGGGGCGTGGAACCCCACCCGCTCGGCCCACTCGACGCTCGCCGCCCGCGCGGCGCCGAGGTGCGGGCTCAGCCCGAGATCGAACGGGACGTCGAACTCGGGCAGCGGCAGCGGGCCGGTGCGCGGGAACGGCACCGGGGTGTGGCTGCGGGCGCCGCCCGGCCCGGCCAGCCCGCGCCAGAACCCGGGCCGGGCGAGCACCGTGCCGATTCCGCTCGGCCCCAGCGGCATCGAGCGCGTGCCCGCCGCGGCGTTCATGTAGCGGTTGGAGCGCAGGTGCCACTCGTGCCCGCCGGACTGCCAGTCCTGTAACCCCTGCGCGTAGGAGAGCGCCGCCGCGCGCTGCGGAGCGTCCAGCGCGCGCTCCTCGAAGAGCACCGGCAGCTCGGTCAGCACCGTGTTCTCGAACTGGTGCATGCGCGAGGTGAGCTGGTCGTTGACGATATCCGCGGCCTGCTGCGGCGAGCAGCCGAAGAACCGCTCCACCACCAGCACGCCATTGTTCACCTCGCCCTCCTGCTCGGTCTCGCGCTGGTAGGAGAAGATGTCGTTGCGCAGGTGCACCGCGTCCGAGAAGGTGTCCTTCAGCACCCGCATCGCCCGCGTCCCGGCCAGCGGCTCCGGGATCTCGGTGCCGCGCGCGTACTCCACCAGATCCGCCGACCACGGCGCGCCGCCGACCTTGCGCCGCATCTCGATGTAGTCGATCGGGTTCGGCACCCGCGCGGTATTGATATTGCGCAGCTCCCACACGCAGTCCAGCAGCAGGTTCCTGGTGCTCTGCGCGAACCGCTCGCGCCACCCCGCCGACATGGCGGGCACCGTCCGCGCCCACAGATCGCCGAGCCCGCGCTCGTCCGGGTTCGCCGGCTCCGGCGCGGCGGCGCCGTCGGCGGGCATGAAGGTCGCCAGCCGGTCGAGGTACTCGCGCGCGCCGCTCAGGTCGCCGGTGCGCTTGAACCGCTCCAGGAAGTGGTCGTCGAAGTAGAAGACCCAGGTGTACCAGTCGGTCACGGTGTTCAGGGTCGGCGCGTCCGCCTCCGGGTGGGTGTACGCGCACAGCCCGGCGTAGTCCATGCCGTCGAAGGTGGGCTCGTCCCACACCACCGCGCCGCCGACGGTGTCGCCGAGCATCCCCATTTCGTAGGCCCACCGCTTGGTGTGCGTGCGCGCGGTCTCCACGTGCGGGTTCAGCCGGGCCGGGTGCGCGGTGTAGAACTCCGGCAGTTCGAAGGGCTGCACGAGCTCAGCTCTCGGCGCCGAGCTGCACGTCGTCGAGGACGCCGAGCGCGTCCGGCACCAGGATCGCCGCCGAGTAGTAGGTGCTGACCAGGTAGGAGATGATGGCCCGGTCGTCGACGCCCATGAAGCGCACGTTCAGCCCCGGCTCGTACTCGTCCGGGATCCCGGTCTGCCGCAGCCCGATCACGCCCTGCGCGGCCTCGCCGGTGCGCAGCAGCAGGATCGAGGTGGTGCGGGTCGCGGAGACGCCGAGCTTGTTGCAGGGCAGCAGCGGGATCCCGCGCCAGGACGGCACCCGGTGCCCGTTCAGCTCGGTGCTCGACGGGTAGATGCCGCGCTTGCTGCACTCGGCGCCGAAGGCGGCGATGGCCTTCGGGTGCGCGAGCAGGAAGCTCGGCTCCTTCCACACCGTGGCCAGCAGCTCGTCCAGGTCGTCCGGGGTCGGCGGGCCGGAGCGGGTGCTGATCCGCTGCTCCGGCGCGGCATTGTGCAGCAGCCCGAAGTCGCGGTTGTTGACCGTCTCGTCCTCCTGCCGCTCGCGCAGCGCCTCGATGGTGAGCCGCAGCTGCTGCTCGATCTGGTCCATCGGCTTGTTGTAGAGGTCGGCGACCCGGCTGTGCACCCGCAGCACGGTCTGCGCGACGCTCAATTCGTATTCCCGCGGGGACAATTCGTAGTCCACGAAGGTGCCCGGCAGCTGCGGCTCGCCCTGGTGCGCGGAGAGCAGGTCGATCGAGGCCTCGCCGTACGGGTTGGCCGCGCCGTTCCGGGTGGTCTCGGCCAGCCGGGCGGTCCTGGCGTGCGCGCGCAGCGGCGCGATGCGCTCGCCCGCCTCGGCCAGCGCCCGCTCGGTGAGGACGAGGACGGTGCACGGGGTGAGCGCCCTGACGGTGAACTCCGCGGGCGTGTCGTCCCCGGCGACCAGCTGCTCACCGAAGAACCGCCCGGTGGAGAACACCTCGAGGCGGGTGTCCTCGCCGTACCGGCCGGTGCCGCGCTTCTCGGCCTTGCCGTGCGCGAGCACCACCAGCTCCTCCGCCGGGCTCCCGGCCTCGGCGATGACCTCGCCGCGCTCGTACCGCCGTTCGACGAAGCGGTCGGCGAGCGCCCGCAGCGCGTCGTCGTCGGCGAAATCGCGCAGGTAGCGCAGCTCGCGCAGATCGGGCGCGAGCACCTTCGTCTCGCCCGCGGTGGTGACGCAGGTGATCAGGCCGTCGCCGAGGGTGTAGGTGAGCCGCCGGTTGACGCGGTACACGCCGCCGTCGGTCTGCACCCAGGGCAGCAAACGCAGCAGCCACCGCGAGGTGATGCCCTGCATTTGCGGAGTGGACTTGGTGGTGGTCGCGAGATTTCGCGCGGCATCGGTGCTGAGGCTCAGCTGCGGAGCCTCGTCGAGTGCGGACACCGGTTCAGCCAGTTCAGTCATGGGCTTCTCTCGTTTCGCGGTATGCGTGCGTGCAGCAGATGACGTCCGAGCGCGAACACGGAGGGCTAGAGCAGCAATCCCCCGGTTAAGAAGTGGTGCGCTCCCGATGGTAGCTTAGATCGGCACGCCGCCGCCAGTGCCGAAAAATGTTGGTGAGAAACAACTTTGCGCCCTTTTACCGACCGGTGATCGGGCCGGCGGCGAGCTCCGCCGCGTGCCGCCCGGTGCGGAGGGCCGGAAACCGGACGGGCGTCACCGATTCGCACGAGACACGGGCGGGGGGACGGCGTGAACCGCTGTGTCGCAGAGAGTTCCGCCGTTCGACGCGCCGCTACGCGCCGAGCGCCGCGCTGATCCGCTGTGCGGCAGCGATTGTCGCGGCCACGTACTCGTCGCGCTCGGCCCGCGGGACGGCGGCGCGCAGCGGGCCCAGCTGTACCTCGTGCGTGGCGACGGCACCGGTGAAGACCGGCGCGGCCAGGTAGCTCACCGGCAGCGGGTCGGCGGAGTCCAGGTCGGCGGCGGTGTAGGGCCTGGCGGTCAGCTCGCTGAGCCCGCGCAGGGTGCGGGTGCGCAGCCGCGGCTCCAGCATCTCCGGGCCGAGCGCGGTGAGCAGATCGGCGAGCAGCTCGACGGTGTTCCCGTCCTCGGGGCGCGGCCCGAACACCGCGACCCCGCGCTCCCGCACCAGCTCCGGCAGCGCGGCCGCGCGCTCGCCGTCCGCCGCGGTGGCGAGCCAGCGCCGCAGCTCGGCGCGCGGCCGCCACGGCAGCACCGCGGCCCCCACCGGGAAGCGGATCGGCAGGCGATGCCCGAGCGGCACGCCCGCGATATCCCGGCCCGGCCCGTGCCGCACCGCGAGCACGGTGATGCCGTCGCTGTCCACCCGGGCGAGCGTCGCGCCCGCGCCGGTGCGGGCCACCAGCGCGGCCAGCGCCTCGGCGACGCCGGTCTCCGGGGCGGCGCCGAGGAGCGCGGCGGGGGCGGGGCCGAGCCGGTAGCGCCGCTCGGCGTCGCGCTGCGCCCAGCCTGCGGCATCCAGCTCGGCCAGGATCGCGGTGACCGTGGCGCGGGCCAGCCCGAGCCGGTCCGCCACCGCCGCCACCGGCAGCGGCTCGGTGGCATCCGCGAGCAGCGTGAGCACGTCCAGCACCCGCCGGGTCGGCGGCGAGGGCGAGCGTTCCACGGCGACCTCCGGAGCAAATCCGCGCGAGCCCTTGTGATCCGCGCGCACTGGTTCGTACCATGACGAATATTAGTCGTTCTTATGTCGAATATTCGACAAGAGGGAGGGAAATGATCCTCGACAGATTCCGGCTCGACGGCAAGGTCGCCGTGGTCACCGGCGCGGGCCGCGGACTCGGCGCCGCCATCGCGCTCGCCTTCGCTGAGGCAGGCGCGGACGTGCTGATCTCGGCGCGCACCGAGGACCAGCTGCACGAGGTGGCCGAGCGGGTCAGCGCGCGCGGCAGGCAGGCGCACGTCGTCCCGGCCGACCTGCGCGACCTGGACGCGGTCGCCGGGCTCGCGGACGCCGCCGTCGCCCGCTTCGACCGGCTCGACATCGTGGTCAACAATGTCGGCGGCGCCCCGCCCACCCCGCTGCTGGACCTGACCCCGAAGGCGCTGACCGCGGCCTTCGAGTTCAATGTCGGCACCGCGCACGCGCTCACCAGGGCCGCCGTCCCGCACATCCTGGAGCACGCGGGCGAGGGCTCGATCATCAACATCACCTCGACCATGGGCAGGCTGCCCGGCCGCGCCTTCGCCGCCTACGGCACCGCCAAGGCCGCGCTCGCGCACTACACCCGGCTGGCCGCGCTCGACCTGAACCCGCGCATCCGGGTGAACGCCATCGCCCCCGGCGCCATCCACACCTCGGCGCTGGAGTTCGTGGCGAACGACCCCGGCATGCGCGGCGAGATCGAGAAGCACACCCCGCTGCGCCGGCTCGGCGCCCCGGAGGACATCGCCGCCGCCGCCGTCTACCTGGCCTCGCCCGCGGGCGCCTACCTCACCGGCAAGGTGCTGGAGGCCGACGGCGGCCTGATCACCCCCAACCTCGAACTCCCGATTGCGGATCTGTGACATGACACTTCGCGTAGCGCTCTTCGGCACCGGCAATGTGGGGCGGCACGCCCTGGCCGGCATCATCGCCCACCCCGAGCTGGAACTCGCCGGCGTGCGGGTCAGCTCCGACGCCAAGGCCGGGGTGGACGCCGCCACCCTCGCCGGGCTGCCCGATCCCGCCGGCGTCGCCGCCACCACCGACACCGCCGCGCTGCTCGCGGCGAATCCGGACTGCGTCGTCTACTGCGCCATGACCGACAACCGCCTGTTCGAGGCGGTGCAGGAGCTGGCGGCGATCCTGCGCGCCGGGGTCGACGTGGTGGCCTGCGCCCCGGTCTTCTTCCAGTACCCGTACGGCGTGCTCCCGGACGACCTGCTGCGCCCGATCGAGGAGGCCGCGGCGGCCGGCGGCGCCACGCTCTGGGTGAACGGCATCGACCCCGGCTTCGCCAACGACCTGCTCCCGCTCGCGCTCACCGGCACCTGCCTCTCGGTCGAGCAGGTGCGCTGCCTGGAGATCGTGGATTACGCCAGCTACGACAACCGCGCGGTCATGGTCGACATCATGGGGTTCGGCAAACCGCTGGACGAGACCCCCATGCTGCTGCAACCCGGCGTGCTCGCGCTCGCCTGGGGCAGCGTGGTGCGGCAGCTCGCCGCCGGGATCGGGGTCGAGCTGGACGCCGTCACCGAGACCTACGAGCGCGCGCCCGCGCCGGAGGACTTCGACATCGCCACCGGGCACATCGAGCAGGGCAGCGCGGCGGCGCTGCGCTTCGAGGTGCGCGGCATGGTGGGGGAGCGGGTGGTCACGGTGCTCGAGCACGTCACCCGGCTGCGCCCCGACCTCTGCCCGGAGTGGCCGCAGCCCACCCACCCGGAGGGCTGCTACCAGGTGCGGATCACCGGCGAGCCGTCGTACGCGCTGGATCTCGTCGCCTCCAGCCGCCATGGCGACCACAACTACGCCACCCTGGTCGGCACCGCCATGCGGATCGTGAACGCGGTGCCCGCCGTGGTCGCCGCCGCCCCCGGCATCCTCACCGCGCTCGACATCCCGCTCATCACCGCGCCCGCCGCGCGCTGACTCCGCACCCGGCACCGCTGTTAACCGGAGCGGTGCCGGGTGTTCACCCCGGGCGCGGTGTCTCGCCGGACCCGCCGGGTAACCGGTCGAACGGCACGGGGGAACCGCGCCGTGCCGAGCCCGCACCCCGAGGAGTCTCCGATGAGCGACGAGCACATCGCCCCGTCCCCGCAGCACGACCCCACCCTCGACCCCGACGTCGCCCTGCAGGCGGCCGCGCGCCGCCTGGAGCAGGAGTACGGCGACGTCGCCGACGAAGCGGCCATCGAGCGCGCACTGCACGACTCCTACGAGGAGGTCGCCGAGGGCGCCACCGTCGACACCTTCCTGCCGCTGCTCGCCGAGCGCAACACCCGGGAGCAGCTGCAGGACGCGGCGGAGTCCGAGCGCGCGGAATCCTGATCCGGGCCGGGGTAGCTGCCCGGTCGCTTCGCCGCATTCTGTGACACGTCACACGCGGGAACCGCCGGGAATGGTGTGTGCCCAACGGGAATCCCCCTAAGCTGGTGCCGCCAGTCTTTGGAGGATGTGTGATGACGGTCGACGCGCTACCCCACGCGGACCACGCGACCAGGCCGATCGGCCGCTGCCCCGGCACCGCGCCGGTCTCGATGATCGAGCGGATGACGCTGATCCTGGAGGCCTTCGACGCCGCCTCGCCCGCCCTCACCCTGGTCGAGCTCTGCGAGCGCACCGGGCTGCCGCGCTCCACGGTGCACCGCATCCTGGACCAGATGATCAAGCTGCGCTGGCTGGCGCACGCCCCCGGCGGCTACCGGCTCGGCTCCCGCACCCTGGAGCTCGGCGGCCTCGCCGCCGACCACAACGAGGTCAGGGAGCTGGTCAGCCCGCTGCTGCACGACCTCGCGCACCGCGCCGACATGGTCGGCCACCTCGGCGTGCTCGACGGCCGCGACGTGCTCTACCTGGACAAGGTCGGCCGCTCCGGCCCCACCCTGCCCACCCGGCTCGGCGGCCGGATGCCCGCGCACAGCACCGCGCTCGGCAAGGCCATGCTCGCCGCCCAGGAGCGCGGCGTCGTCGCCGCGTCCAGGGAGCCGCTGCCCCGGCTCACCCCGCGCACCATCTGCGACCGGGTGGAGCTGAACCGCGAGCTCTCCCGCATCCGCGGCAGGCAGTGCGTCGCGGTGGACAGCGAGGAGTCCTTCACCGGCGTCACCTGCGTCGCCGTCCCGGTGCGGGCCCGCGGCTCGGTGGTCGCCGCGCTCTCGCTCTCCGCCCGCGCGGGCGCCGAGCTCCCCGCCCTGGACACCGCCCGGCTCGCCGGGCTGCTGGTCGAGGTGGCCCAGGAGTGCGGGCGCTCGCTGCGCCCGCAGCCCCCCGGCAGGCACTGACCCCCGCCACCGCCTCGGCGCGGCAGCCTGCGGCCGGATCCCGCCCGGCGGCTGATCCCGCCCGGCGGCTGAGCCTGCTCGGCGGCTGGAGCCCGCCCCCCGGCTGAGCCCGCCCGGCGGCTGAGCCACCGTGTCAGCGCGACAGCTCGGCGGCGATCGCCCGCCCGGCCGAGCGGCCGGAGAAGATGCAGCCGCCGAGGAAGGTGCCCTCCAGCGCGTTGTACCCGTGCACCCCGCCACCGCCGAACCCGGCGACCTCGCCCGCGGCCCAGAGCCCGGGCAGCGGACCGCCGTCCGGGCCGATCACCCGGGAGTCGAGGTCGGTCTGCAGCCCGCCGAGCGTCTTGCGGGTGAGGATGTTCAGCCGGACCGCGATCAGCGGCCCCGCCTCGGGGTCCAGGATGCGGTGCGGCTTGGCGACCCGCCCCGCCTTGTCGCCGAAGAAGTTGCGGGCATTGTGGATCGCCATGACCTGGGCGTCCTTGGTGAACTTATTGGTGATCTCGCGGTCGCGGGCGACGATCTGGCGCTCCAGCTCGTCGTGGTCCAGCTCGGGCCCGCGGGCGATCGCGTTCATGCCGTCGACCAGGGCGGGCAGCGTGTCGGCGACCACGAAGTCGACGCCGTGCCTCTTGAACGCCTCGACCGGGCCGGGCGCGCCCCTGGCCACCCGGCTCTTCAGCACCAGCTTGAGGTCCTTGCCGGTGACGTCCGGGTTCTGCTCGGAGCCCGAGAGCGCGAACTCCTTCTCGATGATCGACTGGGTGAGCACGAACCAGGAGTAGTCGTGGCCGCCCGCCAGGATGGCCTTCATGGTGCTGTTGGTGTCGAAGCCGGGGAAGCAGGGGGCGGGCAGCCGCTTGCCGTCGGCGTCGAACCAGAGCGCGGAGGGGCCGGGGATGATCCGGATGGCGTGGTCCGGCCAGATCGGGTCCCAGTTGACGATGCCCTCGGTGTAGTGCCACATGCGGTCGCGGTTCACGATCCGCCCGCCCGCGGCCTCGGAGATGCCGAGCATCCGGCCGTCGACGTGCGCGGGCACCCCGGAGATCAGCGTCTCCGGGCACTTCCCGAGCCGCTCGGTGGGCCAGTTGCGCCGGATCAGGTCGTGGTTGTGCCCGATCCCGCCCGAGGTCACCACCACCGCCCTGCCGTGGAACTCGAACTCCCCGGTGACCTCGCGCGAGGAGGCCTGCCCGCGCTCCAGCTCGCTCGGCTCCAGCACGCTGCCGCGCACCCCGGTGACGCTGCCCTCCGCCACCACGAGTTCGTCCACCCGGTGCCGGAACTCGAAGGTCACCAGCCCGCGCCGCTCGGCCTCGAGCACCGGCTCCAGGAAGACCCGCACCACCTCGGGGCCGGTGCCCCAGGTGAGGTGGAAGCGCGGCACCGAGTTGCCGTGGCCATCGGCGAGCGCGCCGCCGCGCTCGGCCCAGCCGACCAGCGGCGTCACCCGCAGCCCGAGTTCGCGCAGGTACTCGCGCTTCTCGGTGGCGGCGAAGCGCACGTAGGCCTCGGCCCAGCGGCGCGCCCAGCGGTCCTCGTCGTCGCGGTCGAACCCGGCCGAGCCGTACCAGTCCTGCAGCGCCAGCTCGTAGCTGTCCTCGATGCCGAGCCTGCGCTGCTCGGGGGTGTCGACCAGGAAGAGCCCGCCCAGCGACCAGAACGCCTGCCCGCCCAGGTTGGCCCGGTTCTCCTGGTCGAGCACGCGCACCCGGTGCCCGGCCCTGGTGAGCTCGTAGGTGGCGACGAGCCCGGCCAGCCCGGCCCCGACGACGATCACCTCGGGGTCGCTACCGATCGATGTCATGGGTTTCCTTCCGTGGTGGTCCGCCGGGGCGTGCTGTAGGCCAGCACCACCCGCCGGAAGAGTTCGGTGCGCTCGCGCCGCACCGCGGGGTCGTCGGGGGCGAGCACGACCTGCAGGCTGGTGCCGTCGTGCACCGCGACCAGCGCGCGGCCGAGCCCGGCCGGGTCGGGCACGGCGCGGCCGGTGCGGGCGAGCGCGGCGACCACGGTCGGCACCAGCGCGGCCACGATCGCCTCCTCGCGGGCGGCGGTGACCCGCCGCAGCGCGGGGTTGCGCAGCGCGTGCGTGGTGAATTCGGCGGTGATCCGGTACCAGGGCTCGTCCACCGGGACGGCCCGCTCGAAGCGCGCGACCATGGCGGTGAGGTCGGGCTCCGCGTCGGTGGCCAGCTCGTCGAGCGCGGCGGCCACCCCGGCGACCATGGCGGCCGAGCGCTGCTCCCACATGGCGAGGAAGAGCTCGTCCAGCGAGGTGAAGTTGGAGTAGAAGGCGCCGCGGGTGAAGCCGGCGCGCTCGCAGACCTTCTCGACGGTGGCGCGGCCGAAGCCGTCCTCGGCGAAGACCTCGTAGGCGGCGGTGAGCAGCCGGGCGCGCGTCTCCTCGCGCCGCCTGGTGACCCGTTTGCCGCCGATCGCGGGCATCGCCGCCCCTTCCTCTCGATACGCGAACGTATCAGATACGTCCGTGTATCGAGAGTGGAACGGCGATCAGACCTCGGCCAGCGCGCGGCGCGGGGCGGGAGCGGCGGTGCCGCGGTGCACGGTCGTCAGCGCGAGCGGGGCGGTCTCGGCCTCGCTCCGCCAGTGCGTCCAGAGCCGGTCGGCGTAGCTGTCGAAGCCGGGCACCGCGATGCCGGTGTGCCGCAGCCGGGCGCGGGTGGTGTCGTCGATGAACTCGGCGGGCACCCGGACCTGGGCCGGGGCGTGCGCGGGGATGCCGAGCAGGTCGAGCACGTGGTCGCGGAGCAGCGGGTAGCCGGGCAGCTTGGCGAGCCGGTCGAAGAGCAGCGCACTGCCCGGCACCGCGATCCCGCGCGGGGCGCCCGCCGCGCGCGCCAGCGCCGCGTACAGCTCGCCGAAGCCCTGCCTGGCCGGGTTCACGAGGTGGAAGGTGCGGCTGTGCTGGCCGGGTCTGCGCACCAGCTCGGCCAGCGCGGAGGCCACGTAGTCCACCGGGACCACATTGGTGGTGCCCCAGTCCGGCAGGATCAGCGGCAGGTCGGCGGGGAGCCCGGTGAGCCGGGCGACGGCGGCGAGGAAGGGCGCGGTGCCGCCGGCTCGGTCGATCTCGCCGGTGCGCGAATCGCCGGAGAGCACGCCGGAGCGGAAGATCCGCCAGTGCACGTCGCGGGCGCGCCGCACCAGCTCCTCGGCGGCGAAGGCCAGCCGGTGCGCGGCGCAGGTGAGCGGCTGGCCGATATCGAAGTCGTCCTCGAAGAAGCGGCCGGGGTGCGCGCCCGCGACGGCGACCGAGGAGAGGTAGTTCAGGGTGGCGCCGAGCCGCGCGGCCGAGGCCAGGGTCCAGCGCAGCTCGGTGACGTGGTGCGCCTGCTCGGCGGCGGCGCTCGCCGGGCCGAGGTGCACGATGTGGTCGACCGCGGCGACCTCGCGCTGCGGCACCCGGACCCCGGCGGGCAGCGCGAGCAGGGTGGCGCCGGTGCGGTCGGTCGGCACGTGCACGACGGCCGAGCCGTCGGCGTCGAGCAGTTGCCGCACGACTCGCCCGCGCAGGAACTCGCTGCCGCCGGTGACGATATAGGAAACCATGACTCCTCCGGGGTCGGCTGGGGTGCGTGCGGAGGCGGCGGTGCCTCCCCTGTGGTTCCCCACGCCGCGGCCCGAGGTTGGGTACGGACCGGCCGGTGTGTGCGGCGTCACACGCCGGACAGGGTGTGCGACACCGGCATCCGGGCAGTTGAGGTGCGGGGAACCGAGTGCGGGGGCAATGGCGAGCGTTCTGCCTGTCGGCCCCGCGGGTGGAACGTCATCGTCCCGATTGATAGTCGATGGTAATGGTGAACCCGCACCCCGGGCAATGTGATCTGTTACCGGGTCGACCGCGCTGTGGCGGCTATTATCAAGTGTCGCAGGCGATTACGCGATATGTGTCGATCTGGTGTCAGGAGAGGCGGCGCTCGGCGAACTCGGCGTCGAGCTCGGCGAAGACCGCGGTGTTCAGCGCGAAGGCCCGCTGCCCCTCGTCCAGCACCCGGCGCCGCTCCAGGTCGTCGAGCTGCAATTCGTCCAGCAGGGCGCGGTATTCGCGCTTGAACGCGGCCGGGTTGCGCACGCCCTCGAAGACGTAGAAGCGCACGCCGTCGCCGCGGTGCGGCAGGTCCCACAGCTTCTCCGCGGTGCCGCGGATCACCTGGCCGCCGGAGAGATCACCGAGGTAGCGGGTGTAGTGGTGGGCGATGTAGCCGGCCGGCCAGTCGCGGGCGCACTCGTCGATGCGGGCGGCGTAGGCGGCGGTCGCCGGGAGCGGGGTGAGGCCGTCGCGCCAGTCCGGGCCGACCAGGTGGGTCAGGTCGCGCTCGAGTTCGGCGGTGCGGGCCAGCTCCGGCTTGATGAACGGCCCCGCCACCGGGTCGCCGGCGAGCTCGGCCCAGCGGCCCTCCAGCGCCCGGTACACGAACCACAGCTGGCCGGTGTAGCGCTGGTAGGAGTCGAGACCGAGCATGCCGCCGAGCATGTCGGCCATGAAGCGGGAGTTCTCCGCCTCGGTGTGCTGCCGCTCGGTGGCGGTACGGATCTGAACGGAGAACGGAACCGTATCCGACATGAGCGGGCCTCCACCTCGACTCGCCGCCCGGCACCCGCCGGAGGACCTGATTGACGCTACGAACGATACCGGGCGGGTGTGCCGGCCGCAGCAGCCTCGGGCAGGATCCCCGGAGCGCGGCGCGGGCTCAGCGCTTCCGGCGCAGCGAGATCTTCGGGCGCCGCACGACGATCGGCTTGCGCAGTGCGCCGAAGCGCCGCAAGATGCGCGGCTTGCGCACGGTCCGGTCGACCCACTCGCCCAGCGTGACACCGGCGGCCAGCGCGCAGCCGACGCCGATGGCGCCGAAGAGCTGGTTGAAGCCGAGCAGCAGCTGGTCGTTGAGCAGCCCGTACAGCCCCCGGTACAGCGCGAGGCCGGGCAGCAGCGGGGTGATCCCGGCGACCGCGACCACCAGCGGCGGGGTCAGCGCGCGGCGCGCCATGAGACCACCGGCGAGCCCCACCACGACGGCCGCGAAGCCGGAGCCGGTGACCGGCCCGAAGCCGATGTGCCCGGCCACCACGTAGCAGATGGTGCCCGCAGCCCCGCTGAACGCCGCCGCGGCCAGCGCGCGCCGCTCCGCGTAGCAGGCCAGCGCGAAGGCGAGCGCCGCGACCGCACCCGCGATGATCTGCACCGGCAGGTCGGTGAGCGCCCGCGCCGGGCTCATGTCCACCGGCAGCACCGGGGTCGCGATCACCTCGCCGACCCGCAGCGCCAGCGCGATCCCGGCGATGATCGCGCCGGTCATCATGACCACCTCGAGCATCCGCGCCGCGGCGGTGATCGGCGCCCCGGTTATGGCGTCCTGCACCGAGCCGACCAGCGACAACCCGGAGAGCAGCACGGTGATCCCGGCCGCGATGATGAGCGTCGGATCCACCGCGAGGCCGAGTGGCCCCGCCACCGCGGCCAGGCCGACCGCGGGCGCGGCGGCCAGCATCCCGCCCACCATGTGCTGGAAGAAGAAGGGCAGGCCGAACCGGTTCAGCAGCCGGTTGGTGCGGTCGATGGCGGCGGTGGTCAGGAAGGCGAGCAGCGCCACGATCGGCCCCGCGCCGAGCAGCGCGGCGATCGAGGCGGCCAGCAGCGACCAGCCCAGCGTCGCCGCCCAGCGCTGGTAGGGGTGCGGCGCGGTGGTGATGGCGTCCAGCGCGGCCCGCGCGTCGCCGGGCGGCACGATCTCCGAGCGGATGCGCCGGGTCAGCCGGTCCACCGCGGCGAGCCGGGTGAAGTCCAGCGAGCGGTAGCGCACCACCCGCATGGTGCTGGCCGGCGGCAGCAGCGAGCCGCGGTCGGCCCAGATCCGGATGCTGTCGTAGGTGACGTCGACGTCGACCTTGGCCAGGCCGTAGGTGGCGGCGATGAATTGCACCTGGGTGGTGGTGTCGACCACGCCGGTGCCGGAGGCGAGCACCACCTCGCCGACCCGGACCGCCAGGTCGAGCACCTCGGTGACCTGGGCGTCGTCGCCGAGGTCGATGGGTTGCAGCGGGGCGGGCGCGGAGACGATGGTGTCGGCGGTGGCCTGCCGGTCGGCGACCAGCAGCCCGACCGCCTGGCTGACCACCGGCGACACCCGGCTCCGTTTGCGCCACGGCCCGCGCCGCCACCCGTGCTGTCGCGTGCTCCGGGCGGTCGCGCCGCCCGCTGTCTCGTCGGCGCCGACGCCGCGCGAGAGCGCATCCACTCCGGATCCGCCACCGAGGACATCGGCGCGCGGGGCCCGGCCCGGCCCGCGACCGTCGCGGGCGGGGTCGACCCCGGGAAAAACTCCTCGCACCATGCCCGCGAAAGTAGTCACGTCATCGGGGGTGCCGCATCCGCCCCCGGCCGGAAATGGCTCCGATCACACCCGGACCGGTCGGTGTCAGCGCAGATCACGCCGTCGGAAGCCGGTCACCCCCGCCCCGAGCAGAATCGTGGCGATCGCGAGCAACCAGAGCAGCGGTCCGGCGGTGAATTCCGCGCCGGGCAGCTTGGGCGGGTGCGTGAACGGGACCAGGTCCATGACCCACTGCGGCAGCGCGCCGAGCGAGCCGACGAAGTAGAGGACGATCATGGCGCTGAGCACACCCCAGGCGAACGGCGCGAAGCGGGGCAGCAGCCCGTAGAGCGCGGTCGCGATGCCGGTGACCACCCAGACCGCGGGCAGCTGCACGGCCGCCGCGGCCACCGTGGCGTCGAAGGTGTGCTCCGGGTCGGCGGTCTGCGGGGCGTAGACCAGGCCGATGGCGACGCTGGCGACGAAGAGCAGCAGCGCGGGTCCGGCGAGGGCGAAGGTCAGGTGCGCGGCGGCGAGGCGGGGCCGGCTCACCGCGCCGGCCAGGGTGGCCTCCATGCGGGAGCTGGTCTCCTCGTCGTGCAGCCGCAGCACCGCCGAGACCGAGTAGGCGGCGGCGACCGCGGCGAGC
This sequence comes from Nocardia sp. NPDC050697, assembly GCF_040654395.1. Taxonomy (NCBI): domain Bacteria; kingdom Bacillati; phylum Actinomycetota; class Actinomycetes; order Mycobacteriales; family Nocardiaceae; genus Nocardia; species Nocardia sp. NPDC050697. Next base: position 82,921 of record NZ_JBFAHY010000001.1, read on the forward strand.
AGGGTCAGCGCGTAGGTGATGAAGGAGTCCTCCAGCGCCGACGAGCCGCCCATGCGGTCCATCATCTGCGACAGCGTCTCGTTGTCGCCGAGCATGTCGCCGACGCTGCCGACCGCGCCGCCGATCAGCAGCCCGTAGAGCGCGAAGCCGACGGCCCAGCCGAGCAGTGCGCCGCGCTGCAACCGGGCGGCCAGCCCGAACGGGCCGTTGAGCTTGTTCTTCGCGGCCGGGCGGCCGGGGCGCTCGGCGAGCAGCCCGGCGCCGGTGTCGCGCCGGTCCAGCAGCGCGTAGGCGAACCCGGCCGCGAAGATCGCGACGGTGAGCAGCGGCAGCAGCACCCACCAGCGCTCCTGGGCGTCGGGGCGGATCTGCAGGCACCAGCCGATGGGGGAGAACCAGGAGAGCACGCCATTGCCCGCGTCGCCCGCCGCGCGCAGCGCGAAGGCGGTGCCGAGCGCGGCGAAGGCGATCCCGCGCGCCACCCGCGCGCCGGTGCTCGCCTGCGCCGCGACCGCGGCGATCCCGGCCCAGACCAGCCCGGACGCGGCCAGCGCCGCACCCCAGGCGACCGACCCGGCGAGTGGCTCGCCGCTGCCGAGCAGTGCGAGCGCGCAGACCAGCCCGGCCAGCAGCGACCCGCCGCCGGTGAGCAGCAGCGCGGCGGTGAGCCCGGCGAAGCGGCCGATGCCGGTGGCGCCGAGCAGCTCCGCGCGCCCGGTCTCCTCCTCGACCCTGGTGTGCCTGATGACGGTGAGCACCGTGGCGATGGCGATGACGGTGTACATCGCCCCGGCCTTCCAGGTGCCGATCGAGCCGAGCGAGGTGCCGAACACCGGGCCGTACATGGCCAGCAGCGCCGGGCTCGCGGCGGTGGTCGCGGCGAACTGCTCGAGCTGCTCCGGGGAGGAGTACAGGTCCTTCACGCTGACCAGCTGCAGTGCAGGCATGAGCCCGATCACCAGCACCCACAGCGGCGCGACGACTCGATCCCGGCGCAGGTACAGCCGCAGCAGATGGCCGGTCCCGGTGAGATCCTCGAACCGGGCGGGCGCGGCGATCGTACTCACGCCCCGACCTCCGCCCGGTCACCGTCGGCGCTGTAGTGCCGCAGGAACAGCTCCTCCAAGGTCGGGGGCGCGCTGGTGAGGCTGCGCACCCCGGTATCGCCGAGCAGCCGGACGATCGCGCCCAGGTGCTCCCCATCCACCTGCAACGTCAGCGTCGAGCCCGCGCGCCGCACATCGGCGACGCCGGGCAGCGCCGCCACATCCCCGGGATCCCCGGTCAGCTCGGCGGTGATCGAGGTGCGGCTCAGGTGCCGCATCTCGGCCAGCGACCCGCTCTCCACCGTCCTCCCGGCCCGGATGATGGTGACCCGCTCGCACAGCGCCTCCACCTCGGCGAGGATGTGGCTGGAGAGCAGCACCGTCGCCCCGCGCGCACCCGCCTCCCGCACGCACTCCCGGAAGACCTGCTCCATGAGCGGATCCAGCCCCGACGTCGGCTCGTCGAGCAGCAGCAGCGGGACGTCGGAGGCGAAGGCCGAGATCAGCGCGACCTTCTGCCGATTGCCCTTGGAGTAGGTGCGCGCCTTCTTGCGCGGGTCGAAGTCGAAGCGCTCGATCAGCTCCGCGCGGCGTTCGGGGTCGATCCCGCCGCGCAGCCGGGCCAGCAGGTCGATGGTCTCGCCGCCGGAGAGCGAGGGCCACAGCGTGACGTCGCCGGGCACGTAGGCCAGCTGCCGGTGCAGCGCCACGGCATCGCGCCACGGGTCGCGGCCGAGCAGCGCGACCTGGCCCGAGGTCGCGCGCAGTAGCCCGAGCAGCACCCGGATGGTGGTCGACTTGCCGGCCCCGTTGGGGCCGAGGAAGCCGTGGATCTCGCCCTCGGCGACGGACAGGTCGAGCCCGTCGAGCGCGGTGGCGTGGCCGAAGGTCTTACGCAAGCCCTCGATGTCGATAACGGACATCACTTCTCCTGGGTGAAGGAATCGAGAACGGCGGGGTCGGTGAGCAGGCCCTGGGTGTACATCTCCAGCGCCGGAAGGGTGAGCTCGGACATGAGATCGCGCAGCGCCTGCCGATCGTCGAGCTCGGGTTCGCGGCTGCGCCGCATGCGCAGGTAGAGCAGCGTGGCGCCGAGATTGAGCAGCATGAGGTAGCGCGCGCGGGCCGCCGGATCGCGGCTCGGCTTGACGATTCCGGCCGCCACCGCCTGCTCGGTGTACGTGACCGCGTCGGCGACCATGTGCTCGAAGAGCGAATCCGCCAGCGGCCCGCCGTCCTCCAGGCTGCGCACCAGGTAGGCGAAGAGCGGCGCGAACTCCTCCAGCTCGGCCATGGCGGTGAGCATCCCGCCCGCCATATCGCCCCCGGTCAGCACCTGCATCTTCTGATCGCGGACGAAGCCGAGCACATAGTCGTCACAGGCCCGGCGCAACCCCTCCTTGGAGCCGAAATGGTGGTTGACCAGGCCGGGGGAGACCCCGGCGCGCGCCGCGATGGCCCGGACGCCGACCCCGAAGCCGGTGCGCCCGAACTCCAGCACGGCCGCATCGCGGATGCGGGCTGCGGTGCTGAGGTCCGAGCGCTCGTTGAACACTCGTTCAGCATATTGAACAAGCGTTCAGCCCACAAGGGGCGCGCCGCAGCGACACGATGTTCGTCACGGTTTGCCCGGCATCCGGCGGGCTATCGTCTGAAATATGGAGAGCGGCACGTCGACGACGACTGAGAACCCGGTGATCACGCACCTGCGCGGTGCTCTGGACGGTCCGTGGGGCGCCGTCCGGGAGGAGGCCAGAGCGGCGCTGGCGGACGACAAGTTCGCCGGCGACCCGACGCTCGACTCCAAAGCGGCCCGCGCCCGGGTCCTCGAGCAGATGCGGGAGATCACGAAGCTCGGCTTCGCGGACCGCAACTTCCGCCGGGAGAACGGCGGCACCGGCGAGCCCGGCGCCGCCGTGGTCGGGCTGGAGATGCTGGCCTACGCCGACCTCTCGCTCTGGGTGAAATCCGGCGTGCAGTGGGGGCTCTTCGGCGGCGCGGTGGAGAACCTCGGCACCGAGCGGCACCGCGAGTACGTGCGCAGGCTCATCTCACTCGACCTGCTCGGCTGTTTCGCCATGACCGAGACCGGCCACGGCAGCGACGTGCAGAGCCTGGAGACCACCGCCACCTACGACCCGGAGACCCAGGAGTTCGTGGTGCACTCGCCGACCCCGTCGGCGCGCAAGGACTACATCGGCGGCGCCGCCGAGCACGCCCGGATGGCGGCGGTCTTCGCCCAGCTCATCACCGGCGGCGAGAGCAAGGGCGTGCACTGCTTCCTGGTGCCGATCCGGGACGAGGAGGGGAACGACCTGCCCGGCGTCACCACCTCCGACGACGGCCTCAAGGGCGGGCTGCCCGGCGTCGACAACGGCCGCATCGTCTTCGACCAGGTGCGGATCCCGCGGGAGAACCTGCTCAACCGGTACGCCGACGTCACCCCGGACGGCGCGTACACCTCCGATATCGAGAACCCGAGCAGGCGCTTCTTCACCACCCTCGGCACCCTGGTGCGCGGCCGGATCAGCGTGGGGGGCGCGGCCGCGGCGGGCGCGCGGGTGGCGCTCAGCATCGCGGTCAAGTACGCGGTGCAGCGCAAGCAGTTCTCCGACCCGGACACCGGCGAGGAGGTCGTGCTCATGGACTACCGGTCACATCAGCGCAGGCTGATCCCGCTGATCGCCAAGTCCTACGCGCTGGCCTTCGCGCAGAACGACCTGGTGCGCCGGATGCACCTCATCCAGACCGGGCAGGACCTGGACACCAGTTCGCAGCGGGCGCTGGAGAAGCGCGCCGCCGGGCTCAAGGTGGCGCAGACCAAACACGCCACCAGGGCCATCCAGGAGTGCCGCGAGGCCTGCGGCGGCGCCGGGTACCTCACCGAGAACCGGCTGGTGACGCTTAAGGCCGACACCGACGTCTTCACCACCTTCGAGGGCGACAACGTGGTGCTCACCCAGCTCGTCGCCAAGGAGCTGCTCACCGCCTACGCCGACGAGGTGCGCGACCTGGACGCGCTCGGCTGGGTGCGCTTCGTCGCCACCACCGCCGGCGACGTGGTGCGCAAGCGCTCCGGCGTGCGCCAGCTCATCCAGACGCTGCGCGACCGCGGCGACGACGTGGTGGACGAGGGCGACCTCGCCCGCCGCTCCACCCAGCTCTCGCTCTTCGCCGACCGCGAGGACTACCTGGTGCGCACCGCCGCGCACCGGCTGCGCGCCAGGGCACAGGAGACCGGCCCCTTCGAGGCCTTCAACAACGCCCAGGACCACATCCTGACCGCGGGCACCGCGCACATCGACCGGCTCGTGCTGGAGGCATTCATCGAGGGCATCGCCGACATCGAGGACCCGGAGGCCCGCGCCCTCGCCGAGACCGTCTGCGACCTCTTCGTCTTCTCCACCCTGGAGGAGAACGCGGACTGGTACATCATGCACCGCTTCATGTCGGTGGAGCGGGCCAAGGCGGTGCGCCGCGGCGTCAACGAGCTCGTCGACCGCCTCCGCCCCGACGTCCTCACCCTGGTCGACGCCATGGGCGTCCCCGATGCCATGCTCCGCGCCGCCCTCCTCAGCGACGCCAGCGTCTACGACCGCACCTGATCCCCGCCGCCGAGCCGGACCCCTCGCCGGGGTCCGGCTCAGGTGGCGACGGTGAGGATGGCCGTGACGACGAACCAGAGGATCCAGACGAAGGCGACGAGCATGCCGAGGGCGAGCCCGGTGCGCATGACCGCCTGGCCGAAGTCGATGTCGCCGTGCTTGCGCGGGTACAGCTTCCAGGGGCTGTACCAGGGGGTCTGCACGGAGAGCAGGGGGAGGCGGGTGTCGGTGCCCGCCGCCTGCTCGGCGGCGTACGCCTCGGCCTGCGCCTGGTTCGGCCCGCCGTGCCAGAGCGTGATGTCGATGGGCCCGAGGAACCCCTCGTTCAGCAGCTCCTGCGGGGCGGGCAGGTAGGGCAGGATGCCGAGGCCGCGGAAGGCGACGGCGACGTCGTTCGCCGTCCACAGGTGCTTCTCCTGCACCGCGAGCGTCTGGAAGTAGTGCCGCAGCCGCTCCGGGTCGTCGCCGAGGATGACGTCGAAACTCGGATCGCTCCACCCCTGCTCGACCGAGACGTCGGCGCCGCGCACCGGCACCACCAGCGCCAGCCCGTGCACCACCCGCTGCCCGAGCCCGCGCGCGGAGAGCCAGTCCTGCAGCGCGAAGGTGTGCTCCCGGGACCGCTCCAGCGGGGTGCGCCGATCCCGCCCCTCCAGCGCGGCCGGTTCGCCGTCGATGGTCCACGGCCCGTTCAGCGGGATGCGCAGCACCCCGTCCTGGCGCGCGGCGAGCGCCTCGGCCTCGATGATCACGCAGCTGGTCGGCGTCCAGATCACCGCGTCCAGCGGGAAGAGCCGATTGGTGTGGAACAGGCTGACATTCAGCGTGGCGACGCCGTGCGGGCTGCGCGGGTCCTTCCAGGTGCGCAACCAGTCGAGCAGGGCGCGTTCGGCATTGCTGCCCCCGGAGTTCTGCATGCGGACGAGCATTCGAGAGAACCGCCCTTCGCGTCGAAAGTGACGTACTCGAAATTACCGGGGCTCCTCCGCCGCGACAACGCCGGAGCGAATGGCCGCGGTCAGCTCGGCGTGGTCGGCCTCGGTGCGGTCGGCGTAGCGCACCGCGAAATTCTCGATCGCGGTGTCGAATTCCGCGTCGTCGCCGAGGTACCCGGCGAGCAGCCGCGGGTCGAGCGAGCGGGTGTGCGCCCTGGCCAGCAGGGCGCCGGCCAGCCTGCCGTAGTCGTCCAGGTCCTGGCTGGTCAGCCCGGCCGGGTCGATGCTGCCCTTGGAGTTGCGGAACTGCCGCACGATGAAGGGCAGCTCGGTGCCGGTGCCGTCCGGGTCGAACGAGGTCCAGCCGAGCAGGATGTCGGTGTCCACCTGAACCAGTCTGGCGCCCTGCACGATTCGCTCACCGTTGTGCGCGGGCGGGGTCCCCGGCAGGAACGGCGCGAGCGAGGAGGGGATCGCCTGCTTCACCTGGAGCACCAGCGACTCGCCGTGGTTGCCGTGCAGCAGCGCCACGTAGGTGCGCAGCCCCACGCTGCCGGTGCCGACGATCCGGAACGCCACATCGGAGAGCGCGAACCGGGAGAGCAGGTTGCGCCGCGATTCGCGCAGCGAGGCGCCGTACCGCTCCAGCCCGCCGAGCACCGCCTCGCGCACGCTCTCCTCGACCCGGGTCAGCAGCGGCGGGTCGCTGACGAAGCGGTGCCTGCGCAGCCCGTCGCCGTGCTCGTCGCGCTCCTCCACCCACTTGGCGACGACCTTGGCGCTGGTGTTCTTGCGCGCCTTCTTGGCGGCCTTCTCGAAGTCGTCGATGAGCCCGTGCGCCTGCGCCCGCTCCAGCACCGACTCGTCCGGCAGCGCGCACCAGGACTGCATGAAGGGCAGCTCGGCCAGCTCGTCCACGGCCCTGCGGTAGGAGCGCGCCGCGTCGCGGGCGGCGGCGCGGCAGTCGTCCTCGCTCGCCCCCGCCACCCGCCCGGCCAGCACCAGGCTGGCCGCGAGCCGCTCCAGATCCCACTCCCACGGCCCCTCGACGGTCTCGTCGAAGTCGTTGATGTCCATGATGATCTCGCCGGTGGCGCTGCCGTAGAGCCCGAAGTTGGCGGCGTGCGCGTCGCCGCAGAGCTGCGCGGTGAGCCCGGAGTCGGGGCCGCCGGCCAGGTCGGCGGCCATCAGCCCGGCCGCGCCGCGATAGAAGCTGAACGGCGATGCCGCCATCCGTCCCATCCGCAGCGGGATCAGGTGCGCGAGCCGCCCCCGGTTGCTGGCCTCGAGGAAATCGAGCACCGCGGGCCGGTGCGCCCCCGCGGCGGGCCGGTCGCGGGCGATGAGCGGCGTCCGCTGCCGCAGCGCGCGGCCGCGCTCGCGCATCTCCGCGGCGGGGAGGTAGGTGCGCAGGTCGAGCAGCTCATCGGACACGAAAGAATACGCTAGCCGGTTGCCCGGCCCGCCGACGGCGCTCGTCCGGAACGTCCGGTTCGCGCGTGGCGGCGAGATGATCTCGAGCACACTCCCGCGAACCCGGGTCGCGGAAACACCGGCCCGGCCGTGGCGCCGCGGCGGCCGGTGCGGTAAGCACGGGGCGTGACGAGCGACCGGATCCTCACCGTGCCCAACGTGCTGAGTGTGCTGCGGCTGGTCGGCGTCCCGGTCTTCCTCTGGCTGCTGCTGGTCGAGCAGGCCGACGGCTGGGCCTTCGCGCTGCTGATCGCCAGCGGCGTCACCGATTTCCTGGACGGGAAACTGGCCCGGCTGCTCGACCAGTCCTCGAAGCTCGGCGCGCTGCTCGACCCCTTCGTCGACCGGCTCTTCCTGGTGACCACGCTGGCCGCCTTCGTGCTGCGCGACCTGCTGCCGCTCTGGGTGGCGCTGCTCCTGGTCGGCCGGGACCTGGTCCTCACCGCCACGCTCCCGATCTACCGGCGCCGCGAGCTGCCCCCGCCCGAGGTGATCTACCTGGGCAAGGCCGCCACCTTCGCGCTCATGTCGGCGCTGCCCTGGCTGCTGGCGGGGGAGATGGACTGGCCCGCCGACGGTTTCGGACGGGCCTTCGGCGGTGCCCTGTTGATCTGGGGCACGGCCGTGTACGTCTGGACCGGCCTGCTCTACCTCGGGAAGGCCGTCGCGGTGGCGAGGGCGATCCCGCCGGTCGCGGGCGGCGGTCCTCGCATAGAGTTGCCCCGACGTTCACGACGAAAGGACGGCCCGTGACCCTGACTCCGGAGGACCTGCGGTACACCGAGGAGCACGAGTGGGTGCGCGTGGTCGGCCCGGCGCGGGTCCGGGTCGGCATCACCGACTACGCCCAGTCACAACTGGGTGACGTCGTGTTCGTGCAGTTGCCCGAGGTCGACAAGGAGGTCGCCGCGGGGGACGGCATCGCGGAGGTGGAGTCCACCAAGAGCGTCTCCGACATCTACGCCCCGCTGGCCGCGAGAATCGTTGCGGTGAACGAGGATCTGGGGTCGGCGCCGGAGACGCTGAACAGTGACCCCTACGACGCCGGGTGGCTCTTCGAGCTGGAGGTCGCCGACGCCGGCGACCTCGGGAAAACGCTCGGTGAACTGCTCGACGCGGAGGGTTATCGAGGAGTTATCGGGGGCTGATCCGGCCTTCCCGGTTCTCCCTGCACAGCGACACCCTGGCAGGGTACGGTCGATGCCAACGCCATCGGCCGTCGCCGAGTGCGAGAATCCGGCGTCGCGACACGCTCGTGTCGGACATGGCTTCACCTGCTTGCATGGATAATCAGGTTCGAGGAGGAGAGAAACGGTGAGCGAGAACAATGACCCGGGTTACGGGGAGAGCGCGGCCGAGACCACGTCGGTCTTCCGCGCGGATTTCCTGAACGAGGTCGACGCGTCGCGCTCCGCAGAGCCGACCGGCGAACAGCCGGTGCAGGGGGTCGAGGGGCTGCCCGTCGGGGCCGCCCTCCTGGTCGTCAAGCGGGGTCCCAACGCGGGTTCGCGGTTCCTGCTGGATCAGCCGACCACGTCGGCGGGCCGCCATCCGGACAGCGACATCTTTCTCGACGACGTCACCGTGAGCCGTCGGCACGCCGAGTTCCGGCAGGACGACGATTCGTTCCAGGTGGTCGATGTCGGCAGCCTGAACGGCACCTACGTCAACCGGGAGCCGGTGGACTCCTCGGAGCTGCAGAACGGCGACGAGGTACAGATCGGCAAGTTCCGTCTGGTCTTCCTCACCGGGCCGCGCGCCTCGGTGAACGAGCCGTCGACGGGCGCGGGCAGCCTGTGAGACCGGCGGCGCCGGGGCCGGGCGGTGGGTCACCGCCGGGTCGCGGGCGCCGCGCACGGTTCCGGACGGAAAGGGACGAATTGCGGTGACCGGGGCGGCGCAGTGGGCACGCGGAGGGATGTCGATCGGCTCCGTGCTGGATCTGCTGCGCCCCGATTTCCCGGACATCACCATCTCCAAGATCCGCTTCCTGGAATCCGAGGGGCTCATCCGCCCCGAGCGCACGCCCTCCGGGTACCGCCGCTTCTCGGTGGCGGACTGCGAGCGGCTGCGCTTCGTGCTCACCGCGCAGCGGGACCAGTACCTCCCGCTCAAGGTGATCAAGGAGCAGCTCGAAGCGATCGACAGCGGCGCCGCGACGCTCGGCGTGCGCGAGGCGCGCGCGCGGGCGGCGGCGCCGGAGCGTCCGGCCGACCGCGCGCCGCGCGGTCCGGCGAGCGTGCCGCCGCCGCGCCGGCTCGGCGTCGTTCCGGGGGAGATCAGCGCGGACGAGCTGCGAGTGGACCACGAGATCCGGGTGACCAGGGCCGACCTGCTCGCCCAGGCGGAGATCACCGACGCCTTCCTCAACGACCTGATCCGCGCGGGGTTGATCACCCCCGGCGCGGCGGGCTTCTTCGACGGCGACGCCGTCACCCTGGCGCGGGTCGCCCGGGCGATGGCCGAGTTCGGGCTGGAGGCCAGGCACCTGCGCGCCTTCAAGCTGGCCGCCGACCGGGAGGCCGCGCTGGTGGCCCAGATCGTCGCGCCGATCGCCAAGAGCAGGGACGCGGGCGCGCGCGAGCGCGCCGACGAGACCGTGCGCGAGCTGGCCGCGCTCTCGCTCACCCTGCACGCCTGCCTGGTGAAGGCGGGCGTGCGCGCGCTCGGCGGCTGACCGGGCGCCGCCGGACCCCGGTCTTGCTGGGGCAACGGTCTTCCGGCCCGCCGCGCGCCGGATCCGCGTCATCGCGGTGCCGCTCGGAATTCGCTTAGACTCGTGGTGCGGCGAGCTCCGCGGCGTCATGCCGGTTGGCCGGCGAGGTATGGGAGGCAGTGCGATGAGCGAAATGCGCGTGATCGGCATCCGTGTGGAGCAGCCACAGAACCAGCCCGTGCTGCTGCTCCGCGAGGTCTCCGGCGACCGGTACCTGCCGATCTGGATCGGGCAGGCCGAGGCCACCGCGATCGTGCTGGAGCAGGAGGGCGTGACCCCGATCCGGCCGCTCACCCACGACCTGATCAAGCTCATCGTCTCCGAGCTCGGGCACACCCTCAAGGAGGTCCGGATCGTGGACCTGCAGGAGGGCACCTTCTACGCCGACCTGGTGTTCGACAACGACAAGCGGATCTCGGCCCGCCCCTCCGACTCGGTGGCCATCGCGCTGCGCGTCGGCTGCCCGATCTACGCCGAGGAGCCGGTGCTCGAGGAGGCCGGGCTGGTGATGCCGGACGAGCGCGAGGACGAGGTCGAGAAATTCAAGGAATTCCTGGAGTCGGTTTCGCCCGATGATTTCAAGGCCACCGACAGCTGAGCCGGAAAATGTCTTGACCTGAGGTACAGGTCGAGACATTGACCGCGCGTCGCGTTTGGTTCGATGATGCCCTTCCCCGGAGAATCAGGAAGAGTAATCTCGAAAGTTGGACCGGGACCCCAGGTGCGGGGAAGCGGTGGTGACAAAGCCGGACGGTGACCAAGCCGTGAGGTGTGCGCGGCCCGGTGCCGGAATGCATCGGGTGCGCGCCGGTCGGGTGCGGCGTCGCGTAGCAAGGGAGTGGTCAGTGGCAGAGGAATCGCAGGACGTCGTACAGCCAGGCCTGTTTCCCGACGACACGGTGCCCGACGATCTCGTCGGATACCGCGTGCCCAGCGCCTGCCAGGTGGCCGGCATCACCTATCGTCAGCTCGATTACTGGGCCAGAACCGGCCTGGTGGTGCCGTCCGTCCGCGGTGCGGCGGGCTCGGGGAGCCAGCGGCTCTATTCCTTCAAGGACATCCTGGTCCTGAAGATCGTGAAGCGTCTGCTCGACGCCGGTATTTCCCTACAGAACATCCGGATCGCGGTCGATCATCTGCGCAGCAGGGGCGTGCAGGATCTGGCCGGGATCACGCTGTTCTCCGACGGCACGTCGGTCTACGAATGCACGTCGGCCGAGGAGGTCGTCGATTTACTGCAGGGCGGGCAGGGCGTCTTCGGAATCGCGGTGAGCGGCGCCATGCGGGAACTCACCGGCGTGATCGCCAACTTCCCGGCGGAGCGGGCCACCTCGGCCACCGATCGCCCCGAGGACGAGCTGGCGTACCGGCGCAAGGCGAAATTGAACCGCAAGACCGGCTGATTCACGGGGACGCGCGGCGCCGGGCCGGGAGGGCCGGCCGGTGCTCGCGCGGAGCGGCGGTGCGGATCGGCAGGTAGAGGGGGGACGTGAGCCAGGGGGACGTGATGGGGGTGGCCGAGGTCGTCGGCCGGGTCGACCCGATCGATGCCTTCCCCACGGTGGACGAGCTGTACGCCTTCGCCGACCGGCTCGCCGCCGCGCACCCGGGCCGGGTGCGGATCAGCGATCTCGGCCGCTCCCGCGGCGGCACCCCGATCCGCGCGGTCCGCGTGGGGTCGGGCGGCCACGACATCCTGGTCTTCGGCAACCCGCACCCGAACGAGCCGATCGGGCTCGCCACCATCCGGCACCTGCTCGGCAGGCTGGCCGCGGCCGAGCACGACTGCCTCGGCGCCACCTGGCACTTCGTGCTCTGCGTCGACCCGGACGGCACCCGGCTGAACGAGGAGTGGTACGCCGGGCCGCACACCCGCACCGCGGTCGCGCGGCACTTCTACCGCCCGCCCGCCGCCGAGCAGCCCGAGTGGTGCTTCCCGACCACCTGGCGCGGGCACCGGGTCGGGGTGCCGCTGCCGGAGACCGAGGCGCTCATGGCGCTCATCGACCGCACCGAACCCGCGCTCATCGCCTCGCTGCACAATGCCGAGTTCGGCGGCGGGTTCTTCTACACCACCGGCGGCGACCCCGGGTACTGGGCGGCGCTCACCGGGCTGCTGGAGGCCGCCGGGCTGCCGCTGCACCGGGGGGAACCGGACTCGCCCGGCGCGCGGGTCTGGGCGCCCGGCGTCTTCGAGCTGCCGCCGTTCGGGCAGATGGCCGAGGTGCTCGCCGCCGCCGGGGTGGAGCCGGTGGCGGCGCTCGGCGGCGGGGGCAGCCGCGACTACTCCGCCCGGTTCGGCTCCGCGCTGCTGGTCAGCGAGTTGCCGCTGTGGATCGACCCGCGGGTCGCCGACCGCACCCCCGGCGATCGCTCGCTGGCCGAGGTGCTCGCCGCCACCGCCGCCGAGTACCGGGAGACCGGGGTGCTCGTCGGCGCGGTGCTGCACCGGCTGGCGGGGGAGCTGAGCGGGCGGAGCCCGTTCGAGCGGGCGGTGCGCGCGGTGCTCGGCAATATCCCCGGGCTGGCCGCGGCCAAGGAGGCGCTCGGCCGGGAGCGGCCCGCCACGCTCGGTGAGATCTTCGTGGAGAAGTACGTCTGGACCGGCATGCTGCGGCTCCGGGTGGGCGGCATGCTGAGCCGGTTGCTCGCCGCCGAGGCCGGGAACTCGCCGCGCATCGCGGCCGAGCGGGACCGGTTCGCCGCGGTCTTCGCCGAGTGGTGCGCGGCCATCGACACCGGCGCCCCCGGCCGCCGGGTGCCGATCGACCGGCTGGTCGCGGTCCAGGCAGCGGCCGTCGTGCTCGCCGCGGGCCGGGTACGTGCGGGATTGCCGGTGTGAATCCGGCCTCCCGGGAGAGCGCGCGGGACGTGACGAGCGCTACAGACCGGCGCAGGCGGACGCCGGGTGCGGGCGTAGCGGCTTAGACTGACGGGGCGTCGTCGCCGTGCGGGAGAGTTCCGGACCGACGAGGTCCGGGCGCCGAAGGAGCAGCACCTCCCCGTCAATCTCTCAGGCACCAGGGACCGTGCGGTCACCGGCGCCTCTGGAAAGCGGTGGCTCCGGGCCGCCCGCCGATGGGGAAAGGGGCCGGATCCGGCCGCCGAATCTCTCAGGCACCACGACAGAGGGGGAGGGCCCGCCGCCCGACCCTGGAGTTGCCGTGACCCGTTCCTTCGCCGACCGCCACATCGGCCCCGACGCGGCCGAGGTCGCCCGGCTGCTCGACGTCACCGGCGTCGCCTCGCTGGATGCCCTCGCCACCGCCGCGCTGCCCGCCGACATCCTGGACGGCGGCGGCCTCGATGTGCTTCCCCCCGCCGCGAGCGAACACGAGGTGCTGGCCGAGCTGGCCGAGCTCGCCGCCGCGAACACCGTCGCCACCTCCATGATCGGGCTCGGCTACTACGACACCCTGACCCCGCCGGTGCTGCTCCGCAACCTGCTGGAGAACCCGGCCTGGTACACCGCCTACACCCCCTACCAGCCGGAGATCAGCCAGGGCAGGCTGGAGGCGCTGCTCAACTTCCAGACCATGGTCTGCGACCTGACCGGCATGGAGGTCGCCAACGCCTCCATGCTGGACGAGGCCACCGCCGCCGCCGAGGCCATGACGCTGCTGCACCGCGCGAGCCGCTCGAAGAGCAGCCGGGTGCTGGTGGACGCCGACGTCTTCCCGCAGACCCATACCGTCCTCGCGACCAGGGCCGAGCCGCTCGGCCTGGAGATCGTGGTCGCCGACTTGAGCGACGGCGAACTCCCGGACGGCGACTTCTTCGGCGTGCTCGTGCAGACACCGGGCGCCTCCGGCCGGATCGTGGATTGGACCGCGCTGGTCACCGCCGCGCACGAGCGCGGCGCGCTGGTCGCGGCCGGTGCCGACCTGCTGGCCGCGACCCTGGTGACGCCGCCCGGCGAGCAGGGCGCGGACGTCTGCTTCGGCACCACCCAGCGCTTCGGCGTGCCCATGGGGTTCGGCGGCCCGCACGCCGGCTACCTCGCGGTGCGCACCGCGCACGCCAGGCAGCTGCCGGGCCGGCTGGTCGGGGTCTCGGTGGACGCCGACGGCGCCCCCGCCTACCGGCTGGCGCTGCAGACCCGCGAGCAGCACATCCGCCGGGAGCGCGCCACCTCCAATATCTGCACCGCCCAGGTGCTGCTCGCCATCGTGGCCGCCATGTACGCGAGCTACCACGGCGCCGACGGGCTGCGCGCCATCGCGCGCCGGGTGCACGGCCACGCCGCCACGCTGGCCGCCGGGCTCGGCGCGGCCGTGGTGCACGGGAGCTTCTTCGACACCGTGCTCGCGCACGTCCCCGGCGGCGCGGACGCGGTGCTGGACAAGGCCCGCTCGCGCGGCATCAACCTGCGCCGGGTCGACGCCGACCACGTCGCCGTCGCCTGCGACGAGGCCACCACCGGCGCGCACATCGCCGCGGTGCTGGAGTCCTTCGGCGCGGCGGCCGAATCCGGCGGCGAGCCGGTCGGCATCGAATCCCGCAGCTCCGCGTACCTGACGCACCCGGCCTTCACCCGGTACCACACCGAGACCGCCATGCTGCGCTACCTGCGCGCGCTCTCGGACAGGGACATCGCGCTGGACCGCAGCATGATCCCGCTCGGCTCCTGCACCATGAAGCTCAATGCCACCGCCGAGATGGAGCCGATCACCTGGCCCGGCTTCGCCCGGCTGCACCCCTACGCCCCCGCGGCCGACGCGGCCGGGACGCTGCGGCTGATCGCCGACCTGGAGGGCTGGCTCTGCGCCATCACCGGCTACGACGCGGTGAGCCTGCAGCCCAACGCGGGCAGCCAGGGCGAGTACGCCGGGCTGCTCGCCATCCGCCGCTACCACCTGGATCGCGGCGACACGCACCGCGACACCTGCCTCATCCCGTCCAGCGCGCACGGCACCAATGCCGCCTCGGCGGCCATGGCCGGGCTGCGGGTGGAGGTGGTGCGCTGCCGGGAGAACGGCGACGTCGACCTGGACGACCTGCGCGCCAAGATCGGCGACCACGCCGAGCGGCTGGCCTGCATCATGATCACCTACCCCTCCACGCACGGCGTCTACGAGCACGGGGTCGCCGAGCTCTGCGCGCTGGTGCACGACGCGGGCGGGCAGGTCTACGTGGACGGCGCCAATCTGAACGCGCTGGTCGGGCTGGCCCGGCCGGGCCGCTTCGGCGGCGACGTCAGCCACCTCAACCTGCACAAGACCTTCTGCATCCCGCACGGCGGCGGCGGGCCCGGCGTCGGCCCGGTGGCGGTGCGCTCGCACCTCGCCGCCTACCTGCCCGGCGACCCGCTGGAGAGCGGCTCGCACGCGGTCTCCGCCGCGCACTACGGCTCCGCCTCGATCCTGCCGATCACCTGGGCCTACATCCGGATGATGGGCGCCGACGGGCTGCGCCGCGCCACCCTCACCGCCATCGCCTCGGCCAACTACATCGCCCGGCGGCTGGACGAGCACTTCCCGGTGCTCTACACCGGCGAGCACGGCATGGTCGCGCACGAGTGCATCCTGGACCTGCGCGCCATCACCAAGCGCACCGGCGTCACCGTCGACGATGTCGCGAAGCGGCTGGCCGACTACGGCTTCCACGCGCCGACCATGAGCTTCCCGGTGGCCGGGACGCTCATGGTGGAGCCGACCGAGAGCGAGAACCTGGCCGAGCTGGACGAGTTCTGCGATGCCATGATCGCCATCCGCCGGGAGATCGACCAGGTCGGCTCCGGGGCCTGGCCCGCCGACGACAACCCGCTGCGCGGCGCCCCGCACACCGCCGCCTCGCTGGTCGGGGAGTGGAGCCACCCGTACTCCCGGGAGGTCGCGGTGTACCCGCGCGGGGTCGCGCACACCCGCGCCAAGGTGTGGCCGCCGGTGCGCCGCATCGACGGCGCCTTCGGCGACCGCAACCTGGTCTGCTCCTGCCCGCCGGTCGAGGCGTACGCCGAGTGACCGGGGTGCCCGAGACCATCGCGGTCTACGCCCGCACGATCAGGGGTTGGTGAGCGCCTGCACCACGGCGGTGCCGAACTTCAGGTCGTTGGTGCCGGGCACCGTGGCGTAGGTGCCGCCGGTGTTCGCGGCGAGGGTGCGCAGGGTGTCGCCGTCGCCGGTGCCGATGGCCACCACGTCGACCCGCACCGGCGTGGCCCCCTTCGCCTCCGCGATCCGGGCGAGCAGCTGGGCGCCGGTGATGGCGGAGTCGTCGTCCGGGCCGTCGGTGATGAGCAGGATGGAGTTGGTGCGGCCCGCGGCGGGCTTCGCCGTCACCTCCTGGTAGGCGGCGAGCAGCGCCGGGTACGCCTGGTCGGTCTTGGACTCCGAGGGCTTGACCGCGCCGAGCGCCGTGTCCAGCGTGCTGCGCTGGGCGTCGGTGAGCGCGGCGGTCGGGGTCTGCACCTGGTACGGCTTGCCGCCGTCCAGGTTCTTGCCGAAGGTCCAGACGCCGAGCCCGAACTCCGGCGGCAGGGTGGTGAGGGTGGAGCGCAGCGCGGCCAGCGCGTTCGCCAGCCGGGTCATGGTGCCCTCCTTGGCGCCCATGGACGACGAGACGTCGAGCAGCACCGTGGTGCTCACCCCGAGCACCGGGTTCTCCACGGTCTGCCGCACGGCGTCGAGCGTGGCCTTGTCCGGCGTCGGCGCGGCCATGGGGGCGGTGAACCCGGCCTGGGCGAGCAGCGCGGACTGCGCCGGGGCGCGCAGGTAGTCGGTGAAGAGCCCGGCGATCAGGTTCTCGGTCTCGTCCACCCAGCCGCCGGTCATCAGCGCGGCCGGGTAGTCGGCCAGCGGCGCGGCCCCGATCGGCCGGTAGATCGCGGCCCCGGCCTGCGCCTTCACCTGCTGCTCGGTGGCGGCGACGGCGTGCACGGGGGCGTCCGGGTTGCCGGAGGCGGCCTGGATGAGCGCGGTCAGCGGGTCCGCGGACTGCGGTGCCTCGGCGGCGAGCACCGAGATGGCCGAGACCACCTGGCCGGTGCGCGCGGCGTCGAGGGTGAGCGGGTCGGCGCCGGAGAGCGAGGAGCCGACGGCGACCGCCGCCGCGGTCGAGGTGTCGCCGGCGGGCAGCGCCATCCGCAGCCCGCCCCAACCGCTCAGCCCGATCTCGCTCAGCGACCCCTGCTGCAGCCGGGGCAGATCCGACCACGCCGCCTTGGCCTGGTCGAGCGCGGCGCGCAGCGGCTCGGCGACGGCGAGCACGATGGCGCTGGTCGCCACCGAGGTCGGGTTGCCCTCGATCAGCCCCGGCACCCGGACCGCCTCGACCGAGCGGGTGGAGTCCGGGATCCAGAGTGCGGGCTGCGCCCCCAGCGGCGAGGTCCAGGTACCCGACGCGAAGGCGGCGGCCACATCGGCGGAGGCGCGCGCGGTCACGTGCACCTCGGCGCAGTGGTCGCGCACCCGGGGCGCGGTGGCGTTGTAGCGGTCGGCGATCGCCCGGACCGGGTCGGCGAGCACCGGGTCGACCGTCACGTCCAGCGTGGCGGTGCCCTCCACGCACTCCGCGGCGGCGGCGGTGTCGCGGCTGTCGCCGCGGTCGCGCAGCTGGAACCAGCCGACGACCGCCACGATCAGCACCACCACCGCCACCACTGCGGCGATCACGCCTGCGCTGACGCCCCGCGAACCGGATTCGCTGCTGCGATGAGTTCCCACGGAGCGGCAGTCTATGTGGCAGGCGGGGGTGCGCGCCGCCACCGCTGTTCCGGCGGCGGCCCGCACCGTTCACTCCCGCACGAGCCGGCCGCGGTCGTACTCGTGCCCGCCCCAGACCCCGGACTGGCCGGTGTCCGCGGCGAACTCCGCGCACCCGGCGCGAATCGGGCAATTCGCGCAGATCGCCCGGGCGTAGCCGAAGTCTTCCGACGGGTACGGGAACCACGCCTCGTGGTTCGGGTCACCCCGGCAGGCGGCCCGGTGCCAGCCCCGCGCGTCCGAGAGCGGGAGCAGTGTGGCCAGAGTGGTAGTGGTGTCGACGGTCACGTCCTTCTCCTTTCTCGGTGGTCACTCGGCGAGCCGGCGCCAGATGTCCCGCTGCCGCTTGGCCAGCGGGTCGGGGGCCTTCGGCTGCCAGAGCAGGGTCAGCCCCGCCTCCTCCGGCGTCCGGTTCGCCTTGGCGGTATTGCACGGCGCGCAGCAGGCGACGAGGTTGCCCCAGGTGTTCGGGCCGCCCCGGCTGCGCGGCCGGATGTGGTCGACGGTGTGCGCCCGCGCGCCGCAGTAGCCGCAGCGCCGGTCGTCCCGGCGCAGCACGCCCGCCGCGGTCGCCGGGCTCTCGTCGTGCACGGCGGGCCGCTGCGCCACGTGCACGTACCGCAGCAGCCGGATGGTCTCCGGCAGCGCGATCTCGTGCCGCTGCG
This sequence comes from Nocardia sp. NPDC050697, assembly GCF_040654395.1. Classification (NCBI taxonomy): domain Bacteria; kingdom Bacillati; phylum Actinomycetota; class Actinomycetes; order Mycobacteriales; family Nocardiaceae; genus Nocardia; species Nocardia sp. NPDC050697. The sequence continues at coordinate 101,064 of NZ_JBFAHY010000001.1, forward strand.
AGCGGATCGGGAAGTAGGGCTCGCGGGCGAACATGGCCTCCGCCGCCCCGGCGAGCACCAGGGTGACGGCGCGGTCGGCGGTGACCTCGTGCAGCGCCTCGTAGCTGGCATTCAGCACGAGCACGCTGGCGTGGATCCAGTTCTCGGTGGTGGGGGGAGGGTGCGAGGGGACGACGGAGAGCGTCATGGGACACCGGCCTTCGGGGTCGGGTGAACGAGGGGAGAGGGGAGGCGCTGGTCAGGCGGCCGGGGTACCCGGGACGCCGTACCGCTGCGGCCGGTAGCCGGGCGGTGTCCGCGATTCGGTGCCCGCCGCGGCCTCGGCCAGGCGACGGCCGTTCCGGTGCACGCTGCGCATCCCGTCTCCGGGGCTGATGTCGATCACGGCCGTCACCTCCTTCGCTGTGCTCGTTCCGCCCGATCGGCGGTATGCGGACATGGTGGCACACCGGATCGGCGGCTGTCCGCTCATTTTTTTCCGGCCGCAGGCGCGGCTCAGCGCAGCCTGCCGAGGTCGGTGTGGGTGCCGTCGTCGAAGACGAACCAGCCGTCCCTGCGGGCCGCCAACGTGGGCGTCGTGCCCGTACAGCTGCTCGGACAGCAGGCCGCCCGGCGCCGGAGGTGTCAGGCGCCCTTGCGTTCCTGCGCCTTCTTGGCGGGCGCCTTGCGCGCGGTGGTCTTCTTCGCGGTGCTCTTGCTCGCGGTCTTCTTGGCGGCGGTCTTCTTCGCCGGCTCCTTGGCGGCCTTGCTCGCCGTCTTCTTCGCGGGCGCTTTCTTCGCGGCGCCACCGCCCGCGGCCCGGCGGCCACTGGCCTCGAGACTGCGCTGCAGCGCCGCCACCAGATCCACCACCTCGGCGTCGACCTGCTCCTTCTCCGGCTCCGGGCGGCTGACCAGGGTGTCCGAGCCATTGGCGATGGCCTCGTCCAGCACCTTGCGCAGCTCGATCTGGTACTCGTCGGTGAACTGCTCGGGCTCGAAGTCGTCGGACATCGACTCCACCAGCGTCTCCGCCATGGAGATCTCCTGCGGGCGCGGCTTGGAGGCGTCCTGCAGCGACTCGAAGTCCACCGCGCGCACCTCGTCCGGCCAGAGCAGGGTCTGCAGCAGCAGCACCCCGTCGTGCACCCGGAGCGCGGCCAGCCTGGTCTTCTGGCGCAGCGTGAAGTGCACGAGCGCGGTGCGGTCGATGCGCTCCAGGGTCGCGGCGAGCAACACGTACGCCTTGGGGGTGGTCGAGTCCGGCTCCAGGTAGTAGCTCTTCTCGAACAGGATCGGGTCGATCTGCTCGGACGGCACGAACTGCAGCACCGGGATCTCGTGCTTCTCCGCCGCGGGGAGCTTGGCGAAGTCCTCGTCGGTGAGCACCACCTTCGCGCCCTCCGGCGATTCGTAGGCCTTGTCGATATCGGCGTACTGCACGGATTCCCCGCACACGCTGCACACCCGGTCGTACTTGATCCGCCCGCCGTCCTTGGCGTGCACCTGATGGAACCGGATGTCGTGGTCCTCGGTGGCGGTGTACACCTTCACCGGGACGTTCACCAGCCCGAACGCGATCGAGCCCTTCCAGATAGCCCGCATCACTCCATCATGGCCGAACCGCCCGGTCTCTGCGAGCGGACGCGCAGGTCGAGGGTTGCGCGAGCCACCGTGAGCCGGGTGCTGCGGGGAAGTTGCGGGAAGAGCCCCGCCATGGCGGCGAGCACCCCGGTCAGGTCGTCCGGGCCCGAGAGGTAGGCGCGCTGGCGGTGTGCGGGGAGGGTGAAGAAGGCGTCGAAGAAGTCCGGGACCCGCTCCGGTGGCAGCGCGAGCAGCGCCCGCAGCCCGGCCGCGCGCAGCGCCGCGACCGCCCGTGCCCGCGGGGTCCAATACATCCCGCCGGTGGCGGCGGTGTCGGCGGCGGCGAGCGACGCGGCGACGCTGTAGCCGGTGGCCGGGTGCAGCAGGCCGCCCGCCGCGCCGAAGCGCTCCGGCCCCGGCCGCCCGCCCTGCACCGGGAAGCGGACCCGCTCAATCTCCTCGGTGCCGGTCAGGGCGATGGAGCGGGCGGCGAGGCGGCGGTGCAGGCGGCGGCGCAGTTCGGCGTCGTCCAGGGCGGGGCGGCCGGCCAGGCAGGTCTCCTCGAGCAGCACGGTGCCCGCGTCGAGCGGGACCGCGTAGAGGAAGGAGGGCGGTGCGGCCGGGTCGGCGCCGTTGTCCCGGCGCCAGTCCATGAAGAGCGTCTCGGTGCCGCGCACCCGGTCGGCGGGGACCAGTACGCCGTGCGCGGTCTGCTCGGCGCGGGCCGGGTCGCGGCGCAGCCCGCGTGCGTCGATGACCCGGTCGCCGCGCAGCTCCGTGCCGGAGGCCAGGGTGACGCGGTGCGGCTCGCACCGCACCGCCCGGTCGGGGAAGACCGCCGCACCCGCGGGGGAAAGCGCGTCCTGCAGCCGCCCGGTGTCGAGCACCGCGTAGGCGCGGGCCAGGCGGTGCTCGCGGCGCCCCCAGGCCACCGGCTCCGGCACCGTCGCCGCCACGACTCCGCGGTCCAGCCAGCCGGGGAGCTCGTCCGCCCACACCGCGTAGGTGGCCCGCCAGCGCCGCTCCGGCGCCGGATCGACCACCGCCACCGTGAGTCCGTGCGCCAGGCACCGGTGCGCGAGCGCGCGCCCGGCCGGGCCCTGCCCGCAGACCACGATGTCGAACGTCGCCGCCGCGTGTGCGGAATCCGCCATACTGCTCCTCCGGTTTCGCGGGCAGCCTATCGTCCGCCGGCGCCGCCGCCCGGGTGCGACGGGAATCACCTTCGCGCTCAGCAACGTTGCGGCGGGCATTGTTACTATCGCCGCGTGCCGGGCCGGTGCGGCGATGATCGCCCAGGTCGGCGGCGCGAAACGTAGCGATCGCAGGACGAGGGGACTCTCGGTGTTCGAACTGACCAGGCGCCGCGCCGGGGTGATTCTCGTCGTCTTCGCGGCGCTCGCACTCGGCCTCGGCGCGTTCGGATCCGGCCTGTTCGACAAGGTGCAGGGCGGGGGCTACAGCGATCAGGGCAGCGAATCCGCCCGTGCCGCAACGGTTCTGCGCGACACCTTCGGCGAGGCGGCGCCGAATCTGGTGCTGCTCGTCGAGACCGGCTCCTCGGTCGACGACCCCGCCGCGAGCGCCGCCGCGAGCGCTCTCGCCCGCGACCTCGCCGCCGAGCCCGGCGTCGCCCGCGTCAGCTCCTACTGGACCGACGGCAAACCGGCAGCACTGCGCAGCGCCGACGGCGGCAAGGGGCTGATCGTCGCCAGCGTGCTCGGCACCGAGTCCGAGGTGGACGCGCGGATCGGCGATCTCGCCGAGCGCTTCGGCGGCGCGCACGACCCCGTCGAGGTCCGGGTCGGCGGCTACGCCATGCTGCTGCGCGAGACCGTGCAGCAGACCGAGAAGGACGTGCTGCTCGGCGAATCCATCGCCTTCCCGGTCACGCTGATCGCGCTGCTCTTCGTCTTCGGCGGGCTGGTCGCCGCCGCGCTGCCGCTGGTGGTCGCCGCCGTCACCGTGCTGCTCACGGTGGGCGCGCTCACCGCCGTCGCGAGCCTCACCGATGTCGCCGCCACCGCGAGCAATGTCGCCACGCTGCTCGGCCTCGGCCTCGCCATCGACTACAGCCTGCTGCTGATCAGCCGCTTCCGCGACGAACTCGACGGCGGCGCCGAGCCGGCGGCCGCGCTCACCGCGACCATGCGCTCCGCCGGGCGGACCGTCGCCTTCTCCGCCGTCACCGTCGCCATCGCGCTCGCCGGGCTGCTGTTCTTCCCGCTGGTCGCGGTGCGCTCGATGGGGTACGCCGGGCTGCTGGTCGCGGCGCTCGCCGCGGTGGTCTCGCTGACCGTGCTGCCCGCGCTCCTGCTGCTGCTCGGCCACCGCATCGACCGCGGCCGGCTGCGGCCGCGGCGCCGCGCCACCGGCGCCGCCGCCGACGGCTTCTGGCACCGGCTCGCCACCGTGGTCATGCGCCGCCCGCTGCCCATCGGGCTCGCCGTCGCCGCCCTGCTGCTGCTCCTCGGCGCGCCGTTCCTGCACGTCAACCTCGGTTTCCCGGATGAGAGGGCGCTGCCGCGCGAGATGGCGTCGCGGCAGATCGCCGAGACGCTCGCCGCCGAGTTCGGGATCACCGAGCAGAACGGGCTCTTCGCCGTGCTGCCGGACTCCGCCGACGGCGTCGGCGGGTACGCCACCGCGCTCTCCGACCTGCCCGACGTGCGCCGGGTCGACACCGTCACCGGCAGCTACGCCGGCGGCATGCAGTTCGCCGCGCCCGGCGCGCTGCACGCCGGCTTCGGCGCCGACGGCGCCGCCTACCTGACCATCGTCCCCGCCACCGACGACCCCGCCGCGCTCGACCGCCTGGTCGACGAGGTGCGCGCCGTGCCCGCCCCCTCGCCGGTGCTGATCGGCGGCATCGCCGCGACCAACAGCGACGCGCTGGCCTCGGTCACCGCCGCGCTGCCCTTGGCGCTCGGCTTCGTGATCGTGTTCATGCTCGTCGCGCTCTTCCTGCTCACCGGCAGCGTGGTACTCCCGGTGCTGGCGCTCGTCCTGAGCGCGCTCAGCCTCACCGCCACCTTCGGCGCCCTGGTCTGGATCTTCCAGGACGGGCACCTCTCCGGGCTGCTCGACTTCACCGTCACCGGTGACCTGCCGCCCACCGTCCCGGTCATGCTCTTCGGCGTCGCCTTCGGCCTCGCCATGGACTACCAGGTCTTCCTGCTCAGCCGGATCGGCGAGGAGTACCGGCGCACCGGCGACAGCGAGGCCGCGGTGGCGCTCGGGCTGGAGCGGATCGGGCGCATCGTCACCGCCGCCGCCGTGCTCATCTCCCTGGTGCTGCTCGGCTTCCTCGCCTCCGACATCACCTTCATGAAGGCGTTCGGCATCGGGTTGCCGCTCGCCGTGCTGGTCGACGCCACCCTCGTGCGCGGGTTCCTCCTGCCCGCCGGGATGAAGGTGCTCGGGGATCGCGTCTGGTACGCGCCCGGATTCCTGCGCCGGGCGCACGCGCGGTTCGGTTTCGACGAGGGGTCGCCGGAACCGGTTCCGGTTGCCGACACTCCCGCGCGGTGGTTGATCGACGAGAAGCCGAGTGGTTCTTCCGCTCCGGTGCCGGTCGCGGGCGGGGTTTCGACGCGGGAGCCGTCGGCGTTCCGGGCCGGGAAGCGGGAGCGGGCCGCTGGCGAGCGGAACGGTTCGCGGGCGGTGCCGCGCGGCGGGTCGGAGCGGGTGGGCTCGTCCGCGCGGGTCGGAGGCGCGGTGTCGGCCACCTCGGAGGGCGATGTCGCCGCTCCCGTCGCCGAGATCGGCCCGGCCACGGCCGCGCCTGCCCGCGCGGATGCTGCTCCGGCTGCCGATGTCGATTCAGCGGCGACTACTGCCGCAGTCGAGGGCGAGACGGTTACCACCGATGATGGGCCGACCACAGCCGTGGAGACCGGTGAGTCGGCTGCTGCCGTTGCCGCGGAGGTGACGGATGACCTGCCGACGGCTGTAGAAGCCGGTGAGTCGGCTGCAGCCGTTGCCGCGGAGGCGATGGATGGAGTGCCGCCGACGGCTCTAGAGACCGGTCAGGCGGCGACGGATGGCGTGTTGCCGACGGCTCCAGAGTCGGGTGACGCGACTGCTGCCACCGATGCGGGCGCGACTGATGACCTGCCGCCCCCGGTCGTGGGGTCCGGTGACGCCGCCGCTGGTGTCGCAGCGGCGGACGCCGCGCCCGTCGAGAAGGCGGCGGTGCGGAAGCGCGCGCCGCGGAAGGCTGTTGCGGCAGAATCTGTTGTCAGCGAACATCTTTCGGTGGCGCCCGCCGAGAATGAGCCCGCCGAGAAGGCGCCCGCCAAGCGCGCGCCGCGCAAGGCGGCCGCTGCGGCCGAGGCGCCGGCCAAGCGCGCGACCGCGCGGAAGACCCCCGCCAAGAAGGTGGCTCCAGCCGCCGTCGGTGATGAGGTGGTGCCCGCGAAGAAGACCGCGGCGCGGAAGACCTCCGCGCGCAAGGCGGTGACTCCTGCGCCGGTCGAGGGCGGAACCCCAGCTCCCGCCGCCGAGGCGACGCCCGCGAAGAAGGCCACTCCGCGGAGGACCGCGCGCAAGTCGGCTGCTCCGCAAGCCGAGGTCCCGCTCGAGACCTCCGCTACGCCGACGCCTGCCAGCACCGGGGACGAAGCGGCGCCGGTTGAGAAGGCCACTCCGCGCAAGACCACTGCCCGCAAAACGGCGGCTTCGCAAGCGGCTCCCGCCGAGAAGCCAGCGGCTCGGAAGACTCCGGCCAAGCGGACCACCGCCCGCAAGGCGCCCGCGTCACCGGTCGCCGACGCGACGCCTGCGGACGCGACGCCCACCGGCCCCGAGCCTGCGGACCCGACGGCCACCGACCTGGGCACGGCGGACGCGACGCCTGTGGACTCGGCGGCCGTAGGCCTGACGCCCGCGACTCCTGCGCCCGCGACTCCTGCGCCCGTGGATCAGGCGGCCGTGGACCCGACGCCCGCGGACGCGGTGGACGCGACGGTGACGGAGCAGGCGGCTTCGACCGCGGCCGAGCCGACGCCACGTCCGCCGAAGCGGACCGCAGCGCGCAAGAGGGCTGCGGGCACCGCGGCCAAGCGGGCTCCGGCCAAGCGGGCGACTCGCAAGGCGGCGCCTCCGGCCTCCTCGGACCCGGCTCAGCCGGAGTTCTCGGCCGACGCGACGCCCGCGGTCGAACCGTCGCCCGGCGCCGCGGCGCCGACACCCCTGCCGCTCTTCTCCGACGCGCCCGCAACTCCCGCCGCGGAAACAACTCCCACCGCGACGTCACCCGCACCCGAAACCTCGACCAACACAACCCCTCCCGCGAAGAAAACTCCCGCCCGCAAAACCCCGGCCAAGCGCACGACCGCGCGCAAAACCGCGACCCCCATCGCGAACGGCGCGACCAAAACCCCGGCCGAGCGCACCCCGCGCAAGACCACCGCGGCGGAGGAAACCCCCTAGCCCCTCTCCCCCGGGGAACCCCGGTGACCAGCGCACTCCACCCGAGCAGATCGGTAGCGACGGCAGAGCACCTCCCGGCGACCGGTAAAATCGGTGGTTCCGGGGCGCGCGGGCCGCGCACACTGCGCAAAGGCGAAAGATCGCCCCCGCCGTCCGAGACGAAAAGCGAGGAGATTTTCCTGTGATCACCGCGACCGACCTGGAGGTCCGGGCCGGAGTCCGCACCCTGCTCACCGCGCCCGGCTCGGCGCTGCGGGTGCAGAACGGCGACCGGATCGGCCTGGTCGGCCGGAACGGCGCGGGGAAGACCACCACGCTGCGCATCCTGGCCGGCGAGGGCGAGCCCTATGCGGGCACGGTGCTCCGCTCGGGCGATGTCGGCTACCTCCCGCAGGACCCGCGCGAGGGCGATCTGGACGTGCTGGCCAGGGATCGGGTGCTCTCGGCGCGCGGCCTGGACGCGCTGATCCGGCAGATGGAGAAGCAGCAGGCGCTGATGGCGGAGGTCGCCGACGACGCCGAGCGGGAGCGCGCGGTCCGCAAGTACGGCCGGCTGGAGGAGCGGTTCTCCGCGCTCGGCGGGTACGTGGCGGAGAGCGAGGCGGCCCGGATCTGCAGCAGCCTCGGGCTGCCGGACCGGGTGCTCGGCCAGGCGCTGCGCACCCTCTCCGGCGGTCAGCGCCGCCGCATCGAGCTGGCCAGGATCCTCTTCGCCGCCTCGGATGGCAGCGGCGGCCGCTCGGACACGGTGCTGCTGCTGGACGAGCCGACCAACCACCTCGACGCCGACTCCATCACCTGGCTGCGCGGCTTCCTGCAGAACCACGACGGCGGGCTCATCGTGATCAGCCACGACGTCGACCTGCTCGCCGACGTGGTGAACAAGGTGTGGTTCCTGGACGCCGTGCGCGGCGAGGCCGACATCTACAACATGGGCTGGCAGAAGTACCTGGACGCGCGCGCCACCGACGAGCAGCGCCGTCGCCGCGAGCGCGCCAATGCCGAGAAGAAGGCCTCCGCGCTCAAGGCGCAGGCCGCCAAGCTCGGCGCCAAGGCGACGAAAGCCACTGCGGCGCAACAGATGGCGAAGCGCGCCGACCGGCTGCTGGCCGAGCTGGACGATGTGCGGGTGGCCGACAAGGTGGCCAGGATCAAGTTCCCGGAGCCCGCCACCTGCGGCAAGACCCCGCTCATGGCCTCGAACCTGACCAAGATGTACGGCTCGCTGGAGATCTTCACCGGCGTCGACCTGGCCATCGACCGCGGCAGCCGGGTGGTGGTGCTCGGGCTGAACGGCGCGGGCAAGACCACGCTGCTGCGGCTGCTGGCCGGGGTCGAGCAGCCGAGCGCCGGGCAGCTGGACCCGGGGCACGGGCTCAAGGTCGGCTACTTCGCCCAGGAGCACGACACCCTGGACGACCGCGCGACGGTCTGGGAGAACATCAGGCACGCCGCGCCGGACGCCGGCGAGCAGGAGCTGCGTGGCCTGCTCGGCGCCTTCATGTTCACCGGGCCGCAGCTGGAGCAGCCCGCGGGCACGCTCTCCGGCGGCGAGAAGACCCGGCTGGCGCTGGCCGGGCTGGTCTCCTCGGCGGCGAACGTGCTGCTGCTGGACGAGCCGACGAACAACCTGGACCCGGTCTCCCGCGAGCAGGTGCTGGACGCGCTGCGCACCTACGCGGGCGCGGTGGTGCTGGTGACGCACGATCCGGGCGCGGCCGAGGCGCTGAATCCGGAGCGCGTGATCCTGCTCCCGGACGGCACCGAGGACCACTGGTCGGCCGAATATCTGGAATTGATTCAGCTCGCGTGACTTTCATCACAAATCGCCGTTGATCGTGGCCGGTGCCTTGTCTAGCCTGGAATGAGCGCTGCTCGGCGACTCGGAGGAAGCCAATGAGCGACAGGCCCACACGCAAGGATCGGCCCGGAACCGGCAAGACTGCCGCGCCCAGGACAGCCTCTACCAGATCGGCCGGCGCGAAGGTCGCCGGTGAGCCGCCGCTCGCGAAGGGGACCCGGGTCACCGGGAAGTCCCGCGATCGGCTGCAGTCCCAGCTCAAGAAGCAGTACGAAGCCGGAGCCAGCATCCGATCGCTGGCCCAGTCGACCGGCCGCTCGTACGGCTTCATCCACAATGTGCTCGTGGAATCGGATGTGCAATTGCGCAGCCGCGGCGGTGCGAACCGGCGCAAGGCAGCGTCCTAGCGCCGATACCAGGCGGTGCCCGGCTCGTCCGGGTGGCTCGGCTGTGCCCGGGAACGATTGCGGCGCACGGTGGTTCGGCCGAGCACCCGGCTCACAGGTCGGCCACCGCGCCGTCCCCGAGGACGAGCAGGTTCGCCAGGCTGCGGAAGATGGGGAGCTCCGCCCTGGTGGCCAGGTGGGCGAACCGGCCCTGCGGGTCCACTTCGAGGAAGTAGTACTCGCCGTCCAGGCCGATCCGCAGGTCGAGCACCCCGAAGCTGAGCCCGAGCGCGCCCATGAGCGTGGTGAGCGACTTGCCCACCGAGGCCGGCAGCCGCTCCGGACGCAGGTGGGCGGGGGGCGCGCCGCGCTCGCCGTGGCCCGGCGCCACCCGGACCGCCCACTCCACCCCGTCCACCCAGACCACGCGCAGGTCGCATTCGGCGGCGATGTAGTCCTGGAACGCGGTCGGGGTGTTCCGGATGGCCTCGATATCGCCGAGGTCGGCGTCGGTGCAGAGCCGGGTGCGGGCCCGGCCGCCGGCGTTCCCGCGCTTGCGCACCACCGCCCCCGGCCGCCCGCCGACGAAGCTGCGCGCCTCGTCCGGATCGTTCGTGATCAGGGTCTCCGGGATGGCGAAGCCGGCCCGCCGCGCGGTCTCCAGCTGCACGATGCGGCGGGACGCCGTGCGGTCGGCGCCCGGGTCGTTGACCCAGTACGCCGGGATGGACCAGAGCAGCCCCTGCAGGAAGCCGTCGCTCTCCGATTGCGCCTCGGCCCCGCCCGCGTGCGGGACGGTGTGCCCGGTGGTGCGCCGCCACCACACCGAGCGCACGTCGTCCAGCCCGACGATCCGGGAGAGCGAGCGCGCGGTGCCGCTCGGGTCGACCCGGAAACTGCCGGTGCGGGAGGGGAATTCGCGGGGGTCGAGGCGGATGGCGGTGAGGCCGTGCTGTTCTCGTACGGTCGCCGCCAGTGCCGCGGCGTGCCGGTCGTCGGCGTCGGCGACGACCAGGATCGTGCTCGGCCCGTGTGGTGTCACCGGCGGTCAGCCCCCTCGTCGTCCCGATTGCGGAGAATTCGCCGGTAGATATCCGGAGGTGGCTGAATCCCGGCTCGAGCGGGCGCGGGCGGGACGGCGGGTCGCGATCACGGGGGGCTCCGTCCTGCTCGGTGCTGCTGCTCACGGTTGGGTCTATCCGGCGAGAACCGGCTCGTCGAGGTACCCGCGCCGTCGCTGCCACCGTGCCCGCCGAGTCACTGGCCACCTGCTGCCCCGAGTTTGCGGGCGGCCGATGCACACGTCCGAAGCATAGCGCCCGGCGGGGCGTTCCACGGGGCTTTGGCGCGGCTCGGGCGCGCGTAATGCCGGGGTGTCAACGGCGATTGGCGTTGCGTTCGCGCCACCAGTCCGGGGCGTCGACGAAGTGGTTGTCGTACTCCTCCTGGCTCGCGGCCAGCTCCTCGAGGTTCGATTCGCCGCGCGAGATCCGCTCGAGCAGGCGGAAGTACTCGAAGCGGCGCACGCCGGGGACCAGCGCGATCAGGATGCGGGCGCCGCTGTCGGGGGTGGCGCCGAAGGCGTGCGGCATGTGCCGCGGCACCAGCACCGAGCCGCCCGCGCCGACGGTGACGATGCGGTCGCCCGCGAGCAGCTGGAGCTCCCCGTCGGCGATGTAGAAGAGCTCGTCGGAGCGGGTGTGGAAGTGCGGACTGGCCCCGTCGGCGCCGCGCGGCATGGTGACCTCGAGGGTGTTCAGGGCGCCGCCGGTCGCGTCGGCGTCGATGAGCAGCCGCATGGTGACGGCGTTGGCGGTCAGGGTCTCGATGTCGGCGGGGTGGCGGATGACGGCGTTCACGGTGCGCTCCTGATGATTCGGCTCAATATAATTAGGTGACGAACTATATAGCCACCGAACTATAAGGCACCGAATAGGATGGTGTCCATGGTGGAGCCGGACGCGGTCGACGCGATCGAAGCGCAGTGGCGGCGGGAGCGGCCGGACCTGGACACGGCGGCGATGGCGATCGTCGGCAGGCTGAGCCGGGTCGCGGCGGTGCTCGACCGCGAGATCGAGGGGGTCTTCACCGCGCACGGGCTACAGCGCGGGGAGTTCGACGTGCTGGCGGCGCTGCGCCGCTCGGGCGAGCCCTTCGCGCTGAACCCCTCCGCGCTGGCCGACACGCTCATGCTCTCCAGGGCGGGGATGACCGGGCGGCTGGACCGGCTGGAGCAGGCCGGGCTGGTGCGCCGCGGCGCGGACGCGGCCGATCGCCGCGCGATCAAGGTGGCGCTCACCGAGCGCGGGCGCGCGCTGGTGGACCGGGCGGTGCGCGCGCACACCGAGAACGAGACCAGGCTGCTCGCGGTGCTCCCGGCGGCGGACCGCCGGGAGCTGGACCGCATCGCGCGCGCCCTGCTCGCCGGGCTGGAGTCCGGGGCCTAGGCCAGGTCTAGGCCCGGCGCCGGACCGAGGCCTCGACCAGGTCGAGCACCGCGGTCAGGTTCTCGTTGGTGTGCCCGGAGGCGATCCGGGCGATCAGCCCGTCGAGCACCAGGTCGAGGTAGCCGAGCAGCACGTCGGTGGGGACGTCGTCGCGCAGCGCGCCCGCCGCCTTGCGGCGCTCCAGCCGGGCCAGGGTGGCCGCGGTGAGCTCGGCCGAGCGCTGGCTCCACCCGGCCCTGAACTCCGGGTCGGTGCGCAGCCTGCGCGCGATCTCCAGCCGGGTGCCGAGCCAGTTGAACTCCTCCGGGTGCGCGAGCATGTCCCGCATGACCTGGACGATGCCCTGGTTGGCGGCGACATCGGCCATCCGCTCGGCATCCTCCTGGGCGAGCGCGAGGAAGAGCGCGTCCTTGTCCCGGAAGTGGTGGAAGATCGCGCCCCTGGAGAGCCCGATCTCGTCCTCCAGCCGGCGCACGGTGGCGCCGTCGTAGCCGTACTCGGCGAAGCAGCGCCTGGCGCCGTCCAGGATCTGGCTGCGGCGCGCGGCGAGGTGGTCATCGCTGACCTTGGGCATCGGTCTCCTCGGGGGAAAACGCCAGGGGTCCGTGCACCGCCGCGCGATGCACGGACCCTTCCGTGACGGGGAACCTGCGATCAGCCGCGGATCATATTGCGCAGCACGTACTGCAGGATGCCGCCGTTGCGGTAGTAATCCGCCTCACCGGGGGTGTCGATCCGGACCACGGCGTCGAAGGTGACCTTCTCGCCGTCCTCCTTGGTGGCGGTCACCGTCAGCGTCTTCGGGGTCTTGCCCTCGTTCAGCGCGGTGATGCCCTCGATGTCGAAGACCTCGGTGCCGGTCAGCCCGAGCGACTTGGCCGACTCGCCCGCCGGGAACTGCAGCGGGATCACGCCCATGCCGATCAGGTTGGAGCGGTGGATGCGCTCGAACGACTCGGTGATGACAGCCCTGACGCCGAGCAGGCTGGTGCCCTTGGCCGCCCAGTCGCGCGAGGAGCCGGAGCCGTACTCCTTGCCGCCGAGCACGACCAGCGGGATCCCCGCCGCCTGGTAGTTCTGCGCGGCGTCGTAGATGAACGCCTGCGGGCCGCCCTCCTGGGTGAAGTCGCGGGTGTAACCGCCCGAGACGTCGTCCAGCAGCTGGTTGCGCAGCCGGATGTTGGCGAAGGTGCCGCGGATCATCACCTCGTGGTTGCCGCGCCGCGAGCCGAGCGAGTTGTAGTCCTTGCGCTCCACGCCGTGCTCGTCCAGGTACTGCGCGGCCGGGGTGCCCGGCTTGATCGGACCGGCCGGGCTGATGTGGTCGGTGGTCACCGAGTCGCCGAGCAGCGCGAGCACGCGGGCGCCGGTGATGTCGGTGACCGGGGCCGGCTCCATCTCCATGCCGTCGAAGTACGGCGCCTTGCGCACGTAGGTGGAGTTCGGGTCCCAGGCGAAGGTGTCGCCCTCCGGGGTGTCCAGGTTCTGCCAGCGCTCGTCACCGTCGAAGATCGTGGCGTAGGACTTGCGGAACATGTCCTGGCTGATCGTCGACTTGATGGTGTCGTCGATCTCCTGGGCCGAGGGCCAGATGTCCTTCAGGAAGACGTCGTTGCCCTCGGTGTCCTTGCCCAGCGGGTCGACCTCGAAGTCGAAGTCCATGGTGCCCGCGAGCGCGTAGGCGATGACCAGCGGCGGCGAGGCCAGGTAGTTCATCTTCACGTCGGGGGAGATGCGGCCCTCGAAGTTGCGGTTGCCGGAGAGCACCGCGGTGACCGAGAGGTCGTTGTCGTTGACCGCCTTGGAGATCTCCTCCGGCAGCGGGCCGGTGTTGCCGATGCAGGTGGTGCAGCCGTAGCCGCCCAGGTAGAAGCCGAGCTTCTCCAGGTAGGGCCAGAGCCCCGCCTTCTCGTAGTAGTCCGAGACCACCTGCGAGCCGGGCGCCATGTTGGTCTTCACCCACGGCTTGCTGGCGAGCCCCTTCTCCACCGCGTTGCGGGCGAGCAGGGCGGCGCCGAGCATGACCGACGGGTTGGAGGTGTTGGTGCAGGAGGTGATGCCCGCGACCACCACGGCGCCGTGGTCGAGCACGAAGTCCCCGCGCTCGGCGGAGCGCACCGTGACCGGCTTGGTCGGGCGGCCCTCGGCGCCGTTCGCCGCGGACGGGGTGACGTCCACCGCGCCGTCGTCGGCGAAGGAGAGCACCGCCGGGTCGCTGGCCGGGAAGGACTCGTCGATCGCCTCGTCCAGCTGGGTGTGCGGGGTGTCCGCGGCGACCTCGCCCTGCGCGTCGCTGGTGTAGTTGTGGATGTCCTTGCGGAACGCCACCTTGGACTCGCTGAGCAGGATGCGGTCCTGCGGGCGCTTCGGCCCGGCGATCGACGGCACCACGGTGTTCAGGTCCAGCTCGAGGTACTCGGAGTAGGACGGCTCGCGCTCGGCGTCGTGCCACATCCCCTGCTCCTTGGCGTACGCCTCGACGAGCGCGAGCTGCTCGTCGCTGCGGCCGGTGAGGCGCAGGTAGTTGATGGTCTCGCCGTCGATCGGGAAGATCGCGGCGGTGGAGCCGAACTCCGGGCTCATATTGCCGAGGGTGGCGCGGTTGGCCAGCGGCACCTCGGCCACGCCCGCGCCGTAGAACTCCACGAACTTGCCGACCACGCCGTGCTTGCGCAGCATGTCGGTGACGGTGAGCACGACGTCGGTGGCGGTCACGCCGGGCTGGATCTCACCGGTCAGCTTGAAGCCGACGACGCGCGGGATCAGCATGGAGACCGGCTGGCCGAGCATGGCGGCCTCGGCCTCGATGCCGCCGACGCCCCAGCCGAGCACGCCGAGGCCGTTGACCATGGTGGTGTGCGAGTCGGTGCCGACGCAGGTGTCCGGGTAGGCCTGGCCGTTGCGGACCATCACGGTCGGGGCCAGGTACTCGATGTTCACCTGGTGCACGATGCCCATGCCGGGCGGGACGACCTTGAAGTCGTCGAAGGCGCCCTGGCCCCAGCGCAGGAACTGGTAGCGCTCGCCGTTGCGCTGGTACTCCAGGTCGACATTGCGCTCCAGCGCGTCGGCGCGGCCGAAGACGTCGAGGATCACCGAGTGGTCGATGACCATGTCGGCGGGGGAGAGCGGGTTGACCTTGTTCGGGTCACCGCCGAGGGTGGTGACGGCCTCGCGCATGGTGGCCAGGTCGACCACGCAGGGGACGCCGGTGAAGTCCTGCATGATCACCCGGGCCGGGGTGAACTGGATCTCGATGCTCGGCTCGGCCGAGGGGTCCCACTCCGCGATCGCGCGGATGTGGTCGGCGGTGATATTGGCGCCGTCCTCGGTGCGCAGCAGGTTCTCCGCGAGCACCTTGAGGGCGTAGGGGAGTTTCTCGGTGCCCGGCACGGCCGAGAGGCGGAAGATCTCGTAGGAGTTGCTTCCGACCTCGAGGGTGCCCTTGGCGCCGAAGGTGTCGTTACTCGTCGTCACGTCAGCTCCACTCGTCTATGAGGGTTGGTCATCGGCGGGGCTGTGCCGGTGACCGAGTCTTTCGAGGGTCGTGTGGCGTCCCGAAGGGCTCGGTACGCTGCTTTCCTCGCGGCTACGACCTTAACAGTACGCTTGTCCTGTGAGCGCCGGGGGGCCGCCCGGCGTGCCGCAGGCAGGGCCCGCGGGGCCGGGTCGCGTACTGTGCTCTCGAGCGTGTGCCGGTCGGATGCCGGAGAACCGCTGCCACTGTAGGAACCAGGAGCCTCCGCTGTCGAGGCGACGCGAGATCGGATGGATACGACCACCGTGACCAACTCGGTTTTCGGCCCCATGGCCACCGGCCTGCCCGAGGGCGCCGACCTCGACGAGATCCGCGCGGACCTGGCCGGCGACCACGTCGCCGCGCCGAGCGGCCGGGATCAGCGGGAGCTGGCCGACCTGGTCGCCGCGGCGCGCGCCGACGGCATCGAGCTGAGCGTGGTCGTGGTGCCTGGCAATCCGTGGCACGACTCGCAGCTGCGCGATCTGGCGACCGAGGTCGGCAAGTTCGAGCACGGCACCGTCGCGGTCTTCAGCGACGACTGGATCGGCACCGACAGCGACAGCGTCAGCCGGGTGCGGCTGGAGTGGGCCGAGGACAAGGCCAAGTACAAGGGCGGCGACACCGAGGCGGCGGTCGGGACCTTCACGCACCGGCTGGAGCAGCCGGAGGGCATCTCCTGGTCGCTGCTGACCGGCGTGCTCATCGCCATCACCGTGCTGCTGGTCGGCGGGCTGGCCTGGATCAAGGCGCGCAGGCGGGCCGCCGAGCACTCCTGAGCCCGCCGGTTCACCGAGCCGCCACCGCCTCCGGTGGCGGCTTTTTCGCGGCCTCCGGTCGGGCACGCAGCTAACTTTCAGAACGCTCGGTTCGTTTTAGGCGGAACTTCCTGACGCCCATCCGGCAAATGAGTAGCAACGACCGAATTACGCGGGTGTAGTTCGCCTGGAAAAGTTCCTTCGGTAACTCCTGTGACGTACGGTTCAACGTGATGCGCCTGGGGAAATAGTGGGAGAAGGGCTTGAATGTGACCCACGTTCCCGGCGGGTCTGCTGTTGCTTCTGAGTAGTGGTGTCCCGCTGGAGGTACCGATGCGTGAGAGTGGCAAACCGAAGAAACGCCGTCCGCTACGTGTCGCTGCGGGATTGCTGATCGCTGCGGTGTTGCTGATCGGCACCGGGCAGGCGCTCGCGGTGCCGCCCCCGCCGCCGAACCCCAGCGACCAGGAGATCGCGCGGGCCGGGGCGGAGGTCGACTCCGGCGTCGCCGCAGTGAGCGGCCTCGTCAACGAGGTCGCCGCCGCCGACCAGCAGCTGCAGGTGCTCGACGATGCCGTCGCCCGCACCCGCGAGGAGGTCAACAAGGCGCTGGTCGACCTGCAGAACGCCAGGGACGCCGCGGATGACGCCGCCGCGCACGTGACCGACACCCTGCAGTCGCTCTCCGCCGCCGGCGACCAGGTGACGCGGGCCCGCAACGACTTCGACGACTTCGCCACCGAGGCGTACACCCGCCCCGGCGCCACGACCATGGTGAGCTACCTCTCCGCCGCCACCCCGGATGCCGCGCTGGACCGGGCCCAGGTGCTCGACCTGGTCTCCCGGCGGCAGCAGTCGGTGCTGGACGGGCTGCGCCGCGCGCAGCTCGATCAGGGCAACCGGAATTCCGAGGCGCGGCAGGCCAAGTCGGTCGCGGACGCGGCCGCCGCCGACGCCGAGGTCAAGAAGGACGCGGCGCAGGACGCGGTGACCGCGGCGACCGCCGAGCTGGACCGGCAGACCGTGCAGCGCAACGTGCTACAGCAGGCCCGCGACGCCGCCCAGGGCAGATTGGACGCGGCCCGCTCCACCGTCTCCGGGCTCCAGGACCAGCGCGCCGTCTGGATCGACTGGGATCGGCAGCGCAAGGCCGAGGAGGCGGCGATCAGGGCCGCGGCCACCGCGGCCGCCGCCCGCGCCGCCGTCGACCAGGCCGCGCGCGACCGGGCCGCCACCCTGAACCAGGGCAGCAGGCCGCACACCCAGCTGGAGGCGACGCCCGCCACGCCGGGCAAGCCGAAGAAGCCGAAGCCCTCCTCGCCCTCGGTGCACGGCTCGGGTGCGGTGGAGACCGTGGTGGACCGCGCCATGTCGCAGCTCGGCGTCACCTACGCCTGGGGCGGCGGCGACGAGGACGGCCCGACCCTCGGTATCAAGGACGGCGGCGTCGCCGACGAGCACGGCGACTACAAGAAGGTCGGCTTCGACTGCTCCGGGCTGATGCTCTACGCCTTCGCCGGGATCGGGGTGGCGCTGCCGCACTACAGTGGCTACCAGTACAACGCGGGTACCCGCGTCCCGGTCGACCAGCGGCGCCGCGGCGACATGCTCTTCTGGGGCGCGGGCGGGAGCCAGCACGTCGCGCTCTACCTCGGCGACGGCACCATGATCGAAGCACCGCAGTCCGGCGACGTCGTGAAGGTGTCGCCGGTCCGCACGGGCGGGATCATGCCGTACGCGGTGCGGATCGTCACCGGCTGACCGGGTGCGCGGCAGCCGAAGTCGCACCGGTTGCGGCGGAGCGGCCCATTACCTGGAATAGTTGTGGCAGCACGCACAGGACCGAGGCGAAAGCGGGGATGTTGGTGACTTCGACGGATGGTGTGAGCGGGGTAGGTCTGGCGAAGGACCCGCCCGCACCCGGCAGCACCCTGGAGCGTGACGTGCAGCTCCTCGAGAAGGCGATCTACGAGGTCAAGCGGGTCATCGTGGGCCAGGACCGGCTCGTGGAGCGGCTGCTCGTCGGTGTGCTCGCGCGCGGCCACGTGCTGCTGGAGGGCGTGCCCGGCATCGCCAAGACGCTCGCCGTCGAGACCTTCGCCACCGTGGTCGGCGGCTCCTTCTCCCGGGTGCAGTTCACCCCGGACCTGGTCCCCACCGACCTCGTCGGCACCAGGATCTACCGCCAGGGCAAGGAGGAGTTCGACACCGAGCTCGGCCCGGTGGTCGCGAACTTCGTGCTCGCCGACGAGATCAACCGCGCGCCCGCCAAGGTGCAGTCGGCGCTGCTCGAGGTGATGGCCGAGCGGCACGTCTCGATCGGCGGCAAGACCTACCCGATGCCCGATCCGTTCCTGGTCATGGCGACCCAGAACCCGATCGAGAGCGAGGGCGTCTACCCGCTCCCCGAAGCGCAGCGCGACCGCTTCCTCTTCAAGGTCGTGGTGGATTACCCCACGGTCGAGGAGGAGCGCGAGATCATCTACCGGATGGGCGTCACCCCGCCCACCGCGAACCGGATCCTCGACCCCGAGGGGCTGATCCGGCTGCAGAAGCTCGCCGCCAACACCTTCGTGCACCACGCGCTCGTCGACTACGTGGTCCGGGTGATCGCCGCGACCCGCAAGCCGCTGGAGTTCGGCATGCCGGATGTCGCGAGCTGGATCGCCTACGGCGCCTCGCCGCGCGCCAGCCTCGGCATCATCGCCGCCGCCCGCTCGGTGGCGCTGATCCGCGGCCGCGACTACGTGGTCCCGCAGGACGTGGTCGAGGTGATCCCGGACGTGCTGCGGCACCGGCTGGTGCTCTCCTACGACGCGCTGGCCGACGAGATCTCGCCGGAGGACGTGATCCGCCGGGTGCTGCAGACCGTCGGGCTGCCGCAGGTGGCGCCGCAGGCGGTCGCGGGCAGCAACGGCGCGGGCGCCCCGCCCGCCCCCGCGCAGCAGCAGCCGTACCCGCAGCAGCAGGGCGTGCCGCCGCAGCCAGCGCCGCAGCAGCATCCGCAGGGCGCGCCGGTCCCGCAGGCCGCCGGCAACAACCAGTCGCAGTGACGGCGGCCTCCGAACCGGTTGCCCGCGTGCCGAATCCGACCCATGCCCCGCCGTCGTTCCGTGCCGGTGAGCTCACCGACCCGAAGCTGACGGCGGCGCTCAAGACGCTCGAGCTCACGGTGCGCCGCCGGCTCGACGGCGTGCTGCACGGCGACCACCTCGGGCTCATCCCCGGCCCCGGCTCGGAACCGGGCGAGGCGCGGATCTACCAGCCCGGCGACGACGTGCGCCAGATGGACTGGTCGGTCACCGCCCGCACCACCAACCCGCACGTCCGGCAGATGATCGCCGACCGCGAGCTGGAGACCTGGATCGTGGTCGACCTCTCGGCCAGCCTGGATTTCGGCACCGCGCTGTGCCAGAAGCGCGATCTCGCGATCGCCGCCGCGGCCGCCGTCACCCACCTGACCAGCGGCGGCGGCAACCGGATCGGCGCCGTGGTCGCGACCGGCGACCGGCTGGTGCGGATCCCGGCGCGCAGCGGGCGGGTGCACGCGCAGTCGCTGCTGCGCGATATCGCCACCACCCCGCACGCCGCCGACGGCGTCCGCGGCGACCTGAAGGCCGGGATCGAATCGCTGCGCAGGCCGCAGCGCAAACGCGGCCTCGCGGTGATCATCAGCGACTTCCTCGGCGAGATCGACTGGCAGCGCTCGCTGCGCGCCATCTCGGCGCGGCACGACCTGCTCGCCGTCGAGGTGCTCGACCCCCGCGACCTGACCCTGCCCGACGTCGGCGACGTGGTGCTGCACGACCCGGAGACCGGGCGCACCCGCGAGTTCAGCGTCACGAATACCCTGCGGGCCGATTACGCGGCCGCCGCGGAGCAGCACCGTACCCAGGTGGAGCAGGCGCTGCGCAGCTGCGGCGCGCCGGTGCTCCCGCTGCGTACCGACCGGGACTGGATCGCCGACGTGGTCCGGTTCGTGTCCACCCGGCGCCACAGCTTCGGCGCCCCGACCGGGCGGGTGCCTCGTCAGTGAGCATTTCCCACTTCAACGCGCCGATCTGGCTCGGATTCCTCGCCGTCGTCGCGATCATCGTGCTCGGCTACGTGCTGGTGCAGCGCGGCAGGCACAGGCAGATGCTGCGCTTCGGCAATATGGAGCTGCTGGAGAAGGTCGCGCCGGCCAGGCCGAGCCCGTTCCGGCACGCGCCGATCGCGCTCATGCTGGTCGGGCTGATCTTCCTGACCATCGCCGCGGCCGGGCCGACCAGCGTGCAGAAGGTGCCGCGGAACCGCGCCACCGTCATGATCGTCATGGACGTCTCGCTCTCCATGGAGGCCACCGACGTCGCGCCGAACCGGCTGCAGGTGGCGCAGAAGGCGGGCAAGGACTTCGTCGACGGGCTGCCCGAGGGGCTGAACATCGGCTTCGTGAGCTTCGCCGGCACCGCGTCGGTGATGGTCTCGCCGACCACGAACCACGAGGCGGTCAAGGCCTCGATCGACAATGTCAAGCTCGCCGAGCGCACCGCCACCGGTGAGGGCATCCTGACCGCGCTGCAGGCCATCGACACGCTCGCCTCGGTGCTCGGCGGGGCGCAGGAGCCGCCGCCCGCCCGGATCGTGCTGATGTCGGACGGCAAGCAGACCGTCCCCGACTTCAACGACCAGGACGATCCCCGGCACGAGTTCGTCGCGGCCCGGCTGGCCAAGACCAAGAACGTGCCCATCTCGACCATCTCCTTCGGCACCAAGTGGGGCGTGGTGCACATCCCGCGGCCGGAGGGCGGCACCGACGACGTCCGGGTCGAGGTGGACGACGACGCCATGCGCGAGATCGCCCGCCTCTCCGGCGGCGAGTTCTACACGGCGTCCTCGCTGCAGGAGCTGACCTCGGTCTACGACACCCTGGAGGAGCAGATCGGCTACGAGCTCACCCGGGGCGACGCCAGCCGCCCCTGGCTGCTGCTCGGCATGCTGCTCGTCGCCGCGGGCGTGGTCACCGGGCTGCTCCGCCGCCAGCGGCTGCCGTGATCCGCGCGGCGCCGTTGTGCTGTCTCACACGACGGCGGCCGTGCGCGGATGACGGTCCGACAAACCTGGTGGCCTCGTCGTGATCGCGGTATTCGAACGGGTAGGTTGATCGCATGTCGAACACCACATCCCGTTCGGTCCTGGTGACCGGAGGAAACCGCGGCATCGGGCTCGCGGTCGCCCAGCGTCTGCTCGCCGACGGTCACAAGGTCGCGGTGACGCACCGTGGTTCGGGGGTGCCCGACGGGCTGTTCGGGGTGAAGTGCGATGTCACCGACGGCGCGTCGGTGGATGCCGCGTTCACCGAGGTCGAGCAGCACCAGGGGCCGGTCGAGGTGCTGGTGGCGAATGCCGGGATCACCGAGGACACCCTGCTCATGCGCATGAGCGAAGAGCAGTTCACCAAGGTCCTCGACGCCAACCTGACCGGTGCCTTCCGGGTCGCCAAGCGGGCCAACCGCGCGATGCTGCGCGCGCGCTGGGGGCGGCTGATCTTCCTCGGTTCGGTCGTCGGCATGGCCGGCATGGCCGGCCAGGTGAACTACGCCGCGACCAAGGCCGGTGTCATCGGCATGGCCCGCTCGCTCACCCGTGAGCTCGGCTCGCGCTCGATCACCGCCAACGTGGTCGCACCCGGCTTCATCGAGACCGATATGACCAACAGCCTGGACGACAAGTACCAGGAGATGGCGGTGCAGGCGATCCCGCTGGGGCGCAAGGGCAAGCCGGAGGACGTCGCCGCTGTCATCAGCTTCCTGGCCTCCGAGGACTCGGGCTACGTGTCCGGCGCCGTGATTCCCGTCGACGGCGGCCTCGGCATGGGCCACTGACCCGCTCGTCGCACACCTTTCAACGAACCTCAGGAGAACCGAGAACCCATGGGCGGACTGCTCGAAGGCAAGACCATCCTGATCACCGGGATCATCACCGACGCGTCGATCGCGTTCCGCGCGGCGGCGATCGCGCAGGAGCAGGACGCGACGGTGCTCATCACCGGGATCCCGGAGCGGCTGCGGCTGATCGACCGGATCGCCAGGCGGCTGCCCAAGGAGGTCCCGCCGGCGATCGGCCTCGACATCACCAACGAGGACGACCTGAACGCGCTGGCGGGCAAGGTCCGCGAGCTGGCCCCGCAGGGGCTGGACGGCGTGCTGCACTCCATCGCGTTCGCCCCGCGCACCCTCATGGGCCCGGAGGCCAAGCCGTTCCTGGAGGGGCCGGGCCCGGACGCCGCCAAGGCCTTCGAGATCTCGGCCTGGAGCTACGCCTCGCTGGCCCGCGCGGTGCTCCCGGTGCTGAACGAGGGCGCCTCGCTGGTCGGCATGGACTTCGATCCGCGTACCGCCATGCCGTACTACAACTGGATGGGCGTGGCCAAGGCCGCGCTGGAGTCGGTGAACCGGTATGTGGCGCGCGAGGTCGGCGAGGCCAAGCGGGCCCGCTCGAACCTGGTCGCCGCGGGCCCGATCAAGACGCTGGCCGCCAAGGCCATCGCGGGCACCGCCACCGACGACGCGGCGAAGCTGAACCAGCTCAACGAGTACTGGGACGGCGCCTCGCCGATCGGCTGGAACGTGGACGACCCGACCGCGGTGGGGAAGTCCATCGTGGCGCTGCTCTCCGACTGGCTGCCCGCCACCACCGGCTCCATCGTGTATGTGGACGGCGGCGCCAGCCACAACACCTGGTTCCCGGAGAGCTTCAACTGACCGACCCCGAGGAGGCTCCCGTGGCCGCACAGGCCGACGCACTCTTGCTGTTGTCGTTCGGCGGCCCGGAGCGTCCCGAGGACGTGATGCCGTTCCTGGAGAACGTGACCAGGGGCCGCAATGTCCCGCACGAGCGGCTGCTCGCGGTGGCCGAGCACTACCACCACTTCGGCGGCCGGTCGCCGATCAACGAGCTCAACCTGGCGATCATCGCCGCGGTGGAGGCGGAGATCGCGGCCGCCGGGCTGGAGCTGCCGGTGTACTTCGGCAACCGGAACTGGCACCCCATGGTGGAGGACACCGTGGGCCGGATGGCGGCTGACGGGGTGCGCTCGGCGCTGGTCTTCCCGACCTCCGCGTGGGGCGGGTACTCCGGCTGCCTCCAGTACCACGAGGACATCGCCCGCGCCCGGGGTGCGGTGGGTGCGGCGGCGCCGCGGCTGGTGAAGCTGCGGCAGTACTTCGACCACCCGCTGCTGATCGAGGCGTTCGCCGACGCCATCCGCGCCGCGCTGGCCGAGCTGCCCGCCGACCGGCGCAACCGGGCCCGGCTGGTCTTCACCGCGCACTCCGTTCCGGTCTCCGCCGACGGCGCCGCCGGGCCGCCCGCGCTCGGCGGGCAGCTGTACTCGCGCCAGGTCGCCGAGGCGGCGCGGCTCTGCGCCGCGGCGGCCGGGTTCGCCGATTTCGACGTGGTGTGGCAGTCCCGCTCCGGCCCCCCGCACATCCCGTGGCTGGAGCCGGACATCGTCGACCACCTGGATGCGTTGAGCGGCAAGGGAATCGACGCCGTCGTGGTCTGCCCGGTCGGCTTCGTCTCCGACCACCTCGAGGTGATCTGGGACCTGGACAACGAGGCCGAGGAGCGCGCCCGCGCACTCGGCATGGCCTTCGCCCGCGCGGGCACCCCCGGCGCCGACCCGCGCTTCGCCCAGCTCGTCCTGGAGCTGATCGGCGAGCACCTGGACGCCGCCCCCGCCCGCAAGCTCGGCACCGTCCCCGGCTTCGGCTGCACCCCCGACGGCACCCCCTGCGCCGTCGGCTGCTGCGCACCTCCGCGCCGCCCTTCCTGACCGAGAAAGGAGGGCGGGCGCCGGGAGACCCCAGGCCTGAAAAGAGTTGTGGCCCCGGAGGAATTCCTCCGGGGCCACCGTGGTAGCGGGGACAGGATTTGAACCTGCGGCCTCTGGGTTATGAGCCCAGCGAGCTACCGAGCTGCTCCACCCCGCGTCGCATCCCCTACGTTACACACCGCACGCCGAGAAGCGAAATCGGCTCCGGTAGCTTCGGCCGGGTGATCGCGAATGCCAGGCGGTGGAAGCACGGTGACCTGCCACGGGAACGGCTGCTGGAGCTGCTCGCCCCGGTGCGGGACGAGCGCAAGCGGGCCCGCTTGGTCGAGGCCGTGGACGAGATCGACGACTACGAGGGCGATTTCGTCGTGGTCGAGGGTGACCTGCACGTGCGCGGCGATCTGGACCCGGCCGCGGCGGGTGCGTTCCTGCTCGTCGTCACCGGCGACCTGACCGTCGACGGGGTCTACACCGACAGCGACGACCCGGAGACCTTCCTGCTGGTCGGCGGCGACCTGCGGGCCCGCGACGTGGTGACCGCGGGCTGGCTGGAGGTCGGCGGCGACCTGCGCGCGAACCGCGTCGTCGGCGACTACAACGACTGCGCCGCGGATATCGGGGGCTCGGTGCACTGCGCGCTCTTCTACGGCGAGCAGCACCACTTCACCATGGGTGGCGAGCTGGCCGCCGATGTCGTGATCGGCAGACCGCGGCTCGCGATCGGCAGCGCACCCGCGTACCTCGAGCTGGACGATCCCCGCCTGCTCGAGCACCTGGACCGCTCCGTGTTGCGCCTGCTGGACGACGAGGCCGAGGACGGCAACCCGCTCGTCCTGGTCGACGGCATCGGCGACTTCCGCGCGCTGAAGCGCCGGGTCCGGGCCGGCCTGCCGATCGGGCCGGAGCGGACCCGCTGACGACGCCCTGCGGTCCGCGTGCGGCACGATGCTGTGATGCTGCCGGAAATCCTGAACGGCGCGGGCATCGCCGTCTTCGCCGCCTCGGGCGCCCTGGTCGGCGTGCGCAAGGACCTCGACCTTTGGGGCATCCTCACGGTGGGCGTGCTCACCGGGGTCGGCGGCGGCATCCTGCGCGACGTGCTGCTGGGCCGGACGCCGCCGGTCGCGGTGCAGGACTGGGTGCCGATCGGCATCGGCTCGCTCGCGGCGCTGGTGGTGTTCTTCTTCCACCCGGCCTTCGCCGCGCTGCGCCGCACGATCCTGGTGCTCGACGCCATCGGGATGGGGCTCTTCGCCGCCACCGGCGCCGCGCTCGCGCTCGACCTGCACAGCAGCCCGTCGGCGGCCGCGCTGGTCGGGCTGCTGACGGCGGTGGGCGGCGGGATCCTGCGGGACGTGCTGGTCCGCGAGATCCCGCTGCTGCTGCAGCCGTCGGATCTGTACGCGGTCCCGGCGGTGCTCGGCGCGGCGATCGTGGCGCTCGGTGGCACCTACACGGCGGTGCCGCAGTCGGTGTGGCTGGTCACCGGGGCGGTGGCGGCGACCGGGCTGCGGCTGCTCGGCCTGCTCTTCGGCTGGCGGCTGCCGACGGCGCCCCGGCCCCGGCTCCCGGGGTGAGTGGTCAGGCGGGGCGGGCGGCGGCGTGCACGGCGACCAGCCGGGCGGCGCGGATGGCGTCCCAGAGCGGGCGCAGCAGCGTCTCCTGCGCACCGTGCGAGCTGGCCGAGGTGGGGCGGGCGGCCGGCTCCCGCTGCGCCACCGTGAGGATGGCGGCGACGTGGTCGGCGGTGTCCAGGATTCGCCTGGCGCGCAGCGGAACCGAGTCCGGGTAGTCGTGCCGGGAGTAGTCGGCGAGCTCGGCCTCGATCAGCTCGCGCGGGTCGCCGGAGCCGCCGCCCATGGCGGTGGTGTGCAGCTGCTGCAGCGCGTCGGCGGCGTCCCGGACGGCCTCGCGCATGGCGTACTCGGCCTCGCCGAGCGACATGTCCTGGCCGTGCTCGGGCCGCACCGGGGCGCTGTAGACGGTCCACTGCAGGGTGCCCTCGTCGGTCCAGTGCGGGATGAGCCCGGTGCCCTCGCCGCCCGGGACCCCGATCAGCAGCCCCTCCTCGGCCTCCAGCGCGTCGGCGGCGAAGGCGGTGCCGGGCGGCAGGCCGCGCAGGTCACCGGGGACCGGGAGGACCAGCCGCATGCGGGCGCCCGGTTCGGCCATCGCCTCGCGGATCACCTTGAGCAGCGCCATGATTCCGGCGCCCGCATTGCCGTGCGCGGACCAGGGCAGGTCGGTGCGGCCGCCGGTCACCGGGTCGCCCGCCGCGATGGTGTGCGTGGGCGACCAGGCCTGCAGCGCCTCCAGGACGTCGTCGGGCGCGCTGCAGCCGGCCAGCCAGGAGCCGGCCCAGACCGTCAGCGTGGCACTGGGGGAGCACATGACATTCGAGCATAGAGGCTGTCAGCGAGCGGCGGGCGACGTCGACGGCGGCACCGGCGCAACCGGATCGACCCGGCGATCACTCCGGTTCGGTGACGAAGTCGATGAGCCGCTCCACCGCGCCGATCAGCGGCGATTCCAGGTCGCGGAAGCTGTGCACCCCGGCCTGCACGCGGCGCCAGCCGTCCTGTGGCGAACCCCACCGCAACCGGGTGCAGATGCCGGTCTTCCAGTCCTCGCCGCGCGGCACCCGCGGCCACTCCGGGATGCCGAGCGCCGACGGCTTCACCGCCTGCCACACATCGACGTAGGGATGCCCGGTGACCAGCACATACGGCCCGAGCCCCTGGGTCAGCCGGTCCTCCTTGGTGCCGGTGACCAAATGGTCGACCAGCACCCCGACCCGGCGGCCCGGCCCCGGCTCGAACTCGGCGAGCCGGGCGGCCAGATTGTCCAGCCCCTCCAGGTGCTCCACCACCACGCCCTCGACCCGCAGGTCGTGCCCCCACACCCGCTCCACCAGCGCGGCATCGTGCACGCCCTCGACCCAGATCCGGCTGCCTCGCGCGACCCGGGCGCGCAGCCCCTCGACCCGGGTGGAGCCGGAGGCGGAGCGGGTCGCCGCCGCCGGCGCCGCGGCGGCCGGGCGCACCAGGGTGACCGGCTCGCCGTCGAGCAGGAACGCCGCCTCGCGCAGCGCGAAGAGCCGGACCGCGCCGCGCCGATCCTCCAGCTTCACGAACTCGCCGTCGTAGCTGCGGTCGAATCCGACGACGGCCCCGCAGAATCCGCTCGCCGCGTCCTCCACCACCAGGTCGCGCTCGGCGGCGACCTCGGGCACCGCCCGCCGCCGCGCCCTGGAATGCCCCGAGTAGATGTCGCCGTACCTGTCGTGCCCGCTCACGGCTCCCGAAACTACCCGCCGGTGCGGTCGTTCCGGCCGCGCCGCGCGCAACCGCCCGGAACGTGGGCCCCGGCGGCTAGAGTTGGGGCGTGGCCGCAATCGTCTGGCTGGTCGCGGGAATCCTGCTCGCGGCGGCGGAGATCTTCACGGGGGAGCTGACCCTGCTCACGCTGGGGCTGGCCGCGCTCGGCACCGCGGGGGTGAGCGCCGCCTTCGACACCTCGCTGGTCGTCGACGCGCTGGTCTTCGCCGCCATCACGCTGGTGCTCTTCGCCGGGGTGCGCCCGGTGCTGCGCCGGAAGTTCGGCACGCCCCCGCCGATCGCCACCAACGTGGACGCGCTGCCGGGCAAGACGGCGCTGGTGCTGCAGCCGGTGGCCGAGCACGCCGGGCAGGTCAAGATCGACGGCGAGGTGTGGACCGCGCGCCCGCTGAATCCGGACGAAACCTACGAAGAGGGCACGAGCGTGTACGTGATGAAGATCGACGGCGCGACCGCCGTCGTCTGGAAGGGGCCGTAATGGCTGTACTGATCGTCGCCGCCGTCCTCGTCCTGCTGGTCGTGGTGGTGGTGTTCAAGTCGATCGCGCTGGTGCCGCAGGCCGAGGCTGCGGTGATCGAGCGGCTCGGCCGCTACTCGCGCACCGTCTCCGGGCAGCTGACCTTCCTGGTCCCGTTCGCGGATCGGGTGCGCGCCAAGGTCGACCTGCGCGAGCGCGTCGTCTCCTTCCCGCCGCAGCCGGTGATCACCCAGGACAACCTGACGCTGCAGATCGACTCGGTGGTGTACTTCCAGGTCACCAGCCCGCAGGCGGCGGTGTACGAGATCAGCAACTACATCGCGGCGGTCGAGCAGCTCACCGTCACCACGCTGCGCAACGTGGTCGGCGGCATGACCCTGGAGGAGACGCTGACCTCCCGCGACGAGATCAACAGCCAGCTGCGCGGGGTACTGGACGAGGCCACCGGCCGCTGGGGCCTGCGGGTGGCCAGGGTGGAGCTCAAGGCCATCGACCCGCCGCCGTCGATCCAGGAGTCGATGGAGAAGCAGATGAAGGCGGACCGCGAGAAGCGGGCCATGATCCTTACCGCGGAGGGCACGCGGGAATCCCAAATCAAGACCGCCGAGGGCCAGAAGCAGGCGCAGATCCTGGCCGCGGAGGGCGGCAAGCAGTCCTCGATCCTCTCCGCCGAGGGCGAGCGGCAGAGCCGCATCCTGCGCGCCCAGGGCGAGCGCGCCGCCGCCTACCTGCAGGCGCAGGGCCAGGCGAAGGCGATCGAGAAGGTGTTCGCCGCGATCAAGTCCGGCAAGCCGACGCCGGAGCTGCTCGCCTACCAGTACATGCAGACGCTGCCGCTGGTCGCCAAGGGCGACGCCAACAAGGTGTGGCTGGTGCCGAGCGATTTCGGCAAGGCGCTGGAGGGCTTCGCGAAGAGCTTCGGCAGCCAGGGCGCGGACGGCGTGTTCCGCTACGAGCCGCCCGCGGGCGACGCCGCGCAGAGCCGTCCCGAGGACGGCGACGACGAGGTGGCCGACTGGTTCGACACCGCCCCCGACCCGGCCATCGCGCAGGCGGTGCGCGCCGCCGAGGAGACCGCCCGCACCCCGGTGGACACCTCCCCGCCCACCGGGAGCAGCAGGCACGAGCCCGCGCCGCACCAACCGGTGATTCCGCCGCAGCGGGCCGTCCCCCCGGCGCAGCCGCAGCCGGAGCCGCAGCCCGAGCAGCAGCAGCGCCCACCGGCGCACCGGGCGGACGACCCGCTCGGGAAGCCGTGGCAGCCGCCGGGCACCTTCCAGTAGCGGAGCGGGGCGAGACCGATCGGTCTCGCCCCGTCCCGGCTTTCGCCCCGGTGACGTGGAGGGGAACATCCGTCTGCGCGATTGACGAACGGGCACAGCGGGTTTTCTAATGGTCGGCGGCGCACGTCGCGCGTCCACCCCCTGGAGCTCGTGCGCGGAAGTCGGGTGCGCTCCGGGAACCCTCGCTCACGACCCGGAAGGACCTGCCATGACCACGATCCACCCGACTGCCGAGAAGTGCCCGCGCGCAATCGTTCTCCGCGCGGCAGCAGCAGTCTCGCACGGAGGGTAGGGCGCCGTGGCCGTTTCCGCCGTCTCTCCCGTCCGCTTCGACACCGAGGTCCTGCAGAAGCACTGGATTCCGCTGCCCGCGGGCGACCACGACACCGCCGCGGTGCTCCGCGACCGGCTCGGGGTCGATTTCGCCGAGGCCGGCGAGCGGATCTGGGCCACCGAGGACTTCCTCTACGTCCCGGTCGCGCTGGATTACCTGCGCGCGGGCCGGGTGGAGCACAACAGCGTGGTCTTCGCGCTCGGCCGCGAGTTCCTGGTGACGCTGCAGCCGCGCGAGCACTTCCCGCCCTTCGACGCCGCCATCGTCGAGATGCGCAGGCGCGCGGAGCTCACCGCCTCCCCGCACGGCGTCATGTACACGCTGCTCTGGGCGCTGAACGACGCCGCCGAGCAGGTGGTCGCGCACGGCGGCGCGCTGCTCGACGCGCTGCGCGACGATATCGACGGCCCCGGCGGGGTGCACTACGGCCGGGAGATCGCCCCCACCGCGGTGCGCGAGCTCATGGCCCGGATCGGCGCCGCCGAGGACATCCTCTCCCGGGCCCGCCGCTCCCAGGTGCGGCTGGCGCGCGCCGCCAGGCACCTGCGCGCCGAGGCCACCGGCCGCGGCGCCGGGCTGCGGCCGCTGCTCGACGACCTGCTCGACGATGTCGACGGGGTCGCGCAGCAGGCGGGGTTCGAGCACGACCGGGTCGGCTACCTGCAGCAGTCGCTGCGCACCCGGCTGGATGCCGAGCACACCCGGATCGTCAAGGCGTCGGCGGTGCTCTCCGCGGTGCTGCTGCCGCCCATCCTGATCGCCGCGCTCTACGGCATCGATGCGAGCTGGATGCCGGAGCTCTCCTGGCAGCACGTGGTGCTCGCCACCGTGCCGCTGACCATGCTCGCGGTGGCCGTCGCGCTCGCCGTCGTGGCGCGGCGCAACCGCTGACCGCAGCGGACCGGGGGCCGGGGCGGTGGGATTGCGCGCCGCAGCCGGAGCAGTTCGTGACCTCGCGGTGCCGGATGACCCGGAAACACGCCGTGCACGCGGTGTTTTCGGCGTGGCGCGGGCCGGATCGGTGCACGCTGGACGGGGATGTATCCGGCCGGTGAGCAGGGGTGGTGCGCGGTGTCGCGAGGATTCGAACCCGGCGAGCTGCCGGAACCGGTGCGGGCGGGGGAGCCGGTGCCGGACGCCTACTCGCGCGCGGTCGGCGCGGTCGCCGACACCGTGCTGCCCGCCGTCGCCGGGGTCGCCACCCGGCGCTCGGCGGGGTCGGCGGTGGTCTGCACCGACGACGGGCACCTGCTCACCAGCGCGCACCTGATCGGCCCCGCCGAGAGCGCCGACGTGCGGTTCGCCGACGGCACCGTCGCCGTCGCCGACGTGACCGGCAGCGACCCGCTCAGCGACCTGGCGGTGCTGCGCGCCCGCGGCGGCGGCCCGGCCCCGGCGCGGCTCGGCGATGCCGACACCCTCACGCTGGGCAGGCTGGTGGTGGCGCTGGCCGACCCGGCGGGCCCCGGCGGCGCGGTGAGCGCGGGCGTGGTCGGCGCCGTCGACCGCGCCGTGCCGGTGCTCTCCCGGCGGGCCGGGCGGCTGGTGGAGCAGGTGCTGCACACCGATGTGCGCTGCGAGCCGCACGCCGCCGGCGGGCCGCTGGCCGATTCCGCGGGGCGGGTCGTCGGGGTGCTCACCGGGGTCGCGGGGATCGGCGGGCTCGCGGTGCCGATCGGCGCGGTCGCGCACCGGGTGCTCGACGCGCTGCTGGCCGAGGGGCGGGTGCGGCGGGCCTACCTGGGCGTCGTGGTCGCGGCCGCGCCGGTGCCGCCCGGGCTGCGCGCGGTGGCCGGGCAGGCGGCCGGGGCCAGGGTCACCGCGGTGGTGCGCGGCGGCCCCGCCGACCGGGCCGGGATCCAGCGCGGCGATCTGCTGCTGCGCGCGGGCGAGGCGGTGCTCACCGGGGCGCGGGAGCTGCAGCGGCTGCTCTTCGCCGAGGCGATCGAGGTCGCGCTGGCCTGCACCGTGCTGCGCGGGAGCGAGCCGGTGACCGTCGAGGTGACCCCGCCGGAGTGGCTGCCCTCCTGATCGGATCGCGCTGACCCGAAGGGTTTCCGGCCGCCCGCGGCCGGTGCGAAGCTGACGGTGGTCCCGGTCGTGCGTGGGAAAGGTGAGCCGATGGCGCGGAACGAACACCCGAGGTCGGGCGCGTGACCGCCGTGCGCCCGCGCGCCGGGGTCTACGAATCGGTGGACGCCGCCATCGGCGGCACCCCCCTGGTCCGGCTGAACCGGGTCACCGACGGCATCGCCGCCACGGTCTACGTCAAGCTGGAGTACCTGAACCCGGGTGGCAGCGTGAAGGACCGGGCCGCGCTCGGCATGATCGACGCCGCCGAGGCATCCGGCGTGCTCCGCCCCGGCGGCACCGTGGTCGAGGCGACCTCCGGCAATACCGGCATCGGGCTGGTCGCCATCGCGGCGGCGCGCGGCTACCGGACCATCGTGGTCGTCCCGGACAAGTCGAGCCGGGAGAAGGTGGCGCTGCTCCGCGCCTACGGCGCCGAGGTGCACGTGACCCCCGGCGGCAGGCCGGTCGGCCACCCCGAGCACATCCGCAGCATCGCGCTGAAGCTGGCCGAGGAGACGCCGGATGCCTGGTTCGCCGGGCAGTACGACAACCCGGCGAACCCGGAGGCGCACCGCAATACGACCGGCCCGGAGATCTGGGCGCAGACCGAGGGCCGGGTCACGCACTACGTGGCCGGGGTCGGCACCGGCGGCACCATCACCGGGGCGGGGGAGTACCTGCGCGAGGTCTCCGCGGGGCGGGTCACGGTGATCGGCGCCGACCCGGCCACCTCGGTCTACGGCGGCGGCGACGGCCGCGCCTGGTACGTGGAGTCGGTGGGGCACTTCCTGCACCCCGACACCGAGGAGGATCTCTGGCCGGAGTCGTACCACCCGGAGGTGGCGGCGCGCATCGAGCGCGTCGGCGACGTGGAGGCGATCTCGCTGCTGCACCGGCTGGCCAGGGAGGAGGGGCTGCTGCTCGGCGGCTCCTCCGGGACGTCGATCGCGGCCGCGCTGCGGGTCGCGCGTGACCTCGGCCCCGAGGGCGTGGTGGTGGTGATCGCGCCGGACTCCGGGCGGGCCTACCTGTCCAAGTACTTCGACGACGAATGGCTGGGGCGGTTCGGCTTTCCGCTGGTGCGGGCGCTGGACGAGCCGTCGGTCGGCGATCGGGCCGAGGTGTCCCGGGTGGCGACGGTGATCGGCTCCAAGGCGACCGTCGGCGAGGCGCGGGCCCTGCTCGGCACGGCCCCGGTGCTGCCGGTGGTGCTGCACCGGGTCACCCCGGGTGCCCCGGTCGCCGCCGAGGTGCAGGGCAGTGTGCGGGCCGCCGCGCTCGCCGGCGCCGGCGACGCGGAACCCGTTGCCGCGTACCTGGAACCGCCGCTTCCGCTGCTCGGCAGCACCGAACCCGCCGCCGCGGCGCTGGAGCGCGCGGGCGACGGGCCGGTGCTGCTCGCGCACGAGGGCCGGGTGGCGGCGGTGCTCGGCGGGGACGAACTGGCGCGGTTGCGGGCGGGGTAAAGGGCTCGCGAGGCAGCGCTTCCGCGGCCGGGCACACGGTTCACCGCAGCCGACGGCTTCCGCGGCTACCGATTCCTCCCGGCGATCCCGAAGAGCAGCGCGTCGATCCCGGCCCGAAAGGCCGCATCGGCATCGAACCCGCCACCCGCGGCGGGCGCGCCGGCGAGAAGCGCGGTCAGATGCGGATAGTCACCCCGCGCCAGCAAGGCCAGCATCGCCCCCGGATCCTGCCCGACCGCCCCCGCGCCCTCCTGCGCCGCGAAGGTGCTGATCCACCCGGTGAGCTGCGCGATCCCGACCATGACGGTGGCGCCGTCCAGCCCCGCCGGGCCCAGCGCGCCCGCCAGGTGGTCGAGGTAGCGCAGCGAATTCGGCCCGAGCGCCGCGGGCGTCACCCGCTGCACCCACGGATGTCTGCGGTGCAGCGCCCTGACCTGCTCCGCCACCGCGAGCACGTCCGCGCGCACATCGCCGGTGAGCGGCGCGAACTCGTACTCCGCCGCCACGTGATCGACCATGAGCGCGAAGAGGTCGTCCTTGCCGTCGACGTAGCGGTACAGCGAGGCGGCCGCGGTGCCGAGCCGCTCCGCCACCCGCCGCATGGAAACCGCCGCCAGCCCGGCCTCGTCGGCGATCAGCACGCAGGCCGCGGCGATGTCGTCCAGGGTGTGCGCGGGCCTCGGCCCCGGCCGCACCTGCTCGGCCCGGAGCCACGGTGAGTTCGCGGATGACATCGGACCAGAATGCCTCGAGCCGCTGATTGCGAACGCTGTACGCGGTCGGGTAGCGTGAACTGCGAACGTTGTTCCCAATCGAGGGGTTGTGGTGTCCGCTATCCGAACCGAAGCGCTCCGGCGGCACTACGGCGGGCGCGCCGTCGTCGACGGCATCGATCTCCGGGTGCCCGCGGGCACCGTGCACGCGCTGCTCGGGCCGAACGGCTCCGGCAAGACCACCACCGTGCGCATGCTCGCCACCCTGTTGCGCCCCTCGGGCGGCCGCGCGACGGTGCTCGGCCACGACACCGTGACGGCGGCGCGCGCGGTGCGACGGCGGATCGGGCTGGTCGGCCAGTTCCACGCCGTCGACCCGATGGCGACCGGGCGGCAGAACCTGGTGATGTTCGCCCGGCTCAACGGCCTCGCGGCCCCCGCCGCCCGCCGCCGCGCGGACGAGCTGCTCGCCCGCTTCGATCTCGCCGACGCCGGTGACCGCCTGGTGCGCACCTACTCCGGCGGCATGCGCCGCCGGCTCGACATCCTGGCGGGCACCGTGGTCCGTCCCGAGGTGCTCTTCCTGGACGAGCCGACCACCGGCCTCGACCCGC
Organism: Nocardia sp. NPDC050697; assembly: GCF_040654395.1. Classification (NCBI taxonomy): domain Bacteria; kingdom Bacillati; phylum Actinomycetota; class Actinomycetes; order Mycobacteriales; family Nocardiaceae; genus Nocardia; species Nocardia sp. NPDC050697. The sequence goes on from NZ_JBFAHY010000001.1 coordinate 135,084, forward strand.
ACAGCCGCGACGACATCCACCGCTACCTCACCGAGGCGGTCGCCGCGGGCACCACCGTGCTGCTCACCACCCAGTATCTGGACGAGGCCGAGCGGCTCGCCGACGCCGTCACCATCCTCGACGCCGGGCGCATCGTCGCCACCGGAACCCCGGCCGAGATCGTGCGGACCGTCGGCGTCCGGCTGGAGGTGGCCGTGCCGGACGAGCAGCGCGCCGCCACCGCGGCGGTCATGGCCCGGCTCGGCGGAACACCGGTGCCGCACAGCGATACCGCCTACGCCTTCGCCGCCGCCGCGCCCGCGCTGCTCACCGTGGTCCGCGCGCTGGACGCCGCCGGGGTCGAGGCCCGCGACATCGGCAGGCGCACCGGTACCTTGGACGACGCCTTCCTCGCGCTCACCGCCCGGCGGTCCGCATGACCGCCCCCGGCCGCACCACCCCGGCCGGCACCGCGATTCGCGTCCTCGTCCGCCGGGTGCTCACCGACCACCGCAACAACCCGGCGCTGCCCGCCATCACGCTGGCCGCGCCCGCGGGCATGATGCTGCTCTTCGGTTTCGTCTTCGGCGGCGCGCTCGCCGCCGGGCAGGACGTCGTCGCCTACCGCTCCTACCTGACCCCCGGCATCCTGGTGCTGGTCGCCGCCACCGGCGTCGTGGCCACCGCGGTCACCGCCGCCGCCGACCTGCGCAGCGGGCTCACCGACCGGATCCGCGCGCTACCGCTCGCCCCGATCGCCGCCCCGGCCGGAATCGCCGTCGCGGAGACGCTCATCGGCATCCTCGCGCTCGGCGTCATGGCCGGGGTCGGCTTCCTCTCCGGCTGGCGGATCACCGCGGGGCCCGGCGAGATCGCCCTCGCCCTCGCGCTGCTCGTCGGCTTCCGCTTCGCGCTGGCCTGGCTCGGCGTGGCACTGGGCGCGACGATCCGCGACGAGCAGGTGCTCCAGCAGACGGCACCGCTCATCTTCGGCACCATCATGTTCTCCAATATCTTCGTGCCGACGTCCACCATGCCCGCCGTCCTCGCGGCCGTCGCCGAGTGGAATCCGGTGAGCGCGGTGGTGGCGGCGCTGCGGCTGTTGCTCGCCGACGCGCATCCCGCCGCCGACGCGAGCTGGCCACTGCGGTACCCGATCGCGGCGAGCGCGCTCTGGATCGCCGCGCTGCTCAGCCTCGCGGTCCCGGTAGCGGTGCGGCGCTACTCGGGAGCGAGTCCGCGCTGACCGCGGCATCGTCGGCTCCGACCGCCGGTTGCCAGCGGCTGTCCAGCACCAGCCCCGCCACCCCCATCAGCAGGCACGCCACCGAGACCGCGATCATCTCCGGCGACGTGCCGCTGACCAGCGCGTCCGCCAGGATCACGGTCGCGGCGGTGCCCGGCAGCGAGCCGAGCACCGTCGCGACCAGGTACGGCCCGAAGCGGATCGAGGAGAGCGCGCAGCAGTAGTTCACCACCGAGAACGGCGCGAACGAGATCATCCGCAGCGACCACACCGCCAGCCAGCCGCGGCGGCGCAGCCGCTCGTCCACCGCGCGCACCGCGGGGTGCGTGAGCCGCGCCGCCACCCGGCGCCCGTCCAGCCTGCGCACCAGCAGCAGCGCCAGCGCGGCGCTCACCGTGGTCGCGGCCAGCGCGACGGTGAGCCCGAGCCCGACCCCGAAGAGCACCCCGCAGCTCACCGTGAGCACCGTTCGCGGCACCGGCGCGATGGTGACCAGCGCGTAGATCGCGAAGAAGATCAGCGGGAAGGCCGGGCCCACCGAGTCCGCCCACTCCTGCACCCGGGCCGGGCCCGGCAGCGGCGCGAGCACCGCCGCCGCGCACACCACCAGCACCGCGGCGAGCAGCGCGAGGGCACGGGGGGAGCGGATGAGCTGGATCACCCGGGCGAGGTTACCGGTTGGTAGTGGCGGGCCTCGATCGGCGGCCGGGAGCGGGCCGCTAGCATCGAAGTGACGACAGACGAATCCTCGTTAACCGGAAGCCCCGCTGAGCTGGGCGAATACCCGGTTCGGGGCGGTGCACGCGCGGTGCCGTTCCGGCGAGGGGAGAGAGAAGAGCAGCGATGCCGATTGCTTCAGATCCGGCCACCGAGCCGGTGCCGGAGTACGCCGCGTGGCGCAGGGGTGTGGCGGGGGTGCTGGCGAAGGCGCGCAAGGTCGACGCCGCCGAGCTGCCGGACGAGCCGGAGACGCTGCTGACCGAGACCACCTACGACGGTCTCGCGGTCGCCCCGCTCTACACCCGGCGTGACGAGCGTCCGGAACCGCCACTGCCGGGGACGTTTCCGTTCGTCCGCGGCGCCGACGCCCACCGCGACGTGCACCGCGGCTGGTTCGTCTCGGGCCGGGTCACCGACACCGACCCCGCCGCCGCCAACCGCCGAATCCTGGCCGGGCTGGAGAACGGCCTCTCCGCGCTCTGGCTCGGCGTCGGCGAGCGCGGCGTGCCGGTGGGCGGGCTCGGCGAAGCCCTGAGCGGCCTGCTCTTCGACCTCGCCCCGATCACGCTGGACGCGGGCGCCGAGGCCGGTGCCGCCGCCGCGGCGCTCTTCGCCGCGCTGGACGGCTACCGGGCCGCCGACCGCACCGCCATCCGCGTCGCGCTGGCCGCCTCCCCGCTCACCGACGAGTTCGCCGGGATCGCCGGGGTCACCCTGGACGACGCCGTCGCCCTCGCCCGCACCGCCGCCGCCCGCACCGAGACCGTGCGCGCGATCACCGTGGACGGCACCGCCTTCCACGACGCGGGCGCCTCCGAGGCACAGGAGCTCGGCGCCGCGGTCGCCGCCGGGCTGGAGTACCTGCGCGCGCTCACCGCCGCGGGCACCGATATCGCGGACGCGCTGGGGCAGCTGGAGTTCCGGCTCGCCGCCACCGACGACCAGTTCGCCACCATCGCCAAGTTCCGCGCCGGGCGCACGCTCTGGGCCCGGGTCGCGCACGTCTGCGGCGCCCCCGATTTCGGCGGCGCCCCGCAGCACGCGGTCACCTCCGCGGCCATGATGGCCAAGCGCGACCCCTGGGTGAACCTGCTGCGCACCACGCTCGCCGCCTTCGGCGCCGGCGTCGGCGGCGCCGACACCGTGACCGTGCTGCCCTTCGACTCCGCGCTCCCCGCGGGCGAACTCGGCGTCTCGCAGAACTTCGCCGACCGGATGGCGCGCAATACCCAGCTGCTGCTGCTGGAGGAGTCGCACCTGGGCCACGTGCACGATCCCGGCGCCGGCTCCTGGTACATCGAGGACCACACCGCCCGGCTGGCCGAGGCCGCCTGGGAGTTCATGCGCGAGATCGAGGCCGCGGGCGGGTACCGCGCGGCGCTGGCCGCCGGGCTGCTGGCCGAGCGGATCGGCGCCACCAGGGCCGCGCGCGACGCCGATGTCGCGCATCGCCGCTTCGCCGTGACCGGTGTGAACGAGTTCCCGAACCTCGCCGAGGCCGCGCTCTCCGAGCAGGCCCGCGAGCCCGGCCGGGTGGCCCGCTACGGCGCCGCCTTCGAAGCCCTGCGCGACCGCTCGGACGTGTATCTGGCCGCCAACGGCGCCCGGCCGCAGGCGCTGCTGGTGCCGCTGGGCAAGGTCGCCGAGCACAATGTCCGGGTCACCTTCATCGCGAACCTGCTGGCCTCCGGCGGGATCGAGTCGGTGAACCCCGGCCCGCTCGAGCTCGACGGCATCGCCGCCGCCGCGAAGGAGTCCGGCGCGCGCATCGCGGTGCTCTGCGGCTCGGACGCGCGCTACGCCGAGCAGGCGGGCGCGGCGGTGCGGGCCCTGAAGTCGGCCGGTGTCGAGACGGTGCTGCTGGCCGGTTCGGCGAAGGCCGTGGCCGGGGTCGCGGATCAGCCCGTCGGCTACCTGGCCGCGAAGATCGATGCGGTGGCGGCGCTGTCCGGCCTGCTGGAGAAGGTGGGAGCATGACGACCGGTGAGATCGAGCACGTGATCGGCAGCTTCGCCGACGTGCCGCTGAACGAGCACGCCCCGGAGCCGGCCGCCGTCGGCCCGGACGCGGTCTCGGAGTTCGTCGCGGAGGCCGCGGCCGCCACGAACTACGCGCCCGAGCAGCTGACCTGGGCCACCCCCGAGGGCATCGACGTCCCGCCGGTCTTCACCAAGGCCGACCGCGACGCCGTCGCCGCCGAGGGCTACCCGCTGGACAGCGTGCCCGGCGTTCAGCCCTTCCTGCGCGGCCCGTACCCGACCATGTACGTGAACCAGCCGTGGACCATCCGGCAGTACGCCGGCTTCTCCACCGCCGCCGACTCCAATGCCTTCTACCGGCGCAACCTGCAGGCCGGGCAGAAGGGGCTCTCGGTCGCCTTCGACCTGGCCACGCACCGCGGCTACGACTCCGACCACCCGCGGGTGCAGGGCGACGTCGGCATGGCGGGCGTGGCGATCGACTCCATCCTGGACATGCGCCAGCTCTTCGACCACATTCCGCTGGACCAGGTCTCGGTCTCGATGACCATGAACGGCGCGGTGCTGCCGATCCTGGCGCTCTACGTGGTCGCCGCCGAGGAGCAGGGCGTCGCTCCCGAGCAGCTGGCCGGAACCATTCAGAACGACATTCTGAAGGAGTTCATGGTCCGCAACACCTACATCTACCCGCCCAAGCCCTCGATGCGGATCATCTCCGACATCTTCGCCTACACCAGCGCGAAGATGCCGAAGTTCAACTCGATCTCCATCTCCGGCTACCACATCCAGGAGGCCGGTGCCACCGCCGACCTGGAGCTCGCCTACACCCTCGCCGACGGCGTGGAGTACATCCGGGCCGGCATCGCGGCGGGCATGGAGGTCGACGAGTTCGCGCCCCGGCTCTCCTTCTTCTGGGCCATCGGCATGAACTTCTTCATGGAGGTCGCGAAGCTGCGCGCCGGGCGGCTGCTCTGGAGCGAGCTGGTCGCGAAGTTCGAGCCGAAGAGCGCGAAATCGCTCTCGCTGCGCACCCACTCGCAGACCTCCGGCTGGTCGCTCACCGCGCAGGACGCCTACAACAATGTGGCGCGCACCTGCATCGAGGCCATGGCCGCCACCCAGGGCCACACCCAGTCGCTGCACACCAACGCGCTCGACGAGGCGCTGGCGCTGCCCACCGACTTCTCCGCCCGGATCGCCCGCAATACCCAGCTGCTGATCCAGCAGGAGTCCAACACCACGCGTCCGATCGACCCGTGGGGCGGCTCGTACTACGTCGAGTGGCTCACCCACCAGCTCGCGAACCGCGCCCGCGCGCACATCGCCGAGGTGGAGGCGCACGGCGGCATGGCCCAGGCCATCGGCGAGGGCATCCCGAAGCTGCGCATCGAGGAGGCCGCGGCCCGCACCCAGGCCCGCATCGACACCGGCCAGCAGCCGGTGATCGGCGTGAACAAGTACCAGGTCGAAGAGGACCAGCAGGTCGAGGTCCTCAAGGTGGAGAACTCCCGGGTGCGCGCCGAGCAGCTGGAGAAGCTGCGCGCGCTGCGCGCCGAGCGGGATTCCGCCGCCGTCGAGCGGGCACTGGCCGAGCTCACCCGGGCCGCCGCCGCGTCCGAGGGCGGCATGGCGAACAACCTGCTCGCGCTGGCCATCGACGCCGCGCGCGCCAAGGCCACCGTCGGCGAGATCTCCGATGCGCTGGAGAAGGTGTACGGCAGGCACCAGGCCGAGATCCGCACGCTCTCCGGGGTGTACCGCGACGAAGCCGGAAAGGTCACCAACATCAGCAGCGCGATCGAACTGGTCGAGGAGTTCGCGGAGGCCGAGGGGCGCCGCCCGCGCATCCTCGTCGCCAAGATGGGCCAGGACGGCCACGACCGCGGCCAGAAGGTGATCGCCACCGCCTTCGCCGACCTCGGCTTCGACGTCGACGTGGGCCCGCTCTTCCAGACCCCGGAGGAGGTGGCGCGCCAGGCGGCCGACAACGACGTGCACGTGGTCGGGGTCTCCTCGCTGGCGGCAGGCCACCTCACGCTGGTGCCCGCGCTGCGGCAGGCACTGGCCGATGTCGGGCGCCCCGACATCATGGTCATCGTCGGCGGCGTCATCCCGCCCGGTGACTTCGACGAGCTCTACGCGGCGGGCGCCGCCGCGATCTTCCCGCCCGGCACCGTCATCGCCGACGCCGCGATCGACCTGCTGCGCAAGCTCGCCGCCGCGCTCGGCCACGACCTCGGCGGTGGCGCTGCGGAATGAGCACGCGCGTCATCGATGTCGACGCACTGGCAGGCGCGGTCCGCTCGGGGGAGCGGGCCGCGCTGGCGCGCGCCATCACCCTGGTCGAATCCACCCGCTCCGATCACCGGGACAAGGCCCAGGAGCTGCTGCTCCGGCTGACCCCCGAGGGCGAGGTCGCCGCCTCCAACCGGGTCGGCATCACCGGCGTGCCCGGCGTCGGCAAGTCGACCTTCATCGACGCGCTCGGCATGGACCTCATCCGCAAGGGGCACAAGGTCGCGGTACTGGCCGTCGACCCGTCCTCGACCCGCACCGGCGGCTCCATCCTCGGCGACAAGACCCGCATGGCGCGGCTCTCCCTGGAGGCCGACGCCTTCATCCGCCCCTCACCCACCGCGGGCACGCTCGGCGGCGTCGCCAAGGCCACCCGCGAGACCATCGTCCTGCTCGAGGCCGCCGGGTACGACGTGATCCTGGTCGAGACCGTCGGCGTCGGCCAGTCCGAGGTCACCGTCGCCAATATGGTCGACGTCTTCTGCTTCCTCACCCTCGCCCGCACCGGCGACCAGCTCCAGGGCATCAAGAAGGGCGTGCTCGAGCTCGCCGACCTGGTGGCGGTGAACAAGGCCGACGGCAAGCACGAGATCGAGGCCAAGGCCGCCGCCCGCGAGCTCGCCGGCGCCTTGCGGCTCATCCATCCCCACGACGCGCTCTGGAAGCCGCCCGTGCTCACCATGAGCGGGCTCGAGGGGCTCGGCCTGGACACGTTCTGGGACACCGTGCTCGAGCACCGGCGGGTGCTCACCGACGCGGGGGAGTTCGCCGAGAAGCGGCGGCGGCAGCAGGTCGACTGGACCTGGACCATGGTGCACGACCAGCTCTTGCGTCGCCTCGCCGAGAACCCGTCGGTGAAGGCGGTGCGCGGGGATGTCGAGAAGCAGGTGCGGGAGGGGACGTTGACCGCCGCCCTCGCCGCCGAGCAGCTGGTCCGGGCGTTCGACGGGGCCTAGACCGGGATGGTTCGCCGGGGCCGCAGTGAGATCTGGTCGCGGAAGGCTTCGATGGCGGCGGCGACTTCGAATGGTGTTTTCGCGTCGGCGATCTCGTTGCGGTAGCGGACTCTGTCCGCGACGGGGTCGAGGTCGAATCCCCAGACCATCGACATCAGCGGGTTGATGAACAGTTCGGCGCCTTCGGCGCGGGTGCGTGCCAGGGAGTGGTGGTCGCCGTATTCGCCGCGGGCGGCGTCGATGATCGACGCGCAGACGATGCTCTCCCGCCCGGGGGTGTGCTGCTGGACCCAGTCGACGGCGTCGAGCCAGGCATCGGTGGCGGCGTTGCCGGGCAGCAGCGCGAACACGCCGTGGTACGCGCCGAGTTTGCTGAGGGCGGCGACGTTCTCCAGGAAGTGCGCGTGGCAGAGGCCGTGGTAGGCGTCGACGCCGAATCCGACGCAGACCGCGAGCTTGACCGGCAGGTCGAGTGCGTGCGCGGCCAGCAGGCTGGTGATGTCCTCGACCGGAGTCCCGAGCCCGGCCTCGTCACCGGTCATGAGGAGATCGGTGCCGCCGTCGACCAGAACGACCGCGTCCAGGTCCAGCTCGCGCGCCAGCCACGCGTAGGCGGCCCTGATATCGCCGGGGCCGCCCTTGCGGATCAGGAACACCTGGTCCGGGTAGCCGTGGTCGCGTAACCAGACCGCGAGGTGCTTCTCCGGGAAGTAGGAGATGGGACCGGTGGTATCGGCGTCGATCTCGAACAGTCCCTTCGCCACCGGTTGTGCGTCGGTGCGGGTGACGGGTGAGAAGGTGAGGTTGGCCAGGAAGACCGCCTTGTGCTGCCCGTGCAGCGCGAAGGCTATCGGCAGGCCACTGAGCAGGTCGAACCCGCCACCGGCGCCGACTATCAGGACCCGCTCACAGTGTCGGAGGCGATACAGCAGCGGCGTGTCCAGCAGGGTGGGTGCAACCATCTGTCGAAGTATTCAGCACAAGCTTTCCGGGGTCGACCTGATCTCCTGCTGCGACGGGTAGAGCCTGCGCATGTCAGTCAGTAGATCATCACCTAATCCCTGACAACCGCACGGCCAGCGCAGCCGGGATGTACTGAGGGCGAGGAATATCAGCTGGCGATCATTCCGCGTTCTGGCCACTGCCCCCTCTCGCGCTTGAGGCCGAGTATCCTTCTCGCGGCATCGTAGAACTGGTGGTCATAAAAACCATCGTCAGGGCGAGGCTGTTGAGATGATGTCTCGATGGTCAACGTCCTGACGAAATTCTCGTAGTCGTCTCCGAAATCGTATACTACAGCGCTTTCGGACTCTGAGTTCTTTCTGACATATAGCAGAATGGCCATTTATCCATCACTTTCGAAGTCTTCGCTGCGTGGCCAGTCGAATTGTTGTTGTATAACTCTGTATGCGTCCTGGTAGGCTGCGCCAGGATTCTCTCTCATGTATATGGTTCTGCCAACTCGTGTTCGAGGAGCAGGTAGTTTTCAGGTAGACGTGGCTGTCGATACTGCGCGGCTGACGTTGCCGGCAGCGTTGTCGACGTCCATCGGCTCGAGTGGTGCTGCTGCGGAGAGACTATCCGAGATCGCTCTGGGACTGGTAGAAGTGGTGACATCCTCAAAGGTCGTAGGCAATCGAGTTTCCAGTTCGGCGAGTTCGGATGGCGCGGGTTGGCGTTCTGGGGGAATCGTCTCTGGTGAGGGGTCGGATTCGAGTCGCTGTTTCGGTGCTGCTGCCGCCCACGCAGATGGCCGCTCCGGCGGCGTCGGAAAATACCTTCGCGCCGATTTTGACGGCGGTGTAGCCGGCTCCCTCGCCGATGGCGGTCCAGATGCTGGTTTCGGCGACGGCGTCGATGATGTGTTGCCGGTGTCTTCGAGGGTAGCTTCGCGCCGGGGTCGGTGGACCGTTGCAGACCGTTGGCGTTCTCGATGAGAAGTTCGCCGCCGTCGACGTCCCGACTACCTTGTGGCCGTGAGCGACCGAATCGCCAGCGTCCCCCAGGCATTCCACCCACACCTTAACGAGAACTGGAAAACGCCACCTCGTTGGAGCGCTCGGGATTGCCTGATCCAGGGGTAGGGATGGAGATCGCGACGCCCGAAACAGGGATGCCAAAGGCCACTGCGGTGCATGCAGAGACGGGTTCGAAGCTGACCAGAGCATGAATGAGTCGAGTCGGTTACGAAGGCGCCGGCATCGGCGTGCACATGCCGATCGAACAGCCCCCCGACGACCGAGCTCTCGATCCTGACAGCCGCACCCGCAACGCCCTGCTCCGCGGCCTGCGCTGCCTCGGCGAACGCGGCTTCGCTATCCTCGCCGGCCGCTGGCGCGCCCTGCGGCACGTCACCTGCAGCCCCGGAAAGATCGGCATCATCACCAAGGCTGCACCGATCCCCGGAGCGGGCACAAGTGTGCTGTCCGAACGATGTTCACTTGTAGGCGGCGGCCCCGTCGAGGGAACCGTTACTGCCCGTTCTCCGCGTCGAACTCCGCGCGACACTGCTCGATGTAGGCACTGTTGGTGCGCGCCCAGTTGGCGATGCCCTCGATGTGCACCGCGAGACTGTCCCCGAGCGGCGCCAGCGCGTACTCCACCTGCGGCGGCGTCGTGGGATACACCTTGCGGCTGATCATCCCGTCGCGCAGCAGATTCCGGGTGCTCACGGTGAGCATGCGCTGCGAGATACCGGGAATCGCGCGCTGCAGCTCGTTGAAGCGGCGCGGGCCGGAGTGCAGCTCGACGAGGACGAGCAGGCTCCATTTGTCGCCGAGCCGCTCCAATACCTCCTTGATGCCGCAGTGATCACCGCCACAGGGCCCCTGCGCCTCGGTGCCACCGGCCTCGTCGGTTACCTCGATGTGCGTTGCCGTCACGAAAGTGCCTCCTGTCGGTCGCCGGGTTCCCCGGAGATGATCGTTCTGCGGCCGTGGGAAGGGCTCGGCGGGGGCGGGGGAGCCGGGCCCGCCACGGTCGCGGTACGCCGGGACGGTGGGGCCGCAAGGGGGCGGTTCCACCGGACCGGGGCGTGCCGGAGACGGGGTCGCCGACCTTTCAGTCTTACACAGATCCTTCGATTCCGAAGAGCTGGGCGGCGTTGTCGTACAACACCTTCCGCACCCACTCGTCCCCGAGTTCCAGCCGCTCCAGCGCCTCGACGGCGTGCGCGTACCGGTACGGGATATTCGGGAAGTCGCTGCCGAACAGGATCCGCTCGCCGAGATCGCGGACCCGCCCGTACTCGGCGCGCGGGTAGGGCGCGTTCTCCTCGCTGAAATCGGTCCAGACCATGGTGGTGTCCAGCCGGACGTCCTCGTACCGCTCGGCGAGATCGAGGAACTCGGTGTACTCCGGCGTCCCCATGTGCGCGATGATCAGCGGCAAATGCGGAAACCGGCGCAGCACGCCGGCGATCCGGCCGGGGCCGGTGAACTCCCCGGGGGCGGGGCCGGAGCCGCAGTGGATGACCACGGGCACGCGGGCGTCGGAGAGGATGCCCCAGACCGGGTCGAGCAGCGGATCGTCGGGGGCGAAGGCGCCGACCTGGATGTGCACCTTGAAGACCCGCGCACCGGCTTCGACGGCCTCGGCCACGTAGGTCTTCGCCTCGGGCTCGGGGTAGCAGGTGGCGGTGTGCAGGCAGTCGGGGGTCGCCGCGGCGAACGAGGCGGTCCAGGCATTGAGCCAGGCCGCCATCTCCGGCTTGTGCGGGTACACCAGCGAGGTGAAGGCGCGCACGCCGAACGAGCGCAGGGTGGCGAGCCGCTCCTCCTCGCCCGCCCGGTAGGTGATCGGCCACTCCCGCCCGGTCAGCGGCCCGACCTGGTCGAAGTAGGCCCACACCTTGCGCATGACGTTGTGCGGCATGAAGTGCGTGTGCACGTCCACGATCCCGGGAATGCCCAGCCGCGCGCGGAGCGCGGCGAGCCGCTCGGCCTCGGTCACGGTGCCTCCCGGTAGACAGCCGCGGCGAAGTCGCCGACGCGCTCGATGAGCCGGGTGAAGAACAGTTCCGGGTCGGTGCCGACCACGATGTCGGCATTGGGCTCCCGGCCCCACATCCCCGCCCAGTCGGCGACGGTGGTGCCGCGGGTCAGCGCGCCGGTGAGCTCCACGGCGACGGTCGCCGGGCGGGTGACGGCGAGCGCCGGGTCGAGCGTCACCGCGGCGGCGAACGGGTCGTGCATGTGCGCCAGGTAGCCGAGGTCGTAGGAGCGGTGGAAGTCGAAGTAGAACCGGACGGCGTCGGTGAGATGCCGGACGATCGGGTTCGAGGTCGCGGAGCGGAAGGCGATCGGATCTTCCGGGCCGACGGTCTCGACCGGCGTGCTGCCCGCCCGCTCGGCGAGCCGGGTCAGGTGCTTCGGCAGCATCTCGATGGTCTCGGTGATGTCCAGCCCGCACACCAGCGGGCGCTGGGGCGCTCCCGAGAAGGCGTCGAAGACCTCGGCGGCGGCCTCCGGATCGACGTGGATGTTCCACTCGGCGGTCGGCGTCGTGTTGCCGGGGTGGTTGAAGGCGCCGCCCATGATGACCAGGCGGCGCAGCAGGCGGGGGAGCGCGGGTTCGGCGCGCAGGGCGAGCGCCAGGTTGGTGAGCGGGCCGGTGCAGAGGCCGGTGATCTCGCCGGGGTTCGCGCGCACGGTGTCCACCCAGAGTTCGGCGGCGGTGCGCTGGGAGAGCGCGCGGGTGGTGGCGGGCAGTTCGGCATAGCCGACGCCGTGCGGGCCGTGCGTGTCCTCGGTGGTGCGCAGCGGAATCGCCAGCGGGTCGGCGGCGCCCAGCGCTACCTCGATCTCCGGTGCCCGGCACACGTCCAGCCAGGCCAGATTATTGGCGGCGACCCGGGCGGCGGGCACATTCCCCGCCGTCGACGCGATCCCGACGATCTCCGCCTCCGGCGAGGCGAGCAGGTAGAGCAGTGCCAGCGAATCGTCGATCCCGGTATCGACATCGAGCAGAATCCGCACGTCGGCGAGCTTAGCCCGGCCGCGGAGCGGACCGGCCGGGCGGTCGGCGCTCAGCGCAGCGCGACCGCCCACTCCAGCGGCGACGACCCGTACTTCGGCGCCGGCCACGGGTACTCGGGGTACTCGGCGAAGGCGGGCCGCGCGGTGGTCGCCCCGCCACCGGTGATGGTCAGCTCCGGCGCGGCCGGGGTGGCGGCCGGGTGCCGCGGCGTGCGGTCCGGCGCGGCGAGCAGCCAGGAGGCGGTGCGGGCCAGCGCGGCGCGCACGTCCCGGCCGGAGCCGTCGACGGTGCGCAGCGCGAGCGCGTCCAGCACACCCGCGGCCAGCAGGTAGCCGGTGGCGTGGTCGAGCGCCTGGGCGGGCAGCGTGCCCGGCGCCACCTCGGCGCCCTCCAGCACCGCGATCCCGGCGGCCGCCTGCACGATGGAGTCGAAGCCGCGGCGCAGCCCCCACGGGCCGTGCTCGCCCCACGCGCTCACCCTGGCGTGGATCAGCCCCGGCCGCACCGACGGATCGATCCCGGCGAATTCCAGTGCGCCCGGCCGGTACCCGGTGACCAGCACATCGGCCTCGGCGAGCAGCTCGTGGAAGCGCTCGAGGTCGGTGCCGAGATCGAGCAGCGCGGAGCGTTTGCCCTGGCAGGTGTCGGCGAACTGGAGCGGGATCTCCGGCAGCTTCGGCGGGTCGAGGCGGAGCACGTCGGCGCCGAGCAGCGCCAGCGCCCGCGTCGCGACGGGGCCGGCGATCACCCGGGTCAGATCCAGCACCCGGAGTCCGTGCAGCGGGCGCGCCGGGTCGGTGCCGAGCCCGACCCGGTCGCCGCCGATATCGGTGCGCCGATCCATGGCGACCAGCGGCCCGGCGGCGGCGGCGCGCCCCTGCTCGCTCTGCGCCCACTCCTCCTCGGTGCGCACCCGGACCACGATGGCGCCGTGCTCGGCGGCCCGGTCCTCCAGGTCGCTCGCCCGGTTCATGGCCAGGTGGGTGACGGCGAGGTCGGTGCTCGCGTCGGCGGGCAGCCCGAGCGCGGAGAGCAGCGCGGCCCGGTGGTGCGGGTAGTTCGCGTGCGTGCGGATCCAGCCGTCGAAGGTCGGGAAGAAGCCGGAGAGGTCGCCGAAGGCGCTCACCGGCTCGCCGCCGAGCCGCAGCACGTGGTCGGAGGCGAAGGCGGTGCTCACTCGCGCCGGGTCGAGCGTGATCGGCGCGGTGGGGAGCCCGCGCACCGCGCGCAGGCGGTTGGCGGCGGCGGTCACGGCGGTCAGCGAGCCGGCCGCGAGCGTCCAGACCGGCAGCGTGGCGGCGAGGTGGTTACCCGCCTCGACGGCGGCGGCGGCGCCGGAGGGAGCGATCCCGATCCCGGTCTCGTAGGCGTGGACCAGCGGGTCGTGCGTGTTCACCGGCACGGAACCCCCCTCTGCGACGTGCTCGTGACTCACGAGGGGTCATCGTTCCACAGTGAGCGACGCCGTGTCGCGGTGGAGTGGGCCGTGTCTCGGCCGGAAACCGCGGTGGGCGGGAAAGGTTCATCCCGGCCCGGTTCAGCCCGCCGCGAGCGCCGCGATGTGCTTGAGCACGTCGGGGTAGCGCTGGGTGTGCGCGCCGCCGTCGAGCGCGATGTTCGAGCCGGTCATCCAGCCCGCCGCGGGCGACGCCACGAAGGCCACCGCGGCCGCGATGTCCTCGGTGGTCCCGGCCCGGCCGAGTGGGGTGTTGTCGACGAAATCCTCGACCAGGCCGGGCACCAGCGCCGCGCCCTCGGTGAGCGGGGTCGGCACGAAACCGGGGGAGATGGCGTTCACCCGGATGCCGCGCGGCCCGAGCTCCAGCGCCGCCACCTCGGTGAGCATGGCGACGCCCGCCTTGGCCGCGCAGTACGCGCCCATGGCGACTCCGGGCTGGGTGGCGTTGAGCGAGGCGATGAGCACGATCGAGCCGCCCGGCCGCAGCGCCGGCGCCGCGTGCTTGACCACCAGGAAGGCGCCGGTGAGGCAGACGTCGACGGTGGCGCGCCAGTCCTCGGCGGCCAGATCGGTGAGCGCGCCGGGCCGGGAGATGCCCGCGCAGTCCACCACGGTGTCGATGCCGCCGTGCCGCTCGGCGACCGTCGTGATCAGTTCGCGCACGCTAGCCTCGTCGGTCACCTCGACCGGCAGCGCCTCGGTGCCGAGCTCGGCCGCGTACTTCCGCGCGTCCGCCTCGTTGCGGTCGGCGATCACCACGGTCTCGCCGTCGGCGTGCAGCCTGCGCACGGTGGCCAGCCCGATGCCGGACGCGCCGCCGACCACGATGCTCACCCGCTGGGTCATCTCGTTCCCCGTTCTGTGTGGACAGTGTTCCGCACAGGTGTACAGCATGGGCTCGGCGGACGGGCCGAATATCGGGCGGTCCGGTATCTTCGGCCCGGTGACCCTCGAAGCGACCGCTTGGCTGCGAATCCTGCGTGCCGAGCCGGCGGCGGCCCGCAGCCTGGTGTGCTTCCCGCCCGGCGGCGGTTCGGCCTCCGCCTATCGCGAGCTGGCGAACAAGCTCGCGCCCGGGACGACGGTGGCCGCGGTGCAGTACCCCGGCAGGCAGGACCGCTTCGGTGAGCCGCAGGTGGAGAGCATCGCCGCCCTGGCCGACGCGGTCGCCGAGGACCTGATCCGGCTGCCGATCGAGCCGGGCGTCGCGCTGTTCGGGCACAGCATGGGCGCCACCGTCGCCTTCGAGACGGCGCGCAGGCTGAGCACGGCCGGGCGCGGCCCGACGGTGCTCATCGTCTCCGGCAGGCCCGACCCGCGCTACGTGGAACCCGGTGCCCTGCACGAGGCCCCGGACTCGGCGCTGATCGCCGACCTGGAGCGGCTGGCCGACGACCCGGCCTCGGTCGCGGTGCTGCGCGAGGACCCCGGCCTGGCCGAGCTGGTACTGCCCGCCGTGCGCGCCGACTACCGGGCCGTCGAGACCTATCGGTACGAGCCGGGCGAGCCACTGCGCTGCCCGGTGATCGCCCTGGTCTCCGACGCCGACCCCACCACCACCCCCGAGCAGGCCGACGCCTGGCGCGAGCACACCTCCGGGCCGTTCGAGCGGATCGTCTTCCCCGGCGGGCACTTCTACCTGGACGCCGCCGTGGCCGAGGTGGCGGCCGCGATCTCCGCCCGGCTGCGCTGATCGGCGCGGAAGGCGGGCGCGAAGGACACCGCCGTCGCCACGAGCGAGGCCAGCGCGCACAGCAGCACCGCGCGGCCCAGTGATCCCGTCGTGGCGCCGGTGGCCAGCAGCACCCCGGTGCCGAGCGCGATGCAGAAGGTGGCCGAGAGTCGCTGCGTGAGCTGCAGGAACGAGGCCGCCACCCCGTGCAGCGAGGACGGCGCGAAGCCCAGCGTGACCGCGCGCAGCGGCGGCTCGACCACCCCGCCGGAGACCCCGGCGAGCACCTGGATCGCGGAGAGCGCCGCGAACAGCGCCCAGCCGTCGGTGATCAGGGTCGCGGCGGCGCTGAGGGCGAGGCACGCCGTCTGCAGCACCAGTCCGTACGTCACCAGTGCCGGGCCGTAGCGCGCGAACAGCTGCTGCCCCCGGCCCGCCGACACCAGTCGTGCCACCGCCGACGGAATGAGCGCGGCCGCGATCACGAGCGCGGCGATATCGCAGGCTTGCAGGAAGTAGACGGTTTTCACCGTGGTGAAGGCCAGGCCGGCGCCGAACCACAGCAGGGCCACCAGGTTCCCGGTGACGTAGCCGGGGGAGCGCACCAGCGCCGGTGCGAAGAGCGGCAGTTTGCCGCGCCGGGCGTAAATGCGCTCCCACCAGAACAAGCCGGCGGTCAGGAGGGCGCAGACCACAAGTACCCCGGCCAGTCCCGGCCCGCGCAGCCCCGGTTCGATGACCGGGAGCGTCACGAGCACGACCAGCGCGCCCAGCACGGCGATACCGGGCAGGTCCAGCGCGGTCACTCTTCCGGTGCTTGGGGACCGCGGCAGCCCGCGCAATCCGAGCACGATGGTGCCCACGACGAACGGAACCGGCAGCAGCAGCACCACCCGCCACGCGATCCCCTCGGGCAGCACCCACAGCGCGGCACCGGCGAGCAGCGGCCCGGCAATGGCGGCCAGCGCGCCCGCGCCGGTGTAGCGGGCCAGCGCGCGCAGCCGCTCCGGGCCGGTGAAGACGTCCTGGATGACGCCGAGCACCTGCGCGCTGATGATCCCCGCGCCCAGCCCCTGCACCAGCCTGCCGCCGATCAGCGGCAGCGCCCCCGGCGCGACCGCGGAGAGCACCGCGCCCGCCAGGAAGAGCAGCAGCCCCGCCACGAACGGGGTGCGCCTGCCGAAGGCGTCACCGATCCGCCCCGCCGGGGCCAGCCCCAGCCCGAAGGTCAGCGAGTACGAGGCCAAGAACCACTGCACGTGCGCATCGGCCAGGTGCAGGTCGGCCTGGACCGCGGGCGCCGTGAAGGCGACGACGGCCGAGTCCAGCAGGGTCGAGAAACCGGCTCCGAGGCAACACCAGAGCGCGGCCTGCGCGGAGCGGGTCATCCGATGATTCTCGGCGGGCACCGCGGGCGCCCACCAGGGTTGCGCTCGCGGTGATCGTCACCGGGGAATGAGCCAGATCGCCAGCCCGAACCCGCACAGCGCGATCACCCAGCGCAGTGGCTTCGCGGGCAGCACCTTCACCACCGCAGGGCCGCACCAGCCGCCCGCGAACGCGCCCACCGCCATCGCGGGCGCCGCCACCCAGTGCACCGGCCCGAACAGCGCGAAACCCAGCGCGGCCAGCAGGTTCGCGATCCCGAGCAGGTAGCTCTTCATGATGCTCGCACGCCAGATGTCGGAGGCGGTGGCGACGAGCACCAGCGCCAGGATCATCACCCCGGCTCCCGCGCCGAAGTAGCCGCCGTAGATCGCGATCAGCACGATGCCGATCGGGTAGGCGCGCGGGAACGTCCGGTCGCCGGCCAGTTCGCGCAGTTTCGGTTGCAGCAGCAGGCTCAGCGCGGCCGCCGCGATCAGGAACGGCACGGCGATCTCGAAGGCGGCGGCCGGGGTGCAGAGCAGCAGCCCCGCGCCGATCGCACCGCCCAACGCCGAGCAGATCGCGTACCGGATCAGCGTGCGCCTGTCCTCCTGCAGCGCCGAGCCGGAGTTGGCCGTCGAGCCGAGCCCCACCGCGACCATGGCGACGGTATTGGTGACATTCGCGGCGACCGGCGGGAGCCCCGCCGCGAGCAGGGCGGGGTAGGAGACGAGCGAGGCGATGCCGGTGACGTAGCCGATCAGCCCCGCGAAGAACCCGGCGACCGCGACCAGCCCGATGGTGAGCAGACTCAACGGGCTCGCCCCGGGCACACGATCATGCCGGGAGCCTATCGACGGCGGTTCCCGTCCCGGACCGGCCGGTCCGGTGTTGTGGACTACATCACGCGGCCGCGATCGGCCGCACCCGGCGGCGCAGGACCACTCCGGCCCACGACGTCAGCACCAGCGCCGCAACCCCGGCCTGCACCAGCGTGAGCGCGCTCTCCGGGTAGATGACCCCGGTCAGGTAGTGCGCGATGAACCCGCTGTCCGGCAGTGGCCGACCCCCGCCGCGCTCCCTGGCCCAGCTCTCCAGCGCGGTCAGCGGGCAGTCGTAGCCGATCAGAATCCCGCCGAACCCCCACGCGACCGCCGCTATGTGCACCCAGATCGTCCGAGGCCGGCGCCAGGCCAGGAAGCCGCCGGCAACGACGTACGCCACGAAGGCGTAGTGCACGACCATCGTGCCGTCGGCTAGCAGGCGGTACAGCATGAACCCAGGTTACGCGCGGTTTTCGCGTCCGCCATGAGCATTTCTACCGTGTTCGATCGGGTCCGTCAGGGCATAGCTTCCCAGCCGCTCCACGGGCGCGGGCCGCGACGGCCGCGCAGGGAGTCCACGCGTAGCTGAGCCTGTGGGGCTCGCGTGCTGTCCCGGGCCGCGGCCTGCACCGCCATGCAGGTCATGCGCATCTCCCGGATGTCTCGGAGCAGTGGGAAGCCGGGCCAGGTCTCGACGTCGTGGCCGTATGCCTGGGCGAAGCCGGCGTACTGCTCACGGGTGATCCAGCCGAAGGAGCTGTGCTTGATGGCGGTGGAGGTCAGGTCCCATTCCGGCGGGCCGACGGACGTTCGTTCCAGGTCGAGGAACAGCGTGGTGCCGTCGGTGGTCGTGACGACATTGCCCTCCCATGCGTCGCCGTGTATCGGTCCCCACGGCAGGCCGTTCGTCCGATCGGCCCAGCGGTCTCGCAGCTCCGCGAGGTGCCGCCGAAGCCAGTCGCGGTCCGCGGGACTCGTAGCGGACGCCGCGTCGACTCGCTGATCGAGCCGGACGAAGGGGTCCACGTCGGGCAGGAACTCCGCTGGTTCGAGCCGGTGCAGCACGCGCAGTGCGCGAGCGATCTCGGGGGCGGTCGCGCCGCGGTGTCCGGGTAGCTCTTTCCAGAAGCTCACCGGATGATCACCCTGTTGGACGAAAGTGGTTGCGAGATCAGCCGGTTCGACAGCCGGAACTCCGGATCTACGCAGCCACCCGGCGATCAGGAGTTCCCGTTCCGCAGCGGCCTCCTGACCGGGCTTCGCGACGCGGACGACGATCGCGGACGACGGCAACCGATAGATCGCGTTCTCCGCGACTTTGATCGGCTTAAGGTCGGAGGAATTCAGCCCCACGGCCGAGCACGCGTTTCGCGCGACGGCTTCGAGGTCTTCGTGGTTCATTCGGCAGCCTGCACGAGGTGTGCGCCCGCGCGGCGGGCGAAAGTCCGCAACTCGTGGACATCCTCGGCGGCACGCATGGACCGTAGCGACGCCGCCCGCTGCACGGCAGTCGACCCGATGCCGACAGCTTCGTCGGGGTCGCCGGTGGCCATCGTCAACGACGCCAGCTTGATCATCGAGATCGTCCGGGATCGCTCGGCGTCACCGGCGTGCCCCGCGACGGCGGTCTGCAAACGCCGACGTGCCTCGCCGCCGAATCGGCCGTGGATCGCGAGGTCGAACAGAGCATGTCCGGTGTCACCGGCGTGCTGGGCAGCGTCGTAGTAGTTCATCCAGCTGGGATTCTCGGCAGGGTCGGCTCGGCTGAACTGGTCGTCGGCATGCCCCACAGCCTTGACGACCTCCTCGACCGCACTGATCTTGGCCTGGGCTCGTGCCTCGGTGGTGTAAAGCATTGCCCGTTCGGTGGCGGTGAGTCGATCGGAGTGGAGAAACGCCTGCTGGACGAAGCGGAGACCCTCTTTCGGCTTTCCGGTCCAGATCGCCTGACGCGCGGAGGAGGAAAGGACCTTCGCGCGGAGCTGCCAGGCGTCGGCCTCCTCCGCGCATTTCAACGCCAGCGCGAACATGTCGGTGGCGTCACGGTGCACGCAGGCATCGAAGGCCATGAATCCCGCTGTATGCGCGAGGGACCCGACGGCTGCATACAGGTCATTGCGGTACCTCGGCGCGCACCCAGCGCGGAGGTAGGACACCGCAACGCGGAGTTGGGTCGCGACCACTTCGCGCACCAGCCCGCCGCCGTAGCGGGCATCCCAGCTCGCGAACAGCGAGGAGGCGGCGCGGAGCTGCTCGATTTCGGCGCTTCCGACGCGGGCGGGCAGATCGGCCGGGGTGGTCTCGTTGAGGAGTTGCAGCAGGCCGTGGGGCGATGCGGCTGCTGTGGCGGTAACAGCGGCTGCGGTCCGCAGAAAGTCGTTGCGGTTCACTTCGCCGAGGGTAGACGTGCTCGGCAGCTTGAACCACAGGAGTTCGGCCGGGATGCGCAGGATCCGGGCCCAGCGCATCAGCTTGGTGATGACCTCGGGGGCGGGGCCGGTCTCGATCCGGCTCAGCTGGGCCTGGGTGACGTCGAGCCAGGCCGCGACCCGCTTCTGCGACAGTGGCTGCGGGCCGTGGAACGGGTGGGTGCGGTAGGCGTAGATGACGCGGCCCAGATGCCACGTCGACAGCGCGGCGAGCATGTGTTCGCTCCACCAGAACTGTGCGGACATCTCCATCGGCTCATCGACCGCGGCCGGCGCACAGGTCGCGCACCACTGTGCCGCGTTGTAGCGGCTCAGCCTGGCACCACATTCGACGCAACACCGCTCCCCGCTCATCCGCGTCATCTTCCCCGCTCCAACGACGTGAGCCCCTCCGATTCGTTCGACGCTAGCACCGCAGAGGACACCCCGTTATGTGTCTCGCGCATACCCCGAATACGTCGCGCTGTTCGTCGACAGCTCGCTCGAGCGCCGATGGTCTTCGGTGTTGTAGAAGCGAATCCGTAAGGGGCGAAATGGCTTTAGCAATCGTGGTGCCAATACTCGGGCCGCCGGCCGTCGGCAAGACCACTCTCACCCTCCACCTCGGAGCTGATCCTCGGCGCCGAGTCTTTCGCCTGCGCGAGCACGTGCCGGTCGAAGACCTCGCAGCCACGGCCTCCGCCGCTGACCGGCTCGGCTGGCTCCACGACAGCATCGTCGAAGCGGCGCTGCGCGGTTTCCTGGAACGCACCGCGGACCTCGCCCTGCTCGACACCGTCCTGCTGGACAATTTCCCGGGCACGTCGGAGCAGGTGCGGATGCTGGTCACCGTCCTCGCCGATATCGCACCGCAGTGTGCGCTCGAGCCGGTAGAGCTGGAACTGGGCGAACGCGCGCGGGCCCGCCGGGCCGGACAGCGCCGCGTCTGCCACCACTGCGAGCAGGACCCGATCGCAGATCCGCGCATGCCGGCGGCTCGAGTCGCCTCCCGGACGTGGAGCTGCGCGCGCTGCGGTGGACTGCTGCACCCCCGACGCGGCGACGCACCGTCACTGTTCGCCGCCCGCACCCGTCGACACCGCGATGCCACCGCCGAGATCCGGGCGGCATTCCGCTGCCTCGGACACCCCGTCACCACCCTCGACGCCGACCAAGAGCCAGCCCTTCTGGCTGCGCGCGTCGAGCCGATGCTGATCAGCAGGAGCGAAGCCGTATGACCACCGTGCCGCTGCCCGCCCCGACCACGAAACCCGACAGCTACGGTCACGCACGCATGCCGCGCGGCGCCGCTCTAACCCGAACCCGGGCGCGTCGACCGCGTCGCCTACGGCCGGTTCCGCAACGTCTACCTCTACATCACCGAGGCGTGTCAGCTGCGCTGCGAGCACTGCTACATGGGCGAACGCCTCGACCGGGCGCTGAAGATGACGCCCCAGCAGATCATCGACACCCTCACCGTGTGGCGCAGGAGGGGCGGGGACAAGCTGACCATCCTGGGCGGCGAACCCACCCTGCACCCCTTCTACGTCGACTCCATCAAGGCCGCGGCAGCGATCGGTTACGGCCACGTCATCACCACGACCAACGCCCAGCAGCCCGCCCGCAAGAAGTTCGCGAAACTCGCACCCTCGGACTTCGCCTACATCCAGGTCAGCCTCGACGGCGGAGGCCCGGCCACCCACGACGCCGTGCGCGGGCCCGGCACCTTCGACATCGCGATGGACACCACCGCCGAGCTCTGCGCCCGAGGCTTCGACACCCGCATCATCTGCACGGTCAACAAGGCCAACGAACCCGATGTCCTGAACCTGCTCACCATCGCCGACGACATCGGCGCCTCGCTGGTCAAGTTTCATGTCTTCAGCACGATCGGCACGGGCCACGGCAACCCCGCCATGGCCATGACCCCGCCGGAGTGGGTCAGCTTCTGCAACCGCCTCGAAGCCGTCGCCCTCGAACACCGCACCCGGGTGTGGTTCCAGCCGACCTACGCCCACCGCGACGACATGAACCGCTACGCCGCCGCGGGCTACCAGGGCTGCATCGGCCGCACCCTCGACCGGATCAGCATCTTCCCCGACGGCCGCGCCTACGTCTGTTCCTACCTGTTCGACACCGACAGCTACTTCGCCCGCATGAACGGCAACCAGGTCGTCCTCAATCGCGAAACCGGAACCAACGAGTTCGACCTGTTCACCCTGCCGCTGGTCGACAGCGCGTGCGGTGGCTGCAAGTCCGCGGCCTGCTTCGGCGGCTGCCCCGCCGAGGAAATCGTCATGGGCGCCAGCTCCTGCTCGCAGTACCCCGACATCGTCCCTGTCTGCCGCCTCTGGAAATCCAGCGCCAAACCCGAATAGGAGACCTTCGTGATCACCTACGACAACCTGCTCGACCCGCTGCGCCACCTCGACTGGAACGATGTCGAAGCCATCGACGCCGCCACCCGCAAGATCTTCGCCCACTTCACCACCGGCACCTACCTCGTACGACGCGGACTGACCGCGATCCGCGAGACCCCGCGCCTGATGGCGCTCTGCGAGCACTACGACATCCTCGACAAGCTCGTCCTCTTCGACGACCCCGACACCGGCATCCGCGTCCGGCTCCACATCTTCGGCCCCGGCTACCACGACCGCCCGCACAATCACCGCTGGACCTACTCCAGCCACATCCTGCGCGGGGAATACCGCCACCGCATCTACCAGCCCATCGACCTGCACGACGCCCTCGACCCGGCCGGCCTCGACGCCGTGATGGTCCGCCAGGAACAGCCCGGAGTAAGCTACACCCTGCACCACAGCGCCATTCACGCTGTCGTCGCCGAACCGGGCACCGTCTCGCTCGTCGTGCGCGGGCCGGCCATGACGGAACGATTCCTGGTCATGGACAACAAGACCGGGCAGGCCTGGTGGCAGTATGGCTCGGCCAAGGAGACGCCCGAGATCGCTCGCTCCAAGCGCATGTCCGGTGAGCGGTTCCGCGAGCTGGTCGACTCCCTCACCGAGTGGAAAGTCATCTGAGCGAGACGATCCGCGGGCGCCGTCAACAGCGGTGGCGCCCGTCGGGTCTGCTACCAGCCGTAGACCGAGAAGCGGCGCTCGGCAGCGATGTGCTGCAACGCTTCCCGGCAGTACGGGATCATTCGCTCCGGCAGCGCGTCGAGCGCGAACCACGCCAGCTCATCGCACTTGTCCGGCTCTCGATTCGACGGCTGCTGCTCACCCAGCACCACACGGAAGAAAAACGCCACCCGACCACCCGACGACGAGTTGTGCATGACATGAGCGAACTCGGCGGCTGACACATCGAAGGTCACCCCGATCTCCTCCTTCGCCTCCCGCACCAGCGCGTCCACCGATTCCCCGGCCTCGAGGTGACCGGACGGCACGTGGTACGCGCCGTCCTCGTACCCGGTGTTCGCACGCCGACCGAACAGCACGCGCCCCTCGTCGTCGGTGAGCAGGAGATGCACATCCCCGATCACCCTGTGCCGCTCCATACCGGCCACCGTCATATCAGCCCCTGTTCGCCGTATTCCCGCCCACTCTGGGCGAGCGAGCACACCCTAAGCCGTTCGCCCTCGCACTCTCATACGTCCGGCGCATACCGCCCGGACCATCCCTATTTCGGAGAAACCGTGAAGGATCTGCCCTGTCGCTCCATCGCGTCCAAACCCTGCTACCCGCCGCCAGTGCCTCCCATCCAGAAGGCTCCCAGAGAATTGCTGCTGCGCACGGCGGTGGCGATGCGCGAAGCATGGCCGGAGTTGGTCGACACCACCACCCCGGTCGCCTGGTAAATGCACGTCAGCAGATCCACCCCTCGCCCTGACGAGCCGGATGTATGGCTAACAGTCACCATCGGCGGCCTCGAATTCCGATTCGTCGCCTGTCTCACCGCGGCACTGGTGTTCATCTGCGACCTGCAACATCACCGCCTCGCCGACACAGTTCGAGTGAGTGAGCACGGCACTCACCCTGTGGACCGTCTGCCCAACGAGAGCCTCTTCCTTGAACCTTGATCGGTTCGGGGGGCGGTCAGGCGGCTACATTGAGTCGTTCGACCGGCGACTGCGCATCGACCCACGTGCTACGCGCCTTCCCCACCAAGTTCTGGACCCGGGCTGCCACTGGTCCGGAGTGGCAAGCCCGCCACCCGGACCGCGCGGTGAGCCGATGGCCGGCGGACCGCGCGGCGCATGTGCACCCGGACCCCACGCTGCCGAGATGAACCCGCAGGTCTCGGGCGGGGTGGCGACAGCTGGCGCACCGTTCGGCCGGGTTTGAGTCGCATGGCACGCGAACTCAGTTGCGAACTTGTGGACAGTTCGGGCGTGACTTCCGGAAGTTTAGAAGTTAAGCTCTCACTTGGTCGAGCAGCCTCGTCGGTAACGAGGCCAGCAGCCGCGATTCTCTTCATGACCGTGGTGGGTCGTTGGTAGCGACGTGCGTGAGGTCTTTCCTTCATTCGAGCCTGCGAGCTTCAGGAGTCCTCGTGACATTCGATTTCCCGGCCACGGCGCCGGCGTTTTACGTTCATACCACCCCTGGCAAGGCCAGGCTGCTCATCGGTAATTTCGGCCTTCGATCCAGACGTCTCACGCCGATCACAACTGTAAGTATCGGCAGTGACGAAGAAGCCGATCGGTTGGTCGCCGCATTGGAATATGCAGCCTGGCACGGGGATCGGGCTGCCTGGGACACTCTCGCAGCGGCGCTCCCCAGCGCCGTGGTCTTGGCGTGCAATCAGGTGCTGTCGACGCTGCCCCAACATGCCTTACTCGCCATTGGAAGTGACGGATGGCCCCTATCGGTCGTAGCGACGTCGTACTTTTCCGCGATGAGTGAGGATCTGCAGCGACAAGCTGCTGCTTCGTACGACCTGAGCGTCATGACTCTCATCGACAATTATCGCGCGGACGATGGGCTCGATGTCGGTTATCGCTTGCGCCGTTTGAGTGGCGAAATCGAGCTCCCGGCGGGAGCAGGCAGCTCGGTCTGGCCGGCAGGGGGCCAGGAGCCCGCTGAACGCCGGATGATCGGTCTGAACGAACTCAACGAGGTTCTGACCGATGAACGGTGGCAGACCCATCGTGCTCGCGCACATTGGTTTTGGAGTGTCGAATGTGACGACGACGGGGAAGTGGATACGGGCGAGGCGATCTGGGTCGTAGAGTTCTTCGATGAGCCTGTACCGGACGATCCGGAGCCAGACATCCCTGATGAGTACGACAGCTTTGTTGTCGGTGAGTGGAACCCGTGGCCGCTGACTTCGAGGACGCGGTTCGTGCTGTGGCAGTCGATGATCTGCCTGACTTCACTGCTTGAGCTGGAACTGTCCGGATGGGACGAGGACGAAGCAGCGCCCGATGTTCCGGAGCTGATCGGAGACTTTCCGCGATCGGTGCAATCTCAACCGCGCGCTTGGTGGGTGGACGTGCTTCAGGCTGGTCAGCGGCTCATCGAAGCGCTGCGCACCGGCGAGTCGTGGAATCCTCGCACTCCCGCCGAAGAGGCGCTCATCTATCTGTGCTGCACCGGTGGCTGGATTGATGCCGGACATGACCTGATAAAAGAACGTGGGGTTCTGCGGCGACAGTTCCGGAATCTCGCTGAAGGTGCCGATTGGAATGACGATGCTGAAGAATCCGACGATGGACCTGACTTCGAGTGGGATGAGGTGCCAGCGGCGCTCGCCGGAGATGAGGACATTGCGCTTCTCTGGCGCTCCGATCTGAATGGGATCGAGAATCCGAGCGTAAACGCGAACTTGTTGTTGGGAATCGGAGACTACACTCCCAGTTCGTGGCACGATCGCTTCGACCGGTACCGAGACGATCCGAATCCGACCTCAGCCCTGTACTGAGTACGCCATAGGCCGAGACTCCCGCGGGGAGATTCTTAGATGAGCATCCGGCCCCGTGGAGACTATGGGTCAGCTGACGGCTGGTGTCCTTGCTCTGGATTGCGCGCGGCCACCAGATCCAACACCTTGCGGCCCCTACCAGGGAGACGGCTCGTAGTCCTTGAGGAAGCAGCCGTAGAGGTCGTCTCCTGACTCGCCCCGAACGATCGGATCGTAAACCCGAGCCGCCCCATCCACGAGATCGAGCGGCGCATGAAACCCCTCCTCCGCAAGCCGAATCTTCGTGTGATGCGGCCGCTCATCGGTAATCCACCCGGTATCGACGGCGGTCATCAGAATCCGATCCGTCTCGAACATCTCCTTGGCGCTGGTGCGCGTCAACATATTCAACGCCGCCTTGGCCATATTCGTATGCGGATGCCCGGGCCCCTTGTACCCCCGCCCGAACTGCCCCTCCATAGCCGACACATTCACCACGTACTTACGCCGAGCAGCCGCAGCCGCCATGGCCGGACGTAACCGGGAAACCAGAATGAACGGCGCAACCGAATTGCAGAGCTGAACCTCGAGCAGCTCGGTCGTCTCCACCTCGGCAACCGTCTGCACCCAGCTATTGGTGTGCGTGATATCGGGAACCAGCCCACCCGCGTCGATGGCGACCCCCCGCGCGATCCGATCGGGAGTAGCCGACCCCGCCACCAACGCCAGCTCGGCGACATCATCGGCAGTCAACTCGGGTACGAGCGCGGTGGTGAGCGCCGTCGGGTGCCTCTGCACTCCGGAACTCAGCGTCATCACGTCGGGGCGCGGGCCGGAGGGCAGTGGTGCCGATTCGGCCTCGACCAGCGCGCTGTACGCCCCGGCGGTCCGCCGCACGGTCTGCGCCGCATTGTTGATCAGAATATCCAGCGGCCCCTGCGCGGCGACGTCGTCGGCCAGAGCAATCACCTGCCCGGGATCGCGCAGGTCGATCCCGACGATCCGCAGCCGGTGCAGCCAGTCGGCACTGTCCTCCATTGCGCTGAATCGGCGCACAGCATCATTGGGGAATCGAGTGGTGATGGTCGTATGCGCACCGTCCCGGAGCAACCGCAGCGCGATATACATCCCGATTTTGGCCCGCCCACCGGTGAGCAGCGCCCGCCGCCCACTCAGATCGGTACCGGCATCCCGCTTGGCATGACTCCGAGCCGCGCACTCCGGACAAAGCTGGTGGTAGAAAGCATCCACCCGCGTATACCGCTGCTTGCAGATGTAGCACGGCCGCGCCCGCAGCAGAGTCCCCGCACTCGCCCCGGCAGCGGTGGAACTCAGCCGAATACCCGCCGTCTCGTCGTCGATCCGATTGGGCGACCCGGTAGCGGTAGCGGCCACAACGGCCTTGTCCGCAGAGGCAACGGCCTCGCGAACAGCATCCCGCCGCGCCTGCTTGAGCTTCTTGAACATATGCCCCACGGCCCGCTGCACAGCGAGCGAATCGGGGTGGTTCTTGTCCAGCCGCCCGGCCTGCTCCAGAACGCGAAGACAGGTCGCGAGGTCGGTGGGATCGATCGTGGTTTCGGCCATCGCGGCGTGCGGCATCTTTCGAGAGCGGGACAACGACCTGCCCATTCTCCCAAACGCCGCGCAGTGGCCCACCCCACCCCGCCCCCCTTGTTGACAGAACGCCAATAGTGCTTGAATCTGGAGCAACCCGAGCGAGGAGAAGAGATGGCACGCGCCGTGTGGAGTGACGACGAGGTCGAGGCGGTCCGGGAGCTGTCCCGGACGTTCTTCGAGAAGGAGGTCGTGCCGCACGCGGAGAAGTTCGTGCAGCAGGGCCACCCGGACCGCGCGCTGTACAACCGCGCCGGTGAGCTGGGGCTGCTCTGCACCGGCATCCCCACGGAGTACGGCGGCGGCGGTGGCACCTTCGCGCACGAGGCCGCCATCATCGAGGAGCAGACGCTGGCGGGCGACGGCTCGCTCGGCATGCCGGTGCACACCTCGATCATCGCGCCCTATCTGCACCACTTCGGCTCCGAGGAGCTGAAGCGGCGGGTGCTGCCGAAGGCGGCCAGCGGCGAGATGGTGCTCTCGATCGGCATGACCGAGCCGGGCACCGGCTCCGACCTGCAGAACATCAAGACCCGCGCGGTCCGCGAGGGCGACGAGTACGTGATCAGTGGCTCGAAGATCTTCATCACCAACGGCTGGCTCTGCGACGGCATCATCATCGCCGCCAAGACCGACCCGACCAAGGGCGCGGCCGGTGTCTCGCTGATCTTCGCCGAGGTGAGCGACGACACCCCCGGCTTCAAGCGCGGCCGCATCCTGGACAAGATGGGCGGCAAGTCGCAGGACACCGCGGAGCTCTTCTTCGACGGCCTGCGGGTGCCCGCCGCCAACCTGCTCGGCGAGGCCGAGGGCCAGGGCTTCTACCAGATGATGCAGCTGCTGGCGCAGGAGCGGCTGGTCACCGCCATCATCGCGGTCGCCATGATGGAGCAGGCGGTGAAGCTCACCGTCGAATACACCAAGGGCCGCGAGGCCTTCGGCAAGCCGCTCTTCGCGCTGCAGAACACCAAATTCGAGCTCGCCGAGTGCGCGACGCTGGCCAACGTGAGCCGGATCTTCCTGGACGACTGCATCGCCAAGCACCTGGACGGCGAGCTGGATATCCCGACCGCTGCCATGTCGAAGTACTGGCTCACCGATCAGCTCGGTATCGTGGTCGATCGCTGCCTGCAATTGTTCGGCGGCTACGGCTACATGACGGAGTATCCGATTTCTCAGCTCTACACCGGCGCCCGCGTGCTGCGCATTCTCGCGGGCAGCAACGAGGTGATGAAGGATCTCGTTGCCCGCTCGCTCTGAGACCGGCACCGGGGAGGCGCCGCGCCGCCGCCGGCTGGAGCCGGACGAGCGGCGCGCGCAGATCCTGGCGTGCGCGATCGACATGTTCGGGGAGCGGCCGTACGCGGCCGTCTCCACCGCCGAGCTGGCGCAGCGCGCCGGGGTCGCGCGCGGCCTGATCAACCACTACTTCGGCAACAAGCGCGACCTCTACCTCGCGGTTGTGCGCCGGATGGTGACGTTGCCGCACCAGGACGAGATGGTGGTGCCGACCGGTTCGCCGCGGGACCGGGTCGGCGCCAGCGTCACCTGGCTGCTCGACACCATCGCCGAGCACGGCAGCACCTGGGTCAAGGTCACCAGCCACGAGGGCGTCGGCGAGGACCCCGAGGTGCAGCAGATCCTGGACCAGGCCGACGACGCCGCCGCGGACCGGCTGCTCTCCATGGTCGGGCTCGGCGAATCGCCGCGCGGCGAGGAACTCCGCGCGGTGGTCCGCGCCTTCGGCGGGCTGGTGAAAGTGGCCGGCCGGGAGTGGATAACGCGGGGCTCGCTGGAACGTGACCAAGTCCACATTCTGCTCACGGACGTGCTGCTCACGCTGGTGACGACGACGATGCCGGAGATCGATCGGCCGCGGAAATAGCGACCGTTCCCGACCGCTTGCCGGTTTCCCCGCCAGCTCCCGGGCCATTACCCCTATTCTTCTCCGTTATCGGGGCGTTATCGGGGAACTTTCGCCGCGAGACGAGGTGAGAGGGACCAGATGGCACGGACCGATCGATGGGCCGAGGACCGCCGCGCGGAGTACCGCTACGGCGACCGCTGGAGCGAGGAGGACCGCGACGAACGCCCCTCCGGCCAGTGGCCCCGGGTCGAGGACGACGACGATGGGGACCGCGGCCCGCTGGTCAACCCGTACGCCGTCATCGCGCTGGTCGGCGCGCTGCTGCTGCTCTTCCCGATCGCGCTGGTCTTCGGGCTGATCGCCTTCGCGCACCCGCGCGGCAAGACCATGGCGGTCTTCGCGCTGCTGCTCGGCAGCGCCGAGGCCGCGGTGGTGGCCGGGCTCTTCGTGCTCGGCGGCTCGGCCTGGGACGACGTGCTCGACCGGGCGCAGAACACCGTCCGCGACACCAGCCAGACCACCGTGGTGAGCCTGCCGCAGGCGCCCGCCCCCACGCTGCCCGCCACCGCCGCCGTCCCCACCGTGGGCGACGCGGGCCCCGGCGCGCCGGAGCCGGTCGCGACGGTCGCGCGCAAGGGCGCCGCCTGCACCGAGGTGCCGGTCGGCGCCATCGGCACCACCGCCGACGGTGACACCATGCTCTGCCTCGCCGGCTCCGGCGGCGCGCAGACCTGGATCGGCCCCTTCACCATCAACACCACCGTGCAGCAGCCCGGCGGCAGCTGCGACCCGAGCAAGGGCAAATCCGCCCGCACCGGCGACAATCGCGCCCTGATCTGCGAGAGCGGTTCGCGCGGAACGGTGTGGGGGCTCTGGACCAGCGAGTAGTCAGCGCGTGGTGCGCGCGGTCAGGTCGTCCAGCAGGATCATCACCTCGCCCGCGCGCGGCACCACCTCGACCAGCCGCACCCGCAGCGCTCTGATCTCGGCGCCCGCCAGCGGCTGCACCGGTTCGTGGCCGATCCGCTGCCACTCCCCGGAGGCGAGTACCCGGCCCAGCGGCACCTCGCAGCGCGCGCCGTCCGCGGTGACCAGGTCGGCCGAGACCCGGAGCTCCGCGTGCGGGGAGCGCACGTAGACGCCCACCGCCGACACCGCGCCGCTCGGCGCGAACGCCGGATCCGGCTGCGCCTCCAACTCGATCTCCAGCTCGTTCTCCGCGTCCCGCACCAGCAGCACCAGGGCCCGCCGGTCCGCGCCGCGCCTGCCGTCCGCGTAGTCGACCGGGCGCTTGTCCGGGGCGCCCTCGGCGAAGGTGGTGAGATGCGTGCGGGCCGCGCCCGCGCCGGACAGCGCCCAGCGCGCGGTGTTCTCGAAGTCGTCGAGGAGCACCTCGGTGGTCTCCGGCATCGTCTGCGTCCCTTCGTCGTTCGCCGGATCCACTCCGGTCCGACTGCACCCTATCGCCGCGGGACGCCGACCGGTCAGCCTTCCTTGCGGGCCTTGCTCGGCTGCACCCGCGGCGGCTCGTTCGGCATCTTCGGATAGTTCGGTGGCCAGGGCGCGTCCATGAGGCCGTCGGCCAGGTCGCGCTCGGACCACTCCAGCAGGGTCTCGATGGACTGCGGGGCGCGGTCGGCCCAGGGGTCGCCGTGCTCGGCGAGGAGGGCGGGGACGGTGGCGATGGTGAGCTCCTCGGGGACCACGGTTTCCAGCGCCTCCCAGGTGACCGGGGTGGAGACCTGGGCGCCGACCTTCGGCCGCACGCACCACGCGCCGAAAACCGTTTTGTGCGGGGCGTTCTGGTTGAAGTCGACGAAGACGCGGCTGCCGCGCTCCTCCTTCCACCAGGCGGCGGTGATGGTCTCCGGATGCCTGCGCTCGAGTTCGCGGGCGAGCGCGACGGCGGCGGCGCGCACCTGGTAGGCGTCCCAGCGGGGTTCGAGGTCGATGTAGAGGTGCAGGCCGCGGGAGCCGGAGGTCTTGACCCAGGTGCGCATGCCGAGTTCGGCGCAGAGCTCGCGGACGCGGAGCGCGGCGGCGCGCAGCTCGGCGAAGCCGATGCCGGGGGAGGGGTCGAGGTCGATCCGGAGTTCGTCGGCGATCTCCAGCTCGGGGACGTGGTGCGGCCAGACGTGGAAGCCGAGGCAGCCCAGGTTCACCGCCCAGAGCACGTGCGCGAGGTCGTGCGCGACCAGGGCGTCGCCGGTGGTGCCGTTGGGGGTGGAGACCTGGACGGTGTGCAGCCACCCGGGGGCGTTGGCCGGGACCCGCTTCTGGAACCACGACTTGCCGGAGGCGCCGTCGGGGTAGCGCTCCAGCATGAGCGGGCGGTCGCCGATGGCGCGCAGCAGCGGCTCGGCGACGGCCTGGTAATAGTGCACCAGGTCGAGCTTGGTCTCACCGCGCTTGGTGAAGTAGACCTTGTCGGGGTTGCTGATGGTGACCGTGCGGTCGCCCGCCTCGATCTCGATTCCCTTGCCGCTCACCGCTTCTCCTCGCGGAAGAGGGCGTGCAGCTCGGCCGGGGCCACCTCGTCGAGCTGGGCGTAGGTGCAGGATTCCGGGGTGCGGTCGGTGCGGAAGCGCACCAGCCTGCCCCCGTGCCGCAGCCGCCCGGACTGCACGTGCTCGTAGCGCACCTCGGCGACCAGCTCGACGCGCAGCGCCTCCCAGGAGAGGTCCTTGCCGCCGGTCCAGCGGCTCACCCCGCCGGGCATCTTGCCCTCGGCGGCGGCCTGCGCGGCGGCGTCGGCCCATTCCTTCCACGGATGCTCGGCCAGCGCGTTCTCTCGGAGCGGGGCCAGCTCGTCGACGAGTTCGCGGCGCCGGGCCGCGGTGAAGCTGCTGGCCACGCCGACGTGGTGCAGCTTCCCTGCGTCGTCGAAGAGCCCGAGCAGCAGCGAGCCGACGCCCTGGCCGTCCTTGTGCCAGCGGAACCCGGCGACCGCGCAGTCCGCGGTGCGCTCGTGCTTGACCTTGAGCATCACCCGCTTGTCCTGCTGGTACGGCTCGGCATCGCGCTTCACCATGACGCCGTCGAAGCCGGCGCCCTCGAACCGGGTGAACCAGTCCTCGGCGACCTCGGGATCGCGAGTGATCGGGGTCAGGTGCACCCGGGCCAGGGTGGTGTCGAGGATGCCCTCCAGCCGGCGGCGGCGCTCGGCGAAGGGCTGCTCGGTGAGGTCCTCGTCGCCGAGGGCGAGCAGGTCGAAGGCGACGAAGCTGGCCGGGGTCTCCTTCGCCAGCTTGGCGACCCGGGAGGCGGCGGGGTGCAGCCGGTTCTGCAGGGTGTCGAAGTCGAGGCCGTCGTCGGTGACGACCACGATCTCGCCGTCCACCACGCAGCGCGGCGGCAGTGCCTCGGCGAGCAGCTCGGCGACCTCGGGGAAGTACCGGGTGAGCGGGCGGTCGTTGCGCGAGCCCAGTTCGACCTCGTCCCCGTCGCGGAACACCACGCAGCGGAACCCGTCCCACTTGGGCTCGAACGCGAGCCCCGCCTCCCGCGGCACGGCGGGAGCCGTCTTCGCCAGCATCGGCCGTACCGGTGGCATCACAGGCAGATCCACGCAACCTCCTCGGTCCTACGACAAGACGGCCCGGTGCCGGGAAAATCATCGGTGCGGGTCGATCCTAGGTCGGGGGACCGACAGACCGGGGGAGGTGCGCCGCGAGCGCTAGTTCTCTATCCAGCCCTGCTGCTCGGCGAACTCCGTCAGCCGGTCGCGGATCGTGAGGATCTCGCCGGCGGTGAGCGCGGGACTCGCCTCCAGCAGTAGTTCCGTCACGAGACGTTTGTGCTCCTCGGCCCCGAGCGGCCCGGTGGCGCGATCGCGGCGGTGCTGCCGCGGCGCGGGCGCGGGGGCGGGCCCGGCGGTGGTGAGGTTGATCGCCTTGGGCCCGCGGTCACCCTCGGTCATGTCGAATTCGAAGACCCGGCCCTGGCGCAGCTCGTCCTCGTCCAGGCCGATGTCGTTCACATGGACGAAGACGTCGGGGCCGCCGTCCTCGGGGCGGATGAACCCGAATCCACGTGAGGCGTCGAACGACACCAATTTCCCGATGGCCACCAACTCGCTCCTCGCCGTCGCCGTGCGGCCACTGTAGCCCGGAGCGCGGGGGCGGGCCGGGGGAAAGCCTCCTTCTGTCGGCGGGCGCCGCGGCTCAGGGGCGATACAGCGCGCGGTAGGCGGTGATGGTGGCGACGAGGTGATCGGTCATCTGGTCCCTGGTGGCCCGCAGCGACCCGTTCAGCCAGGCCGAGAAGACCCCGGCATTGCCGCTGGCCATGGCGACCGCGGCGAGCCTGCGCCGCACCGGATCCGCGATGTGCGCGAAGAGGTGGTCCTGCAGCAGCCGGGTGAAGGCGGGCATGACCGCGATGGTGGTCTGCCCGAGCCCGGTGCTGGAGTACGGCTCGACCAGGAAGAGCCGGGACTTGCGCGGGTCGTCGAGCACCTTGTCCACCAGCAGCTCGGAGAGCGCCCGGTCCCTGGACGGGTCGTCGGCGACGGCGAAGGCCGTCATCGGCCCCAGGAACTCCTCGGCGACCTGGCGGTACAGCACGTCGAGCAGCTCGTCGCGGCCGGCGAAGCTCTCGTAGAAGTAGCGATCGGTGAGCCCGGCCCTGCGACAGACGGCCCGCATCGTGACCCCGGCCGCGCCGGACTCGCCGATCAGGTCGAGCGCCGCGTCCAGCAGACCGGCGCGGCGCGCCTCGCGGCGCTCGGTGAGCGTGGTCCCACCCCAGATCCGGGCTCCCGTGTCGTCGGCTGGTCTGTCGGTCTGCACGGCCTCACCCTAGTCGGTGGTGGTCGCGGCCCCGGCCCTGCGGCTCCGCAGGCACCTGGCAAACGGTAGTCGACATACCGAACGGAAGGTTTTCTATTATTTCCCGAGAATTGCCGCGCGACTCGGCTGAGAAATAGAACCGACCGACTGGAATTCTTCTAGCCGGGTGAACATCGGAATTCGAGAAAACCGGCGCGCGTGCCGAATCTCGGAACGGTTACTCGTCGTCCAGACCGGCCGAGAGATAGGCCGCCGCCGCGAGCCACTGACGGCAGCTGGGGCCGTGCGCGTCGTGCGTCCGCAGCATCTCCCTCGCCTGTCGGTAGGTGAGCCCGCGCGGCTCCGAATTGCAATCCGGCACAGTCGAATCCGGCACCGGGCGCGGTCCCTGCGCGCTGAACGCGGTCGCTCCGGCGATCGCTGTCCGGTGGGAGGTTCGGAATGGCTGGCTCATCTGGACCGCCCCTCACGTCTGGCTGCGGGAGGCGTCGACACCAGCGGAAACGGCCCGCCGGGCCGAGATGGAGATACCGCGTGCCTCCCCGACTTTCGAGGTCGAGTTTTGCATCCATCGCTTACAAATGCAAGTACATCTGTACGAACGACCAGGGTCGGCAACCGGCCCGCGTGCCGCTCCCGATGACGCCGATCGCCGTTGTGCGTCATACCCTTCCGGCCCCGCCGCACACCGGCGGCGGCGCCGGCGCGCGCCGGACCGGAGGGGCTCGAGCGTACCGGCGCCGCGCGGGGCGCCGCCGTGCGAGAGTGACCGGATCCGCCACGATCGCGGATCGTTTGCGGCGCCGTGCCTTTGGGTTGCCCCGCGGCGGGCGGGGCACTCCCCGGGTGTGGGAGTGCGGGATCGGGTCGGTAAGGGCACTTGATCGCCAGATCCGGCCTGGCAGTGGCGACGTGGGGGTAAACGCCAGGTCAACGACGTTCCCCGAGACCGCCCCCGACCCCGGCGCCCGTGCTACAGTCCGGATTGTGGGTGCAGATGCAAGAACGTTTGCGTGTGCATCTGCAAATTCTGGCGATCTGTCGTAGGAAAACAGGAGACGGAGAATGTCTGCAACATCGGTGCGTGCAACGGAGCGGCCGGCCGACGACGCGTGGAAGAAGAGCACCTTCAGTAATCCGAGCGGGAACTGCGTGGAAGTAGCGGAGACCAGCAACGGCCTGGTGGCGGTGCGCAATTCGCGGGAGCCGGACGGCGCGGTGATCTACTACACCCGCCCGGAGATCGACGCCTTCGTACGGGGCGCGAAAGCGGGAGAGTTCGACTATCTGACCGCCTGAGCGGTAGTATTGGCGATCGGTGCGGTGTGCCCCACGGCTCGAAGGGTGTTCGGCGAGTAAGGCTGTTCGTGCAAACGAGAAAACAGCGGTAACTCGGAGCGGTGGTGGCACACTGTGGGCTATCCCCGAGTATCGGAGAAGAACCTCCATGATCGCTGAACCCGACGGCTTCGACGAATCCGACGGCACACCCGGCCCCGGCGGCCTCGACGGCGCCGCGGCCCCCGGATCGAGCGGCCGCGGCAACCCCGCGCCCGATCGCGGGCCCACCGTGCTGCGCATCGCGCTCGGTGGCCAGCTCCGCAAGCTCCGGGAGCACAAGAACATCACGCGTGAGCAGGCGGGGGACCACATCCGCGGTTCGCACGCGAAGATCAGCCGGCTCGAGCTGGGGCGCACCGGTTTCAAGGAACGCGACATCCGCGATCTGCTGACGCTCTACGGCGTCACCGATCGCGCCAGGCGCGACGAATTCCTCGAGCTCGCCCGGCAGGCCAACGAGCCGGGCTGGTGGCACCACTACAACGACCTGCTGCCCTCCTGGTTCGGCACCTACCTGGGGCTGGAGCAGGCGGCGAGCAAGATCCGCACCTACGAGGCGCACCTCATTCCCGGGCTGCTGCAGACCTCGGACTACACCCGCGCCGTGGTCTCGCTCGGCTACGAGGACGCCAATACCGACCGCCGCGTCGACATGCGGATGCGCAGGCAGGACATCCTGACCCGCACCGACCCGCCGGTGGTCTGGGCGGTCGTGGACGAGGCGGCGCTGCACCGCCCGGTCGGCGGCCCCGCCGTGCACCGCGCGCAGATGGAGCACCTGATCGAGCTCGCCGCGCTGCCCAACGTCACGCTGCAGGTGCTGCCCTACACCGCGGGCGAGCACGCCGCGGCGGGCAGCTCGTTCAGCATCCTGCGCTTCGCCGAGCAGGAGCTGCCCGACGTCGTCTACCTCGAGCACCTGACCAGCGCGCTGTACCTGGACCGCAGGCAGGATCTGGCGCTGTACCTCTCGGTCATGGACCGGTTGAGCGTGCAGGCCGCGACGCCGGAGGATTCGCTGAAGATCTTCGCGGAGTACGCCGAGAAGGTCGACCCGCGCTAGCAGCTTTCTCCCAGACCAGCGCCGCACCGGTGGAGACCGGTGCGGCGCTGGTGTTCTCGGCCGCCTGGGTCGCGCGTCGGTGGGGACGCGCGCGGTACGCCGAAGTCCTGTTCGGTTGTGGCCGGGCACCCACCGGACCGTTCGTGACGGTGGCCGGAGCAGGTGCCGGGCCCGGGCAGCCGGCGCGGCGGCGGATCGGCGCCGCCGCGCGGATGCGGCACCCGCCCGCGCCGGGCTCAGCGAGCCGCGCGGGCGGAGCGGATCACGGTGTCAGGCAGGTGGCGGCGATCCGCCAGAAGGTGTCCGGCTGCAGCGCCTCGACATCCCAGTCGTCGGAGAGCGCGTGCGCCGTGCTGACGATGCGGTCGATGTCGAAGTCGGCGCGGGTGGCCGCCCCCGTCGATTCGACCGCGTGGATGACGAAGGCCGTCGCGGACTCCCGCGTGCCGATCATCGCTGCCTGTTGCCCGTGCCGGGCCGAGAAAGTACTCATGATCAAACCGTTCGCCGGCCCGTCGGCCAGTGCGATCCCGGCGGCGCCGTCGCGATCGCCGTGTAGTGGTGGATTCATTCGATAACCC
Organism: Nocardia sp. NPDC050697; assembly: GCF_040654395.1. Classification (NCBI taxonomy): domain Bacteria; kingdom Bacillati; phylum Actinomycetota; class Actinomycetes; order Mycobacteriales; family Nocardiaceae; genus Nocardia; species Nocardia sp. NPDC050697. Next base: position 172,091 of record NZ_JBFAHY010000001.1, read on the forward strand.
CTTACCTCCGACGGCAGTGAACACCCGGCAACAATCGCCGGCCACTCCCTGCCGTGGCCTCCCTGTGTCCCCTGTCGAGCGTTGCGCGACCGAGTTTAGGGCTGCGCGCCTTTCAAATGCAAGCACATCTGTACATCCGCCTGACTGTCGGAAAAACCGGCCAAAACGTTACGGACCAGTAATTACGCGTGGTAAAGGGCGGTCGGAGGGTCAGTTTTCGGTGGGCATCCGGGGGCTGCACCACGAGTCTTTCAGATCTTCGATTCCCCTGCTGCGGGGTCCTACGGCCGGAAATATTCCGGTCGAGAACCGCGCGCTCGCTGATTTGCGCCGGTCGAAACCGGATCGGTCACGAAGCTAATTCGGGAATAGAGTTATTCGGACGGTTGACCAGTTACCCGGAGCGCTCGGTATCCGGTATTGGCTCGGTGCGCGCCCAGGCGAATTGCCGGGAAAGGCGGCAGACCTTTCCGCTTTATTTGCCCGGAGAAAGCCGGGCGCGCACCGACGGCTATTCCGGAGTTACCGAAGTGCGGTGAGCGCCGCCGCGATGGGAGTTTCCCCGGCGACCACTTCCAGGGTTGCTCCGGCCGTCTCCGGGGCGTCGAGCAGCGCCAGCAGCACCGCCGCGACGTCGGCGCGCGGGATATCGGAGCGGCCGACCCGTTGCCCGATCGTGACCGAGCCGGTGGCCGGGTCGTCGGTCAGCCGGCCCGGCCGCAGCACGGTCCAGTCCAGGTCGCGGCCGCGCAGATCCTGCTCGGCCTGGGTCTTGGCCTCCAGGTAGGCGCGCCAGACCTCGTCGGTGCCGGCGGGGGCGGGCTCGCCCGCGCCCATGGACGAGATCTGCAGGAAGCGGCGCACGCCGGCGGCCTCGGCGGCGGTGGCGGCGAGCACCGAGCCGTCGCGGTCCACCGTGTACTTGCGCGCGGCGCCGCTGCCCGCCCCGGCGCCCGCCGCGAAGACCACGGCGTCGGCGCCGTCGAGCGCGGCGGCGAGCTGCCCGGGGTCGGTGTTCTCCACGTCGAGCAGCACCGGCCGCGCGCCGGTGGCGGCCACCTCGGCCGCGTGCGCCGGATTGCGGATCAGCGCCACCGGCTCGTCGCCGCGCTCGCTGAGCAGCCCCGCCAGCAGCAGGGCGATCTTGCCGTGTCCACCCACCAGGACGACACGCATGGTGATCTCCTTCCGGTTCGCCTCGCCCGGCGCCGGAGATCAGCGCTCCGGGCCGCCGGGATTACAGGCCGCCTGCACCACCGCGTCGTAGCCGACGGCCGGACGCCAGGGTTCCAGATTCCAGCTCGGCTTGGTGGGAGCGGCCAGCCGGGCCCACACCCAGTGGCAGCGGAACTGGTCGTACATGCCGGGCGTGTCGGCGTCCGGGGCGGCGGTGAGCACCTCCAGCCAGGCGCGGTTCTCGGCGCCGGGGAAGGGGGTGCGGCGCCCGGCCTCGGTGGGGAAGACGAGCAGCCGGGCACCGTCCTCGTTCGCGGTCCACTCGGTGCGGTCGATGAGCGGCTGGCCGGCGTAGGGGTCGACGGTGGGCAGCCCGGCCGCGGTGAGCCCGAGCTGGGGCTGGGTGGTGCTGGGGGTCGGCGCGGCCGTGCTGGCCGGGGCCGTCGTTGTGCTCGAGACCGCGGCGGCCGGTTCGTCCGCGCCGCACCCCGCCGTGAGCGCGGCGGCGGCCAGTACCGCCGCGAATAATCCGCGTACCCGCCTCGACACGCTCCGGTCCTCCCCGTTCGGCACCCGGCGAGCCTAGCGGGTGCGGGTCAGTGCCAGAGCGAGCGGCAGGGCAGCCTGCGCAGCTCCGGGCGCACCTTGCCGTCCACCGTCACGGTGAGCCCGGCCTGCACCGCGGCGGAGGTGAACTCCCATGCCTCGGTGTGCGTGGCGGCGTACTCCAGGACCAGCAGATCGTCCGGGTTCGGGCCGTCGAAGTAGACGGTGATCCGGCGGGTGGGAACCTCCTCGGTGCCGACGAGTGGGTAGCGGGCCGTGCTGGTGACCGTGCTGTCCATGACGCCGTCTCCTTCCCGGCGCCGGAATGCGACGCCGCCCCTCGACGGTAAATCCAGCACCATGGCCGGGAACATGTTCCGCGGCCCGGCTTGGACAACTCACAGCCCCCTCCGAGGCCGGTGTGGCGTTGTCACGAGGAGGACCAGCGGCGACCCGCGCTCGGTTCACAGCGAAATCGCCCGGGCGTTGTGACGTGTCGGTATGTTGTCATCGCGCTGATCGGGCCGGGGTCTTTGCGAACAATGATGGTCGGTAGCTCGGAGCCAGGGGAAGGCAGAGGACATGGGTCGTACGCGGGTCATTCGGCGGGGATCGCGCAGACGGGTGGTGGTGCTCGTCGCCGCCGCCATCGGGCTCGCGCTGGCCGCACCGCCGGGCGCCGCCGCCCCGCTCTACCCCGAGCCCGACCCCGACCCCTTCTACGCCACCCCGGCCGATATCGCCGAGCTGGCCCCGGGCGACGTGATCGCGGCGCGGCCCATGCCCGCGCTGCCCGCCTTCCCGGAGACCGCGGTGACGGTGGTGCGCTTCCGCTCCACCAGCTCCGAGGGCGAGCCCATCGCGGCGACCACCACCGTGCTCACCCCGCGCGGGCACCGGCCGGACGGCCCGCTCCTCTCCTACCAGCACATCATCAACGGCCTCGGCTCCGAGTGCTCGGTCTCCCGGGTGCTCTACACCGCGGACCCGGATCTCACCGTGAAGGAGGCGCCCGCGCTGAACATCGCGCTGGCCAGGGGCTGGAGCGTCGCGCTGCCGGACCACCTGGGCCCCAACTTCGCCTACGGCGCCGCCAAACTCGGCGGCATGATCACCCTGGACGGCATCCGCGCGGTCCGGCAGGTCGGCGAGCTCGGCGTCGGCGGCTCGCCGGTGACCATGGCCGGCTACTCCGGCGGCGGCATGGCCACCGCGTGGGCGGCCGCGCTGGCCCCGCGCTACGCGCCGGAGCTGGCGATCGCGGGCGCCGCGATCGGCGGGGTGCCGATGAACCTGGTGGCGATGATGGAGCAGCTCGGCTTCGCCGCGCACCCGGTCTTCGGGCTGGCGCTGGCCGCCGGGCTCGGGCTGGAGCGCGAGTACCCGGACCGGTTCCCGCTCAGCGAGCAGCTCAACGACCGCGGCCTCGCGGCGCGCGCGGCCATGGCCAACAGCTGCACCAACGGCATCCTCGTCGCGGGTGCGGGCCGCGGCGTCATGGACTTCGCCCGCACCACCTCCATGATCAGCAGCCCCACCGCCCGCGCGGTGGTGGAGGAGAACAGCCTCGAGCTCTACGACGGCGTGCCCGCCACGCCGATCTACGAGTGGCATTCGCCCATCGACGGGCTCATCCCGATCGACGCCATCGTGCGGACCGACCGGCGCTGGTGCGCGGCGGGCACCCCGCTGCAGGCCGAGCTCACCCCGGTGCCGGACCACCTCACCGCCGCGGTGCTCGGCGTGCCCGGCGCCTTCGCCTGGCTGGAGGGGCGCTTCCGCGGCGAACCGGCGCCGAGTAACTGCTGAGGCGTGACAAACGGGTCGCGCGAAGGTCTCGGCACCCCTTTTCCGATTGCGAATCGGCGACACGCCCCCAACGGAACGAATACCCGCACCTGCGAGCAACTGCCGTCCTCCACACTGATCTCCCTGGCCTCGGTGCCGGAGGGGGGATTTCGGGGGCCGAAGTCCGGACGTCTCCGGTGCCTTGGCAACGCCACCGCACCCGGGGATGTGTGCCATGCGAATTCGTGCCACTGTCGTCACGTTGCTGCTCTGCCTTCCGCTCGCCGCGGCTCCGGCCGCGCTCGCGGATCCGGCGGCGCCGCCGCCGGCTCCGCCGACGCTGAATCTGCCCGGGCTGCCGCCGATCCCGCTGCCGGTGCTCCCGGCGCCCGCCCCGGCCGCGGGCATCCCGGTGCCGCCGCTGCACGAACTGGTGGACGCGCTGGTGCCCGCCCCGCCGGTGCCGGTGCTCCCGGTGCCCGCCGCCGGGGTCGAGGTGCCCGAGCTGGCACCGGATCTCGCGGCGTTCCGGCAGGCGGTGCTGCCCGCCGCCACCGGTGACCCGCTCTTCGACCGCTGGCCGCTCGACCTCGCCGACCGGCTGCCCGGCGAGGTGCTGGAGATACGCGACATCACCGCGTCGGCGGCGCCGCTGCTGCTGGTGCCGATCCGGCAGGCCACGCTGCTCAAGTTCCGCACCACCGACGCGCACGGCGCGCCCTCCTTCGCCACCGCCACGCTGGTGGTGCCCGCCGCGCCGTGGACCGGTGCGGGGCCGCGCCCGGTGCTGGTGAACAACCTGCCGATCGACGCGCTCGGCAAGCGCTGCACGCCCGGTTACACCATGGCGCACGGGCTCTCCTTCGACACCAATGTCACCGACTTCGTCCCGCCGACCACCGCGCTGGCCGCCGCCCGCGGCTACGCGGTGCTCATCCCGGACCACGAGGGGCCCTGGATGGCCTACGCCGAGCCGGTGGTGGCCGGGCACGCCGTGCTCGACGCCGTCCGGGCCGCGCGCGGCTGGAACCACGAGGAGTTCGCCGGCAGCCGCTTCGCCATGACCGGCTACTCCGGCGGCGCCATCGCCACCCACGGCGCGGTGAAGATGCTGCCCGGCTACGCCCCCGAGCTCGCCGATTCGGTGGTCGGCGCCGCGCTCGGCGGGGTGCCGGCCGACTTCGAGATCCTGGCCCGCAGCATGAACGCCAACCTGGCGTCCGGAGTGTTCATGGCCGCCATCCTCGCCATCGGCCGGGAGCGCCCGGAGATCCTGGACCGGATCAACCACCTGGGCCGCTGGGTGGCGCTCTCGCCGATAAAGGACGAGTGCATCGGGGTCTTCGCGCTGCCCGGGCTGCTGCAGCTGCCGATCGACGTGGCCGCCGACATGGCGAACCCGCTCGGCTCCGAGCTGGCCACCGAGATCTACGAGGTGACCAGGATGCCCGGCATCCGCACGCCGGTGCCGCTCTACATCTACAACGGCGACCAGGAGTTCTGGATCCCGGCCGAGGGGGCGCGCAACCTCTACCGGGAGCAGTGCGCGCTCGGCGCGAACGCCGTCTACCGCGGGGTGCTCGGCGAGCACATCATCGGCGCGGCGACCGGCTACCCGGAGGCGGTGCGCTGGCTGGATCAGCGGCTGCGGGGGGCTCCGGCGATCTCGGAGTGCTGATGTGAGCCTTCGGTGAGCGCCGCCCGCCGATTTGTTGCCCGGCACAAAATCGGCGGCGGCGGCGCGAGCCGGGGCACGGCCGGCGGTACCGTGGGCCGCTCCGGTCGCACCCGGCGGGCGGAGGTCTGTGGAGAGCAGCACATGAACGACAGCACCATCGTCGCCTCCGACCAGGCGAAGGCCCTGGTCGGATCGCGCTTCCGGCTCGCCGACCACTTCGAGGTCGGGCGCGAGAAGATCCGCGAGTTCGCCAGGGCGGTGCAGGACCACCACCCGGCGCACTGGCACGAGGACGCCGCCGCCGAGCTGGGGTACAAAGGCGTCATCGCCCCGCTGACCTTCCCCTCCATCGTGTGGATGCTCATGCAGCGCGCGCTCTTCGACTCGGTGCTCACCGGCTACGACATCAGCCAGATGCTGCAGACCGAGCAGCGCATCCGCATGCACCGGCCGCTGGTCGCGGGCGATGTGCTCGGCTGCGACGCCTGGTTCGAGTCGTTCCGGCAGTTCGGCGACAAGGACTTCCTGGTCAGCCGGAACGTGCTGACCGATGCCGAGGGGCAGGTGCTGCAGACCGCGCACACCACGGTGGTCGCGCAGACCGGCCCGGCCCGGGTCACCGGCTTCGCCGACGCGGTGGACGGCGTGATCATGACCGGCACCTCGCTGAGCGCCCGCACCGGCGCGGCGGCGAGCGTGGCCGAGCCGGGGATCGTGCCGGTCACCGGCGAGCCGGACGAAGCGCCCGGGGTGCACGAGTCGGCGGTGCGCATCCCGCGCACCCGCCCCGCCTTCGAGGAGCTGCGGGTCGGCGACGAGCTGCCCGCCCGCTCCTTCCCGCTCTCCCGCGGCGACCTGGTGAACTACGCCGGGGTCTCCGGGGACACCAACCCGATCCACTTCAGCGACGAGATCGCCGCGGCCATCGGGCTGCCGGACGTGGTCGCGCACGGGCTGCTCACCATGGGGCTCGGCGCGGGGTATGTCACCGGCTGGCTCGGTGATCCGGCCGCGGTCGTCGAGTACGGCGTCCGGTTCAGCGGTTTCGCGCCGGTGGCCGCCGCGCGCGCCGCGTCGGTGCACTTCACCGGCCGGGTCAGGGCGCTCGATCCGGTGCGCCGCTCGGCCACCCTGAGCATCGGCGCCACCTGCGGCGGCAACAAGCTCTTCGGCAAGGCGAGCGCCGAGGTGCTGCTGCGCTGAGCCTCAGGGCAGCGCGGGGGCCAGTGCCTCGGCGGCGCGGTGCGCGAGGTCGCAGGGCGCGGCGAGCTCGGGGCCGGAGGGGCGGGTGTCGACGCGCAGCCGGACCGCGCCGCCGCTCGCCGCGGGCAGCTGCAGGGTGCAGTCGAAGTCGCCCTCGATGAAGCGCAGGGCGGAGCGGCCCGCCACGGTGTCGGTGCCGCCGTCGTGGGCGCCGGGGATGTCCCGCGCGGCCGGGGCCGGCTCGTCGGAGGCGTGCACCCGGAGCGCGGTGGTGCCGTCGCTCCAGCCGCAGCCCGCCCAGCCGCCCTCCGGTGACTGCGCGGTGTCGGCCCGCCTGCTGGCCGGGTCGAATCCGGCCGCGCGGATCAGCTCGGCGGGGAGCCGCAGGCACGGATCCCAGGCCACCACCGCGCGCGCCGAGGTGGTCGCGGCGGCCGGGGTGGTGGCGGAATCGTCGCCGCCGCAGGCGGTCAGCGCGAGGGCGGCGGCGGCGAGCGCCGCGGCGGCGAGGGGGCGGGTGGGACGGCGCACGGGCAACCTGACTGCCGGGGGAGGGGAACCGGGCCGAGAGTAGTGCCGGGCGGAACGGTGCCGGCCGGGGTTCGGCGGGGTCTGGACGAAACCCAGTGCGGGCCCGGCCGCGGTGCCGATCGGTCACAAAGGCCAGGCCGGGGCGATTTCCGCTAGGATGGGCGATTGCCTTGCGGCGGTTCGGATTTCGCTGTGCGTACAGATGTAAGCACAGATGTGCGCTTCGCGGTAAACCGGCGTCGGTGATCGTGGAATCATGTCGGACCCACATGGCAGTATCAGTCCATGCGAGCCTCGCAAGGACGACTCTCCCCCGTGCGGAACAGCGAAATGCGGTACTCAGAAGTGCAATCTTCGGACGAATCGCCCGATCCGGTTCCCGCCCGCGGTGGCGAGGGCGGGCCGACCGCGCTGCGGATGGTGCTCGGCGCCCGGCTCCGCAGGCTCCGGGAGGCCCGCGGCATCACCAGGGAGGGCGCGGGCGAGGCGATCCGCGGCTCGCACTCCAAGATCAGCCGGTTGGAGCTGGGCCGCACCGGTTTCCGCGAGCGCGACCTGAACGACCTGCTCGCGCTGTACGGCGTCATCGACCCCGAGGAGTGCGCCGAGTACCTGGAGCTCGCCAGGCAGGCGAATGCCTCCGGCTGGTGGCACCGGGACAACGACTGGCTGCCCAAATGGTTCGACACCTACCTCGGGCTGGAGAACGCGGCCCGGTTGATCCGCGGCTTCGAGCCGCGCGTCGTGCCCGATCTGCTGCAGACCCCCGAGTACGCCCGCGCGCTCATCGCGCTCGCGCATCCGGGGGAGACCGAGGATGTGATCGAGCGCCGGGTCGCGCTGCGCATGCGCCGCCAGGAGATCCTGGACCGCCCCGACCCGCCGCAGCTCTGGCTGGTGGTCGAGGAGGCCGCGCTGCGCCGCCCGATCGGCGGCTCCATGATCTGGCAGGCACAGCTCGACCACCTGGAGCAGGCGGCGGCGCGGCCGAACGTCACCGTGCAGGTGATCGCCGACCACGTGGGCGGCCCCGCGGTGGCCGACGGCGGCTTCACCGTGCTCCGCTTCGCCGAGCCCGACCTGCCCGACATCGTCTACCTGCAACAGCTCACCAGCGCGCTCTACCTGGACAAGCGCGCCGACGTGGACGCCTACCTCGCCGTGGCCAACCAGCTCTCCGTGCACGCGGCCCCGCCGGAGTACACCCCCGGGCTGCTCGCCGCGCTGCGCAGGCGGCAGCCGGAGATCATGGACCGCCCGGCCGGGGAGCGGTAGTACCGAATACGAAGCGGCCGCGCCGCCGCGCGCTCCGGTAGCGAAGTACCCGTGCCGGATCCGCTTGCCGCTCCGGCCGGGCGGTAGCCGCTGATCATCGCCTCCCCCCGCTGTGCGCTGGTCCGGTGGGGTTCCGGAAAGCGAGGTCGCGATGATTTCGACAGTTCCGCACGACAGCACCACCGCGCGCCGCACCAACCGCGGCAGCGACAGCTACGACGGCATCGAGCCGCTGCTGGAACGGCTCGCCGCCATGGATGCCGGCGACCCCGCTCGCGTCCGGCTGCGCGAGGAGGTCATGCGCCGCTGCCTGCCGCTGGCCGACCACATCGCCCGCCGCTTCACCGGCCGCGGCGAAACCTACGACGACCTGCACCAGAGCGCCTCGCTCGGGCTGGTCCTGGCGGTCGACCGCTACGACCCCGCCCGCGGTACCAGCTTCGTCGCCTTCGCCGTGCCGACCGTCATGGGCGAGGTGCGCAGGCACTTCCGCGACCGCACCTGGGCCGTGCGGGTACCGCGCCGGGTGAAGGAGACCCAGCTGGCCATCGGGCCGACGGTGGAGCGGCTCAGCCAGGAGAACGGCCGGATGCCGACCGCCATCGAGATCGCGGTGGCGCTGAACCTGGACCTGGTCGAGGTCACCCAGGCGCTGCTGGCGGGCAATGCCTACCGCACCAACTCGCTGGACGCCGCCGCCGAGGACGACGAGGGCGGCGGGATTGCGGCCCAGCTCGGCGAGCGGCTCGGCGAGACCGACCCGCACTACGACATCTGCGACGACGCGCTCGCCGTCGCCCCGCTGCTGCGCGAGCTGAGCGAGCGGGACCGGCTGGTGCTGCGGCTGCGCTTCTTCGAGAACTACACCCAGTCGCAGATCGCCGCCGAGCTCGGTGTCTCGCAGATGCACATCTCCCGCATCCTCTCCCGCACGCTCGCCAGGCTCCGCCAGCGCGCCCTGCGCGACTGAACCGGCGGCCTCGATTCCACCGGTTTGAACCGCTCCGGCCGAGGGTAGCTGCGAGATCGCTGATCGGGCGACGAATGGAGGAGCGGTGCCGGTGGACTGGGTGGTGTCGGCGGTGGAGCGATTCGAGTTCGGCCACGGACAGCTGGTGCGCGAGATCGGGTACGCGGCCGACGCCGACCGCGACCTGCGCAGGCGGGTGGAGGTGATCACCGGCCGCTGCCTGATCGGCCCCGGCGGCACCCGCTGCCCGGACGGGCTGCTGGTCTGGCTGCGCGCGGACGGCACCGACCCGGTCGAGCTGCTGCTCGGCTGCGCCGAGGCGATGACCCCGCGCTCCCGGCTCTGGGTGCTCACCCCGAAGGTGGACCGCCCCGGCCACCTCGACCCGCTCGTGGTGGTCGACGCCGCCGGGCGCGCCGGGCTGGACTGGGTGGGCCGGGTCGACGTCTTCGACGACTGGAACGCCACCGGGCTGCGGCTCTTCCGCAGGCAGCGCTGAGGGGAGGTGCGGTCCCGGTGGCCTCAGTCGCGCAGGGCGCGGGCGCGCAGCGTGGCCAGGGTGCGGGACAGGATCCGGGAGATGTGCATCTGCGAGACGCCGAACTCCGCGGCGATCTGCGCCTGCGTCCGGTTCTCGAAGAACCGCAGGTAGAGCACGCGCCGGTCGCGCTCGCAGAGCCGGCGCAGCAGCGGGGCAACGGCGAGCGCGTCGTCGCAGAACTGGAAGGCCGGGTCGGTCGCGCCGAGCGCCGCGGTGACCTGCGCGGAGACGGCGCCGTCCGCCTCGTCGACCGCGGCGTCGATCGGGTTGGTGCGGTAGGCGTTGCTCGCCAGCAGCGCCTGGGTGACCTCGATCAGGTCCAGCTCCAGCTCCACCGCGATCTCCACCGCGGTCGGCATCCGGCCCGAGCGCTGGCTCAGCTTCTCCACCGTCGGCCCGATCGCCAGCTGGATCTCCTTGATCCGCCGGGGCACCCGCAGCGCCCAGGTGCGGTCGCGGAAGTGCCTGCGCACCTCACCCATGATGGTCGGCACGGCGAAGGCCAGGAAGCTGGTGCCGCGGGCGGGGTCGTAGCGGTCGACCGCGAGGACCAGCCCGAGTGAGGCGCTCTGGTGCAGGTCGTCGTAGGTTTCGCCGCGGCCGGTGAAGCGGCGGGCGATGTGGTCGGCCAGCGGCAGGCAGCGGCGCAGGATCTGCTCGCGCAGGGCCGGGCGGCGCGGGTCCTGCGCGGCGAGCCCGGCCAGCTCGGCCAGCAGCGGTTCGATGCCGTCGTAGCTGTCCTGCCCGCGGTTCGCCCTGCGGGCTCCGGTGGCCGGGGCGGGGTCGGTCGGGAGCGTCATGGGCGAACTCGCTTTCGGTGCCGTGCGCTGCCGTGCGCGGAGGTGAGAGCGGTGTGCTCTGCCTACCGCCACCGTGGGCCCGCGCGCGCCAGGCACGCCGACGCCTTCGTTCCGCGTCGTCGCCGGGTGCCGATCTGTTCGCTATCGGTATGGTCCGCAACCGTCCGGCTATTGCCCCGTCAGCCGCGCAGCGTGCGCGCCGGACGCCGGCCGTAGCGCCGCCGGTAGGCGGCGGCGAACCGGCCGGGGCTGGAGAAACCCCAGCGCAGCGCGATCCCGGCGACGGTCTGGCCGTCGCCGGCGATCGCGGCGAGCAGATCGGAATGCGCGCGCTCCAGCCGGATCTCGCGCAGGTAGCCGAGCGGGGTGGTGTCGTGGTGGGTGCGGAAGGCGTACTGCAGCGCGCGCGGCGTGACGCCGGCCGCCACCGCGATATCGGCGACGGTGACCGGCTCCCCTGCGTGGTCGTAGAGGAACGCCGTGGCCCGGCCGAGCGCGGTGCCGGAGGCGGGGCGGGTGTCGGTCGCGGCCGCGGTCATGGTGGTGTTCGGGAAGACGGCCAGCGCGGAGGCGGCGAGCGCCGCGGTGAACTCGCCCGCCACCAGCGGGTGGCCCAGGATGGAGTCCTCGGCGGTGAGTTCCCGGCGCGCGGAGTGGAAGAGCCCGTTCCACCAGCGCGACGCGGCCTCCGAGACCGGCTGGAAACCGAGGAAGCGGAGGTCGCCGGCGGCGGTGCCGAGTTCGGCGGCCGCGTTCAGCACCGGGGCCAGCGGTAGCCGCAGCCCCGGCATGTCGATCCGGTCGGCGTCGAAGTGCAGCGCGCGGCCGAGCGGGAACAGCGTGGCGGGGCCGCCCGCGACCTGCCGGATCTCCCGGCCGGCGCCGGTGATGGTGACGCGGCCGGTGATGAGGCTGGTGACGAACAGGTAGTCGAACGGCTCGGCATCCACCTGATATCCCATGGTGGAGCTGATCCGGTCGGTGGCGAGCAGGGAGGTGCTCGCCGCGGACACCGCGAGCGCGGCATCCGCGCCGACGTCGTGGAAGCGGGTCCGGTTGCCCACGTACAGGTGCGCGAAGACCGCGGTCGCCGCGTCGGCGTCCGCGGAGCGGAACTCCTCGCGCCGGATCGGCAGCGCTGCGGGTGTGGCCACGGCCGTTCTCCTACCCCCGATTGCGAGCGCGGACGTGCTGACGGTACCCCGCTCGAACACGGGGAATCCCGTACCGGCGCGCCGATTCGCGGACGGTGCGTGCCCGCCGCTACTCGACGCGTTCGGCGGCCGGGCGGGATTCGGCGGGCGGTGTGCCCGCGGGCGGCTCGGCGCGCGCCGGCGCCGGCACCTCCGGCTCGGTGGAGCGGATCCGCGCTCCCGCGCTGGCACTCAGTTTCCTACCGCACATCGCTTCTCCTCCGGTTCGGGTCGCGCCGTGCGAGTGCCCCGCATCGGCAGCGCTACACCAAGGATTTTCGCTGTTTCCCGGCCCGCCCCGGAGGTAGCCGCGCCTTCGAAACGACCAGATCATCGAAGGGAAGGTCCCCGTGTTCCGTCATACCGACCATCTGCAGTTCGATGCCAAGCCCGAGAAGCCGGACCCGGTTTACGCCCGCAAGCTCCAGGAGCTGATCGGGGGTGCCTACGGCGAGATGACGGTGACGATGCAGTACCTGTTCCAGGGCTGGAACTGCCGAATGCCCGGCAAGTACAAGGATCTGATCATGGACATCGCCACCGAGGAGATCGGGCACGTCGAGATGATCGCGACCATGGTCGCCCGGCTGCTGGAGGGCGCCCCGGCCACGCACTCCACCGAGGCCGCGGCGGCGGACCCGGTGGTGGCGGCGGTGCTGGCCGGGATGGATCCGCAGCAGGCCATCGTCTCCGGCGGCGGGCCCACGCTGGCCGACTCCAACGGGGTGCCGTGGAACGGCCGGTTCATCGTGGCCAGCGGCAACCTGCTCGCCGACTTCCGGGCGAACGTCTCGGCGGAGTCGCACGGCCGGTTGCAGACCGCGCGGCTGTACAACATGACCGACGACCCGGGCGTGAAGGACATGCTCCGGTTCAACCTGGCCCGCGACACCTACCACCAGAACATGTGGCTGGCCGCCATCGAGGAGCTGAAGGCCGACGGCGTCGAGGAGGTCGTCACCCCGGCCGCGCTGCAGGACGAGGAGTACACCGAGCATGCCGAGACGCTCTGGCACCTCTCCGACGGCACCGCCTCCGACCAGGGCCGCTGGGCCTTCGGCGCCGCGCCGGACGGCAAGCACACGAATCGCTTCCTCGCGGACCCGCAGCCGCTGGGCGAGAAGGGCTCCGCGCCCGCGCCGGATCCGTTGCTCTACAACACCTACGACGGCGCGATGGGGGAGCCGCGCAAGACCGCCTTCGGCACCGAGGGCGGGCTGGTCGGCAAGATCAAGGACACCCTGGACCCGAACAAGCCCTGATCAGCGCGCGCTGATGCCGTGGGTGAGGATCGAGGCGAGCTCGCGGTAGGCGGCGGCGTCGTCCAGGCCGGTGCCCGCGCGGACGCCGCCCTGCTGGATATGCACCATCATGGTGGTGGCCAGCTCGGCGGCGAACGCGGCGTGCACGCCGCGGAATTCGCCGGTGGCGACGCCGTCGTCGATCAGCTCCTGCACCCGGCGGGCGGCGATCCCGGTATTGCGCTCGTACACCGCGCGGGCCGGGGCGAAGGCGTCCAGATCGGCCATGAAGCGCTCCGAGGCCACCGCCAGCGCCGCGCCGACTGCGGTCAGGTAGGCGGCGATCCGCTCGCGCGGCCCCTCGCTCCCGGCTACGCTCGCCTCGACGGCGTCGGTGGCGCGCTTGAAGAAGTGCACCGTCGCGGCGGTGACCAGCTGCTCCTTGCTGCCCGCCAGGGTGTAGAGCGTCGACTTGGAGCAGCGCAGCCTGGCCGCGATGGCGTCGAGGGTCAGGTGCGCGAAGCCCTCGGCGAGGAACAGCCCGAGCAGCTCGTCGAAGAGTTCGGTGCGGCGGGCCGTCGCGAAGGCCGATGCGTGCTCCATACCGGAAATGGTACTGCGTGGCGTCTTGTAGTACTGTCCGCGCCGACAGTACTCTGAGGTGGCATCGAGTACTGCTACCCGTATCGAGTTCGAGGAGAGCCCGTGGCCGTCGACCGACTCCTGCCCACCGACGAGGCGCGCGCCCTGATCGGGCTCACCCGCGATCTCGCGGACAAGGTGCTCGCCCCGATCGCCGACGCGCACGAGAAGGCCGAGACCTACCCCGACGGCGTCTTCGGCACGCTCGGCGAGGCCGGGCTGCTGAGCCTGCCGTACCCGGAGGAGTGGGGCGGCGGCGGCCAGCCGTACGAGGTCTACCTGCAGGTGCTGGAGGAGCTGGCGGCGCGCTGGGCCGCGGTGGCGGTCGCGGTGAGCGTGCACAGCCTCGCCTGCCACCCGCTGCTCGCCTTCGGCACCGAGGAGCAGAAGCAGCGCTGGCTGCCGGAGATGCTCGGCGGCGCCACCATCGGCGCCTACAGCCTCTCCGAGCCGCAGGCCGGATCGGACGCGGCGGCGCTCACCTGCAGGGCGGTTCCGGAGGACGGCGGCTACCGGGTCACCGGCGCCAAGGCGTGGATCACGCACGGCGGCATCGCCGACTTCTACAACCTCTTCGCCCGCACCGGCGAGGGCTCCAAGGGCATCTCCTGCTTCCTGGTGCCGCGCGAGCTCGACGGGCTGAGCTTCGGCAAGCCGGAGGAGAAGATGGGGCTGCACGCCGTCCCCACCACCTCCGCGCACTACGACGGCGCCTTCCTCCCGGCCGAGCGGCGGATCGGCGCCGAGGGGCAGGGGCTGCAGATCGCCTTCAGCGCACTGGATTCCGGGCGGCTCGGGATCGCCGCGGTGGCGGTCGGGCTGGCCCAGGCCGCGCTGGACGAGGCGGTGGCCTACGCGCGGGAGCGAACGGCGTTCGGCCGCAGGATCATCGACCACCAGGGGCTCGGCTTCCTGCTCGCCGACATGGCCGCCGCGGTGGACTCCGCCCGCGCCACCTACCTCGACGCCGCCCGCCGCCGCGACGCCGGGCTCGCCTACTCCCGGCACGCCTCGGTGGCCAAGCTGGTCGCCACCGACGCCGCCATGAAGGTCACCACCGACGCGGTGCAGGTGCTCGGCGGCTACGGCTACACCCGCGACTTCCGGGTCGAGCGGTACATGCGCGAGGCCAAGATCACGCAGATCTTCGAGGGCACCAACCAGATCCAGCGGCTGGTGATCAGCAGGCACCTCGCGGGCTAGGGTGGCCTGTGATCTCCGTGGCCTCCTGGAACGTCCTGCACCGCGTGCACGCCGAGAACTGGTACGAGGAGGTCGCGGCGCGCTGGCCGGACGAGTCCGCGCGGATCGCCGCCGTCGCCGAGCGGGTGGCGGGGCTGGATGCCGCGGTGATCGCGCTGCAGGAGGTGAGCGGTGACCAGCTGGCCGCGCTGCGCGACGTCGCCGGTGCCCGGGTGGTGCACGTGCTGCGCTATCCGCGGGTGCCGCGGCCCAAGCGCATTCCGACGGTGCTGCGGGACCGCGACGAGTACCTGGTGATCCTGGCCGATCCGGGCAGTGTCCGGGTGGCGGGGGAGGCGTTCACCGACGACCCGGGGAAGGGCGCGCTGGTGGTCGGGGTGGGGGAGTTCACCGCGGTCGCGACCCATGTCAGCGGTGACGTGCGCGGTCCAGGCCAGCTCCGCGACCTCGCCCGGCTCGCCGGGACGGGCCCGGCCGTGCTGCTCGGCGACTTCAATGCCGACCGCACCACGGTCGCCGTCGAGCTCGGCCCCGAGTTCGACGTCGCCGAGCTGCCGCCGGGGCTCCCGACCCGCCCGCGCCGCGACGGTGCGGAGAAATCGCAGTTCATCGATCACATCGTCACGCGCGGCGCGGTCGCGCGCGGGGCGCGGGTGCTCGACGGCGGTGGACTCTCCGACCACAACCCGGTGTGCGGGACCGTCAGCGCAGGGTAGCGGCGTAGCCGAGGATGACCGCCTGCGCGGTCTGCCAGGCGAGCGAGGTGGTGTCGATGAAGTCGGCGTGCCCGGAGCCGCGCAGGATGCGCAGCTCGGCGCGCTCGCCCGCGCGCTCCGCCGCGGCGATGTAGCGGCGGCTCTGGTCCGGCGAGACCACCCGGTCGGCGTCGCCGTGCACCGCGGTGACCGCGACGCCCTCGGGCAGGTGCTCGATGGGGGAGGCGAAGTGGTAGCGGCCGGGCACCTCCTCCGGCGCGCCGCCGAGCAGCCCGCGCACGAAGCGGTCGCGGCCGTTGCGCACCGCGAAGTCGAGGTCGAGCACGGCGGCCATCAGGGTCGCGCTGCGCACCCGGAGCGCGGGGTCGAGCGGCTGCGCCGCCACCCACGCCGCCAGGTGCCCGCCGGCCGAGTGCCCGGCCAGGTGCACCCGGCCCAGGTCGAGCGCGGCGCCGACCCGGTCGCGGACCGGGCCGGCCAGCGCGTTCACCGCGTCCCGCACATCGTGCAGCGTGGCGGGCCAGCCGCCGCCGCCGTGCACCCGCCGGTACTCCACGTTCCACACCGCGACGCCGTGCGCGGCCAGCGCCACCGCCTGCGGCGCCGCCTCGCTGAGGTTGCGGTACTGCGACCAGCCGCCGCCGTGCACCAGCACCACCACAGGGAACGGCCCGCGCCCCGCCGCGGGCAGGTAGAGCTGCCCGAAGGTGTCGGGCGCGGGGCCGTAGTCGATGCGCATCGGCGCGCCCCCGGTCGGCAGCCCCGGCCCGGTCGCCGCCGGCGCCTCCGGCTCGCTCGGCCCGTACCCGACGACCAGCGCGGCGAGCGTGAGCAGCCCGGCGACCAGCACCCGCCGCAGCCTCCGGTGGCGCACGCTCACCACCAGTTGAGCACGGGCTGCAGCTCGCGGCCGAGCGGCCCGGCCAGCGAGCGGGAGTAGCTCGCGGTGAGGTGGTGCTCGTCGTGGTAGACGAGCACATTGCCCTCCACCACCGCGCACACCTCGGGCTCGCAGACGGCATCGGTGAGGTCGATGGGGAAGACCGCCGGGTAGTGCGAGGCCGGCTCCAGCAGCGGGTTCACCTCGTCCAGGGCGGCGCCGCGCGGAATGCCGCAGCTCAGCCGGGTGCCGCCGGCGGCGAGGCAGTCCACCGCCTTGTAGCGGACGGCGTCGCGGCGCAGCCACGGGGTGTCGCGGATGGTGATGGTGCGCAGCCCGCGGTCGGAGAGCGCCGACCAGACGTCCAGGTACTCGGCCGGGGTCTCGTCGCCGAGGTCGGGGCGCGGGCGGGTGCCGGTGGTGAAGACCCAGTCCGGGGCGTCGGCGCCGAGCCGGTCGATGACCTCGCGGGACCAGTCGCGGCAGTCCGGGATGGGCTCGCCCTTGTAGGTGACATTGTCGTCGAGGGTGAGCGGGCACCCCATCTTCAGGTACACCTGGATCCGGAAGGAGTGCTCCGCGGCCAGCACCTGAAGCGCGGGCAGCCAGTGCTCGGCGTGCGAGCTGCCGACCACCGCCAGGGTGCGTCCGGCCTCCGGGTCGCCGTAGGTGCAGCTGACCACCTCGCGGGTGTCCCAGTCCGCGATGCAGCCGTCGTGCGTGGACGGCGGGCCGTCGGCCGGCGCCTCCAGCAGGGTCGGGCGCATCCGCATCTCCGGCACCGCCGCCCCCGCCACCAGCGCCTCGGCGCCCGGGTAGAGCCGCGCGTCCAGCGCCTCGACCGCCGACCCCGGGTGCAGCCGGTCGGTGATCACCAGCCAGCTGCCGCTGGCCACCAGCACCGCCCCCGCCAGCACCAGCACGCCGCCGCGCCCGCGCGCGGGCGCCGCCGGGGCCGGGGCCGCGCGCTCGCGCAGCGGCTCCTCGATCCAGCGGTGCGTGATCCAGGCCAGCACCAGCGAGACGCCGATGATCACCAGCCCGTCGGCGAACCCGGCCCGCGGCTGCCCGCGATCGGCCAGGTAGAAGATGAGGATCGGCCAGTGCCACAGGTACAGCGGGTAGGCGATGTCGCCGAGCCACCGCGCGGTGCGCGAGGCCAGCAGCCGGTTCGGCCACGGCCGGTCCGGCGCGGCGAGCCCGTTGCCCGCGACGATCACCGCCGCCGCCGCGCCCACCGGGAGCAGCGCGGCCGGGCCGGGGAAGCGGTTCGCGCCGTCCAGGATGAGCCAGCCGCAGCCGACCACGCCGAGCACCCCGGCCACCGAGAGCGCCGCGCGCAGCAGCCGCGGCGGCGCCAGCACCGGGGCGAGCAGGATGAGCGCGGCGCCCGCGCACAGCTCCCAGCCGCGGGCCAGGCTGTCGTAGTAGTTCCAGCCCTGCGCGGTCGCCGCGCCGCGGGTGGCGTGCAGCAGCGAGGCGAGCAGCAGCACCGTGACGATCGCCAGCAGCGCGCCGCGCACGGGGGTGGCCCCGCCGCGGCGGCGCGCCACCCAGGTCACCGCGAGCACCACGAGCAGCGCGGCCAGGTAGAACTGGCCCTGCACCGCCATCGACCACAGGTGCTGCAGCGGGCTCACCGAGGGGTCCGCGGCCAGGTAGTCCGACCAGGACCAGGCCAGCTGCCAGTTCTGGTAGTAGAAGAGCGAGGCCAGCGTCTGCCGCGCCAGCGTCGACCACTGCGTATACGGCCGCAGCGCCGCGGTGGCCACCACCACCGCCGCCAGCACCGTCACCAGCGCGGGCAGCAGCCGCCACGCGGTGCGGCGCAGGATCGCACCCGGCGCGAGCGGCTCCGGGCGCTCGGCGCGGCGCAGCAGCAGCCCGGTGAAGAAGAACCCGGAGAGCACGAGGAACACGTCCACGCCGCCGGAGACCCGGCCGAACCAGACGTGGAACACCACGACCAGCGCGATCGCGACGCCGCGCAGCCCGTCCAGATCCTCCCGGTACCCGGCCCTGCGCTCCGGGGGCGCGGGCGCGGCGCCGGTGATCGCCGGTGGCTCCTGGCGTGTGCTCACGGCACCTCCCTGATCGGGTTGGGGTTCGGCACACGCCGAGTCATCACCTCGATTATCCCTGGTCGGAGGGAATGGCCTTGCACCTCCCCCGAGGGGAGGCCGCAGGCTGGAGCCCATGGAGGACGCAGCACTGCTCCCGATCGGCGAGCTCGCCCGCCGAACCGGGCTCACGGTCAAGGCCATTCGGTTCTACGCCGACCGCGGCATCGTCCCGGCGAGCGCGCACAGCCCCGCCGGGCACCGGCTCTACGACGCCGAGGCCGCCGCCCGCCTCCGCCTGGTGCGCACCCTGCGCGCCCTCGGCATCGATCTGGCGACGGTGCGCGCGGTGCTGGCCAGGGAGCTGTCGGTGGCCGAGGTCGCCGCCGCGCACGCCGCCGCGCTGGACATCCGGATCCGGGCGCTGCGGCTGGACCGCGCGGTGCTGCGCGCGGTGGCCGAGCACGGATCGACTACCGAGGAGATGGAGATCATGCACGAACTCGCCCGCGGCTCGCAGGCCGAACGCCGCCGCCACCTGGACGACTTCCTCGACACCGTCTTCGGCGGTGTCGACGCCAACCCGGCGCTGGTCGAGCTGCTCCGCGCCACCATGCCCGAGCTGCCCGACGACGCCGCGCCGGAGCAGCTCCGCGGCTGGGTCGAGCTGGTGGAGCTGGTGCGCGATGCCGATTTCCGGGCCGCGGTGCGCCGGATGGCCGAGTACCAGGCCGCCGAGCGCGCGGCTGGGGACGACACCGGGCTGCACGGCGAACTCAGCGCCGCGGTGGTCGAGCGGGTCGAATCGGCCCTGGCCGCCGGGGTGGCGCCGGACTCGCCGGAGGCGGCCGCCGTTGTCGGCGATCTGGTCGCCCGCTACGCCGCCACCTTCGGCCGGGCCGACGACGCGGCGCTGCGCCGCTGGATCCTGGAGCGGCTGGCGGTCGCCGACGAGCCGCGCGTCACGCGGTACTGGCAGCTGGTGGCGATCGTCAACGGCGAGCCGCCTACGCCGGACTTCGCCCCGGTCTTCGCCTGGTTCGGCGCGGCGCTGCGGTCGACGGCGTGAGCGGATGCGGCACCGGCCCGGAGGCAGCTGCCTCCGGGCCGGTGCGCGAGGATGCGGGTCAGCGCTGGCGCCAGCTCAGCGGACCGGGCAGGTCGACGCTGTTCTTCTTCGTGCGGGAATTCCACGACCAGCGGCCGATCTTGATCCCCCACGAGGACATCCCGTTCTGGGTGAAATTGAACTTCAGCGGCCCGAAGGACTTCCGCTGACGGTACTTGATGGGCATGGCTACCTCCCTGGTTCGCCTGGTGGATAGCCAATCCCCGCCGCGGCAAACGGGTTTCGGCCCGGGAAAAAATCTTCCGTGGCGGCGATGAGTTCTCCGGCGGTGCCCCGTCCTATCCAGTGACTCCCACCCCGACCCGAAGGACCCGAGATGACCACCGCCACCGCTTCCACCGCCACCACCGCCCGTCCCGGCACCGTCCGCAACCGCGTGCTCTGGACCCTGCAGATCCTGCTCGGGCTCTTCTTCGTCATCGCCTCCGGCGCCCCCAAGCTGATCATGCCCGGCACGATCGCGGAGAACTCCGTCGACAGCGTCGCCATCCCCGTCGGGCTGCTCATCTTCATCGGGATCGCCGAGGTCGCGGGCGGTATCGGGCTCATGGTGCGCAAGCTCAGCGCGCTGGCCGCCGCCGGGCTCTCGGTGCTCACCGTGCTCGCCGCGGGCACCCAGGCCTTTCTCGCCGACAAGCCGGGCATGGCGATCTTCCCGCTGGTGCTGGCCGCGGTCTTCGCCTGGATCGCCTACGAGCGCCGCGGCACCGTGGCCGAGCTGCGGAACGCGCTCTCCCGCTGAACCATCCCCGCGCGCACGGCCGGCGATCACCCGATCGCCGGCCGTCCGCGCTGTCGGGGGTCAAGCGCCGGTGAAGCGCTCGCCCGAGAGGGAGATCGACGGCTCCCCGTCGACCCCCACCGGGATGTCGCCCTCCAGCGTCGTCCGGTAGAGCACCCGGGTGACGTCGAGGTGGTCGAGGTCGCTGGGTGCGAGGTGCGCGGTCGCCCGGTTGTCCCAGAACGCGATGGTGCCCGGCTTCCAGCGCAGCGCGACGGTGAAGGCGGGCTCGGCGATCTGGTCGAAGAGCAGCTTCAGCACGGCGTCGGACTGGGCGGGGCTCAGCCCGAAGATGCGCGTGGTGAAGCCGGGGTTCACGAAGAGCGCCCGCTCCCCGGTCACCGGGTGCACCCGGACCACGGGGTGCTCGGTGACGAGCGGCGCCGCCGCCACCTTGCGCGCGTAGTCGCTGTCGTCGGACCAGGCGGGTTTGCTGCCGCCGAAGCGGTGCTCGGCGCGCAGCCCGTCGGCGAAGGTACGCAGCGCCTCCGGCAGGTGCTCGTAGGCGGCGACCAGGTTGGTCCAGCGGGTGTCGCCGCCGCGCTCGGGGGCGATCTCGGCGCGCAGGATGGAGGCGGCGGGCGGGTTGATCAGCGCCGAGACGTCGGTGTGCCAGTGGTTGGTGTAGCTGAACTTCCGCACCCCGAAGCGCTTCTCGTAGAGCCTGCTGTCGACCGCCAGGATCTCCGGGTGCTCGGTGGGGGCGTCGGTGTCGTAGGGGTGCGACGGGGTCACCGCGCCGAACCGGCGGGAGAAGGCGATCTGCTCGGCGTGGCCGATGTGCTGGTCGCGGAAGAACAGCACCTTATAGGAGTGCAGGGCGTCGGTGACGGCCCGCACCTGCTCGTCGGTCAGCGGCTCGCGCAGGTCGACGCCGGAGATGTCGGCGCCGATGTGCCCGGCGACCGGGTCGACCCGGACGGCGGTGGTGGTGGGGTTCTCGTGTACTGCGGTCATGGGAGGCTCACTCGGGGAGTAGGAATTCGGGTCGCGGGGCGGGCCGGGCGACAGCCGCGCCGGGGCACATCGATCGGGTCGGTCATCGGATCACCCTTTCCTCGAAGGTCTCGGCCGCAACGGGCGGGAATCGAGCGGAACGGCGTACGGGCTCATGCGCTCGCTTCGGCGCGGTCTTCGGCGAAGCGGCTCTCCACCGGCTCGAGCCCGTAGTGGCCGCGCAGGGTACCTGCGGTGTACTCGGTGCGGAAGAGCCCGCGCCGCTGCAGGATCGGCACCACCTGCTCGACGAAGTCCTCGAGCCCGCCGGGCAGGTAGGGCGGCATGATGTTGAAGCCGTCGGCGGCGCCGTTCTCGAACCAGCTCTGCAGCTCGTCGGCGATCTGCTCGGGTGTCCCGGCGAAGGAGCGGTGCCCGCGCCCGCCGCCGAGCTTGCCGATGAGCTCGCGCACGGTCAGCCGCTCGTTCTCGGCCAGCTCCTTGACCAGCACGTAGCGGCTCTTGTTCCCCTCGAACTCGGTGACCTCGGGCAGCGGGGGCAGCGGGGCATCCAGCGCGTGCGCGGTGAGGTCGACCCCGAGCAGCCGGGAGAGCTGGCCGAGCGCGTAGTCCGGCGAGATCAGCTCGGTGAACTCCCGCTCCAGCGCCCGCGCCTCCGCCTCGGTGCCCGCGATGTAGGGGACGAGCCCGGGCAGCACCTTGAGCTCGTCGGCGGAGCGGCCGTACTTCACCAGCCGGGACTTCAGGTCCCGGTAGAACGCCTGCCCCTCGGGGAGCGTGCGCTGCGCGGTGAAGACCGCCTCCGCGTAGCGGGCGGCGAACTCCTTCCCGCTCTCCGACGACCCCGCCTGCACCAGCAGCGGCCTGCCCTGCGGGCTGCGCGGCGAGTTCAGCGGGCCGCGCACCCGGAAGCGGGGGCCCTCGTAGTCGATGGTGTGCACCTTCGCCGGGTCGGCGAAGACCCCGCTCTCGGCGTCCAGCACCAGCGCCGAGGACTCCCAGCTGTCCCAGAGCCGCAGCGCCACATCGACGAACTCGGCCGCGCGCTCGTAGCGCCCCGCGTGCTGCGGGGTGCCGTCCAGCCCGAAGTTGGCGGCCTCGTCCGCGCCCGCGGAGGTGACGATGTTCCAGCCCGCGCGGCCGTGGCTGATGTGGTCCAGCGAGGTGAACTTGCGCGCCAGGTTGTACGGCTCGTTGTAGCCGGTGGAGGCGGTGGCGATGAGCCCGATCCGCTCGGTGACCGCGGCGATCGCCGAGAGCAGCGTGATCGGCTCGAACACCGCCTGGATATTGCGCTCGATGCGCGGCCCGACGGTCAGCCCGTCGGCGAAGAACACCGAGTCGAGCCTACCGCGCTCGGCGATCCGGCCGAGCTCCTGGAAGTGCGCGACGTCGAGCACCCGGTGCTCCTCGGTGCGCGGGTGCCGCCAGGCCGCCTCGTGGTGGCCGACGCCCATCAGGAAGGCGTTCAGATGGAACTGTCTCGTGGACATGGGGTTTCAGCTCCCGTTGGGTCAGCGGTCGCTCTGCACGCGCCACCGCGAGAAGCGGCGCTCCAGCGCGACCAGCAGGCCGTTGAAGGTCAGCCCGAGCAGCGAGATGGCCAGGATGCCCGCGTACATGTTCGGGATCTGGAAGTTCTGCTGCGCGGCGGTGATCAGGTAGCCGAGCCCGGCCCGCGCGCCGACCATCTCGGCGGCGAGCAGCACCAGGATCGAGCTGGCCGCGGCCATCCGCAGCCCGGTGAAGATGGAGGGGATCGCCGCGGGCAGGATCACCTTCTGGAACAACCGCAGCGGGCTCAGCCCGAGCGAGGCCGCCGACTTGATCAGCAGCGGGTCGACGGTGCGCACGCCGGTGATGGTGTTCAGCAGGATCGGGAAGACGCTGGCATACACCACCAGCGCCACCTTCGAGGTCTCGCCGATGCCGAGGATCAGCACGAAGACCGGGAGCAGCGCCAGCGCCGCGGTATTGCGGAAGAGCTCCAGGATCGGGTTGAGCAGCTCGGCCACCGGCTTGTACCAGGCGATGGCGATCCCGAGCGGCACCGCGATGGCGAGCGCCAGCGCGAAGCCGCTCAGCGAGCGGCCGAGGCTGGCCTCGACGTGGATCCACAGCTCGCCGCTGGTGAGGAGATCGGCGAAGGCCTGTGCGACCGTGCTGAACGGCGGCAGGAACACCTCGTCCACCAGCCCGGCGCGCGGCGCGACCTCCCAGAGCGCCAGGAAGGCGACGATGGCGATGAGCGGCTTCAGCACCCGCCACAGCGCGCGGAGCACCGGCCCAGCGATCCGAGCGCGGGCGGCGCGCGGCGCGCCCGCCGTCGCGGTGCCGGCCGTAACCGTAGCCGTGGTGCCGGGCGCTGTTGCGGCCGCGGTATCGGGCGCCGTCGTGGCCGTGGTGCCGGGCGCCGGTGCGGTATCGGGTGCGGACACCGCCGCGCGGACGAGTTCGGCTGCGGTGGTCATGGCTTCGGCCTCTCGGTCTGCTGGAGTTCCTGGCCCTGGGCGCGCTCCACCTCGCTGCGCAGCAGCGACCAGATCTCGTGCCGGTAGGCGCGGAAGTTCTCGGTGGAGCGGATGTCCTCGCCGCTGTCCCGATCGATCTCGACCTCGACGACGGCCTTGATCCGGCCGGGCCGCGAGGTCAGCACCGCCACCCGCTGGCCCAGGTAGACGGCCTCGTCGATGCCGTGCGTGATGAAGAGAATGGTCTTGCCGGTGGCGCGCCAGATGCGCAGCAGCTCGTCCTGCAGTGCCTCCCTGGTCTGGGCGTCGAGCGCGGCGAAGGGCTCGTCCATCAGCAGCACCTCCGGGTCGAAGGCCAGGCTGCGGGCGATCGCGACGCGCTGTTTCATCCCGCCGGAGAGCTCGTGCGGGTAGCGCTCGGCGAACCCGGTGAGCCCGACCAGCTCCAGGTAGCGGTCGGCGATCTCGCGCCGCTCTCTCCTCCGGAGCCCCTTGGCCTCCAGCCCGAACTCGATATTGGCGCGCGCGGTGCGCCACGGCAGCAGCGCGTACTGCTGGAAGACGATGCCGCGGTCCAACCCCGGCCCGGTCACCGGGGCGCCGTCGAGCAGGATCTGCCCCGAGGTCGGTTTGCTCAACCCGCCGAGCAGGTCGAGCAGCGTCGACTTACCCGACCCGCTCGGCCCGACCAGCACCAGGAACTCGCCCGCCCGGACGTCGAGCGTGATGTCGTCGAGCGCGGTGAACTTCTCCGCCGACCCGCGCACCGAGAACTGCCTGCTCACCCCGCTCAGCGCGAGTTTGGCCGCGGTGCTCACTTGGCCAGCACCTCCCCGGCCGGGCCGCTCGCGGGCTGGTAGGTGCCGTTGGCGTAGGGGTTGAACTCATTGGTGAACAGGTCGGTCGCCTTCAGCTGGCCGTCCTTCAGCTCGCCGTTGCGCACCAGCCAGTCGATCCAGATCTGCAGCTCCTTCTCCGCGACCACCGCGCCCGGCACCGGCAGCCCGGAGCTCTTCCAGTACTTCAGCAGCTCGGTGTTCTCCTGACGCCCGCGTTTCTCGATAATCGCGGCGAACCTGGCCACCACCTCGTCGCGCGGGGTCACCTGCAGCCAGCGGGTGGCGCGGGCGGTGCCCTGCACGAAGTCGGCGACGGCATCGCGGTTCTTGTCGATGAAGTCGTCGCGGAACACGTAGGTGCCGTAGTCGAACTCGCCGAAGATGGCCTTGTCGGTGTAGAGCGGCCGCAGCCCGCCGCGCTCCAGCGCGGTGTCCCGGAAGACCGAGCCGAGCGTGCCGACGTCGACCTGGCCCTTGCGCAGCGCGTCCTCGGTATTGGCCGGCGGCACCACCACCAGCTGCACCTGCTTGATCTCCGCCTCGGAGAGCCCCTGCTGGTGCAGCCACTCCCTGGTGATGAACTCGTGGTGCGCGCCGAGCGTATTGACCGCGACCTTCTTGCCGATCAGGTCCCGCGCGCTGGTGATGGGGGAGTTGTCCAGCACGTAGTAGCCGCTGAACGACTTCTCGTCGGCCCCGTAGGAGCTGAGCACCGAGGTCACCTTGGCGCCGCCGGAGATCAGCTTGACCACCGCGCCGTTGAAGGCGCTGCCGAACTCGACCTGGTTGGTCACCGCCGCCTGGATATTGGCGGGGCCGCTGGTGGTGTCGCCCTCCCACTGCAGCTGGATCTTGCTGAAGTAGCCGAGATCCTGGGCCAGCTCGACCGGGGTGACCTGGCCGGTCTGGCCCTGGTAGCGCAGCACCGTCTTGCCGTCGGCGGTGGTCGTGGTGCCGGAGTCGCCGCAGGCGGTCAGCACCGAGAGCCCGGCCAGGGCGGCGAGCGCGGCGGCCGCGATTCGTTGTCTTGCGGTGGAGAACATGGCTGTTCCTTCGGGGGCAGGCCCGGCCGGGCATGCGGGGAGAACGGGAGAATTCCCGGGGATGGAAAAAGGGGGGCGCTGGATCAGCGGCGACAGATCCCGTGCGGGGTGCGCATCAGGTCGATCGCGCGGCGGCGGATCAGCGTGCTGCGAGACGGCACGTCGGCAACTTTCGTCGAGGTGAGCGGGGTGGCTTGGCTCTCATCGTGGGCGCGGAGCGATCCCGCCGACAACAGCCTTTCCACAATGTGGAAATCACGGTGAGCCGAATTACGTTGCGGGACAGCCGCTCTGCCGGACGACCGTCCCGATGCGCGCCGCGACCTGCCGCATGGCCGGGAGAATCTCCCTGACCAGGGCATCGTCCAGCCGGGCGGAGCGCGCCTGCACCCCGAGCGCGCCCCACACCCTGCGGTCCCGGTCGAACACCGGGACCGCGACCGAGCGGATGGGGTCGGCGTCGTCGAGCTCGGAGAACTCGAACTCCTCCGAGGCGAAGCCCTTGCGCCGGACCGCGTCGAGATCGGTGCGCAGCCCGTCGCCCGCGCCGGACCAGGCGAGCAGCGCCTGCCCCGGCGCGCTGTGCCGCAGGTGCCTGCGCTGCCGCGGCACCTGGTGCGCGCAGAACAGCACCGGCGGGCGGGCCTCGAGCACGGTGAGCGCCGCGTCGTCGTCGAGCACGCTCAAACTGGTCGTGATCTTGATCCCGGCGGAGAGCGCGTAGAGGTGCGGCGCCGCCGAGTCCAGCCCGAGCCGGGTCAGCGCGGGCCGGGCCAGCGTGGCCAGCCCGTGCCCGACCCGGTAGCGGTCGGTGAGCGGGTCCTGCTCCAGCAGCCGCCCGCGCACCAGCGCCCGGGCCAGCCGGTGCGCGGTGCTCACCGGCACCCCGGCCAGCCTGGCCAGCTCGCTCACGGACAGCTCGGGGTCGTCTCCTTCGAAGCAGTTCAGCAGGTGGATGGCGCGCTCGACCGCCTGGGAGCCGGTGCGCGTCTGGTCAGTGGGGGCCATGGCACCGTCCTCGGGTCCGGTTGCGCTGTGTCGCGGTGAACTGTTCCGCACCGCCGCCGCACCGGCAATCGTTCGGCGCGGACTGCGCGCAACCCTCGGCCTCAGGTGATCAGGTAGGCGTGCGTCGCCGATGCCGAGACCGCGGTGACGGCGATCGCCGCCACCGCGACGTGGGCGCGGCGGTAGTGCGTGGTGAGCACCGCCGCGAACTCGCGCAGGAACGCCGCCGGGATGAAGTACAGCGCGGTGCGCGCCCCCGCCACGTGTGCCTCCACCCCGAGCCGCCGGGTCAGCGCGGCCGCCCGCAGGACGTGGAAGTTGCTGGTGACCACCGTGATTCGCGCGCTCTCGAGGTCCATGCCGCCGTCCCGCAGCAGCGCGAGGCTGTTGCGCAGGTTCTCCTCGGTATTGCGGGATTCGCGCTCGCGCACGATGGACTCGTCCGCGACTCCGGCCCGGATGAGGTAGGTCGCCATGGCGTCGGCCTCGCTCAGCGCCTCGTCGCTGCCCTTGCCGCCGGAGGTGACGAGCAGCGGGCCGCGCCCGGCCGCCGTCTCGGCGCGGTAGACCCGCAGTGCCCGCCGCAGCCGCGAGGCCAGCAGGGGAGTCACCCGGTTGCGGTTGAGCCCGCAGCCGAGCACCACGATGGCGTCGGCGCCGGTCTCGTCCGGGAGCCGGTCGTAGACCACCGCGTGCCCGGCGAAGGCGAGCAGGTGCGCCAGCAGGTACACCCCGGCGAGCGTGGTCGCGGTGGCGAGGACGAGCAGCCAGGGCGGCAACTCGGGGCCGCGCCGCAGCGCCAGCGCGGCGGCCACCGGAAGGACGAGCAGCCCGAGCCCGGCGAGCACCGGGGTCAGCGTGATCGGCCGCACCCCCTCGCGCAGCATGACCGCGATGCCATTGCCGAGCAGCCCGAATCCGGTGGCGAGCACCGCGAGCAGGAACAGCCCGCGCACCACCAGCGAGGCGGTGTCCAGCACGGCGGGCGCCGCCAGCCGCGCCGCCGCGGTCGCCGCGCCGACGAGCACCAGCGAGAGCGCGACCAGCAGCAGGAATCCGGTGGAGAGGCGGCGCGGCTCCCGGCGTAGCCGCACCGCGCCGAACACCGCTGCCGCCCAGCCCGCCACCAGCAATACCGCAGGGTCCACCGACCGCCTCCTCCGCTTCCGGTCGCTGTATACCCAGAAGTTCGCGATTACCATGGCCCGGTGCTCGCGTACACCGCCCTGCCCGGCACCGGCACCCCGCTGGTGTTCCTCGGCTCGATCGCCTCGGACCGCACCATGTGGCAGCCCCAGCTGGACGAGCTCGGCGGCCCCGCGCTCGCCGTCGACCTGCGCGGGCACGGCGGCTCGCCCAGCCCCGCCGGGCCGTACACCGTCGCCGAGCTGGCCGGGGACGTGCTCGCGCTGCTCGACCGCCGGGGGATCGGCGCCGCCCACCTGATCGGGCTCTCGCTGGGCGGCGCGGTCGCGCAGTGGATCGCGGCGCACCATCCGGGCCGGGTCACCGCCCTGACCCTCTTCTGCACCGCCGCCCGCTTCGGCACCCCGGAGATGTGGGCCGAGCGCGCCGAGCTGGTCCGCCGCGACGGCACCGCGAGCCTCGCCGAATCCGCCCTCACCCGCTGGTTCACCCCCGGCTTCACCGCCGCGCACCCGGCGATCGCCGCCCGCTGCACCGCCATGATCGCGGGCACCGACGACGAGGCCTACGCCGGCTGCTGCGCGGCGCTGGGGGAGTGGGACGGCCGCGCCGACCTGGCCCGCATCACCGCCCCCACCCTGGTCGTCGCGGGCGCGCGGGACCCGGGCACCCCGCCCGCGGTGGTCGCCGAGGTGGCGGCGGGCATTCCGGGCGCCGAGTTCGTGGTGCTCGACGACGCCGGGCACCTGCCGACCCTGCAGCACCCGCGCGCGGTCTCCGCGCTCATCGCCCGGCGCTACGGGAAGGCCAGCTCGACCTCCTGATCGGCGTCGAGCAGGAAGTAGCCGAGGAAGGTGGCGGGCCCGCCGGTGGCGTCGAAGTGGTCGATCAGCACGTCGGCCGGTTCGTAGAAGGTGTCGCCGGGGCCGAGCAGCACTTCGGGCCCGCCGCTCACCTGGAACAGGATCGTCCCGCGCTCGACGCTGCCGAAGACCGGGGTGTTGTGCCGGTGCGGCGCGGTGTCGCCGGGGTCGAGGGTGATCCGCCTGATCTCCACCCGGTGCACCGCCCGCCCCGGAATCGGCTGCTCCAGCAGCACGTCTCGGACGATCATCGCGCGTCCTTCCGCTCGAGCAGCCCGAGGATGCCGTCGATCGCCTGCCCGAACGGTGCGGGATCGCCCGCGGCGCGGGCCAGTACGTACCCGCCCTGCACCGTGGCGACCACGGCGGCGGCGGTGGCGTCCGGATCGAGCCCGGCCGCGAACTCACCGCCCGCCACCCCTTCGGCGATCAGCGCCGCGAGCCGCTCCCGCAGCCAGGCGAAGGTCTCCCGCACCGGCGCGCCGAGCTCGGCCGAGGCCACCACCTCGGGGTCCTGGGTGAGCCGCCCCATCGGGCAGCCGCGCAGCACATCGCGTTCCCGGCGCAGGTAGCCGGTGATCCGCTCGGAAGCCGTTCCGGCACCGGACAACTGCGCCTCCGCCGCGGCCCGCAGCTCGGCCGCGCCGCGCTCGATGGCCGCGCGCGCCAGCTCCCCCTTCCCCGCGAAGTGGTGGTACATGCTGCCCTGCCCCGCGCCGGAGCGCTGCTGGATGGCCCTGGGGCTGGTGCCCACGTAGCCGCGCTCCCAGAGCAGCTCCCTGGTGGTCTCGACGAGACGGTCCCTGGTGCTCATCGCTCGAAGTGTACATACCGATAGGTACAGCGCAACCCGGCTACGGTGGAGCCGTGCGCACCGACATCGACCCCGGCGAACTCGGCTTCGGCGGCTTCTACCGCATCCTGACCAGCGTCGTCGTCCCGCGGCCGATCGCCTGGGTCTCGACCCGCTCGGCGGACGGCATCGACAATCTGGCGCCGCACTCGTTCTTCACCGTCTCCTGCGTGCGCCCGCCCATGGTGCAGTTCACCTCGGTCGGGGCCAAGGATTCGCTGCGCAATGTCCTCGATACGTGCGAGTTCGTGGTCTGCCTCGCCACCGAGCCCGCCTTCGAGCGGGTGAACGCCACCGGCACCGACTTCCCGGCCGAGCTCTCGGAGTTCACCGAGGTCGGGCTCACCCCGGAGCCGAGCGCCACCGTCGCCCCGCCGCGCGTCGCGGAGTCGCCGGTCGCGCTGGAGTGCCGCCTGGAGCAGACCGTGGAGCTGGGCGATTCCACCGTGGTGATCGGCCGGGTGCTGCACGCCGCCATCGACCCCGAGGTCTTCGTGACCGACGAGCACGGCGTCAGCCTGCCCGCCGTCGAGCGGCTGCGCCCGCTGGCCCGGCTCGGCCGGAACGAGTGGTCCACCATCGGGCGGGTGCTCGATATCGGCCGCATCCCGTACGACCGCTGGCCGGGCCACTTCCGCCGCTGAGCCGGACCGGTACGGTCGGAACCATGCCGATCGAACTGGACCTCTCCCCGGACGAACTGCTCACCACCACCAGGGCCGTGCGCAAGCGGCTCGACCTGGAGCGCGAGGTCCCGCTGGCGGTCGTGCGGGAGTGTCTGGAGCTGGCGGTGCAGGCGCCGAGCGGGTCGAACCGGCAGGGCTGGCACTGGGTCGTGGTCACCGACCCGGCGAAGCGGAAGGCGCTGGGGGAGCTGTACCGGCGCGGCTTCGAGGCGTACCAGGCGGACCCGGGGTACCTGGGCAAGAAGGTCAGCGGCGACCCCGAGGTGGACGCTTCCCGCCGCCGGGTGGCGAGCTCGGCGGAGTACCTGGCCGAGAAGATGGGCGAGGTGCCGGTGCTGCTGGTGCCCTGCCTCTCCGGCCGGGTGGACAATGCGCCGAGCGCGGCCAGCGCCTCCTACTGGGGCTCCCTCTTCCCCGCCGTCTGGAACTTCTGCCTCGCGGCGCGCTCGCGCGGGCTCGGAACCACCTGGACCACGCTGCATCTCGGCTACGAGCGGGAGGCCGCCGAGGTGCTCGGCATTCCCTACGAGAAGGTGTCGCAGGGCGCGCTGCTGCCCGTCGCCTACACGAAGGGCACCGATTTCAAGCCCGCCGCCCGCACCGACCTCGACGCGATCGTGCACGTCGACAGCTGGTGAGTCAGGGCACCGCCTGCAGGTGCCGGGGCGGGCGGTGCCCGAGATCGTCCAGCCAGACGAGAGTGTCCTCCCAGCCGGTGGCGGCGCTGCGGTGCAGCAGCAGCCGGAGCCCGGCGCGGAGGTCGTCCCCCTCGGCCTCGGTGAGCGAGCGCAGGTTCCGTGCCCGGCGCTGCCAGCGCGGGTGCGCCCGCTCCGGGTAGCCGATATCGGTGTCCGCCCGATCGAGGATTACCGGCTCGGGTAACCCGGTGCGCTCCGGGTCGCGGTCCAGCCACAGCAGGACCGCGACCGTCTGCCCGAGCCCGCTCAGCCTGCGCTCGCAGGCGGTGCCGGGCAGCGCGGTCCCGGCGTGCTTCTCGAAATCCTCGGCCATCTCCCGCATCCGGGCGACCGTCGGCCCGTCCACCCAGCTCAGCCGCAGCTCACCGGCGCCGCACTCGACCCGCACCCGGGAGCCGACGCGCTCGGTCAGCCACGCCGACAACCGCTCCTCGACCACCACCAGCTCCATCCACCCGACCCCTGCGGGGACGTAGTGACCGGAACCGGCGAAGGCAAACCCGTGGCTACTCGAATGGCGGTGCCGGTCAGCGCCGGAACCCCGCCGCCGCCGACCCCGCGGTGAGCGCCTCCAGCCCGAAGGCGTCCACCGGGCCGAGCGCACCGGTGGCCTGCAGTCCGCCGTCGAGGACCGTGGTGGCGCCCCAGGCCAGGATGGCCGAGGTGTAGTCGTAGGGGTCGTTGCCGTTCAGCGTGACCGTGGCCAGGACCTTCCCGTTCGCGTCGGCGGCCTCCCCCACCGCCCAGGAGCGGGTGCGCGCCCGCGACTCCGGCCCCGGCCCGCCGGTCGAGCCCTTGACGACCTTCGCCAGCGCGCCCTCGGCCAGCGCCCGCGCCGGGGCCACCCGGCCGAGCAGCCCCGCGACCAGCGAGCCGCCCTGCAGCCCGCGCGCCGCCAGCGGCGGCAGGCCGAGGAAGACGTCGGCCTCGCGCAGCCCCGGGTGGATCCGGCTCAGCGCGAGATGTTCGGAGCCCGGGATGGAGACGCCGGTGCGCTGCTTGCCCACCACGTCGAAGCTCCGGATCTTGGCCCCGGAGCGCTCCGGCACCACCCGGCCGCCGCGCAGCGCGAAGCCGTGCTCGAAGAGCATTCCGGCGATGGAGGCCCTGGTGCCGCCGCTGGTACCGGGCGCCTCCACGAAGTAGCCGACATCGACCTTCGTCGCCTCGGGCGCTTCGTTCAGCGCCAGCGCGGCGACGAGATTGCCCGGCACGTAGTCGAACCCGAAGGCGCTGAGCAACCCGACCCCGGCCTTTCTGGCCTGCGCGTCGCGGTCGAAGACGGTGCGGATGAACGGCCCCTCACCGGTGGAGTCGAAGTAGTGCGCCCCCGCCGCCAGCGCCGCGGCCAGCGCGGGCTCGCCGAACCGCAGGAACGGGCCGACGGTGGTGATCAGCACATCGCCCCGGCCGAGCAGGGCCCGCACCGAGTCCGGGTTCGTCACGTCGGCGACCGCGGTCTCCGCGCCACCGATATCGGCCGCGAGCTTCGCCAGCGCGTCCGGGTTGCGCGCGGCCAGCACCGGGGTCGCGCCCCGCGCCACCAGGGCCTGCGCGGTCAGCCGCCCGGTGTAACCGGTGGCGCCGAACAACACGATCTTCGGCATCTGCCGTCACCTGCATTTCTGTTCGTCGGGGTTCGGGTTCAGCAGCCCCTCGCCGACCGCTTTCGCCAGCAGCGGGAGCAGGGCGTCCGGGTCGGCGCGGTGCCGGTCGGCGCGCCAGGAGAGCGCGATGACGCCGCTCATGGCGGCCCACAGGACCGTCGCGGTCGCGCGCGGGTCGATATCGGGGCGGACATCGCCGTCGGCGATGCCATCGGCGATGGCGCCGGCGAGCCTGCCGGTCTGCTCGTCCAGCAGGTCGGCGATCCGCTCGAAGGCCGGGCTGCCGGAGGAGGTCTGGGTCAGCAGCCGGAACTCGTGCGGCCGCTCCTTCGCGAACCGCACATACGCCTCGGCGGCGCCGAGCACCCGCTGCACCGCGCTCCCCGGCTGCGCGTAGGCGGCGTCCATGTAGACCCGGTTGGCCTCCATGGCCCGCTCGGCCACTGTCATGAGCAGGGCCTCGCGGCCGCCGACCCGGTTGTAGATGGTCTGTACCGCCACATCGGCCCGCTCGGAGACCGCGAGGAGGGTGAGGGCCTCCGGGCCACCCTCGTCCAGGAGTTCCCTGGCCGCACCGATGATCGCCTCCCGCGTCGCCGCGGTCTTGCGGGTCATCCGCGAGGGGGTGGCGGTCATGGGTGGACTATAACCCATTCCATTTCTGGAGGGTCTTCCAGAAATCA
The DNA here is from genome assembly GCF_040654395.1 of Nocardia sp. NPDC050697. Taxonomy (NCBI): domain Bacteria; kingdom Bacillati; phylum Actinomycetota; class Actinomycetes; order Mycobacteriales; family Nocardiaceae; genus Nocardia; species Nocardia sp. NPDC050697. The sequence goes on from NZ_JBFAHY010000001.1 coordinate 205,298, forward strand.
GCGGTCGAGCTTGGCGAGGAACCGCGCGAGGTGCGGGTCGAAGCGGGCCGGGTCGGTGGCGGCGATCTCGTCCCGGCTCCACCACCGCCCGCCGCGGAACTCGCCCTCGTCCAGCGTGAACTCGGTCCCGGGCTCGGCGGTGGTGACGTACCAGAGGCTGACATCCTCGTGCCCGCTGTCCACGTTCACCGTCGTGGTGATGGTGAGGAACAGCGGCACGCTCCCCGCCCCGAGCCCGGAGCGCAGCCCGAGTTCCTCCTCCGCCTCCCGGCGGGCGGTGATCCCCGGATCCTCACCCGGCTCCACGTGCCCGCCCGGCGGCAGCCACTTCCCGGCCTTCCGGTGGTCGACGAGGAACACCGCGTCCCGGGCCGGGGTGGTCACCACGACGTACGACACCAGGTGGCGCGGCGGCGTCGCCGGTTTCACCCGCCGGTAGAGGTCCGGCGTGCGCGCGACCCAGCTCGCGGCTTCGCGGAGCTGCGCGCGTTCGAGTTCGTCGGCGGGGGAGATCGAAGAGAGGAGCGTCGCAACGGCTTCGGTCACCCCCGCACTCTCGCACGGGGCTCCGACAGGAACGCCGACGAGCGCAGCAGCCGCAACCCGTTCAACCCGACGAGGATCGTCGACCCCTCGTGCCCCGCCACCCCGAGCGGCAGCGGCAGCGTCCCCGCCAGATCCCAGGTCACCAGCACCACGATGAAGGTCGCGGCGATGGCGAGGTTGGCGATCACCACCCGCCGGGCCCGCCGGGACAGGGCGATGACGGCGGCGACCGTGCCGAGATCGTCCCGGACCACGACGGCATCGGCGGTCCGCAGCGTGAGATCCGACCCCGCGCCCCCGAGCGCGATCCCGGTGTGCGCGGCGGCGAGCGCGGGCGCGTCGTTGATTCCGTCCCCGACCACGGTGACGCGCTCCCCGGCCGCCTCCAGCTCCCGCACCGCCGCGACCTTGTCGTCCGGCAGCAGCTCGGCCCTGACGTCGCCGATCCCGACCTCGGCGGCGAGCCGCTCCGCCGTCACCCGATTGTCCCCGGTCAGCAGCACCGGCGGCTGCCCGGTCACGGCGGTCACCGCGGCGACGGCCGCCGCCGCCTCGGCCCGCGTCCGATCGGCGATGCCGAGCACCCCGACCGGCTCCGCGTCCACGGTCACCACGACCGCGGTGTGCCCCAGCTCCTGCAGTGCCGTCACCTCGGCCAGCCCGGGAAAGGCGGCGGGGGAGACGACGGTGACCGAGTGACCCCCGACCACCCCCTCGACCCCGCGCCCCGGCCGCGCCACGAAGTCCCGCACCGCACCCGGCGCCACCCCGCGCGCCCGGGCCGCCCGCACCACGGCCGCGGCGAGCGGATGCTCGCTCGGCACCTCCACCGAAGCCGCCAGCCGCAAGACCTCGTCGGCGCCGAAATAGACGGAGAGGCAGCGGATCTCGACCAGCTCCGGCGTCCCGCGGGTCAGGGTCCCGGTCTTGTCGAACGCCACCCGGGTGGTGGTCCCGAGCCGCTCCATCACCACCGCCGACTTCACCAGCACCCCGTGCCGCCCCGCGGTGGCGATGGCGGCGAGCAGCGGCGGCATGGTCGCCAGCACCACCGCGCACGGCGAGGCCACGATCATGAAGGTCATGGCCCGCAGCAGCGCCCGCTGCACCGTCTCCCCGAGCAGCAGCGGGACCGCGAAGACCGCCACCGTCACCGCGACCATCCCCACCGAGTACCGCTGCTCGATCTTCTCGATGAAGAGCTGCGTCGTCGCCTTGGTCCGGCTCGCCTCCTCGACCAGCACCGCGATCCGCGCCACCACCGAATCGGCCGCCCGCCGATCCACCCGGATGCGCAGCGCACCGGTCCCGTTCGAGGTCCCGGCGAACACCTCGTCTCCGGCGGTCTTGTCCACCGGCAGCGGCTCGCCGGTAATGGTCGCCTGATCGACCTCGCTGCCCCCGGCGAGCACCGTCGCGTCGGCGGCGATGCGCTCACCGGGCCGCACCAGCAGCACGTCCCCGACGGCCAGCTCGGTGGCGCGCACCGTCTCCTCGCCGCCGTCGGTGAGCCGGGTGGCGGTCTCCGGCGCCAGGTCGACCAGCCCGCGCACCGAATCCTCGGTCCGCGCGGTGGCCAGCGCCTCCATCGCCCCCGAGGTCGCGAAGATGACGATGAGCAGCGCCCCCTCGGTGATCTGCCCGATCGCCGCCGCCCCGAGCGCGGCCACCACCATGAGCAGATCCACATCCAGCGTCTTCGCCCGCAGCGCCCGCAATCCGGCGAGCCCCGGCTCCCACCCGCCCGCGGCGTAACAGGCCAGGTAGAGCCCCCACCACAGCCACTCCGGCGCCCCGGTGAGCTGGGCCGCCAGCCCGATCAGGAACAGCACCAGAGCCGTTGCGGCCCAGCGCACCTCGGCCAGCGCGAAGAGCCGCGTGCGCCGCACGGGCACGGCCGGGGCGGGGGATGGGCGGGTCAGGACGACCACGAGCGAACCTCCGGAGCGAAAGTAGTGCGGACCGATCCGAGACTAACAGAAGAGATGAAGACTTATTCATACATGCTGCCCGGAGTAGAATCCGCGCTCATGGGACACGGAGTCGAGGGCCGCAGCCGTCCGGCCGCGCGCCTCGACGCCGCCGCGGCCGCCCACGTCGCCACCACCCTGCAGGCTCTGGCCACCCCGAGCCGCCTGCTCATCCTCACCGAGCTGCGCCACGGCCCCCGCCCGGTGTCCGAGCTCGCCGATGCGGTCGGCATGGAGCAGTCCGCGGTCTCGCACCAGCTGCGGCTGCTCCGCAACCTCGGCCTGGTGGTCGGCAACCGCAGCGGCCGCTCCATCGTCTACAGCCTCTACGACGCGCACGTGGCGCAGTTGCTGGACGAGGCCGTCTACCACAGCGAGCACCTGCGGCTCGGTCAGCCCGACCGGTTCCGGGAGACCGACGCGGGCTGAGCTCCGCCCTTGCGGATGACAAGTTCGGCGGTGGGACGCAGGTCGTGGACGACTGAGGGCGGGTGCGGTGACTCGGCCTCGGCATGCTGAACTGACGGTCGCACCCGCGCGACCGGAAGGCACGACACCGTGGACACCACCGCACTCGACGACCCGGTGGGCGGGTCGCTGCACGGCAACCACGCCCACCTGGCCCGCCGCATCGACCGGGCAGCCACCTACCTCCCGGACGTCACCACCTTCGCCGCGGTCGACCCCGGCGACGGCCGCGAATGGGACGATCTGGCGCGGCTGCTCGGCCCCGGCGCATCCGCCGACCTGTTCAGCTGCCCGGCCCCGCCGCCCCCGCACTGGCCGGAGTTCTTCCGGCTGGAGGGCAGGCAGCTGATCCTCCCCGGCGCGCTCGCCGCGACACCGACCGCCGCCGACGTGGTGGAGCTCGGCGCCGCCGATGTGGCCGAGATGCTCGACCTCGTCGAACGAACCCGCCCCGGCCCGTTCTGGCCGCGCACCCACGAACTCGGCCCCTACCTCGGCATCCGCGACGCCGAGGGGCTGCTGGTCGCGATGGCGGGTGTGCGGCTGCGCCCGCCCGGCTGGTCGGAGATCAGCGCCGTCTGCACCGCGCCGGAGGCGCGCGGCCGCGGGTACGCCGCGCAGCTGATCGGTGGGCTGGTCGACCGGATCACCGCGCTCGGCGACCGCCCCTTCCTGCATGTCGCCGCGGCCAATACCGCCGCCATCGGGCTCTACGAACGCCTCGGTTTCCGCACCCGCACCCCGGTCACCTTCCGCGGTTTCCACGTCCCGGGAGAAGTCGTGTCGAATTCCGCGATGCGGGTAGGCGGGGTGCACGACGGCGACAGGGTGTGAGGGCGTGATGGGAACGAAGAAGCGGCCGGCGCGGCGCGGCAAGGCACCGCAGTGGTTCACCCGCCTCGGCCCGGACGCGCAACTGGCGCTGCTGGACGACCCCTACCGCGAACTCACCGAACCGCTCGTCACCGCGCTCGGCCCGGACGCGGAGAACGTGGTCGGCCGCGTCTACACCGCGCACGAGCGCAGCACCCGCTACTACCTGGCGCCGCGCGCCGCCGTGGAGCTGGTGAGCGCCCGCGACCGGGTGCGCGGCTGGTGGGGCCGGCTCTCCCCGCTGCACCGCGTGATCGTGCTGAACAACCGGCACGGCTCGCTCCCCGCCGCGCTCGGCGGCGGCGTCCGCGCGACCGGCGGCATCCTGCGGTTGCGCCGCAAGCGGCGGCTCACCCCCACCCCCATGGCCGAGATCTTCCTGGAGCGCGAGGCCCGCGCGCGGCGGTAGGCGGCGCACCGCCCGGTCGGGGGTGCGGGCGGTGCACCGAGTCCAAGGGTACGGGCGCGGCTCAGCGGTGGCTATCGCCGTGCAACTGATTGCGCCAGGCGCGCGGCGAGAGCTCGTGCGCCTGCCGGAACACCCGGCTGAAGTACGAGGGGTCCGGCAGCCCGACCCGGCTCGCGATCATCGCGATCGGCAGATCGCTGCCGCCGAGCAGTTCCCGCGCGTGCGCCATGCGCCGCTCGGTGATCCAGTCCTGCACCGTGCGCCCGGTGCGGCGGCGCACCAGCGTGGTCAGGTGGCCCGGGGTGACGCCGACCGCCGCGGCCACATCACGCAGCGAGAGCGGCTCGCCGAAACCGCGGTCGATCACCTCGAAGACCTCGGCGAGCAGCGGTTCGCCGAGCAGCCGGAACTCGCCGGGGATATCGGTGGTGAGCCGGGCGAGGTCGATCAACAGCAGCGTCAGGTGCGCCAGCGCCGCCTGCTGGAATCCCTCGCGCCGGGCCTCGAGCTCCCCGTCGATCGCCGCCATGGCCTCCGTCCACAGCGGGTGGCCGGGCGGCAGCGGCACCCGCAGCAGCCCGCTCGCATGGCCGGGCAGGAAGGCGGAGAGCAGCGGATGCCGGTGCCAGGTCGGCCACGGCGAGCCACTGCCCGCGCCGAGCGCGCCCGGGTCGAAGAACACCGCCGTGCTCGCCTCCGGCAGCGGCAGGTGGCCGATATCGACAACCCGGCCCGGCGTGACCACCCAGACCTCGTGCTCGGCGGGCAGGTGCACCAGCACCGGGAAGTCGTGGATGTGCGGGGTCAGGTCGGGCGGGTGCAGCGGGCCGAGCCGCAGCACCGACACCGGGGGAGTGGCCGGATCCGAGCGGTACCCGTAGACCGGCACCCCCCGATGCTGCCGGACCAGCCGGGTACTGAGCGGTCGCGGATCGGACACCGAACCGAAGATAGTCCTACTTCCACCGAATATCCCCCGACTTCCCGCGCCGTATTCGCTCGACCATGAATCCATGACCTCCCTCGCGAACCGGCACGACTACCTCCCCGCCGCGGGCAACGACCTGTTCCTGCCGTTCTACGACCTGCTCAGCCGAGCGCTCGGCAGCACCGCCGTGCACCACACCCTGCTCGCCCAGGCCGGGATCGAGACCGGCCACACCGTTCTCGAAATCGGCTGCGGAACCGGCAATCTCACCGTACTCGCGCAGCGCGCCGTGCCCGGCGCCGACGTGATCGGCACCGATCCCGACCCGCGCGCCCTCGCCCGCGCCGAGCGCAAGGCCCCCGGCATCCGCTTCGAACGCGCCTACGCCCAGGACCTGCCGCACCCGGACGGCAGCGCCGACCGCGTGCTCTCCGCGCTCATGCTGCACCACCTCGACGCCGAGACCAAAGCCGCGGTCGCCGCCGAGACCTTCCGCGTCCTGCGCCCCGGCGGCCGCCTGCACATCGCCGACATCGGCGGCCCCATGACCCCCGCCGACGGGCCCGCCGCCCGCCGCTACCTGCGCAGCGAATACCTGCGGGGCAACCTCGGCGACGCGCTGCCGACGCTCCTCCGCGCGGCGGGCTTCGACACCGAGCAGGTGCTCTCCCACCCGCACCGCACCCTCGGCCGCGTCACCTACTACCGCGCCACCCGCCCCGGAAATGCCGGGCGCTGACCGAGCGTTGTCGCAGGGGTGAAGATTCGATTCGGCGTCGGGATCGGCGCGAACACCGACCCCGGCGAGCTGGCCGGGCTGGTGGACGGGCTCGAGCAGGCCGGCGTCGACTCGCTGTGGTTCTCCGAGCTCGTCTACTCACCGGCGGTGGACCCGGTGGTCGGCATGGCCTTCGCGCTGTCCCGGACCCGGAATCTGAAGGTCGGCACCTCGGTGGCGATTCTGCCCGGGCGTCACCCGGTTCTGGTGGCGAAACAGCTGGCCTCGCTGGCCGCTCTGGCGCCCAAGCGGGTGCTGCCGGTGTTCGGTCTGCAACCGGCGGGTCCCGGGGAGCGTGACCTGTTCCCGGTGAGTGGTCGCCGCGGCGACGTCTTCGACGAGTCCCTGGCCCTGCTGCGTGCTGTATTACGTTCGGACGACGTCGATTTCGACGGCGAGTACTTCACCGTCCGGGGCGCGGGCGTCGGCAATCGCCCCGCCCGCCCCCTCGACATCTGGCTCGGCGGCCGCGCCCCCGCCGCTCTCCGCCGCATCGGCCGCTACGGCGACGGCTGGCTCGGCAGCTTCCTCACCCCCGCCGAAGCCGCCGCGGGCGTCGTCGCCATCAACCGCGAGGCCACCGAAGCCTCCCGGGAGATCGAAGCCGACCACTTCGGCATCACCCTGCTCCTCGCTGAAGACGGCATCCCCGGCCCGCTGGCCTCCCGCATCCGCAGCCGGCGCCCCGGCACCGACCCCGCCGACGTCATCGCGGGCAGCTGGCCCGACCTGCACCGCCTGGTCGACGGGTACCTGGAGGCCGGGCTCACCAAGTTCGTCATCGTGCCCGCGAGCGGCAAGCCGGTCGACGCCTTCCTCGACCGCTTCGTCACCGAACTCGCGCCGCGCCAGAACTGATCAGCCGCCGGTCAGCTCCGCGATGATCGCCGCCACCCGCCGGTCCCGCGTCTCCCGCTGCTTCGCCGCCGCCACCGGTTCCGCCCGCTGCCGCTGTTTGCTGAACGACAGCGCGTCGAAAGCGGCGCGCGCGGCGGGGTTCTCCGCGAATGCCGCCGCCAGCTCCGCCGGAATCTCCACCGTCCGCTCGGCGGCATCCAGCTCGACCGTCACCTCGACGCTATCCCCGGCCGCTACCCCCGCCGCCGCCCGATTGGCCGAGCTCAGCGGAATCTTGTGCCCGCCGCCCCGCACGGCGATGCTGCTCGCATAGGTGTGAGCCCCGATGGTCACCGCGACCTTCGGCCGCTTCCCGCCGCCCAGCGCCTCGACCACCTCGTCCGGCACCGGAAGACCGGTAGCCGTCTTACCGTCGAGCTCGACCTGCGTAGTAAAAGTCTCCGCCATGACGCCTCCCTTGCACTGTGAAGACAAGACCCGCGCTCATCGGCGTTGCCTGAATCAGCGACGCTCGGTACCGGCGCACTCGAGAGAGGCCAGATCCTGCACCGAGCAATATATCGGATGTTCGCAGGCCATCCCAGCTGGGAGTCGGTGAGAGGGCCAGCGACGTGATCAGGATGTCCAAGTTGCTTGAACTCGGGGATTCGGCGAGTACTTCACCTTTGTCACTTCAACTCCGTCTGGCACCGGGAACATGATCGAACCGCGCACGCAGTCGCCGACGGATACCATTTGCGAGCCGAACGGGTATATAGGTCTAGGGAACTGGCTGTAGCTCAGATTCGAGGCGGGGTAGTTACCGAATTCTGAATCCGATACGGACCATTCGCTCCACCCGACAGAGAGAGGGCTGTCGGATTTATCGACGCACGTTTGCACTTCGGCACCCGCCCAATGCCCACCCCCCGATGGCTCGGGGGCGGAGGGGGCGGCGTCTTGCGCCACCCCGATGACGGTGACCCGAATCGACACCGCGCCACTGCCACCACCCATCACGGCTTCCTCGCCGAAGGAAAATGGGGCGTTCGCATTAGACGTCGAACTGGCCGCAGCGCTGCGGGTGGCCGCCGGTGCCTTTGCGGTAGTCGTCGCTGTAGTGGATGTTTCGACATTACCGCATGCGCTGAGCGCGACGCAGGCCCCAATGGTCACTGCTATCGCTACAGATTTCATCGGTCCCTCTTTCGGTATCAGTATTTCGCGAGCGCCGTCGGTGCGCGCGTCGGGCCGTGTTATGGCGGATCGTCAAAGGTCGCCAGTGCCGCTACTGCAATATATTTCCCCTCTGGTTAGTTCGCTCTCGGGCTGTCTTTCTAGAAGATGCTGGACGTCAGAATCATGCATGCATCTTGTACCACAAATTCGGCGGACTGAGACTTGGCAATGTCGGCAGTTCGGAGGACTGTGCGTAGCGCAAGGGCGCGGTACTGTGTGTGACCTCTTCATTCGACTCCCGATACAGAGTCTGCGAGTTCGAACTCGGAACCTACGGGGCGCCGACTGCGAGCGCGGAACAGCACCTGAGCCCGATGGGCTTCAACTCTGTGGTGGCGCGGAAGGGGAACTTCGACGTCTGCGGGAATCTCCACGAAACGTTCGAGGGTGCAGCGGAACTCGTTATCGGTATTCTCCGCAGCACAGCGCGGAGACGAACGCGTGCCAGGCATCGGTGGGTAGAGTGATGTACCCTGCCGCTCGGTTTTTCGAGTCACGAATCCCGACAAGCTGGCCGACGAACGCGACCTCGACGCACTCCCTGCTACCGCTCTTGCTCGAGGTGAACCAGCGGGCATTCGAGAAGTCTGCGGTCACTGCACCTATCTCCTTGCCACCTGCCGGAGCAGGTCACGGCTGTCCTGCGGGTTCAACGCTACGCGGACGACCGTCTCGAAGGCCAACCGATATCGGGTGACGCTCTCCGGCCGCTCGAGGTACATATCGCCGGACAGGTTCTCGGCGTACACCACCGAGGGCTCCGCCGGGCTCTTCGGGTGGGCCTCGAAGTCGAGAATGGTGAAGGGGCCCGGCACCTCACCGAGGGGGATGCCTGCGCTGAAGGGGAGAACTCGGAGCGTGACATTCGGGCGGGTGCTGATGTCGGCGAGGTGTCTGAGCTGCTGCGACATCACGGCGTGGCTGCCGACGAGGCGGTAGAGGGCTGATTCGCCGAGAACGGTGTCGACGGCGGCCGGTGAGCGGTCGCGAGTCACCAGCCTCTGACGGTGCAGTCGCATCTCGACGCGGCGGGCGATCTCGGACGATGCGTCGTGGGGGTACGCCGCGCGGAAGAGAGCTTCGGCATAGGACGGCGTTTGGAGCAGGCCGGGGACGAGTTCGTGGTGGGAGGTGAGCCGGGCGGCAGCCGCCTCCAGTCCGATGAAGACGTCGAATTCGGGTGGGATGAGGTCGCCGTACTCGTGCCACCAGTTCGACTGATTCCCCTGTTGTGCCAACCCCTTCAACGCTTCGGTGGTGGTGCTGTCCGCGCCCAATACCTGGCACAGGGCCTCGATGTCCCATAGCCGGATTCGGTCCGCGGTGCCGGACTCGAGTCGTTGCAGAGTGCTGTAGCCCCGCTCGATGCGCTTGGCGACCTCGGCGATCGTCATACCGGTGCCCTGCCGCAACTCCCGTAGATGGCGCGCGAGCTGGCGTCGCGGGAGCGTCGAACCTGCCTGGATGGTGCGAGCAGGTACCCCGCTCGCGGTTCCACGATCTTGGGTATCCGGTCCCTGGTTCTTGGGCAATGCGGGTCTTCTTCCTGGTTGGCAGACGGCTTGCTTCGGGTCGATTCGAGGGTGAGTCCGGTTGCTGCGCTGAGGATTCGAGCTACCTCGAATGAATAACCCAAAATCGTGCCGGTGCCAAGGGGCGGCGTCGTCTGCTGTTCGTGACATACGACTGAGCGGGGCATCCGGGTGCCGCTGGCAACCGAAGGGGGAACGAGTGCGAGTCCAGAGACTCTCAAGGGGGACGACGGTGGAAGAGCTGCTGCGGCACTACCGCGAGGTCTGCGGGATGCAGGCATGCGTCGGCATCGACGGAGACGGACCGATCCGAGTTCGCAACCACGAACTCTGCGCGGTGACCATGCCGCCACGGCTCGGTGCCACTGTACGAGTCCGAATGCATGAAGTGCCGGGGAGGTGCGGGCCGGTCTCGGCATACCCGAGCGGTGGGCGGTGGATGTTCCTTGCGCAGCCTGATCTGCCTGATATTCGTCCCCGTTGCGATCTCGATCAGGCGAATGCCGGGATCGTCGACGCGGCAACCATCCCCCTTCCCAGTCCTGAAGGGCTTCGCAGGTGGATCGTGGCACCTACCGATAGCTATCTGCCCTCCAGGGACCAGATCGTGCGTGCGGTGCGCTGGTGCCGGGAACATCGGCTTCACGAGTCGGGGGGAGTTCGGTGACAGATCCCGGTCCTCGAGGCTCCGCGGCGAGGGCGCTCCCACAGCGGCAGGCCAAGTCGATTCCACCTCCGTTTGCGACTCACCCTCGGCCTGCGCCCGAATTGATCGCCCGTACCGCCCGGGCACTGGCTCAGTGGGCTGGGCGGTCTCCTCACCCCGGGGAGCCGGACATCTGGCTCACGCTCACCCTCGACGGCATCGAGTTCGAATTCGTCGCCTGCCTCACGGCAGCACTGATCTTTGTTTGTGACCTCGAACGGCACCGTCTGGCAGAAACCGTGCGAATCGCGGTGCACGGCGATGTCCGGACGCCACGACTGCCGAACGAGACTCTCTTCCTGGAGCCGTGAGCGGAATAGATGCGGCGCCCGGCCGGGTTGGCCCGGATATGTCCTCATACGATCTCGGCAAGTTCGGTGTGTGGCGCGGGTACCAGGGGTTCACCCCCGAGGATGCCCGCGAACTGGAGAAACTCGGGTTCGGAGCGCTGTGGCTGGGCGGATCGCCCCCGGCGGAGCTCCCGGTGGTGGAGTCGCTGCTGGAGGCGACGGATTCGCTGGTCGTGGGGACGAGCATCGTCAATATCTGGACGGCGGCCGCGAAGCGGACGGCGGAGTCCTTCCACCGGATCGATCAGCGGTTCCCGGGCCGCTTCCTGCTCGGTGTCGGCGCCGGGCATCGGGAGGCGAACGGGACGGAGGCGATCAAGCCGTACGACGCGCTGGTGCAGTACCTGGACGAACTCGACGACGCCGGGGTGCCGAAGGAGCGGCGGGCGCTGGCGGCGCTGGGGCCGCGGGTGCTGGAGCTGGCCCGCGACCGGACGGCGGGCGCCCTGCCCTACCTGACCCCGCCGGAGCACACCCGGAATGCCAGGGCGACGCTCGGCGCGGGCTCCCTGCTGGTGGCGGAGCAGAAGGTGGTGCTCGAGGAGGACGCGGAGCGGGCGCGGGAGATCGCCAGGGGGATGGTGCCGATGTACCTGGGGCTGGTGAACTACGTGAACAACCTGCGCCGGCTGGGGTTCACCGAGGAGGATCTGGCCGAGCCGGGGAGCGACAAGCTGATCGACACGCTGGCGGTGCACGGCTCGCCCGCCGAGGTCGCGGACGGGGTGCTGGCGCACCTGGACGCGGGCGCGGATCACGTGGCGATCCAGGCATTGAACAAGGACTACCTGCCCGCGCTGCGGGCGCTCAGGGAGAAGCTAGGCCCGCGGTAGGCCGAGGACGCGCTGGGCGATGATGCTGCGCTGGATCTCCGAGGTCCCACCGGCGATGGTGTGCGCGAAGGTCCTGGTGTAGCGCTCGAACCAGCCGCTGGCGAAGTGGCCGATGGTGTGCGGGCCGGGCGGGGCGCTGAGGGCGGGGTGCCGGAGGCCGCCGGCGGCCTGGCTGGTCAGGGCCTGTTCGGTGCCGGCCTGCACCGCTTCGGAGCCGAGCACCTTGAGCACCGAGAGCGCGGCGACGTCCGGTTCGCCGCGGGCGGCGCGGGACAGGGCCGCGGAGCCGAGCAGCTTCAGGGCGAACAGGTCCATGACGCTGGTGGCGTAGGCGTCGTGGTCGTGTGCCGAGATCGGCGTGAAGTCGCGGAGCAGGTCGGAGAGCCGGTCGGCGTGGCTGAGCCACAGCAGGGTGCGCTCGTGGCCGAGCGAGCCGTTGGCGACGGTCCAGCCGCCGTTCTCCGGGCCGACCCGGTTGGCGACCGGCACCCGGACGCCCTCGAAGTACACCTCGTTGAAGTCGAGGTCGTCGCGGGCGCAGATCGAGGGGAAGGGGCGGCGGGTGACGCCGGGGGTGTCGGTGGGGATCAGCAGCACGCTGATGCCCTTGTGCTTCGGCGCGGCCGGGTCGGTGCGGACGAAGGTGAGCAGGACATCGGCGTCGTGCGCGCCGGAGGTCCACACCTTCTGCCCGTCCACCACGTACACATCGCCGTCCCGGACCGCGCGGGTCCGCAACCCCGCCAGGTCCGAGCCCGCACCAGGCTCGCTCATGCCCAGTGACGCGGTCATCTGAGCGCGCAGGATCGGCACCGCCCACTCCCGCTTCTGCTCCTCGGTGCCGAAGGAGAGCAGCGAGGCCGCGATGATGCCGACGCCCTGCGGATTGAACGAGTGGTAGATCCGCCGCTTGGAGAGCTCCTCCAGGTGCACGTACTGCTGCAACACGCTGGCGTTGCGCCCGCCGAACTCGGGCGGGTTGGCGGGCAGCAGCCAGCCGCTGTCGAAGAGCAGCCGCTGCCAGCGCCGCGCCCACGCCGGCACGTCCGCGCTGGAACGGGACGGCGCACCCGGCTCGGGCAGGTGCTCGTCCAGAAACGCGGCGAACTCGGCGCGAAACGACTCGACCTCGGGGCCGAACGACAGCTGCACGGCGTCTCCTCTACATTCCGGACACGGATTTGGTGGTGAGGTAGCCGGCCAGCCCCTCGCGGCCGAACTCGCGGCCGATGCCGCTGGCTTTCACGCCGCCGAAGGGGGCGACCGGGTCCATGCTGTACGCGGCGTTGATCCCGATCGTGCCGCTGTGCAGCCGGCGGGCCACCGCGAGGGCGCGGCCGGGATCGGCGGACCAGACCGAGCCGGAGAGGCCGTACTCGGTGGAATCGGCCAGGGCGACCGCTTCGTCGTCACCGTCGTACCCCAGCACGGTGATGACCGGGCCGAAGATCTCTTCGCGCGCGATCCGCATATCCGGCGTGACCTCGGTGAACAGGGTGGGCCGGACGTACCAGCCGCGCTCGCAGCCGGGCGGGGCACCGGGGCCGCCGACCACCGCCTTCGCCCCCTCGCGGAGCCCGATCTCGAGGTACCCGTGCACCCGGTCGCGCTGGCGGGCGGAGACCAGCGGGCCGATATCGGTGGCCTCGTCGGCCGGGTCGCCGACCCGCAACGTCCAGACCATCTCGCTCAGCGCCTCGACGTGCTCGCGGTAGCGGCTGCGCGGCACCAGGATCCGGGTCTGCGCCACGCACGCCTGGCCGCCGTTCATCAGCGCGGACACCTGGGCGCCTGCCGCGACCTTCTCCGGGTCGGCGTCGTCGAGCACGACCGCCGCCGACTTGCCGCCCAGCTCCAGGCTCACCCTGCGCAGCGCGGGCGCGCAGGCCGCGGCGACCTGCCTGCCCGCCGCGGTCGAGCCGGTGAAGGAGACCTTGTCCACGCCGGGATGCGCGACCAGGTGCGCGCCGAGCGCGCCGTCACCGGGCAGGATGGAGACAACGCCGGGCGGAATCCCGCTCTCGGACAGCAGCTCCGCCATGACGTAGGCGTCCAGCGGGGTCTCCGGGGAGGGCTTGAGCACGACGCTGCACCCCGCGAGCAGCGCCGGAATCAGCTTGGCCACGGTGAGGAAGACCGGCATGTTCCACGGCACGATCGCCGCGACCACGCCGACCGGTTCGTGGGTGACCAGCACGTCGGCGCCGAGGTAGCCGGGCCGGGTCTCCTCCCAGGGGAAACCGGCCGCGACATCGGCGAGCGCGCGCATCATCACCCCGGGAAGCCGGGCGTGCGCGGAGCGGGAGAAGCGCACGGGCGCCCCCATTTCCGCGGTCACCAGGGCGGCGATCTCGGGCTCGCGGGCGGTGTAGCGCTCCGCCAGGTCGCGGATCGCGGCGACCCGCTCGGTGACCGGGGTGCGCTGCCACGGGCCGTGGTCGAAGGCTTCGCGGGCGGCCAGCACCGCGGCGTCGACATCGGCGGTGGCGGGCGCGGCGAGCCGGGCGATCACCGCCTCGGTGTGCGGCGACACCACCTCGATGACGCCGTCACCGGTGGGCGGCTGCCAGCGCCCGCCGAGGTACAGCCGGTCGTGGTACTGCCGCTGATCGGTGTGCGGCGACCGCGTGGCCACGTCAGGGCCGGAACGCGGCGATGTCGCGGAGCAGCCGGACGGTCGGCGGCGGGTCGGTCCGCAGCCCCACCGGCGGCGACATCCGCCCGGAGCGCGACGCCGCGCCGAGCCCGGCGCGCACGGCGTCCAGATCGTCGGCCTCGATCTCGTAGAGCGCGATGTAGCTGTCCGCGCCGACCACGGCGAGGCGGCGGGCCGCGACCACGCCCTCCAGTTCGCACATCTCGGCCAGGTGCGTGTTCTCGTACCAGTCGTGGTAGGCGGCGGCGTCGTCCGCCGAGGCCGGGCTGGATTCGACGAGGAGGATTCCGGTCGGCATGGTGACTCCTTGGTCAGTGCACGAGCAGGTCGGCGGTGGTGTCCTTGTGCACCACACCGCCCTTCATGACGAAGCTGACGTGCTGGGTGCGGGTGATGTCGAGGGTGGGATCGCCGGGCACGGCGATGATGTCGGCGAGCAGCCCGGGTTCGAGCCGGCCGCGGTCGGTGACGCCGAGCAGTTCGGCGCTCACCACGGTGGCCGCGCGCAGCGCCTGCGCCGGGGTCATGCCGCGGTCGACCAGCGCCCACAGCTCCTTGGCGTTGTCGCCGTGCGGGACGGCCGGGGCGTCGGTGCCGCAGGCGATCTTCACCCCGGCCTCGATGGCCTTGCCGAGCATGCGCCGCGCCTGCGGGAAGACCTCGGCGGCCTTGGCCCGCAGCGCGGGCGGCGCCTTCGACACGTCCAGCCCCTCGGAGAGGTAGCTGGTCGGCACCAGGAAGGTGCCGTGCTCGACCATCATGGCGATGGTGTCGTCGCTGGCCAGCGAGCCGTGTTCGATGCAGTCCACCCCGGCGCGGATGCAGGCCCGGATTCCGGCGTCGCCGTGCGCGTGCGCGGCCACGTGCAGCCCGGCCCGGTGCGCCTCGTCCACGATGGCGGCGAGTTCGTCGTCGGAGTACTGCTGGATACCGGGGGCGGTGCTGTGCGACATCACCCCGCCGGAGGCGCTGACCTTGATGAGCTGGGCGCCGTACTTGATCTGGTAGCGCACGGCATGCCGCACCTGGTCCACCCCGTTGGCGATGCCCTCCTCGACCGCCAGCGGCATGATGTGCGGGGCGAGGCGCTGGAACATGGTGGGATCCAGGTGCCCGCCGGTCGGGGTGATGGCGTGGCCGGCGGAGTGGATGCGCGGCCCGGGGAACCAGCCCTGCTCGATGGCCCGGTGCAGGTCGACATCGAGCAGGTAGCCGCCGGTCTTCACCATCAGCCCCAGATTGCGGACGGTGGTGAACCCGGCCTCCAGGGTGATGCGCGCGTTCACGGTGGCGCGCAGCGTGCGGTAGACCGGGTCGTCCTGCACGCCGTGCATCGGCAGCGGCAGCCCGGTCGGGGTCTCCGGGCCGCCGATGAGCAGGTTGATCTCCATGTCCATCAACCCCGGCAGCAGGGTGACGTCGCCCAGGTCGTGCAGCACCGCGTCGTCCGGGACGACCTCCGGATCCACCGCCGCGATGTGCTCGCCGCGCACCACGAGCACGGCGGGGGAGTGCACCTCGCCGGTGGCGACATCCACCCACCGGGCGGCGCGCAGGACGACGGTCACGGCCGCGGCTCGATCACGCAGTGCAGCGCGGCCGCGCCGGAATCCGGCACCCGGGGCTGGCTCCACACCTCCACCGGGAAGGAGACCATGATCATCGAGTGCAGCAGCCACATCAGCCTGCGGCCGTCGTCGGGCAGGTCGTCCAGGGTGTACCGGTCCAGGTAGGTCAGGGCGGCCTCGGCGCGCGGGGTGATCGCGTCGTAGAACGCCTGCATCTCCGGCATCGAGCTGGCCATCCGGCGGTCGTAGCGCTCGGGCTCGGTCGGCAGCGACCAGGTCTCGGCCCACTGCTCCAGGTCGGCGAAGTCGGCGGGCAGCAGCGCGCTCATCGGACCGCCTCGCTCCGGTACTCGCCGACCCACTCGCCCGCGACCTTGTGCAGGTGCCGCAGCAGGATCTCCTGGTCGTTCAGCGGGAAGCGCCGCACGGCACGGGATTCCAGCGAGATCTGGGTGGCCTCGAGGGTGTTGGAGTCCTGCAGCGCGTACTCCTTGAAGGTCACCGCCGCCATCTCCAGCGCCACCCGCTCGCGCGGGGTCTTCGCCGGGACGAAGTACAGGTTGCCCTCGAAGATGTGCCGGTTGTAGGCGGTCGGCCAGTAGTGGTAGGTCAGGTACCAGCCGGCCGACCAGATCAGGATGGTGAAGTTCGGGAAGAGCTGGAACGAATCCAGCCCCCACGGATCACATTTCGCCGGGTTCAGCCCGCTGGGCATCTCGCCGAGCTCCGGCTGGTCCCACGGACCGAAGAGCCCGCTGCGGGTGATGTCCTCCATGGGTTTGCGCATGCTCGGGTCGAGCTCCCAGGTCACCACCCCGGAGGTGCTGACCAGCCGGTGCGGGCCCTCGAGCTGATAGTGCGGCGCCTCGAAACCGGCCGACTGGGCGGCGGTGGCGTAGTTGTCCGGCGACTGGCTCGCGTGCAGTACCGGCGCGTGGTAGAACTCCTGGAAGGCGTCCATGTAGAGCTTCCAGTTGGCGCCCACCTCGGCCCGGTAGCTGAAGCGGTCGGTCATCCGGTCGAAGGGGTAGCCCTCCAGGTCGGTCACCATGGGGCCGAGGAATTCGCGCAGCGTCTGGCTCGGTTCGGCGGCGAGATTGACGAAGATGAACCCGGACCACACCTCGCAGTGCACCGGGGCCAGCCCGTAGGCGCTCTTGTCCAGGTCGAAGAACTCGCCCTCCTGCTGCACGAAGTTCAGCCCGCCGTCCAGGCCGTAGCGCCAGCCGTGGTACTTGCAGGTGAATTGGCGGCAGGTGCCCGCGGTCTCCGCGCGCGGGAACTCGTTCCACACCAGCTTGTTCCCGCGATGGCGGCACACATTGTGGAAGGCGCGGACCTGCTTGTCGCGGTCGCGCACGATGATCACCGAGGAGCGGGCGGCGTCGATCTCCTTGGTGTAATAACTGCCCACCTTCGGCAGCTGCTCCACCCGGCCGACATTGAGCCAGGCGCGCTCGAAGATGGCCTTGCGCTCGAGTTCGTAGAACTCGGGCGAGATGGAGTCCTCGTAGGACATGGGGTCGGTGCCGAGGTCGGGGTAGTGCTCGGTCCAGCTGCCCTCGGGGGGCTTGGGCCAACGCGGCATGGTCGTTCTCCTCTACTGGATGGGTTCGTCGCCGAGCACGGTGGTGCGCAACATCTCGCGCGGCGACCCGGGGTCGTAGGGGGCGGCCCGGTGGATGACGCCGCGGTTGTCCCAGATCACCGTGTCGCCCACGGTCCACTCGTGCCGGTACACCCGCTCGGGCGCGGTGCTCCGGGCCAGCAGGCTGTCGAGCAGGGTGCGGCTCTGCTCGGCGTCCAGCCCTACCACCTCGCCGGCCGAGGCGCCGAGCACCAGCGAGCGGCGCCCGGAGCGGTGCGTCCAGACGATCGGGTGCTCGCGCACCGGGCGCCGCCGCCAGGCCGCCAGCTGCTCCGGGGTCGGATCCGGGGTGATGCGGCGCTGCGAGGCCTCCAGCGAGTGCACCACCCGCAACCCGGCCAGCTGCTGCTGCTCGGCGGGGTCGAGATCGTCGTAGGCCGAGTAGGTGCTGGCGAATTCGGTCTCGCCGCCGGACTCGGCCACCGCCTTCGCCGAGAGCATGGTCGCCATCTGCGGGTAGGCGTCGTCCTCGGGGGTGCAGCCGTCGATGTGCCAGTCGAAGGTCGCGCGCAGGTAGCTCGCCGAGGAGTTCTTCGCGGTGTCCAGGCTGACCCGGTAGATCCCGTCCACCGGGTGGTGGCCGGGGGAGGTGTCGATCGGGCCGAGCGTGCGGCAGAAGGCCACCTGGGTCTCCGGGTCCAGGTGCAGGCCGCGGAAGACCAGCACGCCGTTGTCCTCCAGCGCCTGCCGGATGGCGGCGGGCACGCCGGGGTCGCCGATCAGCCGCTCCGGGGTGAGCCCGATGATCTCGGCGCCGACCTCGCGGCCCAGTTTCTCGACGGTGAGTGTCGTCATGGTCGTCTCCGTTCAGGGGGTCGGCTCGCCGACCCGGTCGAGATAGGCGTCGGCGCTGTCCACCGGGGCGGGTTGCTGGAAGATTTCGACTGCCATCGCGGCCTGGACCAGCGAATAGATCAGGTGCAGCAGGTTCAGCGCGTCGTCGGGGAGGTCGTCGAGCGGGAACTTGTCGCAGTAGACGATGGCGTCGTCCAGCCGCGGGAAGAACGCGTCGTAGAAGTCGGTGAGCTCGGCCATCGAGCTGGCCAGGCGCCGGTTCCAGCGCTCGGACTCGGTGGCCAGGCACCAGGTCGGGGCGAAGCGCTCGAACTCGGCGAAGGCCGGGGGCAGCATGGTCATCGCGTGGCCCCCGCGCCGTGGAACGCGCCGACCCAGTCCGCGACGGCCTTGTGGAAGTGCCGCACCAGGATCTCCTGGTCGTTCACCGGGTAGTCGGTGATCCCCGCGGTGCGGTACGCCTGCTCGAGCGCGGTCTGGGTGCCGGTGAGCATCCCCGCGTCCTGCAGCGCGAACTCCTTGAACACCACCGAGGAGACCTCGTGCTCGATCCGCTTGCGCACCGAGTCGGCGGGCTGGTAGCAGAGCGTGCCCTCGAAGGTGTGGGTGTTGTGGGAGGTGGGCCAGTAGCGGTAGATCAGGTACCAGCCGCGGTAGAAGAGGATCTCGACATTCGGGAAGATCTGGAAATTGTCGATACCCCACGGATCGATGCGGCCCGGGTTGATCCCGGGCGGCAGCTCGCCGATGTCCGGCGACTCCCACGGGCCGACCAGGCCGCTGCGGGTGACCCGCTCGATCGGGTACATGAACTCCTCGGGCAGCGTCCAGCGCCGGGCGCCGCCGGTGCTGACCATGCGGTGCGGGCCGTCCAATTGGTAGTGCGCGCACGTAAATCCGCTGTCCGGCTTGCGCACCGCGCCGGGCACCTGCTGCGAGTGCAGCCCCGGCACGTGGTAGTACTCCTGGAAGGCGTCGGCGAAGAGCTTCCAGTTGCTGGCGTTCTCCGCCTTGAAGTCGTACCGCTCGGTCATCCGGTCGAAGGGGTAGTCGGCCAGCGCGCCGACCATCGGGCCGAGGAACTCGGTGAGGGGCTGCGGCGGCTCCGGCGCCAGGTTCACGAAGACGAACCCGGCCCAGATCTCGCAGTGCACCGGCACCAGCCCGAACTCGCCCCGGTCCAGGTCGAAGAACTCGCCCTCCTGCTGGACGAAGCTCAATCCGCCGTCCAGGCCGTAGCGCCAGCCGTGGTATTTGCAGGTGAACTGGCGGCAGGTGCCCTTGACCTCCGCGCGCGGGAACTCGTTCCACACCAGCTTGTTCCCGCGGTGCCGGCACACATTGTGGAAGGCGCGGATCTGCTGCTCACGGTCGCGCACCACCAGGATCGAGGTGCGCGCGATGGCGATCTCCTTGGTGAAGTAGCTGCCCACCTTCGGCAGCTGCTCCACCCGGCCGATATTGAGCCAGGCGCGTTCGAAGATGGCGGTGCGCTCGAGTTCGTAGAACTCGGGGGAGACCGAGTCCTCGAAGGACATCGGTCCGGTGCCGAGGTCCGGGTAGTGCTCGGTCCAGCTGCCCGCCGCGGGCTTGGGCCAATCGGTCATCGCGGTACTCCTTCGTCGGGTCAGATGACGGTGCCGCCGTTGACGCCGATCACCTGGCCGGTGATGTAGCGGGCGTCGTCGGAGCAGAGGAATGCGCAGGCCGCGGCGATATCGTCGCCGGAGCCGAGGAAGCCGACCGGGATCGCGTTCGCCATGGTGGCGCTGTCCGGCAGGTGGCCGGTGGCCTGCGAGGCGCGCGACATCGGGGTGTCGATGCCGGACGGCGGAATGGTGTTCACCGTGATCCCGCGCGCGGCGTATTCGCGGGCGAGCCCCTTCGTCATGGCGATCACCGCGCCCTTGGAGGCGGTGTAGTGCACCATGCCGGGCGAGCCGCGCTGCGCGCTGGAGGAGGAGATGGTGACGATCCGGCCCCAGCTGCGGGCCAGCATGTCCGGCAGCACCGCCTGCACGCAGTGGAACGTGCCGGTCAGGTTCACCTCGACCACGCGGTTCCAGGACTCCAGCGAGATCTCGGTGAAGGGCTCGAAGGCGACCAGCCCGGCGCTGGTGACCAGGACGTCCACCGGGCCGTAGGCCGCGCGGGTGGCGCCCAGGGCGGCGTCGACGGCTTCTCGATCGGTGACATCGGCGGCGAAACCGATCGCGGAATCGCCCTTGTCGCGGATCTCGGCGGCGGCGCGCTCGGCGCCCGCGCCGTCCAGGTCCAGGATCGCCACCCGGTCGCCGCGGGCGGCGAGCCGCCGGGCGATGTCCAGCCCCATGCCGGAGGCGCCGCCGGTGACCACGGAGGTGTGGGGTGCGGGCATCGGTTGGCTCCTAATCGTCGTAGTCGACCCGCAGCAGCGGGGTCGCGGGCACGGCCTGGCAGGTGAGCACCCAGCCCTCGGCCACCTCGTCCTCGGTCAGCGCGTCGTTGATCCGCATGACCGCGCTGCCCTCGGTCACCCGCGCGATGCAGGTCGCGCAGTTGCCCATCTCGCAGGAGGACGGTGGATTCAGCCCGAGCGTGCGGGCGATCTGCAGCACCGTGCTGCCGTCCCGGTGCTCGCCGGTGGCGGTGCGCCTGCCGCAGCGGACGGTGACCGTCGCCGGGGTGCCGGGTGCCATCGCGTCTCCGTTCGGCTAGTTTGATCACCCGGTTAAATTGATCGGGTGGTTAAAGTTATAGGGTTGGCCGGAGCGGGATGTCAAGGGTCGACGGAGGTGGCGGTGAAGACCGAACGGGCGAGCAGGGCCGATGGCGCGGCCACCCGGGTCGCGCTGCTGGACGCGGCCGAGCAGATCATGCTCGACGAGGGGTACGCGGCGGTGAGCTCGCGCCGGCTCGCCGCCAGGGCCGGGGTGAATCCGGGGCTGGTGTACTACTACTACGACACCATGGACAACCTCTTCGTCGAGCTGTTCCGGCGCGGGGCCGAGCACAGCTACCGGCGGCAGCGCGAGGTCTTCGCCGACCCGCAGCCGCTGTGGGGGCTGTGGGAGGCCATCCACGAGCAGTCGCGGACCGCGCTCACCATGGAGTTCATCTCGATGGCCGGGCACCGCAAGACGATCCGGGCCGAGATCGCCGACTCGTCGCGGCGGTTCCGCGAATTGCAGCTCGAGGAGGTCGGGCGGATTCTGGCCGGGTACCCCGAGGTGCCGGCGCCGTGGACGGCGACGACGGTGGTCATGCTCATGTCCAGCGTCTCCCGGCTGCTCCGGATGGAGGAGTTCTTCGACATCGACACCGGGCACGCCGAGACCGTCGCGGTCATCGAGGATTTCCTGCGCACCGTCGAGGGCGAGCGCGTTCCTCCGCTACGCTGAGCGGGTGCCCAGCGATCCCCGGCTGCCCCCGCTGCCGCTCGAGCAGTGGAGCGACAGCGCCCGCGAACTACTGCGCGGCCGGGTCGGCATGGCCGACCGCTACCTCTCCGGCGCCCCGGATGCCCCGCCGTTGCCGAATATCCTCGGCGTGCTCGGCCACCACCCCGAGCTGGCCGCCGCCTGGCTCGGCTACAACGGGTTGCTGCTGGAGCGCGGAACCCTGGACCCGCGCATTCGCGAGCTGCTGATCCTGCGCGTGGCCTGGCGCACCGGCTGCCGCTACGAGTGGGAGCAGCACGTCCGGATCGCGCTGCGCCACGGCTTCTCCCCGGAGGAGGTCGCCGCGGTGAAGCACGGCCCCGAGGCCGCGCTCTGGCCGCACCACGAGCGGCTGCTGCTGCGCGCCGCCGACGAGTTGCTCGCCGGGCATCGAGTGGGCGACGACACCTGGCGCGAGCTCGCCGCGCACCACGATGCCGCCGAGTTGCTGGAGCTGCTCTTCGTGGCCGGCTCCTACCTCTGCCTCGCCCTGGTGGCCAACAGCGCCGACCTGCGCTCCGACCCGGCCGCCGAGCCGCTCCCCGCCGGGCTGGCGTTCGAGGGCTGAGCCGGGCTCAGCCCGAGGCGATATCGCCCGCGAGCGGTGCGACCGCCGCGATGATCTCCTCGGTGAGCGCGCGCGGCACCCCGGCGTCGGTGAGCGCGTCGGCGAGGTACCCCGCGACCAGCCCGAAGTGTGCCAGCGTGATGCCGCGGCCCTGATGCACCTGCTTCATCGGGGCGCCGGTGTAGGGGTCGGGGCCGCCGAGCGCGGTGGCGAAGAACTCGACCTGCCTGCCGCGCAGCCGGTTCAGGTTCACGCCGGTGAAGAACCCGGCCAGCCGGTCGTCGGCGAGCACCCGGGTGTAAAAGTCGGCGACGACCGCCTCCAGGGCCTCGTAGCCGCCAATCCGGTCGAAGATGGGCACGGCGATGTTGCTGGGAGATTCGGGGGAGATTGACATGGGAACATGCTCCGATCACGAAGAACAGGTCGAAACCAGGGCTCATAAGTTACCGTTGATTCTGCCTCGACGTCGAGAGTGGAGAACTGATGTACCCGAGCCGCTTCCCGTTCGTCAGCTTTCCGCACTGCTCGGGCAGGCACGTGTCGACGCTGCCGCAGGCCTTCCAGGCCACCGTCACCGTGCGCCCGGACGCGGTCGCGCTGCGCGGGCTCGACCCGGCCCGCAGCTACACCTGGGCGCAGTACCGCGACGCGGTGCGCGATATCGCGGCCGGGCTGGCCGCGCTGCGGGTGGCGCGCGGCGAGACGATCGCGCTGCTGCTCGCGAACCGCCCCGAGTTCCACCTGGTCGACACCGCCGCGCTGCACCTGGGCGCGGTGCCGTTCTCGCTCTACAACACCGCCGCGCCGGAGCAGATCGCCGAGGTCTGCGGCAATGCGGGCAACCGCGTGGTGATCACCGAGCGCGCGCTGCTGCCCCGGCTGGCCCGCACCGGCCTGCACTTCGATGCCGTGATCTGCGTCGACGAGCCGGGCCAGGGCGCCATCTCGCTGGCGCGGCTCATCGAGAACGCCGACCCGGACTTCGACTTCGACGCCCGCTGGCAGCAGGTGCGCCCGGACGACCTGGCCACCCTCACCTACACCGCGGGCACCACCGGCTCACCCAAGGGCGTGGAGCTGACGCACTCCAATATCCTGGCCCAGCTGGTGGCGCTCGGCGAGCACCTGCCCGCCGACTTCGACGACCGCATCGTCTCCTACCTGCCCGCCGCGCACATCGCCGACCGGATCACCGCGCACTACGCCGCCATGACCCGCGGCATCCAGGTGACCTCGCTGGCCGACCCGGCCCGGATGGGCGAGGTGCTCACCGAGGTGCGGCCCACCGTGCTCTTCGGCGTGCCGCGGGTGTGGCAGAAGGCGCGGGCCGGGATCGAGTCCGCCATCGAGGCCGAGCCGCGCCGGGCCAAGCGCGCGGTCGCCGGGTGGGCGGTGCGCACCGGCAGCGCGCACGCCAGGGCCGAGCTTGCCGGCGGCAGGCCGAACCCGGTGCTGCGGCTGCGGCACCGCCTCGCGGACCGGCTGGTGCTGCGGAAGATTCGCGCCGGGATCGGGCTGGACCACATCCGCTTCGCGGCCTCCGGCGCGGCGCCCATCCCGCCGGAGGTGCTGGAGTACTTCCACGGCCTCGGGGTGCGGCTCACCGAGGTGTGGGGGCTCTCCGAGGCGGCCGGGGTCACCACCACGACCACCGCCGGGAACCCGGGGCTCGGCACCGTCGGCGAACCGCTGCGCGGCGCCGAGGTGCGGCTGGCCGCCGATGGCGAGCTGCTGGTGCGCGGCCCGATGGTGATGCGCGGCTACCACCGCGACCCGGAGCGCACCCGCCGCGCCTTCTACCGCGGCGACTGGCTGCGCACCGGCGACCTCGGCGAGCGCGACGAGGCGGGCAACTACCGCATCGTCGGCCGCCGCAGCGACATGATCATCAACGACTCGGGCAAGAACATCGCGCCGTCCCGGATCGAGAACGCGGTGCGCGCGGCCTCGTTCCTGGTCGGCAATGTGGTGGTCTTCGGCGAGCAGCACCCGTTCCTGACCGCGCTGATCACTCTGGACGCCACCGCCATCGCCGCGGACGCCGCGAACAACGGGGTGGTCGCCGCCGACGTCGCCATCCTGGCCGGGCGCCCCGCCATCCGGCACCGGATCACCGAGGCGGTGCGCGAGGGCAATGCCAGGGTCTCGCGGCCGGAGCAGATCAAGCGCTTCGTGCTGCTCGACCACGTCTGGGAGCCGGGCAGCCCCGAGCTCACCCCGAAGCTCACCGTGCGCCGCGATGTGGTCGCCCGGCGCTACGCGGAGCTGCTGGCATCGCTCTACACCGAGGCGCCGGACCGGCACCTGGTCACCGAGGTCCCCGCCGCGGAGGAGCCGCGCCGGCGACGCTCCGGCATCCGGCGGCTGCCACGCTCGGCCTGACTACGGCTCGGGGGTGTCGCGGGCGCGCGCCCAGCGCAGCCGGTGGCTCGCCGCCGGTTCCGGATCCGGTTGCGCGGCGGTGGGTTCGGTGGCGTCGGGGGCGTAGTCGCCGCACGGGTCGACGCGGCCCACCAGAATCATCGGGATCTCCAGTGCAGTGCTCATCGCGTTCAGCACAACACATTTCGTGGCGCGCCGGGACGCGCTTCGCAGGGTTCGCAGCAAATCCTTTTCTGACGCCGACTGGTCGGTCCGAACTGTGCAAATGTACTTACGTTTCGAATCCGGCAATCTCTTGGCGACTGCCGAGCCCGAGCGGTGCGGCCGAGTTCAGCCGCCCCACGGCCCCTCGGTCTGCACGCAGCGCAGCCCCTGCACGTCGTCGGGCAGCCGCACCACCCCCTCCTTGCAGGTGAAGACGGTGCGCGCGGCCGGGAACTCGAGCCGGAGCGGCTGGCGCACCGAGCCCGACGGCGCGCCGTCGGAGGCGGTGCAGTTCTCCCGGCCGGTGGTGACCCCGGTGACGTTCTGGTCGAGCAGCCGGCAGCTGTAGGTCGGCAGGATCAGCGGGTCGGCGCCGGCCGCGGGCGCCACCACCAGCCCGCCGCCCACCGCGGCCCCGAACACCAACGCAGCCACCCGATCGCGCCACGACATCGCTACCACCTTCCAGGGCGGGATCACCCGCCCGCACACTCGTCGTTATCTAGTACCCCGGGATGGGGTGCGGTAAGCGGTGACCCCGCTCTCGGGCCGGTCGTGCCCCGAGGTTTGAGCCGGCGCGCAGTGGGCACGGTGGGGGCGTGTACGTCGAATGGCCGCGGGTCCCGGCGCAGGTCGTCGCCTGGCTCCGCGCCGGGGAACCGGACGACCCGCCGCCGCACCGGGTTCCGCTGCTCGCCCTGCTCGGGCCCCGGCTCGGCCCGGACGAGGTCGAGCGGGTGGCCGCCGAGCTGGCCACCCGAGGCGCGCCGGTGGACCGCGCCGAAACCGCCGCCGCCATCACCCGGCTGACCGGGCAGCTGCCCAGCGAGACCGATATCGCCCTGGTTCGCCTGCGGTGCCGCGAGACGCCCTCCCGGCGGCTGCACACCATGTGCCTGCGCGCGCGTTCGGTGCTCGCCACCGCCACGATCGCGCTGGTCGCGGGGGATGCGCGGCAGGCGGGGGTCGCCGTCGAGCTGGCGGCCGAGGTGGCCGTGCTGCGCGCGGGCGCCGAGCGGGAGGCGGTGGGGTCGCTGGTGCGCGGGAGGCCGGGTGAGCTCGGCCCGGTGGTCGCCGCGCTGCGCGCCGGGATCCACCTGTGGCGAATGGCGGCGCTGGCCGCCGAGATCGCCGAGGCGGCGCGGTGGCGGCACCCGGCCGTCGAGCGGGCGCGGCCCGCGCTGGTCCGGCTGGGTGGGCTCGGGGTGGCGATGGCGGCCGCCGACGCCGAGGTGCTCGCGACGGGCGATCCCGGCCGCGGTGCCGCACTGCCGGACGGGTACGAGGCCGTGTGCGCGCTCGCCGCCGAGCTGGCCGGCGCGGAACCCGAGCTGGCCGCGGTCGCCCGCCGCTACGCGCGCTTCGCCGAGCACGCCGCCGCGCTCGCGCGTCCGGCGGCGCTCGCCGCGCGCCGCTGACCGGGCCCGGGAGAATTCTCCGCAAACTACGCGGATTCGCAGCTCTGCCTCCGCAGAAGTCGCCGGATGCGACGCATTTCCGCGGCCGCCCCCACTTGTAGCG
Source organism: Nocardia sp. NPDC050697 (assembly GCF_040654395.1). Lineage (NCBI taxonomy): Bacteria > Bacillati > Actinomycetota > Actinomycetes > Mycobacteriales > Nocardiaceae > Nocardia > Nocardia sp. NPDC050697. The sequence goes on from NZ_JBFAHY010000001.1 coordinate 231,531, forward strand.
TTCGGAACGAAGCAGCATTCCGCGACGACCCGGAGGCATCGGCCCGTGCAGACTCATTTCGTTCGCACCCACCGTTCGGCGGAGGACTTTCCCCGCGAGCAGCATCTGGCGTGGCGGATCGCGGAGGTGGCCGCCGATCCGGTCGAGGTCGCGCCGGAGACCGAGGAGATGATCGTCAACCGGATCATCGACAATGCGGCGGTCGCGGCGGCATCCCTGACCCGGCGCCCGGTGGCCAATGCCCGCGCCCAGGCGCTCGCGCACCCCTACGAGCCCGGCTCGACGGTGTTCGGTGTCGGCGGCCGCTACTCCCCGGAGTGGGCGGCGTGGGCGAATGGTGTGGCGGTGCGCGAGCTCGACTTCCACGACACCTTCCTGGCGGCCGAGTACTCGCACCCCGGCGACAACATCCCGCCGATCCTCGCGGTCGCCCAGCACGCCGAGCGCTCCGGCCGTGACCTGATCCGCGGCCTCGCCACCGGCTACGAGATCCAGATCGACCTGGCGCGCGCCATCTGCCTGCACCGGCACAAGATCGACCACGTGGCCCACCTCGGCCCGTCGGCCGCGGCGGGTATCGGCACCCTGCTCGGACTGGACACCGCGGTGATCTACCAGGCCATCGGCCAGGCGCTGCACACCACGACCGCCACCAGGCAGTCGCGCAAGGGCGCGATCTCCAGCTGGAAGGCGTACGCCCCCGCCTTCGCCGGGAAGATGGCCGTGGAAGCCGTCGATCGCGCCCTGCGCGGCGAGGGCGCGCCCGCGCCGATCTGGGAGGGCGAGGACGGCGTGATCGCCCGGCTGCTCGGCGGCCCGGATATCGAGTACTCGGTGCCGCTGCCCGGCCCCGGCGAGCCCAAGCGCGCGATCCTGGACTCCTACACCAAGGAGCACTCCGCCGAGTACCAGAGCCAGGCCCCCATCGACCTGGCCCGGCGCCTGCGGGAGCGGATCGGCGATCCGGACCGGATCGCCTCGATCGTGCTGCACACCAGCCACCACACGCACGTGGTGATCGGCACCGGCTCGGGCGATCCGCAGAAGTTCGACCCCACCGCCTCGCGGGAGACCCTGGACCACTCGGTGCCCTACATCTTCGCGGTCGCGCTGGAGGACGGCACCTGGCACCACGAGCGCTCCTACACCCCCGAGCGCGCCCAGCGCCCGTCCACCGTGGCGCTGTGGCACAAGATCTGCACCGCCGAGGACCCGGAGTGGACGCGCCGCTACCACTCCGCCGACCCGGCGGAGCGGGCTTTCGGCGCCCGCGCCGAGGTCACCCTGACGAGCGGCGAGGTGATCATCGACGAACTCGCGGTCGCCGACGCGCACCCGCTGGGCGCGCGGCCCTTCGCCCGCGAGCAGTACCTCGCCAAGTTCCGCACCCTCGCCGAGGGCGTGGTGGAGCCCGCCGAGCAGGAGCGCTTCCTGGAGGTGGCCCAGCGCGCGGGCGAACTCGCCCCGGGTGAGCTGCCGGAGCTCACCGTCACCGTCTCGGCGGATGTGCTTCCCCGCTCGCCGAAGGGGCTCTTCCGATGACCGGCCTGCTGGCGGCGACCACCTCGGCCGCGGACAAGCGGATCGCCTTCCGCGCCGGACTGACCTCCGGAAAGACCCAGCGCCTCCCCGGCGCCTTCAACCCGCTGGTCGCGAAGCTGATCCAGGAGATCGGGTTCGAGGGCGTCTACGTCTCCGGCGCGGTGCTCTCCGCCGAGCTCGGGCTGCCCGATATCGGCCTCACCACGCTCACCGAGGTCGCCGGGCGCGGGCAGCAGATCGCCCGGGTCACCGACCTGCCGGTGCTCATCGACGCCGACACCGGGTTCGGCGAGCCCATGAGCGCGGCCCGCACGGTCACCGTGCTCGAGGGCGCGGGGCTCGCCGGGCTGCACCTGGAGGACCAGGTCAACCCCAAGCGCTGCGGGCACCTGGACGGCAAAGCCGTCGTTCCGGTGCCGGACATGCTGCGCAGGCTCACCGCCGCCGTCTCCGCCCGGCGCGACCCGAACTTCGTGATCTGCGCCCGCACCGACGCCGCCGGGATCGAGGGAATCGACGCCGCCATCGACCGCGCCAGGGCCTACGCCGAGGCGGGCGCGGACCTCGTCTTCACCGAGGCGCTGCGCACCCCGGCCGAGTTCGAGAAATTCCGTGCCGCCGTCGACATTCCCCTGCTGGCGAATATGACCGAGTTCGGCAAGTCCGACCTCGTCCCGGCCCCGGTGCTGGAGCGGATCGGCTACAACGCGGTGATCTACCCGGTGACCACCCTGCGACTGGCCATGTTCGCCGCCGAGCAGGGGCTGCGCGAGATCTTCTCCGCGGGAACGCAATCGGGGCTGCTGAACCGCATGCAGCACCGCTCCCGGCTCTACGAACTCCTGCGATACGAGCGCTACAACGAATTCGACTCCGATATCTTCACTTTCCCGCTCGAAAGGAACCGGTGATGCCGGATACCCACAAGGGCCTGGCCGGCGTCGTCGTCGACACCACCGCGATCTCCAAGGTGGTCCCCGAGACCAGCACCCGATGGGCGTGGTGCGCACCGCCATCAGCTATCTGGGCGCGGAAGACGCCGCCGCCGAGGCCAATTCGCCGCGCGCCAATCGCGCCAAGGCGCTGCGCATGTTCGCGATCCTGCCCACCATCGTCGCCGCCGACCACCGCCGCAGACGCGGTCAGGACCCGATCGCCCCGCACTCGCACCTCGGGTACGCGGAGAACTTCCTGACCATGTGCTTCGGGACGGCGCCCGCCCGCGAGCTGGTGCGGGCGTTCGAGATCTCGCTCATCCTCTACGCCGAGCACAGCTTCAATGCCTCCACCTTCGCCGCCCGCGTGGTCACCTGCCGAGGAGTGGCTGCGCGCCCGGCTCGACCACAACGAGAAGGTGATGGGCTTCGGCCACCGGGTCTACAAGAACGGGGATTCCCGGGTGCCGACCATGAAGCGGGCATTCGTGGATATCGCCGCCGCCACCGGCGGGCAGAAGTGGGTGCGGATGTACGACGTTCTGGAGCGCGCCATGGCCGAGGCGACCGGCATCGCGCCGAACCTGGATTTCCCGACCGGCCCGGCGTACTACCTGCTCGGCTTCGATATCGAGGTCTTCACCCCGATCCTCGTCATGAGCCGGATCACCGGCTGGACCGCGCACATCATCGAGCAGGGCGGATCCAATGCGCTCATCCGGCCGCTGAGCGAGTACGTCGGCGTGCCGCAGCGCCCGGTCGTGGCCTGATCAGCGCAGCCGGTGCCGGGTGAGCAGCTCGTGGTCGGCGAGGAGTTCGCCGATCGGCCCGTCGGCGACGATCCGCCCGCCGTCGAGGATCACCGCGCGCGAGCACACCCGCTCGGCATACGGCAGGTCGTGGGTGACCAGCAGCAGCGTGGCGGGGAGCGTCGCCAGGATCTCCGCGAGCTCGCGGCGGGCGACCGGGTCGAGGTTGGCGGCGGGCTCGTCGAGCACGAGGACCTCGGGGCGGCAGGCGAGCACGGTGGCCAGCGCGGCGCGGCGGCGCTCGCCCAGCGAGAGCCGGGCGGGGGAGCGGCCGGCGCGGTCGGCCATCCCGACGGCGTCGAGCGCGAAATCCACGGCCGCGGTGAGCTCGGCGCCGCGAACGCCGAAATTGTGCGGCCCGAAGGCGACGTCCTGGGCGACGGTGGGCAGGAAGAGCTGGTCGTCCGGGTCCTGGAACACCACCCCGACCCGCCCGCGGAGCTCCCGCACGGTCGCGCGCTCCAGCCGGGTGCCGCCGATCACCACCTCGCCGGAGCTGGCCGTGAGCACACCGTTGAGGTGCAGCATGAGCGTCGACTTCCCGGCGCCGTTCGGGCCCAGCACGGCGACTCGCTCGCCCGGCCGCACGGTGAGCGAGAGCCCGTCCAGTGCGCGGGTGCCGTCCGGGTAGGCGAAGGTCAGGCCGGTGAGCCGCACCGCGGCTCCGGCGCTCATCGCGCGATCCAGGCGCAGGCGCAGACACCGGCCGCGACCAGCACCACGGCGCCCGCGGTGAACCAGTCGCGGGGTGCGGCGGGCTCGGTGCCGAGCGCGGGGACGCTGCCGGTGAAGCCGCGCGAGAGCATGGCGAGGTGCACCCGCTCGCCGCGCTCGTAGGAGCGCAGGAACAGCGCCCCGACCCCGCGCGCGGTCGCGGCGAACTGGGCGAGCGAGCGCGGGTCGTCGCCCCGTGAGATGCGGGCCAGCCGCATGCGGGCGGCCTCGTCGGCGATGACGTCGAGGTAGCGCAGCATGAGCACCGCGATGGTGACGATCAGCCCAGGCACCCGCAGCCTGGTGAGCCCGCCCGGCAGCTCGCGCACCGCGGTGGTCGCCGCCAGCGTCAGCGAGATGCCCACGCCGAGCGTCCCTTTCACCGCGATACCCCAGGCCGCCCAGAGCCCGGCCGTGGAGAGCGAGAGCCCGGGCAGCGCCGTCCGCGGCTCCCCGGCGGCGAAGGGCAGCAGCAGCGCCAGCACCAGGAACGGCACTTCGATGAGCAGCCGCGGCGCGATCCAGCGCAGCGGAATGCGCGCCGCCGCCCACAGCGCGAGCAGCCCGGCCGCGAACACGGCGTACGGCCAGACCGTGTCGCGCGGCGTCGCCACCACGGCCAGCACCAGCAGCACCGCCCCGGCGATCTTCACCTCGGCGGGGGCCCGGTGCAGGGCGGAGTCGCCGGGCAGGTAGAGCCGGTCCGCCCTCACCCCGCGCGGCTCCGGCTCGGCTTCAGCACGCGGACCAGGGCGAACAGCGCGGCGAAGGTGGCCGCCACCCCGAGGATCCCGGCAATGCCGGTCAGCGTGGCGTCGCCGCCGATCGTGTAGTCGGCCAGCGGGGAGTCCACCAGGTCGTGGTCCTCGGCGCGCTGCGCGACGCACTCGCCCGCCAGCTGCCCGGCGACGACCGTGCAGCCGCGCTGGGTGGTGGCGTCCAGCCCGTCCGGCTGCGAACTGGCCAGGTAGGACAGCGCCCCGGCCACCAGCATCGCCACCGCGGCGAAGCCGAACAGGAAGGCATTCAGCGAAACTCGCGGCGCGCCGGTGCTGCGCAGCAGGTACACCAGATCCGGCCTGGCCTTGGCCACCGCCACCACGGTGAGCGCGGTGATCAGCCCCTCGCCGACGCCGATCAGCGCATGCGTGACCAGCATGTACCCGGTCACCGCGCCGAGCGTCGACCCGGCGGCGCCGCCGATCGCGTACTCCAGTACGAAACCCATTGCTGCGCAGAGCGTTCCGATCCAGGCGGCGGCGAACGCGACCACCCCGATCCCGCCGCGCCGCGCGAACACCGGCAGCAGCCCGCGCGCCACCAGGTACCCCGCCCCCACCCCGATCAGCGCCATATTGGTGATGTTCGTGCCCAGCGCGCTGAGCCCGCCGTCGGCGAAGAGCAGCGCCTGCACCACCAGCACGATCGCCACGCACAGCGCCCCCACGTACGGGCCGGCCAGGATGGCGGCGAGCGCGCCGCCGAGCAGGTGCCCGCTCACCCCGGGCAGGATCGGGAAGTTCACCATCTGCACCGCGAAGATGAACGCCGCCACCAGCCCGGCCATCGGCGCGGCCCGCTCGTCCAGCTCGGCGCGCGCCCGGCGCGCCGCGACCGCGAGCCCGGCGACGGCGAGCACCGCGAAGAGCGCGGAGGTGGGGGCGTCGACGATGCCGTCGCTCATGTGCATCGCGGAGGTGCTGACGTTCACCCGGCGAAACGATACTCGGAATATCTGAACATGCAGACCGATATCCGGGCTGGCCCCGCCGCCCCCGGACCGGCAGAGTGGAGCCGTGCCCGCCCCCACCTCGCTCGGCTCCGAGCCCGCCGTCCCCGGCCTCGACAGCACCGGGATCGCGGGCTGGGCGCAGCGCTTCGAACTGCTCGCCGACGCCAACCGGCTGCGGCTGCTGGTGTGGCTGCACCACACCCCGGACCAGAACGTCACCGAGCTCGCCGCCGCCGTCGGCATGAGCGCCACCGCCGCCTCGCACGCGCTGCGCATCCTGCGGCACCAGGGCTGGGTCACCGCGACCCGGACCGGGCGGATCATGCGCTACCGGCTCACCGACGAGACCATCCACCGGCTGCTGCACTGGATCGGCGCCCCGCACGCCCCCGCCCCGCGCCCGCACTGAGCCCGCCCGCTGCCGCTTGCAACCGGCCGACGGCCGAATTCGGTTTCGCCCGCCCCGGCACGGGTAGCGCGGGGCCGACCCGAAGGAGGAGAGCCGTGCGAGCGATGGTGTACCGCGGTCCGTACAAGATCCGCGTGGAGAACAAGGACATTCCGGCGATCGAGCACCCCAACGACGCGATCGTGCGGGTGCAGCGCGCCGCCATCTGCGGCTCGGACCTGCACCTGTACCACGGGATGATGCCGGATACCCGGGTCGGCAGCACCTTCGGCCACGAGTTCATCGGCGTGGTCGAGCAGGTCGGCGGGTCGGTGCGCTCGCTGGTGCCGGGCGACCGGGTGATGGTGCCGTTCAACATCTACTGCGGCTCGTGCTGGTTCTGCGCCAACGGGCTGTACTCCAACTGCCACAATGTCAACCCGAATGCGACGGCGGTCGGCGGCATCTACGGTTACTCGCACACCTGCGGCGGGTACGACGGCGGGCAGGCGGAGTTCGTGCGGGTGCCCTTCGCCGACGTCGGGCCGGCCAAGATCCCGGACTGGCTCGGCGACGAGGACGCGCTGCTGTGCACCGACGCCCTCGCCACCGGCTACTTCGGCGCCCAGCTCGGCGATATCCGGGAGGGCGATGTGGTCGCGGTCTTCGGCGCGGGCCCGGTCGGGCTGTTCGCGGCGCAGTCGGCCTGGCTCATGGGCGCGGGCCGGGTGATCGTCATCGACCACCTCGAGTACCGGCTGGAGAAGGCCAAGCAGATGGCGCACGCGGAGGTCATCAATATCGCCGACTGCGCCGACGTGGTGGTCGAGATGAAGCGGACCACCGGGCACCTCGGCGCCGACGTCGCCATCGACGCGGTCGGCGCCGAGGCCGACGGCAACCTGCTCATGCACGTCACCGCCGCCAAGCTGAAACTGCAGGGCGGCTCCCCGGTGGCGCTGAACTGGGCCATCGACTCGGTGCGGAAGGGCGGCACGATCTCGGTCATGGGCGCCTACGGCCCGATCCAGAGCGCGGTGAAGTTCGGCGACGCCATGAACAAGGGGCTCACCATCAACACCAACCAGTGCCCGGCCAAGCGGCAGTGGCCGCGGCTGTTCTCGCACATCAGGAACGGCTACCTGAACCCCAGCGAGATCATCACGCACCGCATTCCGCTGGAGCACATCGCCGAGGGGTACCACATCTTCTCCGCCAAGCTCGACAACTGCCTCAAGCCGGTCATCGTGCCCGACGCCGCCTGAAGGAGCCCCCCGTGACCTACACCAGCGAGCACCCGCCCGTGCCGAGCGCCGACGAACTGCGCGCCCGCATCCCCGGCTGGGGCGCCGACCTCGACCCGAGGGACCGCCCCGCGGTCCCCAAATTGCGCGCCGAGGAGACCGGCGCGCACTGGCACTTCCCGGACCGCCAGCCCGAGACCACCCCGCGCGAACGCTCCATCGAACACGCCATGCTCACCCCGGTCTTCGGCACCTCGGTGCCGCTGCGCGGGCTCTCCGGGCAGATTCGGCGGCACGCCTACCGGCGGTACAGCGAGGCCAGGGCCGCGCACTGGCTGCTGCTCGTCCTCGGCGACCGGGTGGACGCCTGGGAGAGCCACCTGCGCTCGTTCGCGAGCACGCGGCCCGACAACCCGATCACCGAGACCGGCATCCGCGCCGAGTTCACCCACGGTGGCCTGCGCTCGCGCAGCGGGCGCATCGACCGCAACCACCAGTGGCTGGATCCGCTGCTGGTCGCGGGGCCGTGGATCGCGGGCGGCGTGCTCGCCGCGCGCACCGCCCGCGCCGCCGGGCAGCGGGTGCGGCGCCGCACCGGTTGAGAAACCGATCTCGGGGTACTGCACGATCGCGCCCGGGCCGCGGTGAAGAACGTCGATACCACGATCGTCCGGACGTGGTGCGTCGCCCGTGGGCGGGTCCAGCAGCGCGGCTTGTCTCGGGCGGCGCTCGCGCGCGAGCATCGCGACCTCCGGCCTCAAGCCTCAGGCCTGCGGCGCCTCCCCGGCGGCCTCGGCCGCGATCCGCGGGAACTCGGCCCCCATCCGCACCGACAGCGCCTGCGCCGCCGAGAGCGGTCGCACCATCACCATGAAGTCGTCGATCTTCCCCGCCGCGTTCACCCGCACGAAGTCGCACCCGGTGATCCGCTTGCCGTCCACGGTGGCCTCGAAGACGAAGGCGTGGTCGCGCCCGTTCGCATCCGCGATCTCGCGGACGTAGCGGAAGTTCTCGAACACCCGCATGGCCGCGCGCAGGATCGCCGCCGTCACCGGCTTGCCCGGGTACGGCTTGAAGGCCACCGGGCTGGTGAACACGACCTCGTCGGCCAGCAGGTCCTCGATGGCCGCGGTGTCGCGGGCTTCGACCGCCGCGCGGAATGGGTGCATCGGACCTCCTCGTTGTAGCAAAAGATACAGTAGGCGCGGATTTGACTACGTTTGCACGCCCTAAAGTATAGTAACGCTCGCACTGCTCGCGTTTCGTCGGCCGAAAGGGGCGCTGTGAGCTGGCCGCCGCACCGCGCGGAGACCCGAGAGTGGAGCCCGCGCACCCGGCAAAGTTCGCGCGCCGACCGCACCCTGAAAACGGTGACGGTATCGGTTCCGCCGCTGATCGGCGCCCTGCCCGTGGAGCTGACCGGCGAGGTCGCCCGGGTGCACGAGGAGGCGATCATCGCTGTCGTCCGCTTGGAGGCGGGATGCGGCGGACACCTGGCACCCCTGTCCGACTTCCTGCTGCGCAGCGAATCGGTCGCCTCGTCGAAGATCGAACACATCGACGCGGGCTGGCGGGCATTCGGCAAGGCACTGGCCGGCGGGAAGGCCAGTGCCGAGGCCGAGTCCCAGCTCGCCGCCGTCCAGGCGCTGATCGCCATGGTCGACGCCGCGGGTGCGGGGCCCATCGAACTCCGCTCGCTCCTCGACGCGCACCGGTTGCTCATGGCACCGGACTTCTACACCGCCCGCGATTCCGGCGCGTTCCGCGACGTGCAGAATTGGATCGGCGGCAGCCACTACACCCCGCTCGACGCGCTCTACGTGCCCCCGCCGCCGGAGTCGGTCGACGCGCTCATGGCGGACCTGCTGACCTTCGCCAACCGCACCGACCTGCCGATCCTCGCCCAGGCCGCCATCGCGCACGCCCAATTCGAGTCCATCCACCCGTTCACCGACGGCAACGGCCGGATCGGGCGGGCGCTGATCAGCGCGATCCTGCGCCGCCGCGGCCTGACGCGGCGCGTCACCGTCCCGATGGCCTCGGTCATGCTCGCCGACGTGCGCCGCTACTTCGACCGGCTGACCCGGTACCGGGCGGGGGACGCCGAGGGGTTCGTCGACTACCTCGCGCGCGCCGCCATCGTCTCCAGTGAGGCCGCGCGGGACTCCGCGGGCGCCCTCGCGGAGCTGCCCGGCCACTGGCGCGACATGGCCAGGCCGCGCGGCAATTCCGCTGACGCGAAGATCATCGCCGCCCTGCTCGGCACGCCGATTCTCAATGCCGACACGGCGCAGCGGATCGCCGGCACCACCGATGCCAGCACCTACCGCGCGCTGGCCCGGCTCGTGGACGCCGGGGTGCTCGAACCGCTCTCCGCGAGCAAGCGCGACCGGATCTGGGCGGCGACCGACGTCCTCGCGGAACTCGACGCACTGAGCGCCGCCATCGGCAAGCGCACCGCGGAACACCTGTAGCGAATCGGTCTGCGGCTGGTCGGCCCCGGCGCCTCGCCCGGCCTCTCGAACCTGCGCCCGGATCAGCCCCGCTCCACCGTCGACAGCCGGTGAACCCCGTCGAACCCCTTCAGCGCGACCTCCCGCGTCCCGGTCACCACGATCCCGGGAATCTTGGCGATAGCCGCCCGTACCTCGGCGCTGACCAGCACCTCGGCCCCGCCCGCCGCCCCGGCGACGCGCGCCGCCATCGCGACATTGCGGCCGAAGAGGTCGTCGCCGCGGCGCACCGAGGTGCCCATGTGGATGCCGATCCGCACCCGGACCCGCTCCGCGGATTCGGTGCCGCGGGCCAGCGCCGCCTGGATGTCGAGCCCGCAGCGCACCGCCTGCGCGGTCTCGGCGAAGGCGATCATGAAGCCGTCGCCCTGGCTCTTGATCACGTGCCCGCCGTGCGCGGCGACCTGCTTTCCGACCAGCCGCTCATGCCTGGCCAGCAACCGCACCCAGGCGCGGTCGCCGAGCCGCTCGTTGAGCGCGGTCGAGCCCTCGATATCGGAGAAGGCGATCGCGACGTGGCCGTCCGGGGCGAGCGTGGCCAGGTCCGGCCGCTCGACCTGCGCCCAGCCCGCCAGATCCTCGATCGAGCTGAGCAGCGCGCCGCGGAAGCCCTTGCGCCGCAGCAGGCTCGCCGCGCCCCAGACCGTCTTCACCGCCTCCCGCGAGCCGCTCACCCAGGCCTGCCTGGCGTCGGCCCGGCGCCGCGCCTCGGCGAGGTCGCGGCGGGTGCGGGCGAGCAGCACGCCGAGCGCGATCAGCCCGGCCGCCTCCAGGGCGGCGAGCAGCGCGAAGGCGAGGGCGAGCGACACGGGCAACCGCCGGCGGGTCGAGGTGGGCGCGGACGCCTCCGACCCTAGCGGTGTGCGCTGGCCGGACCCGTCCCGGCACGTCGTGAGGACTCCCACGCATCGGGAGGCGGCTTTGTGACCGGCAACGACCCGCCCGCCCCCGATGGCGGCCATCGCCCGATTCCGGCGCGGTGCCGCCGCCGACGGTGTGGAATGGGGGCATGAGCAGAGCGGCGATCCTCCTCGGTGCGTGTGTCCTCGCGGCGGTATCGGTGGTGGTCGCGCCGGCGGCGCAGGCCGCCCCGGTCTGCGCGGGCGCGGGGCAGCCGACGGTGCCCGCCGCCGCTATCGCGGGCGCGCTCGAGGGGCTCACCGTGGATGCCCGCGGCCGCGCCTTCGCCACCGACATCGTGACCGGCCGGGTGTACCGGATCGACGCGCCCGGCGCCGCCCCGATCGCCATCGGCACCGTGCCGAGCGGCGGCGCGGGCGCGCTGGCCTGGACCCCGGACGGCGGGCTGCTCGTCGGCTACGGCGCCGATGCCAGGGTGCTCGCCGGGGACGCGCTGCGCGCCGCGGGCATCGTCCGCATGGACCCCGAGACCGGCGCCACCACCCCGGTCGCCACCGGGCTCAGCGCCGCCAACGGCCTCGCGGTCGCCGGGGACGGAACCATCTACGCCACCAACGACTTCGGCAGCCTCGTCGGCCGCGTCGCCCCCGGCGGCGCCGTGCAGCCCGACTGGGCCCGCTTCCCCAGCGCCAACGGCGCCGTCCTGGACCGCGCCGACGAGTACCTGTACGTCGGCCGCACCTTCAGCAACCCCGGCGTGAGCCGCATCCCGGTGGCGAACCCGGGCGCCCCGCAGTCCCTGCTCGACCTCGGCGGCGCCGACGCGCTCGCCGCACCGGACGGGCTGACCCTCGACTCCGCACAGCGCCCGGTGGTCCCGTTCAACGCCGCGGGCCAGGTGGTCCGCATCGACGCGCCCCAGCGGTACTGCGTGCTGAGCAGCGGGAACCCGTTCACCAGCGTGGTCACCTACGGCCGCGGCACCGGTGGTTTCTCGGCGGGCAGGCTCTTCGCCGCGACCTTCACCGGCGCGATCTACGAGATCCCCGGCGGCTTCGACCCCGCCGCGCCCTGACGGGTGGGGCCGCGCCCGCGCACGTCGCCTACCGCGGCGGTGAATCGAGCCCGAGCTGCTCGGCGTAGCGCGCCCGCAGCTCGGTCCAGCCGTGGTCGAGCGCGCGCTGCCCGGTGTCGGGGTGCCCGCCAGCAGCGTTTCGGCCACGTCGAGGCAGACGTGCCACCCCGCGGCCGCCATGTCCGAGGTCGCGGGGTCGGTGAGGCGGTGCGTGAGGCGCAGCCGGGTACCGTCCGGCGTTTCGGTGAGTTCCCAGCGCAGGACGTCGGTGTTAAAGGTGAATTCGAGCAGCGCGGGCGGGTCGGCGGCGGTGATCTCGCCGACCAGCGCGCGCGAGTGCTGGCTCGCCCTGGACTCGGCGCTGACAAGCTGACCGTCGTGGTCGCGCAGTACCTGGGCGGGTGGCGCTCCGCCGAACCGGTCGGCTGGGCCGAGCCGGAGGACATCAGCAACGCGGTGCTGTTCCTGCCCTCCGACGGGTCCCGCTTCGTGACCGGGCTGCCGCTCACCGTCGATGCCGGCAGCACGCTCGAGCAGGGGCTACTGGCTGGGCTGGGGCAGGTCGACGTCGCAGTCGGCCTTGGGGTTGGCGCCCAGGTAGTTCAGCGGCCCGGCGATGATGGTGAGCGCGATGGTGCCGGTGCTCGCGCAGTTCGTCGGGGCGCTGTCGTAGTAGTTGCGCTGCGCTCCGGCGATCACACCGATGAGCAGCCAGACCAGCACGATCACACCGATCAGGCTGGTATTGCGGGTGGCGGGGCGGCGGCGGGCGAAGGTGGGCATCTCGACTCCTGAGCTGGGGTGGACTGGTTCGGCAATGCCCGGTCCACGGCACGGGAAACGCTGCCGCGCCGCCGATTTCCCGCCGCGCTCAGTACGCGTTCTTGATGACGAAGTAGGAGCCGCGGATGGTCCCGGCCAGCTTGGATTTCTGCCGGGCGAACTTGAACGCGCCGAGCTCCTCCGGGATCTCCATCCCGTCCGAGAGCTTGAACCCCACGGCGCGCTTACCGCCCTCCGCGAGCGTGTACAGCACATTGACCGCGAGCCCGTCCTCGTAGAAGACGTAGGCGAAGCGGATCCCGGCCACCTCGAAGGCGGTGGCCTCCAGCGGCCGGGCGGCGAGGGTGATGCCGCGCTCCTCGGCCAGGATGCGCTGCACGTAGTCCACGGTCTCCCGCGCCTCGGCGGCCGGCTCCACGGTGAAGACGTGGTCGTACTTGTTCCGGAAGTAGCGGGCCTCGTTGGCGCGCAGCCCGGCCAGCGCCGCCGCGACCGGCGAGCTCTCCAGCCCGGCGGTGGAGACGGTGCCGAAATCAACGGTGTGGGGCATAGCGAACTCCTCGATGAATCGTCGAAGTCACTGCGCTCCGGACTCTACCGCGCGGCGTCCGCCGATTCGGTTTGAACTCGTCTCGCTCGGGCACGGCGCGCGTGTGACGGATGTCGATCGCATCGCCGAGCCGTGGGGCACCCGGACCCCGTACGGCCCCGGTCAGGAGTGGCCGGTCCGGGTGGACCGCTACCTGGAGTCGGGGACCACCGAGGACGATGTCGACGCGTGGGTGCAGTCGGCCTCGGTGCTGCACTCCAATGGCGACGGCCTGGATATCGCGGTGCGTGACGGCCGGATGGTCGGGGTGCGCGGGCGGGCGGTGGACCGGGTCAACCGCGGCCGCCTCGACCCCAAGGACCTGTTCGCCTGGCAGGCCAACGCCTCCCCGGACCGGCTCACCACTCCGCTCGTCCGCCGGGGCGGCGAGCTGGTCGAGACGGACTGGGAGACGGCCATGGCGCTGGTCGCCGGGCGGATCACCGAGCTGCTGGCCGAGCGCGGCCCCGGATCGATCGGCTTCTACACCAGCGGGCAGCTGTTCCTGGAGGAGTACTACACCCTCGGCGTGCTCGGCCACGGCGGCATCGGCACCAACCACATGGACGGCAATACCCGGCTCTGCACCGCCACCGCCGCCCAGGCGCTGAAGGAGACCTTCGGCTGCGACGGCCAGCCCGGCTCCTACACCGATATCGACCACGCCGACGTGATCGCGCTCTACGGCCACAATGTCGCCGAATCGCAGACCGTGCTGTGGAGCCGCATCCTGGACCGGCTCGCCGGGCCGAACCCGCCCGCCCTGCTCTGCGTCGACCCGCGTGCCACCCCGGTCGCCGCCGCCGCGACCGTGCACCTGGCCCCGCGCCCCGGCACCAATGTGGCGCTCATGAACGGGCTGCTGCACGAGATCGTCGCCAACGGCTGGATCGACGAGGAGTACCTGGCCGCGCACACCGTCGGCTTCGCCGAACTGCGCGCGCAGCTCGGCGCCTACCCGGTCGAGCGGGTCGCCGAGGTCTGCGATGTCCCGGTCGCGCAGCTGCGCGCGGCCGCCCGGCTGCTCGGCCGGGCGGAGCGGCTGCTCTCCACCGTGCTCCAGGGCTTCTACCAGTCGCACCAGGCGACGGCGGCCGCGGTGCAGGTCAACAATGTGCACCTGGTGCGCGGCATGCTCGGCCGCCCCGGCGCCGGGATCCTGCAGATGAACGGCCAGCCCACCGCGCAGAACACCCGCGAGTGCGGCGCCGACGGGGATATGGCGGCGTTTCGCAACTGGGCCAACGATTCCCATGTCGAGGAGCTGGCCCGCGTCTGGAATGTCGACCCGATGCGGATTCCGCACTTCACCGCGCCCACGCACCTCATGCAGATGCTGCGCTACGCCGAGGACGGCTCGCTGCGCTTCCTGCACGTCAGCGCCACCAACCCCGCCGTCTCGCTGCCCGAACTGGCCCGGGTGCGCCGGATCCTGAGCCAGGAGCGGCTCTTCCTGGTGGTGCAGGACATCTTCCTCTCCGAGACCGCGCAGCTGGCCGATGTGGTGCTGCCCGCCGCCGCGTGGGGCGAGAAGACCGGCACCTTCACCAATGTCGATCGCACCGTGCACCTCTCGGAGCAGGCCGTGCAGCCGCCGGGGCAGGCCCGGCCCGATCTCGACATCTTCGTCGAGCTGGCCGACCGGCTCGGCCTCACCGACCGCGACGGGGCGCCGCTGGTGAAGTGGCGCACCCCGGAGGAGGCATTCGAGGCGTGGAAGCGGTGCACCGCCGGACGCCCCTGCGACTACACCGGGCTCTCCTACGAGAAGCTGCGCGGCGGCAGCGGCATCCAGTGGCCCTGCAATGCCGAGCATCCGGACGGCACCGAGCGGCTCTACGCCGACGGGCAGTTCTTCAGCGCGCCGGACATGTGCGAGAACTACGGCCGCGACCTCGTCACCGGCACTCCGCTCGAACCTGTCGAGTACAAGGCGCTCAACCCGGACGGCAAGGCGATCATCAAGGCCGCCGAGTACCTGCCGCCGCACGAGACGGTCTCGGCGGAGTACCCGTATCACCTGAGTACCGGCCGCACCCTGTACCAGTTCCACACCAGGACCAAGACCGGGCGCACGCCGCAGCTGCAGGCCGCCGCGCCCGAGGTCTGGGTGGAGATGTCGGCCGGTGACGCGGCACGCGAGGGGTTCGCCGAGGGTGATCTGCTCGCGGTGCGCACCGCACGCGGGGAGGTGCGGGCCCGGCTGCGGGTCAGCGGCATCCGGGACGGCGTGCTGTTCCTTCCCTTCCACTACGGGTACTGGGACGCGCCGGGGGAAGACGGTCGCGCCGCCAACGAACTGACCCCCACCGACTGGGACCCGGCCTCCAAGCAGCCGCTGTTCAAGGCGGGCGCCGCCCGGGTCACGCGGATCGAGGCCGGGGACGGCACGCCCGCTCCCGCGCCGACCACGACCGGTTCGCGCCCGGTCACCGGCGATATTCCGGCTACCGAGGGCGGTGCGGCGGGCACCGTCCGCGAGACCATCGGAGGTGCGGTGTGAACCAGGTCGGGCGCGTCATCCGGGAACTGCACAGCGCCGAGAACGACCTCGCCGCGCTGCTCCTGCTCGTCGCCGAGCGGCACCGGGCCGATCAGGAGATCTTCCACGTCGGCCGCGACCTGGCCCGCTGGTCCCGCCAGCACGTCCGCGAGCTCGCCCGCCTCGGCCGCGACCTCGACCCCGTCGCTACCGCCCGGCCACAGGACAGCGAACCGCCCGGCCGCTACCAGCTCCTGCGCGACCTGCGCGAGATCCACACCGCCGCCGCCGGGGTCTCGGTCGACTGGGAGATCCTCGCCCAGGCCGCCCAGGCCCTGCGCGATCCCGGCCTGCTCGCCACCGTCCAGCGCTGCCACCCGCAGACCCTCCGCCAGCTGCGCTGGGCCAACGCCCACATCAAGGCGAGCGCCGCCCAGATCGTGGTGACCCCCTAGCCGGAAATAATCATGCGGAAATGCTATTTCTAATTTAGAGAATGCATTTCCGGCGATGTCTTCCCGCCCCACCACGACCGGTTTCTGTGCCACGATGCGCTGACAGCCTGTCGGACAGGCGGATTGACGACAGGAGCCTCTTCCATGGCGGAGCGCCGGTACCTACACCTGAACCTGGTGGCGAACGACCTCAACCTGCACCAGGGGGTGCGCCGATACGAACGGGAGAACGGCATTCCCGACCGCAGCGCCTTCGAGCGCCTGCTCGAGTACGGCCGCTTCGGCGACGAGGGGCTCTTCACGGCGCTCTTCGTCGGCGATATCGCCGGTTCCCAGGGCTCGCCCGCCTTCGACGGCGGCCCCGCCGAGCCGATCACCGCGCTGACCGCGATCTCCCAGCACACCAGGCACGTCGGGCTGATCGCCACGGCCTCGACCACCTTCTACGACCCGTACAACCTGGCCCGGCTGCTCGCCTCGCTCGACCAGGCCTCCGACGGCCGCGCCGGGTACAACGCCGTCACCTCCGTGACCGACAGGTTCGCGCTCAACTACAGCATGGACCGGCACCTCGACCGCGAGGAGCGGTACGCCCGCGCCGACGAGTTCCTCCAGGTCCTGCGCGCGCTGTGGGACAACCGCTCGCTGCGCCGGGACGCCGAGGGCACGCTGCGGTTCCACGCCGCGCCGATCGAGCACCGGGGCGAGCACTTCCAGGTCGCGGGGGCGCTGAATATCGCGCCGAGCAGGCAGGGGCGGCCGCTGATCGCGCAGGCGGGCGGGTCGGGCACGGGGATCCGGGTGGCGGCCAAGCACGCCGAGATGGTGTTCACGAACTCCGCCACCAGGGAGAGCGCTGCCGCCTACCGCGAGACGCTGGACAAGGCGCTGGTCGAAGAGGGGCGCGCCGCCGGCTCCGTGCCGCCGATTCCCGGGCTCATTCCCTACCTCGGCCGCACCGCGGCGGAGGCCGAGGAGAAGCTGCGCGAGCTGGACGGCCACGTGGACTGGGCACCGCTCGCGCCCGCCGCCATCGGTCAATTCGGGCTGGAGGTGCCGCTCGGCGAGCTGGGCGACCCGTTCCCCGCGCACCTGCTGCCGCGGCCGGCGGAGGTGGAGTCGACCATCAAGAGCACCTTCGGCAACTACGTGGGGCTCTACAACTGGATCCACGAGCGGCCGGGGGTGACGGTGCGCGAGGTGGTGGCCCAGGCGGTCGGCCGGGGCGGCGCGACGCACCGCAAGTTCGTCGGCAGCTACGACGATCTCGTGGACGACCTCGCCGCCTGGCACGCGGACGGGACCGTCGGCGGGTTCAACCTCATGTTCTCTTCGGGGGTGGCGGCCATCAGGGAGTTCATCGACGAGGTGGTGCCCCGGCTCATCGACCGCGGGATCTACCGGCCCACCCCCGCCGATCGCCCGCTGCGCGAACGCTTCTAGCGGGTTCCGGCCGCGTCGCTGTGCCTGGCGAGGGTGGCCACGGCCTTGCCGCGGGTGCGCAGCCCCAGCCGGCGGGCGAACTCGCGGAGCCCGTCGCCGACGAACCAGGTGGGGCCGTTCGGCAGGTTCTCGATGGCCTCGGCGACCACCTCGTCCGCGGTCGCCGCGCCGGGCAGCGGGGCCGGGTCCGACGGGTCGAGCGCGCCGCGGCGCACCAGGGCCCGGCGCAGCGCGGGGGTGTCGGTGGTGCCGAGTACCAGCGCGAGCACATCGACCCCGCGCGGCCGCAGCTCCGCCCAGAGCGCCTCGGCCAGCACCAGGTCGAAGGCCTTGGTGGCCGAGTAGGCGACCATGTTCGGCGCGCCGTACAGCCCCGCGACCGAGGTGAGCACGACGATGCCACCGCGCCCGCGCTCCGCCATGGCACCGGCGAAGTGGTGGCACAGCCGGAGCGGCGTCACGCAGTTGCGCTGCACCAGCGCCAGCGTGGGCTCGACCGGCCCGGCGAGCAGCGGCGCGTACTCCGGGTCCGCTCCCGCGCAGTACAGCAGCATGCCGACCTCGAGTCCGGCGGTCACCGCGACGATGTCCGGCACCGCCTCCGGCTCGGCGAGGTCGGCGACCAGCACCCGCACCTCGACACCGGTTTCGGCGCGGATCTCGGCGGCGAGCCGCTCCAGCGCGTCGCGGCGGCGGGCGAGCAGGACCAGGTCGAGGCCGCGCTCGGCCATGGCGCGGGCGTACCGGGCGCCGATCCCCTCCGAGGCGCCCGCGATGACGGCCCAGCGGCCGTAGCGGTGCCGGAACTCGCTCATGCGAAGGGCTCCTCGCCCGCGAGCTTCGTCCGGTGCAGCAGCCGCCCCGACTCCGGGTCATAGGGCCTGGCCCGGTGCATGGTCCCGGTGTTGTCCCAGATCACGAGGTCGCCGACGGACCAGGTGTGCCGGTAGACGAACTGCGGCCCGGTGGCCCAATCCCGCAGCCGCACCAGCAGCTCCACGCTCTCGCGGAAACCGGCGTCGACGATGTGCCGGGCGGTGCAGCCGAGCACCAGCGACTTGCGCCCGGAGCGGTGCGTCCACACCAGCGGCAGCTCGCGGTCGCCGATCGCCATCATCCGGCGCAGCGTCCGGTGGTCCGGCTCGGGGTCGTAGTAGAAGAGGGTGTTCCAGGCCGAGTGCATGACGCGCAGGTCTTCGAGCTGCCGCTTGTCGTCGTCGGAAAGGTCGTCGTAGGCGGCGTAGGTAGTGCAGAACTCGGTCTCGCCGCCGGTGGGGGCCAGCACCTTCGAGGAGAGCAGCGAGGCCCGGATCGGCACCTCGTTCATGGTGCCGTCGATGTGCCAGAAGAGCGACCCCTTCAGGTACTCGGCCTGCCGGTTCACCGAGGTGTCCAGGGTGACGCTGTAGACCTCCTCGCCGCTGCGCTCCGGGGCGAAGGTGCCGAGGGTGCGGGTGAAGGCGATGTGCTCGGCGTCGGTGAAGCCGATGCGCGGGAACACCAGCACCCCGCGTTGTTCGAGCAGCTCGCGCAGCTCGGCCGCGTGCACGCCGCTGAGCAGCGCCTCCTTGTCCGCGTGCACCGCCGAGGCGATGCGGGGGGTCAGCTCGGTGGTCGGCAGCAGCGCGTCGATCATGCGGTAACTATACATCGGTGTCTAGTTATTGCGCGGGGCTTAGAGTCGGTTCGTGACGTCGAACGGATCGCCGCGCCGGGGCGGCCGCCCCACGCAGGCCGAGGCGGCGGCCCTGCACCAGCGGCTGCGCGCCGCGGCCGTCCGGACCTTCCTCGCCCATGGCTATGACGCGACCACCATGGTCGCCATCGCGGAGGCGGCCGAGGTCGCCAAGGCCACCGTCTACGCGCGCTACCCCGACAAGCGCGCGGTCTTCCTCGACGTCATCCCGTGGGCGCTGAGCCGCGCCGTCCGCCCCGAACCCGACCTCGCCGACGGCGACGGCGACCTGCGCGCCACCCTGCTCGCCATCGGCCGCGCCGCCGTCGAGCAGGCGCTCGACCCGGATATCGTCCGGCTGCACCGGATCGCCCGCGCCGAATCGCACCGCTTCCCGGAATTCGCCGCGGCCGCCGGTTCTTTCGGCTGGGCGCAGCGGCAGCAGCAGGTGATGGCGGTGCTGCGGCAGCACGCCGAGGCGGGCGCGCTCGTCATCGACGACCTGGAGCTCACCGCCGAGCACTTCATCGCCATGGTGGAGATCCTGCCCGCCCGGCTCGCCGACTTCGGCGTCTTCCGCAGTGCGGGGGACCGGGAGCGGCATCTCACGCACGCGGTCGAGTTGTTCCTGCGTGGGGTGCTGGCGCGGTAGTCAACCCCTCGCGCCGAGCCGCCATGCGTACTGCCGGGGCCAGGGTACGGGCTCTCCCGCCGGACCTTTCGGGCCCAGTTCGGGTCATGTGGCGTCGCCCGCCCGTCCGGCGCCGCATCCGCCGAGCCCCCGCCGAGCACCCGGGCGATGTCGACCGCCTCCTCGGACAACCCGACCGTGCCGACGACGGCCCCGGTCCGGCATCGATCACGGCGGGCCACGCCTCGCGCACCGGCCGGATCCGGTCGACGCCGAAGACATCGGGCCGGTGGTTGCTCGGCGGGGAGAGGAAGGAGTGCGGCAGGTACCTTTGCGCGGCATTGATATGCACCGCTTGGAGCCCGGCCCGCAGGGGCCCGCGCCGCGGCGTCCGCGAACAGGCCGGGCACCGCTTCGGCCTCCGCGGGCGTCAAGGGGCGGCGAGTTCGTCCAGCCCTGACGTGCGGGTCAGCCGGCGTGCAGGACGAAGAAGAGGAAGCACAGGAACCGCATGCCGGTGTGCTCGTCGTAACCGTCGGGGAACAGGTCGCGGGCGCCGGGCAGGGCGGGTGGTTCGCTGAGCACGGCGATGCGGAAACCGGCGGCGGTGAAGGCATCGGTCATGGCGTGCAGGGGGCGATCCCAGAAGCTCAGGCGGGCGGTCCGACCGCCCATGGTCCATTCCTCGGTGCGGTGGCGGGTTCGGAAGTAGTTGGTCTCCTCACCGGTCAGGCGTTGCTGCAGGAAATTGGCGAAGGGGTGCTCGACCGAAACGAGGAGCCGGCCGCCCGGCACCAGAACGCGGCGCAGTTCCGCCAGGGTGGGGCCCCACTCCTGCAGGTAGTGCAGTACCAGGGAGGCGGCGACATCGTCGAAGGTGTTGTCGGGGAACGGTAGCGGGTCCGCCAGGTCGGCGAGCCGGAGGTCGGCGTCGGCGCCGAGGCGCAGGCGGGCCTGCTCCAGCATTCCGGCGCTCGCGTCGATGCCGGTCACGGTGGCGCCGCGCTCACGGAGTGAGGCGAACAGCGGACCCGAGCCGCACCCGGCGTCAAGGATTCGGCGCCCCGCGACGTCGCCGGCGAGGTCGAGTAGTGCGGGGCGGTTGTAGTACGCGTTCAGCAGGCCGGTCTCGTTCTCGGCGGTGTACCCCTCGGCGAAGCTGTCGTAGGAATTGGCCGGTGCTTGATCGGTCATCGTTCGATCCTGGCACGCGACGCCGTCAACCCTAGGTTGACGCCAGCCTAGTCGTCAACTACTAGTTGACGGCGACGCGGGAGTGGTTCTCGCCGAGGACGAGGAGTGGCGAGTGAGCGCTGTCGAGAAGACCGGGCGGGTGCTGGTGGTGGGAGCGGGAATCGCCGGACTGGCGACCGCACTGCGATTGCGCCGCGCCGGCTGGGAGGTCGTCGTGATCGAGCGGGCACCGGCCCGGCGCAGCGGCGGGTACCTGGTGAACCTGCACGGACCCGGGTACGACGCCGCCGAGCGGCTCGGACTGCTGCCCGCGCTCACCCCGCGCGATATCGGGTTCTTCACCTCGGTGCTGGTGCACGCCGACGGGCGGGAGAAGCTCCGGCTGCCCGCCGCCGTCGCGGAGGCCGCCGTCGGGGTCCGCGCGCTGACCCTGCTGCGCGGAGATCTGGAGTCGGTGCTGTACGAGTCGGTGGCCGAACTCGCCGAAATCCGTTTCGGCACAACGGTGGAGGCGGTCACGCAGGGCGCCGATGAGGTCGTGGCCACGCTCTCCGACGGCAGCACCGTGCACGCCGACCTCCTCGTCGGCGCCGACGGCGTGCACTCCCGGGTGCGCCGCCTGACCTTCGGCCCCGAGGCCGGGCACGTCGTCGACCTCGGCCACGTAGTCGGCGCCTTCCCGCTCGACCACGTCCCCGAGCACGTGCCGGACGGTGTCGGCACGGTCTTCCTCGGACCTCGCCGCACCGCCTCGGTCATGAACCTCGGCCCCGGCCGCGCCTCGGCATTCTTCGCCTACCGCAGCCCCGACCCCGCCGCCGACCTCGCACTCGGCCCCGCACCCGCCCTCACCCGTGCCTTCGGCGACCTCGGCGGGGGAGTGTCGGACGCGCTCGCCCAGCTCGAAACCGATCAGGGCGGTGGGTATTTCGACTCGGTCACCCAGGTCGTCACCGACCGCTGGAGCGAGGGCCGGATAGTCCTGCTCGGCGACGCCGCCTGGTGCGTGACCGTCTTCGCCGGCTACGGCGCCGCCCTCGCCCTCGACGGCGCCGACCGGCTGGGCACCGCCCTCACCACCCACCGCGGCGACATCACCGCGGCCCTCGCCGCCTGGGAGACCGCGCTCCGCCCGGAGGTGCGCAAACGCCAAGCGCTGGCGCGCAGGGGAATCAGCCGTTTCGCCCCGCCGACCCGCGCCCACGTCGTACTCAGCGAGCTCATGTTCCGCGCCATCGCCCTGCCCGGCATCCGCGGTCTGGTCCAGCGCGCGATTTACCGCGCCAACAACTGACCTGCGGCGTCGTCCGGCGCGGCGACGGTGGGGTGCCGGTCGGTTACTCGTGCACCGCAGCCCGGAACCACCGAACTTCCCGTGCTCATGCGCCAGCGGCGTTTCGCCCCCGACAGCATCGAGGCATCCCGCGAGGAGGCCGTTCGTGACCGATGACCCGCACGCGATCCGGCGCAGCGTTTCGAATAGGCGCCCGGTCAGGACGTCCAGTCGGGCCGCCGGCCCAGGTAGCGCAGCAGCGCGTCGGCTTCGTCGTCACCGCCCTGCGGTTGCAGCGCCGCCGCGAACGCACCGTAGGTACGCAGCGGCTCGACGATCTGCCGCGCCACCGGCAGCAGCTCGGCCGCCAGCGCCGCGGTGAGCGGGGAGGGGAGACCGGCGGCGACGGCCAGGTCCCACGCGTGCACCGCCGCGTCGAGGGCGCAGGCGCCGACGCCGACCGGGGCGGGCAGGGTGTTCGGGGGCACCGGGACCTCGACGTCGCCCGCGTCGGGGGCGACCTGAGCCCAGGCGGCCGCGGTGCGGGTCAGCGCCTGCTCGAGCAGTACTCCGGGCGCGGCGTCGAGCGTGCCGGACGGGGCGAAGGGGTCATCGGTGGGCCCGTCGCCGCCGGTGAGGGCGGCGGCGTAGGCGATCTGGTCGCCGACGGCGTGCTGCAGGACCTGGGTGGCGTTCCACTTGTCGCACGGCGTCGGCGCCTGCCAGTCCGAGGTGCCGCGCACGGCGGTGCGCAGGGCTTCGTGGGCCTGGTCGAGGATCGGCCAGCGGGTTTCAGGCATGGGGGTTTCCTTTTGGAGGGGCGACCCTGATCGTGTCCAGGAGTCGCGCGCGATCGTCGTAGGTCTCGAATTCCGCGTGCCATTCCAGCGTGGCGAGCACGGCTTCGAGTTCCGCGCTGCGGGACAGGTCGGTGCGGCCGGCGAAGCGCACGATGGGGTAGCCGTTCATGGTGGTCAGCCGGGCCCAGCCGGTGGTGAAGGTGTATTCGGCGTCGGCGGCGGGCTCGACATCCCATCCCGCGGCGCGGAAAGCACGGGCGATCCGGTGCGGGTCGGGCAGGCTCGGAGTGGCGAGAATAGACCCGAAAGTGTTGGCCGCGGTGGACATGACGTCGCGCAACCAGTCCGGGATGAATTCCTCGGCTCGGGGGAAATTGCTCAGGTCCCGGGAGAATTCCTCGTCCAGGATCGAGGTGCTCGGCCGCCGGTCGTAGTTGTAGGCGACGGAGAATTTCCCGGTACCCGACAATTCGAGGGTCAGGCTGTACCACGACCCCCGCCGCGGGTCGTACATTCCGGCGCGCAGCTCCCGCATGGCCGCGTCGAGGCCGTGCGGAATGGTGACCCGCCGCATCTGCTCCGGATCGCCCGCGTCGACCCGCAGCCGGTAACCGGAGGTGCCCGCGAGCACGTATCCGTCCAGTTCGGCTGTCCGGAAGTCTTCGGGCATGACGGTGAGCAGGAGCCGGGCGATTTCGGAGAGCAGCCCGTGCTGCTCGATCGGTGACAGCAGTGTTCTGAGTTCCATGACGTGTCCGAGCCTGTCCCACTAGGTAGGCCGCCGGCATCGGTAGGGCTACCTATCGCCGGTCGGCGCGGGCGACCCGCTCCCTGGCCTCGGGCGGGATGTGGGTGATGATCGCGGCGCGCGCGTTGATCTCCAGCTTGGTGAAGACCGCGGCGACCTGGGCGTCGACCGTGCGGAACGAGCTGCCGCGGGCCGCGGCGATGGCCGTGTTGGCCCACCCCGCCGCGGCGAGCACGGCCACCTCGCGTTCGGCGGCGGAGAGGGTGCTCCAGCGGGAGGGGCGCTGCGCGGGGAGCCTCCGCGCCGGCAGGGTGCCCAGCGCGAAGTGCGCGGGCTCGTCGAGTTCGGGGCGGAGTGCGGCGCCCTCGCGTTCCGCGGCGGTGAAGGCTTCGGCGCCGAGCGCGGCGCGGGCGGCGGCGACGGCGCGGTCGGTCTCGGCGGCGAAGGGGCCGAGGTTGGCGAGGTTCACGCCGAGGCGCTGCCGCACCGTGCGGGCGCCACCGGCGAGCACCGCTATCTCCCTGGCGACGTCGCCGCGCGGCGCGGCGGCCAGCGCCCACATGCGGATATGGACCGCCCAGGCCGCACCCCACTGGTCGCGCATGGCGAGCTGGCCGCGCAGCGCGCTCCGCGCGACCGTCGCCGCTTCGGCGGGGTCGCCGTGCTTGGCCAGGGCGATCGCGGCGGCCAGCTCGGCCCACGAATGCGACCAGGCCGCGCCCGACCCGGTCGTGCGATCGAGGTACGCACGGGTCGCCTCCGACGCCTGCGCCGGTGTGCCGAGCAGCCCGGCCGCGAGGGCGCGGAACATCTCGCTCATGGCGGCACCACCCTCGTCACCGGACGCGGTGAACCGGTCCCGCGCCCGCGCGAGCACCACGA
This sequence comes from Nocardia sp. NPDC050697, assembly GCF_040654395.1. Classification (NCBI taxonomy): domain Bacteria; kingdom Bacillati; phylum Actinomycetota; class Actinomycetes; order Mycobacteriales; family Nocardiaceae; genus Nocardia; species Nocardia sp. NPDC050697. The sequence goes on from NZ_JBFAHY010000001.1 coordinate 256,299, forward strand.
TCGCGCGGGGATCGCCCGCGACGAGCAGCTCGGTGCCCCAGGCGGTTTCGACGGGGGCCGGGAGGCCGTGATCGGCCGCGGGGTCGTCCCGCCAGGTCGCCGCGACGCCACACGCCGCGACGCACTCGTCGAGCATCGGCGCCGCGTCCTCGGGCGCACCCTGACACGAGGTGAGCCAGGCGATCAGCGCCATGGCGGAGATCTGCAGCTCAACCGGCGCCGGGTCGAGCGCCCGGGTCGCCGCCAGCGTGCGCACGGTCCAGCGCCGGGACTCGCGCAGCGAACCCATGAAGAACGGCACCCGCAGCGCGATCAATCCGGTCGCGATCTCCAGCCCGACCACGGCCTCGCCGGGGGTGGCGAGGCTGGTCTCCATGGCGATGAGCAGGTTGTCCCAGGCGGCGCGGGCCCAGTCGAGCAGCGTCAGTTCGCGGGGGCCGAACCAGGCGGCGGCGGCGCGCACGGTCCTGTCGCGGTAGTAGCGGCGGTGCCGGGCGGCGAGCCGCTCGTACTCGGCGCCGTCCAGTCGCTGGCGGGCGAAGACCTGGAGGGTCTCCCGCAGGGAGTACCGGACCGTGTCCGGCGTCCGGTGCAGCTCGAGCAGCGATCGGTCGGCGAGCCGCTCCAGCAGCCCCTCGATCTCGTCTGCGGCGAGACCGGTGCCCGCGCACACCGCCTCGATCGCGTCGAGCTCGGCGCCGGCGTCGCGGCCGTGCTCGTCGTCGTAGCCGGCGGCGAAGACCGCCATGCGCTCGAAGAGCAGCCGTTCGCCGTCGGTGCAGAGGTCGTAGGACCAGGCGATGACGTCGGCGATCCGCCAGTGCCGCCGGTCGGTGCCGAGCCGGGGGCCGGGCGACCAGCGCAGCCGCCGGTCACCGTCGCCGAGATCGCGGAGGATGCGCCGCAGCGGCTGCCGGGTCAGCCGGGCCGCGGCCAGCCGGATGAACAGGGGGTGGTGGTGCAGGTGGCGGCAGATCGAGGCGGCCACGGCGGCATCGTCCTCGCCCGCGAGCGGGTGCCCGGTCAGCTCGGCGCGGGCGCGGAACAGGGTCAGCGCCTGCTCGCGGGTGAGCGCGGGCACCGGCACCAGCTGCTCGTCGACCCAGCCGATCGCCTCGCGGCTGGTGGCGAGCACGGTCAGCCCCGGCACCGCCGCCAGCAGTTCGGTGATCACCTGACCGGCGCTGTCGAGGACGTGCTCGCAGTTGTCCAGCACCAGGACGGTCGAGCGGGCGCCGCCGAGCAGGGTGTCGCGGAGCGCGTCCCAGCTCGAGCGGTCGGAGAAGTCGGCCTCGACGATCGAGCGCGCGAGTTCGTCCGCCACCGCGGTCGCGTCCGCGCCGACCGGGACGCGGGCCAGCCGCACCCAGTGGATCGGCACCCGGCGCGCCCTGTGCCAGCGCTGCACCGCCTCGGCGGCAAGCCGGGTCTTGCCGATGCCGCCCGACCCGATCAGGGTGATCAGCCGCGGCGCGGAGCGCAGCAGCCCCGCGAGCCGCTCCAGCTCCCGCTCCCGGCCGACGAAGGCGCCCGCGGTGGGGAAGGTGCCTGTGTGCACTGCCACGACCTCTCGGTTCGGTCCGTCCTCCGTTTCCTACCACGGACCGGGGACCCCCGAAGTCACGTCGCGACCCCCCAAATCTCGCGGCGTCGTTTCGTATCGGTGGGCGGTGCGATGCTCGCGAGAGCGACCGATTCCCCGATGGCCAGAAGGACTTATGCCCCTATCCGGCAGCGACGTGCATCCCTTCCGCGCCCACGCGGCGGATGCCGAGCTCGACGACCTGCGTGCGCGGTTGCGAGCGGCGCGGCTTCCGGAGGCGGAGACGGTGCGGGGCGCCGCACCGGGGCCGGAGCGGTGGGGGCAGGGGGTTCCGCTCGCCGACCTCATCGATCTCGTGGAGTACTGGCGCACCGGCTACGACTGGCGGGCATTCGAGCAGCGGCTGGAGCGGATCGGGCAGTTCCGCACGGTCCTCGACGGCCTGGGGATTCACTTCCTGCACCGCCGGTCGCGGCGCGCGGATGCCACGCCACTGCTCATGACGCACGGCTGGCCGGGCAGTATCGCCGAATTCGTCGACGTGATCGAAGAATTGGCCGATCCGGCGGTATCCACTCGACCTTCGCCGAGGGACCGCCCGGGCTGGGCACGGAGGGGCTGACCGCGGAAGAACGCGCGTTGGCCGAGGAAACGCGCGACTTCTGGAAGCACCGCGCCGCCTACGCGAAGCAGCAGGCGACCCGTCCGCAGACCATCGGCTACTCGCTCGTGGATTCCCCGGTCGGCCTGCTCGCCTGGATTCTGGACAAGTTCGCCGAGTGGAGCGATACCGAGGACAGCCCGTTCGAACGGATCTCGCGCGACCGCATCCTGGACGACGTCACCCTGTACTGGCTGACCCGCTCCGGCGCCTCGGCGGCCCGCATCTACTCCGAGAGCCACAATGCGCTCGACCCCGAACTCCGGGTCGACGTCCCGGCGGCGATCACCATGTATCCGCGCGATATCGAGAAGTGCCCGCGCCCCTGGGCGGAGCAGCGGTACCGGCGGCTCGTCCGCTGGAACACGCCGGATGCCGGGGGACATTTCCCGTCCCTCGAAGTGCCCAGGTATTTCGTAACGGATTTGAGAAGGGGGCTCGCGGCCGTCCTGACCCCGCCGGAACACGAATCCGCTCCGCTGGACCCGTACCGCGGATGATCTGCGATAACGATGGACTCGAGGATCCCGAACCCATCCCTTCCTGCGTCCGGATCACGCAGTCCCGTAACTGATGAGCCTTTGGAATCGTGGAACGATCGGTCATATCCGAGTGCCGCTCCCCGGACGCGTGATCGGCCACGGCTCTGATCGGGGATCTACCCGCCGAGCCGCTCGTCGGCGTAGACGGCCATGGCATCGCGCTGGTACTCGGCCAGCCCCGCGGCGATGCGCTCGTAGTTCACCCGGAACCGCTCGTCGTCCACGTACATCTGCCCGAGGCACCGGTACGCCTCCCGATCCGGGGTCCAGAAACGGCAGATCCAGCCGTACTGGGCGTGGATCTCGGCCTGCACCGCCGGGTCCCCGGCCGGGGTGCCCGCTGCCATGTGCTCGGCCATGCGGATCATGGCGGCGGTGAGTTCTCGCTGCATGGCGGCGATGTCGTCGGCGCCCATGGCCGCGGCGGCGCGCCGGGACTGCTCGGCCTCGGCGGGCCAGCGCTCGCCGGCCTCGTCGGCGTAGCGGGTGTGGTCGAAGCCCTCGAACAGGTTCTCCGGGCGGTTGATGGGGACGGTCATGTCGGTCCTCTCCTCGAGTTCGGCGATGGTGCGCGCCACGGTGTCGGCCACCCGCCCCAGCCGGGCGCGCTCCGCGAGCAGCCGGGTGTGCTGGCGTTTCAGGGCGGCGATGGTGTCGGGCTCGGAGTCGATGGCCCGCCCGATCTCGGCGAGCCCGAGCCCGAGTTCGCGCAGCACCAGGATCTGCTGCAGCCGCAGCAGCTGCGCGTCCCCGTAGTAGCGGTAGCCGTTGGCGCCCACCGAGGCGGGGGCGAGCAGCCCGATGTCGTCGTAGTGGCGCAGGGTGCGGGCGGTGACGCCGGACAGCCTCGCCACCTCGGCGATCGACCAGCTCATTCCGGTTCCTCCTCGGTGCGGGCCGGTCCCTCCGGCCTCGGGTGCCACGGTAGAAGTTGCCGCTACGAGAAGGTCAAGCCCGCGCGGGCTCCCGGTGCGGGCGAGCCGCACCGGCACCGCGCCCGCGTGCTCCGCCTCCGCGCGGCTCAGCGCGACCGGGCTGCCCACCGGCGAAGGTGAGCAGCACCCCGACGCGGCGTTCCCCGGTCGGCACCGCGTCGGTGGTGGTGAGCGTGGCCCTGGCCGGGCCGTCGGCCAGCGCCAGTTCGACGGCGCGGCGGTGTGCACGAGGGCGCCGTCGTCGTAGCGGTCGGGGGTGACGCACCAGGGCGGGCGCGTCACCGACGTAGCGGCGGGTGGCGTCGATGACGGCGTCCTGGAACGCCCGGTCCGGCGGCGGGCGAGGGCGTAGCCGAAGGCGAGCGCGGTGGGCTTGCTGTGCGGTACATGCCAGTCTGGCTCCAGTTCTCGGCGAGCACCCAGTCAACGCGGGCGAGCTGCGCGCCGATGCCGACGTCGCCCGGCCGGCGCTGGTGATCGTGACCGCCTACGAGGGCGGGATGCTCGTGGCCGGGGTGCCGCGCGACCACGTCCCGCTGCAGGTCGCGTTCGATGGCGCCATCGAGCGGGTGGCGGCCGAGGCGCCGGTGCGCGAGCCCGTCGGGTAATACGCCGGTGTGCCCGGCCGGGAGCGGTCCCAGGACGCGCGCTTACCGTGCTTCTGGGTGTCCGCTGACGAATCGCACCGTGGCCTCGGTGATTTCGGTGAGCAGCTGCGCGGGGTCGGACGGTGGCGCCTCGGTGATCCCGGGTGGCGGGGTGTGCATGAAGGCGAAGTGACCCGCGTCGGGGAGGACGCGCACCTCGACCTCGGCGGGGGCGGTCCGCAGGTGCAGCGCCTGCTCCGGCGGGGTGACCGTGTCCTTTCCGCCCGCGAGTACCAGCAGCGGGATGGTGAGCGCGTCCAGCGCGCCCGGGGCGGCGAAGCGCCCGGCGGCGGGGGCGTAGAGGACGGCGCGGCGGATCCGGGGTTCCCGGACCGTCCGCAGCGGCGTGTCGTCCGGCCCCTGCGGGACCGCACCCGCCAGGCAGAGGACGGCCCAGGCGCCGATGGAGTGGCCGATCGCCACCACCTCCGTCCCCGGATCCGCCTGCGTGGCCAGCGCTTCCACGAGTCCTCGCGGGCGCGCGAGCAGCTCGGACTCGGACGGCCGGCCCGGGACGCGGAACTGCCCGAAGTGCGGGGCGACGACCCGGCAGCCCTCGTCCGCCAGGCGTTCCAGCAGGGGGCGGTAGCGGGTGGGGTCGCCGCCGGCGCCGGTGGCGAACAGGACGACCCGGTGCGGGGCCTCCGGGCCGAGGGTCAGAATGTCCACGTCTGGCACGCTACGGGATGCGCGGCAGCAGCCTGCGCCGGTACCACCAGGCGCGGCAACCACCGCCGGTCAGTCGTCGAGCGCCGCCCGGCGATTGCGCTTGGTCACCCCGCGCCGCTTCTTCGCCGCGATGCGCCGCTCCTGCGACCCGCGCGAGGGCTTGGTGGCCCGGCGCACCGGCGGCGGCGCGGCGGCGGCCGCGCGCAGCAGCGCGGCCAGCCGCTCCCGGGCGGCCGCGCGATTCTGCAGCTGCGCGCGCTGTTCGGCGGCGGCGATCGTGAGCACCCCGCCGACCAGCCGGGAGCCGAGCCGCTCGAGCATCCGCGCGCGCAGCCACTCGGGGATCGAGGGCGAGCCGGCGAGGTCGAACGACAGCTCCACCCGGCTGTCGGTGGTGTTGACCCCCTGCCCGCCGGGACCGGAGGCCCGGGAGAACCGTTCGCGCAGCTCGGACGCGGGAATGACCAGCGCCCGCGTCACCGCCAGGTCCGTTGCCATGCTCCGCCTCCTCTCCGCGTCGGGTACCCCCAGGAAACCGGCCCATAGCGAACTGCGCAAGCCGATTTCAGAGCAGCCCGCGGCGGTGCGCGTAGATGGCGGCCTGGGTGCGGTCGCGCACCCCGAGCCGGCTCAGGATGCTCGACACGTGGTTCTTCACCGTGCCCTCGCTGAGGTGAAGACTGCGCGCGATCTCCCGGTTCGCCGCGCCCGCGGCCAGCAGCCGCAGCACCTGGGTCTTGCGCTCGGTCAGCGCGATCGGCGCGGCCGCCGGGCGCGGGCGGACCAGGGCGGCGAGCCGTGCGGCGAGCGGCGCCGAGTACTGCCCGACCCCGGCGTGCGCGAGCCGGACGGCCTGCGCGAGCTCCGGCGCGGGGAGGTCCTTGAGCAGGTACCCCGATGCCCCGGCGGCCAGCGCGCGGATCAGGTAGTCCTCGTCGTCGAAGGTGGTCAGCATGAGCACCGTGGCGGCGGGGCTGAGCCGGGCCGCGGCCTCGAGCCCGTCCGTGCCCGGCATGCGGATATCCAGCAGCACCACCTGCGGGCGGTGCCGCGCGGCGAGGTCGGCGGCGGTCTCGGCATCCGCTGCGGTGGCGACGACCTCGATGCCCGGTTGCAGCTGGAGTAGCGCGGCGATCCCCTCGCGGACCAGCCGCTCGTCGTCGACGACGAGCACGGTGACGCTCATCGCCGCGGCACCGCCGCGAGCAGCCGGGTCCCGCCGGGGCCGCTGGTGACGGTGAGCGCCCCGCCGACGGTGGCGAGCCGCTCGCGCATCCCGCGCAGGCCGTTGCCCTCGACGGTGCCCGGCGCGAAGCCGCCGCCGTCGTCGCGGATATCGAGGGTGCCCGCGGTCAGGTCGGCGCGGATGGTCACGGTGTTCGCGCCGGCGTGGCGGCGGGCATTGGTCAGCGCCTCCTGCGCCGCGAGGTACAGGGCGAGCGCGGCGGATTCGCCGAGTGCGGCGCTCTCGCCGTCGAGTTCTAGCCTGACGGCGAAGGCCGGGTCGTGCAGCCGCGCCGCGAGGGCGCGCAGCGCGGTGGCCAGCTCGAACTCGTTGCCGTCGGCGCGCAGCGCGGCGACCGCGTGCCGCACCTCGCGCAGCGCCGCGCGGGTGGCGTCGCGGCCGTCGGCCAGGGCGCGGTCGGCGGTCGCGGGTTCCCGGTCGCGGAAGGCGGCGGCCTTCTCCAGCTGGATGGCGGTCACCACCAGGTGGTGGCCGACGGTGTCGTGGATATCGCGGGCGAGCCGGGTGCGCTCGGCGACGGTGGCCAGCGAGACCGCCCGGTCGGCGTAGTCGCGCAGCCGGTCGTGCGCGTCGGAGAGCTCGGCCAGCAGCTCCTCGGCGCGCCGCCGCCCCGCCTCCTCCCGCCCCGCCAGCACCGCGAGCACCAGCGCGAAGACGATCCCGACCGCGAACATGGCCACATCCGTGACCGCCTCGGCATCCGGGTGCCCGGCCACCAGCAGCGCCACCCCGGCGACCTCGGCGCCGCCGAGCCAGAACGCCGTCCGGCGGCCGACGGTGAAGTAGGCGGTGAGCGGCAGCAGCACGAACAGCACCCTGGCGATCCCGCCCCCGTCGAGCACCACCAGCAGCGCGAAGAGCCCCGCCCGCACCGCGAGCGCCGCCACCGCGACCGGCCTGGTCTCCGGCAGCGGCAGCGGCTCGAGCGCCGCGGCCGCGCCGAGCCCGGCCGCGAACCCGGCGAACCGCGGCCAGCCACCGCCGTCGGTGAGGGTGACGGCGAGCCCGGCCAGCAGCACCGAGAGGTACAGGAACCACGCCACCCAGCGCAGCGCGCGCGGTCGGATCATGCACCCGAGCGTAGAGCCGGAGTGCCGGTTCGGGGCAGGTGAGCGGGTGGAAACAGGCCGAAGGTCATGGGTCGCGCGGCACTTCCGCCGGTGCCGGACGGCTTCCTAGCGTGAGCGCCATGGATACATCACTGCTGCGGCTCAGTGCGGCCGCGGGCATCATCTGCGGCGCCGCCATCGCGCTGGCGGGCGCACTGGAGACGGCGATCGGGCACAAGGTCGGGGTCACCCAGATACTGAACGGCGCCTCGGTGCCTTTCGGGCTCGGGCTGCTGGTGGGGCTGTACCTGTGGCAGCGGGGTGCCGCCGGACGCTTCGGCCTGGTCGCCTTCGTGCTGCAATTCCTCGGGTTCGGCTACTTCGCCGGGATCGCCTACACCCGCAATGCGGTGCTGGTCTACCTGGACGAACCGGTGCTCGATGCCCTTCTCGACGGGCCATCCCGGCTCGCCTTCCTCGCCACCGCGCTGCTGGCGCTGGCCGGGACGGTCGCGTTCGGGGCGGCGATGTGGCGGGCGGGGGCGGTGCCGAAGGCGGCGGTCGCGCTGTACGTGCTCGGATTGTCGGCGCTGTGCCTCACCTTCCTGCTGCCGGCACCGATCGTACGACTCGGACACATCGCAGGCGGCGCGGGCATGGTGTGGCTGGCGCTCACCCTGTGGCGCGCGGCCGCGGCATCGAGGCGGTCCCGGCCTCTCGGACATGAAATGGACACCTGTCTGGACGGCTGATCACGAAATGGGTAGCGTGATCGGATCACCGATCGCGAAAGCAAGGACGCTTGTCTCGATGCCGAACCCCCATTCGATCCCGTCCGGTCCGCAGGACATCACCGCGCAGTGGCTCACCGATGTGCTCGGCGTGCCGGTCGACGCCGTCCGCGTCGAGCCCATCGGCACCGGCCAGACCGGCGCCACCTACCGCGTGACGCCCACCGCCCCGCCGGAGTCGAGGCTCCCGCCGACGCTGGTGGCGAAGCTCCCCGCCCAGGACCCGGCGATCCGCGAGCGCTGCGCGCTCGGCTACCGCTCCGAGTGCGCATTCTACGACGAGGTCGCCGCCTCGGTCGCGGTGCCGCTGCCCGCGATCCACCACTGCGCCATCACCGAGAGCGCCACCGATTTCGTGCTGCTCCTCGAGGACCTGGCCCCGGCGGCCCAGGGCGACCAGCTCGCCGGGTGCACGCCGGAGCAGGCGGCGCCGGCGGTCACCGCGCTCGCCGGGCTGCACGGCCCGCGCTGGTGCGACCCGGCCTGGCTGACCTTCACCGGCACCGCCATGCCGAAACCGGACGCGAACCTCGCCGCCGGGCTCGCCGCGATCACCCGCACCGCCCTCGACATCACCCTGGACAGGCTCGGGGACCGGCTCGCCGACCGCGCCACCCTCGAGCGGGTCGCCGACCTGACCGAGCGCTGGCTGCTCTACGCCCCGGACCGCTTCTCGGTGCTGCACGGCGACTTCCGCGTCGACAACCTGCTCTTCCACCCCGGCGATGCCCGGATCACCGTGGTCGACTGGCAGACGGTGAGCGTCGGGCTGCCCGCCCGCGACCTCGCCTACTTCCTCGGCACCAGCCTGCTCCCCCCGGTCCGAGCCGAGCGCGAACGCGACCTGGTCGCCCGCTACCACCGCGCCCTCGCCGGCCACGGCGTCACCGGCTACACCGCGGAGACCTGCTGGCAGGACTACCGGATCGGCATGCTGCAGATCCCGGTGCTCACCGCGCTCGGCTTCGCCTTCGCCGCCGCCACCGACCGCGGCGACGACATGGTGGCCACCATGCTCGACCGCGGCTGCCGCGCCATCAGCGAACTCGGCACCCTCGACCTGATCGCGAGTGAATGTGACTAGTAAGGAATCCCACCGTGACCAGCACTTTCGATGAACTCGGCTACTACCTGCTCGCGGGCGCGGGCGATCCGCGCACCCTGGTCGACGAGGCCCGCCAGGGTGAGGCGCTCGGCCTCGGCACCGCCTTCATCTCCGAGCGGTGGAATCTCAAGGAGGCGTCCTCGCTGGTCGGCGCGGCCTGCGCGGTCACCGAGCGAATGCGGATCGCGACCGCCGCGACCAACCACAACACCCGGCATCCGCTGATCACCGGGGCCTGGGCGACGACCATGCACCGGCTCTCCGGCGGGCGGTTCACCCTAGGCATCGGGCGCGGGATCGCCGCGATCTACAACGCTTTCGGCGTCCCCGCGGTCACCACCGCGCAGATGGAGGACTTCGCCCAGGTCATGCGCAGGCTGTGGCGGGGCGAGGTGATCGTGAACCACACCGGCCCCATCGGCGACTACCCGGTGCTGGTGCTCGACCCGGAGTTCCGCGAGGACATCCGGCTGGCCCTGGTCGCCTTCGGCCCGCAGACCCTGGCGCTGGGCGGGCGTGCCTTCGACGACGTCATCCTGCACACCTTCTTCACCCCGGAGACCCTGCGGCGCAGCGTGCGCATCGTCAAGGAGGCCGCCGAGCGGGCGGGCCGCGACCCCGCCGAGGTGCGGGTGTGGTCGTGCTTCGCGACCGTCGGCGACCACCTCCCCGAACAGCTGCGGCTGCGCAAGACCGTGGCCCGGCTCGCGACCTACCTGCAGGGCTACGGCGACCTCATGGTGCGCACCAACGACTGGGACCCGGCCGTGCTGGCCCGCTTCCGGCAGGACCCCGTGGTGACCTCGGTACCCGGCGGCATCGACCACAAGGCCACCCCGGACCAGATCGAACACATCGCTGGCCTGATCCCGGACGAATGGCTCGAGCCCGCCGCCACCGGCAGCCCCGAGCAGTGCGTCGCCCGGATCCGTCAGGAATTCGACCACGGCGCCGACCGCGTCATCCTGCACGGCGCCACCCCCGCCGAGCTCGAACCCATCCTGACCGCGTACCAGCCGAGAAAAGGCTGACGGCAAGGTCTTGCACGGACGATCCGCGCGCCGCGCGGCGGTTCCGGCCGCGCTGAGGTCGTGAGCGAGATCACCGGGGCCCGGCGGCGCATGATGCGCGCGGCCCTCGTGTTCCTGGACCGCCGGACGGCGCGCTCGCCGACGGACTGAACCCAGCTGCGCGCCGGCCCCTCACCGGCCGCGTTCCAGGGGGAGCCCGGCATCCCGCCAGGCCGCGACGCCACCCGCCAGGCTGTGCGCGTCGTACCCGGCCCGGCGGGTGAGCGCGGCGAAGTGCCGGGAGACCCGCCCGACCGGGCAGACGAAGACCAGCGGGCGGGAGCGGCAGAACGGCAGCTGCCCGGGGTGCAGGTCACCGAGCAGGTCGTCGCGCAGGTTGATCGAGCCGGGGATGTGCGCGACCCGGTAGGCCATGGCGCCGCGGGTGTCGACGATGGTGATCCGGGTGCCGCGGTCGAGCTCGTCGAGCCCGGCGGGGGTGAGCAGCGGGACGGCGGCGAGCTCGGCGGGGTGCGGCGGCGCCGGGCGGGCGGGGTCGTCGAAGAGCTCGGGGCGGCGGGCCCGCAGGTAGGACAGGTACGGCTCCAGCCGGTCGCAGACGATGAGCACGGCGACCAGATCCGGGTCGCCGGGCCGCAGTTCCGCCGCGGCGGGGCGCAGGACGTCGAGTGCCGCGGCGTAGGCGGCGCCGGAGGTCGGCCCGGCGAGCACCCCGTAGCGGTGGGCGAGCAGCAGCGTGCCGCTGACCGCGTGCTCGGCGGCGACCGCGACGATCCGGTGGTAGAAGTCCGGCCGGAAGAGCCCGACATCCCACATCTCGGTCTCCGAGCGGATGCCGGGGATGAAGTCGTCGCGCGCGGAGACCACGCCGATGGTGCGCAGCCCGGGGTTGTGCTCGGCGAGCGCGGTGGCGGTGCCGCGGGTGGAGCCGGTGGTGCCGAGCCCGCCGATCAGGTAGTCCACGCGGTCGATGCCGCTCCCGGCGAGCGCCTCCCTGATCTCCCGGCCGGTGCCCCGGTAGTGCGCCTCGACATTGCGCTCGTTGGTGTACTGCGAGGCGTGGTACCACTTCCCCGGCTCCCCGGCCAAGGTGGCGGCGATGACCGCGGCGACGTCGTCGGGGGCGGTGGGGTCGGGGCACTCGGAGAGCCCGGGCAGCTCCACGATCTCGGTGCCGAGCAGCCGCAGCATGTCACGCACCTCCTCGACCTTGATCCGATTGGTCACCGCACGCAGCCCGATGCCGTGTCTGGCGCCGAGCACGCGCAGCGCCTTGGCGGTATTGCCACTGGACGCCTCCAGGAAGCTGCGGCCGTGCAGCTCGGGCAGGTCGTCGCGGATCATGCCCCAGGCGGCGCGGTCCTTCACCGAGCCGAAGGGGTTGTGCGACTCCGGCTTCGCGTAGAGCCGCACCCGCGCGAGGCCGTGCACGGCGGGATCAAGGCGGAGCAGGGGGGTGCCGCCGATCAGTTCGGTGATGTCGTCGTAGGCGCGCACGGGCCCTCCTCGGTGGGGCGGTAGCCGGCGTCGGGGCCGGTGCTGAAGGTGGACCGATCCCGGGTGACGGCGAGCCGGGGCGGCAGCGGGTGCATGGCCGCGGTGCCGGCGGAGAGATCGGAGTGGTAGCCGGCGGTATTGGGAAAGACCAGCAGGTCGCCGGGGTGCGGGCGGAAGGGGAGCCGGATCGCGCGGGTGCTGATCATGTCGCGCTCCAGGCAGAGGTGTCCGGCGAGGAAGGCGCCGAGCGGTCCGGGGTGCCGCGGCTCCGCGGGGACGAGGAGCGGGTCGACGAGGCTCTCCTGGTCGGCGGGGGTCACCTGGTCGCGGCTGAGGTCGAGGTTGACCAGGACCGTTCCGTCGGGCAGGTCCTTGGTGAACTGCACCGCCGCGACGGTGATCCCGGCGTGGTCGGCCAGCGCCTTGCCCGGCTCCAGCCAGAGCCGCAGCAGGTTGTCGGTGAGGACGGCGGCCAGGGAGCGGTGGTGGCCGGGGAGCTCGGCGTCGAGCAGGGCCGCCAGCGCCGTGGTGGCGGGGACGGTATTGGCGTACTTGTGGAAGACCGGGATGCCGTGCGCCGCGGTGTCGCCGACCCGGTAGCCGAAGGTGGCGCCGGACCACGCCATAGTCGATCGAGGGTCGAGCAGGGAAGCGCGCAGGGCGCGGGTGTAGGTGTCGTAGGCGTCGGGGTCGGCGGTGAAGACCTGGCGGAGGCCGCCGCCGATATCGAGGACGTCGGGGGAGAGGCCCGACGCCCATGCGCTCTCCAGCAGGGTGAGGCAGCCGGTGACCGCGCGCAGCCGGTCGCGGTGCTCGCCGGTGTCGAGGTGGAACGAGACTCCGCGCAGCTCCACCCTTTCGGGATTGGCCGCCAGTACCGGCCAGAGCCGCGCTATCTCGTCCGGTGGCATGCCGAAGCGGCTTGCCGCTGTGCTGGGAAACCCGCTGACCCGCAACAGGATCGGCACGGGGTGTCCGGCGAGGGCGATGATCCGGTCGAGTTCCCAGCGGTTGTCGACATTGATCACGGTGCCCGCGTCGAGCAGCCGCCGCAGGAAGCGTTCGCCCTTGGGGCCGGTGGCCTCGATGCGCGCCGGGGGGAAGCCCGCGCGCAGGGCGCTGTCGAGTTCCCCGGCCGAGGCGATATCGATATCGAGGCCGCGGTGGTGCGCCTCGCGCACGAAGGCGTGCGAGCGGTTCACCTTGTGCGCGTAGCAGAGCCGGTGGTCGATGCCGCGGGCGGTGAGCACGGCGCGCAGGTTCGCGGCATTGCGGGCGAAGACCTGGGGGAACACCAGGTGCAGCGGAGTCCCGTGGCGCCGCGCGATCGCCGGGAGGGCGGTGTCGATGAACGCGCGCACCAGCGGGTCGAGCAGAGCGGGGACCGCGGGCGGGGTCACCATCGCGGCTCGGGACGGAGTGGACACACGGAAGTCACGGCGTATCTCTCGGTTCGGGTGAGACCGGATGCGCGCAGCCGCGCACCGGCCGGGGCAGCGCACACCGTCGCGACGGTGCACGGCGCTCACCGGTCCGCCTACGTCAGCGGACGGCGAGCTCTCTCGGCGGTTCCGCGCCCACCGGCGGCCCGCGCCGGGAGAGCGCGTGCCGCAGCCACACCCCGCGCAGCGGCGCCGGACTCCGGCACTCGACCGGGGCGGCACCGGGCGGGACGGTCACCGCGACCGGCACCGGCAGCACCACCCGGGTGTAGAGCGCGCGCACCAGCGCGAACAGCGCCCGCTCCCCGCGCCGGAGCCAGAGACCGCAGAGCACCGCCGCCAGCCCGTGCGCGGCGAGCATTCCCGCCCCGCCCCCGTGCGCGCCGTGCTCGACCCCGAACCACAGGTGCAGCACGACCTGTCCGGCGACCATCCCCCCGCCGATGGCGACCGGACCCCGCTCCCGATCGGCCACCACCCACGCCGCCGCCCCCACCGCGGGCAGCGCCGAGACCAGCGTCGCCAACGGCACCGCGGCACCGGCGGCATACGCGTGCCCCGCGGCCGCGAGCGCCACGCAGAGCAGGGCGAAGACCGCCGACCGGCACAGCCGGACGGCGGGCAGCGCTCCCGCGCCGGACGTCATCGCCGCATCCACCCCCTGCCGGACGGTTTCCGGGGTCAGCGTAGGCCGGTGCGCCCCGTTGCGGTCGCGCCGGGGTGGCTGCAATGTCGTTGCGGGTGAACGGGTCAGGGCAGGCTCGCCCGGGCGCGCTGGTCGCCACCGCGCGCACGACCGCTCGGGTGGCGCTGGAATGGGCGGGTAGCTACCCGCGATCACCCCGCTCGCCCTGCGCCGTGTTCAGGCGTCGTGCCCGGGCTCCAGGTGATCGACCATGAGGAACCGCAGCGTCGAGATGTCCGCGGGCGGTGCCGCCCCGGTGTCCGGGGCGAGCAGCAGCACGGTGTGGTCGCCGAAGTCGTGCCGCTCCAGGATCGCCCCGCCGAACCAGCCCGCGGCCTCGTCGAGCACCGGCAGCCCGTGCCGGTCCGGGTGCCAGGCGCAGCGCGTGAACTTGTCGATCTCGTCGCCGGTCTCGCTGCCGAAGAGCGCCGCCAGCTCGACCCGGTCCCGGCCGAGCAGGTGCACATTGAGCCGGTCGGCGCGCGCGGCGACCGCGTGGGTGTGGTTGCGCTGGGAGAGCCCGACCAGGAACCGCAGCGGGTCGATGCTCACCTGGGCGGTGAAACCGACCAGGCAGCCGCTGTTCTCGTCGCCCGCCCTGGTGGTGACCACGAAGACCGGGAAGTCCGCGGCCGCGATCACCGCCTCGCAGCTCGAGCCCGCCGCACTGATGCTGTCCGTCATGGTGTCCCTTCGTGGCGCGGCTCAGGAGCGGTCGCGAATCCACTGCACCATGAGCGTGCCGTCGTCGTCCGCCAGCGTATGCCCTCGGCGCATCGGGCGGCGAGCGGCGGTGCGGGAGTGCGCGATCCGGCTCGCCTGTCCGCCGAGGGCCAGCGGCGAGGTGGTGACGCACAGCTCGTCCACCGCGTCGTCGGCGAGCAGCTGCCCGAGCAGGGTCGGGCCGCCCTCGCAGAGCACCCGGAGCAATCCGAGCCCGGCGAGCGCGGAGAGCACTTCGGCGCTGGTCACCTCGGCCCCCGCGCACCGGAGCACCCGCACCCCGGCCCGCTCCAGCGCCGCCACCCGCCCGGCGTCGGCCGTGGCCGAGGTGATCAGCACCGGCGCGACCCGCGCGGCGGTGACCAGCCGGGAGTCCGGCTCGATCCCGGCCGAGCCGGAGACCACGACCACCGGCGGAATCGGCGCCAGCCCGTGCTCGGCGCGCCACCGCTGCACCTCCGCACTGCCCCCGGCGGGGCCGTAGTCCTCCGCGCGGACGGTGCCCGCCCCGACCAGCACCGCGTCCGCGACGGCGCGCAGCGCGAAGAACAGCGCCTTGTCGGCCGGGGTGGTCAGCGACGAGACGGTGTCGCCGTCGGTGATGGCGCCATCGATGCTGCTCACGAAGTTGACCCGTACGGAGGGCCGGGTGAGCCCGGGGGGATGGGCATAGAGCTCGCGGAGCGCGAGATCGTCGAGGACGGGGTCGAGAGCCCGGGAGTCGAGTCGCCGCACAGCCATATCCCGACCCTACGTCCGGTTTACCGACGCGCGCCCGGGCTATGGCGTCCCTGACGGCTCGCGGTCGGCATGGACGGCGAGCCCCGCTTCGAAAGGACAGGCCATGAGCGCTACCGACAAGGCGAAGAACAAGGTCGAGGATCTCGCGGGCAAGGCCAAGGAGGCGGCCGGCAAGGTCACCGGCGATCGCAGCACCGAGCACGAGGGCAAGGCCGATCAGACCAAGTCGGACCTCAAGGGTGCGGGGGAGAAGGTCAAGGACGCCTTCCGCGACTGACCCCCGGCTCAGCCGCGCAGCGCGTCGAGCACCAGCCCGGCGTACCGCCGCCACTGCGCGGGATCGCGGATCCCGAGGTCGAGCAGCACCCGGGCGTACCCGCCGACCAGGACGTGAATGTCCTGCACGGTCGCGTCCGCCCGCAGGTGGCCGTCCCGCTGTGCGGCGCGGATGAGCCCGGCCAGCACGTCGGAGGCGCGTTCCCGATCGTGCAGATCGAGGGTGCGGGGCAGGATCTCGGCGAAGGAGCGGTCGGCGGCGAGCCGGTCGGAGAGGTCGTCGAGGAAGTCGCGCAGCCCGTCGAGCGCGTCGCCGGTGCCGGCGGCGCGCTCGATCCGTTCGCTCAGCCAGGTGTGGTGGTGGCGGGCGATGGCGTCGAGCAGGTCGGTCTTGGCCGGGAAGGTGCGGTAGACGGTGGCCTTCCCGACCCCGGCCCGCGCGGCGATCTCGGGCACGGTGGCCTCCAGGCCGCGCTCGGCGTAGATCGCGAGCGCGGCCGCGGTGACCCGTTCGTGGTTGCGGCGTGCGTCCGCGCGCCGGTCGGACCAGTCGGGGTGTTCGGGAGCGGACATGGGTTCAGTCTGGCGTGCCCGCACGCGCCGCGGCCAGGGGCCGGCCGTCGACGGCCGTCGGCGTCTCGCCGCGCCGGGGGATGAGCAGCGCCGCGACCGCCGCCACCGCGATGCCCGCGGCCGCGATCCAGAACGCCTGGGTGTAGGCGGTGCCGCTCGGCACCGGCCGGGTCGCGATCACGCTCCCCGCCAGCAGCGTCGCCACGATCTGCGAGCCGAGCGAGGAGCCGACCGAGCGGATCAGGTTGTTCACCCCGTTGCCCTGCCCGATCATCTCGTGCGGCACCGCCTCCATGATGAGGTTCGGCATGGCGGCCATCCCGAAGCCGATCCCACCGAAGAGCAGCACCGACCAGGCGATCACCGCCCCCTGGCTGCCGTGCGCGACGGCCAGCGCGGCCAGCCCCGCGGCAGCCACCACCGCCCCCGTGACCAGCGGAATCTTCGGCCCGACCCGGGTGGCCACGCGCCCGGCGAGCCCACCGGCGACGAGCATCGCCACGCAGGCGGGCAGCAGGAGCAGCCCGGCGCCGGTCGCGGAGAGGCCGAAGCCGTAGCCGAACCGCTCCGGGGTCTGCGCGAGCTGCGGGATCAGCAGGAACGCCCCGAACATGCCGAAGCCGAAGAGCAGCGTGGTGATATTCGTGGTGAGCACCACCGGACGGCCGAGCACCCGCATGTCGACCAGCGGATCGGTGATCCGGCGCTCCACGAGGACGAAGACCACCAGCACCGCCAGCCCGCCCACGATCAGCCCGACGGTGCGCGGATCGCCCCAGCCCCAGGTGGCGGTGCGGGTCAGCGCGAAGAGCGGCGCCACGAGCCCCACGGTGAGCAGCGCGACCCCCACCAGGTCGAGCCGGCCGGGCGCGCCCCCGGTGTCGGCGGGCAGCCGCAGCGCGCCGAGCGCCGCGACCCCGGCCATCGCCGCGCCGCTCCAGAAGATCCAGTGCCAGGAGGCGTGGTCGAGCAGCAGCCCGCCCATGAGCAGCCCAGCACCCGCGCCGATCCCGGCGATGGCGGCGACAACGCCGAGCGCCACCGGACGCCGCTGCGGCGGGAAGGCATCGCTGACGATGCCGAGGCAGAGCGGGATGATGCCGCCGCCCGCGCCCTGCAGCACCCGCGCCGCCACCAGCACCCAGACATTCGGCGCCAGCGCCGCGACCACGCTGCCCGCGGCGAAGAGCACGAGCACGATCAGCAGCATCCGGCGCTTGCCGTACATGTCGCCGAGCCGCCCCAGGATCGGGGTGAGCACGGCGGCGGCGAGCAGGTAGCCGCTCATCACCCAGGAGACATCGGCCGCCGAGGCGTCCAGCGCGTGGGTGAGCACGCCGATCCCGGGCAGGATCGCGGTCTGGGCGATGGAGAATGCCGCTGCCGCGAGCGCCAGGATCGGCAGGCTGCCGGTGCCGGGCTCGGATTCGATGGAGGTCATCACGCCACCTTCGGTCGGTAACTGGACTTCGAGGTCCAGTTCGACACTGTAGGGCAAGTGGACTTCGGGGTCCACTTGGGTGAGAACGCTGTATGCGATTTACGCTAACGCCATGTCACTGAGTGGGAAGGTTGCCCTGGTGACCGGGGCGACGAGCGGGATCGGGCGGGCGACGGCGGAGTTGCTGGCCGAGCGCGGCGCCCGCGTACTGGTGTCCGGCCGGGACGGGCAGCGCGGCGCGGAGGCGGTGCGCGGGATTCGCGCGGCGGGTGGCGAGGCGGAGTTCGTGCCGGCGGCGCTCTCCGGCGCGGCGGACGCGCGCGCCCTGGCCCGGCGCGCCGAGGAGCTCGCCGGGCCGCTCGACATCCTGGTCAACAACGCGGCCATCGCCGTGTTCGGCGCGACCGCCGCGATCGCGGAAGACGACTTCGACGCGTGCCACGCGCTCAATGTGAAGGTGCCGTTCTTCCTGGTCGGGGCGGTGGCGCCGGGGATGGCCGAGCGCGGGGGCGGGGTGATCGTGAATGTCTCGACCATGGTCGCGGGGTTCGGGACGGCCGGGTCGGCGGTGTACGCGTCGAGCAAGGCCGCGCTGGAGTTGCTGACGAAATCGTGGGCGGCGGAGTACGGGCCGCGCGGGGTCCGGGTGAACGCGGTCGCGCCGGGGCCGACCCGCACCGAGGGCACGACGGCGCAGTACGGCACGCAGCGGTTGGAAGCGCTGGGTGCCCAGGCGCCGGCGCGGCG
The DNA here is from genome assembly GCF_040654395.1 of Nocardia sp. NPDC050697. Taxonomy (NCBI): domain Bacteria; kingdom Bacillati; phylum Actinomycetota; class Actinomycetes; order Mycobacteriales; family Nocardiaceae; genus Nocardia; species Nocardia sp. NPDC050697. The sequence goes on from NZ_JBFAHY010000001.1 coordinate 274,643, forward strand.
GGTGGCCGAAGCGCGCGAGATCGCCGCGGCCATCGGGTTTCTCGCCGGTCCCGAGGGTGCGTTCGTGCACGGCGCCATCCTCCCCGTCGACGGCGGGCGGACCGCCGTGTGAGCTACTGCCCGGCGTCGAGGCACGCCCCGTCGAACGGCCGCCGACCCCTCGGTACGCACCCGATGACACTCGCAGCACGCGGATTTCCGCACGAAGGAGGCGGTGGCCGACAGCGCTGAAGCCGGGATCGTGACCCTGCACGGTAGTAGTCCGCCGTAATAGAGCACGCGCTCTGTTATGGTGTGGGCATGCCCCGCCCCCGCCTGCACGACCTCGGTGAACTGATGGACGTCGCCGAGCGCATGGCCGTGGAATCGGGCCCCGCCGCGGTCACCGTGCGCGCCCTGTCGCAAACGGCGGGGGTGTCGAACGGCGCGATCTACCACGCCTTCGGTTCCCGGACCGCCCTGCTCGGCCGGGTCTGGCTGCGCGCCGCCCAGCGCTTCCTCGCGCTTCAGCAGGAGGCCGTGGCGAGTGCGCGGGGCGGGATCGAAGCGGTCGTCGCGGCCGCCGACAGCCCGGCGCGCTTCCTCGAGCGGCAACCGGCTTCGGCCCGCTTCCTGCTGGCCGTCTCGCGCGAGGACCTGCTCGGCTCGGGCGATATCCCCGGCGATCTCGCCACCGAACTCCGCCACCTCGACCGGGTCCTGACCGAGCTGTTCGGCACCCTGTCCCGCGCCGTCTTCGAGCGCACCGACCGCGAAGCCGTCGCGGTGATCCGCGACTGCGTCGTCGAACTCCCCACCGCCCTGCTCCTGCGCGGCAACCGCGAACCGGACGCCCCGGTCCGCGAACGCCTCGCCGCCGCCATCCGCGCGATCCTCGCCCTGACTCCCCCCGCACCGACGTGAAGGACCCCGCCATGCCCGCAACCCTGCACTACGACAACGACATCGCCGTCCTAACCCTCGGCACCGACGAGAACCGCTTCTCCCCGGACTGGCTCGACGCCGTCGGCGCCCACCTCGATACCGTCGAGCGCGACGCCCGCGGCCTGATCACCATCGGCACCGGCAAGTTCTACTCCAACGGCCTCGATCTCGAGTGGCTGCTGGCCCATGGCGAGCGCGCCGAGGAGTACGTGGCCCGCGTCCAGGCGCTCCTCGCCCGGCTGCTGACCTTCCCGCTGCCGACCGTCGCCGCGATCAACGGCCACAGCTTCGGCGCGGGCGCCATGCTCGGCATGGCCCACGACTACCGCGTCATGCGCGCCGACCGCGGCTACTACTGCTTCCCCGAGGTCGATATCGATATTCCCTTCACCCCCGGCATGGCCGCGCTCATCCAGGCCAAACTCACCCCGCAGGCGGCGCTCACCGCCATGACCACCGGCCACCGCTTCGGCGCGGCGGAGGCGCTGGCGGCCGGGCTCGTCGACGGCACCGCCGCCGAACCCGAGCTGCTCGGCGCCGCCCTCGCCCGGATCACGCCGCTGGCCGGCAAGAACCCGGCGACCGTCGCCGGCATCAAGACGACCATGTTCGGGAACGTCACCGCCGCGCTCTGCTGAGTACTGTGCGGGGCGCCGGGTTGGGCTACCGGGGCGAGCGGGTGCATCAGCGCACGATGGTCCGCGCGCTGGGCACCGCTGGCTGAGGGTGATGCACTCACGAACTCTCCGCGCGGCGCCGGCGCAGGCGGCGGAGCACGAACCAGCCGAGCGCGAGCACCACGGCCGCGATCACCCCGTACTGGAAGACCGCCGTATACGGCTCGACCCGATGCCAATTGGCCCCGAGCGCGTACCCGGCCAGCACGAAGACCGTGTTCCAGATCAGGCTGCCCGCGGCGGTGAGCACGCTGAAGTACAGGAAGTTCATCCGCTCGACCCCGGCGGGGATGGAGATGAAGCTGCGGAACATGGGGATCATCCGCCCGAAGAACACCGCCTTGCCGCCGTGCCTGCCGAACCAGGCGGCCGAGCGGTCGACATCGCCGGGGTCGAGCAGCGGGATCCGGCCCGCGATGCGGCGCAACCGCTCGTGCCCGAGCCCCGCGCCGAGCCCGTAGAGCAGCCAGGCGCCGAGCAGCGAGCCGATCGTGGTCCAGACGATCGCCTCGGCCAGCGAGAAGTCGCCGAGCCGGGCGGCGAATCCGGCCAGCGGCAGGATGACCTCGCTGGGCAGCGGCGGGAAGAGATTTTCCAAAAATATGGCGAGGCCGGCGCCGGGGCCGCCGAGCCGTTCCATCAGGTCGACGGCCCAGCCTGCCAGGCCGTCGGGTGGGGCGGATTCGATGGCGGGGCTCCTTCCGTCGCGGGCGGCGGACGAACCGCCCGTTTCGGACATTCCCCCTCGGCGCGCCGGGACACCTCCGCCCGGTTCAGCCCCGCAGCGCGGCGGTGAGCAGCTCCAGGGTCTGGATCCGGCCGGTGCTCTCGTCCAGCGGCTCCGACTCGAACTGCCCGGCGGCCGCGGAGATCATGATCTCGTCCACGCCGTGCTCGGCGGCGAAGGCGCGCAGCCGCTTGGCGACGTCGCCGGGCTCGCCGATGAACCAGTTCCGCGCCTGGAGGTCGATGATCCGCCGCTCGGCCTCGTCGGAGGGGGCGGCGCGCACCTCGTCCACGGTCTCGGCGGCGCGCAGCGGCTTGCCCGAGCGCATGCGGGCCATCATGCGCAGGTGCGGGAGGGCGCGCTCGAAGGCCTCGTCGTAGGTCGGGGCGACGACGGTGTTCGCGGTGAGGAAGCTCTTCGGCTCCGGATGCTCGGCGGAGGGCCGGTACTGGGTGCGGTAGAGCGACATGGCGTGCTCCAGGTGGTCGCCGGCGAAGTGGTTGGCGAAGACGTAGGGCAGCCCGAGCTGGGCGGCGAGCCGCGCCGAGTAGTCGCTGGAGCCGAGCAGCCACACCTCGGGCGTGCTGGTGGCGACCGGGGTGGCCTTCACCGTGTACTCGCCGCCCGCGGCGAAGCGCAGGGTCGCGCCGTCGGGGTTCGAGAGCGCGATGATGTCGGTGATGTTGTCCGGGAAGCGGTCGACGTCGCTGGTCGCGCCGGACTGCCGCAGCAGCTGGGTGATCACCTGGTCGCTGCCGGGGGCGCGGCCGATGCCGAGGTCGACGCGGCCGGGGGCCAGCGCCGCGAGCGTGGAGAACTGCTCCGCCACGATGAGCGGAGAGTGGTTCGGCAGCATGACCCCGCCCGAGCCGAGCCGGATCCGCTCGGTGCGGGCCGCCGCCGCGGCGATGAGCACCGGCGGCGAGCTGGAGGCGATGGCGGGCATGTTGTGGTGCTCGGCGAACCAGTAGCGGTGCACCCCGAGCTCGTCGGCGCGCCGCACGAGCTGCATGGAGGCCGCGACCGCCTGCGCGCTGGTCTGGCCGGTGCGCAGCGGGACGAGGTCGAGCAGGGAGAGGGTGATGGTCATGGTTCGTACCAATCCTTCGCCACGGCGGGCGTCGTCGGTGGGTGGTCAGGAGCCGGTGGGGCGGCCGAGTTCGTCGAGGGTGCGCCGGAGGTGCTCGAGCTCGTCGGCGGTGTGCGGGCAGACCTCGTCGACCTTGGCGGTGACCGCGCGGACCTCGGCCTCCAGCGCCAGCCCGCGCTCGGTGAGGTCGACCAGGACCCGGCGCTCGTCGCCGGGATCGCGGCGGCGGGTCACGAGCCCGGCCGTCTCCAGCCGCTTGACCAGCGGGGTGATGGTGCCGGTGTCCATCTCCAGGCAGCCGCCGAGCGCCCCGACGGTGCGCGGCGCGCCGTCGATGAGCGCCAGGATCACCAGGTACTGCGGAAAGGTCAGCCCCAGCGGCTCGAGGATCGGTTTGTGGTGGCGGATCATGCGGTTCGCCGCTCCGTAGAGCGCGAACGAGAGCTGCCTGCCCAGCTCGCCCGTCCGTTCTCTAGCGCGTGATTCCATAGTGCACTAGATACTAGCGCGCTGGAGCACGGGCCGCCACCGCGCCGAGGCTGTCCAGGGCCTTCTCCAGGCTCTACTATTGTTTGTAGTAGATCGAGCAGGGGGTTCTCGAATGGAAGTCATCACCGTCGAGCGGGTCATCGCCGCACCCGTCGAGGAGGTCTTCGGCTGGCTCGCCGATGCGGGGAACTATCCGCGGTCGCCGGTCGTCCTGACGGCGCGGTTGGCGCGGCCAGGGGTGGGCGACCCGTACGGGCGGGAGGCGGTGCGGGTGCTGATCTGGGTGATCGGCTGGTTCCGGGAGCGGGTCACCGCGTACCGGCCGCCGCACTCGTTCGAGTACGTGGTCGAGCGGAGTTTTCCGCCCGCGCGGCACGAGGGCGGGAAGGTCACCTGCGCCGCGGTGCCCGGCGGGACGAAGGTCGTGTGGACGACCGTCGCCGAGATCCGGGTGCCGTTCGGGGCGGGGGTGCTCACCCGGGTGGTGGCGAAGCCCGTCATCGCGTTCGTGTTCGGCCGGGTGCTCGCCGCCGCGGACCGCGCGCTCTCGGTTGCCCGGTAGTCCTCGAGCACCGCGCGCGCCGGGCGTAGCTCACCCGCCCAGGTGTTCGTCCTGGAGGATGCCCATGCGCAGGGCGTTCCGGTAGCGGCCGGCGGCGAAATACTCGTCGCGCAGGATGCCCTCGTCCTGGAATCCGAGTTTGCGGTACACGTGGATCGCCTTCTCGTTCACCACGTCCACGATCAGGTACACCTTGTGCAGATTCAGCACGGCGAAGGCGTAGTCCAGCGCCTTGCCGGTGGCGATGGCGGCGAGCCCGCGCCCCTGGTGCCCGGGGGCGATGATGATCTGGAACTCCGCATTGCGGTGCACCGGCGCGATCTCCCGCAGCTCCACCAGCCCGGCCTGTGCGCCGTCCACATCCAGCACGAAGCGGCGTTCCCGCTCGTCGTGGATGTGCCGGTCGTAGATGTCGCGCAGCTCGACCAGCGCCTCGAAGGGCTCGTCGAACCAGTAGGACATGATCTGCGCGTCGTTGAAGAGCTGGTGGACGAAGGGCAGATCCTCGCGCTCCAGGGCGCGCAGCCGGGTGGTCACCCCGCCAGTCTATTGCTGGATGGTTGCTACTCGGCGCGGAAGCGCAGGAGCTGGGCGGACCGGAACTGCTTGGTCTCGATCGGCCGGAGCCGGATGCGCTCGGCCAGCGCCGGGAACATGGGGGTGCCGCCGCCGAGCACGACCGGCGAGATGTAGACGTGGTACTCGTCGATCAGGCCGTGCGGGATGACGGCGGCGGCCAGCTCGGCACCGCCGATCTCGGCGACGCCGTCGCCCTCGGCCTTCAACCGGCGCACCTCCTCGACCGCGTTCTCCCGCACCAGCGTGCTGTTCCAGCCGACCTCGGTGAGCGTGCGGGAGAAGACGACCTTCGGCACCGCGGTCCAGAGCTGCCCGAACTCGCGCTCGATCGGCGGCGCGTCGTCCGGCACGTGCGGCCAGTACTCGGCCATGAGCTCGAAGAGCCTGCGGCCGTTCAGCACCAGCTCCAGCTCGCGGAAGCGGTCGTTGTGGTGCTGGTGCAGCTCGTCGTCCGGGTCGGACCAGTCGATGCTGCCGTCGCGGTCGTTGATATAGCCGTCCAGGGACACGCCGAAGCCGTAGATCAGTCTTCTCATGCCGGGTAGACCTCCTGTGCGCCGGAAACTCATCGGTGCCGCGCTATCGGTGCGGCGCGGTCGCGCGGCTGCGGGAGCAGCGCTTCGGCATCGCCGCCGGCGTGGTGCCCGCCGCGCCGGTCCCCGCCGGGATCGACCACTTCCGGATCCGGCCCGCGCTGCGCGGCTGCCCGGTCAGGCGGGGCCACCGGCCCGGATTCCGGCGGTGTCGATACCGAGGGCACGCAGCCGGGCCAGGTAGGTGTCGACGGTGCGCAGCTTGACCTCCTCGTAGCCGCGCACCAGATCGGCCGCGGCCGCCACCGCGACGGCGTGCGCGTGGTCATCCGGGGTGAGCTCCGCGATCAGCGTGCGGATCGTCTGCTCGTAGTGGGCTGCCAGGCGGCGTTCGAGCCGCCGCATGCGCGTGTACCCGAAGGGGTCGAACGGTGTCCCGCGCAGGCCACGACCGCGGGCGAGCGCGCGCAGCACGGCGGGCGAGCGCAGCCCGATCTTCCGGTTCCGGCCGAGGGCGCGCAGGGTCGGGGGGTGCAGTTTGTAGGTGAGGTTGCCCGCGCCGGGCAGTTCGTCGCGCACCGCACCGAGGAAGGCGGGGTCGGTGAGCATGCGGGCGACCTCGTACTCGTCCTTGTACGCCAGCAGCTTGTGCAGCCCGTGCGCCACGGCGGCGGTGAGCTCGCTCCCCGCGCCGACGGCCCGCTCGGCGGCCCAGACCTCCTGCACCAGCGCGAGATAGCGGGCGGCGAGCGCCTCTCCCTGGTAGGCGACGAGCTGGGCGCCGCGCCGCTCGACGGCCGCGCGCACCGCGCCGGTCACCCGCAGCGGGGCGAGCAGGTGCGCGGGCAGCGGGGCATCGTCGCTGCGGTGCGAGCGCTCGCCCGCGCGGGTGGCCGCGGCGAAGGCGGCGGGGTCGGCGACGGCGACCCGGCCCCAGGCGAAGGCCCGCTGATTGGCGCGCACCGCGACCGCGTTGAGCGCGATGGCCTCCTCGATCGCGGCGGCGTGGATGGGCAGCGCCCCGGCCTGGTAGGCGGCGCCGACCAGCAGCGAATTGGCGGTCGCGGAGTCACCGAACAGCACCTCGGCGGCGGCGACCGCGTCGAAGCGCAGCACCGCCCTTCCCGCGGCCGCCAGCCGGTCGAGCAGCGCGCTCTCGGCCGGGTACGCCACCGAGGCGTCGTGCACCATGTCGCCGGTCGGGGTGCGGCTGGTCGAGGCGACGACCAGGGTGCGCTCGGCGCTGCCGTAGCGCAGGTTCCGGTCGTCGGCGGCGGTGAGCAGGTCGAAGGCGAGGAAGCAGTCGGCGCCCGCCGGGGCGATGCGGTTGGCGGCGCCGGTCGCGCGCCTGCTCAGCCGCAGGTGCGAGGTGACCGGCCCGGCCTTCTGGCTGAGCCCGGTCTGGTCCAGCCCCTCCACGTGCAGCCCGGCGCGCAGCGCGGCGGTGCCGAGCACCTGGTTGGCGGTGACGATGCCGGTGCCGCCGACCCCGGCCAGGAAGACGTCGAAGGTGCCGTCGATCTCGGGCAGCTCCGGGTCGGGGACCACGGGCGGTGCGGGCGCCGCGGTGCGGGCGGGCGGCGCGGGCAGCTCCGGCAGCTCGACGGTGACGAAGGCCGGGCAGTCGCCGTCCAGGCAGCTGTAGTCGGTATTGCAGCCGGTCTGGTCGATGCGGGTCTTGCGGCCGAACTCGGTCTGCACCGGCCGCACCGACAGGCAGTTCGACTTCACCCCGCAGTCGCCGCAGCCCTCGCAGACCGCCTCGTTGATGAGCACCCGGGTGCGGCGCACCGGCGCCTCCCCGCGTTTGCGTTTGCGCCTGGTGTCGGCGGCACACGGCTGGTCGTAGATGAGCACCGTCACGCCGGGAACCTCGCGCAGCAGCCGCTGGGCCTCGTCGAGGCGGTCGCGATCCCACACCAGGACCCCGGCCGCGAACGAGGCGCCGCGGTGCCGCCCCGGCTCCTCGGCGCAGACAATGGTTTTGGCCACGCCCTCGGCGGCGAGCTTGTGCGTCAGCTGCGGCACCGAGAGCCCGCCCTCGGCGGGCTGGGCGCCGGTCATGGCCACGGCGGCGTTGTAGAGGATTTTGTAGGTGATGTTCACCCCGGCGGCGACGCACGCCTGGACGGCGAGCTGCCCGGAGTGGAAATACGTTCCGTCGCCGACGTTCTGGAAGATGTGCCCGATATCGGTGTAGGGCGCCTGGCCGATCCACTGCGCGCCCTCACCGCCCATCTGGGTCAACCCGGTGACCTGGGAATCCGTGCGCGAGGACATGGTCACCAAGGTGTGGCAGCCGATCCCGCCGCCGGCCAGCGAGCCGTCCGGGATCGCGGTGGAGCGGTTGTGCGGGCAGCCGGAGCAGAAGAAGGCGGTGCGCTTGGTGTCGAGCACGCTCAGCGGCAGGGGGCCGGGGAGCGGGGCGCGCAGCGGAACCCGCTCGCGCAGCACGCTTCGCAGCGGCCCGAGCAGCCGGGCGGCGGTCAGCTCACCGTCGGCGGGGACCAGCGGGCGGCCGTCGGCGCCGCGCTTGCCCATTATGCGCGGTGCCGCCGCGGTGCCGTACAGCGCCTCGAGCACCTGCGACTCCGCGAACGCGGTCTTGTCCTCGACCACGAGCACCGTCTCCACCCCCGCGGCCAGCCGGCGCACCTTGCCCGCGTCCAGCGGGTAGGGCATCCCCACCCGCAGGATCCGGAGGCCCGCCCGCCGCGGGTCGTCCACCCCCAGCTCCTCCAGCGCCTGGCGCACCGCGTCGTAGGCGGTACCCACCGCCACGACGCCGAGCCAGGCGTCCCGCGGGTCGACCTCGATGCGGTCGATGTCGTTGGCGGCGGCGAACTCCCGCACCATCGCCCAGCGCGGCCCGTAGAGATCCGCCTCGGCCAGCACACTGTCCGGCGGGGCGGCGAGCACCCGCTGCCGGTAGGTCCACGGCCTGCCCTCCCACTCCAGCCGCGGCACGGTGATGCGGAGATCGGTGAAATCGCGGTCCAGCGTCCACAGCCCGTCGGCGACGTCGGCGACGAGTTTCAGCGCGGGCCAGCACCCCGATGCCCGCGACAGCGCCACCGCGTACAACCCGAATGCCACCACCTCCTCGGCATTGCGCGGGAACAGCACCGGCATCGACAGCGCCGCCAGGGAGCGTTCGCTGGCCGCGGGCACCGACGACGACTTCGCCGCCGGATCGTCCCCGACCAGCGCCACCGCCCCGCCCGCCGGATGCGCGCCGTACATGGCCGCGTGCCGCAGCGCGTCACCCGCCCGATCCAGCCCCGGCCCCTTGCCGTACCAGACCCCGATCACCCCCTCGTGGGTCCGCGTGCCCTTGGGCAACTCCAGCTGACTGCCCCACACCGAGGTCGCCGCCAGCTCCTCGTTCACCGCGGGCACCAGCCGGACATCGTGCTCGGTGGCGAGCTCCGGCAGCCCGGCGAGCAGCCGGTCCAGCCCGGCCAGCGGGCTGCCCTGGTACCCGGAGACGAAGGTCGCGACCCGCCGCCCCGCCCGCTGATCCCGCTCGTGCTGCTCCACCAGCAGCCGCGCGATCGCCTGCACCCCGGTGAGCAGCACCGGCCCGGTGGAACTCCGGTAGCGATCCGCCAGATCCGCGGAATCGACCACCGGCTGAACATCATCGACGTGCGTCACATCCGCACCGCCTCGGCAGAACTCGACATCTGGCGCCCCCAGTATCGATATCGGTTGAATCCGGTCAACGAAGCATCGAGATCAACGAACCGACGGGCCCGAAACGGGGCCTGACACCCTCACCGGCTCGGTGGAGCACATTCGTCCGGCCGCGTGGCGGCGGGATCAGCGGCCGATGCTACCCCCTGCGGGGGATGCCGCTGGGCCGCGGTCCGCCTGCCTGTGGATAAACAGGGGTGGCGTGCCGGTTGCCTGGTTGCGTATCTCTGCAATTGCGCATCTCATGGAGTACGGTGGGCGCACCGACGGAAGGAATCGCTGTGGCCCACATGGAAGTCGCGTTGAAGGATTAGATGATGCTGGACGGCGCGATCGCCGCGGCCGTCGTCGACTACGGCAGCGGCATGCCGCTCGGCACGGCGGGTGGCTCCAAGGACTTCGATATCGAGCTGGCCGCCGCGGGCACCACCGAGATCGTGCGGGCCAAGATGCGCACCATCGGCGACCTCGGGCTGAACGAGGAGATCGACGACATCCTGATCACCCTGCGCACCCAGTTCCACCTGCTGCGGCCGACCGGCAACGGACTGTTCGTCTACGTCGTGCTCGACCGCGGCCGCGGCAACCTGGCGCTCGCGCGGCACAGCCTCAAGGCCGTCACCAGGGAACTCGAGGTCTGATCGGCGGATCGCCGCGGTCGGGGGGCCGGGCATCGGCGATTTGCTAGGGTTGGCGAGCAAATCTTCGGTGTGCCGGTGCGCTGGTTGGAGGGTCGACGTGGGCGGTGTGCGCCGGCCGCTGTACCGGATGAAGGCCGACTTCTTCAAGACGCTCGGGCACCCGGCGCGCATCCGGGTGCTGGAGCTGCTGAGCGAGCGCGAGCACACGGTGGCGGAGATGCTGCCCGAGGTCGACGTCGAGCCCGCCAACCTCTCCCAGCAGCTCGCCATCCTGCGCCGCACCGGCCTCGTCACCGCCCGCCGCGAGGGGCTCTCGGTCACCTACGCCCTCACCTCGCCGCAGGTCGCCGAGTTGCTGCGGGTCGCGCGGGAGATCCTGACCACCGTGGTCACCGGCCAGGCCCAGCTGCTCGACGAGCCGGAGAACGCGGAGAAGTAACCGGCGGCACCGGCGCCCGGCGCGCGGCCGGACGCCGATGCCGCCCGGCTCAGGCCGGAGTGCCGCGGCCCAGGTGCTCGGCGAGGAACGCCGTCGAACTCGCGCGCTCGCAGGCGGGTACCTGGTGGTACCGGCCCGCGTGCGCGTGCAGTGTCTTCGCGGCCGAGCCGAAGGCGTCGAACAGCGCGATCCCCGACGCGCGATCGAAATCGCCGTCGTCCCAGGGGATCCGGTACTGCACCGGGACGCTGATCCGCCCGGCGAGCTCGAGCAGCGGTTCGGTCACGAAGACCGCGCCGAGGCTGAGCGCCGCGATCCGGGGATCGGCCGCCGCGAGCAGCAGCCCGGTGACCACGCCCAGCGTCATGCCGCCGTAGCCGATCGGGGCATCGGCGCCGATCTCGGGCAGCGCCCGCAGGGCATCGAGCGCCGCCCGGCACTCCGGCACCGCGCGCTCGGCCACCCACCAGCTGTACTCGGCGACGATCGGGGCGATGGGCTCGCCCGCCGCCCTGGCCCGCTGGATGGCCAGGCCGCAGCGTTCGTCCCGCTCGGTGCGGGGCCGGTCGCCGTGGCCGGGCGCGTCGAGCGCGGCCACGGTGTACCCGGCGGTGCTGACGGTGTGCACGGCGTTGGCGACCAGCCCGGGCGCCTGCTTGTGCATGCCGCCCGCGTGGCCGAGCAGGAGCAGCGGTGCACCCGCGGTGGCGGCCGCGGGCGACCAGAGCACGCCGGTGATCCCGTCCAGCGTGAAGTGCCGTTCGACGACACCGTTCGACGATGTCTCGGAGGTGAAGTGCATGGTGTTGCCTTTCGGAAGTGCCTTGTCGGGCGCTCCCGGCGACACCTACGACAGCCGCCCGACCGTGGACACGAGGGGGAGCACCCACCTGTTTGCTGGGAACATGGGGCTCACCTCCTCGCGTTCGATCACGGTCGAGGGGACGGTATCAATCCGCCTCGGGCGCCGTCGAATTCTTTTCCGCGGGGTGTACCACGACGGCGGCCCGCCGGTACCACCGCTCGATGGTGTCGCCGTCGTTGCCGGTGTACCCGGTGGCCGCGTAGGCGTGCGGTTGCAGCGCCCATGTCGGCTTGGTGCAGCAGAGCTCCTCGTCGTGCACCCGCTCCTCGACCGCCGTGCCGGTCCCGTCGGCGGCGAGCCACCAGGTCAGGGTGGTGTCCGGGTCCTCGGGCTCGCCCAGCCCCTCGGTGTTGGCGTCCGGGTGGTCGGTCGCCGTGCGGTCGCCGGCCTCGCCGACCAGGTCCGCCAGGTCCTCGTCGCCGTCGGGCGACTCCCACTCGTCCGCGACGACCGTCCACTCGCCGTCGGCGAACTCCCACCGGCGGTGCCTGCCGATCATCGCCAGCTCGAACTCGAAGGCGTCGGTGCGGTGGTAGTGCGCCACCTCGGCCAGCGCGAGCGCGACGTCGAACCCGGCGTCGGCGGCGGCCGCCCCGAGCGCCGCCGCGGTGGCCGCGTCGGTGCCCTTGAGCAGGTCCCAGCCGAGGCCGCGCTGCGAGTACTGGTGATCGAGGAGGTACACGAGCCGCCGCGGCGGCTGCTCCGCCCGGCCCTGGTCGCGCCGCCAGTGGGGGAGCGGAACCGGTGTCCCGAGGTGCGTGCGCAGCGCCGCGGCGAGCTGCGGCACCGTCGACGGGCCGGCGGGGCGGGTGCCGCCGGTCGCGATCAGGTTGTAGGTGAGCGCGATCCGGTGCCCGTCGGTCACCGGAAGCACCTCGTGCTCGCAGTCGGCGTAGAAGGCCACGTAGCCGAGCGCGTCGGGCGCGCTCCCGGTGCGCAGCCGCCGGTCGCCGTGCTCGATGACGAGCTCGCCGCCGGTGCAGGCCGTCGGCAGCGTCAGCACCAGGGTGCCGAGCATCCCGTCGGCCTTCTCCGAATCGCGGTGCCTGGCGAAGAACTGGCCCGGCTCGTAGACCAGCAGCGAGTGCGGCTCGGCGCGCAGCGCGCACTCGGCGGGCAGCCCCAGCTCGGCGCGGACGGTGTCGAGGACGGCGGCGAGGGCCCCGCCGTCGTCGACGCGGACCCGGTCGAGCGGGACCTTCCAGGTGTCGCGCACCGCCGGGTCGAGCAGCGTCTGCTCGCCCCGGCCGAACCGGGCCGGGCCGGCCAGCGCGCGCAGCCGCCGCGCCTGCTCGGGCGGGACCGGCGAGGCCAGCGTGCCGACTCCGTCCACCTCGACGGTGAGGGGCACGGGCAGGGTGCCGTGGGTGGCGAAGGAGCCGGAGGCCGGTGCGGCGCGCAGCAGTTCCACGATGTCGTGCAGGGTCTGGTCGGTCATGGCCGCTCCCGGAGCGCAATTCTCATGCGGCAGAACGTAGCCGGGGCCGGTGACAGACTCGCGCCGTCCCGGAACTGGGACTTGCCCGGCCGCACCGCCCTCGGCAATCTCGCAGGTGGAGCGGGGATACCGGGAGCCCGCCGAAATCCACCGACATCGATGTCATTTCGAGGACCAAAGTCCCTAGCTTTTCGGCTACACTCACATCGTCCGGGTTCGGCTTGAGCCGCCACGACCCGGGCGTTCGGATACCGGTGGTCCGGGCAGGGGTGCGCTACGCAGCTCGGCCCGGCGCCATCCGCCTCCTCACTCCACGCCGCGTGAACGGTGGTGGCAGAGGTCGTCGCGTCAGGGGATTACACGGAGCAGCTCCTCGGCGACGAGGTGGTTGCCGAGGTCGGTCAGGTGGACGCCGTCCGGGCGCCAGGGGGAGGCGCTGGGCGAACCCTGTCCTCCGGCCACGGTCAGGAAACGTGGTCGTGCGTCGACCGATTCGGTGTTGTTGGTCCGTGCGACGGTCGCGCAGATGGCGGCGTAGCGGGTGAGTTCGTCGTTCATGGCGGCCGCGCCGGGGAGCCGGCCGACGGGTGGCGGAGCCAGCAGGACGACGGTGCCGGATCGCTTGCGCAACGCGCGTACCGCGCGGTGCAGGTTCTGCTCGTACTCGGCCCGCACGGCGGCTCCTTCCGCGCCGGAGGTGAGCCACCCCCAGGCGTCGTTGGTGCCGCAGCCGAGCACCGCCACCTCGGCGGCGGGCACGGGACCGGCCTCGATGCGGGCGCGGACATCGCCGGAGGTGGCGCCCCCGGCCGCGAGGTTGACCCCGCTCACGTCGGTGCCGGGCCGCCGCGCCCGCAGCGCCACCTCGACCAGGTGCGCGAAACCGCGATACCGCCACTCCGTCACCGTGATCGCGGTGCCGACCGGGGGCAGGCCGTAGGGATCGTCGAGTGCGGGCGCGTACGCCTCCCCGGCGGCGACGAGGCTGTCGCCCCACCAGGAGATCCGCAGCGTCTCAGTGGATATGGCTGCCTCCGTTGATGTCGACGGTGCTGCCGGTCAGGTAGCCGGCGTCCGCGGAGGAGAGGAAGGTGATCACCGAGGCCACCTCGCGGGTGGTCGCGGTGCGGCCCAGCGGGATGCCGTCGCGGATCGCCGCCTCCTGCGCGTCGGTGCTGCCGACCCGGATGGCGGTGTCCACCGCGCCGGGGGTCACGGCATTGATGGTGACCCCGGAGTCGCCGAGTTCGCGCGCCAGCGCGCGGGTGAAGCCGAGCACCGCCGCCTTGGCCGAGGAGTACGGCACCTTGCCGAAGACTCCGCCGCCGCGCTGCGCCGAGACCGAGGACATGGTCACGATCCTGCCCCACCCGGCCTCGATCATGGCGGGCAGGAAGGCCCGGGTCACCAGGTAGGTGCCGGTGGCGTTGACCGCCATCACCCGGTTCCAGAGCTCGAGCGTGGTCTCCAGGAACGGCACCGGCGAGGTGATGCCGGCGATATTGGCCAGCGCGCCGACCGTCGGCAGCGCGCCGGCGGCGACCTCGGCGGCGACGGCGGCCTCGGCGCGGGTCACCGAATCCTCGTCGGCCACGTCGATCTCGTGGCCGAAGGCGGGCACGGCGTACTCGGCGCCGATCTCGGCGGCCACCTTCGCCGACTTCTCGCCGTCCAGGTCGAGCACGACGACGGCCCAGCCGTCCTCGGCGTAGCGGCGGGCGGTGGCCAGGCCGATGCCCTGGTCGGAGGTGGCGCCGGTGATGACGGCGGTGCGCTGGACGGACATGGGGGTGCTCCTTCGGTGGGTCAGCGAATGCGGGGGGAGAGCAGGCGCGCGGCGCGCGCGGCGGCGCCGGGGCGCTCGGCGTCGGTGATGTCGCGGGTCTCCAGCTCCAGGCTGAAGTGCCCGCGATAGCCGGACTCGGCCAGCGCGGCGAAGCCCGCGCCGAAATCGGCGGCGCCCGCGCCGATGCTCAGGTTGATATTGCCGGGGACGGCGTCGCGCAGGTGCACGTGGGCGATGCGCGGGCCGAAGAGCCGGACGAACTGCACCGGGTCGGCGCCGGAGGCGACGATGTGACTGAAGTCCATGACGATCCCGATCTCCGGCGCCAGCCGCGCGGTGAGCCGGGTCGCGCGGGACAGGTCGGGGCAGAGCCGGTGCACGTGCAGCGATTCGGTCCACAGCGCGAGCCCGGCCGCGCGCGCCGCCTCCGACGCCCACTCCAGGTGCGCGGCGACCAGGTCGAGGTCGGCGTCCAGATCGCGGACCGGGGTGTGCGACAGAGCGCCGCACGGCAGGACCAGGGCCTCCGCGCCGACGCTCGCCGTCAGCTCCAGCAGCCGCTCCAGGTGCTCCCGCCTGGCCGCGTCCGCGGGCCGGTTCAGGTCGCCGATGTCGCCGTTCACGCTGCGCACCCGCAGCCCGGAGCCGGCCACCACCTCGGCGACCTCGTCCACCGCGGCGGCGTCGAGCACGAAGGGGACGTGATCGCAGACGCCGGGCAGCGCGCCGAGGTCGATCTCGGCGAAACCGAGCTCGCCGATGGTCCGCAGCGCCTGCCCGAGCGGCAGGTGGCGGAAGCTGATCGTGGAACAGCCGAGCCGATCGTGGAACACGGGACATCCTCCGGGATTGGTGACGACGCCCACAGTACGGCGCTCGACTGTCAACAGTCAACGGTTGGTGACCAACAGTTGACATGCACGGGTGGCCGGGGTCACACTGAGCACACTGTTGACAGTCGACGTAACGTTTCCCTCGGAAGTTGCCACCGGTCCGCACCCGGTGCGCTAGGAGAAAAAATGAGCACTGACGCTCTCGGGATGCGTGGCCCGGTCCACGGCACCCCCGATGCCAAACGCGTCGCGATCGGCTCCTCGGTCGGCGCCGTCATCGAGACCTACGACTTCATCGGGTTCGGCACCGCGGCCGCGCTCTACTTCGGCACCGCGTTCTTTCCGAGCGGCGATCCCATGGTGGGCACCCTCGCCGCCTTCGCCACGCTCGGCGTCGGCTTCGCGGCCCGCCCGCTCGGCGGCATTCTCGGCGGGCACCTCGGCGATCGGATCGGCCGCAAGCCGGTGCTGGTCGCCTCGCTCATCGTGATGGGGCTCGCCACCTTCGCCATCGGGTTGCTGCCCACCTACGCCGCGGTCGGGCTGTGGGCGCCCGCGCTGCTGGTCACCGTGCGGATCGTCCAGGGCCTCGCCTTCGGCGCCGAGTGGGGCGGCGCCATCCTGATGAGCTACGAGCACGCGCCGTGGCGGTCGAAGGGCCGCTACACCGGCATCGTGCAGGCCGGGTTCCCGGTCGGGCTGCTGCTGGCCAACCTGGTCTTCCTGGTCAGCGTGCACCTGGGCGGCGACTGGGCCTGGCGGGTGCCGTTCCTGGCCAGCATCGTGCTGGTCGCGGTCGGGCTGGTGATCCGCTCCAAGGTGCCGGAGTCGCCGGTCTTCACCGACGTCAAGGAGAGCGGCGCCATCGCCGCCTCGCCGGTGCTGGAGTCGGTGAAGAAGGATTGGCGCGACATCCTGCGCGGCATCGGGCTGCGGATCGCCGAGACCGCCGGGTACGCCGTCTCGATCACGTACATGATCTCCTACCTGCACGCCAACGGGCTGGCCGGGAAGTCGCAGACGCTGTTCGCGCTGTGCATCGCCTCGGCGATCGGCATCGTCGCCACCGTGGCCTGGGCCGGGCTCACGGACCGGGTCGGCCGCAGGCCGGTCTACCTGTGGGTCTGCGGTTTCGCGGTGCTCTTCGGCATTCCGATGTTCCTGCTCGTCAACACCGGGGTCTTCGTGCTGGTGATCGCGACCGTCGTGGTCTCCTACGCGGTCTGCCAGAACGCGCTGGCCGGCGCGCAGGGCGCCTGGTTCCCCGAGCTCTTCGCCGCCGCGCGGCGCGCCTCCGGCGCCTCGCTGGCCTACCAGATCTCGGCCATGGTCGCCGGCTTCACCCCGTTCGCCACCACGCTGCTCTACGTCTGGCTCGGCTGGATCGGCCCGGCGCTGCTCTTCAGCGCCTACGGCGCGATCGGGCTGGTCGCGGCGCTGCTCACCAGGGAGACCTGGGGTCCGGAGGAGCGCCGGATCGCCGAAGAGGCCGCAGGCACCGCCGACCCGATCGCGGCTCCGCGCCCGGTCGCCGCCCCCAGGGAGAAGGAACTGCTGTGACCACCACCATCGACCGCCGCGCCCTCGTCGACGCCTTCGCCTACCGCATGCGGCACAACGTGCTCGACATGGGCGAGGAGCAGGGCCAGGGCTACGTCGGCCAGGCGCTCGGCGCCGCCGACCTGCTCGCCACCGTCTACGCCCAGCACCTGAACTACCGCCCCGACGACCCGCACTGGGCCGGGCGGGACCGGTTCCTGCTCTCCACCGGGCACTACGCCATCGGGCTCTACGCCGCGCTCGCCGAGGCCGGGATCGTGCCCCGCGCGGAGCTGCTCAGCTACGGCTCCGACGACTCCCGGCTGCCGATGTCCGGGATGGCCAGCTACACCCCGGGCATGGAGATCTCCGGCGGCTCGCTCGGGCACGGTCTGACCGTCGCGGTCGGCATGGCGCTCGGGCTGCGGCACCAGGGCTCGCCCGCCCGGGTCTTCAACTTCCTCTCCGACGGCGAGCTGGACGAGGGCTCCACCTGGGAGGCGGCCATGAGCGCGCACCACCACCGGCTCGGCAACCTGATCGCCATGGTCGACATCAACGCGCTGCAGGCCGACGGCGCCACCGAGGGCGTGCTGAGCACCGAGCCGGTGCCGGACAAGTGGCGCGCCTGCGGCTGGCGCACCTACCGGGTCGACGGCAACGACACCGCCGCGCTGCTCGCCGCCTTCGACGACGCCGCCGCGCACGCCGCGCCGCACGGCGCCCCCGCCGTCGTGCTCTGCGACACGAAGGTCGGCAAGGGCGTCCCGCTGCTGGAGAACCGCACCAAGGCGCACTTCATGCGCATCGACGAAGACGAATGGCAGATCTGCCGCGAGCAGCTCACCGCCGGATACGAGGACGCGAAATGACCACCGCCGCACCGAAGCTCAAGACCTCGGCGATGATCGCCTCGTTCGTCGACCCCGGCCAGCGCACCACCGCCGCCCCCTTCGGGCACGCGCTGGTCGCCGCGGCCAGGGAGAACGAGCAGATCGTCGGGCTCTCCGCCGACCTGGCCAAGTACACCGACATGCACATCTTCGCCGAGGCCTTCCCGGAGCGCTTCTTCCAGATGGGCATGGCCGAGCAGCTGCTCTTCGGGGCGGCGGCGGGTATGGCCGAGACCGGGCTGATCCCCTTCGCCTCCACCTACTCGGTCTTCGCCGCCCGGCGCGCCTACGACTTCCTCTGCCTCGACATCGCCGAGCCCTTCCTGAACGTCAATATCGTCGGCGGGCTGCCCGGGCTGACCACCGGCTACGGCCCCAGCCACCAGGCCACCGAGGACATGGCGATCTTCCGCGGCATGCCGAACCTGACCATCGTGGACCCGTGCGACTCGGTCGACCTGGAGCAGGCGGTGCCGCAGCTGGCCGCCAGCCCGGGCCCGACCTACCTGCGGCTGCTGCGCGGCAAGGTCGCCACCGTGCTCGACGAGTACGACTACACCTTCGAGCTCGGCAAGGCGAAGGTGCTGCGCGGCGGCGCCGACGTTGTGCTGGTGAGCAGCGGGCTGATGACCATGCGGGCACTGCAGGCCGCCGCCGCGCTGGCCGCGCACCGGGTCGACGTCGCGGTCGTGCACACCCCGACCATCAAGCCCTTCGACGCCGCCACCGTGCTCGCCGAGATCGACACCCCGCGACTCGCGGTCACGCTGGAGAACCACACCGTGATCGGCGGGCTCTTCGAGACCGTCGCCGCGGAGGTGGTCAAGGCCGGGCTCGGCAGGCGGGTGGTGCCGATCGGGCTGCCGGACGAGTTCCTGGACGCCGGGGCCCTGCCCACGCTGCACGAGCGCTACGGGCTGAGCACCGAGCGGGTGGTCGCCCGGGTGCTGGCCGAGCTGGGCTGAGCGGTGCGGCCCGGGGCAGGCCCTACAATTGTCGACAGGCTGTTGTCGACAGTCGCCCGCTGACATCGCCTGGAGGCTCGGATGGTCGCGCAACCCACCACGCTGCTCGGACTGGAGAAGACGAGCCTGCGCCAGCAGGCCGTCACCGCGCTGCGCAGCGCCATCACCAGCGGCGCGCTCGCCCCGAGCAGCCCGCTGGTGGAGACCGAGCTCTCGGAGAAGCTGGCGATCAGCCGCGGCACCCTGCGCGAGGCCATGCGCCAGCTCCAGCAGGAGGGGCTGATCGTCGCCGGCGCGCGCGGCCGGCTCTACGTCCGGCACCTGGACGAGAAGGAGATCCGCGATATCTTCGCGGTCCGGGCCGCGCTGGAGTCGCTCGCCGTCCGCGAACTCGCCGAGCGTCCGGACCGCGCGGAGGTGCTGCCCCCGCTGCACGCCGCGCTCGCGGCCATGACCCGCGCCGAGTACTCGCTCGACGATCGGATCGAGACCGACCTGAACTTCCATCGCGTGCTGTGCCGGCTCACCGGCAACGAGACCCTCGTGCACTCCTGGCAGTCGCTGGAGGGCTCGATCCGCATGTCCATCATGTGGGCGGGGCTGGAGAAGGCGGTCGGGAACATGGATGTGGGGCGGCACAGCGCGATCGTCGAGGCGATCGAGACCGGGGACGCGGATCAGGCCGCGGCCGCGGTGCGGCACCACATGGCGACGGCGGCCGACAACCTCGTCTCCTGATCCCGCTATCTCGCGCGCTGGACGCCGGTCGGCATGGGCAGCGTGAATGCACTCACGGCCCGCCGCCCTCTGCGCGGAGCCCGTCCAGCAGCACCCGGGTGGTGCTCTCGATCCAGGCGTCGGTGAGCCCGTCCGGCCCGCGGAAGAGCAGGGCGGCCAGCGCCGCGCCGATCACCACCTCCAGCAGCACCCCGCCGTCGAACCCCGGCCGCAGCTCGCCGCGCTCGATGGCGGCGGCGAGGTGGTCGTCGAGCCCGCGCCAGCCCTGCGCCGCGAAGCGGTCGAGCAGCCGCTGGTTCAGGGTGGCGTCGGCGGCGGCCTCGCCGATCAGGCCGGGCACCGCGAGCCGGGCCAGCGGTGAGGTGAGCAGTGCGACGGTGCGGGTGACGATGGCGCGCAGATCGGTCTCCAGCGACCCGGTGGCGGCGACGGCGGAGGTGTCGGCCTCCTGGAAGACCGCCTCGTGCACCAGGTGCGCCTTGCTCGGCCAGCGCCGGTAGACGGCGGGGCGCGAGGTGCCTGCCCGATCGGCGATGGCGGCCATGGTGAGATCGGCGTAGCCGACCTCGGTGAGCAGCGCGGCCGCCGCGCTCAGCACCGCCGAATCGATCCGGCTGTCGCGGGGTCGCCCGTTCTCGCCCGTCATTTCCGTGACACGCGTAACGTTTGGCCGGTGGGCACTACCGGACCCGTCGTCGCCGACCTTGGCGACATCACGGACGACAGCTTCGGCGGCAAGGCGAGCGGGCTCGCCGCATTGATGCGGCTCGGCCTGCCGGTGCCGCCCGGCTTCGCCATCGCCGACGCCGCCGCGGTCCCTGCTGCTGCCGTCATGGCACGATTCTCGCGCATGCGCGCGGCCGGATCGACGCCGGTGGCGGTGCGCTCCTCGGCCGCGGGGGAGGACGGCGCCGAACTCTCCTTCGCGGGCCAGTACGAGACGGTGCTCGGCGTCGGGACCGAGCGCGACCTGGTCGCCGCCGTGCACCGCTGCGTCGCCTCGGCCGATTCCGCCCGCGCGGCGCGGTACGGCGCGGGCGGCGCCATGCACGTCGTGGTCCAGCAGCTGGTGGATGCCGCCGCGGCCGGGGTGGTCTTCACCGCCGACCCGGTCTCCGGGCGCCGCGACCTGCTGGTGATCGACGCCGTGCACGGCCTGGGGGAGAGCCTGGTCGACGGCTCGGCGCGCTCCGACCACCACGTCCTCACCGCCGCCGGCACCCCGGTGACCAGCGAGGTCGGCGCGAACCCGGTGCTCACGGCCGACCAGCTCACCGCCATCCGCGTCGGCGCCCAGCGGGCGGCCGCGCACTGGGGGCGGCCGCTGGATCTGGAGTGGGCGATCGACCGCGCCGGGACGCTGTGGTGGTTGCAGGCCCGCCCGATCACCACCCTCCCCGGCGAGCTGGACGAGATGGACACCCCGGTCGCCGCGGGCCACGTCTACACCCGCTGCAATATCGGCGAGATGATGCCGGGCGCGTTCTGCCCGCTCACCGCCGATGTGAGCGGCCACGCCATCGACTACGCCATGCAGATGGTGCAGGTCGCGGGCGGGGTGCAGCGGGGATACGAGGAGCGCTGGCCGCAGGTCGGCTACTTCTACGGGCACATGTTCCTGAATCTGACCGAGGGCACCGCGCTGAGCTCGGGCATTCTCGGCAATTCGCGCGAGCAGTTCTCGCTGTCGGTGTGCGGGCGGGTGGTCGAGGAGCTGGAGGCGGCGCCACCCAAGCCGTTCGGGCAGCGGCTGCGGAACACTGTGCGGCTCAGTGCCTTCACGCTCAGCGTCGGGCCCGCCATCCGGCGGCTGCCCGCCGAGATCGACGGCTTCCCGCCGATCTCCGGGCGCGATCCGCGGGTCATCCTGGCCCGGCTGGAGGCGGGGGTCGAGCTGTACCGCCGGGTGACGCTCACCCACGTGCGCTCCTCGTCGCGGGCGGCGGTGGCGGCGAACATCCTGGAGGAGCGGTTGATTCGCGCGGCCGTGCGGCGGGGGGCGAGCGAGGCGGACGGGCGCGCCGAGGCCATCCGGCTGCTGGCCGGGGCGACCGAGGTCGAGAGCGTCGTCATGGTCGAGCAGCTCACCGGCGTCATCACCCTGCTCGCCGCCGATCCCGCCGCGACCGCGGGGTTCCTCGCCGCGGCACCCGCCGAGGCGGTCGAACGGCTGGTGGCGGCGGACACCCCGGCCGGAGCGGCGCTCCGCGGGTTCCTGGAGCGACACGGCCACCGCGGCTACCGCGAGCTGTGCATGCGCGACCCATCCTGGGCCGACGACCCCGACGGCCTCGGCTCGATGATGCAGATCATGCTGCGCGCCCCGGCGCCGGATCGCGACGACACCGCCGCGCCGGGCCCGCGCCGCGGCGCGCTCGGGCTGCTGGCCCGGCTCGCGCAGGGCGGGGCCAGGGGCCGGGAGGAGACGAAATCCCGCATGGCCCAGGTCGCGCACCGGCTCAAGCGCGGCTACCGGCATCTCGGCGCGGTGCTGAGCGAGCGCGGCGACCTGCCCGACGCGGACCTGGTCTTCTTCCTCGACCGGGCCGAGCTCGCCCGGCTCGTGGCGGGCGACACCGCGCTGGTGGCCCGGGCGGAGCAGCGGCGCCGGGCGCTGCCGTTCCAGGCGGCGCTGCACTTCGCCGACGTCTCGGTCGGGCGGCCGGAGCCGGCCCTGCCGCGCGCCGCCGTCGCCGTCTCCAGGGTGGCCGCCGAAGTCGTCGGCCGTCCGGCGGGGCGCGGGGTGGTGGAGGGCACCGTCCGAGTGGCGCAGTCGATCGTCGAGGCGCGCGAACTCCGCCCCGGCGAGGTGCTCGTCGCCCCGGTCACCGACGTGGGCTGGACGCCGTACTTCGCGGTGATCGCCGCGCTCGTCACCGATATCGGCAGCTCGGTCTCGCACGGCGCCGTCGTCGCCCGCGAGTACGGCCTGCCCTGCGTGGTGAACACCCTGGTGGCGACCACCGCGCTGCGCACCGGCGACCGCGTCCGGGTGGACGGCGACCGCGGCGTGGTGACCCTGATCAGCCGTCCCTGAACCGAATCCGAGGAGCCGAACGTGCAGCACGTGCCGGGGGTATTCCCGCTCGACGAGTACCCCATCCACCAGATCCCGGCGCCCATCGAATGGGTGGGCGGCGACCGCAACTTCTACGACCGGTCCTACTGGAACGCGCTCGACCACTCCGGCGAGCTCATGCTGATCACCGGCATCGGCTACTACCCGAACCTCGGCACCAAGGACGCCTTCCTGGTGCTCCGGCGCGGCGAGCGGCAGCACGCCCTGCACTTCGGCGACACCATCGACAGCGACCGGCTCAACCAGCACTGCGGTAACTACCGGCTCGAGGTGGTCGAGCCGCTGACCACCTCGCGGCTGGTGATCGCCGAGACCGAGGGCATCGCCGTCGACATGACCTGGCGTGCCTCCTTCCCCGCGATCCCCGAACAGCGGCACGTCATGCGCTCGGGCAGCCACCGCACCATCATCGACGCGCAGCGCTTCGCCCAGGTCGGCACCTGGGAGGGGACGATCAGCATCGACGGCACCACCTACCCGGTCACCCCCGAACGCTGGACCGGCACCCGCGACCGCTCCTGGGGGCTGCGCCCCATCGGCGAGGCCGAGCCCGCCGGGCGCCCCGCCGACCCGCCCTTCGGCGGCATGTGGTGGCTCTACGCCCCCATCGCCTTCGACGAGTTCGCCATCGTGATCATCATCCAGGAGGACGCCGACGGCGAGCGCAGCCTCAACGACTGCCACCGCATCTGGCCCGACGGCCGCACCGAGCAGCTCGGCTGGCCGCTCGTCAGCACCCGCTACCATCTAGGCACCCGGCTGCCCGCCACCGGCACGCTCGCGCTGCGCACCCGCGACGGCGCCGAGGTGCGGGTGGAGCTGGAGTCGACGCTGTTCCTCGCCATCGGCGTCGGCGGCGGGTACAGCCCCGACCCGGACTGGCTGCACGGGCAGTGGCACGGCGAGAACTTCACCGAGCGCCGCGATTACGACCTGAGCGCCCCCGAGGTGGCCGGCCGGCTGCCCTTCGGGCTCACCGACAATGTCGGGCGCGCGGTGTGGCACGAGGAGGGCAGGGAGCCGCGGGTCGGGTGGGGGCTCTACGAGCACGGCGTGATCGGCGTGCACCGGCCCAGCGGCTTCACCGACTTCTTCCAGGCGGCGCCGGAGTAGCTATCCCGGCTCGCTGCGTTCCCAGTCCAGCCGGCTCATCACCCAGCCCGCGCTGGCGCCGTGCACCAGCACCGAGAGCACGATGGTGAACGCGGTGACCGCCCAGATGGTCTCGTCCGCCGCCCCGAAATCGGTCTGCGCCAGCGCGTAGGCGACGTAGTAGACCGAGCCGATCCCGCGCACCCCGAAGAACGCCGTGACCCGGCGCTCCCTGGCATCCAGCTCCGGGCAGCGCCGCAGCGACAGCCAGGCCGCCACCGGGCGCACCACGAAGACCAGCAGCACCCCCAGCAACGCGCCGCGCCAGTCCAGCGCCGCCAGCAGCCCCGAGGTGAGCGCCGCGCCGAGCAGCAGCAGCACGACCAGGGTGAGGACGTGCTCCAGCTGCTCGACCAGGCTGTGCATCTCCTCGTGGTAGTCGTTGTCGCGCTCGATCCGCCGGATCGCGATGGCGCAGGCGAAGACCGCGATGAAGCCGTACCCGCCGATCAGCTCGGTGAGCCCGTACACCGCGAGCACCGCCGCCAGCGCCACGATCGGCTCGCCGCGATCGGCGAGCCTGGCATTGCGGATAGGGAAGCGGAAGAAGGCGCGGCCGAGCAGATCGCCCGCGATGAATCCCGCCGCCGCGCCGAGCACCACCTTGCAGATCAGCTCCCACGCCACCCAGCCCGGCAGCCAGCTCAGCACCGGCCCCGCGGTCGCGAGCATGATCGCCAGGTAGACGAAGGGGAAGGCGAGCGCGTCGTTCAGCCCGGCCTCCGAGGTGAGCGCGAACCGCACCTCGTCGTCCTCCTCGTCCGACCCCTCGCCCGGCGTCGGCCCCTCGACCTGCACATCCGAGGCGAGCACCGGATCGGTCGGGGCCAGCACCGCGCCGAGCAGCACCGCCGCCGCGGGCGGCAGCGCCACCGCCCACCAGCCGAAGAGCGCCACCGCCGCGATACACACCGGCATGGCGATGAGCAGCAGGCGCCAGGTGGAGCGCCAGGTCCGCCAGTGCAGCGGACGGTCGATCGCCAGCCCGACGCCCATCAGCGCCACGATCACGCACAGCTCGGCGAGATGCTCGATCACCGCCGGGTGCGCGAGCGGGGAGACCACCTCGATGCCGGTCCGCCCGATAGCGAGCCCCGCCAGGGCCCCGATCCCGACGACCAGCATCGGCGCGGTGATCGCCCGGTTCTTGAAGAGGCGGGGCAGCGTAGCCGCCAGCAGCAGCGCGAGTCCGGCGGCCAGGTAGGCGCCCTCGATATCGTTCTCGGTCATCGTCGTTCGCCGCAGGGCACCCATCTCTCGGAGCAGTAGGGGTGCTCTACCCGGGCATTGCGGGACGAAACGGACTCAGCCGCCGGCCGCCTCGGGTTCGATGAGCCCCCGCAGACGGGTGAGCGCCGCGCACAGGCGGCGCATCTCGGCGGCGCCGAGATGCTCGGTCCATGCCGAGCAGCGCCGCGCCATCGCCGAGCTGCTGGCCGGGCTGGCGCCGGAGGAGTGGGACCGGCCCTCGCTGTGCGCGGGCCGGCGGATCCGCGAGGTCGCCACGCACGTCGCCGTGGTACCGGATCCGCCGCTGCTCGGCGGCCCGGCTCGGCCGAGATGCCGCCGCGTGAACGCCGTGCCGTAACCCGCGCGGTGGATCACGGCCGGACCGCCCGAGGACTGCGTGGTGCGCCCGGCGCATCGACGCTATCCGCCGAAGCCGAACTCGTTCCCGTCCGGATCGCGGAACACGACCTCCCGTGCCTCGCCGTACTCCTCCCGCGCGGCGGGCTCGATCCCGCGCTCCGCGATCGCGGCGATCCGCGCGTCGAGATCGGGCACGTACAGCAGGTGCGCCGCGTGCCCCGCGGCGGCCGGACGCACCACGATGTACACGTATTGGTGCGCGCCGACCTCCCACACCGCCTCGATGTCGTTCGGCAGGAAAGCGGGCTCGCCGCCGAAGAGCCGCTCGTACCAGGCGCGGGCGACGGCATACTCGCGCACCGGGATTCCGGCGAACAGGTCGGTGCTCACCAGCGCTCCAGCCCGCGCAGGAAGGCGAGCAGCTCGGCATTGACCTCCGCCGGACGCTCCTGCTGCACCCAATGCCCCGCCCCCTCGAGCACGACCTCCCGATACGGCCCGGTCAGGATCTCGCCCATGCGGTGCCTCGGCGTGGTGAGCAGCGTGAAGTCGTCGGCGCCCGCGAGGAACAGCGCGGGCACGGCGATGGGCGGAGCACCGTCGAGCAGCTCCCAGTTGCGGTCGATATTGCGGTACCAGTTCAGCCCGCCGGTGAACCCGGTGCGGGTGAATTCCGCGACGTAGTGGTCGATCTCGGTGGCGGTGATCCAGTCCGGCGGGGAGCCGGGCTCGGGCAGCCGGTCGACGAACCCCTCCGGCCCGGGGGCCACCAGCCGGAGCATGGCGGCCTGCGCCCGCGGATCAACACCGGCGCGCAACCCGCTGAGCAGGCGGCGCAGCGCGGTGGCCGGGTCGGCGTCGAGCTCGGTGTCGGCGGGCCCGACCCGCTGGAAGTACAGCATGTAGTAGAAGTTCTCGCCGAACCGCTTCGCCAGGATCCGCATCGGCGGGGCGGGCGGGCGCGGCGTCGGCGGCACGCTCAGCAGCGCGACGGCGGCGGCGCGGCCGGGGTGCAGCTGCGCGAACCCGGCGGTGACGGTGGCACCCCAGTCGTGCCCGACGACCACCGCCCGCTCGGCCCCGGCGTCGTCCAGCAGCCCGGCGAGGTCGCCGGTGAGCCGGGCGATGTCGTACTCCTCGACGGCCGCCGGACGCTCCGAGCCGCCGTAGCCGCGCTGGTCGGGGGCGAGCACGTGGTACCCGGCTTCGGCGAGGACGGGGATCTGGTGCCGCCAGGAGAACGCCAGCTCCGGGAACCCGTGTGCCAGCAGCACGACCGGCGCGCCGCGGTCACCGGCCTCGGTCACCCGCAGCGTCACACCATTGGTCCGGACCCGACGTTCGAGGGGGCGATACATCCCCCCAATCAACCACACCCGGCCGCTACTCCCGGTGCAGCCGCTCCCGCACCGCGGCCATCCGCGCCGCCAGCTCGTCCGGGTCGATGACGCCGCGCTCGAGCAGGGTGTGCGCGGTGACCACCGCCGACCGGGTGCGGACCGGGAAATCCCGGTAGACGGTCTCGCCGAGCGCGTCCTCGGCGTGCCTGCGCTCCAGATTGTCCAGGGCGCCGCGCCAGGAGAGGCACTCGCAGGTGGCCTGCATGCTCGACTCCCAGGGGTCCGGTCTGCGGTCCAGGTCGGGCAGGGTGCGCTCGCGTTCGGCGCCGGCGGGCAGGGTGGCGAGCAGGACGTCGTAGGGCGCGGTCATGCGCGGGCCTCCCCTTGCATGGCGTCCTCGGCCTGGCTCGGCGGTTTCTGCGCGGTCCAGCCGACCTGCGGGAGCGCGACGCCGATCATGGTGTCGCGGGTGACGATGGCGGCCAGCTGCTCCTCGGTCCACCCCTCGGTGCCCGCGGGGCGCATGGGCATGACCATGAACCGCGACTTCTGGTTGGAGTCGTGCACCCGCACGTCCACCTCGGCCGGGAAGTGCAGCCCGAACTCCGCGAGCACCTCGCGCGGCCTGCGCACCAGCCGCCTGCGGTAGTTCGGCGTGCGGTACCAGTCCGGCGACATGCCGAGCACCGGGCGCGGGTAGCAGGAGCACAGCGTGCAGACGATGACGTTGTGCACCTCGGGGGTGTTCTCCAGGACGTAGAAGTAGGTGTAGTCGCTGGGGGTGCCGGAGCCGGTGGGGTCGCGCCAGTCGATCCCCACCTCCTTGCAGGTCTCGGTGCCGTCGGCGAGCAGCCGCGCCTTGAATTCCGGATCGGTCCACGCCTTGGCCACCAGCTTGGAGCCGCCGTGCGGGCCGACGGTCTCGGCCCACTCGGCGAAGCGGCGGTGGTCCTCGCGGGAGAAGAGCCCCTTCTCGATGGCGAGTTCCCGGATCGCGGTCTCCAGCACCTCGAATTCGCTGATCTGCCCGGCGGTCTCGATGGGTGCGTGGTCGTCGTGGTCGTGGCTCACTGCGTGTCGTCCTCCTGTGCGGGGGTCAGCCAGTGTTCGGAGATCTCGGTCTGCAGGGTGTCGGCGGGGAAGCCGGTGTAGCCGGGCCAGAGGTCGTGCTGGCGGAACCGCACCACGTAGAACGGCTCGGTGCGGCCGTCGTCGCGGCCCCACGCCTCGTCCTCGGGGATCACCCACTCCGGGCGGTGGTCGACGACGGTACCGGTGCGGCCGCGGGTGTAGAGCTGGGTGCGGGTGTGGAACAGGGTGGTGGCCTCGCGCACGGTGACCCGGTCGCCGACCTCGAACCGGCGCGTCACCGCGGCACCTGCCTGGCGCGGACCTCGTCGAGCTTGGCGCTCAGCTCGTCGGGGGTGATGTACCCCTTGACCACCAGGGTCTTGGCGGCGACCAGGGCCCAGCGGGCGTAGTAGGGGAGGCCGAAGTAGAGCGTGGCGCCGAGGTCGTTCTCGGCGCGGCGCCGCTCCTCGGAGTTCCACACCCCGCGCCAGCCGAGGCACTCGCAGGTGACGTAGGTGTTCATCTCCCAGGGCTCCTCGGTCTTCTCCAGGTAGGGGACCGGGATGTCGGGCTGGCCGCCGACGTCGTGCAGCACGTGCCGCAGCGCGGCGAAGAGCTCGTCGGAGATGTCGTACGGGGAGTCCAGCGGTGTGCGCGATACCGGCGCCACCCCGGCCACCCGGGCGGCGAGCTGGTCGAACCGATCCGGTGTGCTCATGGCGCCTCCGCAGTGGCGTGGGTCACGTTCGATGTGCGTAGAACATAACACGTGCTCGCAGCGGCTACGTTTACGCGCCCGCACCGGTGGAAATGCGAGGTCGAACGGACGGCGGGACAGGGGACGGGGCAGATGGTCGCGGGATTCTCGAGGGCACGGCTGATGGCGGGCGTGCTGGGTGTGTTGCTGCTCGCGGGATGCGCCGAATCACCACCCGAACAGCTCGGCCGCGAGGACCGCGTCGCCGCCGTCCCGGTCTTCGAGCTGCACATGCCCGAGCAGGTGTGGCAGCGCACCGACGTCCGGCTCGGCGATCCCGGCGTCGAGGACCCGGTGACGCTGATCCCGGAGGCCGACGGCATGGTCCGCATCGACCTGACCGGCGAGCAGATGGCCGACTACCTCGTCGCGCTCGACCACAACGCGCACGGCGGCATCTCCGCCGACGACCCCGAGCTCGCCACCGCCGTCTACGACCTCGTCGCCGGGTGATCGACACGCTCCCGCCGCCCGCGCCCGGGCAGCCCGCGCCGACCATCGTCGTGCCCGCCACCGTCCTGCCCCCGGCCTGATCGCTGGCGCATGTCGGCCCGTTCTGGTCTACTGACCCGACCTCGAATGCCCGGCCGGGCCGGGGCGCGCCGCTCCCGGCGACCCCACCCGACGCCCGAGGCGAGGCCCGAATGATCACGACGTCCGAGCACGACCTGCGCGAACTCTTCGGGCGGTCGATCGCGGTCTCCGCGACGCTGGCGGGCCCCGAGCACGTGCTCGAGGCCGCCAACCCGGCCTTCTTCGCCGCCATCGGCCGGTCGCCGGACGGTATCGGGCTCCCGCTCGGCGCGCTGCTGCCGCGCGGCCTCGGCGACGACATCCTCCCGCTGCTCGATCGGGTGGGCAGCACCGGTATCGCCGACACCCTGCGGGACCTGCGGGTCGTGCTCGGCGCCGGCGCCCCCGCGCGGGAGGCGTTCTTCGACATCACCGTCGAACCCCGCCGCGGCGGCCTCCAGGTGATCGGCGTGGAGACCACCCAGATCAAACACGCCCAGCGGCTGCTCGCCGAGCAGCGGCTGCTGGTCGAGCACATCGCCAGGCAGGCGCCGCTCACCGAGGTGCTGGACGGGATGGCGCGCTCGATCGAGAGCCTGGCCCCGGAACCGGTGCTGGTCTCGGTGCTGCTCGCCGACCCCGACGGCGCGCACCTGCGGCACGGCGCCGCCCCCAGCCTGCCCGGCTTCTACAACGCGGCTATCGACGGGATCGCCACCGGCGACGGCGTCGGCTCCTGCGGCACCGCCGCCTTCCGGCGGGAACCGGTGATCGTCACCGATATCGGCACCGACCCGTTCTGGGACGACTTCCGCGACCTGGCGCAGCGCGCCGAGCTCGCCGCCTGCTGGTCGACGCCGATCCTGGCCCGCGACGGCAGCCTGCTCGGCACCTTCGCCATGTACCACCGGCGCCCGCGGGTGCCGCAGGACAGCGATCTCGCGCTCGCCCGGATCTTCGCGCGCACCGCCGCGCTCGCCATCGAGCGGCACCACATCGAGCAGGCCAAGGCGCTTGCCGAGGCGCGGGCCGAGGCCGCGCGGGAAGAGCTGGCCCGTGCGCTGCGGGCCGAGCACGAGCTGCGGGCCGATGCGGAGCGGCGGGCCGAGGCCGCCGCCGAGCTCGCGGCCCGGCTGCGCTCCGCCGCCGCCGCGCAGGTGGCGGCGCCGCATCCCGAGTCCTGTCAGCTCGGCGGGCCGGAGGGGTGCGAGGCCGCGGCGGAGATCAAAATCGCGGATTCCTGGGGGGATTCGGCATGGGGGTGCCCCGCGCACGCCGAGGAGGCGATTCTGAATGTGCGGGCGGTGTTCATCGCCAGCGAGGAGCTGGGTGGGCTCGCGGCCTATCTCGGGCGGTGAGCGTGACCGGGCCGTCGCTGGAGAGCGAGTACGCCGACCCGGCGCCGTTGCGGGTTCGTCGCGGAGCCGCGCCGGGTCACCCGGCCCGACGTCTCGGCCGAGGTCGAGCGCTCGCCGCGCATCCGGGCGCGGTGTGGCGGGATCCCAAGGGGTACAGCGTGGTCGCCGCTCTCGTCGCGTGACGGCCGCCGGGTACGGTGGAGGAGTTGTGGACGAGCTCTCGGGGGGTGGAATGATGCGCGCTTCCTGGCTCGACGGTGCGCGGTATCTCGTGCGCGCGGTCTCGTGGACCGGCGGCACCCCGCACCTGGAGCTGGCCGAGGTGGGCTCGAACGCGCGCACCGTGCTGCCGCTGATCGGCACGACACTGTCGTTCTCGGTGGACGGCGACGGTCAATTCTGCACCGGGCACGCGATTTTCGCGCCCTCCGGTGAGGTGAAGGGCCGGGATTGTCCCGGCGCCCGGCCCGCGGTGAGCGGGCGGCAGTGCGCGGAATGCGCCGCCGCCGACGAATTCCGCTTCATCCACCACGTGCACCGCGGTGGCTACGTTCCCGACGGGCTGCGCGAGTACGTCGCCCGGCCGCACTGGGTCTACATCGCCACCTTCGCCGACGCCTCCAGCAAGGTCGGCACGGCGGTGCACGCCCGCAAACGGACCCGGCTCGACGAGCAGGGCGCCATCCGCGCCACCTACCTGGCCTGGGCCGATTCGGGGGTCACCGCGCGGGAGTACGAAGACCTGGTCTCCGGTGCGCTCGACATCGTGCAGAGCAAGCGGCGCAGCGCCAAGCTGAGCGCGCTGTCCCGCCCGCGGTCCGCCGCCGAGATCGAGCGCGCGCACGGGTGGGCCGTTCAGGAGGCGCGGGAGGTGCTCGAGGGGGCCTCGGCGGTGCTGCCGCTCGAGCCGTGGGAGCCGCCCGCGCAGCACGCCGGGGTCTCCGGTGCGAGCGACGAGTATCCGCACGCGTTGACCTCGGGTGACCATTGCTTGAGCGTGGTGGCGATGGTCGGGTCCGTCGCTTCGGTGCGGGTGAACGAGGAAGACGATCCGTTCCTGGCCGATCTGGGGGTGCTCGCCGGGCGGCGGGTGGTGCCGGGAGCCGTTCGGTCGGACGGGATTTCGACTCAGCTCGGGCTGTTCTGAGGAGGAGCTGCCGCGGAAGCGGTGCAGGAGAGCGCCGCGCGGATACTCACGCCGCCGCCCCGGAGAAGCCGGCCAGGTGCGTGGCGAGCACGGCCGCAGCATCGGTGGCCGGGCGACCGAGCAACTCGGCGACGGTCGTCGTGACCCGCGCGTGCAGCCCGGCCTCGACGCTGCGAACGATTCCGAGCGCCACCTCGGCGTAGTAGCCGGGCACCCCGCGCACCGCCATCGCCTCCCGCATCACTTCCGGAGTCGTCGGCGTGTAGACGATCTCGCGGCCGAGGAGCCGGGTGAGCGTCGCCGCGGCCTCGGGCAGCGTCAGCGCTTCCGGCCCGGTGAGTTCATAACCGGGCCCGCGCTTTAGTTGACTGAAGTTATGGGGCTGCCGCGCGGGAGTCGCCGGAACTCTTTCGGTTTACACCTGTATAGCCTAGTGTCTGAAACATGGTGGACACGGGAATGGGGCGCCGCGCACTGGGCGGCCGCTCGGTCGGCACCGCGGACCGGGTGCTCGACGCCGGATTGTCGGTGCTGCGCGAGCAGGGCTACGACCAGCTCTCCATGCGCGAGGTCTCGCGGCGCTCCGGGCTGACGCACGCCACCGTCTACGGCTACTTCTCGGCCAAGCAGCACCTGGTCACCGAGCTGTACTGGCGCCGGATCCAGCGCTGGTGCGAGCAGCCGGTGACGGGCGCGGAGCCGCTGGAGCGGTTGGCGGCGGTCTTCGCCGAGCTCGGCGCGCTCATGTCGGAGGAGCCCGAACTGAGCGTCGCCGCCTCGGCCGCGGTACTCAGCCGCGACCCGGACGTGGCCCGGCTGCGGACCTGTATCGGCACCGCCCTGGCCGGCCGCCTGCGCCGCGCCGCCGGGCCCTCCTGCACGCCGGAGATCCTGGACGCGCTGAGCATCGCCGTCAGTGGCGCCATGATCCAGGCCGGGATGGCGTACGGCTCCTACACCGCAATGGCCGAGCGGCTGACCTCGGTCGCCGCGCTGCTGCTGCGGAGCTGAGCATGCGGGTCCTGATCACCGGCGCGACCGGTTTCGTCGGCGCCTGGACCGCCAAGGCCGTGCACGACAGCGGCCACCACCTGCGGTTGCTGGCCCGCGACCCCGAGCGGGCGGCCACCGTGGCGGCCGAACTCGGCTTCGACGGCAGCGACATCGTGCGGGGCGACATGACCGACGCGGAACAGGTGCGCACCGCGCTGACCGGCTGCGACGCCGTCGTGCACGCGGCGGCGGTGGTCGCCCTCGACCCCGCCGCGGCCGAGCGGACGATCCACGCCACCGTGACCGGCGCGGAGAACGTGCTCGGGCAAGCGGTGGCGGCCGGGCTGGACCCGGTGGTGTCGGTGTCGAGCGCGGTGGCGCTCTGGCATCCGCGCTGCCCGCTGCTGCACCCGGACCTGCCGCCGGGCGGTGGCGGCGACGCCTACGGCGAGTCCAAGGCGCGGGTCGAACGGTACGCGCGCGGCCTGCAGCGCGCCGGGGCGCCGGTGGTGATCACCTATCCGAGCAGCGTGTTCGGCCCCGCCGCGGCCGGTCGGTTCGGGGAATCCGGCGACGCGATCGGCGCCTTCCTGCGGTCCGGGATCCCGGGGCGCGGTGCGGCCTTCACGATCGCCGACGTGCGCGATATCGCGGAAGCGCACGCCCGGCTGCTCGAACCCGGGCGCGGCCCGCGCCGGTACGTGATCACCGGACACCACGTCACCGGCGCCGAACTCGCCGGGCACCTGAGTACGATCACCGGCCGCCGGATCCGCCACCACCGCGTCCCCGACGCCGCGCTGATCGCGGCGGGCACGCTCGCCGACCGCTTCCGCGACCGCCTCCCACCGGCCCTGCGCAAACTCGGCGCGGCGGGTGCCCGCTACCTCGTCGACTCGCCGCCCGCCGACAACTCCGCCGCCGAACGCGACCTCGGCCTCACCTTCCGCCCGGTCCGGCAGACCCTCGAGGCGCTGCTCGCCGACCGGAAACGACTGCGCGCCAAGCGCTCCTGAAAGGACCCCCCATGCCCTCGTTCCCCCGCGCCGAACTGCAAGAGGTCGTCGACCTGTGGCTCGCCGCCAATATCGAAGCCGAGCGCACCGGCGACTGGCGTCCGCTCGCGGACTTCTTCGTCGCCGACGGCAGCTACGGCTGGAACATCGGCCCCACCGACGACGTCATGTGCGTCGGGATCGACGAGATCCGGGAGATCGCCTTCGGCCAGGAGATGGCGGGGCTGCTCGGCTGGCGCTACCCCTACCAGCGGGTTCTCATCGACGAGGTGCAGGGGGAGGTGCTCGGCTTCTGGAAGCAGGTCGCCACCGACACCGACGGGGTCGAGCACGAGGTGTACGGGCTCGGCGGCTCGTGGTTCGGCTACGCCGGGGACGGGAAGTGGGCGTGGCAGCGCGATTTCTTCGACTTCGGGCATGTCGCCGACCTGTACATCCGGTTGCTGAAGGCGGGGAAGGTGTCGGCGGAGTTCTCCGCGCGGATGGCGAAGAACGCCGGGGCCGGGCGGTTGCCGGGGTGGTACCCGCTCGGGACCACGCCGTCGCCGCTGTGGCCGCCCGCGGTCGCCGCTGGATGATGGGGGCATGCTCCTCGCCCATTTGAGTGATCCGCACCTGCGCGCCGACGCGCTCGCCGCCGCGCCGGCCGCCAACCTGCATCTCGCGCTCGGCCGGGTCCTGGCCTTGGAGCCGCGTCCGGAGTGCGTGGTGCTCACCGGTGACCTGGTCGAGTACGGGCATCGGGCGTACGACCAGCTGCGCGAGCTGATCGCGCGGTTCCCGCTGCCGCTGCACCTGGTCGTCGGGAACCACGACGATCCGGCGGCGGTCCGCGAGACCTTCGCGGGCAGTGCCGCGCTCGGGGGCGGGTCCGAGACGCACTACGTGGTGGATCACGCCGAATTGTCGGTGGTGGTGCTCGATTCCCGGCAGCCGGGTGGCCCCTCGGGGCGGGTGGGGGAGCGGCAGCTGGCCTTGCTCGATCGGGTGCTGAGCGAGCGCGCCGAACGGGCGGTGTTCGTGTGCCTGCACCATCCGCCGGTGCCGGTGGGGATTCCGTTCCTGGACGCGATGGGGTTGACGGATGCCGATGCGCTGGGTGAGGTGCTGGCCCGGCATCTCTGTGTGGTCCGGGTGCTGGCCGGGCACGTGCACCGGGCGGTCTCGGCCCCGTTCGCCGGCACCCAGGTCTCGATCGCGCCGAGCACCCATCGGCAGAGTTCGCTGACGCTCTCGGCGGACCGGCAGATGGGGTACCTCGCGGAGCCACCCGCCTTCCTGCTGCACGTCGGTACCGGAGCGGGCGTGGCCACCCACACCGTGCCGATCACCGAGGCGGGGGCGTTGATCGGGGCGTTCTAGGGTCGCGCTGTCACGGATTTCGCGCGAGGGAGGGGCTTCCATGACGGAAGTGCGGTTCGGGCAGGAGCTGGTGCGGGCCTTGCTGCGGGAGCAACACCCGGATCTCGCGGGACTCGAACTCCGGGATGTCGAGGGCGGGTGGGACAACCAGCAGTGGCGGCTCGGCGAGGAGCTGGCGGTGCGGTTGCCGCGCACCGGCCGCGCGCCCGGACTGCTGGCCATCGAGCAGAAGTGGGTGCCGGTGCTCGCGCCGCGGCTGACCCTGCCCGCGCCGCTCCCGGTGCGCATCGGGAGGCCGTCGGCGCTGTTCGCGCACACCTGGACGATCGCGCGCTGGGTGGAGGGGGAGCCCGCCGATCGGGAGCCGATCACCCAGCCTGCCGCCGCCGACGTCCTGGCGGGTTTCCTCCGCGCCCTGCATTCTCCGGCGCCCGCCGACGCCCCGGTGAACCCCGCCCGCAGTAACCCGCTGGCCGGGGCGCGGGAACAACTCGACCGTATCCCCGACGGTGCCCGCGCCGTGGTGCGGAGGCGTTGGCGGCTCCGGCGTGGGAGGGGCGCCGCGCTGGCTGCACGGGGACCTGCATCCGGCGAATGTGATCGTGCGCGACGGAATGCTCACCGGTGTCATCGATTTCGGTGAGCTGTGCGCGGGCGATCCCGCTACCGATCTCTCCGCGGCGTGGATTCTCCTCCCCGGCGGTACCTCGGACCGCTTCTTCGACGCCTACGGGCGGGCCGACGCAGCCACCGTCGTCCGGGCGCGGGGGTGGGCGGTGCTGCGTGCCCTGGGGCTGATCGCTATCGGCCGGGCGGGCAGGCGGGGGTTGCCGGGCGGGAAGCCGACGTGGGAACCGGCCGGGTACGCGGCGCTCGATCGGGTGCTGGCGGCGAGGTAGCCGCCTCAGCGGACCTGATTTCCCCCGATCCACACGTGCTGGACCAGTGCCGCGTCGGGGGAGTCGAGTGCCGTGGGCAGGGGGGCGGCCAGCAGGACGAGATCGGCGGTCGCGCCCGCGGTGATCGAGCGCGGGCGGAGTTCGGCGTCGTGCAGGAAGCCGTCGAGGACGGTCCGGACCGGGACCCGCTCGTGCGCGCCGAGTTCCCGGCTCGCGGCGGCGCGCATGATCGCCCAGGGGTCGAGCGGGCCGTAGGGGGCGTCGCTGCTCGGCAGGACCGCGACTCCGGCGGTGAGCAGGGTCGCGTAGGGGTAGAGGTGCGGGAGGTCGTCGGGATCGACCTCGGCGCGGTATCTTTCGCGGTTGGCGACTACGAAACCGGGCTGGGTGACGACGGTGAGGCCGCGCAGCTGTTCCGGGTCGGGGACGACGGCGCCGTGCTCGATCCGATCACCGGGGAGGGTGCCGACCTCGTCCAGCACCGCGAGGGTGAGCAGCAGCGAGACCCGGGTGACGCAGTGCACGGCCACCGGGAGGCCGCGCCGGTGCAGGGCCGCGATGCGGTCGCGGAGTTCGTCGTAACCGGGGAGGTCGTGGTCGTGCAGGAGTAGTTTGCGCTCGCCGAGCACGGTGACGTGCTGGGGTAGTGCCGGGGGGTCGGCGAGGCCGGGGGTGGCGTCGGTGACGCCGGTGATGCCGAACGCCGTGAGCTCGCGGCCGAGGGCGGTGAGATCGCCTCGGGGCGGCCAGGTTCCGCGCAGCAGGTCGTCCAGGCGCCAGAGGCGGCCGGTGGGCTCGCCGGTGGCGTCGCGTTCGATTCCGGGGAGGTGGGGGAGGGGTGCGAGTTCGGCGAGGGCGGCGGTATTGAGCATCCAGAGGGCGCCGGAGCGGTGCTGGACGCGGACCGGGCGGTCGGGGACCAGCTGGTCCAGGGTGTGCCGGTCGACCGAGACGCCCGCGCCGACCGCGCGGACGCGCGGGGTGGTCGCAGTGCGGAGTGCCGCCAAACCGGTTGTGCAGTCGATGGATTCGCGGGCGGCCGCCGTGCCGTGCAGGTGGATGTGGTGGTCGTGCAGGCCGGGCAGCAGGACGGCGCCGTCGCCGTCGACCTCGGTCTCTCCGCGAAGGTTCAGTCCGGTGCCGATCTCGGCGATCACCCCGCCGTCGAGGCGGACATCGACGCCGGTGCGCCCGTCCGCGAGCGAGACATCCCGGATCAGCCAGCTCACAGCAGTGACTCCAGGGGATGCGCACCCGATGGCGGGGCGGAACCGGGTGCGGGTCGCGGCGCGGGGCGGGCGACCGGGAAGGCGCCCGCCTCGCACTCGACCCACCACTGCCCGGCGCGGAGCGACACCGTGTGGGCGGGGACCGGGCCGGAGGCGGACTCGGCCGCAAGGTCGTGCATGGAGATATCGATGAGGCGGGCGCGCTCGTCGAGGAGCACCTCGGCGGCCTCGGCGGCGGCCACGGCGCCGGTGAGCGGGTCGGCGATGGCGTCGCCGCAGGGTACGGGGGTGTCGCCGGCGGTGGCGTGCAGCCCGGCGCAGGCGGCGATGTCGTCGCCGAAGCCGACGCGGTCGGAGCCCCGGCCGCGCGCGGTGATCGAGAGCCAGGAGACGCCGGCGGCCACCAGCGCTTCGGCGTCGAGGCCGAGGCGGCGCAGGGCGCGCGGGCGGGAGGCCTCCACCACGAGATCGGCGCCGGCGACCAGCCGAGCCAGGCGGTCGCGGTCGGCTGGATCATCGAAATCGACTGCGACGCTGTGCTGCCCGTGGTGCAGGAGGTCGTAGAAGCCGGTGGGGCCGGTGCGGGCGCCGTCGGGGCGGGTGCGGCTCTCGATTTTGATCACCTCGGCGCCGGTTCGGGTCAGCAGGTGGGTGCAGAGCGGGCCCGCCCACAGGGCGCTGAAATCGATCACGCGGGGGCGCTCGGTCCGGCGTGTCCGGAGGCCGCCGGGGCTGCGGAGTACCGGCGGCCGAGTGGCGGGGGAGTCCAGTGCGCCGCCGGGTAGTCCGAGCAGGGCGATGCGCTCGTCGGCGACCCGGGCCGGGAGTTCCCGTGCCCACGCGGCCAGCGCCGCCCAGGGGTCGGCGCAGTCGTCGCGCTCGACCAGCGCGGGGATCAGGGCGATGTCGTCGGGGCGGGCGAGGGAGAGCCCGACGGAGCCGTCGCGGGCGGGCACCGCGCGGAAGCGGCCCCCGCACGACCAGGGGGCATTGCGGGTGAAGCCGGTGAACGCGGCGCGTTCGCCGAGCAGGGAAACCCCGGGCAGGTCGGGCGCGCGCCCGGTGGCCGCGGCGGCGACCCGTTCCAGAGCCCGCTCGACCACGAGCGCGGGCGAGCCCGGCGCGGCAAGGGGAGGCCCGCCGGCACGCCCGGTCAGCGCCATCGCACCCGAGCGCGCCCACGCGGCCAGCGCCCGCCCGGCACCCGCGGCATCGAGCGAGGCGACCGAACCGGCTGACTCGGGTGCCGCTTTCCCGGGCAGGCGAACTGCCCCACCGGGCCGCCCGGACCCGGGAACAACCTCCGGCATACCGCCGCCCCTACTCCCGCTCCCGCAGCGCATCGGCCAGCCCCCACCGCACCGCCGTCTCCGCATCCACATAGGCCCCGGTCAACACCATCCACGCCGCCCGCCAGCGCCCGATCCGATGCACCACCCCGACCGTCCCGCCCGCCCCCGGCACCAACCCCATCGACAACTCCGGCAACCGCAACCGGGCATCCTCGGCGACGTACACCCGGGTGGCGAAGGCGGGAACCTCCAGCCCCGCCCCGATGCAGGCACCGTGCAGGTGAGCGTGCACGGTCGTCCCGGGCCGGGTAGCGAGCCGGTGCACCGCGTACCCGGCACTGCGCTGCAGCCGGACCGCGTGCGAGGTCGGCGCGTGCGTGGCGGTGCCGAACTCGTCCAGATCACCGCCGCTGCAGAAATCCGGCCCGGCCCCGTGCAGATGCACCTCGGTCACATCGGGGTCGAGCGCCGCGATATCGAGCGCCTCCAGCAGCGCCTCCCGAACTTCCCGTGCGAAGGCATTGCGCCGCTCGGGCCGATTGAGCGTGAGGTCGAGCCGATTCCCGGTGCGCTCCGCCAGCACCGGCGGCGCGACCGGCGGCGGAATGGGACGCACCGGTCGGGAAGCACGCCAGGCGGCGAACTCGTCCCCGGCGAGCAGCATGGAGTACGCCAGCGACTCCGCGACCAGCGCCGAACCCACCGGCGCATCGGCGGTGAGCCGCAGCAAACCGTTCATGGCCAGCGCCGCGAGCGGTGCCCGCGCCACGGCCGCGGCGATCGACCCGAGGCTGTCGGGCGCGGCCACCACCTGCGGTGACCACTCCTCCGCCCCCAGCGTGCAGGTGAGCGCGCGAAGCAGCGGCTCGGCTTCCGGCGGCGGACGGCGGCCCGCGATACCGACGGCGACCGGGCTCGCCGGATGCGCGAGCACCGCGGTAGCCGCGGCGATCACCGCCGCGTCCCACGGGGTTCCGTCCAGCTCCACGACGACCAGCGGCGTCGCCGGAACCCCGTTCGCGTCGAGCGCGGCGAACGAAGCGCCGAGCGCGGCATCGGCGAGCTCCTGCACCGAGACGGCCGTCAGGGTCGGTGGCGGTGTCATCCCCCGATGGTCGCACGGGGCATTCCCGGTTGCATCCAGAGGTGAACGTGTGTTCACCTCACAGGGAACGTTCGTTCGTCTCGGTAAGGAGCCCGCGTGGACAGTCCGGCGAAAGCGCCGCCGCATCGGCTGCTCACCGCGGTGCTCTGCCTCTCCGGCATCGTGGTGGCGCTGCAGCACACCCTGGTGGTCCCGCTGCTCGGCAAATTCCCGGAGATTCTCGGGGTCGGCTACCCGAGCGCCTCCTGGCTGGTGACGATCACGCTGCTCAGCGCGGCGGTGGCGACGCCGATCCTGTCCCGGCTCGCGGACATGTTCGGCAAGCGGCTCATGATGCTGGTCTCGCTGGCGACCATCGTGGCGGGCTCGGTGCTCGCCGCGGTCGGCGGGACCTTCCTCGCGGTGCTGGTCGGGCGCGGGCTGCAGGGGCTGGCCTCGGCGCTGGTGCCGATCGGCATCGCCATGCTGCGCGACGAGCTGCCCCGGGGCAAGGTCGCGGGCGCGACGGCGATGATGAGCGCGACGCTCGGCATCGGCTCGGCGCTGGGGCTGCCGCTGCCCGGCGTGCTCTACGAGCACCTGGGCTGGGAGTCGGTCTTCTGGCTCTCCGCGGTCGCGGCGGCGGCGCTCTTCGCCGCGGTGCTGGCCGTGGTGCCGGAGTCGGCGGTGCGCACCAGGGGCCGGTTCGACATCGGCGGCGCGGTGCTGCTCTCCATCGCGCTGGTCGCGCTGCTGCTGGTGATCTCCAGGGGCAGCTCATGGGGGTGGACCAGCGGGTACACCCTCGGCGCCGCGGCGATCGCGGTGCTCGGGTTCGCGCTCTGGTTCCCGTTCGAGCTGCGGGTCAGCCTGCCCATGGTCGACCTGCGCACCTCCGCGCGGCGCCCGGTGCTGCTCACCAATGTCGCGGCGCTGCTCTGCGGCATCTCCATGTACGCGAACATGCTGGCCACCACCCAGGAGCTGACCATGCCGGCGAGCACCGGCTACGGCTTCGGGCTCTCGGTGCTGGCGGCGGGGCTCTGCATGACGCCCGCCGGACTCATGATGGTGGTCTTCGCGCCGGTCTCCGCGCGGATGATCGGGCGCATCGGGGCCAAGTACACGCTCGTGACGGGCACCGCGGTGCTGGCGGTCGCCTACGTGGTGCGCGCGCTGTGCAACGGCTCGATTCCGCTGATCATCGGCGGCGCCATGTTCGTGGTGGTCGGCACCGCCATCGCCTACGCCGCCATGCCCATGCTCATCATGGGGTCGGTGCCGATCACCGAGACCGCCTCGGCGAACGGGCTCAACACCCTGCTGCGTTCGGTGGGCACCGCGATCTCCAGCGCGTTCATCGCCGCGCTGCTCACCACCGTCACCGTCGAGGTGAGCGGGGTGCGGCTGCCCGCGCTCGCCGCCTTCCAGCTGGTGTTCGTGGCGGCGGCGGTGGCGGCCGCGGTGGCGACGGCGGTCGCGTGCTTCATTCCGCGGGTGGAGGCGCCCGCCGATCCGGTGCCCGACGACGAGGAGCGCCCCGAGGAGCTGGTGGTCACCGGGACGGTGCACGGCAGCGGCGGCGAGCCGATCCGGCACGCGGTGGTCACCGTGCTGCGCACCACCGGCGAGCCCGCCGATTGGGGACGGGCCGACAACGCGGGGGAGTTCACCGTGGTGCTGCCCGCGCCGGGGCCGTACCTGGTGATCACCGGCGCGGATGGCTGGGCGCCGGAATCGCAGGTCATGGAGCTGGCCGCGGACTCGGAGCGGCCGCGGGTGCTGCTGACCCGGCG
Source organism: Nocardia sp. NPDC050697 (assembly GCF_040654395.1). Lineage (NCBI taxonomy): Bacteria > Bacillati > Actinomycetota > Actinomycetes > Mycobacteriales > Nocardiaceae > Nocardia > Nocardia sp. NPDC050697. The sequence goes on from NZ_JBFAHY010000001.1 coordinate 315,735, forward strand.
GCTCAGCCTGCACGGCCGGGTCACCGCGGCGGGGGAGCCGTGCGCCGGCGCGGTGGTCAGCCTGGTCAAGGCCAGCGGGGAGTACGTGGCGGCCACGGTCACCGGCGGCGATGGGAGCTACGAGCTCGCGCAGCCGCCGAGCGGGCGCTACCTGGTGACCGTGCTCGCCGCCGACCGGCGCACCGTCACCAGGCACGTCGCCGTGCTGACCCGGCCCGCCGCCGTCGACTTCGAGCTGGACCACGCGCTGCAGGCCGTCCGGTGAGCGACTCCCGCGACACCGTCATCGCCGCCGCCCGCGAGCTCTTCGCCCGCCGGGGCTACACCGCCACCACCATCAAGGACATCGCCGCCGCGGCGGGCTGCTCGCCCGCCCTGGTCATGAAGCTGACCGGGAGCAAGGCCGAGCTGTTCGCCGCCGCCGACCCCTCCGGCGCCGCCCTGGACGAGGCGCCGCCGCCCGCGGACGAACCACCCGGCTTCCTGCTGGTGCGGCGGCTGGTCGAGCGGCGCCGCGCCGACGAGCCGGAGCCGTGGGCCATGGCGCCGGTGCTCATCCGGGAATCCGAGGATCCGGCGCGCACCCGCGCCGACATCCGCACCCGCTACCTGGACGCCGTCGCCGAGCAGATCGGCGACACCGCGCCGGACCGGCTGCGCGCCCAGCTCGTCATGGCGCAGCTGCTCGGGCTCGCCGCCGCGCTCCGGCACCTGGAGCTGCTCGATCCCGCCGCCATCGAGGACGAGGCGCTGATCCGCCGCTACGGCGCGCTGGTGCAGCGGATCGTCGACGGGGACGGATGAGCACGCTCATCGCGTCCCGGTCCGCCGCCCGGCCCGAGCGCGCACCGGCGTTCCGGCGCCAGGCTCGGCCGCGCACCGGTGGTCCGGCGCCTGACTCGGCCGCGCATCGGTGGTCCGGCGCCCGGCTCGGGCGTGCGACGTGGCCCGGACCCCTACTCCCCGAGCGCGGCCAATCCCGCCGCGACGAGCGGCCCGACCGCGCGGTGCGCGTGCTCGAACCCGTCCCCCGCGGTCGCCCCGGCCCGGTGCCGATGCGTGATCCCCTCGGCGATCACCGCGAGCTTGAGGTGCGCCAGCCCCAGGTAGAAGCCCCACTCCCCGAGATCGCGCCCGGTGCGCGCGGCATAACGCCCGGCGAGGTCGTCGGCGCCGGGCAGCCGGGCGCTGGTCCAGGCGGCGGTCTCGCCGATGATGGCATCGAGCGCCGGGTGGCGGTACGTGCACATCTGGGCCAGGTCGGCGAGCGGGTCACCGAGCGTGGAGAGCTCCCAGTCCACCACCGCCGCGACCTGCCCCGGCGCGGCCAGGATGGTGTTGTCGATGCGGTAGTCGCCGTGCACGATCGAGACCGCGGAGCGAGCCGGGATCGCGGCGGCGAGCCGGTCGTGCAGCCGGTGCAGGTCGGGCAGCTCGCGGGTCTTGACCCGCTCCCACTGCCGCGCCCACAGCGCGACCTGCCTGGTCAGGTACCCCTCGGGGCGGCCGAAGCCGGCCAGCCCGACCGCGCCGGGCTCGATCTCGTGCAGCGCCGCGAGTACTCGGATCAGCTCGTCGGTGCAGGCGGCGATCTCGGCGTCGGAGAACGCGGCCAGGTCGTCGGCGGTGCGCACCACCCGCCCCTCGACGAACCCGGTCACCGCGAACGGCGCGCCGAGCACCCGCTCGTCGGTGCAGAGCGCGACCGTCGGCGCCACCGGCACCCCGCTGCCCTGGAGCGCGTCGCAGACCCGGTACTCGCGCGCCATGTCGTGCGCCGACGGGGTGAGCCCGGCGGTGGGCGGGCGGCGCAGCACCCAGCGGGTGCGGTCGTCGGCGATCAGGAAGGTCAGGTTGGATTTGCCGCCGGAGATGAGCTCGGCCCGCAGCTCGCCGTCGACCGGAATGCCCCGCTCGGCGAAGAACCGCAGCAGCGCGGCCAGATCCAGCCCCTCGTGCACGGTGGCGGTCACGCCTGCTCCCGCGCGGCCCGCTTGGCGGCGCCCACGACTCGCTTGGCCAGCGCCCAGCGGTGCACCTCGGACGGCCCGTCGTAGACCCGGAACGGCCGCACCTCGCGGGAGAGCCGGGCCAGCGGCAGGTCGTCGGAGACGCCGAGCCCGCCGCACATCTGCACCGAGCGGTCCACGATCCGCCCGATGGCCTCGGCGCCGAAGGTCTTGGCGATGGCGGTCGCGTTGGCGGCGGAATCGCCCTGGTCCAGCTCCCAGCAGGCGCGCACCAGCAGGGCGCGGGTGGCGGCGATATCGATCTCGTTGTCGGCCACGAGCTGCTGCACCATGCCGAGATCGCCGAGTGCCGAGCCGAAGCCGCGGCGCTGCGCCACGTGCGCGACGGCGATGTCGTGCGCGCGCCGCGCGGCGCCGAGCCAGCGCATGACGTGCGTCATCCGGGCCGGGCCGAGCCGCACCTGGGCGTAGGCGAACCCCTCGTCGACCGCGCCGAGCACCGCCTCGTCGGGCACGAAGAGATCGTCGAAGAAGACCTCGCAGTGCCCGCCGACCATGGACTTGTCCAGGGTGTTGATGTGCCGCTCCACCCGCAGCCCCGGCGCGTCGGCCGGGCTGAGGAACATGGTGGCGCCGCCGCGGTCGCCGGGCGCGCCGGAGGTGCGGGCCATGATGATGAAGAACCCGGCGCCGTCCGCGCCGGTGATGAACCACTTGTGGCCGTTGATCTTCCAGCCGCCGGGCGCCTTCTCCGCCCGGGTGGTGAGCGCCGACGGATCGGAGCCGGCGCCGGGGGCGGGCTCGGTCATGGCGAAGGCCGAGCGCTGGTCGCCGTGCGCCAGCGGGGCCAGGAACTGCTGCTTCTGCTCCGGGCTCGCGACATGCGCGAGCAGGTGCACATTGCCCTCGTCCGGCGCGGCGATATTCAGCGCGAGCGGCCCGAAGAGCGAGTATCCGGCGGCCTCGAAGACCGGGGCGCGGTCGCTCATGTCCAGCCTTAAGCCGCCGTACTCGAGCGGCGCGTGCGGGGCGAAGATGCCGCGGCTCTTCGCCTCGCCCTGCAGCTCGACCCGGATCTTGTCGGAGCCCGCGACGGCGATGTCGCCGCCGTTGGCGTCCTCGACCGGGAGCACCACCTCGCGCACGAAGGCCTCGGTGCGGGCGACGAGGCCGGTGACCTCGTCCGAGTACGACAGCTCCACCGTCATGACGCTCCCGTCGGAGTCTCGCCCGCCCCTCGGCCGGTACGGGCTAATGACCATTAGCCTAGCTTGCCGCTGGATACCCCGGGCACGATGGGGCTCGGCTACTCGACGGTTGCCGGGGGGATTCGGTCGGTTCGCCGACAGACAGCGCGGGCGCCGCCGCCGTGCTCGCCGAGATCGGCGCGCTCGCCATGGGCGTCCTGACCACCGGGCTCGCCGTCGTCCTGCGCCAACAGCTCACCCAGGCGCAAGCCGCGCTGGAGCGGTGGCGCGCCGCCCGCGATCCCCGGAGGAGTAGCGCGTCTCCACGGGGTACTCCGCGCCGAAGTACTCTCGAGGGCCCGCCGGGCCGTCGCGGCCGGAAGGAACGCCTGGTGCCCGTCACGCTCGAGGAAATCGCCCGCGATCTGCGCTGCCCGCTCCCGCCCGGAGCAGGCGCGGGGCTCGTCACCGGGGTCGCCGCCGACTCACGGGCGGTGCGGCCGGGCACGCTGTGGTTCGCGCTGCCGGGGCGGCAGAACCACGGCCTCGACTTCGAGGAGCAGGCGCGGCGCCGCGGCGCGGTGGCGGTGGTCAGCGACCGGCCCGCGCGCACCCTCCCGACGCTGGTCACGGCGGCGCCGCGGGCGGCACTGGGCCCGCTCGCCGCCCGGCTGCACGGCCACCCCTCGCGGCACCTGCCGGTCTTCGGGGTGACCGGCACCAACGGCAAGACCTCGACCACCTACCTGCTCGACGCCGGGCTGGCAGGGGCCGGAATCCCGAGCGGGCTGCTCGGCGGGATCGTCGCCCGGACCCCGGCGCGCTCGGAGCCCGCCACCCGCACCACCCCCGAGGCCGATGTCATCGCCCGGCACCTGGCCCGCTGCCGCGCCGACGGCGCCCGCGCGGCGGTGCTGGAGGTCTCCTCGCACGGCCTCACCGAGCACCGGGTGGACGGCACGCACTTCGCCTGCGCCGCCTTCACCGGGCTGGCCCGCGACCACCTCGACCACCACGGCTCCATGGAGCGCTACTTCGCCGCCAAGGCCGCGCTCTTCGACCCGGCGCGCAGCGAGCGCGCGGTGATCGCCGTCGACGACGCCTGGGGGCTGCGGCTGGCCGGCCAGGTGCGGCTGCCGACGGTCACCTGCGGCACCACGCCCGGTACCGCGGCGGACTGGCGCGCCACCGATATTCGCGCCGAGCTGACCGGCACCCGCTTCCGCGCGCACGGCCCCGGCGGAAGCTTCCCGGTCCGGCTGCGGCTGCTCGGCACACACCAGGCGCGCAATGCCCTGACCGCGCTGGCCGTGCTGGCGGGCGCGGGCATCGACCCCGAAGCGGCCGCGGCGGGCATGGCCGAGCTCGGCGTGGTGCCGGGGCGGCTGGAGCGCGTCGACGCCGGCCAGGACTTCCTGGCCTTCGTCGACTACGCGCACAACGAGGACGGCCAGCGCGCGGTGCTCGCCTGGGCCAGGAGCCGCACCGCGGGCCGGCTCATCGTGGTGATCGGCGCGACCGGCGACCGGGATGCGGGCAAGCGCGCGGCGCTCGGCCGGACCGCGGCGCACCGGGCTGACCTGGTAGTGGTCACCGACGAGAGCCCCGAGCGCGAATCCGCCTCCGAGCTGCGCCACCAGGTGCTGGCGGGCGCCGCCGGCGGCGAAACCGTCGAGATCGCCGACCGCGCCGCCGCCATCCGGCACGCGATCGCCGCCGCCCGCCCCGGCGACCTGGTGCTGCTCGCGGGCCGCGGCGCCGACACCGTCCAGCGCTACGCCACCGCGACCAGGCACTTCGACGACCGCGCCGAGCTGGCGGCGGCCCTGGCCGAGCATCGGCCGCAGCTGAGCGGTCCGGCAGCGATTCGGACCGGCGACGGCTCATCCCCCGAGCGGAGACCCGCGTGAACGCCTCCACCGAGGGGGCGGCCGCCGAGCGGAGTTCCGCGTGAACGCACCCACCGAGCGGCGGACTCAGCCGTCGGGGTGAGTGGCGGCGCGACGCTCGGGCTCGGCGCCGATGCGGTCCAGGTAGGCGCGGCGCCGCCCGGCGTCGTACTGCCCGGGGTCCCGGCCCACGAACCGCCGCTTGACCAGCCGCAGCGCCGACTCCGGCACCCCCTGCTCGACCGTGCCCATCGGCGCCAGCCAGCGCGGAATCGTCACCTCCGCGCGCCGGTGCCGCACGGTGTCGGCAATGGCCTCGCCCACCTCGGCGGGTTGCAGGGTGGGTTGCAGCGCCAGGTTCACCCCCGAGGTGAGCTCGGTGTGCACGGCCGCGGGCATGACCGTGGTGACGCTGACCCCGGTCCCGTCCAGCTCGGCGCGGACCGCACGGGAGAGCGCGGCGACCGCGAACTTGGAGGCGCAGTACACCGCCGCGCCCGGCGTGGTCACCTTGGCCGCCATGGAGGCCACGTTCACGATGTGGCCGCGCCCGCGCGCCACCATGCCGGGCAGCGCCAGGCTCATCCCGTTCACCACCCCGCCCACATTGATCGCCAGCTCCCGGTGGTGCCCGGCGATATCGAGCTCGAGGAACGGCGCGAGCCGCATGATGCCCGCGTTGTTGACCAGGATCTCCACCGGCCCGCTCGCCGCCGCGGATTCGAGGAACGCGGCGAAGCTCGCCGGATCGGTGACGTCCAGCGGGGCCGCGTGCCCGCCGACCTCGGCCGCCGTCGCCTCGGCGGCGTTCGCGTCGATATCACCGATCCAGACCCGGGCGCCGCGGGTGGCGAGCGCGAGCGCGGTGGCCCGGCCGATGCCGCGGGCGCCGCCGGTGACGCAGGCCGTCACGCCGTCCAGCCGGGTCACCGCCGCGCCCCCGGCCGCGGCGCGCGCATGGCGAAGTAGCCGACCGCCCTGACCACGCCGCCGGTCGAGATCATCTGCGCGCGGCCGAGGTACACGCCGGGCACCAGCTCGACGATCTCGTCCCGCACGCGTTCCATCGGCACCACCCTGCTGCCCGGGTTGCCGAGCGCCGGATCGGTGTAGGTGACGGCGACGACCTGGTTGTGCGGGGCCAGGATCGCCTTCTCGACCCGGTGGGTGAAGCGGAAGCCGCGATACACCGAACCGGTGCGCACCCAGCCCCGATAGCCGGGAACGGCGGCCCGCAGCGCGAGGTAGGCCAGCCGGTTCAGCCGGTTGGCGCCGGTCCCGGTGGCGGCGTCGAAGCTCTTGCCGACCCAGCCGGGCTCGATCGCCACCACCGGGTTGAGCAGCGCCAGCGCCGGGATGCCGAAGAGCTTGCCGACCACGATGCCCTCGTAGTCGCCGTGCAGCTCCGGTGCGGTGCCCGCGGCGAAGAGCGCGTCGAGCAGGTCGCGGTCGTCGGCGGCGCCCGCCGCGAGCACGTGGTCCCAGCAGGCGAGGCGGGCGCGGGCGGGTGCGGTCGCGGTGAGTTCGCGGAGCTCGTCGAGCAGGGCCGCGGGGTGGTCGCCGGTCTCTCGGGCGAGCGCGGTCGGGATGGTCACGGGGTTCCTTCCGGGTCAGGCCGCGGTGGTCGCGGCGGCGGGGTGGATGTGGTCGCGGGCGAAACGCGCGATCTCGGCGGTGAGCTCGCGGCTCTCCGGCAGGTACGGGAAGACGACGGGGAAGGCGTGGATCTGGCCGTACCAGAGGTGCAGCTCGCACGGCACCCCCGCCGCGGCGAGCCGGGCCGCCATGACCTCGGAGTCCAGCCGCAGGAACTCGTCGTCGCAGGCGGCGAGCAGCGTCGGCGGCAGCCCGGCCAGCGCACCGGCCACCGGGGAGAGCGACAGGTCGACCCGGCCGTCCCTGGTACAGCCCAGCTCGGCGATCCGCGGGAAGGCCGCGGTCGGCAGGTATGCCTCGGTGGCGGCATTGCGGTGCGCGAGCTTGGCGGTCAGGTCGAGGTCGAGCCAGGGGCTGAGCGCGACCACCGCGGCCGGGGCGGGCAGCTGCGCGGTGGCGGCGGCGATGGCGGTGCTCAGCGCGAGGAAGCCGCCGGCCGAATCGCCCGCGAAGACCACCGATTCCGCGGTGGCGCCCTGCTCGAGCAGCCAGCGGTAGGCGGCGAGGCAGTCGTGCACCGACTCCGGGACGGTGGCCTGCGGCAGGTAGCGGTACCGCACCTGCACCACCGGCACCCCGGCGGCCGCGGACAGCTCGGCGGCGAAGCGGCGGTGCGTGTGCAGCCCGCCCGCCACGAAACCACCGCCGTGGAAGTAGAGCAGCGCACCCGCGCCGAACCCCGCCGCGACCCCGTCGGCGCGCACCACCGCCCCCCGCACCCCGGCGCCGCGCACCGGCTCCACCCGGACCGCGGCGCGCACCGGAAGCAGCCGCGCCCCGGCATCGACCAGCGCACCCGCGCGCAGGGCGAGCGGCGAGATCGGCACCCGGCGCAGCACCGGGCGGACCAGTTCGCGCACCGCCGCGGTGGCGAGCCGGGAGCGCAGGCTGGGGTGGTGCCTGGCGTCCGCGCCGAAGTGGTGACGGGCAATGGGGGTCATGGCGTCGCCTCTCTGAGGGCCTCCGAAGAAGATGAAGCAAGCGTTTCATCTTGAAACGGGCGCTGTCAATACCGCCCCGGGATGGGAGGATCGCCGCATGAGCTCTCCGAAGCTGTGGCGCGGCCAGACCCTGCGGGACCGCTCCCTGGATCGCCGCGAGCAGATGCTGGACGTGGGCGAGGAACTGCTCGGCACCGGCGGCGCCGCCGCGGTGACCACCCGCGCGGTCATGCGGCAGACCAACCTGAGCCCGCGCTACTTCTACGAAACCTTCGACACCCGCGAGGATCTCGTGCTCGCGGTCTACGACCGGGTGGAGACCCGGCTTTTCGAGCGCATGCGCGAGGTGGACACCGGGGCCGGGCTGCGCGCCGCCATCCGGGAGATCTTCGAGATCTGCGCGCGGTACTTCGAGGAGGACCCCGGCCGCGCCCGCATCCTGCTGCGCGAGCCGCTCGCCGACGACACCCTGCGCAAACACAGCGCCGACCGCGCCCCCGCCTTCCTGCGGCTGCTCATCCCGGTGCTCGGCGCCGAGGCGGGCGCCGTGGTCCCCGACGGTGACGAGGAGCTGGCGCTCGGCGCGGCCGCGCTCGGCGGCAGTCTGGTCTCGCTGTACCTGGAGTGGACCGACGGGCGGCTCCCGGTCGGCCGCGACCGGCTCGCCGACGCCGCGGTGGCGGTGGTCTTCGCGGTGCTCGGGGCAGTGCGCGAGCAGGGCTGACGCGCCCGGCCCTTGACAGCGGCGGGTCATAAGTTGAAACATGCGCTTCATATTGAAGCGTCTGTTACCGCTTGCTGTCCGCCCGGAAGGACCCGCGCCGATGACCCCCGAACCCCGCACCACCCCCGACCGCGAACTCGTGATCATCGGCGCCGGTATCGCCGGGATCGGCATGGCGATCCTGCTGCGCCGCAACGGTATCCACGACTTCACGGTGCTGGAGCGCGGCACCGGCATCGGGGGCGTGTGGCGCGACAACACCTACCCCGGCGTCGGCGCCGACGTGCCCTCGTTCAGCTACCAGTACTCTTTCGAGAAGAACCCGCACTGGTCGCGGCTCTTCCCCAAGGGGGAGGAGATCAAGGCCTACCTCGACCACTGCGTGCGCAAGTACGACATCGCCGGGCACATCGAGTTCGGCACCGAGGTGCTGGAGCGGCGCTGGGACGAGGACGCGCGGGTGTGGCATCTGCGGACCAGCGGCGGTGAGTTCACCAGCCGCTACGTCATCAGCGCGCTCGGCCCGTTCGTGAACGCGCGCACCCCCGCCATCCCCGGGCTCGCCGACTTCACCGGCACCGTCATGCAGTCCCAGCACTGGGATCACGACCGCGACCTCACCGGGCTGCGGGTCGGCGTGGTCGGCACCGGCGCCAGCGCCGTGCAGCTGGTGCCGCACGTCGCCGAGGACGCCGCGCACCTGAGCGTCTTCCAGCGCCGCGCCATCCACGTGCTGCCCAAGCTCGACCTCCCGGTGCCCGAGCCGGTGCAGCGCGCCCTCGCCACCGTGCCCGGCGCGCAGAACGTGCTCCGCTACGCCTTCACCGCCCAGGTGGAGGCGCTGCTGGTCGCGGTCGCCGCCTACGGCCGCTCGGTGGCGCCGCTGGCCCGCGGGCTCTCCGCCACCAGCCGGGCGCTGCTGCGCACCCAGGTGCGCGATGCCGGGCTGCGCTCCGCGCTCACCCCGGACTACGACTTCGGCTGCAAGCGCCCGAGCGTCTCGAATGCCTGGTACCGCACCTTCACCAGGGACAACGTCACGCTCGTCACCGACGCCATCGAGCGCGTCATCCCGACCGGCATCCGCACCGCCGACGGCACCGAGCACCCCCTCGACGTCCTGGTCCTCGCCACCGGCTTCCACTTCGCGCACGAGCCGGTCAACTACCGGCTCTCCCCGGTGCGCACCTCCGACGGCTTCGACCTGGCCGAGTTCTTCGAGCACCAGCCGCTGCAGTCCTACGAGGGCGTCAGCCTGCCGCAGCTGCCGAACGCCTTCTCCCTCTTCGGCCCCTACTCCTGGTCCGGCGGCTCCTACCACGTCATGGTGGAGACCCAGGCCAACCACATCATCCGGGTGCTGCGCGAGGCCGGGCGTCGCGGCGCCGAGCGGGTCGCCGTGCGCCCCGAGGCCAATGCCCGCTTCCTCGAGTTCGTCCGGGCCAGGGCGCGGAACTCGCTGCTCGCCATCAGCGACTGCGCCCCGGCGGGCAGCTACTACTTCGACCACCACGGCGACTTCAGCTCGCTGCGCCCGACCACCGGCTTGCAGGCCTGGTGGACCAGCCGGACCTTCCCGCTCGACGACTACACCTACGCCTGACCCGCCGCCAGCGCCCGCACCAGCAGGCTCGCGATCACCGCCTGCCCGGTGGTGGCGAAGTGGATGCCGTCGGCGCTGAGCAGGTCGGGGCGGTCGTTGAGCGGGTGCGCCCAGCAGTCGGCGACGGCGGCGCCGTGCTGCGCGGCGAGGGTACGGGTGAGGTCGTTGAGCCGGGCGACGCGGTCGGCGAAGTCCGGGAAGGCGGGGATCAGAAAGGCGCGGCCGAGGGTGAAGACGCTGAGCCGGGCGCCGGTGCCGCCGGCCCAGGCGTACATGGCGGCGAGGTCGTCCTCGATCCGGTGCCAGTCCGGGGTGCGGCGGATGATGTCGTTGGCGCCGCTGTTGAGGTGCAGCAGGTCGGGGTGGAATTCCTCGATCCGGGCGGCCTGCTCGTCCAATGCCTGGGCGGTGGTCGCGCCGACCCGCGCCGTGTTCAGGTAGGCGAGGTCGGGGCGGACCAGGCGCAGTGCGCGCTCGACCCGGGCGGGCCAGCCGAGCTCCTCGTAGCCGGGTGTGGCGTCGCCGACGCCGAGCGAGAGGCTGTCGCCGAAGACGCCGAACCGGCGCCAGGGGGCGGTGGCCAGTAATTCCGCGGCCGCTTCGGTGCTCAGCACGTGCGGATCGCTGGTCTCGGTGAACGTTGTCATCGGGCTGCCACCCGTCGATCGATGCCGAGCGCGGTCACCGCGCCCGCGAGGACGAGCGCGGTCACCAGGATCCAGCCCTGCCGGAAGCCGTCGCTCGCGTGCAGGCTGCCGAGAATCGTCACCAGCGCCGCGATCCCGAGCGCGTACCCGGCCTGGCGCGCGGTATTGACCACCGCGCTCCCGGTCGCGGTGTCCTCGGGCGGCAGCGCGGCGATGGCGACGCCGATGACGGTCGGCATGGCGATCCCGATCCCCGCGCCGATGACGATCCAGCCCGGCAGGATGCCGGTGCCGTACTCCACCCCGCCACCCAGCACCAGCAGCAGCGAGCCGAGCCCGAAGACCACCAGCCCCGCCGAGACCACGTACCCCGGCGGCACCCCCGCCGCCCAGCGCCGGGTGAGCGCCGCGAACAGCGGGACGGCCAGCGGCCCCGGCAGCAGCGCCACCCCGGCCCGCAGCGGGCCGTACCCCGCGGCCGTCTCCAGCCACAGCGCCACGCTCAGGAAGACCGCGCTGAACGCCGCGGTGAACAGCAGGATCGTCAGGTTGGCGACGCCGAAACCCGGCGCGCGGAACAACTTCGGCGGAAGCACCGGCGCCGGATGGGTGCACGCCCGATACCCGAGCAGCGCCAGCGCCAACGCGGCGACCACCGCCGTGAGCAGCATCCGCCCCGACCCCCACCCCCACTCCTCGGCCCGGACCAGCCCGAACGACAGCGCGCCGACGGCCACCGCAATCGCCACCGCCCCCACCGGATCCGGAATCCGCGTCCGCGCCGACGGCGCCGAGGCGGGCAGCAGCCGCGCCGCCACCACCAGCGCGAGCACGCCGATGGGCAGGTTGAGCAGGAAGGCCCACCGCCAGGACGCCTCCGCGAGCAGCCCGCCCACGATCGGCCCGAACGCCGCCGCGAACGACGAGGTGGTGGCCCAGATCCGCACCGCACCGGCCCGGCGCCGCACCGGCAGCACGTCGAGCATGAGCCCGAGGCTGGTCGGCGTCAGCACCGCCGCGCCGACCGCCTGCAGCACCCGGAAGCCGATCAGCGCACTAAGCGTCGGCGCCACCGCGCAGCCGAGCCCGGCGATCGTGAAGAGCGCGAGCCCGGCCAGGAACCCGCGCTTGCGCCCGTACCGGTCGCTCAGGCTGCCCGCCGGGATGAGGCAGGCGGCGTACACGACGATGTAGGCATTGAGCACCCAGCTCAGCCCCGCCAGCGAGGAGCCGGCGAAGGTGCGGCCGATCGAGGCGAAGGCCACGTTCACGATGAACAGGTCGAGCATGGTCATGAAGGCGGCCGTGCACAGCAGGGTGATGGCCGCGGTGGCGGCTTCGGGGGCTACCTGCCCGGCGAGCCGTGGTGCATCCGTAGGGGGCACAACCCCTCCCAGTTAGTTGGAAAACCGAACTCGCCTATCGTGGGGGAGTCGGTTTGAAAAAGCAACCCACTGGGGTGCAGAATGTGTCCATGCCCGCGGCACCCGCCGAGAAGACTCCCCGTGACTGCACGATCGCCGACGCCCTCGAGGTGGTCGGGGATCGGTGGAGTCTGCTGATCGTGCGCGAGCTGTTCTATGCCCAGCAGCGGTTCACCGAGGTGGTGCGGAATACCGGGGCGCCGCGGGATATCGCGACCACGCGGCTTCGAAAGCTCGTCGAGCACGGGGTCATCGCGCGGGAGCAGTACAGTTCGCGGCCCGCTCGCTATGCCTACCGGCTGACCGAGTCCGGGCGGGCGCTCGCGCCGGTGCTGCTCGCGCTCAAGCGGTGGGGGCACGAGCACGTGCGGGAGGGTGCCGATCCGGTGCGGTTCGACCACACCTGCGGGCACGAGTTCGTGGGGGAGTTGCACTGCTCGGCGTGCGGTGAGTCGTTCGAGTCCGGGTCGCTGACGCTGCGCCCGTCCTGATCTCCCGGCGCCGGATCTCTGTCTCGCCCGGGATGTAACGGGAACGGGTCGGGCCCCGACAGTGAACATGAGTGTTCGTAAATGGCGGCGCTCGGAAACCGTTGCGCGCGGCGTTATTCGGTGCTGCGCGCGGAAGCGAGGGGGAGAGTCATGCGGAAGTTCGGCAGGGGGCTGGTGCTCGGTGTCGTAGCGCCGATCATGGTGGTGGCCGGGTGTGCGACCGAGGAGCGCGGGGCCGAGGGGGCGCCCGCGAGCAGTGTCGCGGTGACGTCGTCGCCCCGGACGCCCGCACCGGATTCTTCGGCCCCGGGCGGTGTGGATTCGAGCGATCCGAACCCGGCCCCCGGCGGCGAACAGCCGGGCAACTCCGCCCCGATCGACGGACAGCCGGGCGGCACCGACGCCTGCGGCGCGACCCCGTGCGGCGCACCGGAGGCCCGGAACCAGCCCACCTCCACCCCGCTCTGGGACCCCTGCGCCATCCCCGACACCGCCATCGCCGCCCAGGACTACCGCCCTGCCAGCAAGTCCACCTTCGGCGGCCCCGGCGCCGCCGACCTCAACTGCCGCTGGCTATCGGCGACGGGCGCGGTCGAACTGACCGTCGTCTCGGTCGAGCAGTCGATCACCGGCTTCCGGCAGAGCGGCCGCTACCTCGACTTCGCCCCGCTGACCATCGCCGGCCGCGAGGCGTACCGCTTCCGCGCGGCCCAGGACTCGAACCACATCGGCTGCTACGCCGGCTTCCCGGTGTCCGGCGGAACCGTCGCCTTCGTCATCAGGAACCTCTCCGCCGAGGGCGTCGAGGAGCCCTGCGTCCCGGCTACCCGGCTCAGCACAGCGCTGGCCGGGTACCTGCCCTGATATGTGGCCGCTGAAGGGCCGAAGAAGCTCTCCGTCGCGGCGTTGTCCCCGGCGGCACCAACTCGTCCCGTCGACCCGGCCATCCGAACCCTGTTCAGCGCCGACGGAACGCGCTGTCGCGGTTGGTGTCTCACCGTGGCTGGACCAAGGTGGTTCCGTGAGCGGCACCTTCCCGCTGACCATCGGTCAGCGAATCAGGCCGGAAACACCCTTCAATCAACAGTGCTGTGATCACGGTCGTGGTGCTGGGGGTGTGCGTGGTGGTGGATGAGCTGGGTGACGGCGGCGTTGGTGCGGTCTTCGTCGTTGGTGATGAGGCGGTCGAAGAGCAGACCTCGAAAGGTCGCGGCCAGCACGGTTGCTTCGATCCGGGCGTCTTCGCTCGAGGACCCGCAGCGTTGGATTGCGTGGGTGAGCGCGTCGGTGAGGGTGTCGAACATTGTGGTGACGTAGGCGGTGAACTGGCCTGGCCCGGTGCAGGCTATGCCCATCGCCTGCAGCAGGATTCGGACCGATTGCACGTCTTCGCCGCTGGTCATCGACTGCCATAGCCGCCGTAGCCCTGAGTGCAGAGCCTGGCGGGTGTCGACGTCGTCGAAGACGAGATGGAACTCCGGCCTGCGGCTCGCGAGAGCTTGAGCCAGAAGGTTGTCCTTCGTACCGAAGTAGTGGATCAGCATGCGGTCGCTGGTGCCGAGGGCTGCCGCCAGTGGTCGCAACGAGAGGTCGGCGAGGCCATTGTCGCTGATGTAGGCGCGGATGTCGCGCAGGAGCGCTTCGCGCTTCGCTTGGTCGATCGGCCTCGGCACCCCTTGACTGTAGCAGTCGCTTCGGGTAGGAAGTTCCCTCATGAGCGTAGTGACCGCTACATTAACTGGAGTTTGGCGACGAGGAGGTGGCGCGATGCCTGTGCTACCACGATGGCTGCTATTGACGGGGTTGGTCGGAGGCAATTTCCTGGTCGTGTTGGATGTGTCGATTCTCAATGTCGCCTTGGTCGATATCCGAGATGATCTGCACGCCGCAGCTTCGGTGATGCCCTGGGTCGTCGACGCCTATACCGTGACTTTCGCGGGTATGTTGCTGGTCGCCGGCTCGATGGCCGACCGGTTCGGCCCGCGCCGGGTCTACCTCGCGTCGATGGTGCTTTTCGCGATCTTCTCGGTCGTGTGCGCATCGGCTGCGTCGGCGCCCGTTCTGGTCGTGGGGCGCGCACTGCAGGGCGCGGCGGCCGCGGGGCTGGTGCCGGCCTCTCTTGCGCTGCTGGCCTCCCATTACCCCGATCCGGCGCAACGGTCGCGGGTCATCGGAGTCTGGGCCGCGATGAGCAGTGTCGGTTTCGCCCTGGGCCCGGTTGCCGGCGGCGCGCTCATCGGAGTGTCCGGCTGGCGCGTGGTATTTCTGATCAATCCCTTCGTCGTCGCAGTCGTGCTACTGCTGGGCGCGGGCCTCAACCGCGCACGTCCGCAGACCTACCGACGGTTCGACCTCGCGGGTCTGCTGTTGTCGGTGTGCTGCCTGGGATCGGTCACATTCGGGATCATCCACGCCGGAACCGCCGGGTGGCTGGCGCCGGGATCGATCGTGGCGTTCGGCATCGGATCGGTCGTGCTGCTGCTGCTCATCCTCGTCGAGCGCCGAGTCGAGGCCCCGGCGTTGCCTCCGCAGTTGCTGACCGCACCGGGAGTGGCAGCGGACATGGTCGCAGTGATGGTAGCGGCGTTCGCCTTCTACGGATCATTGTTCGGGTTGACGATCTGGATGGTGGACACCCTGCAGATGTCGCCCCTTCACACCGGCTTGGCATTCCTGCCGATGACTCTGCCGATGTGCGTGCTGCCTCTGGTGACTGGTCGGCTGATCACTCGTTACGGCACGCGGCCGATCATCCTCGCGGGCCTGCTGACCTGCATGGTCGGTGCTGTGGGATTGGTGGCTGCCGAACTCCACCCCTCCTACGGGATCGCCGTGGCATGTGGCACCTTGCTCGCAGTGGGTGGCACCCTCACGATTCCGGCCACCACCACCGACATCTCCCTCGTCGCTCCGAAAACGATGGCCGCGACCGCACAGGGCGCCCAAGGCGCAGCGCGGCAGACCGGAGTCGTTCTCGGAATCGCGGCGATGGCCTCGGTCGACAGCCTTCGCGGTATCGGTGGCCTGTCGTTTGCTGTGCTGGGAATCGGCATCGTGCTTGTCTTGATCATCTGGGGCAGCAGGGCCCGCTCGGCTGATGAATCGGCAGATCGATCGGCCCAGCCGGAGGCCGAGGTGGCTTCAGCTTCGGCGGGTTGACGGGTTTCCGGGAAATCCCCGGCCGCGAGTGGGTGAGGTTCCCCCGGTTCTCTGGAGGGCTTGATGTTCCCCCGGTTTCGTGGAGTCACGATGCTGGACTTCAGGCCACGGGTTGGACCGGTGGTGGGATCATCTCGTATTCGATCGGGGTGCGCATGCCGAGAGCGGAGTGGCGGCGGCGCCGGTTGTGGAAGATCTCGAGGTATTCGAAGATCGCGTTCGCCAGCTCGATCCGGGTCCGCCATCGTCGCCGGTTCAACAGCTCGGTTTGCATTCTGCCCCAGAAGGATTCGATGACGGCGTTGTCGTAGCAGTCACCGATCGAGCCCATCGACGGCACCAGCCCGGACTTGCGGGCCCGCTCGGTGAACGCCCAGGAGGTGAACTGGACGCCGTGGTCGGAATGGATGATCGTGGCGCCCGGTCGCGGTGAGCGGTTCGATATGGCCATACCGAGCGCGTTCGTGACCAGCGCCGCAGTCTGGGTCGCGTCGATCGACCAGCCGACGACCCGCCGAGAGTAGGTGTCGAGCACGACCGCGCAGTAGAGCTTGCCCTCGCGGGTGTAGTGCTCGGTGATATCGGTGACCCACAGTTGATCCGGCGCAGGGCGGGCAAATGCCCGGTTGACCAGGTCACCAGCGCTGGGTGTCTGGTGCCGGGGCCGGGCGCGTTTGACCCCGGGTAGGCCCTTGATACCGGCGCGGGCCATCAGCAGCTCGACCTGGTTGTAGCCGACGCCGATGCCGAGTCCGAGGGTGAGTTCGGCGTGCACTCGTGGTGCGCCGTAGGTGCCCCGGGAGGCGGCGTGCACGGCCCGGATCTGCTCGGTCAGCCAGGCATGGCGGACCGAGCGTTGTGAGGGCGGGCGGGATCTCCAGTGGTAGAAGCCCGACACCGAGACCTCCAGCAGCCGGCACGCGACCTGCACCGGCAAACCCTCCCCGGCGATGGTGGCTATGGCCGCGTACCGCCTTTTGGGCCGTTGGCCTGCTCTTTGAGCAGCTCGCGCGACCTTTTCAGTATCGCGACCTCGTGCTCGAGCTCGCGGATGCGCCGCTTGGCCGCGGTCAGTTCGGACTGCTCGACGCTGCTCGCGCCGGGTAGTTGTCCGGTGTCGATCAGCTCCTGCTTGCGCCAGGCGTAGATCGTCTGGTCACTGATCCCGAGGTCCACAGCGACCTGGGCGACCGGTCGGCCTGCAGCGACCAGGTCCAAGACCTTGCGACGGAATTCCTCGGGGTAACGCCTCGGCACGAACAACTCTCCTTCGATGAGTCCGTGACCAAGAGTCAAGCAAACCAACTCCGAGAAGCCGGGGGAACATCATCAGGCCGCGAACAACTCCAGGCGCGAAGCGGGCTGGATAGCGCTGTAATGCGCGGCATCACCCTTGACCACCCGGCTCGCAGTGCCGTTCACATCCACGGGCACATCCCCGGCCAACGTGATCCGGTGCAGCTCCCGCTCCTGGTTCCCGTAGTCGGCGATCCCGTAGTGCTGCGTCGCCCGATTGTCCCAGATCGCGATATCCCCGAGCCGCCAGTTCCACCGGAACGTGTTCTCCAGCTTGATGATCCGCGTCTGCAGGAGCTGGTAGAGCGAGTGGAACTCGGCGCTCGTGAGCCCGGTGAAACTCTTGGCGAAGTGCCCGAGCAGCAGCGAGCGTTCCCCGGTCTCCGGGTGCACGCGCACGACGGGGTGCACCGTCTCGTACTCGGTGCTGGTGAACTCCTGGTAGTTGGCGGGGGTGGTGCGGCCGGAGTTGCTGGTCTGCGCGGCGTAGTCGTAGAGGTTGCTGTGCGTCGCCCACAGCTCCTCGGTGAGCGCGCGCAGCGCGGGCGGCAGCTGCTCGTAGGCGGCGACGGTGGAGGCCCAGGTGGTGGCGCCGCCGTAGCCGGGGAGGGTGACGGCGCGCAGGATCGAGGCCTTGGGGATGCGGTCGACGAAGGTGACGTCGGTGTGCCAGCTGTTGGCGGCGCCGTCGATGGTGAGCAGCCGGGTGCCCTTGGAGGTCAGCGTGGGGTGCGGCTCGGTGGGCGCGCCGAGCAGCTCGGCGAAGGCGTACTGCGATTCGTCGTCGAGCTGGTGCTGGGCCTCGAAGACGACGACCTTGTTGAGCGCGAGGGCGAGCCGGATGGCCTCGACCCGCTCGGCGGGCAGGTCGCCGCCGAGCCGCACGCCGCCGATCCGCGCGCCGATGTGCTCACCGAGCTTCTCGACGGTGATCCCGGCCTGCCGGTAGCTCTCCGCGGCCCCGGCCTCCCGGTCCGCCCTAATGTCCTGGTGCGCGAGTGTCATGTGTCCGTCCCTTCATTCGCCGAGCAGGAAGTTGCCGATGTATTCGCGGACGCTGTCGCTGCTGGGCGGGTGGAAACTGCCCGCGCGCACGTCCCGGTAGAGCCGCTCCAATTCGTTGCGGCGGTGGATCGATCCGCCGCCGCCGATCTCCAGCGCGATGTCGACGACCTCCCGCGCGGCGCGGGTGCCGTGCTCCTTGACCGCGAACAGCGCGAGCAGCAGCCGGTCGCCGAGGTCGTCGCCGCGGGCCAGCCGCTCGGTGATGTGGTCGAGGTGGGCGGTGGCCGACTCCAGCGCCAGCTCGGCTTCGGCCGCGTGGTATTGCACGAACGGCTTGCCGCCGACCGGGCGGTTGCCGAGGCTCAGCACCGTCCTGGTGCGCGCCGACTCCAGCGCCACGTCGGCCGCGCGCCTGGCGATGCCGAGGTAGACATTGACCAGCGCCGGAATCGCCCACGGCAGGATCGAGGCGATGAACGGGCCGGGGTTCTCGCCCTTGTCGTAGACGTCGGCCACGTGCTCGTCGGCGACGAAGACATCGGTGAGCACGGTGTCGTGGCTGGCGGTCGCCCGCACGCCGAGCGTGTCCCAGGTCTCGACGGTGCGGACGCCCGCGCTGGTCCGCGGGACGAAGGCGTGCACGATGCGCGGCCGCTCCGGATCGCTGTCGTCGCGGGCGTGGATGCCGAGCCAGTCCCAGGCCGGGGAGAGCGAGGTGAAGATCTTGTGGCCGGTGATCCGGTAGCCGCCCTCGACCGGGACCGCGCTGGTGGTGGAGTCCTCGATGGCCAGGTCGTTGCCGCGCTCCCCGTGGCCGGAGGCGATCACCCGGCCCGCGACGACCTCGTGCGCGAGCCAGTCCAGCGAGCTGTCCCCGGCGGCGATCCGGTCGGCCAGCGGGCCGGTCCAGTACAGGTGCATGTTCACGCCGAGCGCGGTGGCGGGCGCCCAGTAGGCCAGCGCGCGCTGCGCCCGGTTGAACTGCGGCAGCGTCCACCCCAGCCCGCCGTGGCTCACCGGGATCGCCGCGCGCAGGTACCCGATCGCCCTCAGCTCGGCCAGATCCTCGGCGAAGAAGCGGTTCTCGCGGTCGTACTCCGGCGCGCGCTCGTGGAAGCCGCGCAGCAGCGCCTCGGGCAGCACGCCGGGCTCCAGCGCCTCCGCGATCGGCGGAGCGGCGAGATCTGTCATGGCGCACTGTCCCCTCGTCTGGCGTCACCCGTCGGCGAGCGACGTAGCAGGGACGACGGTAGGAGGCGGCGGAGCCGGGCGGAAGGAATCGAACCAGCGCGAGTACAACGGTGGGCGCGGCGGCGTTGCGGACCAGCGCATTACGCGAGCCCGAGGAGCTCGGTGTTGCCGTGCTTGGCCGCCTCGGTCTCCAGGGTGGTGCCGCGCCGGAACGGGTCGCCCGACCCGGTGGCGACGAGGTCGCGCAGGCTGGTCGTGATGTACCCGCCCCAGGCGTTCGAGCACACCTCGTAGCACTCCCCGGACGGGCGCAGGCCGACGTGGGTGAAGCGGATCTCGGTGCGGCCGCCGCGCTCGGTGAGGTCGAAGACCACGTCGGTGCCGTCCCACTCCGCGGTGTCCGCGACGAAGGCGAGGTACGAGTCGGTGACGTGCCAGACCAGGCGCTCGCCCGGCACCGACTCGGTGGTGGTCATGGTGCAGCGGTGCACGCCGGGCACCTCGAAGCGGTAGCTGTCGCCCACCGCTCCGGTGCTGCCCTCGATCGTCTCCGACCACCAGCCGCGGACGTCGTTGATGGCGGCGAAGGCCTGGGCGGGGGTGGCGTCGACGGTGATGGTGGCGGTGAAATCAGCTGTGGTCATGGGGTTTTCCCTCCTGCGTGTCGAGGTGGTGGCGGAGTGCGGCGAGCGGCCCGTCCCAGTCCCGCGCCAGCGCGGCGAGGAACTGCTGGGCCACCCGCATGGGGGCGGAGTCGAGGCGGTAGCGGACCCGGCGGCGCTCGCCGGGCTCGGCGATCACCAGCCCGGCCTCCGCGAGCAGCGCGAGGTGCTTGGCGATCGCCTGCCTGGTGATGGGGAGCCGGTCGGCGAGGTCGGTCGCGGTGGCCGGGCCCGCCGCGGCGAGCGCGGCGAGGATCGAGCGCCTGCTCGGGTCGGCGAGCGCGGTGAAGACCCGTTCGGCGGTGGCCTCCGGCTCAGGCGGCATCGAGGTACCGGTCGAGCTCGGCGAGCTCCTTGGCCCAGCCGTCGGTATTGCCGTCGAAGGCGACCTGGTGCGCCTCCGCGGTGAGCTGGGCGAACCCGGACTCCACCACGGTGAGCCTGGTACCGGCGCCCGCCGGCTCCAGGGTGAACTCCACGTAGGTGCGGCGCGGATCCTCCTCGGGCAGGCCGTGGATGTGCCAGGTGAAGCCGAAGACCGACGGCTCCTCGACCCGCTCCACCCGCAGCCGCGCGGTGTGCTCACCCGACCAGCTGAGCTCGGCGGCGCCGCCGGGGCGCAGGTCGATGCTGGCGCTGTCGCCGAACCAGCCGCCGAGCCCATCGGCGGTGGTGATGGCGGTCCAGACGGCGGCGGGCGGGTGCGCGAGGTCGACGGTGCGGACGATGCGATCGGGAAAGCTCATGCTGTTCTCCTCTATAGCAACCATTTGATTGCCATAGACGTTATTGCAACCGGAAGGTTGCGTCAAGGGGGTGTGCTGATTCGGTCAGTTGACCAGTTGGGTGGTTGTCGCCCGTCGCTCCGGCTCCCTACCATCCGGTGACCGGACCCCTGCCCTCGAGGACTGCGACGATGCCTTCTCACCCCGGCCCCGGCGGAATCACCCGCCGCGGCCTGATCGGCGGCGCGGCGGCCGCCACCACCCTCGCCGCGCTCGGCGCGAACCGGGCCTGGGCGGCGCCGCCCGGTGGCGACGCCGATGCCATCGTCGTCGGCGCCGGGCTGGCGGGGCTGGTGGCGACCAGCGAGCTCGTCGCCGCGGGGCGCCGCGTGCTGCTGCTGGACCAGGAGCCGGAGGCGAGCCTCGGCGGGCAGGCGTTCTGGTCGCTCGGCGGGCTCTTCCTGGTCGGCTCGCTGGAGCAGAAGGCGGCGGGGATCGCCGATTCCCTCGAGCTGGCGCGCGCGGACTGGTTCCGCACGGCCGGCTTCGACCGCGGGGTCGACGACCCGCTCGGCGAGGACTACTGGGCGGCCCGCTGGGCCGAGGCCTACCTGCACTTCGCCGCCGAGGAGAAGCAGGCGTGGCTCTTCGCCGAGGGCGTGCGCTGGGTGCCGATCGTGGGCTGGGCCGAGCGCGGCGAGGGCCCGGAGACGCCGGGCAACTCGGTGCCCCGCTTCCACCTCACCCTGGGCACCGGCCCCGGCGTGGTGGAGCCGTTCGAGCGCAAGGTGCGGCAGGCGCCGGAACGGCTGCTCACCCTCGGCTTCCGGCACCGGGTCGACGAACTGGTCACCACCGGCGGCGCCATCTCCGGGGTGCGCGGCCGCATCCTGGAGCCGAGCGGGGCCGCGCGCGGCACGCCGAGCTCGCGCACCGAGGTCGGCGAGTTCGAGCTGCGCGCCCCGATCGTCATCGTGACCTCCGGCGGCATCGGCGCCAATCACGAACTCGTGCGCCGCAATTGGCCCGCCCGGCTCGGCGCCCCGCCCGCCCGGCTCATCACCGGGGTCCCCGCGCACGTCGACGGGCGCATGCTCGGCATCACCGAGGCGGCGGGCGCGCGGCTGGTGAACCGGGACCGCATGTGGCACTACACCGAGGGCATCACCAACCCGTCGCCGATCTGGCCCGGCCACGGCATCCGGGTGCTGGCGGCGCCGTCGTCGATGTGGTTCGACGCCACCGGGCGGCGCTTCCCCAGCCCCGGCATCCCCAGCGTCGACACCCTCGGCACGCTCGAGCTCATCGGCGCGACCGGCTACGACTACTCCTGGTTCGTGCTCAACAAGCGGATCATCGACAAGGAGTTCGTGCTGTCGGGCTCCGAGCAGAACCCGGAACTCACCGCCAAAGACCTCGTCGGCTACCTCGCCATGCGGGCATTCAACGACACCCCGCCGCCGGTGCGGGCCTTCCTGGACCGGGGCGAGGACTTCGTCATCGCCGAGACGCTGCCCGAACTGGTCGCCGGCATGAACCGGCTCACCGGCACCGGCCTCATCGCCCACGACGACCTGCACGCCCAGATCACCGCCCGCGACGCCGAGATCGGCAACCCGGCCAGCACCGACCCCGGCATCCGCGCGCTGCGCCGCTCCCGCGCCTACATCGGCGACACCCTCGCCCGCACCACCGAACCGCACCGCCTCCTCGACCCGGCCGCCGGCCCGCTCATCGCCATCCGGATGAACATCCTCACCCGCAAGACCCTCGGCGGCCTGCAGACCGACCTCTCCGGCCGGGTCCTCGACGCCGCGGGCGCCCCGATCCCCGGGCTGTACGCGGCCGGTGAGGCGGCCGGGTTCGGCGGCGGGGGAGTGCACGGGTACCGCGCGCTGGAGGGCACCTTCCTCGGCGGCTGCCTCTTCTCCGGCCGCGCCGCCGGCCGCGCGGCCGCCCGCGAAAGCGCCTGACCCGCAGCGGGTTCGCGCCCGCGATGTCCATTTGGGGACTTAAGACCCTGTGCCGCGCGAGGCCCGGCGACGGTGAAATCCGACCCGCCGCAACGGTTTCGGGGGATCGGTCCTTGCTTTTCGCGGGGTCGGCGGTAGCATGGCCGCCGATGGGGCTCGCGCCGCCGGTGCGGGTCGCATCATCTCGGATACCGAGCTGCCGAGACCTTCGGGTCTCGGCAGTCTCCGGCTTTCGATTAGACATGTACCCATTGCGCTATGCGCATCAAATAATCTGTATGCGCTCAGTGGTGCCCGAGAAAAAGCAGCAGGGAAGGCGGGTGACGGTATGCGACGGAGTTGTTACCTGCGCGAACGCCGGGCACGCATCCGCGGGGGCACTGCCCGCGGGTGGCAGGCCGCCGCCTGGCGAACCCCGGGGTCTCGCACGCGACCTGCGCTTTCCCGCCCGTCGCATCTCGATCCGGTCTCGACCGCCCCGATCCGGCGACGCTCCGGTAACAGCTTGGCGGCGTGATGATTTCGATCGGTACCACCCGATCCCCGCAACCGCTCCCGTATTGCCGCCCCGCACCGCGCGGCCTACGGTCGAACCCCACCACGTTCGTGATCACGGCGAAACCCGCCGGATCGGGGTCCCCGGGAGTTCGCGATGGGTCAGAAACCTAGGCCGACGACGGCGCCGCCGGGGCGGGCGCGCCCGGTGTGCCTGCGCGACTACTGGGCCAGCCCGGCGCGGGTGCTGCTCGTCGAGGACGACCCCGCCACGGCGGAGATGATCTCCATCGTGCTCGCCGGGCAGAGCCTGGTCGTCGACCACCTCGCGGCGGGCGCGCGGGCCGCCGAGTACGCGCGGCGGCACCGGCCGGGGCTCATCCTGCTCGATCTCATGCTCACCGACCTGCACGGGGTCGCGGTCTGCCGGGCGCTGCGCGCGGTCTGCGCCACGCCGATCGTGATCGTCTCCGCCACCCGCGAGGAGGGGGTGATCGCCGCGGCCATGGCGGCGGGCGCGCAGGACTACCTGCCCAAGCCCTTCGCGGTGCACGACCTGCTCGCGCACGTCGACACCCACCTCTCGCCCACCTCGGCGCCGCTCCCGATCACCCTGCCCGGGCCGCTCTCCGCGGCATCGCCGCTGGTCGGCGCGGTGGCGGAGGGGCAGCGGGCGGTTCGCTGAACCGAAAGCTGGTCCCGGACAGGGGGATTGTCTTACGCTGTACGGGCTTGGGGGGACGGACCGACCCGGGAGAACGATGGGCACCCTCGAACAGCGCTATACCGATCTCGTCGAGGCCATCGAGGGGCTCGCCACGGTGCCCGATCCGAGCAGGTTGAGCGCGCTGCGCGAGCAGCACGCCGAGCTCGACGCCCAGTGCAGGCGCAGCACCCTCAACGCCCACGAACGGCACCGCTTCCGGCGCGCCAGCCTGGAGGCCGACCGGCTGCTCACCGAGGCGGAGGCGCGGGCGCGCACCGCCGCGGGTGGCGGGGCGTCGAGCTATCCGGTCTCGACCGGTGGCGGGTTGAGCGCCGACACCATCACCGACCTGCGGGCCGCCTTGGACCGCTACCACGATCGGGGCCGGTTCCACTAGCTGTTCCAGCGGCGGGACACGGTCAGAGCGCGCGGACGCGGGCGCAGACCGCGCGGTAGATGGCGGCGAGCCCGGCGCCGGCATCCGCCTCGACCCACTCCTCGAAGGCGAGGTGCAGCGCGATCTGCGCGACCTGCAGGATCAGCCGGAGCCGGGCGCGGTCCGCGGGCGAGCAGCGGCCGTCGAGCAGCGCCAGCGAGCGCTGGGCGCTCCCCACGTGCCCGGCGACGGCGGCCCGGCTGAGCGCGGCGTCGGTGGCGACCAGCGTCTGGATGCGGCGGGCGGTCTCGGCGACCTCGCCCTGCTCGCCGGCGCCGATGCTCGCGATCACCGGGGCGAAGGCCGCCTCCACGTCGGCCAGGGTGAGCGTGGCCGGGTCGGCGGCCGTGAGACAGCGATCCAGCGCGGCGTCGAAGCCGTACAGGTCGAAGAGGACGCACTCCTCCTTCGTCGCGAAGTAGCGGAAGAAGGTGCGCTGCGAGATGCCGGCGGCGGCCGCGATCTCGTCCACGGTGGTGCGCTCGGCGCCCTGGCGCTCGAAGAGCGTGAGCGCGGCGGCGCGGATCTCGATCCGGGTCGCGTTCCGCCTGCGCGCGCGCAGATCGGGCGCGGCCTGAGAGTTCACCGCGTCAGAATACGCATCGGCACCTGATGTCAACATGGCAGTCACTGACACGATTGGATAGTCTGCTCCGGGTACCGGCACTGCGAGGATCGGATGGGGCACGTGACAGAGACCGAGGTGGCGGCAGGCGGCACCACCGGCGCGGCCGGGCGGCAGCCGGGCGCGATCCTGCTGATCGGGCTGCTGCTGATCGCGGCCTTCGTGGTGATCCTCAACGAGACGATCCTGTCGGTCGCGCTGCCGACCCTGATGGTCGACCTCGGCATCACCGCGGCCACGGCGCAGTGGCTGACCAGCGGCTTCCTGCTCACCATGGCGATCGTCATCCCGACCACCGGGTTCGTGCTGCAGCGCTTCTCCCTGCGCGCGATCTACATCGCCGCCATGGCGCTCTTCACCGCGGGCACGCTGATCGCCGCGCTGGCGCCCGGGTTCGAGGTGCTGCTGGTGGCGCGGGTGGTGCAGGCGGTGGGCACCGCGCTGATGATCCCGCTGCTCATGACGACGATCCTGACCGTGGTGCCCGCGGAGTCGCGCGGGCGCACCATGGGGCTGGTGTCGATCGTGATCTCGGTGGCGCCGGCCATCGGGCCCACCGTCTCCGGGCTGATCCTGCAGTCGCTGAGCTGGCGCGCCATGTTCTGGATCGTGCTGCCGATCGCGGTCGCGGTGCTGATCCTCGGCGGTATCTTCGTGCGGAACGTGACCGAGCCGCGCAAGGCGCACCTGGACTACGTCTCGGTGCCGCTGGCGGCGCTCGGCTTCGGCGGGCTGGTGTACGGGCTGAGCAGTATCGGCGAATCGGCCTCCGGGCACGCGCCGGTGCCGCCGTTGGTCTCGCTCGCCGTCGGCGCGGTGGCGCTGGCGCTCTTCGTGGTGCGGCAGCTGAAGCTGGTCGGCCGGGGGCGGGCGCTGCTGGATCTGCGCACCTTCGCGGTCGGGCCGTTCCGGCTGGCGGTGGCGCTCATGGGCAGCCTCATGCTCACCCTGTTCGGGGCGCTCATCGTGCTCCCCATCTACCTGCAGAACGTGCTCGGCGAGGACGTGCTCACCACCGGGCTGGTGCTGCTGCCCGGCGGGCTGGTCATGGGGTTGCTCGCGCCCTTCGTCGGCGCGCTCTTCGACCGCTGGGGCGCGCGGCCGCTGGTGCTGCCCGGCACCATCGCGCTGAGCGCGGGGGTCTGGGTGCTGGCGACGCTGGACGAGCACTCCTCGATCGGGCTGGTGATCACCGCGCACGTGATCGTCAGCGCCGGCATCAGCTGCGGCCTCACCCCGCTCATGACCTCGGCGCTCGGCGCCCTGCCCCCGGAGCTGTACTCGCACGGCAGTGCCACCGTGAGCACGGTGCAGCAGGTGGCGGGGGCGGCGGGGACCGCGCTCTTCATCACCATGATGACGCGCGGCACCGAGTCGGCGCTGCGCGACGGCACCGAGGCGGTGGCGGCCACCGCCGCCGGGGTGCACACCGCGTTCCTGGTGGCGGGGGTGCTGTCGCTGGTGCTGGTGGCCGCGGCGGCGCTGGTGCGGTCGCCGGCGAAGGTCGTGGCCGGGTAGGTCAGGCGCGGCTCGGGGCCTGCGCCGCCAGCCGGCCGAGCCGGAACAGGTCGTCCCGCAGCGCCGCCGAGCGGTCGTGGTGCGCGGGGGTGATCCGCCAGGCGAGCCGGTCGAACCAGCGCGGCATGGCCTGCACCCGGTAGGTCTGGGTGATGCGGGTGCCGGTGCCCGCCGGCTCCAGCGTGTAGCGCCACTCGGTGTGGTCGCCGTAGATCCCGCCGTGCGTGATCCAGCCGAGCGCGCGCTCCGGGACGACCTCGGTCACCGTGCAGGCGCGGCTCCAGCGGCTGCGCCCCGAGTGGTTGCGCCCGCGGAACCGGGCGCCGGGGGCGGCCGCGGTGGCCCCGTCCAGCCAGGCGGCGGCGTGACATTCGTGGCTCCACTCGCCGACCCGCGGCACGTCGGCCAGGATCTCCCAGACCGCGGCGGGCGCCGCGGCGACCTCGGCGCTCTGCTCCCCGTGCAGGACGGCGCGGAGCGGGGAGAATTCCGGGGCGCGCCAGCGCCGGAAGGCGGCGCGGCGGTAGCGCCCGGTCATGAGCTCGACGATGATCCAGCGCGGAATCGGCGGGACGAGTTCGGTGATGGCGGTGCGGTCGGCGCCCTCGAGGCCGTCCAGGATCCACAGCCCCTGGTCGGCGAGCTGGAGCGGGTTCAGCGGGCCGACGTTGTACTCCTGGTCCCAGTGCCGCCACTCGCGCTCGGAGATCGCGCCGGAGACGACGGGCATCATCTCCCGCTCCTCCCGGTCCAGGTGCGGGACGAGCAGGGCGGTGAGGCGGTCCACTGCGCCGCCGAGCTCGGCCCTGGCGTCCGGGGTCTCGCGGTAGCGCCGGGCGGCGGCGGTCAGCGCGGCCATCGCCGGGACGATCGACTCGTGGTCGGTGTTCATCCGGTCGAGCAGCGGCGCCGCCGCGGGGTCGCGGTCGCGGACCAGGGGGTAGAGGTGCTCGTCCTCGGTCTCGTGGTGGTGGTGCAGGAACCCCATCATCCACACCAGGTGGTCGGCGAGCGCCGTGCGCTGCCGGTCGAACGGGTACGGGCGCTCGTCGAGCACGGCGGCGGCGCGGGCCAGGTCGCGGCGCAGCGCGCGGTGCACCAGGCCCATCACCCGGGTATCGGCCGGTGCGTCGAGGTCGATGGTCATGTCAGGTCTCCTCGTCGAGGCGGAGCAGCCGGAGGACGGTGTCGGCGGCCCAGGTTTCGTAGTGCTCGTCCGGCCAGCCGGATTCGCCGGTGAGCTGGAAGTAGACGTCGCTGCCGAGGACCGCGCAGAGCGCGTCGAGCTCGGTGCCGGTCAGCGGGCGGGCGGCGACGCGCTCCAGCACCGCGGCCAGGGAGGTGCGGAAGTCGGCCCGCGTCTCGGCCCAGAGCCCGGCCAGCTCCGGCTCGGTGACCCTGGCCTGGTCGAGCACTCGGTTCAGCCCGGCGGTGCGCCGGTAGATCGAGGCGCAGAGCGCCGCGGCCGCCGCGGCGCGCGCCGCGGCCGAGCCCGCCCCGATGGCCCCGATCTCGCCCCTGGCCAGCAGCGGCACCGGCTCGTCGTCGCCGACGACCGCGATGTCGAGCGCGACCTTGAGCAGCTCCCGCTTGGTGCCGACGCTGGCGTAGACGGTCTCCACCGAGCAGCCCGCCGCCCGCGCCACGTCGCGCATCGAGGTGCCCGCCCAGCCGCGCTCGACGAAGAGGCGGGTGGCGGCGGCGAGCACCTCCGCCCTGGTCTGTTCGGCGAGGCGGCGGCGGCGGGAGGAGTCGTACGCGCGGGGGGTGGGGGAGCTCACGAGACCAGTATGGAACGAAGCAGTATTCAACACAAGCCTGTTCCGGTGAATTGTGGCAGCAAAGTTCTAGGGCGCTGGCGGCGCTGGTTCGTCGCGGCGTCGATCACCCGCGACGTCGGTGAACGGGATCGGGCAGCATGGTGCCCGGCTGCCGGTCAGCAGGTCCGTGCACCCGGCGGCGAGCGCCGCGGCCAGGGTGTCGCGCACCGCGTGCAGCTCGGTCAGCTTCGCGTCGACCTCGGCGAGCTTGGCCCGCGCCCGCTCGCGTAGCCCGGCCTCGGCGCGGGCGCCGCGCGGGTGCGTGGCCTCCAGCAGCTCGGCGACCTCGTCGAGGGTGAACCCGAGCCGCTGCGCGGCTTTGATCATCCGCAGCACCGACACCGACTGTTCCGGGTAGAGCCGGTGCCCGCCCGGCGACCGGTCCGGTTCGGGCAGGATGCCGCGGCGCTCGTAGTAGCGCAGGGTTTGCACGTTCACCCCCGCCGCCGCGGCCAGCTGCCCGCTGCGCAACCCGGTCACCGGTCCGCCCCCTCGATGGCGGCACGCGCGCGCCCGTCGAGGGCGTCGAGGACATCGAGGTGTGCGGCGGGCACCTCGATTCCCATCACGAGACCGGCCGCGGACGGGGTGAAGGAGAAGGTGAAGAACGAGCAGCACGCCGACTCCCGTGCGGCCAGATCCCGGCCCACCACCTCGGCGTCCCCGCCCGCGCGCAACCGCAGTTCGAGCCGGGTCGGGAGCGGGCGTGCCACGGCGTCGACCGAGCGGGCGAAGAAGTCCTCGAACTCGCCGAGCCGGGTCGGGCGATCCTCGGTCGGCAGCGTGCAGGCGGACAGGTTCATCATCGTCGCCCGCAGGTCGTCGTCGGTCATACCGGCACGGTAAGCCTGTACCCGGGTACAGGTTGCAACCCCGGGCAGGGGGCTGATCGCGAATGCGAACCCGCTTCGGAGCGCGTGTCTTGACTGCCGGATGGACATCCGTCTAATTTCAGGGCTGTACCGCGGTGGCTCCGGCCGCTCGCCCGAGACGATGATCGAGGTCCTGCGATGGGTGATCCGACCGAGCCGCTACTTGACAGGGCCGCGCTGGTGACGGGCGCCGCCCGCGGGCAGGGCCGCGCGCACGCCGTCCGCCTGGCCGAGCTCGGCGCCGACCTGATCATCGCCGACGTGTGCGCGCCGATCTCACCCACCGTCACCTACCCCGCGCCCACCGCCGACGACCTGGCCGAGACCGCCCGGCTGGTCGAGGCGACCGGGCGCAAGGTGCTGAGCCGGGTCGTCGACATCCGGGATCTGGCC
The DNA here is from genome assembly GCF_040654395.1 of Nocardia sp. NPDC050697. Classification (NCBI taxonomy): domain Bacteria; kingdom Bacillati; phylum Actinomycetota; class Actinomycetes; order Mycobacteriales; family Nocardiaceae; genus Nocardia; species Nocardia sp. NPDC050697. The sequence continues at coordinate 345,143 of NZ_JBFAHY010000001.1, forward strand.
GCGCAGCAGCAGCTGGTCGCCGACGGGGTCGCGCTCTTCGGGCGGCTCGACGTGCTGGTCGCCAATGCCGGAATCCTGAGCTGGGGCCGGCTCTGGGAGCTGAGCGAGGAGCACTGGGACAGCGTCGTCCAGGTCAACCTCTCCGGCACCTGGCGCACCGTGCGGGCCGCGGTGCCCGCCATGATCGAGGCGGGCAACGGCGGCTCGATCATCATCGTGAGCTCGTCGGCCGGGCTCAAGGCCACCCCGGGCAACGGCCACTACGCCGCCGCCAAGCACGGGCTGGTCGCGCTCACCAATACGCTCGCGCTGGAGGCGGGGGAGTACGGCATCCGGGTCAACTCCATCCACCCGTACTCGGTGGACACCCCGATGATCCAGCCCGAGGCCATGATGAAGCTCTTCGGTGAGCACCCGGCCTTCCTGCACAGCTTCCCGCCGGTGCCGCTGAAGCTGGCCTCCGACGGGCAGAGCGGGTTCATGCCCGCCGAGGACGTGGCCGAGGTTGTCGGCTGGCTCGCCGGACCCGGGTCCGGCCCGCTCACCGGGTTGCAGATCCCGGTCGACGGCGGCGCGCTCAAGTACTGACGGTGTTCACCTTCGAGGACGTCGAGAGCGCCGAGATCGACCGGCGCGCGGCGGTCTACGGCCCGCTCGCCGACGCGGTGCGCGAACTCGTCGACGCCACCATCCGCAGCACCGCCGCCGACGCCGATATCCGGGCCGCCGAGGCCGCCGTCCGCGAGGTCACCGCCCGGCTGCGCCGCGACCAGCTCCCCGGCAGCTTCGGCATCAGCTACAACAGCAGCGGCGACTCCATGCCGTGGGGCAATGCCGCCATCGGGCTGCGGAATGCCATCGCGCCGCCGCTGGTGATCGAGCCGGATCCGGAGGGCGGCTACCGCTGCGAGGTCGTGCTCGGCGCCGCCTACGAGGGCCCGCCCGGGCACGTGCACGGCGGCATCTGCGCCCTCGTCCTCGACCACATCGCCGGGGTCGCCGCCTCCGACGGGGTGCGCGCCACCTCCACCGGCACGCTCACCCTGCGCTACCGCCGCGGCACGCCGCTCGGGCCGCTCGTCGCCCGGGCCAGGGCCGAGCGGACCGAAGGGGTGAAGACCTTCATCACGGCCACGCTCGGCGATGCCGGCGGTGTCACCGTGGAGGCCGATGGCATCTTCATCGTGCCGAGCTGGGCGCGCTGAAGGCGCTGTGCGGCAGGGCGAACACCTCGCCCGCGCCGAGGCCACGATCGACACGCTCGGCGACGACGAGTACGGGCAGCTCATCCGCGAGGGCCTGCGAACCATCGCCGACCAGCTTGCTGGTATGTAGATACCAGAAAAGTTGATATGCTCGTACCGTAACGACGGGAACGGGAGGGTACCCATGCCGAAGATCGGCCGATTCACCAGCGAGAACGCGGAGCGCGAGTTCTTCCGTGCTTACGACAGCGTGGCGGCCAGATGGCCGGTGCCCTCGACGAACCACGATGTCGAGACCGCTTTCGGCACCACCCGGGTGCGCCGGTCGGGGGAGGGCGCGGGCGCGCCGATCGTGCTGCTCCCCGGCATCGGCGGCAACGGCAATGTCTGGTGGCGGTTCATGACCGAGCTGGCCGCGGAGCGCACGGTCTACACCCCGGACGTCATCGGCTGGGCGGGCCGCTCGGTACAGACCGCGCCGATCCGCGACACCGGTGATGTCGCCACCTGGCTCACCGAACTGCTCGACGGGCTCGGCGAGCAGCGCGCTCACCTCGTGGGCAACTCGCTCGGCGCCTGGCTGGCCGGTGCGGTCGCGGTGCACCGCTCGGACCGGCTCGCGAGCCTCACCCTGCTCGAACCCAGCGCCGCGACCTTCCTCCGCCCGCGGCTGAGCCTGCTCGCGAAACTCCTGCTCACCGGTGCCCGACCGACCCCGGAGCGCTTGCGCAGGTTCAACCGGTGGGCGATGCCCGGCTTCGAACTCGGCGACGACGAACTGGCGGTCGCGGTCGCGGCGACGAAGTACCGGATGGCGCTGCCGTGGGATCGCCCGTTCACCGACGGGCAGCTCGCGGCGATCACCGCGCCGACCCTGGTCCTCTTCGGCGCCGAGACGGTGGTCAACGACCCGGAGGCGGCGGCGGAGCGCGCCCGCGCCCACATCCCGGAGGTCGAGATCCGGATCTACCCCGGCATCGGCCACGACCTGCTGTGGGCCGGCCCGGACGAGGTGATCCCGCACCTGCTCGCCTTCGCCGGACGTCACGAGCAGGCCAGGGCCTGACCGATCACCGCCGCGGCGGCGGGGAAATCGCCCGGACGCGGGCCGGAGTAGTTGAGCCGCAGGTAGCGCCCGGTCGGCTCGGCCGGGAACCAGTCGTCGCCCGCCGCCACGACGACCCCGCCCGCCTCGCAGGCGCGCACCAGCCGATCGAGATCGGTCTCGTCCGGCAGCCGCAGCCAGAGGTTCAGCCCGCCGCTCGGCAACGACTCCAGGTGCGCGGCGGGGGCGTGCTCGGCGAGTGCGCCGGCGAGCAGGTCGCGGCGGGCGGCGAGCTGCTGGCGCAGTGCGCGCAGGTGGGTGCGCCAGGCGGGCTGGGTCACCACATCCAGCGCGACGGCCTGCAGGGTGCCGCTGACGTACATGGCCTGCGCCCGGATATCGGCGAGGATGCGATCGCGGGCGGGGCCGCGCGCCACCAGCCCGGCGACCCGCACCGACGGCGAGACGCTCTTGGTGAGCGAGCGCAGGTAGACGACGTGGCCGCTGTCGTCGCGGGCGGCCAGCGGCGCGGGCTCGGCGGTGATGCCGAAGTCGTGCGCCCAGTCGTCCTCGATCAGGAAGGCGCCGTGCGCGCGCACCAGGTCGAGCACGGCGTCGGCGAGCGCGGGCGGCCAGCGGCCGCCGGTGGGGTTGGCGAAGGTGGGCTGGGCGTAGAAGGCGCGCGCGCCGGTCCGGGTGAAGGCGCGGTCGAGCTCGTCGGGGTCGGGGCCGCGGGGGCCGGTGGGGATCGGGATCAGGCGCACGCCGACCTGGGCGGCGGCCAGGATCGCGCCCCAGTAGCTGGGTGACTCGATGAGCAGCGGGCGGTCCGCGCCGACCAGGGTGCGGAAGAGCGTGCCGAGCCCGCTCTGGCTGCCGGGCAGCACGATCACGTCGCCCGCCGCGGGCGGGGTGTGCCCGCCGAGTTCGGCGGCGAACCAGGCGCGCAGTTCGGGCAGCCCCGCCGCCGGTGCGCGGTCGAGCACCGATCCGCCGCGGGCGGCGCGGGCGAAGGCGGCGCGGACCAGGCGGCCGGGAAGCAGTTCGCGGTCGGGGTAGCCGGAGTGCAGGGCGATCAGATCGTCGGCGGTGGTGCGCAGGGCGGCCGCCGAGCGCGGTAGCCGGGCCGTCGGGGCGCCGAGCGCGGCGGTCTGCCAGCCGTAGTCGTTCGGGCGGAGCGGGCGAACCGTGCGCACGAAAGTGCCGACGCCGGGGCGGGTTTCGACCAGCCCCTGCCCGACGAGTGTCCGCAGTGCCCGCTGCACCGTCCCCGGGCTCACCTCGAATCGGGTGACGAGGGCGCGGGTGGACGGCAGCCGCGCACCGGCCGGGGCGGACGCCACCCAGGTACGCAGCGCGTCGACGATCCGATCACTGCTACTGTCGAACATGAAGCTCGATAGTAGCGCTACCGCAAGCAACGCCCCTCCGCTATCGGCGGGCCTCGGGTGGGGACTGCTCGGCATCACCGCCTTCTCCTTCACGGTGCCGTTCACCCGGATCGCGGTCGGCGGCCTCTCCCCGCTGTTCGTCGGCTCCGGGCGAGCCGTGGTCGCCGCACTGCTCGCCGCCGCGGCGCTCGGGCTGACCCGGCAGGCGCTGCCCCGCGGGCGGCAGTGGGCGCGGCTCGCGGTGGTGGCGGGCGGCGTGGTGGCCGGATTTCCACTGCTCACCTCCTACGCGCTCACCGCGGCGCCCGCGAGCCACAGCGCGGTCGTCATCGCGCTGCTGCCCGCCGCGACCGCCGTGGCGGCGGTACTCCGGGGCCGGGAGCGGCCCGGGGGCGCCTTCTGGGTGGCGGCGGCGATCGGAGCGGGCGCGGCGGTCGGCTTCGCCGCGCTGCGCGGGGACGGCCGCACCGGACTCGGCCACGCCGACCTGCTGCTCCTCGCCGCCGTGGCGGTGTGCGCGATCGGCTACGCCGAGGGCGGGCTGCTCGCCCGCGAACTCGGCGCCTGGCAGACCATCTCCTGGGCGCTGGTCCTGGCCTCCCCGCTCATGCTCGCGCTCACCGGCGTCGCGGCCGCGCGGCAGCCGCCGAGCGGGTCGGCGGCCGAGTGGGCGGCCTTCGGCTACCTGGCCGTCGTGAGCATGTTCCTCGGCTTCTTCGCCTGGTACCGCGGCCTCGCCATCGGGCCGATGGCACAGGTCAGCCAGGTGCAGCTGGCCCAGCCGGTGCTGACCATCGGCTGGGCGGCGCTGCTGCTCGGCGAGCGCGTCGGCCCGGCGACGGTGCTCGGCGGCTGCGCGGTCGTCGCCGCCGCGCTCGGCGCCGTCCGTACACGGAATCGGACGGAACGCGGCGCTCGGCGAACCGGTGATTCGGTATCCCGCTGACTCCTCGATACGGTGGATTCCGGCAATGGCGGGCGTCGGACTATCCGGGGGCGATGGCAGGTGAGCAGAGGCGAGGACACGATGGATTTCGTGGTGTGGAAGGTCGCCGACGTGCCGCCGCTGCCTGCCCGGGTCGCCGCGGACAATATCGCCCGCCGGGGCGGCGCCGCCGTCGACTGGCGGGTGGTCGCCGAGGCCAGCGCGGAGGCGGTGAGCGCGCGGCCCAAGGGCTGGACGCACCGGGAGTGGCGCGAGCACGGGCGGCGGCTGGGGTTGCGCGGCTACGAATTGTTCGCCTGGAGTGAGCTGTTCGCGCGCCCCATCGAGATCGCCGCGAACGGCGCGCAGTGGGTCGACGGCATGCACCGGGCGGCGCTCATGGCGGAGGCGGGCGCGGAGCGGATGGCGGTGCTCGACCCGGACTGGATGCCGGACTGGGAGCCGGACGGCTCCGACCGGGTCTGACCGGCGCCGGGCCGGCTCCGCCGCGCGTGCGGATGCGAGACCCGGTGCCTGGTTGTAGCGTTCTTGCTGGTGGGGCTGCGCAGCGCGATGAAAGCCGCCGGGCAGGAGCGCAGTTGACCACCGCAGGCCGCCCGGCGCCGCGCGGCCCCCGGCCGAGGGCCGCCGGTGACCGTCGGGAGGAGACCGCATGCGCAGCGAAGCCGAGTTCGCCGTCTACACGGCGTTGCCGGTCGAGTACCGGCAGCTCGTGGATGTCGTCGACCGCTTCCCGCACGGCGTGCAGGCCCGGCGGATCGCCCGGATGACCTACCCGGGCATGTGGGATCTGGACGAGGCCGATATCGACACCCGCGTGGTCGGCACGCTGCGCGACAAACTCGCGCAGCTGGCCTCGGCGGGCTTCGTCGCCATCGAGCGCAGCACCGAGTACGGCGATATCTACCGCCCGGTGAACAGCCCCCTGGATATGGCGACCTGGACCCTCGCGCAGGGCCGCGAGTACTACGCCACCCGGCACGCCGAGCGCATCGGCGCCGACCAGCTCCCGGCCGCCGCCTACTCCATGGTGCTCGGCGCCTGGCGCACCCCCCTGATCGAGGACGCGCACGCCGGGGACGGGCTGAACCGGATCAGCGACGGCGAGATGTTCGCCGCCAATGTGGCTGCCTTCCGCATCATGCGCGGCTTCCTGACCGCCGCCGACCGCAGCCCCGAGGCGTGGCAGCGGCTTTCGCGCACCCTCGCCGACCCGGAGCGCGTCGCGGCGGGCCGCCGCACCGTCGCCGACCTGCTCGGCGAGCACTACCGGGAGTGGGCCGAGGACTGCGCGGGCGCGGTCCGCTACTACGCCGGGCTCACCGGCCCGGACGACCACGACATGGCCTGGTTCATCGCGGTGAAGTCGTGTTTCGGTGCGGTGAGCGGGAATTGGTTCGGCATGCCCGGCTGGGCGCGGGTGGTGGCGGCGTTCGCCGGGCGCGCCGAGCCGGCGCTCCCGGATGCCGCCCGCATCGCGCTGCTCACCGCACCGGACCGGATCGATCCCGCGGAGCTGGAGCGCTACGTCCGCGCCGGTATCGGCAGGCTCTGAGCGGTCACACCCCCTGCGCCGCGTGGTGCAGCTCGTGGTTGTGCGCCGCGAGCGCGCCCGCCCGCTCCTCGTCCACCCCGTCGCGGGCCCAGTCCGCGGCCAGCTCGCCCAGCCACGCGAGCAGCTCGGTCAGCGCGGTGCGGGCGGCGGGCGGGTCGGCGGCGGCCGCCACCACCGCGGGCAGCGCGAGCAGGTAGTGGCACACCAGCAGCAGGTGCTCGGCGCCCGCCGCGTCCGCCCGGTCGGTGATCGGCGGCGGCAGGTGCGGCAGCGGCGCCCACGGCGGGGTGTCGATGAACTCGCGGAAGGCCGCGAGCTGGGTGACCAGCAGCTGCTCGGCCGACCCCGCGCGCAGCTCCCCGCGCAGGATCTCGAAACGGTGTGCCCAGCGCAGCAATTCGGTGTCGCGCACCGCGCCCTCCTCTCCGGCGCCCATCTGAGGACGAGCGTCGTCCAATCTAGGGTCGCCTACGATGAGGGTCAAATGGTGAGGCCGAGAGTCGAGCGCAGCTACGCCGGGGTCAGCGCGGCCCAGCGGCGGTCGGACCGGCGCGCCGCGCTGCTGCGCGAGGGCCGCCGGATCTGGGGCGAGTCCGGGCACGCCGCGGTCACCGTGCGCGGGGTGTGCAAGGCCGCCGGGCTCACCGACCGGTACTTCTACGAGCACTTCGCGAGCCGCGAGGAGCTGCTCGTCGCCATCGCCGACGAGGTGCGCGACCTGCTGCTCGGCACCCTGATCCAGGTCGGGCTGACCAGCCCGGGCACCCCGGAGCAGCGGCTGCGGGCGGCGCTGCGGGCGCTGCTCGAGGTGATCGCCACCGACCCGCACGTGCACCACATCGCGGCGGGTGAGCTCAGCTCGCTGCCGCTGCTGGTGGAGCGCCGCCGCGCCCTGCTGGCCACCATGGCCGCGATCGTCGTCGAGTACGCCCCCGCCCAGCTCGGCATCGAGCCGGACCCGCCGTGGCTGGCCCGCGCCGCGCTCTTCGTGGCGGGCGGGCTGAGCCAGCTGGTGGAGGCGTGGCTGGACGGCACGCTCGCGCTGAGCACCGGCGAGCTCGCCGAGCACGCCACCGCGCTCATCCTGCGCGCGCTGGTGCCCTGAGCTCAGCCCGCCGTCAGGTGCTCGATGATCAGCCGGTTCACCGGGGCGGGCTGCTCCAGGTGCAGGAAGTGCCCCGCTCCTTCGACCTCCACGACCCGGCTTCCGGCCGGAAGCCGTCGCTCCAGCCCACGGAACAGGCCGGGCCGCAGGCAGCCGTCCGTGCTGCCGTGCAGCAGCAGGAGCGGGTGCCGCGGCTCGGCCAGGAGCAGCCGGTCCAGCTCGCGGTTGCGCGGGCTGCGGGCGCGGCGGCGCAGCAGGAAGCGGTAGTAGTCGGTGGCGGCGGTGCGGTGCGCGCGGGTCGGGGTGGCGTCGGCGAGGTGGGCCAGGTCCGCGGAGGCGTCGTACCCGGGCGACCAGGTTCGCCAGAGGAATTCGGTGAGCCGGGCGAAGGCGCGCTCGGGCAGCGCCGGGAGCTGGTTGGCCAGGATGTACCAGCTGTTCAATGCCTGTGCGACGGTCTGGGCCAGGTGCGGGACCAGGTTGTCCCGGCCCGGGGTCATGCTCGCGATCGGCGGAACGGCCAGGCTCACCACGGCGCGGAACGGGGTGCCGTCCAGCGCCGCGAGCGCGGTGGCGGTGAAGCCGCCCCAGTCGTGGCCGATCACCACCGCCTCCGGCGCGCCGATCCGGGCGGCGAGGCCGAGCGCATCGGCGACCCTGGCGCCGGTGGAGAGGTCGCCGTCGGCGGGGATGCCGGAGGGGGCGTAGCCGCGGCTGAACGGCGCCACCACGTGGAAGCCGCGCCCGGCCAGCTCGGGGCCGAGGTGGCGCCAGGTCCAGGCGGTGTCGGGGTAGCCGTGCAGGCACAGCGCCAGCGGGGCGCCCGGCGTCCCCCAGGTCAGGGCGTGCAGCGTGACCTCGCCGAGGTCGAAAGTGTCGCGGTTCACCACGGTTTCAGGGTACGAGGCGCCGCACCCGGCCGGAGCGTGGATCATGGGGGAGAGGCCACGCCGCTCCCGGCGCGGCGGAGGAGGGCGGCATGGGGCTGCGCGGCATCAACCACATCGTCCTGTACGTCGCGGAGCTCCAGCGCAGCCTGGACTTCTACGAGGGCGTGCTGGGTTTCGAGCGGCTCGGCGCCGGTTTCCCCGGCGGCGCCTTCCTGCGGCACGCGGGCTCGGCCAACGACCACGACCTCGGGCTCTTCCAGTCCCGGGTGGCGCAGCCGCCCGCCTCCGGCTCGGTCGGGCTGTACCACGTGGCATGGGAGGTCGAGACCCTCGCCGACCTGGCCGAGCTGCACCGGGGGCTGCGCGCCGAGAACGCGCTCACCGGCGCCTCCGACCACGCCACCACCAAGGCGCTCTACGGCCGCGACCCCGACGGCATCGAGTTCGAGGTCTGCTGGCTGGTCCCCGACGCGCAGGTGGAGGCGGCGCTCGCGGGCGGCGCGGCCATGACCGGCCCGCTCGACCTGGACGCCGAGATCACCCGCTACGGCGCCGGCACTCCGGGCGGCCCGCGCACCGACCCGGCGGTGTGGGCGCGGGTGGCCGCCGCGGGCGGCCGCTGACGGTTTGCCCGGCCGGGTGCCGGGTAGCGCGCGGCCATGGCGTACCGCACCGTGGCCGACGGCGTGCACCTGCTCGAGCACGCGGCCGTGAATCTCTACCTGATCGAGGACGAGGACGGGCTCACCCTGGTCGACACCGGGCTCCCCGCCACCTTCGGCCGGATCGCGGCGGCGGTGCGCGCCGTCGGGCGCACCCCGGCCGACCTGCGCGCGGTGGTGCTCACCCACGCGCACTTCGACCACGTCGGCTCTGCGCGCGAGATCCACCGGCGCTGGGGCACTCCGGTTCACGTGCACAGCGTCGAGCGCTACCTCACCGCGCACCCCTACCGCTACCGGCACGAACGCCCCCGGCTCCGGTACCCGCTGCGCTACCCGCGCGCGGTGCCGGTGCTGGCCAGGATGGCCGCGGCCGGAGCGCTCACCGTGCGCGGGCTCAGCGAGGTCACCGTGTTCGAGCCCGGCGACGAGCTGCCGGTGCCCGGCCGCCCCCGGGTGATCGCGACCCCCGGCCACACCTCCGGGCACTGCGCCCTGCACCTGCCCGGCCGCGACGTACTGCTCACCGGGGACGCGCTGGTCACCCTCGACCCCTACACCGGCCGCACCGGCCCGCAGATCGTCTCCGGCGCCGCCACCGCCGACAGCGCGGTCGCGCTGCGCTCGCTCACCGCGCTCGCCGAGACCGGTGCCCGCACCCTGCTCCCCGGCCACGGCGACCCGTGGACCGGCGGTGCGGCCGCCGCGGTCGAGGCGGCCCTGCGCGCGGGGCCGTCCTGACACTGCTAAGTTAGCCGTGATTCTCGACGGTGGAGGAGACGGCAGTGGGCAAGGTCGACGAGGACCGGACGGCGCGGCGGCTCGCGCTGCTGCTCGGCGGGGTGGGTGTGCTGCACTTCGTCGCCCCCGCGCCGTTCGACACGGTGATCCCCAAGCAGCTCCCCGGTAGTCCCCGGCTCTACACCCTGGGCTCCGGCGTCGCCGAGCTCGTGGTCGCGGGCGCGCTGCTGCGGCCGGGCACCCGCAGGCTCGGCGCGCGGCTGGCGGAGCTGCTGTTCGTGGCGGTCTACCCGGCCAATATCCAGATGGCGGTGGACTGGGTGCGCGACGAGCAGCTGCCGAAGCCGCTCAAGGCCGTGGCGCTGGCCCGGCTGCCGCTGCAGCTGCCCATGGTGCTCGCCGCGCGTCGGGTCCGCCGCGCGTCCTAGAGGCTGTCGCCGCGGCCGACCTGGATCCCCACCACGCAGGTGTCGTCGTCGCTGTTGGCCTCGCTGTGGTCGAGCAGGTGGTCCAGCCGCTCGTCCAGGGTGCCGGTGAAGCCGGCGTTGATGTCGAGCAGCCGCTGCACGCACTCGTCCAGGTAGCGGTCGCGGCGCTCGATCAGGCCGTCGGTGTAGAGCAGCAGGATGTCGTCGCCCTCCAGCTGCTCGGCGCCCTCCTCGTACACCGACTCGGCGACCGCGCCGAGCAGCATGCCGGAGAGCTCGGGCAGGTTCACCGCGGTGCCGCCGCGGATCAGCACCGGCGGCAGGTGCCCGGCGCGGGCCCAGCGCAGCACCCTGGTCTCCGGGTCGTAGAGCCCGCAGACGGCGGTGGCGAAGATGTCGTCGGTGAGGTGGTGGGTGACCAGGTTGAGCCAGGTGAGCATCTGGCCCGGCCCGGCACCGGTCGCGGCCAGCCCGCGTAAAGCGTTGCGCAGCACCACCATTCCGGTGGCGGCCTTGATGCCGTGGCCGGTGATGTCGCCGACCGAGACCATGATCTGCTTGCTCGGCAGCACGATGGCGTCGTACCAGTCGCCGCCGACCAGGTGGTCCTGCTCGGTGGGGCGGTAGCGCACCGCGATGTGCAGCCCGAACGCCTCGATGGCTGGCTGGGCGGCGGGCATGATGGCCTGCTGCAGCTGCCGGGCCAGCCTGCTCTGCTCGGCGGCGTGCTGCTCGGTGTGCGCGAGCCGGTCCTGGGTGGCCGAGAGCGCGACCTCGGTCCAGTGCTGGGCGGAGATGTCCTGGTAGGCGCCGCGCACGGCGAGCAGGTGGCCGGCGCTGTCCACCACCGGCTCGGCGATGATCCGGATGTGCCTGGTGTCGCCGTTGGGGCGGATGAGCCGGAACGCCGTGGAGCCGGGGCGGCGGTAGCGCAGCAGGGAGCGCAGCAGCCGCCGCACGGCCTCGGTGTCGTCGGCGTGCACGTGCTCGGGGAGCCGGGCCAGCGGCACCGGGTCGGCGCCGGGGGCGAGGCCGTGCAGCGCGAAGAGGTCGTTGCTCCAGGTGATGGCGCCGCTGGCGGCGTTCTCCTCGAAGCCGCCGACCCGGCCGAGGCGCTGGGCGTGCTGGAGCAGCGTGGCCAGCCGGGCGGTCTCGTCCTCCACCCGCCACACCACAAGCACCCCGGTGCCGTGCCTGCTGATGCCGAGCGCGGCGGAGACGGTGAGCGGCACCTGATCGACCAGCTCGGTGAGCTGCACCCGGTCGGCGCGGTAGGTCTCGCCGGTGGCGAAGACGTGCTCGATGTGCTCGAAGAGCCTGCCCTCGCTGGCCGCCATCGGGTACGCCTCGAAGAGCAGCGCGCCGTCGACCAGCCCGCGCGGGCGCCCCGCCGGGTCCACGAAGGAGGCATTGAGGTGGTGGATGCGGAAGTCGGTGAGCGTGCCGTCCGGCCCGAGGTGCGGGAGCAGCACCAGCGCCGGGTCGAAGAGGCCGTCGGCGAGCCGCACCAGGTCGGCGACGCCGGGGCGGGCCGGGGCGCCGACCGTCACCGGGTCCGACTCCAGGGTGTGCGCGCACAGCTCCGCCAGCGCCTCCAGCTGGCGCCGGACCTGCGGGGGCTGCGGCTCCAGCGGGGTCGGCCAGCAGACCTCGAGCACGCCGATCAACCGGCCGCCGAGCCCCGCCGGGATGGCGGCGCGGCCCCCCTCCCGCGCCCCGATGGAGGGCAGCCCGGACCTGGCGATATCGGCGATCCACTGCGGTGCGCGCAGCGCCAGCGCCTGGCGGGCCGGGGTGACGACGCCGGGCGGCAGGTAGCGCCAGCGCTCGGCCTCGGCGAGGTCGATGCCGGCGAAACCGGCGAGGGCGAGCGAGGAGTCGCTGCCGACGGCCCAGATCGCCACCGCGGTGGCGCCCAGCGGGGCCGCCGCGTGCTCCAGCAGCGATTGCGCGACCCGCTGCGGGTCGCCCGCGGCGAGCAGCCCGCTCTCCGCGGTGCGCAGCCGGACCGCCTCGGCCGGCTGCGGCGGCACCGGGAGCACGCTGCCCTCGTCCTGCGCGGCCTGGTTGACGAGCTCGGCCGCCAGCTCCAGCGGGCTCACGCCGGAGCGCTTGGCCAGCGCGTCCAGCTGCCGCGCCGCCTGCGCCGGGCCGCAGCGCAGCCGCTCGATGAGCACGCCCTTGGCCATCTCGACCAGCGCCCGCCCGTCCGCGCTCGCCTGCGCCTGCTGCACCTCCGCGCGCAGCCGCTCGACGGTCGCCGCGAGCCGGGTCACCGCCGGTTCCCCCGCCCGCGGGCCGCCACCAGGGACGCCGTCGCCCGCGACCGGTTCGCCCCCCGGGTCGAGTCCGCCTGCGGCAGAGACAGCGTCGCCCGCCACACCGGGTGCCCCGCCCGGACCCGGCTCGATCCGCGCCCCGCTCACCGCGCCCCCAGCCAATGCTGGATGCAGGTGAGCAGCGCGTCGGCGTCCACCGGCTTGGTGACGTAGTCGTTGGCCCCGGAGGCCAGGCTCTTCTCCCGATCCCCGAGCATGGCCTTGGCGGTGACCGCGATGATCGGCAGCTCCGCGTACCGCGGCATCTCCCTGATGGTGGAGGTGGCGGTGTACCCGTCCATCTCCGGCATCATGACGTCCATCAGCACCAGGTCGGTCTCCGGGTGCGCGACCAGCGCCTCGATCCCCTCGCGCCCGTTCTCCGCGTGCAGCACGGTGACCCCGTGCAGCTCCAGGATGCTGCTCAGCGCGAACAGGTTCCGCGCGTCGTCGTCGACGATGAGCACGGTGCGCCCGGCCAGCCGCCCGTCCGGGCGCTGCGGCGTCGGCGCGGGCTTCTCCTCGCGGACCAGCGGGAGCACGTCGCCCGGCGCCTCGGCGGTGATGTGCAGCGCGATCCGCTCGCGCAGCTCGTCCAGGCTGGAGAGCAGCTCCAGCGGCCGCTGCGCGGTGCGCTCCTGGAGCAGCTGCTCCTGCTCGGAGTCGAACCTGCGGTTGTTGTGCGCCAGCACCGGGACGGTGCGCGCGGCGCTGTCGCCGTCCATGGTGGCGAGCAGCCGCAGCGCGGCGTCATCGGGCATGTTCAGCTCCAGCACCACGCAGTGGAACACCTCGGCCGCCATCGCCGCGGCCGCCTCCTGCACCCCGATCGCCGTCACCACCTGCACCGGCCCGCGCGGGTCGTTGCTGTCGGCGAGGTCGGCGACCGCGCTCTGCGCGACCAGCGAGAGCAGCCCCTGCGGCCGCTCCTCCACCACGAGCAGCCGGCGCGGCTGCGGCGGCCCGGCCGGGAGCGGGAGCGGCTCCGGGCTGCGCACGTCCTCGCGCGCGGGCGCGTCCCGGAAGTCCGGGCGCGCCACCGGCAGGTAGAAGGTGAAGGTGCTGCCCCGCCCGACCGTGCTCTCCGCGGTGATCGCCCCGCCGAGCAGGTAGGCGATCTCCCGGCTGATCGAGAGCCCGAGCCCGGTGCCGCCGTACTTGCGGCTGGTGGTGCCGTCGGCCTGCTGGAACGCCCCGAAGATCGACTCCAGCTGGTGCTCGGCGATCCCGATGCCGGTGTCGATCACCCGGAAGGCGATGGCCGGGCCGTGCCTGCGCGCCGCCGCGGGCAGCTCACCCGGCGCGGCCGGCTCGATGCGCAGCTCCACCGACCCGGTCTCGGTGAACTTCACCGCGTTGGAGAGCAGGTTGCGCAGCACCTGGCGCAGCCGCGAGTCGTCGGTGAGCAGCTCGGCGGGGAGCCCCGGCGCGGTGCCGACCCGGAAACCGAGGCTCTTCTGCGTGGTCATCGGCCGGAAGGTGGCCTCCACGTAGTCGAGCAGCTTGCGCAGCGGCACCTGCTCGGGGGCCAGCTCCATCTTGCCCGCCTCGACCTTGGAGAGATCGAGGATGTCATTGATGAGCTGCAGCAGATCCGAGCCCGCCGAGTGGATGATCCCGGCGTACTCCACCTGCTTGGGGGTGAGGTTGCGGTTCGGGTTCTGCGCGAGCAGCTGGGCCAGGATGAGCAGGCTGTTCAGCGGGGTGCGCAGCTCGTGGCTCATATTGGCCAGGAACTCCGACTTGTACTTCGAGGCCAGCGAGAGCTGCTGGGCCCTGGTCTCCAGCTCCTGGCGGGCCTGCTCGATCTCCAGGTTCTTGGCCTCGATATCCCGGTTCTGGGTGGCCAGCAGCGCCGCCTTCTCCTCCAGCTCGGCATTGGAGCGCTGCAGCTCGTCCTGCTGCACCTGCAGCTCCTCGGAGCGGGCCTGCAGCTCGGTGGTGAGCCGCTGCGACTCCACCAGCAGCTCGTCGGTGCGGGCATTGGCGATGATGGTGTTGACGTTCACCCCGACCGTCTCCATGAGCTGGTCGAGGAAGTCGCGGTGGATGCGGGTGAAGCGGTGCAGCGAGGCCAGCTCGATCACGCCGAGCACCTGGTCCTCGACCCCGATCGGCAGCACCAGCAGGTTCATCGGCGCGGTGCGGCCGAGCCCGGAGGAGATGGTGACGTAGTCGCCGGGCACCTCGTCCACCGCGATGGTGCGCCTGCTGCGCGCCGCCTGCCCGACCAGCGACTGCCCGAAGGCGAGCCGCGGCGCGCTGTTCTCCGGGCTGCCGTAGGAGCTGATCAGCCGCAGCTCGGGCCGCTCGGCGGTGTCGTCGGCCAGGTAGAAGGCGCCGAACTGGGCGCGGACCAGCGGGGCCAGCTCGTCCATGATCAGCTCGGCCACCACCTTCAGGTCGCGCTGGCCCTGCATGAGCCCGGAGATCCGGGCCAGGTTGGTCTTGAGCCAGTCCTGGTCCTGGTTGGCGGTGGTGGTCTCGCGCAGCGAGCCGACCATGGAGTTGATGTTGTCCTTGAGCTCGGCGACCTCGCCGGAGGCCTCCACGGTGATCGAGCGGGTCAGGTCGCCCTCGGCGACGGCGCTGGTGACCTCGGCGATGGCACGCACCTGCCTGGTCAGGTTGCCCGCCAGCTCGTTCACGTTCTCGGTGAGCCGCTTCCAGGTGCCGGAGACGCCCTCGACCTCGGCCTGCCCGCCGAGCCGCCCCTCCGACCCCACCTCGCGGGCCACGCGGGTGACCTCGGCGGCGAAGGCGGAGAGCTGGTCGACCATGGTGTTGATGGTGGTTTTGAGCGCCAGGATCTCGCCGCGCGCGTCCACGTCGATCTTGCGGGTCAGGTCGCCCTGGGCCACCGCGGTGGTCACCTGGGCGATATTGCGCACCTGGTTGGTCAGGTTGTTGGCCATGGAGTTGACGTTGTCGGTGAGGTCCTTCCAGGTCCCCGCCACATTCGGCACCCTGGCCTGGCCACCCAGCATGCCCTCGGTGCCGACCTCGCGGGCCACGCGCGTCACCTCGTCGGCGAAGGCGGAGAGCGTGGTGACCATGGTGTTGATCACCCCGGCCAGCGCCGCGACCTCGCCCTTGGCCTCCACGGTGATGGTCTGGCTCAGGTCGCCGCGCGCCACCGCGGTGGCGACCTGGGCGATCGAGCGCACCTGGTTGGTCAGGTTCGAGGCCATCACGTTGACGTTGTCGGTGAGGTCCTTCCAGGTGCCGGAGACCCCGCGCACCGTCGCCTGGCCACCCAGGTTGCCCTCGGTGCCGACCTCGCGGGCCACGCGCGTCACCTCGTCGGCGAAGGCGGAGAGCTGGTCGACCATCGTATTGATGGTCTCCTTGAGCTCCAGGATCTCCCCGCGCGCGTCGACCCGGATCTTCTGGGTGAGGTCGCCGCGGGCGACGGCGGTGGTCACCTGGGCGATCGAGCGCACCTGGGCGGTCAGGTTGTCGCCCATGACGTTCACCGACTCGGTGAGGTCCTTCCAGGTGCCGGAGACGCCCTTGACGTCGGCCTGGCCGCCCAGGCGGCCCTCGGTGCCCACCTCGCGCGCCACCCTGGTCACCTCGTCGGCGAACGAGGAGAGCTGGTCGACCATGGTGTTGATGGTGTTCTTGAGCTCCAGGATCTCGCCGCGCGCGTCCACGGTGATGTTCTGGGTGAGGTCGCCGCGGGCCACCGCGGTGGCGACCTGGGCGATCGAGCGCACCTGCGCGGTCAGGTTGCCCGCCATGAAGTTGACCGAGTCGGTGAGGTCGCGCCAGGTGCCGGAGACGCCCTTGACGTCGGCCTGCCCGCCCAGGCGGCCCTCGGTGCCGACCTCGCGGGAGACGCGGGTGACCTCGTCGGCGAAGGACGAGAGCTGGTCGACCATCGTATTGATGGTCTCCTTGAGCTCCAGGATCTCCCCGCGCGCGTCCACCCGGATCTTCTGGGTGAGGTCGCCGCGGGCGACGGCGGTGGTCACCTGGGCGATATTGCGCACCTGGGCGGTGAGGTTGCCCGCCATGGCGTTCACCGAGTCGGTGAGGTCCTTCCAGGTGCCGGAGACCTCGGGCACCTCGGCCTGGCCGCCCAGCCGGCCGTCGGTGCCGACCTCGCGGGCCACCCTGGTCACCTCGGAGGTGAAGAGCGAGAGCTGGTCCACCATGCCGTTGAAGACGGTCGCGATCTCGCCGAGCAGCCCGTCGGCGTCGGCGGGCAGCCTGGTGCCGAAGTCGCCGTCCCGCACCGCGGTCAGCCCGGCCAGCAGCTGTCGCAGCTCCACCTGGTCGCTGGGCACCGCTGTCTCCGTCATGGCCGTCCTCGTTCCGATGTGCGGGCCGGGATCGCGCCGGTCCGGAAAGCTGGGTTCGCACAAGTGCGTGCGCGGGTGTGCGACCGATATCCTCGCTGTGAAACCATGGCTCCGAGTGACTTTCGAGTCGGGTCGGAGCGGCGCCCGGCGCACGCGCGGCGCGGCATCGGGTCGGTGCTCGTCGCGGGCGGGCGGCTACACCGTGCCCCGGCCCGAGACGGGCGACTCGAGGTCACCTCGGAAGTCAACCAGACCGGCCGGGCGCGCGCACCCCGCTCGCCGCATCGCGTGCCGCCGGACGGGTTCGGCGGCGCCGATGCGGGAAGTCCGACGGGGTGCGCGGCACCGCGCACGACAGCGAAGGGATCGTGGATGGCCACCTTCATCGACCTCGGCGACGAGTTCGAGGGTTTCGTCAATGCCGAGCAGGTGGTCCGGATCGGGATCCGGAACGATCGGGCCTGGATCTACACCGCCGAGAACCGGCACCGGTTCCCCGGCGGCGCCGACGGCGCCGACCCGGTGCCCGCCGCGACCGTGCTGGAGCAGCTGCTGCACGAGCTGAGCGAACCGGCGGTGCTGCCCGGCACCCGGGTGATCGCCTTCGCCAGGGGCCGGGTCGTCTCCCGCTACATCTGACAGCGGCCCCCGCGCGGTGCGCGGGGGCCGCCGGAGTCCCGGGTCAGATCGCCGAGCCGGGGGGCACCGGTGCGGCGGTCCGGCGGCCGAGCAGCACGCCGAGCCCGACCATGCCGACGCCGAGCGCGAAGTGCAGCCAGTTGTCGGCGGTGTTCAGCGGCACGAAGTTGGCCGCGCTGTGCTCGTCGATGGCCAGCCCGTACAGCCACAGCACCAGGTAGATCGCGCCGCCGACGATGAGGTAGAGCTGCGAGGTGCGGATCGCCCGCGCCGCGATCAGCCCGGCCGCGCCGAAGGCCAGGTGCACCAGGTTGTGCAGGATCGAGACATTGAACAGCCCGAGCAGCTTCGCCTCCGAGTGGTGCCCGGCGAACTGCAGGGTGTCGTAGTCGGTGGTGACCCCCGGAATGAAACCGAGGATGCCGACGAGCAGGAAGACCGCGCCGACGATGAGTGCCGCGGCCCGCACCGGCGATCGTTCGCCGGCGCGGGGAGTCGAACCGAGGGATGCCATGGGAGTGCCTTTCTTCGATGCCGGGTTCGGCGCCGAGCTACCCGTGGCCCCCGGGGCCAAACCGATTCCGCGGCAGCGCCGCCGGTTCGGGTCAGCAGATCTTCGTCGCGGGCCCGCCGCCGGCCAGCACCCGGCCCGCCTCGGTCACCGTCGCCGAGACCTTGATGCAGGTGCGGCCCGGCGCGAACACCTGCGGCGAGACGTGCCGCCCGGTGCGCGCGGCGGTGCGCTGGTAGAGGATGTCGGTGGCGGCCACCGCGATCAGGGTGTGCACCTCGGCCGCCGGGTAGGGGTTGTCGATCTCCACCCAGTTGGTGTTGCAGGCCGCCGAGCGCAGCACCCGCAGCGTGAGCGCGGTCGTCTCGCCGCGCTCGTCGGGCAGCGGCAGGTTCGCCGTCACCGTCGCCTTCGCCGCACAGCCGGTCGCCACCGGGTCGGTCCCGTTCAGCGACATGTCGGCGCCCGCGGGGCCCGCACCGAGCACACCGCACAGCGCGAGCACCGCACCCACCGTGACCATTCCTGACCTGCTCACCTGACCTGCCTTTCGACCGTCGTCCGATAGTTCCGGGACTGTGTCGTGGCGGTGCGGTGCGGTGTAACGGCCGGGCGAAACATTTCGCGCGGTTCGGGTGCGCGGCCGACCCGCGGTCGGTATCGGGGGCGCGGACCGGGGCGATCGAGCCGGTACCCGCTGTCCGGGCCTCATCGCTCCACCGCGATCTCCCGCTCGAGGCGGGCGAGTTTGCGCGGGTTGCGCACGTAATAGAGCCCGGTGACGAGCCCGTCGTCGATCCGCGCCGCCACCACGCCGTCGAGCTCCCCGTCGACGCGGATGATCAACGCCGGCCAGCCGTTGACCTGCGCGGCCTCGGCGGAGGGCTGCCCGCCCAGCCAGCCGGTGCCGCCGCGCAGCACCCGCGCGACCCGATCCGCGCCGATCACCGGCCGCGGCGTCGCCCGCACGACCCCGCCGCCGTCGCCGAGGAAGACGACATCGGGGGCGAGGACGGTGAGCAGGCCCGCGAGGTCGCCGGTCTCGACCGCCCGCTGGAACGCCGCCAGCGCCGCGCGGGTCTCGGCGGGCGAAGTCGCCCCGCGCGGCCGCCGCGCCGCGACATGCGTGCGGGCGCGGTGCGCGATCTGGCGGACCGCGACGGGGGTCTTCGCCACGACCTGCGCGATCTCGTCGTAGCCCACATCGAACACCTCGCGCAGCACGAAGACCGCGCGCTCGGTCGGCGTGAGGGTCTCCAGCACCAGCAGCATCGCCATCGACAGGTTGTCGGCCAGCTCGACCCGCGCGGCCACGTCGGGCGCGGTGCGCAGGGGCTCGGGCAGCCAGGGGCCGACATAGGATTCCCTGCGGCGGCCGACGGCGCGCAATCGCCGAATCGCCTGCCGCGCGGTGATGGTCACCAGCAGGGCGCGCCGATCCCGGACCGCGGCGAGATCGACCGCTGCCCACTGCAGCCAGGTCTCCTGCAGGACGTCCTCGGCGTCGGCGGCCGAGCCGATCATCTCGTAGGCCACGGTGAACAGCAGGTTGCGGTGGGCGATGAAGGTATCGGTCGCGGAATCCTCGCTCATGGACGCTCCTGTCCATCGACATCGTCACCCATCGGTGGCGCGCCGGGCCCGCTGGGTGACAGCCGAGCGGGGTGGCGCTCGTCACCCCGCCCGGTTGTCACGGAGACGGACGCTCCAGCCACCTGTGTGCATCCGCTCCTCAGGAAGGTTCGCCCATGCGTATCACTGTTTTCGGTGCCAGCGGCCGCACCGGCCGGCTGCTCGTCGGCCAGGCACTGGCCGCCGGGCACCGGCTCGCCGCCGTCACCCGGCAGCCCGAGTCCTTCCCGTTCGGGCACGATCGGCTCGAGGTGATCGGTGCCGATGTCCTCGACGCGACGGCCGTCGACGCCGCCGTGGCGGGCAGGACGCTCTACGCCGACATGCGGCGCATGGAGGCCGCGCTGCGCGCCAGCGACCTGTACTGGACCGTCGTCCGCCCCGGCGGCCTCTACCACCTGGCCGCCCCCACCGGCTACACGCTGGTCGAGGGCCACGCCGACGGCAGGTTCACCGCCCGCGCCGACCTGGCCGCCTGCCTGCTCGCGCTACTCGACGGCGACCGCTACCTCCGCGCTACGGTCGGCGTCGTCACCACGGTCGACAACCCACCCCTGCTCCGGTGGCTGCGCCGCGAGGCCATGTCCGGAGCCTGAGCCGAGGCGGCTCAGCGGTCGCCGGATTCGTCCTCGTCCGGCTCGGTGAGTTCCGGCGCGTGTTCGCGGGTGGCCATGCCGCCGTCCCGGCCCTGGTCGGTCGGGCCGGGACGGCCGCCCTTCGGCTCGTCGTCGGTGTTCTTCGGCTCGGTCACGGCCGCTCCTCTCGTCGGGTACCGGTGGTGGTACCCCGGAGCGGCCGGGGTGAACAGGTCAGCCGTTCTCGGTGACGGTGGTGTCCGGGTGCCTGCGGCTGGTCTCCGGCTTGACGAAGTGGCCGGTGATGGCCGATCGGTCGCGCCGGTTGTCGCCGCCGTGCGCCTCGTCCTCGCCGAGCGTGGTGCGCGGGTTCCGCTCCGCGGTCTCCTCGCTCACGTACTCTCCGGTCTCCGCCGAACGGTGGCTCTCCGCCATGGTCATCGCCTCCTGATACCCGAATGTCCTTGCACACGGGGGGATGCCACGGGAAACCGGGGGAAAACGTGGGCGGCGCAGTCCGTTCGACCGGGAATCGGTCGAACGGACTGCGCCGCAACGCTTTCGGACAGTCGAAATTTCCGGAGTGTCAGCCCCGTGCCGCGAGCTTGTGCAGCGCGGTGCGCAGCCCGGTGTGCGGCCGCCCCGGAATCCGGACCGGCGGCAGCGGGGCGTGCGCGAACTTCTGCTCGGAGGCGGTCTCCGGGGCGTCGTGGCTGTCCGCCTTCAGGAAGCGGTCCGGCAGCGAGAGCTTGTGGATGGTGCGCAGCGTGAGCAGGTACTGGGCGAGCAGCGGCCCGCTGGTGTAGGGCAGGTCGTAGCGCTCGCACACCGCCCGCACCCGCACCGCGACCTCGGCGTACCGATTGCTCGGCAGCTCCGGGAACAGGTGGTGCTCGATCTGGTAGCAGAGGTTGCCGCTGAGGAAGGCGAGCGTGCGCCCGGCGTCGAAGTTGGCGGTGCCGAGCATCTGGCGCAGGTACCACTCCGCGCGGGACTCCTGCTCGGTGACGCTCGGGTCGAACTTCTCCGCGCCGTCCGGGAAGTGCCCGCAGAAGATCACCAGGTACGCCCAGACATTGCGGATGATGTTGGCGGTGGCGTTCGCGGCCAGCGTGCGCTTCCAGCGCCGCCCGCTCAGCAGCGGCAGCACCAGGTAGTCCTTGCCGACCTGGCGCAGCATCTTGGTGCGGATGGCGGCCAGGTGGCCGCGGCGCTCGCGCTTGCTGATCGAGCGGTCCAGCTCGGCGTAGAGGCCGTGCAGGGCGATGCCCCACTCGAAGGTCAGCGCGAGCAGCAGGTTCTGGACCGGCGCCAGCAGGTGCGCCGGGCGCCACTCCTGGTCCCTGGTCACCCGCATGATGCCGAAGCCGAGATCCTCGTCGTGGTCCAGCACGTTGGTGTAGACGTGGTGCTGGTAGTTGTGCGAGTAGCGCCAGTGGGCGGAGGCGCCCATCATGTCCCACTCCCAGGTGGCGGAGTGGATCTCCGGATCGTTCATCCAGTCCCACTGGCCGTGGCCGATATTGTGGCCCAGCTCCATGTTCTCGATGATCTTGGCGAGCGCGGTGCCCGCGGTGCCGAGCACGAGCGCGGTGCGCGACCGGCCGAACACCGTCAGGGCGCGGGACACCACGTCCAGGACGCGCTGGGCGGCGATGGTGTGCCGGATGTAAGTGGCATCCTTCGCGCCGAGGCTGTCGGTGATGTCGGCGCGGATGGCGTCGAGTTCGCGCCCGAGTTCGTCGATGTCGGCGGGGCTCAGGTGCGCGTACGCACCGACCTGGGTGATGGCGATGAGGATTTCCTCCCGGGTTGCCCGGCGGGTCAGCGCCGGGGGCGGCGGCTCGGGGTGGGTTCGGTGTCGCGCGGCTGCGCGGAGCTCGGGTTGCTGAACACCGGGGTCGGCACCGCGCCGGTGTCGGGTTGCTGCTCGGTCTGCTCGGCCGCCGGGGCATGGCTGAACAGGTCGGGCACGTAGTTGCTGGTCACAGGGTCCTCGGAATCGAATAGGGGGGAGCTGCGCTCCGGGTGTTCGGGCCGGCGGGATCGAGAGGGGCCGCCGGGTGGTCGCGGCGTGAGCCGTGGTCCGGAGTACTCCTGTCCTGATCGTGCCGTGCGCCGATGGGCTCCGGCGCCGTGCGCCGAGTGGGGGCCGCGATTCGTCTGCCGGATGCCTCCACCCTACCCGGCCCCGCCCCGGGCTCCGGAGCGGCGCGGCGTGAGCGAATCGGACAAAAACGGACATTTTACACTCGGTGTTGCGGCGCAACGCTTTTCGTCGCAGCGTGCGGGGTCGTCGCAGCGTACGGGTTTCGCCGGGAGCCGATAGCGAGTAGGGTTCGGACAGTAAGGCCGCCGCGAGCCGATGATTCGACACATTTCTTTCCGGTTATCGCGGGGCGGCCCGCCAGGAACCCCGCGAGTGGAGATAACCGCTGATACGGGTCGGGTAGGTCTTTTCTGAGCTTGACCAACGGAAGGTGCTCCCATGCGCCCGACGAACTCTGCTGTCCGCGCCCGGCGCGGTACCGACTCCTATGACGATCTCGAGCCGCGGCTGGCCGAACTCGCCGCGCTCGACGACACCGACCCGGCCCGCGCCCGGCTGCGCGACGAGATCATCACCGCGGCGCTGCCGCTGGCCGAGCACATCGCCGCCCGCTACGGCGGCCGCGGCGAGGCGCTGGAGGATCTGACCCAGGTCGCCATGGTCGGGCTGGTCCAGGCCGTCGATCGATTCAATCCCGGGCTCGGCAGCCCGTTCCTGGCCTTCGCGGTGCCCACCATCATGGGTGAGGTGCGCAGGCACTTCCGCGACCGGGCCTGGGGCGTGCGGGTGCCGCGCCCGGTCAAGGAGCTGCAGCAGCGGCTCGGCGGCACCGTCGAGCTGCTCTCCCAGCGCCTGCAGCGGATGCCGACGGCCCGCGAGATCGCCGCCGAACTCGACGTCGACGTGGTCGAGGTCACCCAGGCGCTGCTGGCCCGCAACGGCTACCGCTCGGAGTCGCTGGAGGCCATGAGCGCGGGCTCGGACGACTCCGGCTCCGCGCCCGCCTCGGTGGAGCAGCGCAGCGGCGCCGTCGACCCGTCCTACCGGCTGCTCGAGGACGCCATGACGATCGGGCCGCTGCTGCGTCAGCTGCCCGAGCGGGAGCGGCAGATCCTGACCTGGCGGTTCTTCGAGAACCTCACCCAGAGCCAGATCGCGGCCCGGCTCGGCATCTCCCAGATGCAGATCTCGCGGATCCTGAGCCGGACCCTGGAGCGGCTGCGCGACCAGGCGCTCGCCGAGCCCGCCGCCTGACGGGCGGGCCGCGCCCGCGTGCGAACCGGGCAGTGGCCCGCCCGCGGGCACTCCGTCCGCCGCATCGGTGTCGCGCACCTCCACCGTGGCGGACGAACACACCGTAGAACAGCGCGGAATGATCGGCAACATAATGCACTAAACATACTGTTGGTGAGTCAATTTCGGATAGAATGATCGTGATCCAGGGATCACATCGATGGGCTGCGGGCGACGACGCGCCCGCGGATGCGGTTGACTATCGGGAACGGTGTAGTTCACTGGAGTACGTCACGCGGTTCAGCCAGCAGCCGTGCGCGGGCGGGACGAACCCTGTCCCGGCACCGGACAGAGGGCGGTGACAGGTGCGGAGTCTCACGTTCGACAGCACGAACCTCGGCGAGACCGAGGAGTTCCTCAACCGGAACTACACCAGCATGCGGATCGGGAACGACAGCTCGCAGGCCACCGAGGCGCACGTCCGCCGCGATCTGCTCGGCCCGGTGCACCTGGACCGGCTGCACCTCGGCTTCGACATGGCCTACGACGCCGCGCCGCTGAACAAGATCTGCCTGGTCAGCGTGCACACCGGCGCGATCGAGGAGAACTACCACGACACCGGGCCGGACACCTTCCTGCCCGGCGAGGCCGGGCTGCTGACCCCGCACGACCTGCCGTACTCCGGGGTCATCCGCTCCGCGCGCTACGACATCACCCTGTTCGACCCCGCCCTGCTGGACCGGGTGGCCGCGCGCGGCGGCGAGCCGGTGCGGCTCATCGGTCACCGCCCCCTCGACGACGCCGCCAACCGCAGGCTCACCGCCGTGATCAAGCACCTGCGGCAGCTCGCGGCCGACCCCGGGTCCACCGACGACTCGCTCGTCGCCGGAACCGCCGCCGACTACCTGGCCGCCACCGTCCTCGCCACCATGCCGACCACCGCGCTCGCCGGCCCCACCGCCACCGACCGCCGCGACGCGCACCCCGACACCGTGCGCCGCGCCATCGCCTACCTGGAGACGCACCTGCGCGAGGACATCGCGCTCGCCGACGTCGCCGCGGCCGCCTTCGTCACCCCGCGCGCCCTGCAGCTGGCCTTCCGCAAGCACCTCGACACCACCCCGCTGCAGCACCTGCAGCGGCTGCGGCTGCACGCCGTGCACGAGCAGCTCACCGCCGCCGGGCCCGGCACGGGCCGGACCGTCGCCGGCATCGCCAGGGAGTGGGGGTTCGCGCACGCGGGCCGCTTCGCGCTCGCCTACCGGAAGGCCTACGGCCGCTCACCGAGCGCGACCCTGCGCGGCTGAATCCGCAGGTGTCGCGGCGGCGTGACGGGGTAGCTGCGCCGCATGGACCCGCATACCGCACTGCGCACCGCCGAATCCGCCGGACGTCTCGACCCCGCCGCCGCCCTGGTCGCCGACGCGGTCACCCGCGCGGTCGGGGAGGGCAGGGTCGCGGGGCTGCTCCGCGGCTCCTGGCTCGGCCACCCCGTGCACCCGCTGCTGGTGACCATGCCGATCGGCGCCTGGACCGCCTCGCTGGTGCTGCGCTCGCTCGGGCAGCCGGAGGCCGCGCGCAGCCTGATCGGGCTCGGCCTGGCCGCTACGGTGCCGACCGTCGTCACCGGCTGGGCCGAGTTCCCGACGCTCGGAACCGAGGCCCGCCGGGTGGCGCTCATCCACGCCGCCACCAACGCCGCGGCCGCCACCCTGTTCCTGAAGGCCTACCGGGCGCGCACCGGCCGGGCCGCGACCACCTGGAGCCTGCTCGGCCTCACCGCGATGGGCGTCGGTGGCGCGCTCGGCGGGCACCTGTCCTACGCCCTCGGCGCGGGGGTGTACCGCTACCAGAAGGGCGCGCACCGCTGACCCGCCCGCCCGGTTTGCCGGGAGCTGGGCCGGGGTAGGCGGTTGGCGATTCCCGGATCGAGAGGAGACGCCGATGGCCCGCACACTGGCCGACCAGACCGAGGCGGAGCTGGGCGGTGCGCGCAGCGTGCTCGTCCAGCAGCGCCGCGACCACCAGCACCTGGACCAGCTGCTGAACCGGATCGCCGCGACCACCGGCGCCGAGCGGCAGGAGACGCTCACCGCGCTGTGCCGGCTGGTGTTCCCGCACGCCTTCGCCGAGGAGGCGGTGCTCTGGCCGCTGCTGCGCCGGGTCCTGCCGGACGGCCACGAGCTGACCCTGCGGGTGGAGCAGGAGCACCAGGAGATCAACGAGCTCTTCACCGTTCTCGAGACCACCGAGCCCGACACCCCCGCCTACGAGGAGCTGCTGGAACGGATCACCGTCCTGCTGCGCGCGGACGTCCGCGACGAGGAGGACATCCTGCTGCCCCGGCTGCAGCAGGTGGCCGACGCGAAGACCCTGCGCCGGGCGGGGCTGGCCTGGCTGCTGGTGCGCCGCACCGCCCCGACCCGCCCGCACCCCGTCGTCGCCCGCCGCCCGCCTGGCAATTCCCTTGCCGCGCTGCCGCTCTCGCCGCTGGACCGCTCCCGCGACCGCCTCGACCAGCTCTCCCGCCGTGCCCCGGCCCGGATCGCGCGCGGCTGCGCGCGGGTGAGCCGCGCGCTGGCCGCCACCGCGGGCGCCGTCGAGCACCTGCCTCCGCTGCGCCGCGGCGAGGACCCCTCGACCCGCGCCTGATTTCGCTTGCCCGGCAGCCCGAATCGGGTTTCGCGGGCGCGAGCCGGGTAGTCGGGGGGTGCAGGCGCACACCGCGGTGCGCCGTCCTGCCCGCTCACGACACGTCGAAGGACGAACTCCATGAGCACACCCGATACCACGGCCCTGCTGACCCAGCTGCGCGCCGTCCGCGACCTCACGCACACCGAGATCCAGATCGCCGAGACCAGGACCGCCCAGGCCAGGACCGACGCCGTCCGGCGCGAACTCACCGAGAACGCCGAGAACGCCCGCGCCCGCGCCGACGCGATCGAGGCCGTCGTCCGCCAGCTCGGGGGAGTGCCGCAGCTGATCGGCCCGCTGCTCGGCCGCGCCACCGCCGCCGTCAAGGCGCTCGGCGAGCAGGCCCAGCCGCTGGACGAGGCGCTGCTCGGCGACCTCGCCCTGGAGCACCAGCTGCTCGACCGCGCCCGCTACATCAAGGCGCTCGCCGCCACCGCCGAGCACCCCACCGCCGAGGCGCTCGCCGACCGGCTGATCGCCGCGCACACCGCCACCGTCGACTGGCTCACCACCGTGCTCGCCGAGGAGGCGCTCGGCGGCCCCGCCGCGCTGCGCCGCACCCCGCTGCAGGCGGCGACCGGCACCGCGGTGAAGCTGGTGAACCTCCCGGTCACCTGGTCCGCGCGGCGCATCGACCGCGCGCTCGACACCGTCCGCGGCACCCGCCCCGCCGTCGGCCAGCTGCTCTCCCGCGGCGCGCACGCCACCACCGTCGCGACGAA
Organism: Nocardia sp. NPDC050697; assembly: GCF_040654395.1. Lineage (NCBI taxonomy): Bacteria > Bacillati > Actinomycetota > Actinomycetes > Mycobacteriales > Nocardiaceae > Nocardia > Nocardia sp. NPDC050697. Next base: position 371,792 of record NZ_JBFAHY010000001.1, read on the forward strand.
GGCGGCCACCGCCGCCGGTGATTCCGCGCTGCGCACCGTCGAGCTGGTCACCACCGACGAGGGCGAGGACGGCGCCGCCGAGGCCGTGCACCGGGTGCGCACCGCCACCGGCCTGCTCGACCAGGGCGAGCTGCCCATCCCGAACTACGACCGGCTGGGCGCCACCGAGACCATCCGCGCCATCCGCGAGCTGGACGAGCCCGGCGACATCCGCGCCGTCGTCGCCTACGAGGAGGCGCACCGGAACCGGCACGGAGTCGTCTCCGCCGCCCAGACCCGGCTCGCGGCGCTCGCCGGGAACGCCGCCGGGCTCGACTGATCACACCGAGGAGAACGAACCATGCCGCAGGCAGACCCGCCCGTGAACGAGGAGAAGCGCCCGCTCGGCGGCTACCTCGCGACCATGATCGCCTACGGCATCGTGGTGCTCGCCACCACCCTGCTCGGCAGCGCGACCGGGCGGGCGCTGCCCCGCGGCATGAGCAGCAGGGAGCTGCTCGGCACCGCGCTCGCCGCGCACAAGGTGTCCCGGCTGGTCACCAAGGGCGCGGTCACCGCACCCGTCCGGGCCCCGTTCACCCGCCCCACCGGCGAAGACGGCGGCCCGGGCGAGGTGAGCGAGGCCCCGAGGGCGAGCTCCGGGCTCCGGCACAGCATCGGCGAGCTGCTCAGCTGCCCGTTCTGCCTGGACGTCTGGGTGATCACCGGCTTCACCATCGGCCACGTGTTCGCCCCGCGCGCCACCCGCCTGGTCACCGACGCCGTCGCCGCCCTGGCCGGCGCGGACTTCCTGCACCTGGCGTATGCCACCGCGCAGCAGATCGCGGAGGGGGAGATCCCGCTCGCCACCGGGTAGCGGAGGCCTCCGCGAAATGTGCCCCTTCGCGGAGGAGAATGGCATTGACGCTAGAGGGAAGCGTTGTTACCGTCAGGACACCGCACGGTTGGCGGCGGTTCAGCGCGCACTTCAGGGGCACTTCATGACCAGTACTCTCGATGCCACAACCGACCCGGCGCTCGATGGGGCCCGGCTATGGCTGGCAGCCCTCGACGAGGCCTTCGCGTCCCGCGACCGAGCCGCCTTCGAGGCGCTGTTCCTCGAGGAGAGCTTCTATCGCGATCTGGGCGCGCTCACTTGGAACTTCCGCCAGGCCGCCGGCCGCGCCGCGCTCATCGACCTGATCCTCGGCAGCGCCGACGGCACCAATCCGCGTGGCTTCCGCGTCGACGAGAGCAAGCCGACGGTGCCCGCCATCGCGCAGGAGGAGGGCGGCCCGCGGGTGCTCGAGGTGTTCCTCGCCTTCGATGTCGACGCCGGCACCGCCGACGGCCTCGCCTACCTCGTCGAGGACAGCACCGCCGCGACCGGCTGGCGCGCCGTCAACCTGCTCACCCGCATCGAGGGGCTGCGCGACCACGCGCCGCACTGGCCGCGCCGCGACCGCTTCGACGACACCCACCCCGATGTCCGCTGGTCCGAGCACCGCGACCGGGAATCCAGCTTCACCGACTCCGACCCCGACGTGCTGCTCGTCGGCGGCGGCCAGTTCGGCGTCATGATGGCCGCGCACCTGAACCGCCTCGGCGTGCCGAACGTGGTGGTCGACAAGCACGAGCGCATCGGCGACACCTGGCGCAAGCGCTACGAGTCGCTGCTGCTGCACCAGCCGCACGGCATGCTCTACTTCCCCTTCCTGAAGTTCCCGGACAGCTACCCCGAGTACATCCCGAAGGACAAGTTCGCCAACTGGTTCGAGGCCTACGTCGAGGCGCTCGACATCAACTTCTGGACCTCCTCGGAGTTCCAGGGCGGCAGCTACGACGAGGCGTCCGGCCGCTGGACCGTCCGCATCGCCCAGGCCGACGGCTCGGTCCGCGAGCTGCGCCCCCGGCACGTCGTGCTCACCACCGGCGGCAGCCAGAAGCCGCGCATCCCCGACATCGCCGGGCTCGCGGACTTCGCCGGCGAGGTCGTGCACTCCAGCAAGTTCGTCGACGGCAGGCACTACACCGGCAAGAACGTCCTGGTCGTCGGCACCGGCACCAGCGGCCACGACATCGCGCTCGACATCCACAAGCACGGCGGCACCTCGAAGATCCTGCAGCGCTCGCCCGCGATCGTGCTCGACATCGAGACCGCGAACCTCTCGTACGCGCCGTACAACCCGCGCGACATCCCCGTCGAGCTGATCGACATCCGCTTCATGTCCGGCATGGTGTACCCGCAGCTCAAGCAGAACTTCATCACCCAGACCGCGCTCGGCGACGAGATCGACAAGGAGCTGCACGACAAGCTCCGCGCGGCCGGCATGAAGATCGGCTCCGGCCCCGAGGACACCGGCTTCTTCTACAGCTACTTCCTCACCGGCGGCGGCTACTACCTCGACGTCGGCGCCTCGCAGCGCATCATCGACGGCGATATCGGCGTCATCCAGACCGACGACATCGAGACCTTCACCGCCACCGGGCTCCGGCTGCGGAACGGCGACGAGGTCGCGCTGGACGCCGTGGTGCTGGCGACCGGGTACGAGCCGATCGAGACCGCGATCGAGGAGTGGTTCGGCGCCGGGGTGCGGGAGAAGGTCGGCAAGGTCTGGGGGTTCGGCACCGACGGCGAGATCAACAATGTCTGGAAGCCGACGCCGCAGGACGGGCTGTGGATCATGCTCGGTGCCGTCGCGCAGGCGCGGTGGTACACGCCCACCACGTCGCTGCTGATCAAGGCGTATATCGAGAACCTGGTGCCGGAGGAGTTCCTGGTGGAGGGGCATCCGTCGCGGACGCCGAAGGAGCAGATCGTCGAGATCTGAACCGTCGCTGACTGATTCGAGGACCCGGGCGTGTGCCGTCCGGGTCTTCGCGCGTTACTCGCCGAAGGGCTCGGCGACCATCCAGTGCTCGACCAGCCTGCCCTCGCCGACCCGGATCATGTCCATGCCGACGGATTCGAGCGGTTGCTCGGATTCACCGTCGCGGGGTTCCCCCGCTGAGGCCGCGCCGTGTCTCGACACCGTCTGCCAGAATCTGTGGATATGGGTGACAAACACGCGGGCCTCATTGTCTGGGATGTCGACGGCACTCTGATCCCTGCGGATCTGCGGTGGCTCCGGCGAGCCGTCGCCCGCACCTATCACCTGACAGAGTCCGCGATCGTGTTCCCTTCGTCGCGTGTCCACGGCTACACCGACGAGTCCATCGTGATCGACACCGCCATTGCCTCCGGAGTCGCCGAGGCGAACGCAGAGAAAGGATTCGCCCGCTACGCCGACGTGCTCATGGACGTCATGGCCGAGGGTGAGGCCGAACTCGCCCGCGACCAGGCTGCGTACCCCGGCGCCGCCGATACCATCACGGCGCTGTCGGAGAACGGGTTCGTCCAGACCGCCCTCACCGGAAATCTGCGGACCTCTGCCGAATTCAAGCTGAAGGTCGCCGGTCTCGGCGCTGATCTGGATCTGGACCTGGGCGCCTTCGGTTCGGATGCGCGGGAGCGATTCGACCTCCCCGCCTTCGTCGTCGACCGGTTTCGAGAGCGGTTCGGTCATCCGCTCGACCCGGCACGAACTGTCATTATCGGCGATGCCCCGAACGACATCGCCACCGCTCGTCACGCTGGTTTCGGTGCGGTTGCTGTAGCGCACAGGTTGCCGGTCGAAGACCTGGCCCAGCACGCACCCGATGCTATCGTCGACCGGCTGGAGCCCGAAGCAGTTCTCCGGGCGATACGGACGGCGATGGAGTCGGTCAAGAACCGGTGATACCGGCGACCCGTGCTCGCATCTCGAGCACAGGCCGTTCATCCTGCCAGGGAGACAATCGTTGGATGGCATGTTGGGCCCGGTCGATTCCGCGGTGGTTGCCCATGGCGGTCAGCGCAGCGTAGGTGTCACCGAGAATCCTGCAACCCTCTTCCAATTCGCCGGACAGTGCGTAGGCACCTGCGAGGTCGACCCGAGCCGCGAGGTCGACATTCGGACTGTCTCCGGCGGTGGCGTTCAACGCTTCGGTGAGTGCTTGGATCGCGCGCTTCGGCTGCCCGAGGAGTAATTGGCACGTGCCCACGTAGACCTGGATGCGGGTCGCGTTCCAATCGCTGAACAGCCCGGCACGATCGGTACCGCCGATGTCCTCAGCGGCCCGTTGTGCACGGTATAGCGCGTCCTCGCATTCGACCCGCAGGTCGAGCACCGCATACGCCTGCGCTTGCTCGGCCGCAATCCGCGCCTGGGCGGCGGGTGGCAGCAGATCGGCGTCGGCGGCTGCCTCCTTCAGGATCCGGAGTCCGATCACGACATCGCCGTCGGAGCCGATCAGCGTGGCGGCATCGGAACGCAGGTTGCTCTCAAAAATCCGCGCGACCGCACCCATGGCACGGTTCTGGAGCCGATCGGCGAGTTTGCGGGCGAAGGCGCAATGTGTGAGCGCCATCGACCGATCGCCGATCGCGCTCCAAACACGGCTCGCTACAACGGAAGTCTCGCACAGCAGCGCACCGGCCCGCTGCTTGGCTCGAGCGTCCGTCGCGGCGTGGAACAGGGCGGCTACGGCATCCCGATGAGCTTCGATCGGGCCGATCAGCGCGTCGGGTGCGATGCTCTGACGTCTGCTCACCAACAGATAGGTGATGGCGGCGAAGCTCTCCAATGACCTGTCCGGTGCCGGTCTTGCTCGTATCAGCGGCTCGACGGCGGATATCGCTGCCGCCGAAGCCGCAAGCGTGCGCGCTGACCTCGCATGCCGTGAGCGCCATGCGGCTTCCCCTTCCACAACGATCTGATCGAATCGCGCCCTGTCCTCCGGGGTCGCGTGCCGCAGATAGACGCTATCGAGGATCGACTGCGTCAAAGACCTGGGTATCACCCTGCTCAGGCCCGAACGCCAATTGTTCACCGTGGTCGTCTCGACGCCGAGCAGCGCGGCGAAATCCCGGATCGATCTGCGCATGGCTTCTTGCAGCGCGGCTGCTTCGAATCCGGTCCACCCCTGCCCGCGAATATCCACCACCACAGTTTCAGGCATCGACCTGCGAGATGCTCACTGAATACCTACGGCACGCCACCACCACACGGGACTGCCGACAGCGCTGGCAGACCACGATCGAACCCGGAAACGTCGCAGACGAACCGGCGAGCCATACCGCCAACCGGATGTCTCCGACCATTCGAAACCGCCACCAGGAGGCCCACATGCGAAGGTCCGGACCAATCGAATCGGGCGCACCAACGATTAAGAACGAGAGCGAGAACCCGGGCAGCTTCCGGGAAGCGGGAGGGGCGATGAGTAAGCACGTGGACGAAGCCCGGTGGGAAGCAGCGAAGGCTCGGGCGTCGGCACGCGGCTTGGATGTCCGGCCCCGGAGGTCGCCGAGGTGGGGCTATGAAGAGGTGGGGCTATGAACTGGTGAACCTGGAGGGGGAGGTGCTCGACGAGGGCACGCTGACCGATATGGAGCGCGCGATCTCGTCGATCGATCCGGACGACCGGGTAAGTCCGATCCGGTGACTCCCGATGCCCCTCCGATCAGCGTCCCGTTGCTCCCCACGCTGGGCGTTTACGAGTTCCGGAGTTCCGGAGTTCATCGCACTTGACCCGGTGCTCGGTGCTCAGTAGGCAGCGGGCTGCGATCGGCGGCCCAAACTGCTAGCAGCGCGAGCGCATCGGCGGTGGAAGTGCCCACGGCAGCGGTGTAGACATTGAGCTGCAGATCGGGCTCCGCAGGCAGCTCGAGGGCCTCGAAGTCGAGATCGAGCAGCCCCCCACCGGGATGATGCAACCGTTTGCGCCCGGTGCGGTGGAACCGAACATCCCGCGACGCCCACCGCTGCCGGAACAGCTCGCTGCGCGTGGAGAGCTCACCGACCAGCTCGATCAGCGCCTGGTCTTGCGGGTTGCGCCCGGCCTCCAGCCGCAGCATCGCGAGCGACCTGGTCGTAGTCGACGAAGAACTCCTGCGTCGCGTCGGGCTGGAGGTAGACCAAGCGGACGGTGTTGGCGGGGGCGGCGGGGGTGTCCCTATGGTTTTGCAACACAGAAGTCAGGGCTGCTGGCGTGCCCAGTTCCCGTGTTGTGATCGGTGGACTACGGCTCAGCTCGAGATTTGATCCAGCCAGGCGTCCTGCTTGTCGGCCAACGGCTTTTCCAGCGGGAGCGCCACGAAGCGGCATGCGAACTTCATGCCGTGGTCGTCGCCTGCGCCGGTGACCCGGTGTGTCCAGGCGTCAGGTGTGTCTGCCCCGGCTTCGAGGTGGAAGTAGGTAGTTCGGCGTGGATGCTGGGTCTGCGGGTGTGGTCAGTGGTCCACAGCAATTCGTTTCACCACGGAGACATCGGATAGCCCGGTCTCTTCCGTCACCTCACGCAGGTGATGTTCCCCCGGTTCTGTGGAGTCGTGATGCTGGACTTCAGGCCACGGGTTGGATGGATGGTGGGATCATCTCGTATTCGATCGGGGTCCGCATGCCGAGAGCGGAGTGGCGGCGGCGCCGGTTGTGGAAGATCTCGAGGTAGTCGAAGATCGCGTTCGCCAGCTCGATCCGGGTCCGCCATCGTCGCCGGTTCAACAGCTCGGTTTGCGTTCTGCCCCAGAAGGATTCGATTACGGCGTTGTCGTAGCAGTCGCCGATCGACCCCATCGAGGGCACCAGCCCGGACCTGCGTGCCCGCTCGGTGAACGCCCACGACGTGAATTGAACGCCGTGGTCGGAATGGATGATCGTGGCTCCCGGCCGAGGTGAGCGGTTCGATATCGCCATGCCCAGGGCATTGGTGACCAGCGCCGCGGTCTGGGTCGAGTCGATCGACCAACCGACCACCCGCCGGGAGTAGGTATCGAGCACGACCGCGCAGTAGAGCTTGCCTTCCCGGGTGTAGTGCTCGGTGATGTCGGTGACCCACAACTGGTCCGGCGCCGTGCGAGTGAATGCCCGGTTGACCAGGTCACCAGCACTCGGTGTCTGCTGCCGTGGGCGGGCGCGCTTGACCCCGGGCAGGCCCTTGATCCCGGCTCGGCCATCAGCAGCTCGACCTGGTTGTAGCCGACACCGATCCCGAGACCGAGGGTGAGCTCGGCGTGCACGCGTGGTGCGCCGTAGGTGCCGCGGGAGGCGGTGTGCACGGCCCGGATCTGCTCGGTCAGCCAGGCGTGGCGGATCGATCGCTGCGACGGCGGGCGGGATCTCCAGTGGTAGAAGCCGGACACCGAGACATCCAGCAGCCGGCACGCGACCTGCACCGGCAACCCCTCGCTGGCGATGGTGGCTATGGCCGCGTACCGCCTTTTGGGCTGTTGCCCTGCTCTTTGAGCAGCTCACGAGACCTTTTCAGGATTGCGACCTCGTGCTCGAGCTCGCGGATGCGGCGTCTGGCCGCGGTCAGCTCGGACTGCTCGACGCTGGTCGCGCCCGGTAACTGGCCGGTGTCGATCGGTTCCTGCTTGCGCCAGGTGTAGATCGTCTGATCGCTGAAGCCCAGGTCCACGGCTACTTGGGCGACCGGTCGCCCTGCGGCGACCAGGTCCAGGACTTTGCGACGGAACTCTTCGGGGTAACGCCTCGGCACGAACAACTCTCCTTCGATGAGTCCGTGACCAAGAGTCAAGCAAACCAACTCCGAGGAACCGGGGGAACATCACGCCCTCCAACAAAGCGGGGGAACCTCAGGTCGTGTAGCGCGGCGAACGTGGACAGGAACAACGCGCGTTCGAGTTTGTGGTTGCCGGATCGGGCGGGGATGCGGGTGCCGGTCCTGACTACGATGCCGGGCATCGAGGTCAGGACCTTGGCAAGAGGGTTCAATCGACGGACGTCCGGCAACGTGCCCCTGGTCCGCTACCTGTACCGCAGCCGCTCCTGCAACTCGGTGAGCACCGATCGCCACGGCTGGTCGGGGAAGCGCCGATCCACGACGTCACCGTTGATCCGCAGCCGCTCGAGGAGCGCGGGCGCGTCGCGTCCGAAATCGGTGAGATCGTCGGCGAAAGCAGCTGCGGCGGCATCCAGCCCTTCGCCGGTGGTGGCGAACCGGGTGCAGGTGAAGCCGGGGCCGTAGGTATCGGGGAAGACGTCGTAGCCGGTCACCACGCAGGGGACCGCCGCGCGCGCCGCCAGCGCCGGACCCAGCCCGACGGTCTCGACATCGGGGACCGAGGGGGTGAATACGACACCCCCTCGGCTCACCCGGGCGAGCGTGAGCAGGTCCGCTTCGTCCAGATACCAGCGGCCGTGCTCGTCCCGCGAGGTCCCGAGGGGCACGCCGTTGAGGAATCGCACGTGCTCGCCCGTGCCCAGCCGCTCGACCAGTTCGATGACCTCCGTGGCGTAGCCGGGGTCCTCGTCGAGGGCGCCGAACACGAGCAGGTAGGGCAGCGCGGCACCGGCGAGCCGCCGGTGCTCGATGACGGCGTGGTGCAGGCGGATCGCGAGGTCGACGCCTTTGACCCGGAACACCCGCACCGGGTTGAGCAGCACCGGCCTGCCCGGATCCAGTCCGAGCTGCGCCGCGGCCTGCCGGTGCCGGGTCTCGAGGCTGTCGCCGATGGCAGGCAGGATGTTCGGCACGACTCGCGGCCGGGCGGTGGTGGGGTAGCGCCGCGCTTCGCGGGCCAGCGTCTCGGAGACGACCACCCACCGCAGGTGGGGTGCGGCGGCGGGAAGCGGGGTGGCGGCGTTCGGCGCGGCCGGGTAGTGCCGCTGGCCGGCCTCGGCGTCCCAGACCGCGCACGAGCCGAACAGGTCGTGATCCCACACGAGGAGCCCGCCGGGGCGGTCCCGGTAGAAGGCCGCGGCGGCTTCGTGCAGTGCCCGGGTCACGAAGACCGCGTCGGGGAGGGTGGTATTCACCGCGAACACCCAGTCGGGCTGATGGCGGGCGAGCCACTTCTCGAAATGCTCGGTGTAGAGCGCCCGCAGCTGCGCGGTCCGGGCCGTGAGGTCGTCGCACTGCTCGGAATCGAGGTCGTCGAAGCGGACGGTGAGCCGCCGGAGTTCATCGATCTCGGCGGCGAGCCGATCCGGGTCCAGATGCGTCACCGCCGCATTGACGGCGATCTCCATCCACGGAGCGGTCATCCCGGCGCCGTTGCCCGCGGGGAAGAACCGCTTCTTGTCCGGGCGCCACGAGTAGCCGAGGTCGGCGGCGACGGAGTTCTCGACGATGCCCATCGACCGGCCGAGCTCCCGGACATTGCGGAAGATCGTGAGCAGCCCCGACACCGGCAGTCCGTCCCCGCACACCAGCGCGATCCGCATCGGGCTCACCCGATCTCGGTCGCCATGATCGCCTCGACCAGGGTGCGGCCGGGGCCGGTCAGGGTGATGGTGCCCGCGGCGGGGTCCTGGACGGTGAGCCCGCGTTCGGTGAGGTCGGTGAAGATCGGGCGCCAGCGCGGACCGAACAGGGAGCTGCCGCCGAAGCGCGCCCGGTGCAGCTCGTCGCGGAGCGGCTGGCAGGTCGACAGCGCCATTCGCACCGCGCGCACCTCCCGTTCGGGTGCGCTGATCCGGGTCGCGGACTGCAGCGGTAACCGGCCGGCGTCGAGCGCCGCGAGGTAGTCGCGCGGGGAGTTGTGCGTATTGGCCTCGGAGAGGTTGCTCCACGCGTAGGCGCCGAGGCCGATACCCAGCTGCGGGAATTGTTTGTCCTGGTCGAGGTTGAGCGAGCGCCAGTGCTCGGGGCCCACCGAGCGCTTCGGGAAATAGGTGGCCGGGTATTCGAGGTATCCGGCGGCGGTGAGCGCGGCGTCGAACTGTTCGCGCATCTGGAACTGCTCGCCGAGCGACGGCCAGCGGAAACCCCGCTCGGCGATCTCGCGGCGCACGGCGGGGTTCTCCCAGACGGCGGGTGTTTCGTGGCCGACCGCGGTGTCCACGTCGTGGAACGAGCGCAGATGCAGTTTGATCGCGACCACGGTGTCGAAGTCCAGCTCAACCATGGTCCGCACGTCGTCCAGGAAGCCGCGCACGGTCTGGCCGGGGATTCCGTAGAGCAGGTCGCCGTCGACGCGCTCGAACCCGAGCTCCTTGGCCTCGGCGACGACCCGGCGGGCATCGGCGCCGCTGTGGCGGCGGTGCGCGACCTCGAGCAGCCGGTCGTCGAAGGTCTGCATCCCGTAGGTCAGTTCGCTGAAACCCAAGCCGGACAATTGCCGGATCACGGTGCGCGTGAGCGAGTCCGGGCTGCCCTCGGCCTGCAGCAGGCTGGCATCGGTGAAGGTGAAGTTGCTGGTGTAGAACTCCACCAGGCGAGCGATGTCGGGCATCGCCACCGCGGTCGGTGTGCCGCCGAACAGACAGAACTGGCCGATGGGTACGCGCGCCAGCTCGGGGACCATGGCGAGCCAGAGCTTCGCCTCGGCGATGTTCGCGTCGACCCACTCGCTGCCCTTGGCCCGGCCGCGGTCACCGCCGGCCGGCAGCACCATGATCGGGAACTGGCAGAAATGACAGCGGTACCGGCACAGCGGGATGATCGTCCACAGGTGCAGCGGCTCGCCGCGGGCGAGCTCTTCGCCGAAATCGGCGAGGAATCGCTCGGGCGGGTAGTCGGCGTCGTCACCGGGGAAGACGTGGGTGAACGCTTCCTCGTAGACGTAGTCGAGCAATCGCGCATTGACGGGGTCGCGCAGGAGTTCCGCTACCGCGGGCACCGGAAAGCGGGGATCGGTGCCCGCGAGCGTGGCCAGCGCCGCGTTTCGTCTCGACGGCGAAAGGTCGAAGTCGTCCGTTACCGACATGGCATCCCCCTGCCAGCTGTTGTATCCGACACGCGCGGGAACTCTCGATCTCAGGGCGTCACGATGGGGAACCGGGGGTCGGGGGTGTCGAGCAGCCCGGCGAGGGTGGCGAGCAACCGCGGATCCCCGTCGACCTCGACTCCGTCGAGCCCACCGCCCCCCAGCGCGGCGAGCAACGCGGGCTTGGTCAGCGTCAGGGTGACGTCGGCCTTGCCGCGCAGCGGTGCCTCGGAGGTGCCGGTGCGCCGGGTCAGCGCCCCGCGGGAGAGCGTCAGCCGGACGGTGCCGCCGAGGTCGGTCAGGTGCCAGTCCATGGTGAAATCGGTGTCGGCGGCGCGCATTCCGTCGATCCGGACCGCCAGGGCGTCGATGATCATGTCGATCGGCAGGGCGAGCATCATCTGCGGGTCGGCGGTGTCGATGTCGACCTCGGTCTCCCCGTGCCGCAGCTCGCCCGCGCCGACCAGGAAGAAGTTGCGCCAGGTGCCGTTCTCGGCGCCGTGGCCGAGCCGGTCGTAGACCGCGGCCAGCGCCGACCGGGCGCCGTCGTGGCCGGGCTCGGCGAAGACCGCGTGGTTGAGCAGGGTCGCGGCGAAGCGCAGGTCGCCGCGCTCGGCGTACTCGCGGCCCTTGGCCACCAGCGCGTCGACCCCGCCGTAGTCGGCGGCGTAGCGGCGGGCGGTCTCGACCGGGGGGTGCTCCCACAGGTGCGCGGGGTTGCCGTCGAACCAGCCCATGTAGCGCTGGTAGACGGCCTTCACATTGTGCGAGAGCGAGCCGTAGTAGCCGCGGTTGGCCCACAGCCGGTCCAGGGCGGGCGGCAGGCGCAGCTCCTCGGCGATCTCCGGGCCGGTCAGGCCGCGGTTCAGCAGCCGCAGGGTCTGATCGTGCAGGTAGGCGTACATATCGCGCTGGCCGGTGAGCCAGCCGGTCCAGTTCTCCGCGCCCCAGGCGGGCCAGTGGTGCGAGGCGAAGGCCACGTCGGCCCGCTCGCCGAAGAGCGCGACGGCGTCGTCCAGGTAGCGGGCCCAGATCCGGCTGTCGCGCACCAGCGCGCCGCGCAGGGTGAGCACGTTGTGCATATTGTGGGTGGCGTTCTCGGCCATGCACAGCGCGCGGTGCTGCGGGAACAGGAAGTTCATCTCCGCGGGTGCCTCGGTGCCCGGCGTCAGCTGGAAGACGATCTCGACGCCGTCCACGGTCTCGGTCTGCCCGGTGGCGGTGATGTCGACGGTGGGCGGGATGAGCGTGACGGTGCCGGTGGAGGTGGTCATGCCGAGCCCGCAGCCGAGCTGCCCGGCCGGGCCGCGCTCCAGCCCGGTGCCGTACATGAAGACCGCGCGGCGGGTCATGGCATTGCCCGCGTAGACGTTCTCGCTGACGGCGTGCTCCAGGAATCCGGCCGGGGCGAGCACCGGCACCTGCGCGTCGTCGCCGGGCAGCACGCCGCGGGCGCCGCCGAAGTGGTCGACGTGCGAGTGCGTGTAGATCAGCCCGGTCACCGGGCGGTCGCCGCGGTGGCGGCGGTAGAGCGCGAGCGCGGCGGCGGCGGTCTCGGCGGAGATGAGCGGGTCGATCACGATCACCCCGCGCTCACCCTCGACCAGGGTCATGTTCGACAGATCGAGGTTGCGGACCTGGTAGATGCCCGCGCACACCTCGAACAGCCCCTGCAGGTTGCACAGCTGCCCCTGCCGCCACAGGCTCGGGTGCGCCGTCTCCGGGCAGGCGCCGGTGAGGAAGTCGTAGGCGGTGCCGTCCCAGACCGGGCGGCCGTCGGCGGTGGTGATCACCGCGGGGTCCAGCGCGCCCAGGTAGCCGCGGGTGGCGTCGTCGAAGTCGGTGGTGTTCTCGAAGTCCAGTTGCTCGGTCATGCCTGCCCCTCGCCGTTCCGGACCTCAGGCCAGGGCCCTGCTCTTCAGCTGCTGGAATTCCTCGGCGGTGATGGTGCCCTCGTCGAGCAGCCGCTTGGCATCGGCGATTTGGGCGGCCGAGTTCGTGCCCGCGGTCTCGCGGATGTAGGCGGTCTGGGCGTCGTGCGCGCGGTGCGCCGCCTCGGCCGAGCGCTCGGCCATGCCGCGCCCGTGCACGATCAGATACAGCAGGGAGGTCAGCAGGGGCAGCAGGATCAGGAACACCACCCACACCGCCTTCACCCAGCCGGAGCTCTCGCGGTTCCGGAACAGGTCACCGACGATGTAGAACAGCAGCAGCAGGTACGCCACGAAGGCGAAGCTCACCACGATCAGCCACAGGACTTCCCACACCGACATCTCCGGGCTCCCTCCGGCACCGCGCGGTCGGCGGTGTCCGGGCCGACGTTATCGGCGTACGGGGGGCCGGGTATCACCCGAAAGGGGTGAGATCGCGCGGTCAGTGCACCTTGCGGAACCGGGCATCGAGGAAGGCGAAGAGCGCGAACGCGGCCAGCCCGGCCGCGACGACGAGCAGCAGCACGGTGCCGTACGGCTGCGCCGCCAGCGTCTTGAGCGCCACGTCCAGCCCCGTCGCCTTGTGCGGCTGGCTCCGCACGGCGGCCACGATGACGAGCACCCCGCCGCCCGCGTACACCGCGCCGAGCGCCGCGTACCCGGCCTGTCCGAGCCGGAGCACGACCCGTTCCGTCGCCCGGCTCACGCCGCGGAACTCCTGCTCCTCGCGGAACCGCTTGGACCAGCCGTGATGGGCGATGAAGAGCCCCGCGACGACGATGGCGAGCCCGATGACGATCACCACCGCCCCGCCCCATTCCTTCCGGAGCAGGCCGTCGACGAGCGCGAGCTGCGCCTGGTCGGTCGAGGAGGCCGGTGACCCCTTCGCGAGCTTGGCCGCGCTGTAGGCGAGGTAGGCGAAGAGCACCGCCTCGCCGACGTTCATGGCGCGCAGCAGCTTGTCCCTGCGGCTGCGCCGCGCGCCGGTGCCTGCCTCGAGCAGCTGCCACAGCACGGCGATTCCGAGCCCGATGGCGATGAGCCAGAGGATGAACGCGCCCGCACCGTTCTCCGCGAGGCTCTGCAGCGCGCCGGTCTTGTCCGCCTTCCCGACCCCGTCGCCGTCGAGGTCGCCGAGCGCGAGCTGCACGCAGACCCAGGCCACCAGGAGGTGGACCACGCCGTAGGCCACCAGCCCCGCCCGCGCCGCCAGCTGGAACGGCGCGCTCCTCGCCACATCGCGATGAACTCGACTCGACCCGCTCATACCCGCACCACGGAAAGACCGTAACCGCGCGCTGCGAGCCGCCCACCGGGATCGGACCGCGCACAATAGTGACGCACATTACAGTCACCGTCGGAGGCGAGGGATCCCATGGCCTACTACCGCGCTGTCGGAGAGATTCCGCCGAAGCGTCATACCCAGTTCCGGCGGGATTCCGGCGAGCTGTACTCCGAGGAACTCGTCGGCGAGGAGGGCTTCTCCGGCGATTCCTCCCTGCTGTATCACCGCGGAATCCCGTCGGCCATTGCCGCCGCCGAGATATGGGAGCCGGGCGATCTGAGCCTGACCCCCAATGCCCCGCTGCTGCCCCGGCACCTGCGCCTGCACGACCTGCCGGGTGACCCCGCCGCGGATATCGTCACGGGACGCCGGCTGATCCTCGGCAATGCCGATGTCCGCATTTCGTACGCGGTGGCCGGGGCGCCGTCGGCGCTGTACCGGAACGCGATCGGTGACGAGTGCGTGTACATCGAGGAGGGCTCCGGCGTCGTCGAGACGGTCTTCGGCGCACTCGCCTTCCGCGCCGGTGACTACGTCCTGATTCCCCGCGCCACCATTCACCGCTGGGTACCGGACGAGACGGTCCGCGCCTATGTCATCGAGGCGACCGGGCACATCGCGCCGCCGAGGCGCTACCTGTCCCGCTTCGGGCAATTCCTCGAGCACGCGCCCTACTGCGAGCGCGACCTGCACGCCCCGACCGGCCCGCTGCTGCGCGCGGACACCGACGTGCCGCTCCTGGTGAAGCACCGCGGCACCGGCGGCAGCACCGGCACCCGATACCTGCTGCCTGCGCACCCGTTCGACGTGGTCGGCTGGGACGGCTGCCTCTACCCGTACACGTTCAATATCGAGGACTTCGAGCCGATCACCGGGCGAATTCACCAGCCACCGCCGGTGCACCAGGTGTTCGAGGGCCGCAACTTCGTGATCTGCAATTTCGTGCCGCGCAAGGTCGACTACCACCCGCTGGCGATCCCGGTGCCGTACTCGCACCACGAAATGTCCGTGGACCGCAGCAGACACACCGAGATGGCGTGTTCATAGAGCGAAACAATACCGCCTGCAACACCATTCGGCTACACAAGCACCGACCCACGCGGGCATCGAACTCTCTGGATGGAGTTCGAGCGAGGTTCCTTCTCTCGAACCGTCGCGCGGCAGACCTGGGTCGGCAGCACCTACGTGCGCGGCCTCCAGGTGTGGCGCTGTTGGATTGCTGTCGCGGGGGAGAGTTACTCAAAGTCGCTACCTGACCTCGAGTCGTTGGTAGTCGTTGGCGTTAGCGCGCCAACGGACCCCGCCGCCCTATAGGCAACATTGCTGTGACTATCCGTACATCAGCCCCCGCTGTATCCGTGCCGAAGACGATGCGCACACAGGGAGCCCCAGATCCGGAAATCGGACCGGGTACAGCGGCGCATCCCCATTTTCGTCGGTACAAGCCACTCAGCTCGGGCGTGGCGGACGAATGGTGCGGCCGATCCCCTTCGGCACGCCTCCGACGGTCTGGATGGTCGAGAACCGGGTGAGGTAGTCGAGCTGGGTGGCCGGCATGGGGCAGCTACGCCGCCCCGCGAGATCGAAGTGCAGGTCCAGTTGCTCGCTCACCGCCGCCCGGTACCCGCTGCCGAGACTGAACACCTCGTGCAGCACATGGAAGCGTTTGCTGTCCACACCGAGCAACCAGGATCGGATCTCGAGCTCGTCGCCGCGCAGCAACTCGCGCTCGAACCCCAGCGTCGACTGAACGATGACCTTGCCCAGCCCGGTCCGCTCGGTGTAATCGGCGCCCATGCCGATCAGCTCGCTGAGCTTCTCCTGCCCGCGATAGACGACGATGCCGTAGTACATGGCGTTCATGTGATCGTTGAAGTCGATCCACGACTCATCGACCCGGCAGCGGTGCGAGATGACAGGCCCGCTGGGCACACGGTCGAGCGACAGCGCCGAAGCCGAAATCATGTGCTTGTCCCCGATGTCGTTCAGCGGCCCGGCCGCGCTCCTGTGATCCGAGGTCCGAACCTATCGGCACCGAATATCGGCCGGCGTGCGGGTGGCCGGTGAGTGGGATCGCGGGCGACGAGCACCAGCGCGAGGACGGCTGCGGAGAAGGTGGCGCCCGCCGAAATCCAGAACATGGTGGTGAGCGATGGTTGGGGGTACCCGTCGAGGGTTATCGCCCAGGTCGTCGCGGTGGCCGCCATGGTCGCACCGGCCGTAGAGGTGCCGACCGATTGCAGCAGGGCGCCGATGGTGGTCGCCGATGCCGACTCCGTGATCGGTGCCATCGTCATGAGAAGTGTCGGGATCGCGGCGATGGTGAGCGAGACCCCGACGCCCACCAGGACCTCACCGGTGAGCAGCTGCCAGAGTTCGTGACTCAGCGGTACTCGCACGGCGAATGTCGCCGCCGGTTCGGTGGCCGCGACGAGGAGAACCCGGGCGGCGCCGAACCGCGCGATGGCGCGCCCTGCCAGCGGCGCGACGACGATGCCGACGAGCGCGATCGGCATCAGTGCCCATCCGGCCTGCAGCGCGCTCATCCCCGTTCCGAACCCGGTCCCAGCAGGCAGTTGCAGCATCTGGGTGGTGATCAAGATGTTGCTGAACAGGGCGAACCCGACCAGCAGCGCGCAAGCGTTGACCAGCAGCACCGGCGGCCGCGCGGTCACGCGGTCACGCGGTCACGCGCACATTGACCAACGGAGCATGCCCGCGCAGCTGCAGCGGCACCCACAGCCCGAGCACAACCACGCCGGTGCCGGCACACATCAGGGTAGCGGCGCTGGTCCAGCCCCATTGCCCCCCTTTGGACAGCGGCAGCAACAGCGTGATGAGGGCGGTAGCGAGCAGCACCGCACCGAGGCGATCGAACCGTGAGCGGCCCCGGTGTGCTGGCGCGGAGGCGGGAACCACCCGCGCGACCACGGCCGCCAGCAGCACGCCGCTGATCACCATTACTCTGAAGACCCAATGCCAGTTCGAGTAGGTGACGATTACCCCGGACAGCGGGAAACCGGCCGCGGCGCCGTCGCCAGCGAGGCACTCATCATCGCCACCCCGGCCGGGATCCGGGGAGCGGGCAGCACATCGCGCATGGTCGCCATCGCGACTGGGATCAGCGACAGCCCGCATCCCTGCACGGCTCGCGAGATGACGAGCAGGACCAGGGAGTCGCTGAGGGCGACGAGAGCCGACGCGGCCACCACGATGACGAGGGTGATCAGGATCAGGCGCTTCTTGCCGTGTACATACGGCCAAGCGCCCGATCAGGGGCGTGACCACGGCACCGCTGACCACGGTCGCGGTCACCAGTCAGGAGGCGTTGGCCGCCGATTTCTCGAGCAACGTGGGAAGGGCGGGCAGCAGGGGAAGCACCGTGGTCTGCTGCCATCAGGATTCCGCACGCGGCCAGCACCACCACGATTCCGGTTCCCGAAATTGCCCCCCGTCGGCACGCATCGTCCTCGACACCCGGCGTCGCGACCGCTACCACCCCGTCCCACCGGCGCAGGAGTTTCGATTACCGGTCATGTCTCCAGCATCGGCCGCTGATTCGCGATGTGGGGACCGGGTGCCATGGTGTGAACGGGTCCGCGCTGTGCAGGGCGTCGGAGCGAATCGTCGCCTGGCTCTGGCGCGACGCCGATGCCGGAACTGCGTCCTGGCCGACGGGGAGCGTCGGTGTGATGCGAGCATTCGAGCGCCGGTGTCGGCTGGCGCGAACAGGGCAGGCCGCCGCGCGGTGTTTATGCAGAGGTCGGTGAGCGCCGCGCCCCCGAAAGTGCAGGCGGTGGTCGGACGCGGCGGGCAGGGCGATGACCCGGTCGAGTTCACCGTCGGTGGAGTAGCGGTGCACCGCGGCGCCGTCGAAGATGGCGACCCAGACCGCACCGGCGGCTTCGGCGGTCAGCCCATCCGGTATATCCCGGTGCGGGGGCCGACGGCGACCGGAGGGAACAGTGTGGGGGAGCGAAGACGTCGATGCGCCGGCCGGTTCCCTTCCGCGGTGAGCTCGGCACGATCCCCCCGTGGTGGGCAAGCTCTGCGGCCGAGCGACCCGGCGAGATGGCGGCCGGTCTTGCCGCCTTGACGCTCGGCAACGAGCAGTTCTGCGCGAAACCCGGCGTGGTCCTGGCGCCCGCCGTGCAGTGGGCAGGACCCGCGCCGACGGATCCGCTCATGCCGGACGGCGTGCGCCGCGAGCAGCCCCTTCATTCGCGCGCCGATGCGAGCTCGGAACGTGAATTTTCACGCACCGTCGATAGCCGCCAGCACCGCCTGCGCCGTCTGCTCCATGCCGGTGCGGTTCGGGTGGGCGGCGGCGTCGGTGGCGCCGATCAGTGGTTCGGTCCACCGGATGTCCGCAGGCTGGCAGGCGTCGTGCCCCGCGCTGGGACCGAACACGTCGGCCACCGCGACGCCGGCCTTCGCCGCCTCCGCGGCGATGGTGTCGTTGAGTCCGCGGTGCAACGCGTCCAGGTAGGGGAGGTCGCCGGCGGCGAAGGGGACCGCGGGCCAGCACTGGCCGGAATCCGGCACCAGGCGTGGGTAGGTGGTGGCAACAATCGTCGCGTGGGGGGCGCGGGCACGGATCTCGGCGAAGGCGGCGCGCAAGCCGGGCGCAACGACTTCGTCGAGCCGGCGGGCCAGCTCGTCGGTGCCGGTCCGGGTGTAGTGGGCGCGGCAGGGGTCGGGTACCACAGGCGCGACACCGAGCACCCCGCAGGTGGACATGACCTCGACGAAACCGGCGTCGTTGCCGCCGATGGTGATGGTTACCAGGTCGGTGTCTGCGGTGAGCACGCTCTGCTGGGGTGGCACGCCGGGCTTCTGCGAGGTCGAGAGGTTGGCGGTGACAGCGCCACCGCAGGTGGCGTCCACGTACTCCCTGACACTCAGCGCGGCAGCGACGAGGTGACCGTAGTTGCGCTGCGATCTTTCGCACAGCTGGTCGGCCGGAGGCGCGAGACCGGGGCCCGAGGCGTACGAATCACCCAGCGCCACATATCGATCGAACGACGGCACTGCGGAGTCGGGACCGGCCACGGCGGACGGAACGATGGGAACGGCGCCGAGCGCGCCGAATGCGGCAGCAGCGACGGCGAGACGGGCGGATGGAAGCACGAGTTCTCCTGTGGATTTCCGTTGTCTGGCTCGGCCATCGAGCGACTAGCACGAAATAGTAGAGCGTGATCCGGCGAATGTGGCGAGATTCGGTGAGCGGGCGAAGAGAACGACCGCCCCGGCGGGCGGTCGCTGTGCGTTGACGCCCGTCTCGACGTCCGGCGGGTGGCAGTGCGCGTTACGGCCGGGCGGGGCCGACGTCGGGGTGGGATCGCCTCTGCGTCCGAGAGGTGTCCGCGTAGCTGGCCGCCGAGGGGCATCGCCCGTGAGGTAGCACGTGATAGTGTCGGGTTTCCCCAGTGTGGAGGTTCGGTGAGCGACTCGAAGGACAGGCGGCCGCAGACGGTTCGCCGGGCGCCACCGATCGGGCCGGGATGGTGCTCGTGGCAGATATCGCCCTACGTCGCGCCGTTCGGAACCGACGAACCCAACGGCTCGCGGTCCTGCCCGCCCTCCCGGGTGATGTCGCGATCGAACGTCTCGCCGGCCCCATCGAATTGACGGTTGCGGTGCGGGAAATCCTCAACTCCTGGGAGCGGGCGCGCTCCGATATCGATCGAGGCTCCGATGGCTCGACAACCGAGCACAGACTGCGAGTGCCCACGCGTCACTGACCACCGAAGACCCTGCCCAGGCTCCATGGAGATCTTGCCACTATGAACGACGAACCAATCCAGCACGAGTTGCTCGGCCCGCTCTCGGTATCCGGGACGACCGAGTTCGGTGACACTCCAGGGCGTTCACCGGAACATCTGCAACGGGTGGGAAAGCGCTTCATCGCGATATTCACGCTCGCCAGTTTCGGTATGTACCTGACGGTGTTGATGCCGACTCTGTTCAGCCTCGCTTACAAGATCCAGACTCTTGCGCCGGAGTCGAAACAGGGAAATCTGGGTCTGGTCATCGGAATTGGCGCACTCGTCGGTTTACTGACCGGGCCACTGCTGGGAGCGTGGAGTGACCGGACGACGGTTCGCTGGGGGCGCAGGCGGCCTTTTCTCGTCGCCGGTATCGGCCTCAACCTCGCCGGCGCCCTGACCATCGCGGTCTCGTCGTCGATCGCGGGCGTCCTCGCGGGCTGGTTGATTTCGATCGTCGCGCAGGGCAGTGTCTCAGCCGCGATCCTGCCGACGATCGCGGAGGGGGTGCCGGCCGCGCAACGTGGCGTGCTCGGGGCATTCGTAGGCGTGGCGACCCAGCTGGCAGGAGTGGCATCCGGTCTCTTCGGCAGCTTCCTCACCCACAGTGACCTGCTGCTGTTCGGTATCCCGGTCCTGGTGCTGACGGTAGTCGCCATACCCTTCCTGGTCGCGATTCCCGATCACCCCGCCGTGCCGGAAGGTCGTGCCGACGGGGCGGGGAAGGTGAGCCGATCGATATTGTCGGATCTGCGCCGCGAGCGCGACTACACCTTCGTGCTCCTGGGAAAATTTCTCATGCAGATGGGGATGAGCTTCTTCTCGACCTACCAGCTGTACTTTCTGCTCGACCGTCTCGGAATGACGCCGGAATCGGCAGGTCAGAAGTTGGCCCTCGTCGGAGGTATCGGAGTAGTGGTGACGACACTGTCCGCCATTGTCTCCGGAGTGATTTCCGATCGTATCAGCAGGCGGAAGCCATTCATCTATACTGCTGCGGCGCTCATCGCTCTCGGCTTGAGCGCGATGGCGCTGTCGCATGATCTGTGGGGTTACGCGAGCGGCGCGCTTCTGCTTCTGGCGGGTGCGGGGATGTTCGGGTCGGTGGATTTG
Source organism: Nocardia sp. NPDC050697 (assembly GCF_040654395.1). NCBI lineage: Bacteria > Bacillati > Actinomycetota > Actinomycetes > Mycobacteriales > Nocardiaceae > Nocardia > Nocardia sp. NPDC050697. The sequence goes on from NZ_JBFAHY010000001.1 coordinate 392,618, forward strand.
GCGCTCGTCAGCGACGTGATGCCGGGCGAAGGTGCGCAGGCCGGAAAATTCATGGGTATCTACAACCTCGCGGCCGTGATTCCCGGCGCGATCGCGCCGCTGGTCGCGCCGTTGCTGCTCCGGATCGGTGGTGGTGGCAACTACACGGTGCTGTTCCTCGTTGCCGCGGTGACGGCGCTGGGCGCCGGCTTGACGGTCTCCCGCGTCGCCGCCGTGCGCTGAGCCGTGCTGACGCTGTGATCGCTACGAACCGCTGATGACAGTCCGACGCGGTCGGGCTGCACCGGGATGTGGCGGCGGGACCGCCTCCGCGGTCATGCTCCCGCGGAACAGGATTCCATCGTGCGGAAGTGCTGATTCTTCGAATGAGCACTTCCGCAGGCGTACGCAGCTCAGCGCCCTGGCAAGCGAAGATCGATCCTGCGTGACGCCCGGGCGTCAGCGGACGGCGATCGTCTCGCCCTCGGCGATGCCGCAGGCGTTGAAAGCGTCCACCGCGACCCAGTAGTCGGCTCCGGCGTTCAGGGTGGACAGATCGAGATCGCATCGGTCGTGCACGGTCCAGCTGTGATAGAGCTTGTCGGGGTGCCGCCCGTACTTGACGAGGTAGCCATCGGCGGTGTCCGACTTCGACCAGGTGATTCTCGCGTTGAGAGGGCCGGTTCGCTTCGCTTCGGCCAGCGCCACTGCCGGGATGTCACCGCGGCCGCGTCCGAACACCCGCAGCCCGCTCACCGCCACCGGTGCGCCATAGGGCGTCGCGGAGCTGGTGAAACGGATATAGCGATAGCGGCCGGGCCTGTCGAGTGCGGTGAATCCGTGGGGACGATCCGCCCCGGCATCTCGGGTGTCCAGAACGACCGTCCAGTCCTCGCCGGTAGCGGAGGCTTCGACGATGTACTCGGTGACGAGGCGTCGTGTTTCGATCGCGCGCACCGCGCCGGCCGCCACTGCGAGCTCGCTGAGCCGCGGCGGCGACTTGTACGCCGCTACCTCGTGATCCGCGAGATTGACTTGGACGGCGTGGACGTCGGCGACCCCTCCGAGGTCGACCTCGATCCACTCTCCGGCCGCACAACCCGCCGCGGCCCACCAGGTGCGGATGTCCTCGTTCAGTGCCGAGTCGGGGCCGTGGCCGGCGGCCGAGGACGACGCCGTCACCGGCTTGCGATAGGACAGCAACATCCAGCCGGGAAAGGTGTCGGTCCAAGGATCGGCCCGCTGGGCGGGAACCGTCATGGGGTAGTCGCCGAAGCGCTGATTGCAGAACAGCACGCCGTCCTCGTCGAAGCCGGCCGGGAAGATCCCGAGACGTCGTTCGAAGGTGAAGTTGACCGACACCCGCATCGTGGCCGCATGCCACCAGTTGCCGTACCTGTCGCGGAACAGGCTGCCGTGTCCGGCTCCGGTGATGAAACCGCCCGGTTTGTGCGAGTAGGGGCTGTCCAGGGCATAGGTGAAGGGTCCGAGGGGGTGGTCGGACACGAAGTAGCCGTCGCCGTAGGTGTTCGATTCGGTCGCAGGTGCCGAGTACTGCAGGTAATAGGTGCCCGCGTGTTCTGTCATCCAGGCGCCCTCGATGAACGGTGCGTCACCGAGAATTCGGGAGAGCACCGTCGACGTCTTCCGGGTAGGGTCGTGATCTTCGCCGGTGCGCTCCCAGCCACGCTCGTCGGCGGCCGCGGCGACCACCGCCTGGCGGGACCCCACCGGGGCGAAGCTGTCGCGGTCCAGTTCGACGCCGTGGATCGGCGTTCGATTCGAGCAACCCCAGTACAGATAGAGCCGATCGTCGTGATCTTGGAACAGGTTGGGATCCCAGAACGGAAAGGTGCCGGGTGCGGCCTTGGCGAATCCCGCGCCGAGCGGGTCCGTGCTGCGATAGAAGGCGCTGCGGCCGGTACGCCGCGAGGCGCAGACAACGATCGCTCCATCAACTACTCGTGCGTCGGGCGCGTACTCGTAGGCGGGCAGGGTGGATGACGCACAGAACGACCACTGCACCAGGTCAGCGGAATGCCAGAATCCGGCCGACATCGACGCGAACATGAAAAAGCGATTCTGGTAGGCGACGACCGAGGGGTCGGCGGCCTCCCGGCCCACGGAGCGGGAGATGCCCAAGAACCTCAGGTCCTGATAGCGGTATCCGAGGTCGAGCGGATTGCAGATGATTCGAGTGTCGGTCACGGTGGCCTCCTTCGCCCCGTAGCCTAGCTTGCTCGTGGTAGTGAAGTCGGCTATCGGTCCCCGGAGTTCACCGAAGGGTGGCGAGGCTCGACACCGCGAGTGGAGCGCCCGTCCGTCGGGTCGATACCCACGCCCGGCTCGACTACGCACTCGGCCTTGCTGTGTGTGGTCAGCGAAGCGAAGAGAAAATGGGATCAACTCGCTGTCCGCTCAGCGGAACGCCGCCTCCACCGAGCACGTATTCATCCCTACCTTGACGCGCGTGTGGACTAAGAGGCTCGGCGTCCGAGCGAGTTTGCTGGCGATCGCGCTGGTGCCCAGCCTGGCGGTGATCGGGGTGGGTGGGTCCGCCGCGGCGAGCTCGATCGCGGACAGTCGCCGGGCGCAGCAATGGTCCGGGGAGGTGCTCAGAGCGCTTCCGCAGACGAAGGTCCTCGTTCCGGCCCTGCAGGAGGAGCGGCTGTTCTCGGTCGCTTTCCTCGCGGGCAACAGCGATGTGTCGGATTCGCTGACCGCGGCGAGATCCTCGGTGGACGCGGCGCTGCTCGCCCTGGTCGCGGAGACATCGGAGCTGCGGACGATGGATGCTCAGATGGGACAGGGCATGGTGGGATTCGACAATCTCGCAACCAAGTTGCCACTGATGCGTGCCGGAACCGATACGCGCGGAGTAGGTGTCGGCGAAGCCTACGACTTCTACAGCGGGCTGATGGAGACCATCGCCGATACCGGGCGGACCGCACAGACGTCGAGTCCCGATCCCAAGGCCGGCATCCAGATCGCGGGCTGTGTGCGTCTGCTTTTCGCGATCGAGGGATTGTCGCGCAGCAATGCGCTGGCCTTCGCCCTGCAGACCGGCGACGGGAAGACCGAGATCTCGCTGCGGGAGTTCGCTTATCAGGAAGGGTTCTACCGCACCGAAGTGGAGAGTCTGCGCCTGAATGCGAACGACGACCAGCGGCGGCGTATCGAGGAGCTGGTGGGAAGCGCGGCGTGGGTGCGGCTGGGGCAGATGGAGGAGCAGATCGGCTTCCAGGCGGCCCGGCAATCGGAAGTGATCGCAGGATCTACCCGTGACCCGCGCCCGGCGCCGCAATGGTCGGTGGCAGAGCACCAACAGGCGGCCGAAGAGGTGAGCAATCGGTTGCTCGAGCTCTGGATCGACGAAAATTACCGCGCACAGCACCTGGCAGAAGTGAACTCGACAGCCGCTATGCGTAACTCTCAGCTCCTCGCGGCGGCAGTCGCGGGGATATCGGTGTTCGCCATCGTCGTATCGTTGCTCCTCGCCAATCAGACCATCAGTCGTTTGCGGCGGCTGCGCCGGCAGAGCATGGACCTGGCCGACCGCCATCTCCCCGAGCTCATGAGCGATCTCGCCGCGGGCAATCGCGTCGATGTTGCCTCGGCGATCCCTCCGCTCGATTTCGGAACCGACGAAATCGGGGGCGTGGCAACGGCCTTCGATCATGCTGCCAGGACAGCGATCGGTGCCGCGGTCTCCGAAGTGCACGCCCGTGAAGGAGTCGAGGCGGTGTTTCTCAACATCGCGCGCCGCAGTCAGGTCGTGGTTCATCGCCAGCTCGAAATACTCGACAACGCCGAGAGACGGGAGGAGAACGCGGACTTCCTCGCTACCCTGTTCCGGCTCGACCACCTGGTCACCCGGGAGCGACGCAATGCCGAGAATCTCGTCATTCTCGGCGGCGGGGAGGTCGGTCGGCGCTGGCGAAGTCCCATCTCACTGCTCGATGTCGTACGCTCGGCAGTCGCCGAAACCCAGGACTACGACCGCGTCCAGGTTTCGCGCCTGCCGGCGATCAACGTGGTCGGTGCCGCCGTCGCCGACGTGATGCACCTGCTCGCTGAACTCGTCGACAACGCGACCTCCTTCTCGCCACCACAGTCCTCGGTGGAGATCAAAGCCAACGAGGTGGGGCGCGGCGTCGTCGTGGAAGTCGACGATCGCGGACTGGGGATGACGCCGAAGCAACTGGCGCAGGCGAACTCGGTGTTGGCCTCGCCGGAGGCATTCGACGTCGCCGCTCTCGTGTCGGACTCTCGCCTCGGCCTCTACGTGATCTCCCGGCTTGCGGCACGGCACGGAATCTCGGTGAAGCTCGTCGAATCGGATCACGGCGGCGTCCGGGCGATCGTCCTCATACCCTCGGTGGTACTCGTCGGTCCTGTCACGGCCCTGCCCGCAAAGCGCGAAGAGGCCGGCGATCAGCCGACGACCGGGAGATGAACGTTCGTGCCGCTCCGCCGCGGCACCATCGAGGCGGCGCTGCGACACGCCACCGGATCGATAGCGCGCGCGTCGCAGATCGCCGCGGGCGCCGTTTCCAGGGCCGGTCCCGAGTCTTCCGGCGTCCGGCGGTGAGCCGGACGCCGGAAGGGGTTACGCGCCGGGCGCGGGGGCGAGCGGCGTGCCGACCGCTTCGAAGTACTGGAACACGGCGACGCCGAGGATGGGGCCGCCCACCGCGATGGTGCCCGCGAGTGCGCCGATCGGCGCCAGCAGGAACGCTCCGCCGATGCAGCCCGCGATCGGGCCCGCACCCAGTAGCCATGCCACCGGCGCGGTGGCCGCGCCCCCGACGATGATGCCGCCGACGCAGCCGATGCCGCCGCCGATGATGGTGCCGAGCATCGCCCCGACGATCGATGCCACCGATACCTGCTGGACCAGCCTGCCCAGCGCCGCGGATTCGCGTTCCTGCGGGGTGCTGTAGCCTGCGACGATCCGGGCCACCGCGTCGGCCTGCGGAACCGCCGCGCTGTGGTCGACATCAATCGCCGGTGTCGCCGCCGCGGGGTCGGTGACCGGGGTCAGCGTGATCGTGCGGCCCGCCACCTCGGCCACGATCGGGTAGTCGGCGTTGTCCCTGCGGTAGGTCAGCGGCAGCCCGGCGAGCAGGTTCCCCTGCTGGTCCAGGATCTGGAACCGCCCGTCGACGATGGTCAGCGAGCCCGCGTCGGTCGAGAGGACCACCGAGTTGTCGACGATGTCGGCGGTGTAGCCGACGCCGGGCAGCACCTCGGCGGTGATGGTGGTGTCGTCGGTGGCGGCGGGGGGTGCGGCGTGCGCGCTGCCGGTGGCGATGGTGACCGCGGCGATGCTCATGGCGGCGGCTCCGAGGTACTGGCGAATTCTCACGGCTCGTTCCGTTCTCGATAGTGTTGCTGGGAAGGCAATTGGTTCGGGTCAGGGATTCAGGGCGGCGCTGGACTGCGGGGCGCGACCGTGTGGCATGAGCAGTGCGGCGGCGAAGCCGGCGGCGCCCAGCGCGGCGGTGGCGAGGTAGACGGTGGTGAAACCGATGTCGCCGTAGATCGGCGCGCCGTCGACAACGGCCGCGATGTGCAGTCCGAGGATCGCGAAGCCGGCCTGCACGGCGATCGCGCTGCCGAGCGAGCCGACCACATTGACGGTGCTCGCGGTGACGGCCTGCAGCCGGACCGGGGTCGCCGCGATGACGAGGTTCGGGATGGCGGCGCTGATCAGCCCGCCGCCGAAGGCGTAGACGAGGTAGCCGATCAGGATCGGGCCGAACTCGGCGTGCGAGAAGGCCAGCAGCAGCGAACCGGCGATCGCCAGCACGAATCCGGCGATGCCGGGCAGCCGGGCCCCGCGCCGCTCGGCGAGGTAGCCCACGAGGAAGCCCATGAGCACCGACGCGATCCCGGCGGGTGTGGTGATCCGGGCCATGAACCCGGCGGTCTCGCCGAGGCCGTAGGTCAGCCCCAGCGCGACCGGGGTCTGCACGATGAACGACAGCAGCACGAATTGCAGCGCGATCACCGCCTGCGCCGAGAACTGCGCCACCATCGTGGTCAGCACCGGGCGGCCGCGGAGCACCGAAACATCGATGAGCGGGTGGTTCGCGCGCCGGGTGTGCTCCAGCCAGAGTGCGAAGACCGTCAGCGCGGCGGCCGCGCACAGCAGGGTCGGCCACGAGGTCCAGCCCCAGTTGCCGCCCTCGCCGATGCCGAAGAGCAGGATCGCGATGGTGGCGCCGAGCAGCGCGCCGCCGGTCCAGTCGATCGGGGTGCGCACCCGCACCGGCGACTCCGGCACTCCGAGCACGACCAGCGCCCCGACGAGCACGGGGAAGATCGCCAGTGCGAAGAACACCCCGCGGTAGCCGAAATTGTCGATCAGGATTCCGGCGAAGATCGGGCCGGTGATGGTGGTGACCCCGATGCCGGCGGTGGACAGGCTCACCGCGAGTGCGAGCAGCTTGGCCGGGAAGATGTCGCGCATCAGCGAGTAGACGATCGGCACGATGGCGAGCCCGAGGCCCTCGATCGCGCGTCCGGCCAGCACGATGGGGAAGGTGGGGGCCAGCGCCACGATCAGTGAGCCGAGCGCCATGCAGCCGGTCGTGATCAGCAGCCACTTCTTCTTGCCGTCGCGATCGGCGAGCTTGCCGACCAGCGGCGCGCTGATCGCACCGGTGAGCATGAACAGCGTGGAGACCCAGGCGACGTCAGGGGTCTGGAACCGTGCCGCCATGCTCGGCAGCGCCGGGGTGACCAGGTTGAACGCGTAGGCGACCTCTTCCGAGAGCAATACCAGGATGAGCAGGACGCCGAGCCAGCCTGCGGTGGACCGGGGCTTCACCGCGGTGGTGCCGTCGGTGAGGTCACCCGGCTCCGGGGGAGCGGTGCCGTCGGTCGGGGTAGTGGTCATGAAGATTCCTGGATCTCTCGGGGAACGAGGAGCGCGAGGCGTGGGGACACGGACGCGACAGGCGTAAGGCCCGCTGTGTGATGCGAAGCACAGTAAAGTGGATCAAGTGATGATGTCAAGTGATCCACTTTTTCGGGCGGCGGGTCTCTACCGGGGAACGCACGAGGTCAGCACTGTGACGTGAACGCTGACCTGTGCCGATTCGGTCGGTGCCGGCATCGGTGGCGCGCGGGGGTGCCGCTCTGCGGCGGGGCTGCCGGGGCGAGTGATGCTCGGCCGATATGGATCGGCGTCAGGCGAGCGCGCGCGAACCGCGCATCAGCGCTTCGAGCCCGCCGGCAACGAAATCGGTCAACTTGTCGAACTTCTCGTTGGAAAGCACGTGCGAGCGTCCGCCGCTGGCGTCCGACCAGCGCGCGGCCATCACGATCAGCGTGTTGACCGTGAGCGACCAGTTCAGCTCGAGGCTGTCGGCGTCGATGGCCGGGTAGGCGCGGGCCAGCAGTGTGGAGAGCAGGGCGGCGGTGCCGTCCTCGATCGGAAAGAGGCGGGGGTCGTTGGCCAGGCTCAGCTGCCCGCAGATATTGAGCCAGCGCACGGCCTTGTCCGGCTCGTCGCGCAGGAATCGGCGGTACGGCTCGGCCAGCAGGTCGATGATCCGGCGGGCGTCCGGGACGTCGGGGGAGGCGACCGCTGCCACGGTCAGACGATGGATGTGGGCGAGAACGTCAGCGCCCGCGTCGACCAGGACCGCATTGAGGATCGCGTCCTTGGAGCCGAAGTGGTAGTGCGCGGACGCGGCACCGAGGCCAGCTTCGGCATTGATCGCGCGGATCGAGACCTTCTCGACCCCTTCCGCGGCGAAGAGCTTGGTGGCGGCCGCAACAAGAGCCCGGCGTGTCGCCGCGCCGTCGCGGGGTCCGGTTCGGGGCACGTCTCTCCCTTTCGCGATGGTCGGCCCTGATCGTATCGCGTGATCCACACGCGCGGCGCCGAGCAGCTCATGGCGTGGATCCACCTGCGAAAGCAGTGCTGGTGACCGACCAATCTGATGGGAGCACTTGATTGGATCGATCGATCCACTTAAGGTGTGTTGTGACTGCTGACACAACAGGGAGTGCCGGATCGGGCCCCCTCCCGAGGATGCAAGGAGGCCGCGATGGCATCACCACACAGCGCAAATGAGGCCGGCGGCTCCACCGCCACCGCGGCGGTGAGCCCCGAGCTGCTGCTGCGGATGTTCACTGTGATCGCCCGGGCACGCGCCATCGAGGACGCGGTCGCGGTGCACATTCGCGACCACGGATTCGCCGGATTCTGGCACCCGGGCAAGGGCCAGGAGGGGGCGGTGGCAGGCGCGGTCGCGGCCATGGCCGACGGCGACTACCTCTTCTACCAGGGGCGCGGGGCCGCCTGGCCACTGGCGAAGGGCATGGGGCTGGCGCCGATCCTCGGCGATCTGCTCGGCAAGGCCACCGGCTCGACCGGGGGCAAGGGCGCCGGGGTGCCGCACTGGGCCGATCCGGCACTGGGCATCATGGGTGAGGGTGCCACGCTCGGCTCGGTGTATCCGGTGGCCGCGGGCGCCGCCCTCTCGGCGCAGCTGCGCGGCAGCGGACAGGTGGCGCTCGCCGATTTCGGTGACGGCACCGCGGCACGCGGCACCTTCCACGAGAGCCTGCTCGAAGCGGCGCGCTGGCGGCTGCCGCTGGTGTACTTCTGCGAGAACAACGGAATCTCGGTCTCCACCACCTTCGAATCGGTGAGCCCGACCAAGACCATCGCCGAGCGTGCCTCCGCCTACGGCATCCCCGGCATCCGGGTCGACGGCCACGACGCCGTCGAGGTCTACCACGCGGTCAAGACCGCGATCGACCGCGCCCGCGCCGGGCAGGGGCCGTCTTTGGTGGAAGCGGTCGTCACCCGGGTGGGCGGGCACTGGGAGGGCGATGCGCAGAAGTACCGCCCGGCCGACTTCCTCGCCGACTACACCGACCCGCTGGAGGTCATCCGCGAGCGGATCGATCCCGGCATCGCGCGGCGCGTCATCGATGCCGCGAAAGCTGAAGTGGCGCAAGCTCTTCAGGAGGCCGAGGCCGCACCGCTGCCCGCTCCCTCCGTGATTCTCGAGGACGTGTTCGCATGACGACAGCCATCCGGTCCGGCACCACCGTGCTGAGCTACGAAGCCGCACAGGGCGCGGCGATCGCGGAGGAGATGCGCCGCGACCCCTCGGTGTTCCTGATGGGCCAGGACATCGCCTCCGGCGGGTTCTTCGGCGGCACCCGCGGCCTGGTCGAGGAGTTCGGGCTGTCCCGGATCCGCAACACCGGCATCACCGAGGCGTTCATGGTCGGCGCCGCCGCGGGCGCGGCCATGACCGGGATGCGGCCGATCGTGCAACTCGGCTTCGCCGACTTCAGCCTGATCGCGGGCGACGAGATCTTTCAGAAGCTGGGCAAGTGGCGGCACATGCACGGTGGCCAGTTCGAGCTGCCCGCCGTGATCATCATGCCGATCGGCCCCAGCGGCGGCGCCGGGCCGGAGCACTCCGGCTCGATGGAGATGCTGCCCATGCACTTCCCCGGCCTCAAGGCCGTGGTGCCGTCCAGCCCGGCGAATGCCAAGGCGCTGCTCAAGGCCGCGATCCGCGACCCCAACCCGGTGCTCTACTACCCGAGCAAGCAGCTGAACTTCAAGCGCGGAGAGGTCTCCACCGACCCCGAGTACCTGCTGCCCCTTGGCACGGCCACCCTCGCGCGGGAGGGGACGACGCTCACCGTGATCAGCTACGGCTGCATGGTCCCGCGTGCGCTGGAGGCCGCGACCACGCTCGCCGCCGAGGGTATCGACCTGGAGATCGTCGACCTGCAGACCCTGGTGCCGCTGGACCGCGAAGCCATCATCGCCTCGGTGACCAAGACCGGGCGGGCGATGATCGTGCACGAGGCGCCGCGCACCGCGGGGCCGGGCGCGGAGATCGCCGCCCTGATCCAGGAGCGCTGCTTCTACTGGCTGCAGGCGCCGGTCGCCCGGCTCGGGTCGGTCGACGCCCCGATTCCCGCCAGCCGCTTCCTTGAGGACCACTGCTTCCCGAGCGTCTCCGACATCGTAGAGACCGCTCGCCACCTGGTCCGCGACTGACCTTCACTACCCCTGAGGAACCTCATGCTCGAGTTGACCGATGTCCGCATGCCGCACATGGGCTCCGTGGAATTCGCGCTCCTGACCGAATGGCTGATCAAGCCGGGGGAGACCGTCGCCGAAGGCGATGCCCTGTGCGAGGTCTCGACCGACAAGGTCGACACCGAGGTGGAATCGCCGGCCGCCGGAATCCTGATCGAATACGTCGCGGAGGTCGACCAGGAAGTGCCGGTCGGTGAGGTCATCGCGCGCTTCGCCCCGGCAGGGACCGCGCCGGAGGCGGTCGCGCACGCCATCTCCGGTGCTCCGGAGCCGGAGCTCGCTTCCGGTACCGCGACAGGTGCGGCCGAAGCGCTGATCAGCGCGCCCGCCGCCCCCGGCGGCACCGCGTTCACGCCGGGCACGCTTGCCGCCGGGCAGGCGCCGGCCGGCTCGCCGGTCCCCTCGGTCGTGCAGCGGGCCGCTGTCCCGCAACCGCCCGACCGCATCGAGTCGCGGCCGCCGAACGACTCGCTGGTGCTGGCGGCCTCCTGGATCACGCACGTGAACCGCCCGCCGGCAGGTGCCCGCCGGGTGCCGCAGGGCGCGTCGCCGGCGCCGGAATCCCGCGCGGAGGTGACGGCGCGTCCGCGGGCCGGGGAGCCGGTGCGGCCGGCCGGCTATGAGAACGTCGGCTGCGCGGCGATCGAGCACACCAGGTTGCGCCGCGCGATCGCCAGGAATCTGAGCGAATCCTGGAATAACGCACCGCAGCTCACCGCACAGCTCGATGTCGACTTCACCGCCGTCTCGGTGGCGCGGGCGAAGATCAACCGGCGCCGGGTGGCCGCGGGGCAGCGCACGCTGAGCTTCCTGCCCTTCGTGGCGGTGGCCCTCTGCCGCACGGTGGCCGCGCACCCGGTGGTGAACGCGACCTTCACCGACACCCACCTGCTGCAGTGGCAGCCGATCAACCTCGCGATCGCCGTCGACACCCCGGACGGCCTGGTCGTCCCGGTCGTGCACGACGCCGGCGCACTGGAGCTGGAGGAACTGGCCGAGGCGATCACCCGGATCGGCGACGCCACCGCGAGCGGCACGGCCCGGCCGGAAGATCTCGCCGGCGGCACCATCACCATCAGCAACTCCGGCAGCGTCGGCGGCGTGATCTCGACGCCGATCCTCACCAGGCCACAGGTCGCCTCGCTCGGGTTGCCCGCCATCGTCCGCACACCGGTGGCCCGGCGCAGCGCGGACGGCTCCTCGGAGCTGCTGGCGATCCGCCCCGTCGCCCGGCTCGGGCTGACCTTCGATCACCGCGCCTTCGACGGCGCACAGGCACTGCGTGCCCTGGCCGACGTGCAGCGGACCCTCGAGACCTGGCCCGCCGGGAACTGACCGCGGCGCGCGGGAGACAGAAAGGTTGATGCGATGAGAGCAGCGGTGCTTCGCGGGGGCGACATCGTGGCCGCGGAGGTGCCCGAGCCGGTCGCGGGGCCGGGACAGCTACTGGTGGCCCCGCTGGCGGCGGGGGTGTGCGGCAGCGATCTGTCGGCGTGGCAGCACACCGACGACTTCCTGGTCGCGCACCGCGAGGCCGACGCGCCGGAGGAGGTGTTCGACCCGGATCGTGATCTGGTGCTCGGCCACGAATTCACCGCCCGGGTAGTGGAGCTCGGCGCCGGAGTCACCGGCTATCGCCCCGGTGAGCTGCTGGTGGCCCTGCCCTGGATTCGGACCGCGGATGGCAGCACGCACACGGTCGGCTACACCGACAGTTCACCGGGCGCGCTGGCCGAGCGAACGGTGATCCAATCCGGGGGTCACCTGAAGATCCCGGCCGGGGTCGACCCGATCACCGCCGCCGTCACCGAACCGCTGGCCACCGGCGTCAACGCGGTGCTGCGCTCGGGGGCGCGGGATACGGCGACGGCGCTGGTCACCGGCTGCGGCCCGGTCGGGCTCGGCGCGATCATCGAGCTGAAGCAGCGCGGGATCCGCAGCATCGTCGCCTCCGACCCGTCGGCGGTGCGCCGTGAACTCGCGCTGGCCTACGGCGCGCACGTCGCCGTCGATCCGACGGCGGACAGTGCGGTCGAGGTGCTGCGGTACCACCACGGCGGAGCCGAGACCTTCGTCTACGAGGCCTCCGGCGCCCCCGGCATCCTCGGTGACCTGCTCTCGACCGCGCCGAAGTACACGCGCGTCATGGTCGTCGGCTCGGCCATGCGACCGGAGACCATTCGTCCGGTCGCCGGGATCCTGCGCAACACATCCCTGGAGTTCGTGGGTGGCCCCGGACGCACCGAGAGCAGCTACACCGCGCTCGAGCGCGTGTTCGAGCATCTCGTGCGACGCCGCTTCGATCCGGCGCTGATGGTGACCGGCTACGCCGGTCTCGATGCCGCCGCCGATGTCTTCGCCGCCCTGCGGCCCGGCGCCGGGAACGCGATCGAGCACGTGAAGATCCTGATCCGCAACGACCTGCCCGATGGCGGTGGCATCATCCCCGCCCGCCAAGCGCCCCCGAGGACCCGATGACATCGCTGAAGGCCACAACCGGCACCCAGCCGCTCGACATATCCGCTGTTCGTTCCGCTCTCGAACAGCTGGGGGAGCTGGAGCCGACCCAGGAACTCGAGGTCCGGCTGCTCGCGGGCGGGCGCTCGAACCTGACCTTCGAGCTCAGCAGCCCGGTGCGGCGGTGGATTCTGCGCCGTCCCCCGCTCGGCCACCGGCTCGACACCGCGCACGACATGTCTCGCGAGGTCGCGGTGCAGCGCGGATTGGCGGCCGGCCCGGTGCCGGTGCCGCGCATCGTCTTCGCCGACGCCGACGCCGACCACGCCGGCGGCAGCTACTACGTGATGGACAAGATCGAGGGCACGGTACTGCGCACCGATGCCGATTTCGCCTCGGTCGATCCGGGACAGCGCCGGGAGCTGGCACACGCCTACATCGACTGCCTCGCCGCCCTGCACAACTGTGACCCGGCCGCGCTCGGCCTCGGCGAATTCGGCCGTCCAGCGGGATTTCTCGATCGGCAGGTACGCCGGTGGTCGAGGCAGCTGGCGGCATCGAAGTCGCGCGAGCTGCCGGAGCTGGAGGATCTGGGGCTGCGCCTCGCCGCGCAGGTGCCCGGGGACTCCCGCGCCGCGATCGTGCACGGTGACTTCCGCTTCGACAACATGATCGTCACCCTCGAGCAGCGGCCCGCGATCGCGGGCGTGCTGGACTGGGAGATGTCCACGCTCGGCGATCCGCTGACCGACCTCGGCCTGGTCGCGCTGTTCTGGTCCGGCTGGGAGGGCATCGACAACCCGATCGCGGGCACCCCGTCGACGCACCCCGGCTATCCGGAACTGGACGAACTCGTCGACCGCTATGCCGCGGCCACCGGGGCCTCGACGGCCCAGCTGCGCTGGTACTCCGCGTTCGCCTTCTACAAGATGGCCGTCATTCTCGAAGGCATTCACGTCAGGCACCTGCGCGGCGAGACGGTCGGCGCCGGATTCGACGCGATCGGCAGCATGGTCGAGCCGCTGGCCCGGCGCGGCTGCACCACTCTCACCTGACCGCCACATCGAACAGGACCGAATATGGATTTCGAGATCGACTCCACGACCCGGACATATTGCGACCGGGTGTCGGAGTTCCTGGGCGAGCACGTCTTCCCGGCCGAGAAGTACTTCCACGACGACCCCACCGCCGGCGCCACGCAGTGGGAGCGCCCCGCCATCATGGCCGAGCTGCGGCGCGAAGCCAAGGCGCGCGGGCTGTGGAACCTGTTCCTCGCGCACGACCCGCGCGGGGCCGCGTTGACGAATCTGCAGTACGCGCCGATCGCCGAGCTCACCGGGTGGAGCCCGGAGATCGCGCCGGAGGCCTTCAACTGCAACCCGCCCGACACCGGGAACATGGAGCTGCTCGGTCTCTTCGGCACCGAGGAGCAGCAGCGGCAGTGGCTGGAGCCGCTGCTGGAGGGCGATATCCGCTCCGCGTACTGCATGACCGAACCGGGCACCTCCTCCTCCGACCCGGCTAACCTGACCACCACGATCACCGATGACGGCGACAGCTGGCGCATCGACGGCCGCAAGTGGTGGTCCACCGGTGCGCTCAGCAGTGCCTGCGAACTGCTCGTGGTGCTCGGTGTCTCGGATCCGGATCAGCCGGCCCGGTCGCGGCACAGCATCGTGCTGGTGCCGCGCGAGACCCCGGGTGTGCACATCGAGCGTGGCCTGTCGATCTTCGGCTTCACGCACGGCTCGCACGGCGGACACGCCGAGATCCGATTCGACGGCGTGCGGGTGCCGAAGGCCAACCTGCTCGGCGAGCGCGGCCGTGGCCAGGCACTGGCCCAGGCCAGGCTCGGGCCCGGCCGCATCCACCATTGCATGCGCATGATCGGCATGGCCGAACGCGCCGTCGAACTCATGTGCCGCCGTGCTGCCGAACGCACCGCCTTCGGCAAGTCACTGGCCGAGCAGGGCATCATCCAGCACTGGATCGCCGAGTCCAGGGTCAAGATCGACCAGCTGCGGCTCTTCGTGCTGCGCACCGCCTGGCTGATCGATACCGTCGGCGCCCGCGCGGCCCGCACCGAGATCTCCGCCATCAAGGTCGCCGCGCCGGACGCGGTGAGCTGGGTGATCGACAAGGCGATCCAGGTGCACGGCGCGGGCGGGATGACCCAGGACCACCCACTGGCCATGCTCTGGACCCAGGCGCGGACCATGCGCTTCATCGACGGCGCCGACGAGGTGCACCGTATGGTGCTGGCGACCCACGAGCTGCGCAGGCACGCCGAGGTGCTCGGAGCCGGGCAGTGACCAGGCCGGCGGGCCGCAAACTGCTGCGGCTCGAGGTCCGCAATGCCGCGACCCCGATCGAGACCAAGCCCGCCTGGATCAAGACGCGCGCCAGGAACGGCCCCGCCTACTCCGAGCTCGCCGCCCTGGTGCGCGGCCGGGATCTGCACACCGTGTGCCAGGAAGCGCGCTGCCCGAACATCTTCGAGTGCTGGGAGGCGCGCGAGGCCACCTTCCTGGTCGGCGGCGAGCAGTGCACGCGCCGCTGCGACTTCTGCCAGATCGCCACCGGCAAGCCGGAACCCCTCGACCCCGGTGAGCCGCTGCGGGTGGCGGAATCGGTGCGCTCGATGGGGCTGCGCTACGCCACCATCACCGGCGTCGCCCGCGACGACCTGCCCGACCAGGGCGCCTGGCTCTACGCCGAGACGGTGCGCGAGATCCACCGGCTCAACCCGGGCACCGGCGTGGAGAACCTGATCCCGGACTTCCACGCCGAGCCCGAACTGCTGGCCGAGGTCTTCGCCGCCCGCCCCGAGGTGCTGGCGCACAACCTGGAGACGGTGCCCCGGCTGTTCCGGCGGATCCGGCCCGGATTCCGCTACGAGCGGTCGCTGCGGGTGCTCACCGCCGCACGGGAAGCCGGCCTGGTCACCAAGTCGAATCTGATCCTCGGCCTCGGTGAGACCGAGGACGAGGTGCGCACGACGATGTCGGAGCTGCACGACGCGGGCTGCGACATCCTGACCGTCACCCAATACCTGCGACCTTCGTCTCGACATCACCCCGTCGAGCGCTGGGTCACCCCCGAGGAGTTCGCCGAACACGCGGCGTTCGCAACCGACCTCGGGTTCGCGGGAGTCATGGCCGGCCCGCTGGTGCGATCCTCCTATCGGGCCGGCCAGCTCTACACCCGGGCCCGACTGCGGGGCTACGCCCAGCAGCGCCCCGAAATCTCCGGCACTTCGCCACACCCCGTCCGGTTGTCGGCAACAGCGAGGAGCATCGACAGTGATCTTCACCCGTGACCGCACGGATCGCGACACGCCCTCGGGCTCGGAACCCGGTCGTGCCACCAGCCCCTGGGGCGCTATGACCGCGATCGCGCTCGGCGTACTGATCGTCTCGCTCGACGGCACGATCACCGCCGTCGCCAACCCGGTGCTGGCCCGCGAACTCGGCGCGACCCTGTCGGATCTGCAGTGGATCACCACCATCTATCTGCTGGCGATGGCCGCCACCCTGGTGCTGGCAGGAAAACTCGGCGACCGATTCGGGCGCCGGACCGTATTTCTCACCGGGGTGGCCGGATTCGGTGTCTCCTCGGCGGTGATCGCCTGTGCCCCGGTAGTTGCCGTGGTCATCGCGGGCCGGCTCGGCCAGGGCATCTTCGGCGCGCTGATCGTCACCAACGCACTCGCGTTGCTGCGCGTACTGTTCACCCGCGAGGCACTGCCGAAGGCGCTCTCGCTGTTCGCCTCGCTGATCGGTGCCTCCTCGGCAGCGGGTCCGCTGATCGGCGGCCTGCTGATCGAACAGGCGAGCTGGCGCTCGGCCTTCCTGATCAACGTCCCGGTCGTGGTGGTCTCGCTCGTCATCGGCGTGCTGGTGCTGCCCCGGCACAGCCGCCCCGTCCCGGCCCGGTTCGATCTCGCGGGCGCGGCCCTGCTCGGTATCGGGCTGCTCGCCAGCACCTACGGCGTGATCCGGGCGCCCGAGGTGGGCTGGACGAACACGCTGGTGCTGACGCTGTTCGTCGTCGGCCTCGCCGCCGCGGTGCTGTTCGTGGTGGTCGAGAATCGGGCCGCCGATCCCGTCATCCCGATCCGGCTGTTCGCCGATCCGTCGATTGCGATCGGCATCGTTCTCACCGTCATCTCCTTCTTCGCACTCGTCGGCTCGCTGTTCTTCGTGTTGTTGTATCTGCAGCAGATCAACGGGGATTCCCCGCTGCGGGCCGGGCTGCACCTGCTGCCGCTGAGCATCGCCAACGTAGCCGCTTCCAGCGCCAGTGGCTGGATTCTGCGCCACCGCGGTCCGCGGCTGCCGCTGGTGGCCGGAATGCTGCTCAGCGCGGTGGGTTTCGCGCTGTTCACCGACCTGCCCGTGCACAGCGGCTACCTGACGCTGGCACTGCCCTTCATCGCGCTCGGGCTCGGGCTCGGGCTGGTCATGACGGCGTCGGTGCAAGCGGTACTCGGCAATGCCGAGTCCGCCGATGCCGGGGCCGCCGCGGGCACCCACCAGACCGCGCTGCAGATCGGCGGCATTCTGGGCACCTCGGTGCTCGGTGCCGTGATGGCGGCGGTGGTGGCGGGGCGGTTCGGCACCGCCATGTCCGAGGCCGAGGTGCCCGGCCCGGCCGCGGAATCGGTCTCCGGGCAGGCGGCTTCGGCGGTCGCACAGGGCGTCGCCCCGGTGCTGGCTGACGCGCCACAGCAGGTGAACGATGCGCTGCGCACGGCCACCGAGGTCACTTTCGTTCACGGAATGGGCACCACCATGTGGGTCGGGGTCGGAATTTCGCTGCTCGGCGCCGTGCTCGCGCTCGGCATCCGCCGGGGGCGAGTGCTGGAGCACGCGGCGGCCATGCACTGAGTGGATCGCTTGTTTATATCGTATGATCCAGTACTCTCTCGGGTGATAGCCGGATCGGACGAAGGATTGATGAATGCGACACCTGCACAGCGCCGCCGAACTCACCCGGCTGCGCGGGTTCGCCGTAGCCGCCGTCGCTGCCTGCGGGATCGCTCTCTGTGCCCCCGCGGCTGTGGCCGCGCCGCTCGATCCGGTTTACCCCGCCTTCGATCAGGACGCTTTCCGGAGCCCGCCCCCGGAGCTGGGCGCGCTGCCCCCGGGGCGGATCGTGGCGGCACGGCCGGTCACCGCGCGGCTCGACGGGGTCGCGTTGTCCGGTGTCCGGGCCTGGCAGATCTCGTTTCGCAGTAGCGACTCCCACGATCGTCCGGTGCTGGGCGTCACCACGCTGCTCGTTCCGGATGCGGAGTGGACCGGCCCCGGCGCCCGCCCCCTGGTCTCGCAGCAGCTCGCCTATGATTCCGCCGCGCCGCAGTGTGCGCCGTCGGTGGGCATGGCCGCGTCCGCGGGTGATCCGCGGCCGCTGCTCGGCCACAACTGGGCGGTCGCGGTGCCCGATCACGAGGGTCCCCGCGCCGCCTTCATGGCCGGCATCGCCGGCGGACGCTTGGTGCTCGACGGGATTCGCGCGGTCCGTGCCTTCGCGGAGGCCGGTATCGGACCGGACAGCCCGCTGGCGCTCGACGGCTACTCCGGCGGCGCCCAGCCGTCGGCCTGGGCCGCCGAGTCGCAGTCCTCGTACGCGCCGGAACTGACGTTCACCGGCGCCGCCTTCGGCGGGCTACCCGCTGATCCGGCCGCGGTGGCCAGGCAGCTGGACGGCACCGCCTTCAGCGGGCTGATGTTCGCCGCGCTGGCCGGTATGTCCGCGGAGTACCCGGAGGCGGGCATCGCCGAGTTGCTGAACGACGAGGGCAGGCGAGTCCTCGACGCCATGCGGGCGGGTTGCGCGGACATCGTCCCCGGCTACGCCTTCCGCAGGCTCGCCGAGCACTCGGTGGTTCCCGATCCGATCGCGGAGCCCGGCCCGGCCGCGGTACTGGCCGCGAACGTGCTCGGCCGTACCGCGCCCCCGATGCCGGTCTATGACTACCACGCCGCATTCGACGAGGTGGTGCCGCTCGCACAGGCCGACGCCGTGGTCGAGGCGTGGTGCGCAACCGGCGCGCAGGTGCTGGTACATCGCTCGATAACCGAGCACATTTCGAGCTACCAGCTGGACCATGCCGGTGCCGTGCAGTACCTGGCCGAGCGTTTCGCCGGCCTGCCCGCACGCGACGACTGTGCGAGCTGACGCGAGCCGTACTCGCCCCGTCTCTGTTCGTGCACCCGCCCCCTTTCGAACCTGGCACCGCGACTCCACAGCGCCGGGAGGCGCCACCGGCAGGGCGGGTGGCCACGGCGCGCCGAGTCATTCGTCGAAGACCTGCGTCTCGGGACCGCGAACCCGACGGCCGATCCCCTGGGGAAGCCCGCCGGCGATCTGGGCGCGGGAGAATCGGGTCAGGTACTCCCGCTGCACCGCGGGCATCGGAACGGTCCGCCGCGTGCCGAGGTCGAAGTGCAGGTCCAGCTGTTCACCCACGGCTGCCCGTCGGCCGTCGGTCACGCTGAAGACCTCGTGCAGGACATGGAAGCGTCTGTCGTCGACGCCGAGCAGCCACGAGCGGATCTCGATTTCGGAGCCCCGGAGCACCTCGTGCTCGTAACCGAGGGTCGACTGGATGATGACCTTTCCTCGTCCCGTCCGTGCGGTGTAGTCCGCGCCAGGCCGATGAGCGTGCTGAAGCGCTCCTGGCCCTGGTAGACGACGATGCCGTAGTACATGGCGTTCATGTGGTCGTTGAAGTCGATCCACGAATCCCGCGCCCCGCACCGGTATCGTGACGGGCCCCCGCGGGACCTGGTCGAGCGGCAGCGCGTCGGCTGAGATCATGACGCTCGTCCGGGGCGTCCCGCAGCGGCGGTCCGAGCGGCCCGGTCGTCGGCACCGGCCGGGCGGTGCGGCTGCTCGCCGCGGACGCCGGCCGCGAGCAGGCGATGCGCGAAGACGTCGCCGTCGAGAATCCGGCTCGTTCTGCGTCGTACTCGCCATCCATCGGGGGTGCGGGTCAGCGGCCAGTGGTGCGCGGTGACGCGGTGGATGAGAAACGCGTCGCGCTCGCGGAGGACCAGTAGCGAATGACCCGCCGCGATCGCGTGATCGTGCTCGACCGTGATGTGGGCGGGAGTGAGGAAATGCCCGCAACCTCGGGCGATGAATGCCTGGTGCTGGTCCGAGCCGACCATGGCCGCAAGTTCGCCGTGCCCGGCCAGGTATCCGCTGTCGACGTCGTAGACGCCGTCCTCGACCCACAGGGCCGCCACCTCGTCCGCCGCTCCGGCGTCGACCAATGGGCCTTCGAACAGAAGGCCGGGGCGCTGCTACCGTGAACTAGCACGAGATAGTATGGAAACGAAGGAGTTGGGTGTGGACGTCAGCGCGAACCGGGCCGAGACGACATCGCTGACGCTCGATCAGAAGATCGCCGTCGGGACCGGAGCCTCGTTCTGGACCACACACGATGTACCCGGCATCCGATCCCTGGTGCTCACCGACGGCCCGCACGGCTTGCGTGACCAAGGGTTGGCGGGCGACCATCTCGGGATCGGGCGCAGCAGCCCCGCGACCTGCTTCCCGACCGCGAGTGCGCTCGCATCCTCCTGGGACGTCGAGCTCGTCCGCGCGGTCGGCGAAGCCATCGGCCACGAGTCGAACGATCAGGGCGTCGACGTAGTGCTCGGGCCCGGTGTCAACATGAAGCGCAACCCGCTGTGCGGCAGAAACTTCGAGTACTTCAGTGAGGATCCGCTGCTGTCGGGCAAGCTCGCGGCGTCCTGGATCCGCGGGATCCAGGCAACCGGGGTCGGCTCCTCGCTCAAGCACTTCGCGCTCAACAATCAGGAACTGCGCCGGATGACCACCGATGTCCGGGTCGACGACCGTGCCTTGCACGAGTACTACCTGCCCGCGTTCGAGATCGCGGTCAAGGAGGGCGACCCGACTACCGTCATGAGCGCCTACAACCGTGTGGAGGGTGTCTACTGCAGCGAGAACCGTCAGCTGATCACCGAAACCTTGCGCGAACGCTGGGGGTTCCGCGGAGTCGTCGTCACCGACTGGGGGGCGATGAACGACCGGCCCGCAGCCTACTACGCAGGGGTGGACCTGGAGATGCCCGGCAACGGCGGCGCCTCCGATGCCGAGGTCCGTGCCGCGGTCACCGCGGGCAGATTGGATGAGCGGGTGATCGACGAGTCGGTTGAGCGCATGCGAGAACTGGCCCGCCGAGTGCCGCGAGCTCGCCCCGCGAGTCCGGCGGATCTCTACGAAGGTCACGATGCGCTCGCCCGCCGGGTCGCCGCCGAATGCGCGGTCCTGCTGAAGAACGACGATCAGCGGCTGCCGCTCGCCCCCGGCGGAAAGGTGGCCCTCGTCGGTTTGCTTGCCGATCAGCCCCGCTACCAGGGTGCCGGCTCGTCTCGGGTCAACCCGACGCGCGTTCGCGGGCTGCGCGAGGGTGTGGCCGAGTACGCCGAGGTGAGCTTCGCGCCCGGCTATCGCAAGAGCGACGAGGGTGACGATGCCCTGCTGGTCGAGGCGGTCCGGGTGGCCGAGGCCGCCGAGGTCACGATCGTCTGCGTCGGGCTCACCGAGATCTACGAAAGCGAAGGCTTCGACCGCGACCACATGCGGCTGCCCGCCAACCAGGTCGCCCTGCTGGACGCGCTCGGGCACCTGCGCGAGCGAATTGTGGTCGTGCTCGCCGGCGGCAGTGCCGTGGAGATGGCGTGGGAGGACAACTGCGCAGCCGTGCTGCACATGCACCTGGCCGGGCAGGCGGGCGGGCCGGCCGCGGCCGATCTGCTCTTCGGCGCGGCCAACCCCTCGGGCAAACTCTCCGAGAGCTACCCCTACCGCTACGAGGACGTCGTCAGCAGCGGGTACTTCGGCACTGCCCCGGAGCAGACGCCATACCTCGAGAGCATGTACTGCGGCTACCGGTATTTCGACTCCGCCGGGAGCGCGGTCCGATATCCGTTCGGCTTCGGTCTGTCCTACACCAGCTTCCGCTACTCCGACCTGGTCGTCGCCGCGAGCGGCGATGGCTTCGAGGTGACCGTGGCGGTCACCAACACCGGAGACCGCGACGGCGCCGAGGTGGTTCAGCTGTATGTGGCGCCCCGGACCGGCGGAGTGCACCGGCCGTTGCAGGAGCTGCGCGCCTTCGCGAAGGTGCGTATTCCCACCGGTGGGACACGGAAGGTCACCCTCGAGCTCGATCGGCGTGCTTTCGCGCACTTCGATCCCGCGGCGCAGGACTGGGTTGTCGAGTCGGGCCGGTACGAGCTGCGGGTCGCCGCCGGCTCCCGCGATCTGCGGCTGGTCGAAGTCGTGCACGTCGAGGGTGCCGAACCGCGGAGATCGCAGGTGGCCGAGTGGTATCACCGACCGCAGGGGACACCAACCGTGGCTGATTTCGGTACGGTCCACGAACCGTTCCCGCTGGTGTCGCCCGCTCGGCGGGGGGCTTTCGACCTGGACAGCTCGATTTCGGATATGAAGGACTCCAGCCTGGCGTGCCGCGTCATGCACAGGTTCATCGAACGCACTGTCGCCAAGCGGTGCGGCCGTCCCATCGACTACACCGATGTCCAGTTCAAGATGCTCATGTACTCCGCGGCTGGATTGCCCATGCGTGCGATGGTCCGGATGAGCGACGGTGTGATGTCGCCGCAGCTCGCCCAGTTCTTGGTCGACAGCGCGAACGGCCGGACATTGCACGGGCTGTGGTCGCTGCTGCGTGGCGGGCGAGGGTGAGCGCCTCGATGTCGTCCCTTCCCGCACCGGTGACGCACGCCGGGAGGCGAAGGCTACACAATCCGGTCCTCGACACCCGGGTGCGGTGTGCTGACCGATCTCGGGCTCGGTTACCTGATCGACCGGACCCGAAGCGCCCAGGGCAAGACCCGCAACGGGCTCATGGTGCCGTTGTCCACCCGGAATATGGAACAGCGTGGCCCGGCTGTCGGTCTTCGTTCAGGTGTCGACGATCATGGTTACCGGGATCTTCGTCGCGCTGGTCAGTCGCCCAGGGTGCAGCACATGATCTCCTACCTGTTCCTCGGCCTCAGCGTCGTGACCGGGATCATCATGATCGCGCTGTTGCCGGTGCTCGACGTCGAGAAGGGCTGGCGGCCAAACATCGCTGCTCGCCGAGCGGACGGCCCCGCCGAGCTCTCCGGCACGGCGTAGCCGGCGGACGGCTGTCGCCCGGCCGGTCTCGGGTCACCGGGCCGTGGCGGTCGCGGCCCGCGCGCGGCGTTCCCGGGCGAGGAGCGTGAGGGCGAGGACAGCAGCGGACGCGGTGGTGGCCGCCGAGATCCAGAACATCGCGGTGAACGCGGTCAGAGCCGGGTAGGTGCCGGCGCCGATGGTGACGGTCCAGGTGGTCGCGGCGGCGGCCATGGTGGCGCTGGCGGACGAGGTGCCCACCGACTGCAGCAGCGCGCCGATGGTGGTGGCGGAGGCGGATTCGGTGATCGGGACCATCGCCATGATCGACGTCGGGATCGCGGCGATCGTCAGCGACAGGCCGGCGCCGACCACAACGGCGCCGGTGAGCAGCTGCCAGGGTTCGCCGCTGAACGGCACCCGCAGCGCGAACGCCATCGCGAGTTCGGTCGCGGCCGCGAGCAGGACCAGCGGCGCGCCGAAGCGGGCGATGGCACGCCCGGCCAGCGGCGCCACCAGAATCCCGACGAGCGCGATCGGCATGAGCCACCAGCCCGCTTGCAGCACGCTCATCCCCGCGCCGAAGCCGGTCGCCGCGGGCAGCTGCAACATCTGGGTGGTGATCAGGATATTGCTGAACAGGGCGAAACCGACGAGCAGCGCGCAGCCGTTGACCAGGATCACCGGGGGCCGGGCAGCGACGCGCAGGTTCACCAGCGGCGTAGCGCGGCGCAGTTGCTGCGGCACCCATATCGCCAGGACGAGCAGGCCGGCCCCGGCGCACGCGAGGGTCGCAGAGCTCGTCCATCCCCACTGCGCGCCCTTGGACAACGGCAGCAGCAGCGCGGTGAGAGCGACGGCGAGCAGTAGCGCGCCCAGATGGTCGAAGCCGGCGCGGGTGCCGCGCGCGGGCCGGGACGCCGGAACGACCGCGGCCACGGCCACCGCCAGAATGCCGCCGCTGATCACCATCACCCAGAAGATCCAGTGCCAGTCCAGGTAGGTCACGACCACCCCGGACAGCGGCAGGCCGGTCGCCGCCCCGATCGCCATCGACGCGCTCATCGTCGCGACCGCGCCGGGGACGCGATGCGCGGGCAGCACATCGCGCATGGTCGCCATGGCGACCGGGATGAGCGACAGCCCGCAGCCCTGCACGGCGCGGGACACCACGAGCGCCGGCAGCGAATCACTCACCGCGCCGAGCGCGGACGCGGCCACGACGACGAGCAGTGTTGCCAGGATCAGGTGCCGCTTGCCGTACATGTCGGCCAGCCGCCCGATCAGCGGAGTGATCGCCGCGCCGCTCACCAGAGTCGCGGTGACCAACCAGGATGCGGTGGCCGCCGAGGTGTTCAGCAGGGCGGGGAGGGCGGGGAGCAGCGGCAGCATCATGGTCTGCTGCAACGCCATCAGAATTCCGCAGGCGGCGAGGACCGCCACGATCCGGGTTCCCGAGCCGGGGTCGTGCCGCGGGGCCGTGGTGTCGAGGGCGGGGTTCGCCGCAGTCGTCACCGAACTCCGCCGGCGCAGGGGGTGCGGTCGTCGATCATGGTCACAGCATCGGCTGCGCGGTGGTGGTGTGGTTCGTGGGATGCCACTGAGCGGACGGATCGCGGCGGGCCGCTGCGCTCATGCGAGGGCGGCCGGGGCGCCGGCGGCGCTTCCGCTCGCGGTCGCCGGAGGGCGCCCGATGAACACGCAGAGCACGGCCACGACCAGCGAGCAGCCGATGAACCAACCGACGGCAAGGGTGAACGACGGCAGCGTGGGCGAGGTCGTTCCCGGGACGGTCGACAGCGACAGCAGCACCGACACGATCGCCACCCCGACCGCCGAGAACGCCTGCCGCGCCGTGGACAGCACGCCGGTGGTGACGCTGGTGACCTCCTCGGGCACGGACTCGATCACGATCTTCGGGTAGCCGGTGTAGGCGAACGCGGTGGCGACCGCGCCCACCGCGAACACCGCGATCATCACCGGGAGGGACCGGTGCCCGAGCAGCATCAGCAGATTGGCGAGAGCGAAGAGCGCCGCCCCGGCCAGGAACGCGGTGCGTCCGCCCCACCGCCCGGCCACCAGCCCGGCGACCGGCGAGGCCGCGAAACCGACGAGCGCGCCGAACCCGGCGACCAGGCCGGTGACCGTGGCCGACATGCCGAGTCCGACCGGCAGCGATTCCGGGCTCTGCAGGATCATCGGCGTCACGATCTGCACCGCACCCACCGGTCCGAGGGCGAGCACCGACAGCGCGATCAGGTTCAGCGCCATCCGCCGGTCGGCCAGCACACGCAGATCGACCAGCGGGTCCGGGCAGCGCAGCTCCCATACCGCCCATCCCGTCAGGATCGCGAGACCGGCGGCGATGAACGCGAGCACGCCGGGACTGGTCCAGCCCCATCGCGGTCCCTGGGTCATGCCGTAGAGGAGCGCGGTCGATCCCGGCGTGAGCAGCGCCGCGCCCAGGTAGTCGAAGCGGTGTAGGCGCCCCGACGGCGGGGAGGGTGGCAGCGCGGCCGCGGCGCCGGTCGACGCGACAACCGCGAGCACGGCCGCGAAAACGAAGATCATGTGCCAATCGGCGACATCGAGCAGCACGCCCGCGATCAGGGAGCCGCCGGCCCCGGCGAGCAGCGCGGCGCCGCTGATGAAACCGACCGCGAGCGACACGGCACCCGGCGGCAGGGCCTCGCGGGCAAGGCCGTAGCACAGCGGCAGGATCGCCCCGGCCACGCCCTGCACACCGCGGCCCGCGATGATCGCGCCCATCGAATCGCCGGCGACGCTGAGCAGCGATCCGGCCGCGGAGAGCAACATGACCGCGATGAGGACCCTCTTGCGGCCGTGCAGATCCCCCAGGCGGCCGCCTACCAGGGCCGCGGTCGCCGCCACGAGCATGTAGGCGGTCACCGCCCACCCGGTGGTGGCGGCGGGCGCACCGAAGATCTCGCCGAACCGCGGCAGCGCGATGAAGATCATTCCGGCTTCGAACGCGCTGACGCACTCGGCCAGGATCAGCGCGGTCACGATCGCGGCGGTGGAACGAGCCGTTTTCGGTCCCCCCGTGGATCGGACGGTTTCGGGTGGATCGATCATGTGACGTCCTCCTGGCGCGGAAAATCTCGGTCCCGGCCGAGCACCCGGGATCGAATTCCCGCACCGTAGGGCGGCCCCGGCGGTGCTGAGGTGTCCGCCGTCCGGTGAGCGGGAGACCGGACCTCAACCGGTGCCGCGCGCTCCGGCCGGCGTGGGGCGGGAGGCGCGCGCTCGGCGGCCGATCGGCTTGCCATCCCGTGGAGTGGATCGCTTCGCCGACAGATAGAGCGCCGCGATCGCGCTGATGGCCAGGATCACCGCCAGGTAGACGACCAGGCCGGGCCAGCCGAATCGGGCGAACGGCGCCCCGGCGAGCGCGCCGAGGACGGCGCTGCCGAGGTAGTAGGAGAGCAGGTAGAGCGAGGACGCGCCGGAGCGGTTCACGCTCGCGTGCAGCGGAACCCACCCGCTCGCGATGGAGTGGGCGGCGAAGAATCCGGCGGTCGTGACCGCCACGCCGGCGAGCAGGACGGCAAGGACATCGGACAGGGTGAGCGCGACCCCGGCGGCCATGACCGCGATGGCGGTGAGCAGGACCCGGCCCCGGTGGAATCGAGTACCGAGCCGGCCCGCGATCGCGGCGGAGGCCGTTCCCACCAGGTACAGGACGAAGACCAGCCCGACGACCGACTCGGGCAGGGAGAACGGCGGACTCAACAGGCGGTAGGCGAGAAAGTTGTACAGCGCCATGAAGGCGCCGAGCAGCAGGAATCCCAGACCGAAGAGGCAGAACAGCGTCCGATCGCGCAGGTGTGCGACGAGTTCGCCGGCCTGCTGCCGCACCGCGATTCGCCGCGGTGTGAAGTTCCGGGAGGCAGGCACCCGCCAGACGAATACCGCCGCGAAGAGCGCGGCCAGCACCGTGCCCGCTTGGAAAGCCCACTGCCACGGCAGGATGTCGAGGCCGATGGCGGGCACGAGGCGGCCGGTGAGCCCGCCCACCGACGTCCCCGCGACATAGATGCCCATCGCCGCGCCGAGATCGCGGGCGTCGAGTTCCTCCACGAGATAGGTCATGGCGACCGCGGGAATTCCCGCGCACAGCAACCCCTGCATGGCCCGGCCGGCGACGAGGATCTCGAACGTCGGACTCCAGGGGAGCAGCAATCCCACCAGCGTGCTCGACAACGCGGAGAAGGCCATGACGGGAGTCCGCCCGAAGCGCTCGGACGCCACACTGACGGGCACGATCGCGACCGCGAGGAGCGCGGTGGTGGCGGAGACGGCCAGGGCCGCGCGAGCCGGCGTCGCGCCGAACTCCGCGGAGAAGACGGGCAGCAGACCTTGGACGCACCACAGCGTCATGAACGTCGCCATCCCGGCGGTGAACAGCGCGAAGGTGGCGCGCCGGTAGGGTGCGCTGCCCGCCCGGTAGCCGGTGCGGGTCATCGGCGGCAGCGCCGGGCACGTGCGGTGCCGGTGTTCCCGCGCGTGCTGGTTGCCGGCATCGGAGTACCTTCCCTCGATCTGGTGGTGGCCGTTGACGGTAGGGCAGGGATCCGGTCCCGGCATCGCGTATCCCGTTCAACAGGATGGACCCGCCGGCGGGTCCTTCCCGCTCCCGCACAGTGGGAAGGCGAGGACCGGGTGCGGCGCGGGGGCGCTAGCGTCCGGCAGGTACGAGTATCGGCAGATCGAGGAGGACGGCTATGCCCCTTTCCGGTGAGTATGCCCCCAGTGCCAGCGAATGGGTGAGCACCCAGGTCGCGCGCTACGAGGAGAGTGGCGGCACCGAACTCGGCGACCTGGAGGGTAAGCCCGTTGTCATCCTGACGACCGTGGGAAACAAGACCGGGAAGCTGCGCAAGACCCCGCTCATGCGGGTGGAGCACGAGGGCCGCTACGCGGTGGTGGCCTCGCAGGGAGGCTTGCCGAAGCATCCGGTCTGGTACTTCAACATCCTGGCGCACCCGCACGTGGAGCTGCGGGACCGGGACGTCGTCCACGCCATGGTCGCCCGTGAGGTGACCGGCGCGGAGAAGGCGCAGTGGTGGGATCGCGCGGTCCGCGTGTGGCCCGCGTACCAGGACTACCAGGCTGCCACGACGCGCGAGATTCCGGTGCTCGTGCTCGAGCCCGCCCCCTGAGAGCCGGCGGGACAGAGGAGGAGGCGCGCCGTGCCCACGCCGTTCCGGCTCGATGTCCGCGCCCGCCCGGGCGCGGGGGCGCCACGCTCCGTGTGGGTGCGGCAGGAGACCGCCGACCCGGGCGCCGATCACGTGATCGCCGGGAGCAACCGGGAACTGCTGAACTACTTCGACGCCTGTCCGCGGTGCGGGTATCACGTCCAGGCGTCGGAGATCACCAGGATCTTCTCCTCCGGCACGGTCGAACGCATCCTGTTCCTGGCGTGCGGGCTGCCCTGCGGCTGGGCGGAGACGCCGAGAACGTTGCAGCGTCACTCCGTTGCCTGAAAGGCGGCGGCCGCACCTCGGCGGGGTGTCCTACGCAGCGGGGACGTGCGAGCCCGGGCGGTTCGGCTCTCGCTCAGTGGGATGTTGCGGCACATCGGGGGTACGCGGCGACGATGCTGGGCCGATCGAGCCGCCCTTTTTCGCCCGCTGACAACGACAGCCCGCGGTGCCTCGGACAGGAGAGTTTCATGTCGAATACCGCCACGGTCCAGCCCGAGCGGGTAGCCGCGATCAGCGAGTGGGATCACGAGGCCGATGTGGTAGTCGTCGGCTACGGTGCCGCGGGCGCGGCCGCCGCCATCGAGGCGGCCGAGGCGGGCGCGGATGTCCTGGTACTCGAACGCACCGGCGGGTGGGGCGGGGCCGCCACGCTGTCCGGCGGCTTCATCTACCTCGGCGGTGGCACCGCGCTGCAGAAAGCTCTCGGATTCGAGGACAGCCCCGAGAACATGGAGACGTTCCTGACCGCGGCCCTCGGTCCCGGCGTCGACGCCGCCAAGATCCACGATTACTGCCAGGGCAGCGTGGAGCACTTCGACTGGCTCGTCGCCCAGGGAGTGCCGTTCAAGGAGGAGTTCTGGGGTGAGCCGGGCTGGGAGCCGCCCGCCGATCAGGGCCTGATGTTCTCCGGAGGCGAGAACGCCGCCCCCTACAACACCATCGCCACCCCGGCGCCGCGCGGGCACCTGGCGCAGATGGCCGACAAGCACACCGGTGCGAAGGGCGGCGGCTACATGCTGATGAAGCCGCTCACCGACGTCGCGGAGTCGCTCGGTGTGCGGGCCGAGTACGACCTGCGGATGCAGCGCCTCGTCGTCGACGAATCCGGCCGCGTCGCCGGGGTGGTCGCCAAACGCTACGGCAAGCGGGTCACCGTCCGTGCCCGGCGCGGGGTCGTGCTGGCCACCGGCAGTTTCGCCTACGACCAGCAGATGGTCGAGGCGTTCACGCCGCTGCTGATCGATCGGCCCGCGGCCGCGATCGAGGAGCACGACGGCATCGGCATCCGGGTCGCGCAGGCCCTCGGCGCCCAGCTCGCGCACATGGACGCGATCGAGGTCGCCATCTTCGCCGATCCGCAGGTCCTGGCGCGCGGCATCCTGGTCAACGGCCGGGGGCAGCGCTACATCCCCGAGGATTCCTACCCCAGCCACATCGGGCAGTCGACGCTGATCCGCCAGCAGAACGAGGCGTTCCTGATCATCGACGAGGCCGCGCTGGAGGAGGCCAACGGCACTGTCTCCTCCAGCGCGGCCATGCGCGCCCAGCCGCCGGCCTGGGTCGCGGAATCGGTCGAGGAGCTGGAGTCGGAGATCGGGTTCCCGGCGGGGGTGCTGCAGGCCACCGTCGAGGTGTACAACCGGCACGCCGCGGTGGGCGCCGACCCGCTGCTCGGCAAGAAGCCGCAGTGGGTCAAGCCGATCGGCACGCCGCTCGCCGCGTACGACCTGCGCAACCGCACCGGCGGCTTCACCCTCGGCGGGCTGCGGACGGACCTGGATTCCCGGGTCATCCACACCTCCGGCGAGCCCATACCCGGGCTCTTCGCCGCGGGTCGTTGCACCTCGGGGATCTGCGCGGGCGGTTACGTCAGCGGAGCGTCGCTCGGCGACGGCAGCTTCTACGGCCGCCGGGCGGGCCGCGCCGCGGCGAGATCCTGACCGGCGCGGTCCACCCTTCCCCCGGCCCGGGCCGAACGGAGACGACATGCTGAACGAGGCGCAACTCGCCGCGGGCTTTGGGATAGCGATCGGGCTGCCGCTCGTGGTGCTGATCGTCGCCGTCGTCTGGCCGTGCGCCGACCGAGAACAAGTGCCGGATCGGCCCGAGGCCCGGCCGCCGCGGGCATCCCGAGCGCCGGGACACCGGACCGACCTCGATCGTCTTCCACTGTGACAAAGGAGTTTCCATGCCAGAGGCCGTCATCGTTTCGACCGCGCGCTCCCCGATCGGCCGGGCCCGCAAGGGCTCGCTGGCGGAGCTGCGCCCGGACGACCTCACGACCCAGGTCGTGCGCGCCGCACTCGAGAAGGTCCCCGCCCTGGACCCCGCCACCATCGACGACCTGATCCTCGGGTGCGGCTCGCCGGGCGGTGAGCAGGGTTTCAACATCGGCCGCGTGGTCGCGGTCCAGCTGGGCTACGACACCCTGCCCGGCACCACCGTGCACCGCTACTGCGCCTCTTCGCTGCAGTCGACCCGCATGGCCTTCCACGCCATCAAGGCAGGCGAAGGGGACGTGTTCATCTCCGCCGGTGTGGAGACCGTGTCCCGGTATGTCAACGGCTCGGCCGATTCCTGGCCCAACACCCAGAACGGGCTGTTCGCCGAGGCCCAGGCCCGCACCGCCAAGACCGCCGAGGGCGGGGCGGGGATCTGGCACGACCCGCGTGAGGACGGGCTGCTGCCCGATGTCTACATCGCGATGGGCCAGACCGCGGAGAACGTGGCCACCTCCACCGGGATCACCCGCGAGGAGCAGGACCGGTGGGGTGTGCGTTCGCAGAACCGCGCCGAGCAAGCGATCGCCGCCGGGTTCTTCGAACGCGAGATCACCCCGGTCACCCTGCCCGACGGCACCGTGATTTCGAAGGACGACGGCCCGCGCGCGGGGGTCACCTACGAGGCGGTCTCCGGGCTCAAGCCGGTTTTCCGCCCTGATGGGACCGTGACCGCGGGCAACTGCTGCCCGCTCAACGACGGCGCCGCCGCCCTGGTCATCATGAGCGACACCAAGGCCAAGGAACTCGGCCTCACCCCCCTCGCCCGGATCGTCTCCACCGGCGTGTCCGGGCTGTCCCCGGAGATCATGGGCCTGGGCCCGATCGAGGCCGTCAAGCGCGCGCTCGCGATCGCGGGCAAGACCATCGACGACATCGACCTGGTCGAGATCAACGAGGCCTTCGCCGTCCAGGTCCTCGGCTCGGCCCGTGAGCTGAAGATCGACGAGGACAAGCTCAACGTCTCCGGCGGCGCCATCGCCCTCGGTCACCCGTTCGGCTCGACCGGCGCCCGGATCACCACCACGCTCATCAACAACCTGCAGACCCACGACAAGCAGTTCGGTCTGGAGACCATGTGCGTCGGCGGCGGCCAGGGCATGGCGCTCATCATCGAGCGGCTCAGCTGAGCCGAGAACTGTCCGGAGCACCGGAACTATCACGTGCTAGCTTAGTGTGGCGCCGCCTGGGTGCCCGCCGTGATGGCGGTGACCTCCGACCCGGATGTAGGAAGCGATGACCGAACACGTGACTGCCTGCTCGTCCAGTGCCGTCGAACTGGTCGACTGGCAGTTCTCCCGGGACGGTGGCATGACCGAGACCTCGGTGCGGCTACCGCACGACGCCATGATCGGAGCGTCACGATCGGCCGACGCCGCCGGAGGCTCGGACAGTGGTTGGTTCGAAGGGGGCGCCTATAGCTATCGGACGACCTGGACTTCCGGCGAGCCGGTGGGGAACCGGTGGGTAATTCTGCGATTCGAGGGTGTCCAGGGCGCAGGCGAACTGTTCGTCGATGGCCGACCAATCGGCGAGATCCGTAGCGGCTACCATGATTCCGACTTCGACCTCACCGCACTCGGTCACGTGGGCGATGACCTGGATATCCGGGTCGAGGTGGACGACCGTCAGCATCCGCGCAGCCGCTGGTACCCCGGCTCCGGTCTCTTCCGGCCGGTCCGGCTGCTGCTGATTCCGCCGATACACGTGACCGCCGACGGAGTCCGGGTGCGCACCCGTTCGTTCGCCGATGGCGTGGCAGCCGTAGAGGTCGGCGTCGAGCTGCACAATCCGGGCGCCGATGCCCTGACTGTCACTGTGCGGCTGCTCGACGGAGACGCGGTTGTCGCCGAGGGGTGGATCGAGACCAGCACCGCGGGAACCGTCCACCTCACCGTGCCGGCGGCTCGGCCATGGTCGGTCGAGGACCCGATGCTGTACCACTGCGAGGTGGAGGTTCGTCGCGGCGGTGAGTTGCTGGACCGCCGGGTCGAGCGGACCGGGCTGCGCACGGTCAGTGTCGATTCGCGCCAGGGGCTACGGATCAACGGCAGGGTGGTGTTACTTCGGGGTGCTTGCGTGCACCACGATCACGGTGTTCTCGGCGCTGCCGGGCACCGTGCGGCGGAGTTCCGGCGGGTGCGCCTGCTCAAGGAGGCAGGCTTCAATGCGTTGCGCAGCTCGCACAATCCGGCGTCTCGCGAGTTGCTCGACGCGTGTGACGAGCTCGGCATGTACGTCCTCGATGAGTTGAGCGACCACTGGAGCGTCAGCAAGACGCCGTACGACCGTGCCGATCGGTTCACCGAGACTTGGCGCACGGACGCGGAACGAGCGATCGCCAAGAACCGTAATCGCCCCTCGGTGATCCTGCTCTCGATCGGCAACGAGATCCCCGAGCACGGCAGTGAAAGCGGAACAGCGCTCACCGCCGAGATCGCCCGCTTCGTGCGCGAACGCGACCCCGATCGTCACGTTACCGCCGCAGTCAACCTGTTCCTCAGTGTGCTCACCTCGATCAAGGCGGGTCCATCCCGGGGGCCGTCTCCGGCGAGTGAGCGAGGGGACACCGGTGCCGCGCTCGGCTCGACGATGGCGAACATGCTGATGAACAAGCTTGCCGGGATGTTCGATCTGGTCGCGCGGACTCGACGCGCAGATCGGGTGACGCGCGATTCTTTCGCCCACCTCGACGTCGCGGGCTACAACTACGCGCTCGGACGCTATCGACGCGATGCTCGCCGCCGACCCGATCGGGTCATCCTCGGAACGGAGACATTGCCCGGAGATGTCGCCCGCGCGTGGCAGCTGGTCCGTGAGCTGCCCTCGGTCATCGGGGACTTCGTCTGGACGGGCTGGGACTATCTGGGTGAGGCCGGTATCGGCGTATGGATGCCGGGACGGCGCTTCGCGCCGCTCGCGAAGCCCTATCCGTACCTTGTCGCCGGGTCGGGCATGTTCGACATCACCGGTCGTCCCGACACTTCGCTGCGCCTTGCCCAGGCCGCGTGGGGCGGGCTCGCAGCCCCCGCGATCGCGGTCCGTCCCCTCGACCTCGCCGGCGTGACCGTCGCGAAGGTCGCATGGCGCAGCACCGACGCGGTACAGAGCTGGTCCTGGCAGGGCTGCGTCGGCCGCCTCGCGCAGGTCGAGGTCTATTCCGCCGACGACGAGGTCGAGTTGATCGTGAACGGGCGCTCCGTCGGCCGCCGGAAGCCACGACATCACCTCGCACGATTCGCGCTGCCCTACGAATACGGTGTCGTCGTCGCGGTCGGCTATCGCGGCGGTCGGGAAACCGGCCGCTCCGCACTGCGTTCGAGCACCGGGGAACTCGAGTTGACGGTGGTGCCCGAGGCTCCGCAGATGTCCGCCGACGGCGCCGACCTGGCATTCATCGGCATCCAGATCGCCGACGCCGACGGAGTCGTGGAAATGCTGGCCGATACGGAGGTGACCCTCGAAATCGAGGGCCCGGCCGAGTTGGTGGGCTTCGGCAGCGCCGACCCGGCCCCGATCGGCAGCTACGTAGGGGCGACGGCTCGGACCTACCGGGGCCGGGCGCTGGCGGTTCTCCGTTCGATCGGCGCCGCCGGCACTGTGCGCGTCACCGCACGGTCACCGAGCTATCCACAGGCCACTGCGGTCATCGCGACCGTGGCAGCGAAGCGAGCTCCTCGCGCATCCCATTGAGCGGTCGCGCTCGGTCACGGCACGCCGTCGAACAGGTACAGGTGAGTAGGGCCGCGTGGAGCACCTCCACGTCGGAGAAACGAGGAAAAATGCAATTGCAGGGCAAAGTCGTCGCCGTCACCGGCGCGGGCAACGGTATCGGGCGGCAGACCGCGTTGCGGTTGCTCGAGCGAGGGGCGCGCGTGGCGCTGATCGACCTGAAGGAGGATGCACTCGCCGAGACCCGGACCCTCGCCGGCTCGACGGCCGATCGGACCTCGTCACATATCGCCGATGTCACCGATGTCGCCGCGGTCGACGCCCTGCCCGCGGCGATCACCGCCGCGCACGGGCAGCTCGACGGGCTGGTCAACGTCGCCGGAATCATCCACCGATTCGTACCGGTCGCCGAACTCGAGCGCCGCGAGATCGAGCGCGTCGTACAGGTGAACTTCTGGGGCACGGTGAACATGTGCCTGGCCTTTCTGCCGGAGCTGCGGCAGCGGCCACACGCCTGGCTGGTGAACGTGGCCAGCCTGTCCGGCTTGCTTCCGTTCGCCGGTCAGACGGTCTACAGCGCCACCAAGGGAGCGGTCAAGCAGTTCAGCGAAGGTCTCTATCAGGAACTCGCGGACACCAATGTCACCGTGACGACGGTGTTCCCGGGAAACATCAGCACCAATCTGACCGGAAACTCCGGAGTCGAGATGGTCGACCCGGGCGGTAAGAAGGTCCGTGCCACCACGCCCGAGCGCACCGCGGAACTGATGGTGGAAGGCATGGAGAACGGTTCGTTCCGGGTGCTCGTCGGCCAGGATGCGAATCTGCTCGACCGGCTGGTGCGGCTCGCTCCGCGTAAGACCACGGACTTCATCGGAAAGCAGATGAAAGGCGTTCTCCGAGGGAAGTAAGTCGGTCGACTTGTTCCTGTGTTCGCCCAGGAACAAGTCGGTGGTGTGGTTCGGGGTCTACTCGGGGAAATGACGCGCGTTGAGATCTGCGAGCGTGGCGAGCTGTTCGCAGTAGTGCGTCGCCGAAGTGGCGTGGATGGCGGCACCGACCACGGTGGCACCGGCCTCGGAGACCGCCGTGACCGCATTCCGTGTCCCCGCCGGATCGCTGAGCGGGTCCAGGCGTCCCGCGGACAGCACCACCTCGAAACCGGCCGGCAGCGGCTGCGCGGCGAGCATCGAGCGCAGACTGTCGAAATCCAGCCCGAACGGAACCCACCCCTCGGCCAGGGCAATCGCCCTTCGGAGGGATCGGGCCGACCGACCGCCGATCCAAAAGGGTACGTGCGCCTGGGCGGCGTGCGGGTCGACGATCATGTTCGAGAACTGGTAGTGCGCGCTGTGGTGGTGCGGCTGTCGCTGCGACAATGCTGCCCGAAGTGCGCGCAGAGCCTCGTCTGCGCGTGCCCCGCGGTTTTCGAACGCCGCGCCGAGCAGGTCGAACTCTTCGCGCAGGGAGCCGACGCCCAGGCCGAGGATCAGCCGTCCACCGCTGACGACGTCGAGCGTGCCGTATCGCTTGGCGATCTCGAGGGGATGGTGATAGCCGAGCACCAGCACCTGGGTGGCGAGCCGGATGTGTGCGGTCCGGGCCGCCAGGTAGCCGAGTGTGGCCAGCGGGTCCCAGTAGGTACCGCCGCGCACGGCGGCGACCTCGGCGGGCACCGCGACGTGTTCGCTGCAGGTCAGATGATGGAAGCCCAATCGGTCGGCCGTGGCGGCGATGCGGGCGATGTCGTCGATCCCGGCGTCGGCCTCCCACGCGCTGAACGCGCCGGGAAGGCGGGTGACCACGGGGGTGTTGATCCCGATTCGCATCGTTGGCCGACCGCTCCTGTCGTTGAACTCCGTCCTTCCGATTCTGCGGTAGTTCGCGGCACTCGCTCGGTGTACGTCCCGCTGGGTGGGCCGCAGAACACTTGCACGTGATAGTTACGATGTGCTCGATGTTCGGACAGTTTGGAGGCGATCGATGACCTATTCCGAGCCCGAGCCCGAGCCCGAGCCCGAGCCCGAGCCCGCAGCTCGGGCAGCTGGTCTGTCGGAGGCGCAGCGTCTGACGCTGCTGTCGGGCAAGAATTTCTGGCAGACCCGGGACGTCCCGGCGTTCGGAATCCGCTCGGTGCGGCTGGCCGACGGTCCGCACGGGCTGCGGGTGCAGGGGCCGGTGAACGACCATCTGGGCTTGGCGCCCAGCATCCCGGCGACCTGCTTTCCGCCTGCGGTGACGCTGGCCTCGAGCTGGGATACCGCGCTGGTCGGCGAGGTGGCGGCGGCGGTGGGGCGCGAGGCCCGAGTGCTCGGTGTCGGTGTGGTCCTCGGTCCGGGGCTGAACATCAAGCGGCACCCGCTGTGTGGCCGCAATTTCGAGTACTACTCGGAGGATCCCTTGCTGTCCGGACAGCTCGCGGCAGCGGCGGTCCGAGGCATGCAGGGGCAGGGGGTGGGCGCCTGCCTCAAGCATTTCGCGGTGAACAACCAGGAGCATCGGCGATTCGTCATCGACGCCGTGGTGGACCAGCGCACGCTCCGTGAGCTGTATCTGCGTGGGTTCGAGATCGCGGTGCGCTCCGCAGCGCCCCGAATGGTGATGGCGGCGTACAACCTCGTCAACGGTGTGCATGCCACCGAGCACACGATGTTGCTCACCGACATCCTTCGCACGGAGTGGGGGTTCGCTGGAGCGGTGGTCAGCGACTGGGGCGCCGTGTCCGATGCCGGCGCCGCAGTCGCGGCGGGTACGGATCTCGACATGCCCGGCGGGCTCGACCGCCGCCCGGAACTCGAAGCCGCGATCGCCGCGGGCATCCTGACCGAGGCCGCGGTCGCCGCCGGAGCGCAACGCGTTGTCGCGCTCGGTGATCTGGCGTTCGACGAACCCGCCGACCGACTCCCCCCACAGATGGTTGCCGAGCACGACGCGCTGGCCCGGCGCGCTGCCGCGGCTGCGTCGGTGGTCCTGCGCAACGATGGCGTGCTTCCGTTGACCGGCACCGAACGGATCGCGCTGATCGGTGCGTTCGCCGAGCATCCTCGCTTCCAGGGCAGCGGGAGCTCCGTGGTGGCGCCCACGCGGCTGACAACAGCCTTGCAGGCTTTCGCCGCGGCGGGCATGGACGTCACCTACGCGCCGGGCTACGACGCTCATACCTCGGCCCGCGACGAACAGAAGATCGAGCAGGCGGCGCGGGTGGCGGGGCAGGCTGATGTCGCCATCGTGCTGGCCGGGCTCCCCGGAATCTACGAGAGCGAGGGGTTCGACCGCACCGGCCTCGGGCTTCCGGCGCAGCACGACGCGCTGATCGCAGCGGTCGCCGCGGCCAACCCGCGGACTGTGGTGGTGTTGAGCAATGGGGCGCCGGTGTCGATGCCCTGGCTTCCTCGGGTGGCGGCGGTGCTGGAGGGATACCTGGGTGGGCAGGCGGCGGGCGGGGCGCTGGTCGATGCTGTGACCGGAGCGGTCGAGCCGGCGGGGCGGCTCGCCGAGACCTTCCCCGCCCGCCGCCAGGACATCGGATCCGACCGATGGTTTCCGGGTGGGGCCCGGCAGGTGGAGTATCGCGAGGGAGTCTTCGTCGGATATCGGCACGCGGTCACCGCGGGGATCGCGCCGCTGTTCCCGTTCGGTCATGGTCTCGGCTACGGGCGCACCGAGTGGAGCGATGTGCGTGTGGACCGGCACCGTGTCGACGCGGGAGCGATGCTTCGGGTCTCGGTCACGGTCGCCAACCGCGGGAATCGGCCGACCAGCGAGGTGGTTCAGATCTACGCTCACGACCGGACGGGGGTCGTGCTGCGGCCGCGGCGGGAACTCGTGGCTTTCGCGCGGGTGGAGCTGGACGAGGGGGAGACGCGAGTGGCCGAGGTGCCGGTACACGTACGCGATCTGGCCTTCTGGGATGTCCGTGCGAACGCTTGGCGGGTGCCCGCCGGCCTTTTCACGCTCGAGGTCGGTCGCTCGAGTGAGCGGATCGTGGATGCTGTGGAGGTGTACGTCGAGGGTGAGGTGAGCGATCCGGTGGACAGCGCGCCGGTGCCCGCGATCGCGGCGTGCGACTCGGACTTCGCGTACCGGCTGGGGCGACCGGTGCCGGTGGAGCGGCCGGCGCGACCCTTCACCCGCGATTCCACCGTGGGCGATATCGGTGTCACGGTCGTCGGTCGGTTGCTGCGCTGGGGGTTGGGAATGGCGGCCGATCTGGATGAGTCGACAAAGCGGGATCCGATCGCGATGGCGATGGTTGTCCGCGCCACCGACGAGTTGCCGCTGCGCGCGTTGGTTCAATTCTCCGGTGGGCGGATGTCATGGCGCGTCATCGATGCAGTGATCGCCTGTGCGAACTTCAACCCGCGCGAACTCGGCGGCGCACTGATCGGCTGGGTCGGGAACCCGACCCGCAGCCGACGCTGAGCGCCCATCGGGGATGATCGCTATCGAGCCTTTCGCGGGTCCGCCGGACGCCATGACGAGGACGAACCGCTCGCGCCGCCGAACGCCCGGAGTCAGCCGGTGGTCATGTCGGTGGGATTCCAGATGGCGCGCATGCTGGTGATCAGTCCTCGCTCGTCGAAGACCATGACGTCGATCGGCTCCACGACGATCGGACCGGTCGGCAGAGTCGAGGTGACCCGGAAGTGGAAAGCCGCCGTGTCACCGGCGACCCGCAGCGTCAGCAGTTCCATCGTGGTCTCGACGCCATCGAGGCCGCTGTAGAAGGCGGCGATGGCCTCGCGGCCCACCCGCACCTCCGAGCCGGCCGGATCCTCCAGGGTGGCGTCCTCGGCGTACAGGGCGGCGACCTCGACGGCTGTGCCGGTACTGATCCGGGCGGCGTACTCGGTGACCGCGGCCGTGATCTGCTCGACGGAAGGCATCGACATCCTTTCTCCACGGCGCACGTCGCCGTACGAGCTCAGGGGAACAGACGGTGCCCTGGCCGAGACCCTGCTGTTCCGGCCAGTGGGACGTAGGCCGCCGCCAACAGGATCGGTGTTCCGCGCACGACACACTCGGCAGTAACCGCCACGTCCGCACTCTCGCAGCCGCCAACGGGTACCGCCCGCTCCGGTACCACCGATGAGAGTGGCGACACCAACCCCACGGATCGGACCCTCCCGAGGGGCTGCCGCTCCCGACCGGGCAGGCCCCTTCGTCCGCCTGGTCCGCCCGGCTCACCTGCGACGGAACGTCCCGCGCCGGAGCGCGGGGCCGCCCGCGTCCGTGCGACCGAACGGGTGCTCCCGCTGAATGGGAGCGCGCCGTCTGGGGAATGACGTGGGCCCTATCGTCCTGACATGCCAAGTCCTTGTGACCCAGTTCACGTGTGAGCATCCCGCTCGCGCAGACCGGTTCCCGCCCCGGCGCGGAACCGGCGACACAGGTCACCGTTCCCGGAAGGTCCAGACCATGACCAATCCCGTCGACACCGTCGCTGCCGCCGTCACCGCCGCCGGCGCCACGACCTTCGAGGCCCGCAAGGTCTCGAGCGGCTACTCCTGGCCGGAGTGCCCGCGGTGGCACGAGGACACCTTCTGGTTCTCGGACATGTACACCGGAACCCTCAAGACGCTCGACGCCGACGGCAACGCCGCCGTGGTGATCGATGCGACCGGCCGCGGCGCGGACACCGACGTCCCGATCGTGCTGGGTGGGTTCGGCTGGCTGCCCGACGGCCGCCTGATCGTGGTGTCCATGCACGAGAAGCTGGTGCTGGTGCACGGTGGCGGTGGCCCCGCGGACCTGTCGGTGTACGCCGACATCTCCGCGTACTGTTCGGCCGCGGCCAACGACATGGTGGTCGACGCCGACGGCCGCGCCTACATCACCCAGCTCGGCTTCGACATCTTCAAGGGCGACGAGCCGAAGCCGTCGCCGCTGATCGTGGTAGAGCCGGACGGCACCGTCGGCACCCCGGAGAAGGTCGGCCCGCTGCTGTGCGCCAACGGGATCGCCGTCAGCGCCGACGGCACCAAGGTGTACACCGCCGAGGTCATGGCCATGAAAATCACCGTGATCGACCGCGCCGCGGACGGCAGCCTGGCCAACCCGCGGGAGTTCGCCTCCTGCCCGTTCATGCCGGACGGCATCGGGCTCGACGCCGAGGGCGGCGTGTGGGCCGCCATGCCGGGCGGCGGCTACGTCGCGCGGTTCACCGAGGAGGGCCTCACCGACGCCGTCCCGCTGCCCCTGGAGAACGGCATCGGCTCGGCCTGCCTGCTGGGCGGCCCGGACCGCAGCACGCTCTACATCACGGCCGGCTACGAGGTCTTCGACTTCGAGAAGTCGGCGCGCGAGGCCCTCGGCGGCATCTGGGTCGCCGATGTCGCGCACCGTGGCGGAGACACCCGTCCCTGACCCGACCGAATCAGCCAGGAATACGAGGAAAGACAATGGCAACACTGGATTTCAGCGATCGCGTCGTGATCGTGACGGGCGCGGGCCGCGGCATCGGCCGGGCCAACGCGCTGCTGCTCGCCGCCCGCGGCGCCGCCGTGGTCGTGGGTGACCTCGGCGCCCGCACCGACGGCTCCGGGCTCGAGGCGGAGAACCCCGCCGCGGCCGTGGTCGCCGAGATCACCGAGGCCGGCGGCAAGGCCGTCGCCTGCACCGCCGACGTCACCACCGACGAGGGTGCGAGCGCCCTCGTCGACGCCGCCATTTCCACGTTCGGCAAGCTCGACGCCGTCGTCAACAATGCCGGGATCGTCCGTGCCGCGCCGTTCCGCGAGGTGCCGGACGAGGAGTACCAGCGCCACCTGGACGTGCACTACTTCGGAGCCATGCGGCTGTGCCGCGCGGCCTGGCCGCACCTGCTGGAGTCCGACGCGCCCCGTGTGGTGAACACCATCTCGCAGGCCATGCTCGGCAACCCGGGGATGGCGCACTACGGCGGCTCGAAGGGCGCGCTGTTCGGGCTGACCCGCAACCTCGCGCTGGAGGGCCTGGAGGCCGGAGTCAAGGTCAACGCCATCGCCCCCGGCGCCAGCACCAGGATGTTCGAGGCCGCCGCCGACACGCTGACCCCCGAGATCGTGGAATACATGCGCACGGCGATGCTGCCTGAGCACATCGCGCCGGTCGTGGCCTACCTGGTCCACCCTGCCTGCGAGGTCACCGGTGAGGTCTTCAACGTGGCGGGCGGCATCGTGAACCGGCTCGCCCTGGTCAACACCGTCGGCATCCACGACCCCGCGCTGACCGTGGAGACCGTGGCCGAGCAGTTCGAGCAGATCATGGCGATCACGCCGCAGGCCGTGCCGCAGGTCGTCGCCCCGGCCCAGCTGCCGGTCTCCTGATCCCGACGTCCCCCGGAGAGCACCACATGAGCACAACAGAGACGGCGACCACCGAATACCCGTTCGCCCCGGTCACCCCCGCGGAAGCCTCCGCCCGGTACCACGCCATCGCGGCGGACCGCCCGATGACGAAGATGACGATGCCGTTCGGCGGCGACGCGTGGATCATCCACCGCAATGCCGCCGCGCGCGAGATGTTGAGCGACCCGCGCTTCGTGCGCGAGCCGTTCCGCACCGGCGAGCGCGTCACCCCGTACTTCGTGGAGTTCCCCGAATTCCTGCGCACCACCCTGCAGTTCGAGGACCCGCCGCACCACACCAAGCTGCGCAAGCTGGTGCAGCGCTCGATCTCGCCGAAGCGGGTGAAGGCCATGCGCGACTCGGCGGTCGAGTTCGCCAACCACCTGATCGACGAGATGGTCGCCAAGGGCTCGCCCACCAACCTGGTGAACGACTACGCGGTGGCGCTGCCGATCCAGATGCTGGCCAACCTGCTCGGCGTGCCGCCGGAGGACCGGGAGAAGTTCCAGAAGTGGAGCTCCTCCACGCTCGCCGTGGCGAACATGCCGGAGGACGAGGTCGTCGCGAACATGACCGAGCTGGTCGTGTACATGATGGCCCTGATCGACGAGCGCAGGAAGAACCCGCGCGAGGACCTGCTCAGCGACCTGGCCAATGCCAGGGACAAGGACGACAGCCTCACCGACGCCGAGATCCTGCCGATCGCGATGGTGCTGATCATCGGCGGCTTCGACAACACCGCGAACTTCCTGTGCGCCGGGGTGCTGTCGCTGCTGCGCAATACCGATCAGCTGGAGATCTTCCTGCGCGATCCGGACGAGGCCGCGCCCCTGGCGGTGGAGGAGATCCTGCGGCACGGCCGGATGGCGCAGGGCGACAAGATCGCCGGCGGCGGCGGGCTGGTTCCCTTCGTCGCCACCGAGGACATCGAGCTGGACGGACAGCTGGTCGCCCGCGGCGAGGCCGTGATGGTCGACCCGGGTTCGGTGAACCACGACGGCGTCGCGTTCGAGCACGACGAGGTCTTCGACATCAAGCGCTCCACCAATCCGCACCTGACACTGAGCTACGGCCTGCACCACTGCCTGGGCGCGCCGCTGGCGAGGATGGAGATGCAGGTCGGGCTGGCCGAGCTGTTCAAGCGGCTGCCCGGGCTGCAGCTGGAGGGCGAGGCCGTCGTGGACATGGACAACCTGACCCAGGCGATCGTCGAGCTGCCGGTCAGCTGGTAGGAGCAACGATGCCGAAAGTGTTCTACACCCAGCCCGACGGCGTGGTGAAGGTCGTCGACGGCGCCGCAGGCGACTCGGTCATGTCGACCGCTGTGAAGAACGGCGTGCACGGCATCGTCGGCCAGTGCGGCGGCACGCTGTCGTGCGCCACCTGCCACGTCTACCTCGACAGCGCCGAGGCGGCGCTCTTCCCGGAGCCCGGTGAGGACGAGGACGACATGCTCGACTGCACCGCCTCGGACCGGGAGGACAACTCACGCCTGTCCTGCCAGCTCGCCCTGCGGGAGGGGATCGATCTGCACGTGACGATCCCGGACGAGCAGGTCTGATCGATGTCCGCAGCGCAGGACATCCCCGGCGCGGAGGCGCGGGTGCCGCACAGCGTGGTGGTCGTCGGGGCCTCGCACGCCGGGGTGCAGCTCGCCGACCGCCTCCGCGCCACGGGGTACACCGGCGAGATCACCCTGATCTCGCACGAAACGCACCTGCCCTACCAGCGGCCCCCGCTGTCCAAGGCGTGGTTGAAGGGCGAGGCAACCGGTGAGTCGGTACTACTGCGCGAGCCCGCGCACTACGCCGACCAGAAGATCGAGCTGATGACCGGCGCCAGGGTCGAGGAACTCGAGCGCACGCCGGACGGAGTCGAGGTCCGGTTCACCCTGGCGGGTGCGGTCCGGACCCGCCGGTTCGACCGGCTGGTGCTGGCGACCGGGGCCAGGGCCAGGCGGCTGGCGCTGCCCGGCGCGGACCACCCCGACGTGCTGGTCCTGCGCGACCTCGACCACGCCAGGTCGCTGGCCGGCCGGGTCGAGGCGGGGCCGATGGTCGTGGTGGGTGGCGGATTCGTCGGGCTCGAGGTCGCCGCCACCGCGCGCGCCCTCGGGGCCGAGGTGACCGTGGTCGAGGCGGGGGAGCGGCTGCTCGCCCGTGCCGTCGGCCCGGACACCGCCGAGACCCTGCTCGCCGCGCACCGGGCGATGGCGACCGAGGTCGTGCTCGGTGTGGCGCCGGCCGAGATCGTGCACGGCGACAGCGGGATTCTGGCCGTCCGGCTCGCCGACGGCCGGGAGATCCCGGCGGCGACGGTGCTGGTCGGCATCGGGGCGCAGGCGCGGATCGAACTCGCTGGGCAGCTCGGGCTGGAGTGCGACGGCGGCATCGTCGTCGACGAGCGGTGCCTGGCCTCGGACGGTTGGACCCTCGCGGTCGGCGACTGCACCACACACGTCTCCGGCTCCGGCGGCC
The DNA here is from genome assembly GCF_040654395.1 of Nocardia sp. NPDC050697. Lineage (NCBI taxonomy): Bacteria > Bacillati > Actinomycetota > Actinomycetes > Mycobacteriales > Nocardiaceae > Nocardia > Nocardia sp. NPDC050697. Next base: position 436,295 of record NZ_JBFAHY010000001.1, read on the forward strand.
GCTTCCGGCTGGAGTCGGTGGACAACGCGGTCGAGCAGGCGAACACCGCCGCCGCGGTGCTGCTCGGCCTCCCGCTCCCGGACCGGGGCGCGCCCTGGTTCTGGTCCGACCAGGGCGACCAGAAGCTGCAGATCACCGGGCTGATCGGGGGCCACACCTCGATGCTGGTCCGGATGGACCCGGAGCGGCCGCGGCGCCGGGTCGCGCTGTACTTCGCCGACGACGCGCTGATCGCCGCCGAGTGCCTGAACTCGCCCGCCGACTTCGTCGCACTGCGCTCGGCCCTGGGCCGCGGCCAGCGCCCGGGGCCGGAGGCGCTGTCGGACACCCGCGTCCCGCTCAAGAAGCTGCTGGCGCCCGCGCGCGGCTGAGCGCACCGTCACGACGGGCCCCGGAGCGATCGCTCCGGGGCCCGTCGGTCGTTGCGCCGGGAGCACCGGCACCGGATCACATCGTGGCGAACCGCGCCGCGACCAGCGCGCCGACCTCGGCCATCGCCGCGCGGGCCCGCGCGATGTTCGCGGTCTGCATGGCGAAGCCGTGGCCGACACCGGGGTAGCGCAGCTGCGCGGTGGGCACACCGGCGTCGCGCAACCGGTCGCTGTAGGCCTCGACCGCGTCGCGCAGCGGGTCGCCGTAACCGACGGCAATGATCGCCGGGGGCAACCCGGCGAACGAATCCGCCAGCGCGGGGACGCCGTAACAGTCGTCGGTGCCCGGGTCGCCGCCGAGGTAGAGGCCTTTCATCCAGTCGATGTCGGCGGCCGTGAGGAACGGGGACTCGCCGAACTCGCGCATCGACGGGCGGTCGCTGCGGCGTTCGATCCCCGGGTAGAACAGCACCTGCTGGGCGATCCCCGGCCCGCCGGTGTCGCGGGCGCGCAGCGTCGTCGCGGCGGCGAGGCTGCCGCCCGCGCTGTCGCCGCCGACGCCGATCCTGGCGCTGTCCACACCGTGCTCCGCGGCGTTCTCGTGCGTCCAGCACAGCGCCGCGTACGCCTCGTCGTTGGCGACGGGGTAGCGGTGCTCGGGCGCGAGCCGGTACTCGACATTGACGATGACCGCGCCGGTGGCCTCGGCGACATCGCGGGCGAGCCGGTCGAAGGACTGCAGCGAGCCCATGATCATCCCGCCGCCGTGGAACCACACCAGCGCGGGCGCGCCTGCGGCCGGGGCGGCGTGCGGGCGGTAGACGCGCAGCGGGATCCTGCCGTGCGGCCCGTCGGCGGCCGCCTCGCGCACGCTCGCCATCGCGGGGCCGGTCGGGCGCGGGATGGCTTCCAGCACGCGGCGCGCGGCCTCGACGCCGCCCGCCCGCAGCGAGCCCGCGCCGCTGCTCTCGATCCGGGCGACGAGCGCGGCGACATCGGGATCCCAGGCGAAGCGGTACGGCGCGCGGCCGGTCGGAACGGTCATCGTGTTACTCCTCGGGAACGGGGGGATCGGCGGGGCCGCTCTCGCGGGCGGTGCGCAGCATGATCCCGGCGCTGCGCTCTCCGCCGCGGCGGTGCTCGTCCATCAGGGTGACGAGCCGCTCATTGTCGTTGCGGGTGAGCGCGTCGATCATCTGGTCGTGCTCGGCCACCACGCGCGCGCGGGCGGCCGGGTCGTAGAGGTAGGCGGCGTGGTAGGGCATGGCCAGCGTCCACAGCCTGCGCACCTCGGCCACCACCAGGTTCAGCGGTGACCGCTCGAAGATCGCGAAATGGAAGGTGTGGTTGTGCAGCCGCATGCCGAGCACATCGCCCTGCTCGGCGGCCGCCGTCACCAGGTCGCCGAGGCGGGTGACCGCGGCGACGGCGGCGGGCGGGAACGGCGGCAGCGAGCGCAGCACCGCCGGCTCCAGCGCGGCCCGCATGAGGTAGATCTGGTCGAAATCGCTCTGCCGCAACCTGGCCACGGTGTAGCCGACATTGTGCTCGTGCTCGACCAGCCCCTCGGCGGTGAGGTGCCGCAGCGCCTCCCGGATCGGCAGCCTGCTGACGCCGAGCCGCTCGGCCATCAGCACCTGCCGGATCGGCTGGCCGGGCAGCAGCTCGCCGCTGACGATCAACCGCTCGATCTCGTCGACCACCCGGCCCGCGGCCCGGCCGACCTCGGGCCCGTCGTCCGCCGCTGCATCGCTGGTTCGTCTGCTCACGAATCCCCGAAGATACCAGCCGCTCGCAGCGCTTCGATCCGCTCGGCGGAGTAGCCCATCGCGGTCAGGACGTCCGCGGTGTCGGCGCCGCGGGGCACCGCCGGGCGCGGGGTGCGGTGCGGCGACCGGCTCAGTTTCAGCGGAACCCCGACACCCCGGTACTCCTCGGTCTCCAGGAACAGGCCGCGGTGCCGGGTCTGCTCGGCCCGCAGTGCCTCGTCGACGGTGTGCACCGATGAGGCGGCCACCCCGGCCTGCTCGAGGCGGATCGACAGCTCGTCGCGTGGCCACGGCGCGATGCGCCCGGCCAGGATCGCGATGAGTTCCTCGCGGTGGATGTAGCGCTGTCCGTTGTCGACGAAGCGCGGATCATCCGCGAGCTCGGGCACGCCGAGCGTGGTGACCAGCGAGCGGAACTGGCGGTTGTTGGCCGCGCTGACGAAGAAGTCGCCGTCGGCGGCGCGGAACACCTGGTAGGGCACGACCGTCGGGTGGAAGTCGCCGGTGCGCTGCGGCACCCGTCCGCTGGCGACCCAGTTGGCGGCGTGCGGATGCAGGATCGAGATCACCGAGTCCAGCAGCGCCAGGTCGACCAGCTGGCCGCGGCCGCTGCGCTCGCGCTCCAGCAGCGCCAGCAGGATGCCGTTGACCGCGAGGTTGGCGGTGACGATGTCGACGATCGGCACCCCGACCCGCAGCGGGGTGCCGTCCGGGTAGCCGTTGATGCTCATCAGGCCGCCGAAGGACTGCAGGACCGCGTCGTACCCGGGCAGCCCGCCCAGCGGCCCGTCCACGCCGAAACCGGTGATGCGGCAGTAGATCAGCCGCGGGTGCCGCTCGGCGAGCACGGTCTCGAAGTCGAAGCCCCAGCGGGCCATGGTGCCGGCCTTGAAGTTCTCGACCACCACGTCGGCGCCGGCGAGCAGCTGCGCCAGGATCGCGCGGCCCTCGTCGGTGCGCAGGTCGAGCCCGATGTTGTCCTTGCTGTGGTTCAGGCTGGCGTAGTAGGCGCTGCTTGCGCCCTCGTCCACGAACGGCGGGCCCCAGCCGCGGGTCTCGTCGCCACCGGGCCCCTCCACCTTGAGCACCTCGGCGCCCTGGTCGGCCAGCATCTGCGCGGTGTACGGGCCGGCGAGCACCCGGCTCAGGTCGAGTACGCGCACTCCGCTCAGCACACCGTTCCCGGTCGCGGTGGCGGCGGCACGCCAGGCGGCGGCGCCGTCGACCCCGGTCTCGTCGGTGGTGATACTCATCGCGGTGTCTCCTCTGCGGCAATGCTTCCGGTGATCAGGTCCCACGGGTCGGCCCCGCCGTCGAGGATCTGCCCGGCCAGCACCTCGGACCAGTACCGCTCCGAGCCGTAGCGGTCCCGCCAGCTCCACAGCGCGGTGGTGGAGCGGCCGAGGCTGTGCTCGGCGGTGAAGCCGATGGCGCCGTGCAGCTGGTGCCCGGCGGCGGCGATCTCGCGGGCGGCGCCGGAGGTGATCACCTTCGCGGCGGCGACCGCGGTGCGCCGGGAGATGGCGTCGCCCGCGGCGGCGGCGACCGCGGTCTCCATGAGCGCGGTGAGCGCGGCGAGCCCGGCGAGGCGCTGCTGGACGGCCTGGAACTTGGCGAGCGGGCGGCCGAACTGGGTCCGCTCGGCCGCGTAGCGCAGGGTCAGGTCTCGCACCGTGCCCGCGGCGGCGGTGAGCGCCACCGCGTACGCGAGCGCGCCGCGTTCGGTCAGTCCGTCGCCGCTGATGGGCGATTCGTGCAGTTCGGCCGGGGTGCCTGCGAATCGGTAGTCGTCCAGCGCGGCGCCGAGCAGGTCGGTGCCGCGGTCGACGGTGATGCCGGGCGCGCCCGCCGCGACGATCGCGACCGACGGCCGCTCGCCCGGCTCGGCGGCGGGCAGCACCAGCACCAGCAGCTGGGCGTCGGAGCCGTGCACCACGCCGGTCGCGGTCCCGTCGAGTACGATGCCGTCCGCGGTCTCGCGCAGGGTGCAGTGGTCGGCGACGGCGAGGGTGGCGGGCCCGGCGGCGGGGCCGCCGGTGCACTCGGCGATCAGGCGGCTCGCCAGCGCGGTGTGCTCGACCAGCATGGTGAGCGCGGCGCGGGCGGTGACGGCGTGCACCACCGACAGGGCGTCGGTCTCGTCGCCGCCGCTGCCGCCCCGCTCCTCGGGGATCCCGATGCCGGTGAAGCCCGCCTCGGTGAGCGCGGCCCAGAGCGCGCGGTCGGGCCCCTCGGCCGGGGTGGTGGTGTCGATGCCGGTGCGCTCGGCCATCGCGGCGACCGCCTCGAGCAGGTCGGTGTTCCAGGTCGTCATCGCAGCCCCATTCCGCGCGCGACGATGCCGCGCAGGATCTCGTTCGTGCCGCCGCGCAGGGTGAATGCCGGAGTGTGCAGGATGCCGGTGGCCAGCATGCGGGCGAACGGATCGCCGCCGGCGCGGTACGGGGTGCTGTCCGCGCAGGCGCGGATCGCCTCGACCACGTCGCCCTCGAAGGTGGAGCCGAGGTCCTTGACCATCGCCGCGAGCACGTCGGGCTTGCGGCCCGCGGCGAGCTCGATGGTGACCGCGAGCGACATCCGGCGCAGCCCCCAGGCGCGGGCGGTGAGCGCGCCGAGGGTGGTCCGCTGCTGCTCGGTGGCGCCGGTGCGGCGCAGCTCGGCCGCCCAGGCGCGCAGCAGCGGCATGGTGGAGAGGTAGCGCTCCGGCCCGGAGCGCTCGAACGCGAGCTCGCTCATCACCTGCGCCCAGCCGGCGCCGCGGTCGCCGAGCAGGGCGTCCGCGCCGACCTGCGCGTCGTGGAAGACGACCTCGTTGAAGTGCGCGGCGCCGTCGATGCTGCGCAGCGGGCGCACCTCGATGGCGGGGTTGTCGAGGTCGACGAGGAATTGGGAGAGCCCGGTCTGCCGGTCCGCAGCGGTGCCGTCGGTGCGGGCGAGCAGCACCATGGCATGCGCCACATGCGCACCCGTGGTCCAGACCTTGGTGCCGCTGATCGTCCACGACCCGTCGGGGCGCTCGACCGCCCTGGTGCGCACCGCGGCGAGGTCGGAGCCCGCGTCGGGCTCGCTCATCCCGATGGCGAAGTACAGCTCACCGGCGGCGATGCCGGGAAGGTAGCGCCGCTTCTGCTCCTCGGTGCCGTTGGCCAGGATGCCGGGGGCCATCTGCCGGTCGGCGATCCAGTGCGCCGCCACCGGCGCGCCGTGCGCGAGCAGCTCCTCGGTGACCACGAACCGCTCCGGCAGCGAACGCTCGTGCCCGCCGTAGCGCCGGGGCAGCGTCATGCCGAGCCAGCCGCTGGCGCCGAGCCGGGCGCTGAAGGCCGGGTCGAAGCCGCTCATCCAGTTGTCCGGCGCGGGGGTGAAGGAGCCGGCGTCGAGCTCCGCGCGCAGGAAGGCACGGACCTCGGCGCGCAGCCGTGCCAGGCCGGCCTCGTCCGTAGCGGGGGCGGTGTTGACGGCGGTCACCGGCCCGGCCCCCGCGACGACCACGAGCCCTCCCCCTTGCGCGACATCGACCACATCTGCACGCCGCGCTCGATCTCCAGCGCCGACGACCAGCTCACCGCGGGCGGGCCGAGCTCGAGCCGGGCGCTGGTCATGACGCGGCGGGTCAGCTCCGGGTCGGCGGCGGCCGGGGCGGTGAGCTCGGCGATTCTCGCGTCCAGCTCGGACTCCGGGACGGCGAGGTGGGCCAGCCCGCGGGTGACCGCCTCGGTGCCGGTCAGCGCCAGCCCGCAGGCGGCCATCGCGATGGTGTTCGACCAGCCGACCGCCCGCCCGAGTAGGGACAGGTGCCCGCCGCCGGGGTGGATCCCGCGGGCGAGGAAGCCGCTCTCCAGCCGGGTCTCGGGGGTGATCGCCATGAGGTCGGTGGCCAGGGCGAGATTGAGTCCGGCGCCGACCGCGCCGCCGACCACGCGCGAGATGGTCGGAACCGGCAGCATGCCGACCCGGACGAAGGCGCCGTACACTGCGGAGGTGCGGCGGACCGCCTCCGGCGAGGCGGGATCGGCCGATGAGCTCGCCAGATCCCGGGTGTCGGCACCGCTGCAGAAGTACGCGCCTGCCGCGGCCACCACGACCGCGCCGATTCCGGGGTCGGTTTCCACCCGGACGCAGAAGTCGTCGATCAGCGCCGCCATCTCCAGGCTGATCGCGTTCTTGCGGCGGGGATTGTTCAGCGTCAGTCGCGCGACACCCTCGCCGAAGTCGGTGCGGACCGGCGGATCGGTCGGGGTGTCGGCCGGATTCTCTGGCGTCATGAGGGCACGGTAGCAGATTGGATCCAATAGTGATTGACAATATGGCGGGAAGCGATGGAAGGTGGTGGGGCGGGCAGCCACCCTCGCAATCCGGTGGCGAATCAATCGGAAGGTGAACTCGTGTTCGAGCTGGATGGACGAATTGCCCTGGTCACGGGCGCGGGCCAGAGCGTGGGGGAGGGCATCGCACTGGTGCTCGCGCGCCAGGGCGCCGCGGTCGTGGTGAACGATCTGTTCGCCGATCGCGCGGAGCGGGTGGCCGAGGCGATCGTCGCCGAGGGCAACCGGGCCATCGCGCGGGCCTTCGACGTCACCGACTACCCGGCCACGGTGGACGCTGTCCGCTCCGCCGAGGCCGAGCTCGGCGGCCACGTCGACATCCTGGTGAACAATGCCGGTGTCGCCGAGGACCGCGTGACCAAGCCCTTCCGGGAGCTGACCCCCGAGCAGTGGGCGCCCTCGATCGACCTCAATATCTACGGCGCGATGAACTGCATCAAGGCGGTCATCGACGGGATGTGCGACAACGGCTGGGGCCGCGTCGTGCAGATCTCGTCGGGCTCCGCGCGCACCGGGCAGGACATCAACGTCTCGATGTACGCGACGGGCAAGAGCGGGATCGAAGGGTTCATCCGGCATCTCGCCGCCGAGACCGGCAAGTTCGGCGTCACCGCGAACATCGTCGCGCTCGGCCTGCAGGCCAATCTCGTGCACAAGATGCCGCCGGAGCAGATCGAACGGCTGGTCGCGGGGATTCCGATCAAGCGGCTCGGCGATCCGATCGAGGCCGGGGCGTTCTGCGCGTACCTGGCCTCGAACGAAGCGGGCGGGCTCACCGGGCAGACGCTCGACTTCAACGGCGGGTCGCAGACCCGATGAGCGAGCCGTCCGCGGCGCCGGTGCTGCTCTCGCTCACCGCGATCCGGGTCACCGACCTGGCCCGCTCCGCCGAGTTCTACGCCGCGTGCGGCTTCGTCCGGGAGAGCGCGTTCTCCACCGACACCTTCGACGCGGTGATCCTGCGCGCCGGAGCGGCCGGGGTCGAGCTCATCGCGCCGCACGGCGAGCCCGCCCCGATCGAACACGGCTCCATGTTCACCAAGCTGGTGTGCAACACCGCCGAGGTGGCCGCGGTCATGGCCTCCGGCTGCGCGCACGGCGGCACCGAGGAGCTGCCCGCGACCATACTGGACCGGTTCGGCGGGCGCACCCTCGGCATGGTCCGCGATCCGGACGGCTATCTGCTCGAGTTCGTCGGCCCGCCCGCGCGGTAAACCCGACCGCTGAGCGGGACGGCCGGGCGTGACGGCGTCGCGCGGGGTTTAGCGTGACGCCGTTCACACGGATACAGAGATGGGTGCAGTCGACGATGACCTGGGGCAATACCTGTGACGTTGTAGTGATCGGCTCGGGGGGCGCCGCGCTGGCCGGTGCGCTGGCCGCGGTGCACCGCGGGCTGTCGGTCTGCGTGCTGGAGAAGACCGGCCGATTCGGCGGGACCTCCGCCTACTCCGGGGGCAGCGTGTGGCTGCCCGGCAACCACGTGCTGGCCCGACAGGGCGTCGAGGACTCCGTGCAGCGGGGACTCACCTACTTCACCGCGCTCGTCGGCGACCGCACCCGGCCCGAGGTGCAGCGCGCCTACCTGGAGACCGGCCCGGCCGTGGCCGATTTCCTGGAGAACACGATCGGGATTCCGCTGGAGCACCGGCCGTTCCCGGACTACTTCGACGCCCCCGGCCGCAGCGCGAACGGCCGCAGCATCTTCGCCCGCGCGATCCCGGCCGACGAGGTCGGCTCCCGCCTGGACGACATCCGGCCGATGGTGGCGGCCGACCAGTTCGGGATCGATGTCGACCGCTCGGTGCTCGACGGTGGCCAGGCATGGATCGCCAGGATGCTGCTCGCGCTCGACGCGTCCGGCCACGCCACGCTGCGGCTGCGCACCGGGGTCACCGGGCTGGTGCAGGACACCGAGGGGCGGGTCACCGGGGTCGTCGCCACCGATGCGGACGGCACCGAGACCCGCATCGCGGCCAGGGCCGGGGTGCTGCTCGCCGCCGGCGGCTTCGAGCGCTCGCCGGAGCTGCGCGCGAAGTGGCAGGACATGCCGAGCGCCGACTGGACCTCCTCGCACCCCGACACCGGCTCCGGCGACGCGCTCGCGCTGGCCGAATCGGCCGGGGCCGCCACCGACCTGCTCGACCAGTCGTGGTGGTGCCCGGCCACCCTGTTCCCGAACGGGCACGCCGCGTTCACCCTCGGCCTGCGCGCGGGGATCGTCGTCGACGGCACCGGGCAGCGCTTCGCGAACGAGATGCTGCCCTACGACCGGATGGGCCGGGCCATGCGGGAGCGGATGCGGCTCGGCCACGGCGCTGCGTTCTGGTACATCTTCGACGACCGGTTCGGCGACGACCTGCCCGCCATCTGCGTCCCGATGCCGGACCGCGCCGAGCTGTCGGCCGCCGGGCTGTGGCACACGGCGGGCGACGTAGCCGCGCTGGCCGCCGCCATCGGCGTCGACGCCGCGGAGCTGTCCGCGAGCGTGCGGCGGTTCAACGGCTTCGCCGAGCGCGGCCGCGACGAGGACTTCGGCCGCGGCGAGGATCCCTTCGGCCGCTTCTTCGTGGGGGCGACCTCGCCGGAGGCGTGCCTGCAGCCGCTGACCGGGTCCCGCTTCCACGCGGTGCGGCTGGTCCTCGGCGACCTGGGCACCAAGGGCGGCGCGGTGATCAACCGTGACGGCGCCGTCGAACGTCCGGACGGAACCGTGATTCCCGGGTTCTACGCCGCGGGCAACTCCGCGGCCTCGGTGGCCGGGCCGGTGTACCCGGGTCCGGGCACGCCGCTCGGCTCGGGCATGGTCATGGCCTACCGCGCCGTGGCCGACATGGTGGGCCGGTTGCCCGCCGTCTCCCAGTCCTGATCGGGGGGCCGCGGCGGTCTCCGCGCCGCGGCCCTCCGCGCACGCTACACGGGCGAGACCTGCTCCGCCGCAGGAGCTTTCGAGGAGATGCCATGGCTGTTCCCCCGCTGGATCCCGATGTCGCTGCGCGTATCGCCGCGCTCGGGCCGATTCCCTCGATGCGTGCGCGCGGGATCGAAGCGGTCCGGGCGGGCGTGGCGGCCATGCCCCCGCCGGAGTCGATGCCCGCGATGGCGCAGATCGAGGAGCTGACCATCCCGGGGCCGCACGGCCCGCTCGCTCTGCGGGTTTACCGGCCCACCACGAATCCGGCCGCGCCGGTCGTGGTGCACCTGCACGGCGGCGGGCTGGCGATGGGCTCCACCACCTCGTTCGAGCCGCTGGCGCGGCACCTGGCGCTGGCCACCGGGGCAACGGTCGTCGCCGTCGACTACCGGCTGGCGCCGGAATGGCCTGCCCCGGTCCAGGTGGAAGAGTCCTACGCGGCCACCACCTGGGTGGCCGAGAACGCCCGTGATCTGCGCGTCGACCCCGACCGCCTGGTAGTGCTCGGCGACAGTGCGGGCGGTGGTCTCGCCGCGGGCGTGGCACTGCTGGTCCGCGACCGCGGTGGCCCCGCGCTCTTCGCCCAGGTGCTGCTGTATCCGGGGCTGGACCGCGACCTGGGCGCGCCATCGGTGCTCGCCATGCCGGAGGCCCCCATGCTGCTCCGCGACGACATCGTCTACCTGCACGAACTCGCGGACGCCGGCGCCGTCGCGCCGCCGGACTGCTACCGGGTCCCCGCCTACGCCGCGGATCTCTCCGGGCTGCCGCAGGCGATCGTGGTGACGGCCGCGGGTGATCCGATCCGGGACTGGGGCGAGCGCTACGCCGCCCGCCTCCGTGATGCCGGCGTACAGACCACGCTCACCCGGTACCCCGGCGTGCTGCACGGCTTCCTGATGCGGCCGGAGAACTCGGCTCGCGCCCTGCTCGCCATCGCGGAGACCGGGGCGCTGCTGCGCGCGAAATTCGACTCCGTGCTGCCTTGGCAGGTTGCCGCGCCGGCGGAACGATGACCGGACGCCCACCGCCCCCAGGCACGCGGACACAGCGTCGCTCCGCACTGGGTGACCCGGCGGACTGCCCGGCGACGCGCACGCCCTCAGGGTTTCGAGCATCCACGGCGGGACGCGCGCCGAGTCGCCGGCCGGGCGCAACTGCGACGCTGTCGCGATGAACGCGGTGCTGGCGGCGGCGGCCTCGGTGGTGCCGATCGTGGCGGTCTTCGCGGGCGGGGTGATCTTCGCGCGGCGGAAGATCATCGCCGCCGCGGACTCGGCCGTGCTGTCGGAGTTCGTCTTCCGCCTCGCCGTGCCCGCCTACCTGTTCGCTCAGCTATACGCGGCGGACCTCGCGGTGCTCTTCGAGCCGCACTCGCTGTCGGTGTACGCCGCGACCGCCCTGTTCGCCGCCGCCGTGGTTGCGGCCTGGGCACGGTTCGCGCACCGGGCCGACGTCCGCGGGATCGCGCTGCGGATCATGGCGGCGGTGCAGGTGAACTCGGCCTACTTCGCGATTCCGGTGCTGGTGCTGTTCTTCGGCGACGCCACCCCGATCCTGCCGGTGCTGCTGTTCCAGGTGCTGGTGTTCACCATGCTGGTCGTCGCCGTGATGGAGGCGACGACCGCACGCGGCGGCCCCGCCCCGGCCTGGCGGCGGGCGGCAGCCGGGGCGGGGCGTTCACTGCTCACCCCCGTGGTGGTGGCCTGCCTGGCGGCAGTGGCGCTGAACGCCGCCGCCGCGCCCGTTCCCGCGGTGCTGCTGCGGTCCTGCGAGTTCGCCGGGGCCGCGGCCGCGCCGGTCGCGCTGTTCGCACTCGGCCTCTACCTCGGCGGGGTCGGGCTGCGGTGGCGCGGGGCGGCCCCCGGCGAGAACACGCTCGTCGCCGTGAAGTGCGTGCTGTTCCCGCTGCTGATGTGGGCCGCCATGAACCTGGCCGGGGTGCCGGAGCCGTGGCGCGGGTCGCTGGTTTTGATCGCCGCCATGCCCGCCCCGCAGAACCTGTTCACCATCGCGCAGGCCTACGACACCGATGTCGAGCTCGCGGCCGCGGCGGTGGTGAAGTCGACGATCCTGGCGCTGTGCCTGCTCCCGATGTGGCGGCTGCTCCTCTGAGCTCCCGCGCCGGGAGCGGTGGCACGCGCCCTAGTGGGTCTCCAGGTCGGCCGCGACGCACCGATCCCAGATATCGCCGGCCGCGACTCGGATCGGGCCTATGAGCTTGCGGTAGTCGATCGAGGTCACCGGGGCGCACAGCGAAATGCCCGCCAGGTTGCCGTAGATGTGGTCCGGCGGGCCGATCGGGACGCCCACACAGCCGAGCCCGGAGAACGCCTCGCCGCGGTCGAAGGCGGCACCCCGGTCGCGGACCGTGCCGAGTTCCTCCGCGAGCTGGGCGTCGGTGCCGATGCTCTGCGCGGTGCGCCGGACCAGCTCACCGCCGACGGTGTGCCCGAGCCCCCGGATGACGTGCGGGTTGCGTGTCGCGGCGGTGAAGGCCAGCTGCGCCTTGCCGACGGCGGTCAGGTGCGCGGGCACCCGCTGCCCGACGGCGGTCGGGGTCGGGCCCGAGGCCCGGCCGTTGATCTTGGCGAGGTAGACCGTGTCGCCGTGGTCGACCACGGCGAGCTGAATGGTGAGCCCGGTCTGCTGGGCGAAGGCCTGCATGACCGGGCGGGCGCCCCGCAGCAGCCGGTTCTGGTTGAGCGCGGCCTGCCCCATCTCGTAGGCCTTGACGCCGAGCTCGTAGGTCTGGTCGGGGGAGCGGGCCAGCCAGCCGGTGCTCGCCAGCTGTTCCAGCAGGCGGTGCACCGAGGAGCGGGGGAGGCCGGTCCGCGACGTGACCTGGGCAAGGGTCAGGGGACCCACGCCGTTGAACGTCTCCAGCACCAGCGAAATCCGCTCGACCACCGAGACCGGCACGCCCGCGGGGCTTGATGTTCTCACTCGACCTCCCAACACCGGCCACACCACTGTGACAGGTATCACGGTACTACCACGTGCAGGCCGGCCTCGAAGCACGGACCGGCTCGAGTTCGAGAATCGCACGGGGTCGTCGTCCTGACCGAACAACGTTCCCGGTCAGCGAGACGTTCCCCACCGAGCCGGCGAGCGTGCGCCTAGCCTCGCCGGGGGCTCCGATCCGGCACGGACGGAGCGCGCACGATCGACCACGACCAGGAGGGCGGATGTCCACGGATACGAGTGCCGGTCCGGAGGTCCTCGCGGACCCGGCGACGGACCCGGCGGGCTCGCGCGGCACCCGCGTCCGGGTGCTCGAGGTCATCGAGGAGACGGCCGACGCGCGGTCCTTCGTCGTCGAGCCGCTCGACGGCTCGCCGGCCAGCTACCGGGCGGGGCAGTTCCTCACGGTGCGGGTGCCCGACATCGGCACCGGCTCCGCGCGCTGCTATTCGCTGTCGAGCTCCCCGCACACCGACCCGGCGATGAAGTTCACCGTCAAGCGGGTCGCGGGCGGGCACGGCTCCAACTGGCTGTGCGACACCGTCGCGGCAGGCACCGAGCTGGAGGTGCTGCCACCGGCGGGCACCTTCACCCCGGCCTCGCTGGACGAGCCGGTGGTGCTGGTGGCCGGCGGCAGCGGGATCACCCCGGTGATCGCGATCGCGAAGTCGATCCTGGTCGCGGGCGGCGGCGACGTGGTGCTGATCTACGCCAACCGGGACCAGGACTCGGTCATCTTCGGCCGCGAGCTTCAGGAGCTGGAGCAGCGCTTCGCCGATCGGCTGTCGGTGCTGCACGTGCTGGAATCGGTACAGGGGTATCCGACCCGGCGCACCCTGTCGCTGCTGCTGCGCCCCTTCGCCGACCGCACCGTCTACATCTGCGGGCCGACGCCGCTGATGAACCTCGCCGTCGAGGTCTGCGCAGCGGTGGGTTTTCCGGCGTCCCGGGTGCACTCCGAGCGGTTCCTGTCCCTGCAGAGCGACCCGTTCGGCACCGCACCTGCCGCCGCGCCCGCGGCGGATGCCGAGGTGGTCGCCCGGGTCCGGGTGCGCATCGACGGCGGCGAGCACGACGTGCCGTGGACCGCGGGGCGCAAGCTGCTGGACGCGCTGCTCGATGCCGGCATCGAGGCACCGTACTCCTGCCGGGAGGGCGCGTGCAGCGCGTGCGTCTGCGCGCTCACGAAGGGGCGGGTGGAGCTGGCCCGCAACGAGATCCTCACCGAGGACGACCTGAACGAGGGGTACATCCTCGCCTGCCAGGCCGAACCGGTGAGCGACGAGATCGCGATCGAGTACTGACCGGATCGCCGTCCCACTCAGCAGGAGACGCGCGTCACACCGGATTCCGGGCTGCCAAGCTGGTCGCAGTGCACCGGTATTCGCGGTCGCAGCCCATCTGACCAGGAGGAATCGTGACTTCCACCCCTGCAACCGGAGACCAGGTCCGCGTCATCGACACGGGTCTGCCGCCCGCGCGGTACGCGCGCGGCTGGCACTGCCTGGGTCTGGTGCGCGACTTCGCCGACGGAAAGCCGCACCAGATCAGCGCGTTCGGCACCGAACTCGTCGTCTTCGCCGGGGAGAACGGGAAGGTCAACGTTCTCAACGCGTTCTGCCCGCACATGGGCGGAAACCTGGCGCACGGCGAGGTGAAGGGCGACACGATCGCCTGTCCGTTCCACGACTGGCGCTGGCGCGGCGACGGCAAATGCGCGGCGATTCCCTATGCCCGGCGCGTGCCGCCGCTGGCCCGGACCCGGGCCTGGCCGACGCTGGAGATCAGCGGACAGCTGTTCATCTGGCACGATCCGCAGGGCGGCAAGCCCCCGGCCGAGCTGGCCGTCCCGGCGATCCCCACCTACGGCGATCCGGGCTGGACCGACTGGGTCTGGAACTCGGTGCTGGTGGAGGAGTCGCACTGCCGGGAGATCGTCGACAACGTCGTGGACATGGCGCACTTCTTCTACGTGCACTACGGCATGCCGACCTACTTCCGCAATGTGTTCGAGGGCCACACCGCCACCCAGCTCATGCGCTCCCGCCCGCGCGCCGACGCGGCAGGCGTCAGCTCGAACACCACCGACCTGAGTATCGAGAGCCGCTCCGACGCCACCTACTACGGCCCCTCGTACATGGTGGACAAGCTGTGGAGCGCGCAGTTCGCCGATCGGGACGAGCCGAACATCTACCTGATCAACTGCCACTACCCGATCTCACCGACCTCGTTCCGGCTGCAGTACGGCGTGATTGTGGAGAAGCAGGCCGGGATGAGCGACGAGGCCGCGAACGCGATGGCCGCCGCCGTCGGCCGCGGCATCGCGATCGGCTTCGAGCAGGACGTCGAGATCTGGAAGAACAAGGCGCGCATCGACAACCCGCTGCTCTGCGAGGAGGACGGCCCGGTCTACCAGCTGCGCCGCTGGTACCAGCAGTTCTACGTGGACGTCGAGGACGTCAAGCCGGAGATGACGAACCGGTTCGAGTTCGAGATCGACACCGAGCGCGCCCTGCAGAACTGGCAGGCCGAGGTGGACGCCAACCTCGCCGCCGGCCGCAGCGCCATCGCCGCCGACCGCCGGACCGCCCCCGCCGGTTCCTGAGCACCCCTTCCCTTCCCGTTCTTCCGGACCAGGAGTCCCGATGACCTACACCGTTCTCGACAACATCGTCGCCATCGCCGACGACCTCCGCGCCGCCGCCGACGAATCCGACTCGCTCGGCAGGCTTTCCGACGGCATGGCCAAGCAGCTGAAGGAGGCCGGGCTCATCCGGCTGCTGCAGCGCAAGAAGTACAACGGCTTCGAGGCGCACCCGCGGGAGTTCGCGGAGACCGTCATGAAGACGGCGAGCATCTACGGCTCGGCCGGCTGGGTCGGCGGGATCGTCGGCGTGCACCCGTGGCAGCTCGCCTTCGCCGACCCGAAGGTGCAGGAGGAGGTCCTCGGCGCCGACGGCGACACCTGGCAAGCCTCGCCCTACATGCCCGGCGGCGTCGCCGTGCCCGAGGACGGCGGGTACCGGCTCAACGGCCGCTGGCAGTTCTCCTCCGGTACCGATCACTGCGACTGGATCTTCCTCGGCGCCATGGTCGGCGGCGCGGACGGCAAGCCGCTCATGCCGCCGCAGGGGCTGCACGTGATCCTGCCCCGCGCGGACTACGAGATCATCGCCGATTCCTGGGACGTGGTCGGGCTGCGCGGCACCGGCAGCAAGGACATCGTCGTCAAGGACGCCTTCGTCCCCGGCTACCGGGTGATGGATTCGGCGAAGGTCATCGACGGCACCGCCGCCCAGGAGTACGGCGCCACCGAGACGCTCTACAGGATGCCGTGGTCCACCATGTTCCCGCTGGGCATCACCTCGGCGACCATCGGCATCTGCGAGGGCGTGCTCGCCGCGGGCGTCGCTTACCAGCGCAACCGGGTCGGCGCCACCGGCACCGTGGTCAAGGACGACCCGTACGTGCTGCATGCGTTGGGCGAGTCGGCCTCCGAGATCGACGCCGCCCGTCAGCAGTTGCTCGCCAATGTCGACCGCATCTACGACATGGTCGACCGCGGCGAGCAGATCGACTTCGAGACCCGCGCCCGGGTGCGCCGGGACCAGGCGCGCGCCGCCTGGCGCGCGGTCCGCGCCGCCGACGAGGTGTTCGACCGGGCCGGCGGCAACGCGCTGCGCATGGACAACCCACTGCAGCGGTTCTGGCGCGACGCCCACGCCGGGCTGCACCACGCCATTCACGTCACGAGCACCACGTACCACGCCGCCGCGCTGGCGTCGCTTGGCGTGGAGGTCCCGCCGGGGCCGCTGCGCGTGATGATCTGACCGGTTCGAGAGGAACGCGAGCAACGATGACCGAAATCAAGGGGCTCGGCTACGTCCGGGTGGTCGCCACCGACATGGAGCGCTGGCGGGAACTCGGGCTCGAGGTGCTGGGTTTCGCGCCCGGCTTCGGCCCGGAGACCGACGCCCTGCACTTCCGGATGGACGAGCGCCCGGCGCGCATCACCGTGGAGCGTGGTGACGTGGACCGGGTGACCGCGGTCGGCTGGGAGGTCCGCGACGGGCTGGCGCTGCGCAGGCTGGCCGAGCACCTGACCGGCGCCGGGTTCGAGATCACGCCGATGCCGCAGGAGCTGGCCGATCGCCGCAAGGTCGAGGCCGGGTTCAGCATGAAGGATCCCGGCGGCACGCCGCTCGAGTTCTTCCACGGCCCGGTCCTGGAGCACAGCCCGGTGCTGACCAAGTACGGCCAGCGTTTCGTCACGGGACAGCAGGGCATGGGGCACGTGGTCATGCCGACGACCAACTTCGACGAATCGTTCGCGTTCTACAACGAGACGCTGGGGTTCCTGTCCCGCGGCGCCTTCCGGATGCCGACCCCGCCGGAGGCGCCGCCGCTGCGGATCCGCTTCATGGGCGTGAACCAGCGCCACCACAGCCTGGCGATCATGCCGAGCCTGGCGGGCCGCGACCCGGGGCTGATCCACGTGATGGTCGAGGTCGACGACCTCGACGCCGTCGGCCGCGCCTACGACCAGGTGCTGGCCAGGGACTTCCCGGTCTCCTCCACGCTCGGCAGGCACACCAACGACAAGATGATCTCCTTCTACGTCCGGGTGCCGGGTGGCTGGGACATCGAGTACGGCTGGGGCGGCAAGCTCGTCGACGAGAGCTACTACACCGCCGAGGAGATCACCGCGGACAGCTACTGGGGCCACGAGTGGATGTGGATGCGGGAGATGAAGGAAGCGCAGCAGCAGGCGGCCGGGAACCAGGCGGCGGCCACCGCCACGGAGACGGTCGGCGCCTGAGGCGCGGCCGTACCCGATGACCGGCGCCGGGGCGCGGATGTGCCACCCGCCCCGGCGCCCCCGCGGCGGCGGCGCCGGCTCCAGGAACCCGAGGACCGCTGGATGGGAGCGCGCCGTTCCGGAAGCGATTGCGCGACTTACGGTGTGGCTCCAGCCGACGATCACCTCATCGAGGGAAGTGAAACACGTGACAAATCAGGACAGCGACTTCGACGCCGTCGTCGTCGGGGCGGGGATCTCCGGCCTGTACGCGGTGCACCGGCTGCGCGGCCGCGGCATGCGGGTGCACGGATTCGAATCCGCCGAGGACGTGGGCGGCACCTGGTATCACAACCGGTACCCGGGCGCCCGCTGCGATGTCGAGAGCATCGACTACTCCTACTCCTTCGACTCGGAGTTGCAGCAGGAGTGGACCTGGTCGGAGCGGTTCGCGACGCAGGAGGAGATCCTGCGCTACCTCGAGCACGTGGCCGACCGGCACGACCTGCGCTCCGCCTACGACTTCCTGACCAGGGTGAGCGCCGCCGTCTACGACGAGCGGGCCCAGCGCTGGACCATCTCCACCGACACCGGCCGGACCGTGACTGCGCGGTTCTGCATCCTGGCCACCGGCGTGCTGTCCGCGACCAACAAGCCCGAGATCCCGGGGCGCGACACCTTCGCCGGCGAGACCTACCACACCGGCGAGTGGCCGCACGACCCCGTCGATCTCACCGGCAAGCGGATCGGCGTCATCGGCACCGGCTCCTCCGCCATCCAGGCCATCCCGGTGATCGCCGAGCAGGCCGAGCGGCTCTTCGTCTTCCAGCGCACGCCGAACTACTCGATCCCGGCGGGCAACCGCCCGCTCGACCCGGAGTTCATCGCCGAGGTCAAGGCGAACTACGCCGAGCGGCGCCGGCTGTCCCGGATCAGCGGCGGCGGCACCCCGAACAGCCCGTACCCCAGGAGCGCGCTCGAGGTCGACGCCGAGGAGCGGACCCGGATCTACGACGAGTGGTGGCAGCGCGGCGGCTACCTGTTCGCCAAGGCATTCCCGGACCAGACGACGAACCTGGCCGCCAACGACACCGCCCGCGAGTACGTCGAGGCCAGGATCCGGGAGATGGTGCGCGATCAGGAACTCGCCGACCAGCTGATCCCGAACGACCACCCGATCGGCACCAAGCGCATCGTCACCGACAGCGGCTACTTCCAGACCTACAACCGCGACAACGTCACCCTGGTGAACCTGCGGCGCACGCCGATCGAACAGATCACCGAGACCGGGGTGCGCACCAGCGAGCAGTCCTTCGACGTCGACGTGCTGATCTTCGCCACCGGCTTCGACGCCATGACCGGCTCGCTGGCCCGGATCGACATCCGCGGCCGGGACGGCCGTGAGCTGAGCGCCGAGTGGGCCGCCGGGCCACGCACCTACCTGGGGCTCGCGGCGGCCGGGTTCCCCAATATGTTCATCCTCGCGGGCCCCGGCAGCCCCAGCGTGCTGGCCAACATGGTGCTGATGGCCGAGCAGCACGTGGACTGGATCGTCGGCTGCCTCGACCACCTCGACGAGCACGGCTTCGGCACTGTCGAGGCGAGCGAGCAGGCCGTCGACGAGTGGGTCACCGAGTGCAACACCAAGGCGGCGGGGACGCTGTTCCCGACCGCGAACTCGTGGTACATGGGCGCGAACATCCCCGGTAAGCCGCGCGTGTTCATGCCGTACATCGGCGGGTTCGGCAACTACAACGCGCTCTGCGCCGAGGTGGCAGCCGCCGGATACAAGGGTTTCGAGCTGAGCGCCCCCGCGGCCGGCTGACCCTCCCAACGACGAAGAAGGACGTGGTCGAGATGGCCGGACAGCGACGGTCCGACCTGCACCCGGAGGTCGAGGCGATGCTCTCGGCGCTGGAGTCGTTCCCCGACGTGACCGAGCACAGCGCGGCCGAGCTGCGCGAGCTCATCGTGTCCCGGCGCGCGCCGCTCACCAGGCAGCCCGCCACGAAGCACGCCGAGGACCGCACGATCGACGGCCCGGGTGGCGCGCTCGCGCTGCGCGTCTACGTACCCGAGACGCGGGGGGATGCGCCGCTGCCGGTGGTGGTCTTCGCGCACGGCGGCGGGTTCGTTTTCTGCGACCTGGACAGTCACGACGAATTCTGCCGGTCCATGGCGGCCGCGGTCGGCGTCGTGGTGGTCGCGGTGGACTACCGCCGTGCGCCGGAGAGCGCCGGGCCCGCGGCGATGGAGGACGTCTACGCCGCGCTGGTCTGGACGGCGGGCAATGCCGCGGATTTCGGCGGCGACCCGGAGCGGATCGCGGTGGCCGGCGACAGCGCGGGCGGCAACCTGGCGGCAACGGTGAGCCTGGCCGCCCGCGACCGCGGCGGGCCGCGGATCGCCGCGCAGATCATGCTCTACCCGGTCATCGACGACGACTTCACCACCGAGTCCTACCGGCGCTACGGCGAGGGCTACTACAACACCACCGGCGCCATGCGCTGGTACTGGCAGCAGTACGCGCCGGACGGCACCGACAACCCGTACCTGGTGCCGAGCAAAGCCGAATCCTTGGCCGGGCTGCCGCCCGCGGTGGTCGCGACCGCCGAGCTCGACCCGCCCTGCTCGGCGGGCGAGGAGTACGCCCGCCTGCTCGCCGAGGCAGGCGTGCCGGTCACCGCGCACCGCTTCGACGGGCTCTTCCACGGCTTCCTGACCTTCCCGAGCCTGTCGCTGACCGGCCCTGCGCGCGAACAGGTCTGGGCCATGATGCGCGACGTGCTGGAGGTGTCGTGAGCGGCCGTCTCGCGGGCCGCAGGGCCCTGGTCACCGGCAGCAGCCGCGGCATCGGCCGCGCCATCGCCCAGCGGCTGGCCGCCGAGGGCGCCGCCGTCGCGGTCACCGCGCGCGCGCTGAACCCGAGCCCGTCGGTGCGCGACGGTGCGACCCACGTGCTTTCCGGAACGCTCGCTGAAACGGTGCGGCTGATCGAAGCGGCGGGCGGTACAGCGATCGCCCTCCCCGCCGACCTGGAGGATGCCGAGCAGCGCGCGGGCCTGGTCGACCGGGCCGCCGAGGCGCTCGGTGGGCTCGACATCCTGGTCAACAACGCCGGTTTCGCCGACTACAGCTCCGTCGCGGAGATGAGCGACGCCACCTTCCACCGCACCGTGCAGCACTACCTCGAGGTGCCGTTCGTGCTCAGCCGCGCCGCGATCCCGCACCTGCGCGAGCAGGGTGCCGGGTGGATCGTCAACATCGGCTCATCCACCGGTCTCAACCCGATCCGGCCGTTCCGCGAGTACAACAAGACCTCCGGCGACGTGATCTACGCGTCGGTGAAGGCCGCGCTGCACCGGTTCACCCAGGGGCTGGCCGCCGAACTCGTGGACGAAAACATCGCGGTCAACGCGGTCGGCCCGTCCACCGCGATCATGACCCCCGGCGCGGCGACCCTGCTGCCCGAGGGGTACGACACCGAGCCGGTCGAGTACCTGGCGCAGACGGTGCTGGAGATGTGCACCGCCCCGGCCGCGGACCGCACCGGGCTGGTCGCCTTCAGCCTGCACTACCCGTACGCCACCGGCACCGGGGTGCACGCACTGGACGGCGGCGCCGAACTGCCGCGCAGGCAGCCACCCGATTGGGCGAACCCCAACATCCGGCCGGAGGGAATGTGATGAGCGACGTCGCACGCAAGCGCTTCGCACAGGGCACCGCCGTCGTCACCGGCGCCGCGGCGGGTATCGGCCGGGGGCTGGCCGAGCACCTCGGCTCGCTCGGCATGACCGTCGTCGTCGCCGACATCGACGAGGCGCGCGCCGCCGCGGTGGCCGCCGAGATCGTCGCCGCCGGCGGCGACGCCGATCCCTATGGCGTCGACGTCTCCGACCCGGACGAGGTCGAGGCGATGGCGGCGACCCTCTTCGACCGGCACGGCAGCATCGAGCTGCTGATCAACAATGCCGGGGTCGAGTCGGCGGGGCTGCTGTGGGAGATCGACCCGGCGCGCTGGCGCAGGCTCATGCAGATCAACGTGGACGGCGTCTTCTACTGCGTGCGGTCGTTCGTGCCGCGGATGCTCGCGGCCGGGACCCCGGCCTGCGTGGCGAACCTCTCCTCGGTCGGCGGCATCAACACCGTGGCCGTGCAGTCGCCGTACATCGTCAGCAAGTTCGCCGTCCAGGCGATGACCGAGTGCCTGCACCAGGATCTGGCCGTGATCGGCGCGCCGATCCAGGTCAGTGCCGTCGTGCCGCACTCGATCCGCAGCGAGATCTTCCGCGCCGCCCAGCGCGACGCGCCCACCGCGAACCCCACCGCGAACGCGGTGTTCGCCGCGATGCAGCGAGACAACGAGGAGAAGGGCCTCGACCCGCTGGCGGCCGCCGAGCACATGATCGAGCAGATCGCCGGGGGCGCGTTCTGGGTCTTCTCCGACGACGCCATGTGCCGGGGCGCGGTCGACCGGCGCGGCGAGCAGCTGCGCACCCTCAGCCCACCCGCGGACCCCCGCGCCATGCTCGCCCGGATGGGCGTCCCACTTCCGGAAGGTAGCTCATGACCGACACCGTCTCCATCGCGTCCGAAACCGCGCTCCACCAGGCCATCGCCGAGTGCGAGCCGGCGCCGCTGCTGATGTCGCTCGTGCACGTCACCGGCGACACCGGGCTGCTGGACGAGTTCGGCGCGCGACTGTCGATCGAGGAGCCGGGCAACCACTACCGCACCGGAACCCGCCCGACGGTGCCGCCGGGCACCTACCCCGACGACGTCGCCGCCGATATCCGGGCCAGGGCCCGCGAACTGCTGACACCGGATGCCGTCGCCGCGCTCGACGTCCCCGACGACGACCTGTTCCGCCGGATGGCGACGATCTGCACCGCGCAGCGGGTGGACGCCGAATTCGTCCCGCTGCTGCTGGAGCAGGCCGGGTTCGCGAAGGATCGCCGCCACGTCCCGGTGACGGTACAGCCGCCCGCCGACTTCGACGTCGTGGTGATCGGCGCCGGGATCGTCGGCATCAACGCCGCGATCAAGCTGGGCGAGGCCGGCTTCCCGTACACCGTGTTCGAGGCGAACGACGACATCGGCGGCACCTGGCACCGCAACACCTACCCGGGCGCGGCGGTGGACACCCCCAGCCACTACTACTCGTACTCGTTCGAACTCAAGGCGGATTGGTCGCGCTACTACCCGACCGGCCCCGAGTACCAGGACTACCTGCTCGGCGTCGTCGAGAAGTACCGGCTGCGCGAGCACATCCGGTTCGGCACCCGCGTGCTCTCGGCGACCTGGCTGGCGAACGAGAACCGCTGGGAGGTGGTGACCGAGGACCGCGGCGGCGCCGTCACCAGGCACCGGGCCCGCGCCGTCGTCACCGCGCTCGGCATGCTGAACGAGCCCAATGTCCCCGAGGTCCCCGGCATGGACACCTTCGCGGGCACCGTCGTGCACACCGCCGACTGGGACACGAGCCTGGACCTGAGCGGCAAGCGGGTCGTCGTGCTCGGCACCGGCTGCACCTCGGTGCAGGTGGTGGCGAGCATCGTCGACCAGGTCGAGGCGCTGGACGTGGTCGTCCGCTCGCCGCACTGGCTGGTGCCGGAGAAGACGGTCGGCGGCGACGTCCCCGCCGGCGAGAAGTGGGCGCAGGCCAACCTGCCCTTCTACGACCGATGGTTCCGGCTGCGCACCTACTGGTTCGCCTCGGACAACCTGTACCCGCTGCCGCGCATCGACAGGGAGTGGGCCGCCACCCACCTGTCCGCCTCCCCGGCCAACGACATGGTGCTGCGCACCGCACAGGAGTACCTGCGGCAGAGCTTCCCGGACCGGCCGGACCTGATCGAGAAGCTGACCCCCGACTTCCGCCCGTACGCCAAGCGGATCGTCAAGGACCCGGGCTTCTTCAAGGCGTTGAACCGGGAGCACGTGACGCTGCACCGCGCCTCGTTCCGTGAGGTGACCCCGGACGGAGTCCACACCACGGACGGGGAGTTCGTCCCGGCCGACGTGATCATCCTGGCCACCGGGTTCCAGCTGCAGTTCACCACCACCATCGACATCACCGGCCGGGACGGCCGGATGCTGGCCGACGTGTGGAAGGGCGGTGAGGACCCGCGCGCCTACCTCGGAGTACAGGCGCCCGGCTTCCCGAACCTGTTCGTCACCGCAGGCCCGAACTCGGCGCCGAATCACGGTGCCGGGCACAACATCACCGGCGAGGAACAGGTCCACTACCTGATCGAGTGCCTGCAGTACCTGCTGGAGAACGACCTCGCCGCACTCGAGGTCACGCCGGAGGCGCTGGACGATTACAACCGGCGCGTCGACGAGGCGCTCGACGAGACCGTCTGGGTACACCCCGGCGCCGAGGTCAACGGGTACTACCGCAACAGCGCGGGCCGCGCGGTCGTGCCGTGCCCGTGGCGCCTCGTCGACTACTGGACGATGCTGCGCGAGCCGCATCCCGAGGATCTCACCTTCACCCCCCACTGAAAGGCGGCACCGTCGTGACCACAGCCCAGGTTCCCGACGTCCTCGCACCGGCCCGGCTCGGCCCGGTGCGGCTGCGCAACCGGATCATCAAATCCGCGACCTTCGAGCACATGGCACCCGGCGCGCTGGTCAGCGACCAGCTCGTCGAGTTCCACCGGGCGGTCGCCGCGGGCGGGGTCGGGATGACGACCGTCGCCTACTGCGCGGTCGCCCCCGAGGGCCGCACCGAGGCGGACCAGCTCTGGATGCGGGACGAAGCGGTGCCCGGCCTGCGCCGGCTCACCGACGCGGTCCATGCCGAAGGCGCGGCGGCGTCGGCGCAGATCGGGCACGCCGGGCCGGTCGCCAGCGCGAAGTCCAACGGCTTCCCGGCGCTGGCGGCGTCGCGGCGGATCAGCCCGATGGGCCCGCAGCTCACGCATGCCGCAACGCTCGCCGACATCGCCCGCATCCGCACCGCGCACGGCACCGCGACCCGGCTCGCCATCGAATCCGGCTTCGACGCGGTGGAGATCCACTTCGGGCACAACTACTTCGCCAGCTCGTTCCTGAGCCCGGCCCTGAACAAGCGCAAGGACGCCTACGGCGGGTCGCTGCGCAACCGGGCCAGGCTGGTGCGCGAGGTGGCCGCCGAGGTGCGCGAGGCGTCCGGTGGCCGGATCGCGGTGCTGGCGAAGCTGAACATGGACGACGGGGTGCCCGGCGGGTTCTGGCTGGACGAGGCGGCGCAGGTCGCCCAGTGGCTGGAGCAGGACGGCACCCTCGACGCCATCGAGCTGACCATCGGCAGTTCGCTGCTCAACCCCATGTACCTGTTCAAGGGCGACGCGCCGCTCGCCGAGTTCGCGGCGGTGATGTCGCCGCTGATGCGGGCGGGAGTCAAGGTCGCGGGGAAGTTGTTCCTGCACAGCTACCCCTACCGGGATCTGTTCATGCTGGAATCGGCGCGGCAGATCCGCGCCGCGGTGTCGATGCCGCTGATCCTACTCGGCGGCGTCACCGACAAGGCCGGGATGGACACCGCGATGGCCGAGGGCTTCGAGTTCGTGGCGATGGCGCGGGCACTGCTGCGCGAGCCGGACCTGATCAACCGGATCCGGGCCGATCACGGTGCGAAATCGCTCTGCATCCACTGCAACAAGTGCATGCCGACCATCTTCTACGACACCCACTGCGTGCTGGCGCGGCCGCGAACCGCGGTACCGCTCGCGGATCCGGCGCTGCCGGCCGCAACGGGTGTTCCGGCCAACGGGAGAGGCCCCGCTCCGGCATGACCCCGGCCTCTACCGTCACGGTGTGTGTTCGTCGACCCATGAGGAGCAGGGGATGACCTCCATCGGCAGCGAGACCGCGACAGCGGAGCTCCCGGAACTCGATCCGGCGCTGATGCGCACCGTGCTCGGGCACTTCGCCACCGGCGTCGTCGCGATCACCGGCATCGATCCGGAGACCGCGGCGCCGACCGGCTTGGCCGCCAATTCGTTCACCTCGGTCTCGCTGGAGCCGCCGCTGATCGCCTTCTGCGTGGGGGCGACCAGCTCGTCCTGGCCCAAGGTCAGGGCGGCCGGGCACTACACGGTGAACATCCTGTCCGAGGCCCAGGAGCCCGTGTGCAGGCAGCTCGCGGCGCGCGGCGCGGACAAGTTCCGCGGCCTGGACTGGCAGCCGTCCCCGGCCGGGGCGCCGATCCTGGCGGGCAGCCTGGCCTGGATCGAGGCGGAGCTGGAGGCCGAGCACCCCGCCGGGGACCACACCATCGTGGTCTCCCGGGTGCGGCACCTCTACGCGTCCGATTTGGCGCCGCTGATCTTCTTTCGCGGCCGCTACGGCTTCGCGGAGCCGGGAGCGGTGCGATGACGCTGCGTCCGCTCGCCTGCGAGCGCTGCGGGCAGCGGGTGCTGATCGAGAAGTTCAGCGCCGCGCACACGTCGGTGCAGTGGACCGGGGATGCCGGTCGCTGCCCGGTGATCGCGGACGCGGATCGCGGCGTCGGGCACCAGGAGCGCGGCTGCGAGGTGCTGCACCGCACCATCGACCGGGCGGTGCGTGAGCAGCTGCTGCCCGAATCCCGGATCGAGCTCCCGGCGGGCGACGCCATCCCGCGGCTGCACTGAGCCGCGGCTGCGCGGCGCGAAAAGGCGTGCCGCTCACCGGGAGATCGCGCCGGGAGCGCCGCGCCGCGGTGGCAGGCTCGTGGTATGAGTACATCGGTCGACTCCCGAATCCTCCCCGAGCTGCGGGAACTGCCCACCGAGCAGGGCGTGCTGCGCTACCGCGAGAGCGGCGACGGCCCGCCACTGCTTATGCTGCACGGCTCCGGCCCCGGCGTGACGGGCTGGCGCAACTTCGGCGCCAATGTCCCCGCGTTCGCCGCGCACTACCGCACCCTGGTGCTGGAGTTTCCCGGCTTCGGGGTCAGCGACGACTTCGGCGCTGCGCACCCGATGCTCTCGGCCCAGCAGGCGGTCGGCGCCTTCCTCGACGGACTGGGGCTGGACCGGGTCCGGATCGTCGGCAACTCGATGGGCGGCTTCGTCGGCACCGAGTTCGCGCTGGCGCATCCCGAGCGGGTGGAGCGGCTGGTCACCATCGGCGGCATCGGCACGCCGCTGTTCAGCGCTTCCCCGGGCGAGGGCATCATCCGGCTCGGCGAGTTCGTGGAGAACCCGACCCGCGAGGCGCTGACCGCGTGGCTGTACTCGATGGTCTACGACCCGGCGCTGGTGACCGACGAGCTGATCGAGCAGCGCTGGGAGCAGGCCACCGATCCGGCGACGCTGGAGAACTCGCGCCGGATGTACGGCCGGGCGGCGCTGGCGCGGATGGCGGAGGCGGCGCGCGCCGCCGAGGTGCCCGGCTGGGCCAAGCTGGGCCGGATCGCGGCCCCGGTGCTGGTCACCTGGGGCCGCGACGACCGGGTGAGCCCGGTCGACATGGCGCTGCTGCCGCTGCGCACCCTGCGCAACGGGGAGATCCACATCTTCCCGAACTGCGGGCACTGGGTGATGATCGAGCAGAAGGAAGCCTGGGAGGCCACCGTGCTGGCCTTCCTGGGACGCTGAGCTCCCTTCCGCCCGCCCCGTTTCCCGCGGTCCCGGCTCAGCCCGCCCGGACCGCGGGGAGCTCGACCGCCGTGTCGATGACCGGCGCCTCGATCGCGCAGAAGCTGTGGCAGACCCGGTCCCTGACGATCTGCTCCGGGCACTCCGGGTCGAACCAGCGGTCCACGTGACCCCAGTGGATCGGGTGGTGCATGTAGGGGCCCAGCAGCGCGTGCACGTCCGCGAACTCCTGCTCCCACACGTGGGTCCAGCGCGTGCTGCCGGTGGCCTGCCGGACCGGGCTCAGCTGCCAGGCCAGGATGGCCGGGATGTGCGCGGGCATCTGCAGGGTGCCGTGCTCGAACCGGCGCACCTCGGCCGGGTCGGCGCCGGCGTCGACCCGCAGCAGCAGCGTCCGGTATACCCCGCCACCGCCCGCCGCCGGCCTGCGGCCGCTGCGGCCGACCGGCGCCGTCTCGTACTCGACGCCGTCGGTGTGCCGGATCGCGGGGCCGGAGGTGGCCGCGTCGATCGTCGCGCGGTGCCTCGTCCACGCCGCCTCGGTACCGAAGCGCAGATGCACCAGAATGTCGCCGCCGTTGCGCACGCCGGGCAGGGTGCGCGCGGCCAGCACGTGCTCGGCGCCGGCGGACTCCGCCGCCGCGGTCACCCGCTCGACGGCCGTCGCAGCGCTGTTGTCGTCCCCGGGCTCGGCCAGGTGCAGCAGGCGGGTCACCTTATACATCGCAGAGTCCTTCCACGTCCTGGGCACGGCTCGCGGTCGAGCGGGATCGGCCGACGATCATGGATGCCATTGATTCCCACCACTGCGCGGGCGCCGGGTCGTGTCTGCCTGCTACCGCCGCCGCCCACCACTCGCTACTGCCGGTGACGGTCCAGGTGGCGGTGACGGTGTTCGTCTCACCCTCGATCCAGACCGGCGGGCTCACCAGGATTCGCTCGAGGGTCAGGCCCCGATTTCGCGCGCCGGGCGCGTAGCCGGCGAGGTAGGCGTCGATGAATTCTCGCGCGGTGCCGGGTCTGACCACGACCCGGTCGATGATGTAAAGGGTGGACTCGTCCATGGGATCGAAGGTAGGTGCTGGGCCGTTGACCGGCGGCTGAGCCTCCCGGTGGCCGGGAGTTGCCGATCCCGGACGCAGTCGATGTCCTTGTAGGCTCCGGGCGTGACCGCCGACGATTCCTACCCCGGCCTACCCGCGACCAGCTGGGCGGTGCTCGGCATGCTCGCCTTCGGTGAGGAGCTGACCGGCAACGACCTGAAGAAGTGGGCGGACTGGAGCATCGGCTTCTTCTACTGGAGCCCGTCGGTGAGCCAGGTCTATGCCGAGCTGAAGAAGCTGGAGGACCTGGAGTTGGTGCGCTCCCGGCAGGTCGCCGACGAGGGGGTGCGCGGGCGCAGGCTGTACGGCATCACCGACACCGGGCTGCGGGCGCTGCGCAACTGGTCGCTCGAGGCCGAGGTGGACATGCCGGTGCTCAAGCACGGGGTGATGCTGCGGCTGTGGATGGGCCACCTGCACGAGCCCGACCACCTCAAGCGGATCGTGCACGCGCACATCGAGAACCTGCGCGAGCAGGCGCGCCGCGCCGCGCGGCACGCCGACCGCTCCGAGCCGGAGCCGGGCTGGGCCTTCACCCAGATGAGCCTGCGCTGGTCGCAGCGGTACTTCGAGGCCGAGATCGCGCTGGCCGAGCAGTTGCTCGAGGACATCGACGGGGCGGCGGCGCGCTATCGGGAGGTGGCGGCGCACGACGAGAACGAGCTGCCCGTGCCCCGGCATCCGGGAATCTGGCGCACGGTGGGGGAGGACTGACCTCGGGGAGGCGTCAGCCCTCGGCGAGCACGCTCGGGGCGGTGGGCAGCGAGCGCAGGATATTGCGCCGCTGCAGGGTCGGGGTGATCCGAACCCCGGAGGTCATGCTGCGCCAGATGGCGTTCGCGGTCAGCTGGACCGGCGTGGTCATCCGGCTGTCGAAGGTCATGCGCGACAGCGGCCCGCAGATCGACACCGCCGTGGTGGCCTCACCGGCCGGGCCGATGGGGGAGGCGATACAGCCGAACCCGTCGAGCGTGGTGTTGCGCTCGACGGCGTATCCCAGCTCCCGGATGAGCTGATCGCCCGGTTCGTCGCGTCCCGCCGAGGCGAGCAGCGCCTTGCCGAGCGCGGATCGGTCCGCGCGCAGCCTGCCGCCGATGCGGGTCGGCACGTAGGCGGCGAGCCTGCCGCCGAGCTTGTCGAGGTAGACGATGTCCGCGCCGTCGAGCACCGCGAGGTGCACCACCATGCCGGTGGTCCGGTAGAGGTGGTGCAGGTGCTCGGCGGACGCGGCGTGCACCCGGTCCTGGTGCACGGCGAGCGAGCCGAGCTCGACGAGCCGGATGCCGAGGCTGTAGTTGCGGCCCTCCCGGCTCAGCCACCGGAGCTGGACCAGCCGGTCCAGCATCCGGTGGGCCGAGGAGCGCGGCAGGCCGGTCCGCGCGACGATCTCCGCCAGGCCGAGGCTGTCCCGCCCGTCGAAGGCGTCCAGGACGAGCGAGAGCCGGTCGAGTAGGGCGCTGGGGGTGTTGGCTTCAGCGGGCCGCACGTCCTGCGCGATCGTCATGCGTTGACTCCTTCGTCGCACGTGCCACGGGTCTGACGTGGCTATTTCTAATAGGAATAGTGCCACATCCCCGGCCTCATGTGAAGCAGGTCACGAAGGCGCGGCCGCTGATTCCGCAGGATGGTCGGCCTCCTGCGGAATCAGCGGGCAGCGGGTGCCGGTGAAGACGCTCGCCGCGCACAGGTTGCAGTGAATGCACAGTGACCGCGTGGCGGAGTCGGCCTGGATCCGGTTGATCAGGTCGGGTTCGCGCAGCAGCGCCCGCGCCATGGCCACGAACTCGAATCCGTCGTCCATCGCGGTGTCGATCGCGGCCAGGTCGGTGATGCCGCCGAGCAGCACCAAAGGCATGGTCAACGCGTTACGGAACTGGCGGGCGTAGTCGCGGAAGTACAGCGGCTCGTAGGGGTAGTGCTGGAAGACGAAGCGGCCGAACATCTTCATGCCGAGCTTGACGATGCCGTGCTGGGTCTCGGCCATCTCCCGGAGCGGCACGTCGCCGCGGAAGAGGTACATCGGGTTCAACAGCGAGGAGCCGCCGGTCAGCTCCAGGGCGTCGAGGTGGCCGTCCTGCTCGAGCAACTGGGCGAAGGCCAGCGACTCGTCCAGCCACAGCCCCCCCGGCACGCCGTCGGCCATGTTCGTCTTCGCCAGCACCGCGATCCGCCCGTCTGCCGCGGCCCGCACCGCTTCCAGGATCCGGCGCGGGAACTCCGCGCGGTTGGGTAGCGACCCGCCCCAGCGATCCGTGCGGCGGTTGATGTTCGGGCTCAGGAACGAGCTGGCCAGGTAGTTGTGGCCGAGGTGAACTTCGACGGCGTCGAACCCGACATCGGCGGCGTACCTGGTGGCCTGGGCGTGAGCCTCGATGATGCGGTGGATGTCGTCGTCGGTGGCGGCGCGGTCCAGCCCCATCGCGAGCGGATTCGGCCGCCTCGATGGGGCAAGCGAGGGCAATCCGGTCGAGCGCGAGTTGGCGACCGGCCCGGCGTGCCCGATCTGCGCGGAGACGGCGGCGCCGGTGGCGTGCACGGCGTCGGTGAGCCGGCGCAGCCCCGGCAGCGCCTCGGGGCGCCAATAGATCTGGTCGCGCTCGGTGCGGCCCTCCGGGGCGACCGCGCAGTAGGCGACGGTGGTCATGGCGGCGCCGCCGGCCCCGACCGCCACGTGGAAGTCGATCAGTGCCTGGGTGACGAGGGCGTCCGCGGTGACTCCCTCGAAGGTCGCGGACTTGATGATCCGATTGCGCAGCTGGATCGGGCCGAGCTGCGCGGGGGCGAGTGGATCCGGCCGGGCCGGGATGGACGATGTCGTCATCGGGATTCCTCTGTTCGGGCTGGAGCGGGGAGGTCGGCGGAAGTGGTGAGCGGTGCGTGTACGTCCAGCCAGCGCAGCATGCGCTCGACGGCGTCGGCCGGGTCACCGTTCGCGCCCGCGTCGGCCCACTCGAGCAGGGCGGCGAAGGTGGCCGCCTGGTACGCGGTGGCGAGTGCTCGGCAGATGGCGGCGGGAGCGGCGGGCAGGCGGAGAGCGAAGTAGCGGGCGAGGGTCTCGATCCACGGCTGGTAGGCACGCGGCGCGCCTGCGGCGAGTTCCGGCTCGGCCGAGATCAGGCGCAGCCACCCCGGCGCCACCTCGTGGAGCCGCGGATCGTGGGAGACCGATTCGACGATCGCGCCCCGGACGATGGCCGCGGTCGGTAGGCCGTCCGCGGCACCGTCCAGTGCGGCGCGCAGTCGCTCGGTCGCCGGCGCCACACCGAGCCAGGCGATCTCGGCTCGCGACGAGTAGTGCCGCAGCAGGGTGCGGGCGCTGATGCCGGTGGCCTGGGCGAGGTCGTTCCAGCTCGTACCGGCGAAGCCGCGCTCCGACCACAGGCGCAGCGCGCTCGCGGTGACGGCCTTGGAGTCCAGGACCGAGGGGCGTCCGGGGCGGCGAGAGGGGGGAGCTGAACCGATCACAGAGAAAAGCGAACCAGTTTTGGCGAGGTGTGTCAATATTGCGCGGCATCGAGTGTCGATGCTGGAACAGCGGGAAGCGGGAGAATTATGGGTGTCTACGTCGTGACCGGAGCGGCATCCGGTATGGGCCGCGCCGCGGCGGACAAGCTGCGTGCGCTCGGGCACACGGTGGTCGGCGTCGATCTGCGCGAAGCCGAGGTCGTGGCCGACCTGGGCACCGGGCAGGGCAGGCGGTCGGCGATCGAACAGGTGCTCGCCGCGGCCGGCGACCGCCTCGACGGCGTGGTCCTCGCAGCGGGGGTCGGGCCGGCGCCGGGCGCGGACCGGCCTCGCCAGATCTACGAGGTCAACTACCGCGGGGTGGTCGAGCTGCTCGATGGCTGGCGTCCCGCGCTCGCCGCCGCGGGGGAGGCGAGAGTCGTCGTCTTCGGCAGCAACTCGACTACCACCGTCCCCGCCGTACCGGGGCGGGCGATCCGCGCCCTACTGGCGGGGGACGTCGAACGCGCGTTGCGCGCGGTGCGGATCTTCGGCCGGAACGCGCCCGCGATCGCCTACGCCGCCTCCAAGATCGCGGTGACCCGCTGGGCACGGCGGCGCGCGGTGACCGCGGACTGGGCCGGAGCCGGGATCCGGCTCAACGTGCTCGCCCCGGGCGCCGTGCTGACCCCGCTGCTGGAGAAGCAGCTCGCCACCCCCGCCGAGGCCGCGGCCATCCGCGGCTTCCCCGTGCCGATCGGGGGCTTCGGCGATCCGGACGACCTCGCCGACTGGGTGCTGCTGATGCTCTCGGACTCCGCGCGCTTCCTCTGCGGCAGCGTCGTTTTCGTGGACGGCGGCAGCGATGCGTACTTCCGGCCGGACGTCTGGCCGCGGGCCGTTCCGCTGCGTGGGCTCCCCGGCTACCTGCGCCGCTTCCGCGGCTTCCGAGCCCGCTGACCGGAATCGGACATTGCGGTGCCTGACGGCCGATGCCGAAGGTGACGTCCGGAGGTGAGGATGAATCCCAGGAAGAATCGCGCCGCCGCTCGTCGTCGAGCGCGCTCCGGACGGCTCGGTGTGGAGCGAGGCCGAGCTCGGCGCCGCCTACGAAGGGCCGCCGGGCTGCGTGCACGGCGGGGTCTCGGCGCTGATTCTCGACCAGCTCCTCGGCTCGGTCGCACAGCGCCCCGGCGGGCCCGCCGTCACCGGCACCCTGACGCTGCGCTACCTGCGGCCGACCCCGCTCGGCCCGATACGCGGCGAGGCGCGGACAGTGCGCCATGAGGGCGCCAAAACCTTCGCGACCGGCCACGTTGCCGTCGCAGGCGATGTAACGGTAGTGGCCGAGGGGGTCTTCGTCCGCCCCCGTGACCGCTCCTGAGGCGGTTTGTCCCGGTCACCGGGAAAACCCCTTCGGAGGTGACCGGTCGATGAACACATAATCCGTCCGCCACGTCGGTCGGTGATGTGGCTCACGCGAGGACCTTCATTGTGTCGGGGACCACCCGGTGCGGCCTCGCCATCGGAAGGAGAACCAGATCATGAAGCTTGGTCTGAGTCGGCGGCGACGAGCAGTCGCCGTGATCGGCGCCGCCGCACTGTGCACCGCGATCGCGGCGACCGGGTGCGCCGGTGACGAGGAGTCGAACAACAACGCCGCGGTGTCCGGCGCGCCCACCACCGCCCTGCCGGACGCGCCCGCCTCGGGCGCCCCGGTCCGGATCGGCTTCGTGTCGACCGAGGGCGGCGCGGTGGTCTCGCTGCCGGAGATGCGCGAGGGCGCCGAGGCGGCGGCGCAGTACGTGAACAAGAACGGCGGCGGCATCGCGGGGCGCCCGATCGAGCTGGTGGTCTGCAAGCAACAGGAGGAGCCGACCTCGGCGACCAAGTGCGCCAACGACTTCGTCGAACAGAAGGTGGCCGCGGTGCTGTCGCCGGGCACCTCGCAGGGCGGCACCATCCTGCCGATCGTGGCAGGCGCGGGCATCCCCTATGTCACCCTGAACGGCGTCTCGCAGCAGGAGCTGACCTCGCCGGACTCGGCGGCGCTCTCGGCTGGGCTGCCCGGCACCATCGGCGCGATGGCGGCTGCCGCCAAGGACAAGGGGATGAAGAACTTCACCCTGTTCGCCAGCGACGGCGGCGGGCTCGGCGCGCTGGCCGACGCCATGGGCGCGCCGCTGTTCCAGGCCGCGGGTGTGCAGCTGAAGGTGGTGCCGATCCCGCTCGGCGTGCCGGACCCGACGCCGCTGGTCACCTCCGGGCTCTCCGGCAAGCCGGACGGGGTCAGCGTGATCGCCGACGCCGCGACCTGCGCCTCGGTTTACAAGGCGGTGCAGACCACCGACCCGGCCGTGCAGAAGGTCTTCATCCCGGTCTGCCTGGATCCGAACGTCACCGGGATCATCGGGATGGACGCGGTCACCGGCAGCACCGGCATCACCGCGACCGACTACCTCTCCGATCGCCCGGACTCGGTGCTCTACCGCTCGGTGCTGCAGGCCTACGCACCGTCGGCGACGGTGACCGGCGCGGCCTCCTCGGGCTATCAGGTCGTGCTGGCGCTGGCCGGTGCCACCGACGGAATCCAGGGTGAGGTGAACGCGGCGAGCATCAAGGAGGCGCTGCGCGCGGCCAAGGGCGTCGAGATGCCCGCGGGCGGCGGAATCACCTTCACCTGCGACGGCACCGCGGTGCCTATGCTGCCGTCGATCTGCTCGCGCCAGATGCTGATCGGCGAGCTCAACGACCAGGCCGTCCCGGTGAACCTCAAGGTGACCGGCTGACCCGCCCGCCACTTTCGTTCGGCCAGGGAGACCAGCTATGACAGAACACCTTTCCTACCTCGTGCTCGGCCTCGGCAACGGGGCGGTGTACGCGGCGCTCGGGCTCGCGCTCGTGATGACCTTCAAGAGCTCCGGCGTCGTGAACTTCGCCACCGGTGCGGTCGCGCTGTACGCCGCGTACACCTACGCCCTGCTGCGCAAGGGCGACCTGCTGGTCCCGATACCGGGGCTGCCCGAGCGGATCGACCTCGGCGGACCGCTCGGGGTCGGCCCTGCCATAGCGATCTCCCTGGTCGCGGCCGCACTGCTCGGCGTGCTGTGCTACGCGCTGGTGTTCCGGCCGATGCGCACCGCACCGGTGGTGGCCAAGGCCGTCGCCTCGATCGGCCTTATGATCGTGATCCAGGCGGTGATCGCCCAGCGCGTGGGCACCGGCCTGGTCGCGGTGCAGCCGATCTTCGCGCTCGACACCTTCGCGCTGGGCGATCGGAAGGTGCCCGCCGACCGGGTGTGGCTGGCGCTGGCCATCGTGGCGCTGGCGGTGGTGGTGGCGCTGGTCTTCCGCTTCACCCGGTTCGGCGTCGCCACCGAGGCGGCCGCCGAGTCGGAGAAGGGCGCCTACCTGACCGGGCTCTCGCCGGATCGGATCGCCTTCGCGAACTGGGCGCTGTCCTCGGTCGTCGCCGGCCTGGGCGGCATCCTCATCGCGCCGCTGGTGGCGTTGAACCCGGTCGCCTACTCGCTGTTCATCGTGCCCGCGCTGGCGGCCACCCTGGTCGGCAACTTCGGCTCGATCTGGCTGACCGTCGCCGCGGGTATCGTCATCGGCGCGCTCCAGGCCGAGGCGACCAATCTGCAGGGGCTCTACGACTGGTGGCCGCGCGCCGGCACCGCGGAGGCGATCTCGCTGCTGCTGATCCTCGGATTCCTGGTGCTGAAGGGCAGGCCGCTGCCGGACCGGGGCTCGGTGATCCGGCAGACCCTCGGCCGGGCACCCCGCCCCGACCGCATCCTGCTGCCGGCGCTGCTGGCGCTCGCCGTCACCGTGGCCGCGCTGCTGGCGACCACCGGCAGCTGGCGTGCGGCCATCGTGAGCAGCATCATCTTCGCGGTGATCGGGCTGTCCCAGGTGGTCGTCACCGGGTACGCGGGGCAGGTCTCGCTCGCCCAGCTCACCCTGGCAGGCGTCTCGGCCTACGCGCTGAGCGTGCTGAATCAGCACCTGGGCGTCCCGTTCCCGTTCGCGCCGCTGCTGGCCGCGCTGTTCGCCACCGTCGTCGGGGTGGTGGTCGGGCTGCCCGCGCTGCGGGTCCGGGGGCTGCCGCTGACCGTCGTGACGCTCGCGCTCGCGGTCTTCGTCGAAGCGTTCTGGTTCCGAAACCCCGAGCTCAACGGCGGCGTGCAGGGCGCGCCGATCGACACCCCGAGGCTGTTCGGCATCGATCTGAACATCGGTGCGGGCGAGGCGTACCCGCGGCTGGCCTTCGCGCTGCTCTGCCTGGCGGTGCTCACCGCTGCCGGGCTGGCGGTCGCCGCGCTGCGCCGCAGCAGCCTCGGTACCGACATGCTCGCGGTCCGGGCCAACGAGCGCTCGGCTGCGGCGGCCGGGATCGACGTGTCCCGCACCAAGCTGATCACCTTCGCCATCGGCGCGTTCATCGCCGGGCTCGGCGGCGCGCTGATGGGGTACCAGCAGAACCTCGCCACCCCGGAACCGTTCGCGGTCTTCGTCGGGATCTCGCTCTTCGCGGTCATCTACGTCGCCGGCATCACCTCCATCACCGGCGGCATCCTCGCCGGGGTGATGGCGCCCGGCGGCGTCGTCTACCTGCTGGTCGACCGCTTCCTGCACGTCGGCGACTACTACGCGGTGATCAGCGGGCTGCTGCTCGTCGTCACCGTGATGGTGAACCCGGACGGCATCGCGAGCAAGCTGCCCCGGATCCCGTGGCCCGCGCTCGTGCGCCGCCGCCCCGTGGCCGCCGGGCTCGCCGACGCGGAGCCGCGGAGCCGTGCCGATATCGATCGCACGGCGCCGGTGCTGGCAGTGCGCGACGTCAGCGTCACCTACGGCGCCGTGCAGGCCGCCACCGACGTCGCCTTCGAGGTGCGCCCCGGTGAGATCGTCGGGCTGATCGGCCCGAACGGCGCGGGTAAGACGACAGTCATCGATGCGGTCACCGGGTTCGCCACGGCCACGGGGGCGGTGACCCTGGCCGGTCGGCCCCTGGCCGGTCGGCCCCCGCACGCCCGCAGCCGGGCCGGGCTCGGCCGCAGCTTCCAGGATGTCGAGCTGTACGACGACCTGACCGTCGCGGAGAACGTCCGGGTCGGCGCGGCCCGTTCGCACTCGGACCAGCCGGTGGCGGCGCGCGTCGCGCGCACGCTGGCGGTGCTCGGCATCGCCGAGCACGCCGACCGGGAGGCCGGGCTGCTATCGCAGGGCCAGCGGCAGCTGGTCTCGATGGCCAGGGTGCTCGCCGCCGAGCCCGCGGTGGCGCTGCTCGATGAACCGGCGGCCGGTCTGGACAGCGGCGAGAGCCGGTGGCTCGGGGACAAACTGCGCGCGGTCGCCGCCGACGGCACCGGCGTGCTGCTGGTCGACCACGACATGGAGCTGGTGCTCACCGTCTGCGACCGGGTGATCGTGCTCGACCTCGGCCGGGTCATCGCCACCGGCACCCCCGAGGAGATCCGTTCCCATCCCGAGGTGCTGCGCGCGTACCTGGGGGTGCCCGCCGATACCGTCGACCCGGCGCGCGAACCGGTCCCGGAGTTGCACACCCGCCCGCTCGCCGCACAGGAGGCTCCGCAGTGACGACCACGCTCGAGTGCCGCGGTGTCACCGCGGGCTACCTGAAGGAGCGGCCGTGCGTCCGCGACGTCGACCTGACCCTGGCCGCAGGGGAGATCACCTGCCTGCTCGGGCCGAACGGCGCGGGCAAGACCACGCTGCTGGAGACGCTCGCCGGGCTGCTACCGCACACCGGCGGGGCGATCGAGGTCGAGGGGGCGCCGGTGCGCAGCGGCCGCCCGCGTGACGCGGTGCGTGCGGGCATGGTGCTGGTCCCCGATGATCGTGCGCTGTTCCGGCAGCTGAGTACCAAGCAGAATCTGCTGCTCGCGGTGCCCGAGCGATCTCGGCGGTCGAGTGCATTGAAGCAGGTGCTGCAGTATTTTCCCGCGCTGGAAAAGCGGCTGTCGGTCGATGCGGGCCGCCTCTCCGGCGGAGAGCAGCAGATGCTCGCGATCGGCCGGGCGATCCTGCAGCGGCCGTCGGTCCTGCTCATCGACGAGCTCAGCATGGGGCTTGCTCCGGTGATCGTGACCGAGATCCTGGAGGTGCTGCGCCGGCTCGCGACCGCCGAGGGGACCAGCGTCCTGCTGGTCGAGCAGCACGTGCACCTCGCGCTCGGCAGCGCCGATCGTGCCGCTGTGCTGGTGCACGGGCGGATCGCCGACCGGGACAGCGCGGCGGCGCTGCGTGCGGATCCGGGCCGAGTCGAGCGCGCCTATCTCGGTACCGACGCCGCTTGAGCTCTGAAACAACTGCGGGCCAACGCGAATGCGTTGGCCCGCAGTTGTTTCGGGTGATTACGCGGAGGCCGCCTGCTGCTGGCACCACGCGAGTTCGTCCGCGCTGAGTGTTCCCAGTTGCACGGCCCGCTCGATCCACTCCGGAACCAGCTTCACGAACTCGGCGGGATCGTAGACGTCTTCCTCCTTGGAGAACTTCCCGCCGCCGGCGTAGGTCAGGATGCTGATGTTGTCCGCGCCCATCTGCGCGCCGTCGCCGGGGTCGCGCATCAGGTTGTTCAGCTTGACCACGATGACGCCGTTGACGTCGTCGATCAGGTGCCAGTAGGCGGGGAAAGAGGTCATCGCGGCACCCGGGAAGGTGGCCAGTGTCGGCTCGACCCAGGCCCAGATGGCGTCGGGCCCCTTCAACACGCCGACCATCTGCTCGTGATATTCGGCGTCGGGGGTGAAAAGGTCGACGAATTCGCGCCAGCTGCCCTCGCCGGAGGCGGCCCGCGCGACCGTGGAATGCCAGGTCTGAAATGCGCTTTCGAGTTCTTCTCTGCTCCAGGTGTTGCTCATGCCGGGGACGTTAACCGCCCAGTGACCTGCGGAGCAGCAGCGAATTCCAGTCAGCGGGACCTCCCGCTGAATGGAAAGCCGCCTCCGCCATCCCGGTCGCCGAACCTACCGTGGGGCTTTCCCGCTGAATTCTGAGAGTGGAGTTTCCGATCATGGCGAAGAAGCCGATGCCCCCGCGCGCCGCCGCCAGGGACACGACCGTCGATTTCCTCGTGGTCGGCTCGGGCACGGGCATGTCGGCCGCGCTCGCGGCCCACGAGCTTGGGTTGTCCGCGCTGATCGTGGAGAAGACCGCATTCGTCGGCGGCTCCACCGCTCGCTCCGGGGGTGCCTTCTGGATCCCCGGTAGTTCGATCCTGCCGGACAACGGCCCCGCCGCGATCGCCGAGGCCGAGACCTATGTGCGCGCGGTGGTGAGTGACTCGGCGCCGGCCGAGCGCGGCCGGGCCTTCCTCGACGCCGGTCCCGCCACCGTCGGCATGCTCGAGCGCACCACCCCCATGCGGTTCTTCTGGGCCGAGGGGTACTCCGACTATCACCCGGAGGAGCCGGGCGGGCGGGCGGAGGGCCGCACCTGCGAGTGCCGCCCGTTCGACGCGTCGGTGCTCGGCGCGGAGCGGCCGCGGCTGCGTGGCGGGGTGATGGAGGCACCGGTTCCCATGCCGGTGACCGGCGCCGACTACAAGTGGATGAACCTCATCGCGCGCAAGCCCGCGCGGGCGCTCTCGCGGATTCTGCGGCGGGCGGCGCAGGGGATCGGCGGCATGCTCATCGGGAGGGAGTATCTGGCCGGCGGGCAGGCGCTGGCGGCGGGGCTCTTCGCGGGCGTGCTGCGAGCGGGAATCCCGGTGTGGACCGAAACCAGCCTGGTGCGGCTCGTCCAGGACGGCGATCGGGTGACCGGCGCGGTGCTCAGCCAGGACGGGAAGGAGGTCACGGTGACCGCTCGCCGGGGTGTCGTGCTCGCCGCCGGCGGGTTCGACCACGACATGGCCGCCCGGCACAAATTCCAGTCGCAGCGCCTCGCCGACGCCGCCAGCCTGGGCGCGGAGGGCAATACCGGCGACGCGATCACCGCCGCACAGGAACTCGGCGCCGGTATCGCGCTGATGGACCAGGCGTGGTGGTTTCCGGCCTTCGCGCCGCTGCCCGGCGCAGCCCCGCTGGTCATGCTCGCCGAGCGCTCGCTGCCCGGATCCTTCGTCGTTGACCAGACCGGCCGCCGCTTCATCAACGAGGCGACCGACTACATGTCCTTCGGCCAGGCAATGCTCGCCCGCGAGCAGGAGGGCGACCCGGTCGAGCAGATGTGGCTGATCTTCGACCAGCGCTACCGCAACAACTACATCATGGCCGGGGCGATCTTCCCGCGTCAGCCGCTGCCGAAGGCATGGTTCGAGGCGGGGCTGGCGCACCGAGCGGACAACCCGGCCGAGCTCGCCCGCGCGATGGGCGTGCCCGAGGACGCGCTCGCCGAGAGCTTCCGCTCGATCGCCCAGTACGCCGAATGGGGCACCGACCCGGAGTTCAGCCGCGGGGAGAGCGCCTACGACCGCTACTACGGTGATCCCACCGTGGCACCGAATCCCAATCTCGCACCGTTGGACAAGGCTCCCTTCTACGCGGTGCGGATGATCCTCAGCGATCTCGGCACGTGCGGCGGGGTCGTGGCCGATGCGGACGCGCGGGTGCTGCGCGAGGACGGCGGGGTGATCGAGGGGCTGTACGCCATCGGCAACACCGCGGCCAACGCCTTCGGGGCGACCTACCCGGGTGCCGGTGCGACCATCGGGCAGGGGCTGGTCTACGGATATGTCGCCGCCCGGCACGCCGCGGGCGCGGAACTCCGATAGGACCGCGAAGCAAGTGGCCCGGAAGTTGAGCGGCTTCCCCCCGTGGGGTAGGAAGCCGCTCAACTCCACAGACAGAATGCGGCTTCCGCTGTCAGCGTGTCAGAGCGCGGGCGGTGCGAGCTCGGCGAATACGTCGGGCGGGACTTTCGTGCCCGCGGAGACTGCCGCGAAGCCACGCTCCAGGTCGGCGAGGACTTCGTCCGGGCGCGGCATCAACCCGGCGACCACCCGGGGGGTCATGTCTTCCTGTCCCCGCATTCCCGCGCTCAGATGTTCGGCAGCTTCGGGGATGTACTTGGTGATGACGCCGGTCAGCACCAGCATGGCGTCGGGGTGATCCATCAGATCGCCGAGCCGGGTGTCGACGTCGACCACTCCCCGCTCGTCGCTCTCGACTTCGAACGGCTCGGACCATCGGTGGGTGCCGTGCTCGATCCGGTTCACGATGCCGGACGGAAGCCGAACCTCGGCATGCGCTCCCACGGGAACGATTGCGGTGAGGTGGAACTGCCCCGCACGCAGTTCCCATGCGCTTTCGGCTGTTCCATAGGGAGTGTCGAGGTGCGCCCCCGCAGAGGTGAGCCCCCGCCGCGGCGGCTGAGGTGCGATCAGCAGCGACCGGTAGCCGGGTTCGCCGGGGGCCAGTCCTGCTACGACTCTGTGCAACCAGTCCGCGACCGAGCCGAACGCATAGTGGTTGAACGAGGTCATTCCACTGGGATTGATGGTGCCGTCCGGCAGCAGCGAGTCCCAGCGCTCCCAGATGGTCGTGGCACCGTTGACGACGGCGTACAGCCAGGACGGGGGCTCGGTCCGCATCAGCACCCGGTAGGCGACGTCGGCGTGACCGTGCGCGGACAAAGCATCGCAGAGCAGCGGGGTGCCCAGAAACCCGGTGGCGATGGCATAGCCACTGTTCCGGACGATCTCGGCGAGCCGATTGGCGGCGCGGCCGCGTTCCTCGGCGCCGTCGAGCAGATCGAATTGCAGCGCCAAGGCGTAGGCGGTAGGAGAGTCCGACAGTAGCCGTCCCGACGGCGTGACGTACTGGTGCCGGAAAGCATCACGGACCTCCTCGGCCAGCCGCCGATACCGTCGGGCGTCCTCGGCCCGATCGAGCAAGGTGGCGGTGTCGGCGACAATCCGCGCAGACCGAGCGAAATAGGCGGTGGCCACGATCTCCGGAAAGGTGGCGGCCTGTTCGGGCCTGCCCGCCGGTGCGGTCGGATCGAGCCAGTCGCCGAACTGGAATCCCGAGTTCCAGATGCGATCAGCACCCGCCGCGGCGGCTACTTCCTCCACCCAGGCACGCATGCTGTGGAAGTGGGTGCGGAGGATTCCCTCGTCGCCGTGGGCCCGATAGATCGACCACGGAACGACGGTGGCTGCGTCGCCCCAGCCCGCCATCGGCCCGTTGTACCCCATGACGACGGCGGGCACGATCATCGGGGTGCCCCCGTATTTGCGCTGTTCAGCGGCCAAGTCGTGCAGCCAGCCGGTGAGCATCCCCGCGCAGTCGTAGAGAAACTCGGCGGTCGGCGCGAAGACCTGCAGGTCTCCGGTCCAGCCCAGCCGCTCGTCGCGTTGCGGGCAGTCGGTCGGCACATCGACGAAATTGCCGCGCATGCTCCACACCACGTTGTCGTGCAGCCGCTGCAGCAGCGGGTCGGAGACGGTGAAGGTGCCGGTGCGCACCATGTCGGTGTGCAGGACCTCGGCGACCAAATCGCTGGGCCGCAGTGTTCCCGGCCACCCTTCGACCTGCGCGTAGCGGAATCCGTGCACGGTGAATCGCGGAGCCCAGGTTTCGGTTCCGGCGCCGCTCAGCACATAGGTATCGGTGGCAGCGGCGGTGCGCAGGGGAGCGAAGGCCGGCTCGCCGTTCTCGAGTACCTCGGCGTGGCGCAGGACGACGGTGTCCCCCGCCCGGCCCGTGACCGTGATGCGGAGCCGTCCGACCAGATTCTGGCCGAAGTCGAGCACGGTGGCACCGCTGGGAGTGGTGAGTACCTCGGCCACCGGAACGGTTTCGACGCAGCGCACCGGGGGGCCGTCCGGGGCAACCAGGACCGTGGTATCGAAGGTCTCCGCTTCGACGGGAAGCCAGCCGCTGTCGTCGAATCCGGGGCTGGACCACCCCGGTGCGTCGAGCCGGGCGTCGAAATGCTCGCCGTTGTAGAGGTCCGATGTCAGGATCGGTCCTGTGCCTGCGCGCCAGTCCGGGCCGGATCCGATCACAGCCCGGTCTCCGTCGCCGTACTCGATCTCCAACTGCACCAGAGCGGCCAGGTCGGAGCCGTAGAGCGCGGATCGGCCGTCCCAGCCGAGGTGGCCGCGCCACCAGCCGTCCGCGAGCCGGACACCGATCGCGTTGGCTCCGGAGCGGAGCAGCCCGGTGACGTCGAAGGTGTGGTAGCGCAGGCGTGATTCGTAGGCCGTCCATCCCGGCGCCAGCTCGTGGTCGCCGACCCGCCGGCCGTTGAGTTCGAGTTCGAACAGCCCGTGCGCGGTGGCGTAGACCCGTGCCCGGGTTATCGCCACGTCCCGCACGGTGAAATCGTGGCGGAGCAGCGGCGGCGGGGATTGTTCGGCACCGGTGCCGATCAGGGCGGCTGACCAGTCGGCGGGGTCGAGCAGCCCTGCCTCGACCACCGACCAGGTGCTCCAGTCGGAGGCCGGTCCGTTCTCGCCGCGCACCCGGACCCGGATCCGCCGGCGCTGGCGCGAGGTCAGCGGCGAGAACGGCCACGGCACGAGCACCGAGTCGGGAGAGTCGACCGCGTGCCGTCGGCCGCCGTGCTCTTCGAGTTCGTAGCCGGCTTGCCGCCAGCCTGCGGGCGCGTCGGTGGTGATCCAGCTCAGCCGAGGTGTCGAGTGACCGATTCCGAGCGCCTCGCGGTGGTGCTCGAAGCGGGGCGGGGACAGGGCGATGGCGATTGCACCCGGACTCGTCATGGGACTCCTCGTGGCATCGGGAACGGGATGTCCGCTCGGCCGATGCGGGAGGCCGCGTCTCCGAGAGGCCTCTTCAAACTAGCACGTGATAGTTTATTCCGGCCGCGCGCGGACCGCGCAGCCGCGACCTGTTCAGACCAGTGCGGTCAGCGATGCATCGGCGAGCACCGGCGCGTCATCGCGCTCCACGGCGGTAACCGACAGCGTGAGGTCGCTGCCACCGTTCTGCCACCCCCGCACGCGCAAGGTCTCGCCGGGGAACAGCACCCCGGCGAAGCGCGCGCGAAAACCTCCGACCCGGGTGGTGTCACCCTCGAGAAAGGTGTCGGTCGCGGTTTTGCAGGCGATGCCGTACGTGCACAGTCCGTGCAGAATCGGCGCTGGGAAGCCCGCCGCCCGGGCGAAAGCGGGATCGGAGTGCAGCGGATTGCGGTCGCCGCACATGCGATACAGCAGCGCCTGCTGGGGCATCGTCGGTACGAGGACCTCGAAATCGGCCG
Source organism: Nocardia sp. NPDC050697 (assembly GCF_040654395.1). Classification (NCBI taxonomy): domain Bacteria; kingdom Bacillati; phylum Actinomycetota; class Actinomycetes; order Mycobacteriales; family Nocardiaceae; genus Nocardia; species Nocardia sp. NPDC050697. The sequence continues at coordinate 479,750 of NZ_JBFAHY010000001.1, forward strand.
ATCGGGAGGGAGTCTCGATCGTGGCGCTGGGCCCGCGGTCGCCGCCGAACCCCCCTTCGCCCTTGGCGAAGATCGATGAGCGGGTCGTCCACAGCGCCCGGCCCTCGGTGTCGGTGACGGTGTGTTCCTGCACGACGACCGCTGCCGAGCCCTTGTCCCAGATCTCGGCGATGCGCCCGCTGCTGCGCGCACGACCGGCGGCGGGAATCTGCCGGTGCACCACCACCTCCTGATGGGCATGGACGACCTTGGCCAGGTCGATTTCCACGCCGGGCATGCTCACTCGCGGGGCCCCGGTGTTGCGGACGCCCGGCGCCACGGTGGCGAAGGTGGGCAGCACCCGCGGCGCGCGATCGTCGAGGTAGGCCAGCTCCGCGGGGTCGGTCCAGTCGCGTCCCGCGCCGAGGCCGAGGTGATATGTCTGCACGTCCGAGGGGGTCCAGGAGAACTCCTGGCCGGGCAGCTCGGCGCCGAGCGCGGTGGTGGGGTCGATGGGCATCGGGGTCTCCTGAGAGGTCGGCGGGTGGTGCTCACATGTGCGAGCCGCCATCGACCCGCACCTCGGTTCCGGTGACGAAGTAGGCGTCGGCGCTGCCGAGCATGGCGACGACCGCGGCGACGGCGTCCGGACCGGCGAAAATGGCGCCGTCGCTCAGCGGCAATGCCGGCGCCGCCTTCGCGAACAGGGCGAAGTCGGCGTCGGCGGGCAGGCCGGGGCCGACGCTCTGCTTGGCCGCACCGGTGCCGTCGGTCATCCCGGAGGAGATCGAGCCCGGCTGCACCGCGTTGAAGCGGATCCCCTGCTTGCTGAACTCCGAGGCCAGCGCGTGCGTCATCGCCTGGATGCCGCCCTTGGAGGCGGCATAGGCGGACATGTAGGGATGGGCGAACATCGCCGAGGTGGAGCTGAAATTGACCACGGCGGGGCCGTTGCCCGCGCGCAGCGCGGCGATGGACTCCCTGGTCACCAGGAAGGTGCCGACCAGGTTGACGCGCAGCACCTGCTCGAAATCTGCGAGGCGGGTCTGCTCGAAGTGCGCCGAGCGCAGCACGCCCGCCGCGTTGACGAGGGTGTCGAGCCCGCCGAGCCAGGAGGTCGCCGCCTCGACGCCCGTGCGCACCGATTCCTCGTCACCGATGTCGACGACGACGGTGTGCAGGCGGTCGGCGGCGTCGCCCGCCTTAGCGACGGTGTCCTGCAGCCCGGTCTCGCTGATGTCGGCGGCGACCACCCGGCCGCCCTCGGCGAGGATGCGCAGCACGCTGGCTTGGCCGATACCGGAGCCGCCGCCGGTGACGAGTGCGCGGCGGCCGTCGTAGCGCTGCAGCTGTGTCATGGGTGATTCTCCTGTTTCGGTGAGCGGCGGGGCCGGACGAGCCCGATCGTCGAGGATGGTCGGCCGGGCGGGTGCTGCGGCGGGGGCCTCCCGCTCAGTGGACCGCGCCGGACCGGTGGCCGGCGCCCGCGGGCGTCTCGATCAGCGGAACAGCCCGGCTCCGGAGCGGCGTCCGCTGCCTAGCATCGGCGCACCCGGTGACGCCGGTGTCGCGGGGACGACGGAGGGTAGGGCCGATGAGCTGGGTCGATTCCGCAGTGCAGTGGGACGAGCGCTGCGACGTGCTGGTGATCGGGTCGGGCGGTGGCGGGCTGATCGGCGCCTACACCGCGGCCCGCGCCGGGCTGAACGTCATCGTGATCGAGGCGACCGGCAGCTTCGGCGGCACGACCGCCTACTCCGGCGGCGGCATGTGGTTCCCGTGCAATCCGGTGCTGCGCCGGGCCGGTGACGACGACATCATCGACGACGCGCTCGCTTACTTCCGCGCGGTGGTGGGCGACCGAACCCCGGCCGCGCTGCAGGAGGCCTTCGTGACCGGGGGCGCACCGCTGGTCGAGTACCTGGAGAGCGACCCCGCCTTCGAGTTCCAGGTGCTGCCGTGGCCGGACTACTTCGGCGCGCAGCCGCGGGCGCGGGCCGCGGGCAGGCACATCGTCCCGGCGCCGCTGCCCGCCGCGGCACTGGGTGAGCTGGCCGCGGCGCTGCGCCCACCGCTCGGCACCGATCGCGGCGCCGAGCCCGCGCCGGACGAGCTCGTCGGCGGGCAGGCGCTGATCGGGCGGATGCTGCTGGCGCTGAGCCGGTTCCCGAATGTCGAGCTGCGCCGCGACGCCGGGTGCCGGGAGCTGGTCCACCTCGGCGGCGGGGTGGCCGGCGCGCTGGTCGCCACCAGGCAGGGCCGCCGCCGGATCCGCGCCACCCGCGGAGTGCTCATCGCCGCGGGCGGCTTCGAGCGCAGCGACCGGCTGCGCCGACGCTTCGGGGTGCCGGGCAGCGCCCGGGACTCGATGGCGCCCGCGGGCAACCTCGGCGCCGCGCTGGAGGCGGCCATGGCGGTCGGTGCGGACGTCGACCTGATGGACCAGGCGTGGTGGGCGCCGGGGCTGACCCACCCCGACGGCGCCTCCACCTTCTCGCTCTGGTTCACCGGCGGCATCCTGGTCGACCAGGCGGGCGAGCGGTTCGGTAACGAGTCCGCCCCCTACGACCGGCTGGCGCGCGAGGTGCTTGCCCGCCTCGGCGACGGCCGGATCACGCTGCCCTACTGGATGATCTACGGCGGTGCGGCGCCGGAGCCGCCGGTGCTGTTCACCGGTGTCCCGCTCGCCGACCCCGCCGCCTACGAGCAGGCCGGGCTCTGGCACACCGCCGACACCCTGCCCGCGCTGGCGGCGAAGATCGGCGTGCCCGCCGACGCCCTGGTCCGGACGGTGACCCGCTACGACGAGCACGCCGCGCGCGGCGCCGACCCCGACTTCGGCCGCGGCGCCGAACCCTACGACCGCTCGGTCCCCGGCTGCCCCGACCCGCTGGTGCCGATCGGGGACGGCCCCTACCGGGCGGCCGCCTTCGGCCTCTCCGACCTGGGCACCAAGGGCGGCCTGCGCACCGACGCCGACGCCCGCGTCCTGGACACCGCGGGCGCGCCGATCCCCGGTCTCTACGCCACCGGCAACTCCATGGCCGCGGTCAGCGGCACCGTCTACCCCGGCGGCGGCAACCCGATCGGTGCCTCGATGGTCTTCGCGCACCTGGCCGCGCGGCACCTGGCGGGCGGCCCCGAGCCGAAGCCGTGACCGGCACCGTTCCGGTGGCTGAAACTCCGTGCTCCGGCCCGCTCCGGCGGCCTCTACCGTCGTCGCATTCCGCGCGCGGAGTAGAGATCAGGAGAACGAGATGAGCAACGAAGTACTGGACCGGGTGCGCCCGCTGCTGCCGGGGATCCGAGACCGCGCCGTCGAGGCCGACCAGCAGCGGCGAGTGCCCGCCGAGACCATCGCCGAGCTGCGCGAGACCGGGTTCTTCCGGCTGCTGCAGCCGAAGCGCTACGGCGGGTACGAGCAGAGCCCGGCCGCGCTGTACGAGACGGTGCGCGCCATCGCGGCGGCCTGCCCCTCCACCGGCTGGGTGGCCTCGGTGGTCGGCGTGCACCCCTGGCAGATCTCGCTCTTCGACGAGCGCGCGCAGGACGACGTGTGGAAGGACACCCCCGACGCGCTGGTCTCCTCCTCCTACGCCCCCACCGGCAAGCTCGTCGAGGCCGACGGCGGGTACCGGCTCTCGGGGCGCTGGAGCTTCTCCTCCGGCAGCGACCACTGCCAGTGGGTGCTGCTCGGCACGCTGTGTTTCCGAGAGGGGCAGGCGCCGGAGTACCTGACCGCGCTGGTCCCGCGCGGCGACTACCGGGTCGAGGACGTCTGGAACGTCGTCGGGCTCTCGGGCACCGGCAGCAACGACATCGTGATCGAGGACGCCTTCGTCCCGGCGCACCGCGCCTTCAGTTCGCTCGAGCAGGACCGGCTGCGCGGCCCCGGCCAGGCGGTGAACACTGCCCCGATGTACAAGCTGCCCTTCGGCATGGTCTTCTCCTACACCATCACCAGCGCGATCGTCGGCGCCGCCCAGGGCGCCTACACCGCGCACGTGGAGCGGATGAAGGAGCGCGTCCGCATGTCCTACGGCGGCCAGAAGGTGGCCGAGGACGCCTTCGCGCACGTGCGGGTGGCGCGCGCGGCAGGCGAGATCGACGCCGCGGTGCTGACCATGGACCACAACGTCGCCGAGCAGCTGCGCTACGTCGACGCCGGCGAGGAGATCCCCGAGCCGCTGCGGCTGCGGGCCCGCCGCGACCAGGTGCTCGGCACCGAGCGGGCGGTGCACGCCGTGGAGATCCTGTTCGAGAACTCCGGTGGGCACTCCATCGCCCGCGGCAACGCGATCGAGCGGCACTGGCGCGACGTGCACGCCGGCACCGTGCACGTCATCAACGACGTGGAGCGGGCACTGGCGATGTTCGGCCGCGGCGAGTTCGGGGTCCCGATCGACGAGGGCATGTACTGAGCGCGGCCATGCTCTACGATCTGGCCGAGCTGCACCACGTCGGGATCGTGGCCGACGATGTCGAGGCCGCGGCGGCGGCGCTGAACCGGCTCTACGGCCTCGACATCCGGGTCTTCGGCGAGACGGAGTTCACCTGCCGGATCGACGGGGTCGCGCAGCGCACCGTACAGCGGATGGCGCTCTCGGCAGGCCCGCCGCACGTGGAGCTGCTGCGGACCGTGCCGGACTCCCCGATCTGGCGCCCCACCGACACCGGAATCCACCACCTCGGCTTCGTCGCCGACGACGTCGCGGCCGTCTCCGCCGAGCTGACCCGGCGCGGCGCACCGCTGTGGATGGCGGGCGGCGACGGCAGCACCCCGCCCGGTGCCTGCTACCACCGCGATCCGCTCGGGCAGATCGTGGAGGTGCTGAGCCGGGCCACCGCCGAACGGCTCGCCGCCCGCCACGCCGAGCACTGTCCCGGCGGTTCCTGACCACGAGGCAGCCACGAGGGGCCGCAGTGAATCCGCTGCGGCCCCTCGTGTTCCCGCAGGTCCCGGCACGGCGAGGGCCGCAGCGCTGCCGCTGCGGCCCTCGGTGTCGATCCGGGTTCCGCCGTTCAGCTGGTGGCGACCTCCGGCTCCGCGTCCGCGGGAATCGGGATGCGCCCGGCGGCCGCCGCCGCCCGGATGGCCTCGCTCATCCGCGAGCAACCGGGCAGGAAGGGGCCGCGCAGCACGGCTTCGCCGAGCTCGGGGCAGCGGGCGACCGCGTCGGCGTTCCACTGCACGCTGGTCTGCTGCCAGCTGCTCTTGCGGGCCAGCACCTGCGCGCCGCACCGCGCGCAGTCGACCGGCACCATCGGGGTGTCGGCCAGCCGGTTGTCGGCGCGCGGCGCCATCAGGCGGGTGCCTCGGCCGTGCCGCTCTGCGCGGCCACGTTGGCCTGGATCTCGGCGTTCCACGCCTCCAGCGGCCTGGTGGTGTCGAGCTCGAACTCGAAGCGGTCCACCATCTCCGCGGTGACCTCGGCGGCGTCCACGTAGAACTGCTCGTACCAGCGGCGCAGCTGGTAGACCGGGCCGTCCTCCTCGCAGAGCAGCGGATTGTCGATGCGCGCCTTGTTCTTCCAGATCTCGACGTCCTGCTCGAAACCGATCTTGACCCAGTCGCCCAGCGCGACGGCGGTCTGCATCGCCGCGTCCTCGGGCAGCCCCGGCGCCTTCTCGACGATGATGCCGTACTGCAGCACGAAGGAGTTCGCGTCGATCGGGTAGTGGCAGTTGAGCAGCACTGTGCGCTGATCGCCGTACTCGAAGTGGTAGGTCAGGTCGTCGATCATGAACGAGGGGCCGTAGTAGGACGCCACCGACGAGGTGCCGAGCATCGTCGGCTGCCCCTCGGGGGCGGGGAAGTCGGCGCGGGCGCCGCTCTTGAAGTACTGGGCGGCGACCGGGCCCTCGAAGACGTTCTTGAAGTAGGTCGGCAGCGATCCGTGGATGTAGAAGAAGTGCGCCATGTCCACGACGTTGTCGATGATTTCCCGGCAGTTGGTGTGCACCACGGTGGTGTACCAGTGCCAATCCGTCCACCCCGCGCTCCCGGCGCCCTCGATGCGCGGGATCGCGACCTCATCGGTCGGCTTGCTGCCCTCGGCGTCGTGCCAGACGAAGAGCATCCCGTCCTGCTCGAGCGCGTGCCAGGTGCGGGTCCTGGCCAGCGGTGGCACCCGCCGGGCGTAGGGGATCTCGGTGCAGCGGCCGTTGCCGCTCCAGCGCCAGTCGTGGAACGGGCAGGCGACCGCGTCGCCCTTGACGGTGCCCTGGCTGAGGTCGCCGCCCATGTGCCTGCAGAAGGCGTCGAGGACGTTCAGCGTGCCGTTCTCGCCCCGGAAGACCACGAGCTTGGTGCCGAAAGCCTGCACGGCGTGCGGTTTCCCGTCGGCGAAGTCGCGGACCAGGCCGAGGCAGTGCCAGCCGCGCGCGAAGCGCGCGGGGGCGGCGACCGCCTCGATCGTGCGGATTTCCGGGTCCTGCTGTGCGGGGTTCATGTCCACCCTCCTCGGATGCGGAGCGCAGGGGGCTGACGGGCCGCGGTGTGCGGCCTCCTGCGCTGCGAACCCGTTCTAACAGCGATCCACCCGCTCGCCGGTAAGTGATTTCACTCACTGGAATCCCGGCTCCGTCCACTGACCGGACGCACCGCCCCGCGCCCGCCCCGGCCCGGCCCACACTCGCCTCGACAGCCGGGCGGCGGAGGAAGGGACGCGATGACGCGAATCTCGCTGGAACTGAAGGACAGGGTCGTGCTGATCACCGGCGCCGGACGGGGGCAGGGCGCCGAGCACGCGCGCCGGCTCGCCGGGCTCGGCGCAGCGGTGGTGCTCGCCGACCTCGACCGCGCGGAGGTCGAGGCGGTCGCGGCCGAGCTGCCCGGCCCCGCCGAGGCCGTCGCGCTCGACGTGCGCCGCGCCGCTGACTGGCAGGCCGCGGTGGCCCGCACCCGGGACCGCTTCGGCCGCCTCGACGTGCTGGTGAACAATGCCGGGGTGGCGCCGCGCGCGCCCCTCGGCGAACTCGCCGAGGCGGAGCTGCGCTTCGTCCTCGACGTCGATCTGATCGGCGCGGTCCTCGGCATGCAGGCCGTGCTGCCGCTGATGCGGGCGGGCGGCGGCGGTTCCATCGTCAATATCGCCTCCACCGCGGGGATGACCGGGTATGCGGGCGGGCTGGCCTACGCCGCCGCCAAGTGGGGGTTGCGCGGCGCCACCCGCTCGGCGGCCAAGGAGCTGGGCCCGCTCGGCATCCGGGTCAATGCCGTCTGCCCCGGCGCCATCGACACCGCGATGGTCTCCGCGGCGACCCGGGCAGGCGGGGGAGCGGTGGCGAACCTGCCGATCGCGCGGGTCGGGCGGCCGGACGAGGTCTCCGCGCTGGTGGCCTTCCTCGCCTCGGACGCGAGCGGCTACTGCACCGGCCAGGACTTCGTGATCGACGGCGGCGCGCTGGCCTGAGCGGGTGACCACCCAGCGGGACAGCGGTCCCATCGCCGGTTCGGCGGCTGTCACCATCGAGACCGCGGAGAAGAATGCTCGGCGCACCGCGGGCCGCTGTGGTTCGGCAGGCACGCGTCACCCGCGAGTGCGGCGAGTCGGCCAGGTCACTTCCTCCGATGCGCCGGGGCTGTCGGCGCCGCTGTGCGCGAGCAGCACCATCCGAGCCGCCATCGGGCCGCTCCGCTCGGTCTCGGCGACCTTCACCTGAAAGAGGCCACATGAGCAGGAGCAAAGTCGCGATCATCGGCGCGGAGAACGAACGCGTCTACTCCGGTCCCCCGCTACCCGCGGTCGGCCGGCGACGGCGGATCGGCGGCCAGGAGGACCCGGCCGGTGCCATCACTCCGGAACCGCCGACTGTGGCCGGGGGGCCGTCGTGACGGGCTGCCCGATGGTGTTCTTCTCCTTTGTCGCGCTGCCCGACGCGACCGCTGAGGATCATCGCTCCTACAACCACTGGCACCTGTTCGACCATCGGCCGGAGAATCTGGCGCTCCCCGGTGTCGCCTGGGGTGATCGGTGGGCGCGACCGCGCAAAGGCCGACTCCACCCACAGGTGCCGGAGTTCGCCGATGTCGACTACGTGGCGATGTACTGGTTCAACGAGCCCTTCGAGGAATCGGTCCGGCAGTGGAACGATCTCGGCTCGGATTCCTTCCAATGGGGGCGCGGACCGCTGATTCCGGGCGTGCGGCGCCCGCTGCTCGGGTTCTTCCGCCCGGTGAAAGGCTATGCCGCCGCCGCTGCGATGGTGTCGGCGGACGTGCTTCCCTACCGGCCGAATCAGGGGTTGCATCTGACGCTGACCCGGTACAGCGAACCATACGGCCGTGCCACCCACGAGCATCACCGCTGGGAGGATCGGGTACTGCTGCCCGCACTGCTCGATGTCGAGGGGGTAGCAGGGGCGTGGACGTTCTCCTTCGACCATCATCAGAACGTGACGATGCTGCCCCGGGAGGCAGGCGACGACCCGAGGGGATCGCTGCGGATCCGGCTGCTCTACCTCGATGAGGATCCTTTCGAGGTGAGCCAGCGCATCGACACCGCGACCGCCTCGACCGCCGGTGAACTGGATTCGGTGGCCGCGGCGAGCGGGCAACAACTGTTCGCCACGACCCTGCGGACCATCGTGCCCTTCCAGGACTGGTAGGACGGCGCCGGTGTTCGGCACGTGCTAGCTTGACTCCGAGTACGAGGGTGCTCGGGCAGTGGTGGAGGAGGGCGGCTGCGGAGATGCCGGCATCGAGCAAGCGGGTGACAGCGGCTGATGTGGCGCGCGCGCTGGGACTTTCGCGGGCCACGGTCGGCTTCGTCCTGAACAACACCCCGGGGCAGACGATCCCGGAGAAGACCAGGCAGCGAGTGCTGGCAGAGGCCGAGCGGCTCGGCTACCGTCCGAATCACGCGGCGCAGGCACTGCGTCGTGGCAACACTCGCCTGGTCATGTTGCTCATGCCCGATTGGCCGGTCGAGACCAGCCTGGCCGGGTTCCTGGACGAGGTGTCGTTCCGCCTCGATCAGGCCGGCTACACGTTGGTCACATACACCCGTCGGGCGGGGGACCGGGCCCGGCCGTTGTGGGAGACGTTGCATCCCGATGTCGTCCTCGGCTTGGGCGAGCTGGACGAGGTGAGTGTCCGCTCCGCGAAGGTCAGTGGCGCGAAGGTCGTTCTGACGCAGTCGATCGCGGATTCGGCACTGACCGCGGCCGGGGCGAGATTGCAGGTGCGGCACCTGTACGAGCGTGGCCATCGCCGGCTGGCCTTCGCGCTGCCCGAGGATCGCCGGCTGGCCGAGCTGGCGGCCACACGCTGCGAGGCGGCCCGCCGGGCAGCGGCGGAACTGGGGCTGCCGCCGCTGGACGTACGCTCCCTTGCCGCCGGTGACGACACCGCGGCACGAGCGGTGCGGCAGTGGCGCGATGCCGGGATCACCGGTGTTCTCGCCTACAACGACTTCATCGCGGCACTCGCGGTCGGTGCGGCGGTCCGCGCAGGCATCGGGGTCCCGACATCGCTCGCGGTCATCGGCCACGACGACGCACCATTCGGGCAAGCGTTCGTACCCGCGCTGTCGAGTGTTCGCATGGGCATCGGCGAGCTCGCCCGCTACGTGGCCGACCTGGCCCTGCACGGACTCGGTCACACCGGCACCGCCCCGGCCCCGCTGGTGCCCGACTTCCGGATCGTGCACCGCGAATCCTCCTGACCCCCGCGCGGTGGTCGTTCCGGTGAGCGGAACTTCGAATCCGAACTGCGCCTGCGTGCGCCAAGATCGCCGCATGGGCGCCATACCACCGACCGCGGAACAGATCCAGAACCTTCCGGCCGCACTCACCGCCTCCGTCACCGCCGCCCACACCGACGGCAACGGTCACATGAACGTGCTGCACTACCTCGACCACAACTCCAGGGGTGCAGACGCCCTGGTGCGCGCGGTCGGAGTCGACGAGAGCTATCGGCAGCGCGGCGCGGGGTTGTTCACCGCCGAGCACCACCTGGTCTACTACAGCGAACTGAGGGAGGGCGACGAGTTCTCGGTCCACCCACGGGTGCTCGAGCGCAGCTCGAAGGCTATCCACATGATGACCTTTCTGCTCGACACCGGGAGGGCGCGCCTGGCGAACACCCTCGAGATCATGCTCGTCCACGTCGACCTCGGGGCCCGGAGAGCGAGTCCGCTGCCCGGCGATATCGCCGCCGGGCTGGACGAGCGCCTGGACCGATCCCGTGCCCTCGGCTGGCCCGCCCCGATCTGCGGCGCCATGCGGATCAGAGAGAGGGAGTGACCGCCGCGAGACCGGCCACCAGCAGCCGCATGCCGCGCAGCATGATGCGCTCGACCTCGGCGAACTCACCGCTGTGGCCGGCGTCCACCCAGTGGATGTAGGCCTGGCGCATGGTCTGCATGACCAGCTGCGCGGGCAGCGCGCGCAGGAACGGGTCGGTGCCCAGATCGAAATGCCTGCACAGGAATTCGGTGATCTCCCCGCACAGCCCCTCGCCCCACTCCAGCCAGCGCAGCCGGTAGGGCGGGGTGCTGATCATCAGCTCCATGAACCTGCGATCGAACTCGGGCACCTGACGCCGGTGCACCTCGGTGGTCAGCGCGTGCGCGAGCAGCTCGGCCGGGTCGGCGTCGGCGGACGCGGTGCGCAGGATCTCGACGATGAGCTGTTCGCTCTGCTTGAACAGCGGCCCGAGCACATCCTCCTTCACCGGGAAGTGGCGGTGGAACGTGCGGGGAGCGATTCCGACGATCGCGCAGATCCGCTCGACGGTCGCCGAGGTGTTTCCCTCGGCGATGAACAGATCGCGCGCGGTGAGCGCGATGGTCACCCGGAGCTCCTCGGCCCTGCGCTCGGTCAAGGTGGGACGAGCCGTCTTCTCCACCACACCTCCCGGTAGTCGCGATCGTGTCAAGAACTGACATTGTGTCATCTCGTGCCGATTCGGTGGGGAGCCAGGCACGGGCCTCGGCTGCGGCCCGCTCATCGGTTCTGGCTCTCGGCCGGGAGCACCGTCGGTGCGGTGGCGGCAGCGATTCGCCCGAGATCCTGGCCCTTGGTCTCGCGCACCCGCAGGATGCACAGCACCGTCACCAGGCCGCACCCCAGTGCCAGCCCGATCAGCGGAGCGCTGCTCGGGCCGTCGACCAGCAGGGCGCTCGCGATCAGCGGGGTGAAGCCGCCGCCGAGCAGCGCCGCGAACTGGTAGCCCATCGAGGCGCCGGTGTAGCGCACCGCGGTGCCGAACATCTCCGACAGCAGCGCGCCCAGCGGCGCGAACATCGCCGATTGCGCGATCTGGCCCGCCACCAGGGCGGTGAACAGCAGCGGCACCGAGCCGGTGTCGACGAGGGCGTAGATCGGCCAGGCCAGCACCACGATGCCGACGGCACCGCCGAGCACGACCGGCCTGCGACCGACCCGATCCGAGAGCGCGGAGAACAGGGGAATGGCCACCAGCGCGGTGCTCGACACGAACAGCAGCCCGGTCACCGCGCTGGAGCGGTCGTAGCCGATGGCGGTGGCGTAGCTGATCATGTAGCTGCTGAGCAGCGCGGTGAGGGCGAAGGGGCCAATCCCGATCCCGCACGCCAGCAGCAGAGTTGCCGGCCGCCGCACGATGGCCAGGAACGGCACCGTCGGCGCGGGCTCGGCTCCGGCCGCCGCCTCCCGGAACACCGGGCTCTCGCTGACCCCGATCCGCAGGTAGAGCCCGGCCGCGAGCAGCGCGATGCTGGCCAGGAACGGAATGCGCCAGCCCCACGAGATCAGGTCCTCGTCCGGCAGTTGCGCGACCACGGCCACCACGCCGGTGGAGAGCAGCGACCCGATCGGCGACCCCATCTGCATGATGCCGTTCCAGAAACCGCGCCGGGCCGGGTCGGCGTGCTCGGTGACCATCAGCGTTGCCCCGCCCCACTCGCCGCCGATCGCCACGCCCTGCACGACCCGCAACAGCACCAGCAACAGCGGTGCGATCACCCCGACCGCCTGGTAGGTCGGCAGGACGCCGATGAGGAAGCTCGCCGCCCCCATCAGCCCCATGGTCAGCACCAGCATGGACTTGCGGCCGATCCGGTCACCGAAGTGCCCGAAGATCACCCCGCCGATCGGGCGGGCGACGTAGCCGGCCGCCAGGGTCCCGAACGCGGCGATGGTGCCCAGCGCGGGGTTCGAGCCCGGGAAGAAGACCTTGTTGAAGACCAGGGCCGTCATGGTGCTGTAGAGCAGGAAGTCGTAGTACTCGATCGCGGTGCCGAGCAGACTGGAGATCGCCACGCGGCGCAGCTGCGCTGGATCGGAGTGCGGGGTCGGTGCCGAACTCATGGAAGCCTCCGCTTCGGGTAAGAAAGACGACGGTGCCATCGTGGCGGGCACGCACCGCGGCCGCATTCGGTGCTTCTGGTCAGTGGGATTTCGCCGATGTCAGCGCGATTGCGGGTGCAGCGCCGCGACAAGTGGGGCGATCGACTCGAAGTCGGCGGCGCCAAAGTCGACGTAGTTGAGCCCCAGTTCGGCACGGCGGGTGTGCAATTGGTCCAGGCACTGCTCGACGGTGCCGACCAGCAGCCCCGTGGAGCGGCGCCCGATCGCTGGGTCGACGTTATAGCGCGCGCATACCTCGCGCAGCGCCGCGTCGGTCTCGCTCGCGCGCTCGACCACCCGGCAGGTCCAGGTGATCGACAGGTAGTCCAGCGCGTCCGGGTTCCGTCCGGCGCGCTCGGCGCCCGCCCGCGCCCACGCGATCTTGGCCGCCATCGCCGCGGGCAGCATGTCCTCGATGACGCCCGCGTCGTAGGCGGTGCCGCGCGCCAGGTTGGCGTGCACGCCGACGATATCGGCGCAGCGCCCGGCCAGCGCGAGCATTCGCCGCCCGCCCCCGCCGATGACCAGCGGCGGGTGTGGACGCTGGACCGGTGCGGGCGTGCCCGCCAGCCCGTTGATCGTGTAGTGGGTGCCGCGGTGCTCGACCGGCTCCCCGCCGAACAGCCCGGTGATGATCGTGATCGCCTCGGTGAGGCGATCGACCCGCTCCGGAGCCGGATCGAAGGTCATCCCCGCGGCCGCGTATTCGGCGGCGAGGTACCCGGCTCCGAGGCCGAGATCGAACCGGCCCCCCGCGATCAGGTCGAGCGTGGCGGCCGCCTTGTGCGTGATCACCGGATGCCGGTAGTCGTTGGCCAGGACCAGCGCCATGACGCGGACCCGTTCGGTCACCGACGCGATGGCCGCCAGCGCCGGGATCGGGTCCTGGCGGCCGGTCAGGAAGTGGTCGGAGACGGTGATGGCGGTGAGTCCACTGCGGTCCATCCGCCGCAACCGCCGGTGCCAGTCCGCGATATCGGGCTGCACCGGCGGCGCGTAGAGCGCGGTCTTGAAGGGCCGCACGATCGGGAGCGTCATCGCACTCGCTCGTAGCGCACCGGGACCACCTCCGGCCCCGCGATGACGCCACCGGCGGCCAGTTCGACCTCGCCGTCGATGGCCAGGTCGCGCCACCGCCTGGTGAGCACCTTCAGCCCCTCCTCCATCTCGGCCTTGGCGACCGCGTGGCCGAGGCAGTAGTGCCCGCCGTAGCCGAAGCCGATGTCGAACAGCGGCGCGGGGCGCAGCGGATCGAACCGGTCCGGATCGGGGAAGGCGATCGGGTCGCGGCCCGCACCACTGACATTGATCGTCACCGTCTGGCCCGGCTCGAAGTCGATCCCCTCCAGCGTCAGCGGTTGATCGACCACCTTCACCTGGCGCGGGGTGGCCGGATGCAGCCGGATCGCCTCGTTGATCGCCGCGGGGATCAGCCGCGGGTTCGTCGCGAGCGTGTCCCACTGCCCGGCCTGCACGATCGCGCGCACCGCCGAGGCCAGCTGGTAGCGGGTGGTGTCGTGCCCGGCCAGCAGCACACCGGCGATGTGCCAGACGATCTCGACATCGGAGATGTCGGCCTGCTCCGCCTCCCTCGCCTCGATCAGGTCGCTGATGAAGTCCTCGCGCGGCTCGCGCCTGCGCTGCTCGACCAGGTGCGCGCTGTAGTCGTGCACCGCCCGCAGCGCGTCTTCCAGCGCGGGCACCCCCGGCCAGATCGGCTCCTGGCCGAGCAGCCGCAGTTTGACGGTCGCGTTCGCGAAGGCGTCCACCTCGTCGAACGGGATCCCGATGAAGCCGGCGACCACGCCGATCGCCAGGTGGTGGCTGTACTCGGTGACGAAGTTGATGGTGCCCCCCTCGTCCAGCCGGTCGACCAGACGATCGGCGAGCTCGCTCATCATCGGCCGCGCCTGCGCGATGCGGGTCGGGCGGAAACCCTTGAGCAGGATCGGGCGGATCCGGTCATGGTTCGCCGTCCAGGTCAAGTTGAGATTGCCGTCCACCAGGTAATCGATGATCGGCCCCGTGGTCAGCCCCTTGTCCAGGAAGAACTGCGGGCTGCGCGGCACGAGCCGGTCGTCGCGGTAAACCCCGCGCACGGTGTCGTAGGCGAAGACCTCGGCCCCGGTCCTGCCCTCGGCCGCCCGCAGCCGATCGGCGCCGCGGCCCAGGAAGTGGTTCGGGTCGTCGAGGAACTCTTGGGTGTGGGTGTCCAGGTAGGGCAGCTTCTGCGGTGCTTCTGTGCTGGTCACGGCGCAGTCTCCGTTCGTCGGTCAGTGGGCGGCGGCCGGGGCGTAGCGCCCGGCGAAGTCGTGGATGCTGGCGACGACGTGGTCGAGCTCCTCGGCGGTCATGCCGTGGCTCATGCCGAGCGACATGCCGCGCTCGAAGACCTCGTCGGCGTTGGGCAGCCCGCCCGCGGGGATCCGGTACTCCACGCCGCGCATCATGGGGTGGCGGGTGACATTGCCGCTCCACACCGTGCGGGTGTCAATCCCCGCGCCCTCCAGGTGCGACTGCAGATCGGCGCGGGCGAAACCGGCGTCCTCGCGGATGGTCACCGGATAGCACAGCCAGGCCGTATGGAAGTCCGGGAGCGGACGCGGGAGCCGGAACAGCGTCGGGTAGGCGCCGAAGGCGCCGCTGAACGCCTCGAAGATCTCGGCGCGGCGCCGGTAGTTCTGGCCCAGCTTGGACAGCTGCACCAGCCCGAAGGCCGCGCCCAGCTCCGAGGGCTCGAAGTTCCAGGGCAGCACGTCGAAGATGAAGTCGTTGTCGTAGGCCACGCCGTCGAGGTCCTCGCGGAAGACCCGGCCGGTCTTGGCGGCCTGGGAGCCGAACAGGTGCGGCTCCGAGCGCCTGCCCCACCGCCGCAGCATGAGTCCGCGGTCGCGCAGCCGCTCGTCGTCCACGCAGACCATCCCGCCCTGGCCGGCGCAGGTGATGATGTGCGACATCGCGAAGCTGGTGACGGTGATGTCGGAGCGGCTGCCGGTCCTGGTGCCGCGCAGCGTGGTGCCGATGCAGTCGCAGGAATCCTCGATGACCTTCAGGCCGTGCCGGTCCGCGATCTCGCGGATGGCGTCCCAGTCCGGGGCGTTGCCGGCCAGGTTGGGCAGCAGGATCGCCTTGGTCTTGTCGGTGATCAACTCCTCGATGGCGGCCGGATCGGCGTTGTAGGTGTCGGGTTCGACGTCGACGAATACCGGAATCCAGCCGCCGCGCACGATGGGGGAGACATCGGTGGAGAAGGTCAGCGGCGAGGTGATGACCTCCGAGCCCTTCGGCAGCTCGAGCAGCTCGAGTGCCAGGTACAGGGCCGACGAGCCCGAGTTGCACATCAGCCCGAGCCGCTTGCCGTACAGCTCGGCGGTGCGGCGTTCCATCTCGGCGACGTTCTTGCCGATCTTGAGTGCGTAGGGGCCGCCGCGCAGCACCTCGAGGCAGGCGTTGATCTCGGCCTCGTCGTGCACGCTGCGCGCGTAGATGACTCTGGTCACGGTGTACTCCTCGGAAGTGGGCGACAGCGGGAACCGGCCGAGGGCGAACTGGTCGCCTGCGGCTCGGTCGAGTTGAAGTCGGCACTGCCCCAACGCTTTCGACTTGGCGGGGGAGTGCGGCCGACGCACCGAAGTGTGACCCGGCGCCGAACGCCGTCGTCTCGTTTCTCCCACTGACTGGACGCCGGCCTTGTCCGGGGGTCTCCCCGCCGTGCTGTTGTAGGCGGAATGCGGAATGCTCCTCGGCCGGTTGTGAGCTGCTTTACACACCGCTGAGTCTGTGGCTACACTCACATCTGTCATAATCTGACAGATAGGCAGAATCTGACCAGCAGGTCGGTGGAGGTGTACATGGCAACGGCGCAGATCGACGACGCTCCCGCGGCGATGATCGACAGGGTGGCTTCGCTACTCGAATCCTTCGTCGGTCAGCGGCCGCTGACCCTGGCCGAGATCGCCCGCCGCTCGCATCTACCGCGCTCCTCGGCGCACCGGATCCTGCAGCGCCTGGTCGAGCTGGGCTGGGTCGAACGCAACGACTTCAAATACGCGCTCGGGTTCCGCATGTTCGAACTGGGCTCCCAGTTCACCCGTCAGCGCAGCGTCCATCGCGCCGCGCTGCCGATCATGACCGAACTGCACCGCCGGACCGGGCTCACCGCCCACCTGAGCATGCTCACCGGTGCTGAGATCCTGCACCTCGAAAGGGTCGGAATCGCTCCCGGGTATGCCGCGGAATGGGCAACGGGGGCAAGGCAGTCTGCCGTACTGACGGCCGCGGGACGCGCGATGCTGGCCGAGCTGCCCGAAGCCGAATGGCCGGAGCTGTCCTTCCCCGGGCCGATCACCCCCTACAGCATCCACACCGCTGCCCTGCTGGACCGTGACCTCGAAAGGATTCGCGATCGTGGCGGTGTCGCCATCGACGCGCAAGGCAGCGCGCTCGGCATCACCGCGGTCGCGGCGGCCATCGAGAACGGGGGTGCGGGCGCGCAGTTCGCCTTCTCGCTGTCGGGGGCGACGCGAACCCTGCGTGTCGACGCCGCGATCGCCGAAGTGCGGACCGCGGCGGCGACCGTGTGGCGCGTCGCCGCCGGAGTTCCGCCGCTGCGTCCGCGCCCGGTTCTGGTCAGGCGCGGATAGCGACGCCGGACGATGGCTCGGCGGCCTGAGCTCGCCGAGCCGCCGTCCCGCGGTCACGCTCTGAAACGTTTCCGCACGGCGGCGCCGCGATCCCGCTCAGCCGCCGGAGCCCGAGCTCGACCCCGCTTCGAGACCATCGGCCGACCCGCTGGGCAGGCGCAGCGGAGAGTCCGGCACACCCGTTCCGTTCGGGTCCAGCAGTCCACCCTGGTTCGCGTACGGGCTCTGACCCGGCGCGGCCTGCAGGGTGAGCACGTACTTCCACAACCCGTCCGCGAGCGCGGCGCCACCGCCGACCAGCGTCCCGACTACACCTCCGGCTCCGGCGAAGGCGCCGAGGGCCAGGGGCAGGGTCGCCAGGCAACCCGGCCCGACCAGCAGGCACGATCCCAGTCCGACCGCGAGCCCCACCAACGCGCCGAGCACGCTGCCCGCGAAGCCGCCGATCCCGAGGTTCTTGCCGAGCTCACCGGCGAGGTAGTTCAGTGCCAGCTGCTCCTCGACCGGCGATGCGACGGGCTGGAGCGCGGCGGAGCGCACCGCGTCCAGGTCCGGGGTCAGCGCGAGCTCCCGCCC
Source organism: Nocardia sp. NPDC050697 (assembly GCF_040654395.1). Taxonomy (NCBI): domain Bacteria; kingdom Bacillati; phylum Actinomycetota; class Actinomycetes; order Mycobacteriales; family Nocardiaceae; genus Nocardia; species Nocardia sp. NPDC050697. The sequence goes on from NZ_JBFAHY010000001.1 coordinate 497,281, forward strand.
GTCGGCGGAGAATGCGTGCGCGATGGGGAAGATCCGGTCGTTGACGGCGAAAGTCAGCGGCAGGGTCGCGATCGGCACGCCGACCGAGTCGCTGACCTGCACCACATCCCGGTCCGGGACAACCGTGAACTGCCCGCCGGTGAGCGTGGTGACCAGTGTCCGGTCGTGCAGAACGGCACTGAACCGCGCGGGCGCGGCGGGCGCCGGTTCCGCCGAAGCCGGTGCGGCGGCGACGGTCAGCACGGCCACGGCAGCCGCGGCGACCGCGGTGGTGCTCCCCATGCGCACCGTGCGACGCCTCACTGGGGCACCTCGGCGGGAGCCGGGACTCCGCCGGGCTTGCCCTGCACCTGCGGGGCGTACTTGCTGCCGCCGACCGGCGCGTTGAGCGTGCTGAAGTACTCGAACGCCGCCGCCGCGGCGGTGGGACCGCCCCCGATGATGAGCCCGGTGATCCCGCCGACGCCCGCGGTGAGGCTCATGATGGGCAGCACCGCGACGATGCAGCCGAGGCTCAGCGCGACGCAGGCGGCGCCGGAGATCGCGAAGCCGACCGCGATGCCCGCGATCGCGCCGATCGCGGTGCCGACCAGGCTGCCGACCGAGGTGCCGATGCTCACCGCGTTGATCAGATCGTTCATGGCCAGCTGGTTCTCCAGCGGCGAGGCGATCGGCCGCAGTGCGGCACGGTCGAGGCCGCTCAGCTGCGGAGTCAGGGTGAGCGTCCGGCCGTCCGCCGAGATCGCCTGAGCCAGAGGAAGTTGCTGACCATCGATGGAGAAGGAGAGCGGCAACGTCTCCAGCGGCTCTCCGGCCGCGTCCCGGACCAGGATCGAACGGCTGTCTTCCGCGGGCGCGAAGGTCCCGTCGTCGAGATGGGTGACGACCGCACCCTCGGTAATGGTGGTGCTGTAGCCCACTGGCGCCTGGGGTGAGTCGTCGGCGTGCGCGGTGGTCACGCCCGCAAGAACGGCCGTGGCGGTCATCGCCGCGACCAGGGCTGATCGACGGAATTTCATGGATGTCCCTTATTGGTGCGTCGGGTCACACTGCCGCAGCAGGGAGACGTGCCTCACTAGCACGAGAAAGCACTGTAGGCCGATGGTCGAGGTGTTGTCACGCGCGGGTCCCGCTCATCGGGGCGCAGATAGCGCATATCGCGAATCGTCCGCGCAGATCGCTAGCACGAACTAGTGTCCTCGGCTGTTCGCCATCGAAAGGCACCCCCGTGGACTCACCGAGTACCCGAAACGCCTCGGCAGGCACCGGCATCGGCGCCCGCTACACCCTGCTGCTGATCGCCCTCATCTGGCCTGCCCAGCTCTTGTCGGTCATCGGACTGCTCGCCAGAAACGCGCAGGCACAGATCGCGGTTCACTTCCAAACCACGCAAATCGCCTGGTTCAGCCTCACCGCCGCACTCGTCGGCACCTTCGTCACCCCCTTCGTCGTCAAAGCCGCCGACATCTACGGCAAGCGCCGGATGATGATCGTCATCACCATCGCGGGCCTGCTGGGCGACCTCGTCGCGGCGACCGCGCCCACCTACGCCGTCCTCCTGATCGGCAAGGGCATCAGCGGTCTCTACATGCCCATCGCCGCCCTGGTCTACGCGATCGCCCGCGATGTCTTCCCGCGCAGGCTCGTCGGCCCCGCCAGCGGAATGATCGGCGGAGCCGTCGGGCTCGTCGCACTCGGCGGCCCCTTCCTCTCCGGGTACCTTCTCGACCACCACGGATTCCGGGGAGTGCTCTGGTTCCTCGTCGCAGCCACCGCGCTGAGCCTGGTCGCCCTCATCGCCTTCGTCCCGGAGAGCCCGATCCGAAACCGGTCCAGCACCTTCGACTGGGCCGGCGGCATCCTGCTCGGCACCGGCCTCACCGCCATCGTGTTCGGCGTCGGCAAGGGCAGCGAGTGGGGGTGGACCGCTCCCTCGACACTGGCCTGCGTGCTCGGCGGGCTCGCGGCGCTCGCGGCTTTCGTCCTCGTCGAGAAGCTGGTCGCGGAGCCGATGTTCCGGCTCGAATTGCTCGCCCGCAGGGAAGTCTGGACGGTCTTCCTCGCCACCGCCGTCCTCGGCGGAACCGTCTTCACCGCCGGAACGGTCACCCAGCTGCTCGCCCTGCTCCCCGCCATCCCCGGCGTCTCCGACGGCCTGGGCTACAGCGCGACGAAGATGGCGCTCATCGGCGCCCCCGCGAGCGCCCTCATCATCGTCGCCGCCGTGGCCGCCGGCGCGCTCGCGCGCCGGGTCGACACCAGGATCCTGCTTGCCGCCGGTGCGGTCTGCGTAGCCGTCGGATACCTTCTGATCGCCGAGTACCACTACACGGCCGAGCAACTTCTCGTCGTTGGAGTGGTCGGAGCCGTCGGCACGGGAATCGTGGCCGCCATCGCACCCATCATGATCATCGAAGCGGTCCGGCCGCACGAACAGGCCTTGGCGAACGGCATGCAGGGCATGCTGCAGGGAATCGTGACTGCCGTCGTCACCCAGGTGCTGTTCGTGGTCATGGCGAACGACGGAACTACCCTCCAGGGCACCCGGTTCTATCCGGACTCCGGCTATGTCGATGCCTACCGTGTCGTCGTCGGGCTCGCCGTTGCGGGACTCCTCCTCGTTGCACTGATTCCTCGCCTGCGCAAGCTAGATCAGGTCGAAGTCGGCGGCGCAACTCCGGATCGTTCCGACGAACTCGCGGAGGAGGTGGAGGACCGCTGAGCGGGACGGCGCGGCCGGTCACAGTGCCGGGGTCGGCCACACTGTTCGGCAGCCGCCGCATCGGCCCCTTCCGGAGAATCCTCCTTCGCCTTCCCGGACTCGACCACGTGACGGCCCGTGCCGCTGTGCACCGTCGTCGGGGGCAGGCGACGTGACCGACGTGCCTGGCCGGTCGAAGCGGCAGGCGCCGCTCGAGCGGGCGGCCGGCAGCAGCTGCTCGCCGATGGCCACGCAGCAGGCCGCGTGCCCGGACTCCAGCCCTGACGGGCAGGGTGCGGGTCGATACCGCACGACCCGCCGCTGTCCAGCCGCCGGATCGTCCAGGTGTGGATGGGCTGCCGGGGCAGGCGCATGCTCGCGGTCCCGCGAGGAGTGAAGCCGGCGCGGGGCACCGACGGGGCGCGGCGCGGATGTCCCGGCCGGTCGGTCTGCCGGAGTGGCTTGGTAGAACTGCTGCGACACCGAGATTCCGGCCGCTGGGAGCCCCGAAAACGACCGTCAGTGCGCACGCCAATGTGGACAGCGACGAGGTCATGTTCTATTGCGGCGGCGACTACGAGGCGCGCAGGGGGTCGGGGATCGGGCTCGGCTCGATCTCGCTGCACCCCGGCGGGCACACACACGGCCCGCAGCCCGGATCCGCGGAGCGCTCGCTCGGCGCGGAGCGGTTCGAGGAGACCGCGGTCATGGTCGACACCTTCGCCCCGCTCGGGCTCGGCGAAGGCGGGCTGACCTGCGAGGACCCCACGTATGCGTGGTCGTGGGCGTGATCGCGCCGTACGGGGTGTTCTCGATCGGCGGCGGTGCCCCGCGGGTGGGGGCCCGGGTGGGGGAGGGGGTCGTCGACCTCGCGGCCGAACTCGGCGACGAGGTGTTCGCGCGCCCGAGCCTCAATGCCTTCATGGCCCAGGGCCCGGAGCGCTGGGCCGAGATTCGTTCGCGCGTAACCGAACTCGATGCGACCTACCCGCTGGACGAGGTCTCCCTGCACCTGCCGGTGGAGATCGCCGACTACGTCGACTTCTACGCCTCCGAGCACCACGCGAGCACGCTCGGGAAACTCTTCCGCCCGAATGCGGCTCCGCTGCCGCCGAATTGGAAGCACATGCCGGTCGGGTACCACGGGCGGGCGGGGACGGTGGTCGTCTCCGGGACCGATATCGTCCGGCCGTGCGGCCAGCTCGCTACCCCGGACGGCCCCGTCTTCGGGCCGTCGCGGCGCCTGGATATCGAGGCCGAGCTGGGTTTCGTCGTGGGGGTGGGCGGCGCGCGCATCACCCCGGCGAACCTCGCCGAGCACGTCTTCGGCGTCGTGGTGGTGAACGACTGGTCCGCCCGGGATATCCAGGCGTGGGAGTACGCGCCGCTCGGCCCGTTCCTCGGCAAGAGCTTCGCCACCTCGATCTCGCCGTGGGTGGTGCCGCTCGCCGCCCTCGAGACCGCCCGCATCGCCACCCCGATCCAGGACCCCGCGCCGCTGCCGTACCTGCGCGGTGGCGAAGGCTGGGGGCTGGACATCGACTTCGCGGTGTCGTGGAACGGGCAGCTCGTCGCCCGCCCGCCGTACGCGGGCATGTACTGGTCGCCCGCGCAGATGCTCGCGCACCTGACCGCCAACGGCGCCACCGCGCGCACCGGCGACCTGTTCGCCTCCGGCACCGTCTCCGGCCCCGCCCGCGACCAGCGCGGCTCCTTCATCGAGCTGACCTGGAACGGCGCTGAACCGGTCCGGATCGGCGGCGAACCGCGCACCTTCCTGGCGGACGGCGACGAGGTCACCATCGCCGCGACCGCGCCGGGGCCGGACGGCACCCGGATCGAGCTCGGCGAGGTGCGCGGCCGGATCCTGCCCGGGTGACCCCGGTCAGGTGGTCTGGGTGCCGGACCAGCCGAAGGCGAAGCTGTGCCCCTTCGACGAGCACCCGGTGCCACCCCGCCCGCCGCCGTAACAGGTCGCGCCCGCGTAGCTGATGGTGCTGGCGTACCCATTGGGCCCGGGCGGCAGCTGCGGGCTCCCGGGGCGGCCGTGCGTCCGGAAGGCCGGGTGCGCGGGCAGGAACGGAATATCGATCGCCAGGTCGGTGATCGGGAAGAGATCGAACCACCGGGCCACCCCCGGCGGAATGTCGCAGCCGACATCGCCATTGGCGTGGATCGCGCAGTTCACGCCGCCCGTGCTGAAGTAGACGGTATCGCCGGCCAGGTACGGCGACAGCTCCACCTCCGCCGCCCGGATCGGCGCCGCCCCCGCCGTACCGGCCGCCCCCGCGGTCACCGCGAGAACGGCGACCGCCGCACCGAGCGCACTCGAGATCTTCATGGGACTCCCTCCTGTTCGCGGTGACCATAGCCGATCCGCATCGCCGGGAAATGCCCCCAATTCACCCGTTACCGCGGCCTGGTCGGCGGTCAGGTCGGGGTGTCCCCCTCGGATTGCATCTCCGCCGCCTGCTCCTCGGTGTTCGGCGGGGTCTGGTCGGTGGAGTCCGGCCGGTGCTCGACATCCTCGCGCCCGGCCTCGACGCTGTTCTTCCGCTCTTCGGGGTCGCTCATGATCGGGTAATTGACCGGAACGGCGGCGGGAAACGGGGTGGGCCGCGGGCTGATCTCACCCCGAACGGGTGATGACCACTGTCGGCCCAGCATGGATCATCAGGGGCGCCGATTCCGACCGGGAGGTGTGCCGTGCAGGCGAAGAGCGAGTCCGCGCCGCCGAGGCGGTCGCTGCTGGCCAGGGTCTCCGCGGGGCAGTGGCTCGCGCTGGTGTTCACGGTGTTGGCGGTGATCTTCGTGCTGTCCAACCGCCAGCGGGTCGATATCGAGTTCCTGCTGCTCACGGTGAGCTCGCCGATGTGGCTGATCCTGCTGATCATGTTCCTGATCGGGCTGCTCAGCGGGGCCCTGCTCATGCGCAGGAAGGGGCGCGCACCGCGCTGAACCCTCGCCCTCCGGTCAGCGGGGACGCCGCGTTCACGGCGTCCCCGTTAGGCGCTCAGCTCGGGTCGGGCCGCCAGGTGACCACCGCCGCGCTCAGCGCGATCACGGGGATCGACCGAGTCGGTGCTCCGACCGTGCCCGGTGCGCCGGACGCGGCCGGTCACCCCGCACGGGTGATCTCCCGCCGGGGGCGGGTGCGTGGCGCGGGTCACCCGGATCGGATGAGGGCGGGGCGGGGTGCCCGGCGCGAGGCTGGAACTCGTCAGCCGGACCCGCGAGAGAGGACAGACCGTGTCGTTCTGGGAGATCGTCGGAGTCGTTGTGGTGTCGTTCCTGTTCGCGGCCTACCTGATCGTGCTGTACCGGACCGTCACCGATCTGTTCCGCGACCACGCCACCTCGGGGTGGGCCAAGGCGGGCTGGATCGTCGCGCTGGTGCTGCTGCCGCTGCTCGCCGCGATGATCTACGTGGTGGTGCGCGGGCCGGGCATGGCCGAGCGGGCACAGGCCGCGTCGCTGCGCGAGTGGGAGGCGCGCAACGACTACGTCCGGGTGATCGCGGGCACCGACACGGTCGCCCGGATCAGCGAGGCCGGCCGGTTGCTGGACAGCGGGACGATCACCGAGGCCGAGTTCGCTCGAATCAAGGACTCGGTGATCGGCCGCTGAGCCCGCGGCGGGCCGGTCAGAGCAGCCCGGCGCGCCGGGCGTGCTGCAGGGTGCCCGCCCGGCTGCTGGTGCCGAACTTGGTGTAGATCCGGCGCAGGTGGGTCTTGACCGTGTTCACCGAGACGCCGAGCGTGTCGGCGATCTGCCGGGCGGTGCGGCCGCTCGGCAGCTGGGCGAGCACGGTGCGCTCGGTCTCGGTGAGCAGCGGGGCGGCGTCGCGCTCGGCGCCCGGATGGGTGCGGATCGCGGCGGCGAAGGCATTGTGCTCGATGAAGGTGCCCGCGTCGTCGTCGAGCAGCTCCAGGATGCCCGGTGTCTCCAGGAACGGCCGGACGATCCGCTCCGGCCCGGCCAGCTCCAGTGCCCGCAGCAGCGCGGCGCGGGCCTTGCCCGGGGTGCCGAGCGCGGCCTGCGCCCGTGCCTCGAGCAGGTACACCAGCACCGCGTGCTGCGGGACCGTCGCGCCGGGGTCCCGCTGCAGCGGATCGAGCAGCGCGCGGGTCTGGTCGGGGCGGTGCAGCCCGGCGGCGAGCACCGCCCTGGCCAGCACCACGCCGGGCCGGTCGCCGAGCTCGCCGCGGGCGTGGCCGAGCAGCAGCCGCGCGGTGCGCGGCGTTCCCGACTCCAGCAGCGCCCGGACCACGTGCGGAAGCAGCAGTTCGAGCGCGACGCGGTCGGGCAGCGCGGCGGTGCGCAGCAGCTCGGTGACGTGCCGGCGGAGCGCGTCGGCGCGGCGGTGCCGGTCGGCGTCGTCGCCGGTGCCGGTGAGCCCGTCGAGCACGGCACGGAGCGGGCCCTGCGCCTCGGTGCCGGGCGGCGGCTCGGTGCCGCGCAGGAAGGCGATGTAGGCGGCGGCCGAATCCGCCTCGCCGAGCGCGGGTTTCAGCCCGGCGACCGAGGCCGTCGTGGTCGCGGCGGCGGCCTGCTCGGCGCCCGCGGTGAGCCGCCCGCTCCAGCCGAGCAGCGTCGCCAGCCGGGATTCCGCGCGCAGGATCAGCCTGGGGTCGGCCGCCACCCGGGCCAGCGCCAGCGCCCGGTACAGGTCGTCGATCCCGGTCGCGCGGTCGCCGCGCACCGCGCGCGCGGTGCCGGACTGCACCGCGGTGTAGCCGTCCACCCCGGGGCTGCCCGAGGCCGGGACCACGTCCGGCAGCTGGACGTCGTCGATCCCGGTGGCCAGGGCGAGCGCGGTGGCCAGCGTGGCCGCCAGGACCAGCGCGACCAGCTGCCCGCGCGGCACCGCGGTGCCGTTGCCGGTGCGGCGGCAGGCCAGGTCCAGGTAGGTCAGCGCGTGCGCGGTGTCGGCGCGCTCCACCGCGTCGACGGCGCGCAGCGCCCAGACCGCCGGGTCGTCGGCCTCGACGCTCTGTGCGCCCGCCAACCCGTCGAACAGCGCCCGCCCCGCGCCCTGCAGGATCATCCGCAGCGCCGGATCGCCGAGAAAGGCGGGCAGCCCACGCTGACCGTTCTCGCCGAGAACGTGCGGCAGCGCGGCGGCGGGCGCGCCCGCGCCCAGGTGCCAGGCGGCGGTGATCCGGTGGCACTCGGCGCCGGCCCGGGCCCGCTCGGCGGCGCCGAGCAGGTGCGCGCGGACCAGCGGGTGGTAGCCGAACCACAGCGCGCCGTCCCGGTACACCGGCGCGAGCGGGAAATTCTCCCGCAGCAGCCGATCCAGGATCTCCGGCGCTGCCTCCCCGGCCAGCCGCCCGGCCAGCGCGGTGGTGAAGCGCTCCGGAATGCTGGTGCGGATCAAGAACGTCCGCACCGGCGCCGGCTGCGGCGCGATGAGCATGTCGGTGAGGAAGGCGCCCGCCTCGGTGGTCGGGTCGAGCAGCGCGGCCGCCGCCGCGCGGACGTCGGTGTGGCCGCCGAGCTCGGTGGCGGCGATCCGCACCGGGGCCGCCCAGCCGTGGGTGAGGCGGAGCAGGGCGTCCAGATCGATCCGCTCCGGCCGGATTCCGTACCCGGCGAGCAGGTGTGACGTCTCCTCACGATCGAGCGCGAGATCGGCGGCGCCGACCCGGACCACCCGGGTCTCCAGCACCAGTGAATGCCAGGCGAGCGGCGGGTCGCGGCGCGCGATCAGCACCAGCGCGGTGTCCGCCGCGTGGTGCAGGAAATAGTCCACCGCCGCCAGCGAACGGGGATCGCTGACGAGATGCGCGTCATCGATGACCAGCACCCGTGCGGGTTCGGCGGGGTGGCCGGGCGCGCTCCCGCCCCGGCGCGCGGGGGGCAGCAGATCGGCCACGGCGGGGCCGTCGGGATGACATGCAACCCAGTGCATCTCGGCTTCCGGCGCACTTTCCCGGAACTTGCGGAACCATTCCGCCACGGCCACGGTTTTCCCGCTGCCCGGTGGCGCGCAGACCAGCACCACCCGGCGGGGACCGCAGGTCACCGCGGAATCGAGAATGCGCCGGATCCGGCGGCGTGGGACGGGTTCGAAAGTGAATTCGGGTGAATAAGTCATCGTCTCCTGCTCAGGGGCTGGGAAGAGCGGCCGGACACCATGCCGCGCGACCCCGGATCGCTCCGGGATCGCGCGGCGCACAGCGGATCTCAGGACGGCAGCAGCAGGGCGAACGGCGCGTAGTCGCGCACGTGCCCGTCCACCCACTGCCAGACCGTGGTGGTGTCGACGGCGACACCGTTCTGCAGGCAGAGCAGCCAGCCGTGCTCCGCGCGCACCCAGACGTCGCCGTCCCGGTCGCGGTAGACGCCGGGTGCGGCCGGCTCGGGAGCGGCGGGGCGCGGGGCGGCCGGGGCCGGGGCGGCGACGGCGGTGCTGGTGGCGGTCATGGGTAACTCCCGTTCGAATCGGAAACAATTCCTGCGCAATATTCACCCGGCGCACTGAATAATTACTTCTGCGCGGATTCCACGCTTCTTCGGAAATTCTTTGTTATCCAGTGTTGACCATTTTCGGATAGCAGTATCGCAAATTTCGTGAATAGAGTGTCGGTGTTCTCCGGATCGGTCGGGGACGGGCGAGAGGTGACGCTATGGATTGGCGCAGTGGCGCCGCGTGCACGGGGATCGCACCGGGGCTCTTCCTGCCCCCGCTGCCGCCGCGGGGCGACCCGCGCCAGGCGCTCGGATATTGCCGTCGCTGCCCCGTTCTCAGGGAATGCGCCGAGAGTTCGCTGCGCACCGGCCGGCGGCACGGCGTGGTGGCCGGAGTTTGGCTTTCGGCGGACCCGCGCGCACCCGAAGTGCTGCGCGAGATTGCGACGGGGCGGGTGCGGCAGCGGCGGTGTGTGCGCTGCTGGCGCGTACTGGATCCGGGTTCGGCGGAGCGGTCCTGTGAATTGTGCGGATTCGCCGAGGTTCCGGTCTGAGCGAAAATCTCGCGCGCGATCGTGTTCGTGAGCACAACCGTTACCCACGGTTTGTCAGTTGTGTGAACCAGCGGTAATTTACCGATCGGTTTAACTGTGGTCGAGGCTCGGATGTGAAATATCCGGCGACTGGAGGGGCGTCGTTTCATGACAGAGGTGCGAGTTCAGGTCTTCGGTCCGCTGCGGGTCGTTCTGGATGGAAGGGCCGCGCGCCTCCAGGCGGGACGCCAGCAGGCGCTGCTCGGCAGGCTGGTACTCGCCGGCGGCACCACCACGCGGGTGGATCGCCTGATCGAGGATGTCTGGGAGGGCAGCCCGCCCGCCCAGGCCGCCTCGGTGCTGCAGGTGCAGGTACACAATCTGCGGAGAATTCTGGAGCCGGCGAGACCGCCGCGGACACCGGCCTGCGTGCTGGTGTCCGAGGACGGCGGATACGCGCTGCGGCTGGATACCGACAGCGTGGACGCCTGGCAATTCGAGCGGTTGCTCACCCGGTACGAACACCATCTGCGCGAGCACAGGGAGACCGGCCCGGCCGAGCGATATCGGATGCTCGACGAGGCGCTGGAGTGCTGGCACGGCGACGCGTTCGAATCCTTCGCCTCCGCGTCCTGGGCCTCGGCCGAGGTTTCCCGGTTGTCGGATCTGCGGTCCACCGCCATGGAAATGCGGGCCCGCGCCGCGCTGGAGATGGGGCTGGACGCCGATGTCGTCGCGGCGCTGCATCAGCTCGCCCGCGACAATCCCGGCCGCGAGGAGAGCGCGCGATTGCTGGCCACCGCCCAATACCGGCTCGGGCAGCAGATCGACGCGCTGGAGACCGTGCGCCGCACCCGCGAACATCTGCGCTCGGAATACGGCATCGACCCGGGCAGGCCGCTGCACGAACTGGAAATGGCGATCCTGAACCATTCGCTGGAACCGGAAACTCCGCCGCCCGGCACCGCGCTGGTGGTGGCCTCGGTGCCGCATCCGGAGAAACCGCCGCCGCGCTCGGCCTGCTATCCGGCCGAGGCGGCCGCCATCCACACCGCGGCCGCCGCGGCGGCGGGCGGGGATCCGCGACTACTCTGGCTGGTCGGCGCGGCCGGGTCGGGCAAGACCACGCTGCTGACCGGCGTGCTCGCGGAACTGGCCGCGCGCGGCAGCCACACCGTGTACGCCTCCTGCCCGGAACTCGACGGCGCCCCGGAGGCGTGGGCCTGGACCGAGCTGCTGGAGGGGCTGCCCGGCGCCGCCGAGGTGCCCGCCGCCGACGGCGTCTTCGGCGTGGTGCGCGCGGTCTACCGGCGCAGCCGCGAGCTGGCGCTGCGCGGCCCGGTCGTCATCGCGCTGGACGGCGCGCACCGCGCGGACGCGGCGACGCTGCAGGGCATCCGGCAGCTCATGAGCTGGCTGCACGGCGAGGCGGTGCTGGTGGTCGTCGCGGTGCGCGACCACGAGCCGGGCCGCCCGCAGGCCGAGGCCACGCTGGCCGACCTGATCACCGACCGGGTCGAGCTCACCGGCCTCGACCTCGCCGGGACCGCGGAGATGCTGAGCCGCAACGGCTTCGACAGCGGGGACGAGGCCCTGGTACGCAGCCTGCACGAGCGCACCGGCGGAAACCCCATGCTGCTGCGGATCTGGGCCCAGGTGATCGCCGCCCGCCCGGACTCCGGCGAGCCACCGCACCGCATCCGCGCCCTGGTCCTCGACGTCGCCGAGCGGCTGCCCGCCGGCTCGCTCGCGGTGCTGCGCGCGCTCGCGCTCTGGGGCGCGCCGATCGATGTCGACGCGCTGGCCCGGCTGGCCGATCTCGCCGAGGAGCAGGTGGCCGACCTGCTCGACAACGCCATGGCCGCCTCGCTGGTCCGCTTCGACGGCACCGGCCGGGTCACCGTCCGGGACGAGCTGGTGCAGCGCATCGTGCGCGACAGCATCCCGCCCATGCGGCGCAGGCGCATGCACGGCCACATGGCCGAGTTCGCCGCCGAGCGGATCGCGGGCGGCGCGCTCGACGAGGCCGGCCCCGCCGCGCTGGCCATGCACGCGCTGCACGGCAGCACCCCGGCCGGCGCGGGCCGCGCGCTGGAGCGGCTCGTCGAGGCGGCCGGGCGCTACGCGGGCGCGGGCAGGCGGGCCGAGGCCGCCACCCTGTGGCGGGCCGCCGCCGAGCTGAACGGGCGCGCCGCCCCGGTCGAGGCCGATGCCGCCGCCGGCGAACGGGCCGCGCTGATCGACGCGCTGTGCCGGCTCTCCGACGCGCTGGCGCACGAGGGCGACCGGACCGCGGCCGCCGCGGCCCGGGAGCGCGCGCTCGACCTCGCCGAGAGCCTCGCCGACCCCGCGCTGGTGGCCCGCGCGCTCACCTGCTGGAGCGCGCCGGTGATCCCGGGCATGCGCTACCGCGGCACCGGCGGCCCGCGCATCCGCGCCGCGCTCAAACACGCACTCGCCGGGGCGCTCCCGAACCATACGAGGGCCCGGCTGCTGATCACCCTGGCCGTCGAGTCCGACGGCGCCGCCACCGCCGCGCAGCGCTACGCGCACGCCGGCGAGGCGCTGGCGCTCGCCTACCACGCCGGTGACCACGTGCTGGTCTGCGCGGCGCTGAACGCGGTGGCCTGCGCCCTGGTCGACGCGGGCGCCGCCGACCTCTGCGGCCCCGCCACCGCGGAGCTGATGCGGGTGGCCGCGCTCACCGAATCCGCCGAGCACCAGGCGCTCGCGCTGTACCTGCGCGTCCTCGACGCCTGCAGGCGCGGCGATCTGGTGGCCGCGGCGCGCTACGCGCTGGAGGCGCTCGCCGTCGCCGAGGCCGCGCACTTCCCCGAGCTGAACCAGGCGCTGCTCTGCTTCGTCGCCGCCACCGACCTCATCCGCGGTGACCGGGCCGCCGCCGAGCGGCGCTACGCGCAGTGCCGCGCCGCCGCGCTCGAGGTCGGCGCCTGGCACCCGGACGCCCTGCTGCTCACCGAGCTCGCCATCGCCTGGGACCGCGGCGACCTCACCCCGCTGCGCGCCGTGCTCGAGCGGCGCTACGCGCAGGAGCCCGAGCACTTCGCCCACATCTACGCGCTCGCCCTGGCCCAGGCCGGCGAGCTGGAGCGCGCCCGCCTGGTCTTCCGGGAGAACCCGCCGCTGCAGCGCGGCCCCGGCCGCCCGCTCATGACCGCCTTCTCCGGCGCCGCCGCCGCCGCGCTCGGCGAGAGCGAGGCCGCCGCACTGCTTTTCGAGCGGCTCACCACCTGGTCCGGCTCGACCATCGGGCTCAGCACCGGGCTCGTCGGCATGGGCCCCATGGACACCGTGCTCGCCCGGCTGGCCGAAACCGCCGGTGACGAGGTCTCCGCCCGCACCCTGCGCGACCGGGCCACCGCCCAGCGCGCGCACCTGCGCGAGATCGCCGAGTCCATCCGGCCGCAGACCGATCTCGTCGCCGCCCGCTGCACCGGGGCCCCCGACCCCGGCTGCGGCTGCCCGGACCTGCAGGCCTCCATCGCCTGAGCTGCGCCGATGGCCGGGTCACCCACAATGGATGACCCCGCCCGGCGCCTTCGTCACTAGCGTCGCCCGGCGTAGGTCCCCCCGACGAAGGAGAAGCCGATGGCCGGAACCCTGACCGTCTGGAAGTTCCGCACCGAGACCGGCGCCGAGACCGCCGCGACCACCCTGCGCGAGCTCGCCCAGCAGCGGCTCGTCACCGTGCACGACGCGGCGACCGTCAGCTGGCCCGCGGGCGCGCCGAAGCCGAAGACCAAGCAGCTGCACAGCCCGACCGGCGCCGGCGCGCTCGGCGGCGCCTTCTGGGGGCTGCTGTTCGGGCTGCTGTTCTTCGTGCCGCTGCTCGGCGCCGCCGTCGGGGCCGGGATCGGCGCGCTCACCGCCTCGCTGGCCGATGTGGGGATCGACGACTCCTTCATCGCCCGGCTGAAGCAGCAGCTGACCCCCGGCACCTCCGCGCTCTTCGTGCTCTCCTCCGATGCCGCGCTCGACCGGGTGCAGGAGGAGTTCCGGCACCAGACCGCCGAGCTGGTCTCCACCAACCTCAGCCACGAGCAGGAGCGGAAGCTGCGCGAGGTCTTCGCCGAGTAGCGGTCAGGAGCGGTCCGGCGCGGGCCCGAGGTGCTCGCCGAACCACACCGAGGCCAGGTAGGCCGACCACATGCCCAGCCGGTCCCGCGGGACCGGCTGGGCGCTCACCGCCAGCTCGGTGATCCGGGTCGGGGCCGGGACGAGTTCCGCGGCCGCGCGAACGCACCGCCGGATCCGCTCGTCCACGCCGCCGGAGACGAACAGGGTCGGGGCGAGCACCCGGGTGAGGCGCTCGGCGGCCAGGTCGGGGCGGGCGCCGTGCACCACCACCGTGGTCAGCCGGATATCGGGCTCCCCCGCGGTCCAGAGCGCCACCGGCGCGTCCGAGCCGATGCCGAACAGCCCGACCGGCATCCAGCGGTACGGCGACCCGGCCAGCCAGTTCCTGACCGCGAGCAGCCGCCGCCCGAGCAGCGTGATGTCGAAGATCAGGTCGGTGGTGGCCTCGGCCGGGGTCAGCAGGTCCAGCGTGAGCGAGCCGAGTCCGCGGTCGGTCAGCCGGCCCGCGATGTAGGAGTTGCGCGGGCTGTCGCGCCAGGTGCCGCTGCCGTGCGCGACGAGCACGATGGCGCGCGCCTCCGGCGGGATGCGCAGGTGCCCGCGCAGCGCCGCGCCCTCGGCGTAGACGGTGATCTGCTCGTCGGTATCCAGTGCCGTGATCATCTCGGTCATGAGATCAGTCTGTGCGACAGCACTTTTCGAGAGCTTCCGCGCGGATTCCGGGCGACCCCCGGCGGCGACTGTGAGCCAGGCGATACGGCGGGCGACCGGTGGGACGCGTACGTGTCGCCGTGGGACCGCGACCCCGCGCTGGCACCCCCGCCGGTCGAGAAGCACCACTGGTACGCCACGGCGGCAGCCGTGGTGGAGGCCGCGGTCGACGCGATGGAGACCCGCCGAGATGTGCAGGCACAGCGGGCGACATTGCGTTCGGTGCCCCGCCGCATCGATGACCAGCGCAAGCAGCACAGGGACGCGACGCACGCCCGGATCGCGCGCTACGAGCGCCGGCTGCGGCACGGGCTCGACCCAGCGCCGGCGAACCCGTTCCGCCGTGGCCTGCGTGTGCAGATCGCGCGCCGCCATCGCGGCAACTACGACACTCCGGCCGACCTTCACGACCTCACGTCTGCGGGCTCCGGCCTTCGGCATCCGCTTGTGGCCCAACTGATCTGGACAGGACTTGGCATGAGTATCGGAGCAGCGGTACTGGCGATCGCGCCGGTCGGGGACGACGCGCGCGGGCTGGAGATCGCCTCGATCGCGGCGGCGTCGGTCCCGGTGATCGGCGCCGCCCTCGCGGCGACGTCGAGCAGGGAGCTCCGCGATATCGCCTTCGTCCACCTGCGCCGGACCCTGCTCGCGGCCCAGCTGCTGGCCTTCGCCGCGGTGCTCACCTTCATCACCTCGGTGCTGCTGGCCACCTTCGGGGTGGTCGACGGGCTCGGGGCGGTGTACGCGGCCCTGGCGGGCGGCACGCTCGGCGGGGTGTCGCTGCTGGTCGGCAACCGGGTCAAGGATGCGCGCAGCCTCGCCTTCACCATCAGCATGGTCGACGGCATCACCGATCCCGACCTGCAGAACGAGCTGCGGTTCCGCCTGGCGCTGGAGGAGGGGGCGAATCAGAGCGGCGAGCGGGCCCTGCCCCGCGCCCGGAGTGAACCTGCCCGCCTGATTCGCAGCTCGGCTCGGCGAAAGCCGCGGCTACGCATGCTGCCGCGCCGAAACGCGCCGTCGTGCCGCTCAGGCGGCGGCGAAGTTCGGCTCGCCGCGGTACCGGGACGGCTTGCCGTCGATTCCGAGCGCCCGCCACACCCGCCGGGCCACGGGGTTCATCAGCTCCAGCTCCACGGCCAGCATGCGGACGTCGGCGAAGGTGTCGCGCAGCATCGCGCGCGAGCTCTCGCTGCCCCACCACGCCTGGTCGATGACATGGGCGGGGATATCGAGGTCGCGGCGCATGGCCCGGCTCGGTTTCATGATCACGTCGCAGAGCACGCGCATGATCACCGGCGTCAGCACCGAGACCAGGAAGCGCTGCCGCGGCGCGAGTTTCGGCACCTTGTGCTGCAGGTACCGGTGCGCGAAGCCGATGTGCCGCGCCTCCTCGGCGATGTGGATCTGCATGACGCGGGTGACGAGCGGGTGCCGCTCCTCGGTGCCGCGCAGCACCGTCTTCTGCAGGTGGTCGATGGGCTCCTCGCCGGCGAGCACGCCGACGAAGAAGCCGAAGGGCACGATCCCACCGGCCAGCGCGAGCAGGGGAGCGGCCCGGCGGAACCAGCGCGGGCCGCCGCGCACCTCGACGCCGATCCGGTTCACGAGCTCCTGGAACATCTGGATGTGGTGACATTCCTCGGTCGCCTCGTGCAGCGAGTAGCGGAACTCCACCGACCGGTTCGGCAGCCGCAGCCCGAAGTTCATGATCCCGCCGATCAGGGCCTGTTCGAACTGCAACCCGACCTTGACCAGCTCGGCCTGCCGGTACATCCCGATCTCGATCTGCCGCTGCAGCGGGAGCGCGCGGTACCAGTCGGTCGCGCCGAGCGGGTCGGCGGCGGGCAGCACCCAGCGCGGGTCGCCGGGCACGATGGCGTACTCCGGGTCGTCCCACGGCACGTCGAGGAAGGCGTCGAAGTGCCGGTGCACCGAGGCTTCGGAGAGGTCGCGCAGCGTCGCTTCGTAATCGGCTCGGGTCCGGGCGGCGGTCATGGGCCGAGTCCTTCCACTACCAGGGTTGTCGCGAATCCTGTTGCCGAAGCGCATTTCCCGCACGGCGACAGTTATATGGGACGCGATGTCCAAGTTAGATTAACGTGACACGGCGTCTCAGTCAATCGTCGGCGGTGCCGGAGTCAGCGGCGGGCCTCGCGCAGGCGGGCGGCGATGACCTGCCCGATCGCGTCCTGCAGGAAGGCCGACAGCTGCCCGGCGGTGAGCGCGGGATGCGGATCGGCGAGCCAGCGGGTGACCGCGGCGTCGACCAGGCCGGTAATGGCAAAGGCCATGAGGTCGGCGAGGGGAAGCGCGTCGGGCCGCTTCCGCAGGATCAGCACCAGCGCCCGCTCGACCCGCGCGGCGATGGCGGTGCGCGCCTCGGTGACGACCCCGGAACCGAGGGCGAGGAACTGGTGCAGTCGCTGGTTCTCCAGCACCCAGCCGACGTAGGCGTCCACGGCGCGGGGCAGCGCGACCTCGAGGGTGTCGGCGGGTTCCAGCACCGGGGCGAGCGCGCCCATCAGCTCCTCGACGATGCGGGCCCGCAGCTGTTCGTCGAGGTCCTCGCGGTCCTTGAAGATGCGGTACACCACCGAGCGCGGGACCTCGGCGTGCGTGGCGATCTCCTGCACCGCGACCGCCGGGCCGTCGCGCCGGATGGCGGCGAGTCCCGCGCGCAGGATGCGGTCGCGCCGAGCGGACTTGTGGTCGTCCCAGCGGCGGGTGCGCCCGTCGACGGCCCCGGACTCCGAACCCCGCGGGCGCTCCGCCATCCGGTCACTATAGCCAGCCGCACCCGGGTAGCCGGGACGGCGGCGTCTGTTCGGGAGTGCGAGGTTCTCGGTCGGTTCACCCGATACGGGTGATGCGCGGTCGTGTGCGCGGAGCGACGCTCGGAGGTATCACCCGGCGCCGGTGACCCGGGTGGCTGCGCGCGTCAGGGGCGGCGGCCGCGACCAGCGGCGACGGTGTCGATCGGACAGGGAGTGCAGATGACAGAGCCGAAGGACGCGACAGCGTTCACCGCCGAGGTCAACCGAGCGGCCGTGGCGAAGTACGCGATGAACGACCGAGCGGACTTCACCGACGCCGAACGGGGGTTCATCGCCGGGCTCCCGGAGCGGATGTACACCCCGGACGGCCAGCTCATGCGGGACGGATCGCTGACCGCGTACATCACCGACGACGCGCCCTGCCCGGACACCGTCAACCCGGCCCTGTGGCGGCAATCCCAGGTGCTGCGCAGGCAGGGCCTGTTCGAGGTCGTGGACGGGCTCTATCAGGTCCGGATCGTCATGCAGGTGACCATCGTGGACGCACCGGACGGGCTGGTGATCATCGATACCGGCGACAATGTCGACCTGGCGGCAGCCTCGATGGCGCTGTTCCGCAGCGAGACCGGTAACGACAAGCCGGTGGTCGCCGTCATCTACACCCACACCCACTTCGATCACTACGGGGGCGTCAAAGGCATTATCGACGAGGCCGACGTCGCCTCGGGCAAAATCCCGATCGTCGCCCCCGGCACCATCGAATCGTTCAACAAACACGCCATCGGCGAGAACGTGATCACCGGCAACGCCATGTCCCGCCGGATGGGCTACACCTTCGGCGTGCTGCTGCCGCGCTGCGACTGCGGGCTCGTCAGCGTCGGCCTCGGCTCCGCGGACGCGGGCATGTACACCAATTTCAGCTACATTCCGCCCACCGACCCGGTGACAAAGACCGGCGAGAAGCGGACCCTCGGCGGCTGGGAGTTCGAGTTCCTCTATGCCCCCGACACCGAGGCGCCGGAGGAGATGCATATCTGGATTCCGGCGATCAATGCTCTGACCTGTGCCGAGAACGCCAACCACGCGATGCACAACATCCAGACGATCCGCGGCGCCCGCACCAGGGACGCGCGCAATTTCGCCCGGTACCTCGACGAGACCCTCGTCCGGTGGGGCGACCGGGCCGAGGTGCATTTCGGGCCGCACACCTGGCCGGTCTGGGGCAACGAGAAGGTGGTGCGGTTCCTCGAGGATCAGCGGGATATGTACAAATTCATCTACGACCAGTCCCTGCGCCTGGCCAACCAGGGCCTCACCCCGCTGGAGGCCGCCGAAATACTCGATCTCCCGGATGAACTCGGGAAGAAGTGGTACAACCGCTACTACCACGGCGGCCTGCACCACAATGTCCGCGCGGTCTTCCACAAGGAACTCGGATTCTGGGACGGCGATCCCGCCACCATCCTTCCCCTCCTCCCGGCCGACAACGCCAAGCGGCACACCGAGCTGATCGGCCGCGACAAGATCCTCGAAACCGGCCGGGCCGCGATCGCGGAAGGCGACTACCGCTGGGCCGTGCAAATCCTGCACCACCTCGTCTTCACCGACCCCGGCGACACCGAGGCGCGCAACCTGCAGGCCGACGCCTACGAACAACTCGGATACCAGCAGGAGGTACCGCAATATCGAGGGCTGTTCCTCTGCGCTGCCAAGGAACTGCGCAATGGTGTCGCGAGCGAAGGGCAATTGAACACCGACAGCCTGGACACCATTCTGGCGATGCCCATCGACCTGCTCTTCGACTTCGCCGGAGTTCACCTCGACGGGCCCGCCGCCGACAGCGCCGGACTCGCCATCCGGGTCAACTGGACATTCACCGGTGCCGGACAGGATCAGCCGTGGACTATGTGGATTCGCGGTGGTGTCCTCAACGCGCGTCCGGGGCACGCCGACGGGGCGCAACTCACCCTCGCGGGTACCAAACCCGCTCTGGCTCAGGTCCTGCTCGCCCCCGGGAACGCGGCGGAGCTGATCTCACGACTCGACGTGACGGCCGACGGCGATACCGGTGTGCTGGCCGAGCTCGCCACGGTGACCGATACCTTCGACCCGCACTTCAACCTCATCACCCCCTGAGAACACCCGCCTCGCCTGCCGCCCTGCGGTACGTGTTCAGAGCCAGCCATTGCGCCGGAACGCGGCGAACAGCGCGGTGCAGGCGGTGATCATGACGATCAGGGCGACGGGATATCCCCACGGCTGGGACAGCTCGGGCATGTGCTCGAAGTTCATGCCGTAGATCCCGGCGATCATGGTCGGCACCGCGGCGATCGCGACGAGCGCGGTGATCTTGCGCATGTCGGTGTTCTGCTGCACGGTGATCTTGGCCAGGGAGGCGGTCACCAGCGAGGAGAGGGCGTCGTCGAAATCGGTGATCCGATCGGCGACCGTCGAGTGGTGATCGGCGACATCACGGAAGTAGCGGCGCACCTCCTTCGGCAACGGCGTCTCGGGCTTGGTCAGCAGCACCAGCGGGGTTCCCAGCGGCAGCACCGCGCGGCGCAGCTCCACGATCTCGCGTTTGAGCAGGTAGATCGCCGCGATCTCGATCCGGGAGCGCGGGGTGAACACGTCTTCCTCCATCGCGTCCACGTCGTTCTGCACCGCGTCGGCGACATCGAGATAGGAGTCGACGACATGGTCGGCGATGGCGTGCAACACCGCGCCGGGCCCCAGCGCCAGCCGGCCCGGGTCGGCTTCGAGCTCACCGCGCAGCGTCGTGAGCTGCGAATGCGACCCGCGGCGCACCGCGACGACGAAGTCAGGGCCGGCGAAGACCATGATCTGGCCGGTGGCGACGATCTCGGAGACGGTGTGCAGCTCGTGCTCGACGTAGGCGACGGTGCGCAGCGCCAGCACCAGGGTGTCGTCGTAGCGTTCGAGCTTGGGGCGCTGCTCGTCGGATTCGGCATCCTCCACCGCCAGCGGGTGCAGCCCGAAGGCCGCGGCCACATCGGCGAGCTGGGCTCGGTCGGGATCGTGCAGCCCGACCCAGCAGAACTCGTGCCCGCTCGCGCCGGCCCGGACCCGGGCCAGGGCTTCGGTGTGGGTGAACCGGCCCGGCACCCGGGCTCCGTCCCGGTACACCGCGCAGTCCACGATCGCTCGCGCGGTCGGCACCGAGACCCGCGTCCGCTCGCTGCCGTGGTCGTCATCGCTGCTCGTCACCGCGAGAGACTAGCCATCCCCACGCGACCGAATCACCGGGATCCAGACGCGCTCGCCGCCGGCCGGTCCACCCCGGCGCGCCGAGGCGTGAGCCCCGCCGCCTATCCGGAATCCCGGAGGAGCGCGCGCTCGGCGGTGGCGGTGAGGCGTTCGATCGCCTCCTCCACATCGAGCCCCCGCCCGGTCAGCAGCAGATCGAGGCTCTCGAAGCTGGTCAGCGTCCACAGCACGTCGGCGGCCCACTCGGCCGAGACACCCGCGCGCAATGCCCCGGCGTCGGCGAGCCGCCGGGCCAGGTGCTCCACGCCGCCGCGGCGGTCGGTCTCCATGGCGCGCACCGCGTCGGCCGCGGAGGAGGGGTCGAGGCGGTCCATGGCGTGCAGCACGCGGTAGATATCGAGGTCGCCGGCCTTCATCCGGCTCGCGGCGGCGATCGCGGCGCGCAGGTGGGCGCGCGGGTCGTCGGCGGCCACCGCAGCGGTGAGCTCGGCGAGGCCGGTGCGGGCCCACAGGTCGGCGACGAAGGCATCGAAAAGCCCGGCGCGGGAACCGAAGTCGGCGTAGACGGTGGACCGGGAGACACCGGCGGCGCGCGCCACGCGGTCGAGGCTCAACTGCTCGGTGGGCGCCTCGCGCAGCCGGTCGGCCACGGCCTCGAGGATGCGCCGCCGGGTCTGTTCGGCGGCGCGGGCGCGGGCGTCCTGGTCGTACTTGCGCTTGGTCACGGCCCGATTCTCGCATATTCGGTTGACAGAGTGTCCGATGGAATCGCACACTTTCACCACACGTAGTGTTCGATGAAAGTGAGGGGTCGGCGATGCGCCACCTGACCTCCCGGCGGGCCCGCTTCGGCCTGCTCGCCCTCTGGCCCGCCGGGCTGCTGCTCGCGCTGGCCACCGAAAGCCTGGACGTGGTTCCGGCCGCGCTCGTCTTCGCCCTGAGCATTCCGTTCATGGCGACCCTTTCCCCCTTCCTCCTCGGTGCCGCCCTGCTCGGCACCGGCCGAATCCCGCAGGAGCATTGATGAATACAGCAACAATCGTGGTGACGGCGCTTCTCGCGTTCGCGGTGACCGGCTCCGCCGCGGCCACGCTGACCCGGCAGCCGACGATCGTCGCCACCGTCTCCGGCGTCGGCTTCCCGATCGAGCACCTCCGAACGCTCGGTGTGCTGAAAGCGGTCGGCGTCGTCGGGTTGTGCCTGGGGCTGGTGTGGGCACCGGTGGCGGTTGCGGCTGCTGCGGGGCTCGTGGGTTATTTCGCCGCCGCGCTCGTCGCGCACCTGCGAGTGCGTCGCTACGACATCGTCCCGGCCGCGGTTTTCCTCGCCCTGTCCGTCGCCGCGCTGACCCTGCTGGTCGGAGAGCTCGCATGACCCGTCGTGGGTGCTGCGAGGAGTAGTGCCTTACCCGTGCCATACGCCCCCCGCCGGACCATTCTGACATCGGAAGAACGGCGTGCTGAGCACACCGTTATCGCTGGACTTCGAAGGATGCGAGGTACCGGTATGTTGCCTTTTCCGGATGCGAAGAACGACCCACTGGTGCACGACGACGCGCTGCAACTCGCGCTCGATACCGCGATAGCGTCGACGCCGGGCGTCTCGAACAGCACGCCGATCGTGATCGTGGCTCTGGACCCGGACGGCAGGCGCGGCTATGCCGGTCGGCTGGAGTTCATGGAGTGCTATTCGGCCAGCCTGCTGAAGGTCGCTGCGCTGTATGCCGCTTTCGAGCTGCGGAAGGCGGGCAATCAGCTGCTGGCGGGAGCGGTGCCCGCGAATGCCTTCCAGGCCCTGCGGGACGGCTTCGACGAGGTCATCAGGGTGAATCGGCTGCCGCGGCTGGCGAGTCTCGAGGATCGCCATCTGCTGCCGAAGTACGAGAAGGTCTTCGCCTACGATCCGGCCGCGAATATCGTCAATTTCACGCAGGACTTCTGGAACGACATGTCCGCGGCCATTGCCGACGGCAGCAATCCGGCCGCGGGCCGGTGCGTCCAGCGGCTGGGGTTCGGATATCTGACCACCGCCGCGTCGGAGGCGAATTTCTTCGACGCCGACGCCGATCACGGCATCTGGTTGTGCGGTGATTTCGGCGCGGGATTCCCGCCGCAGCGCATTCCGTGCGAGAACGACGGGCCGACGGCGCAGGGGACGAGCGGCTACCAGATGGCGAAGCTGTTCACCCTGCTGGCCGATGCGCGGCTGGTGGATCCGGCCGGTGACGCCGCCATGCTCGAGCTGCTGCAGCTCGCCGTGATCAAGCTGCACCTGTTTCTCAATCGGGACACCTCCGTGCAGTACGTGACGCTGCACTCCAAGATCGGCCTCGGTCCGGTCGCCGCCGGATTCTCGGTCGCCTCCGAAGCGCTGATCGCGCGGGAGAACTCGACCGGTCGCCGATTCGTGGTGGTGTTCCAGAATCAGCGGTTCGCCGGTGATGCCTCGGTCTTCCCGGTGGCCGGGGTCGTGGATGCGGCGATCGCCGCGTATCTGTTCGGGTGATCGGGGCGGTCACAGGTAGAGGTGGTCGGCGTAGACGAGCCGGGACAGCGTGGCCGGTTCCGGCGCGCCGGGCTCGGGGTCGGTGGGGAGCAGCTCGTACTCCTCGATGAGCACCCGCAGGTCGGGGGTGGCGCCGGGGGTGCGGAGGCGCAGGGCGGGATCGAGGTGCAGCAGCCCGCTCCACCCGGCCGACAGCGCGGTCAGGTGGCCGTCCGCCGGGTCGGTGGTGACCTGCGCGCCCACCACTTCGCACTGCACCTGACCGACCTTGGTCCAGCCCAGATCGGTGGCCGTGCCCGGATCCGCGAGTTGCAGCGTCGCGACCACGCGCCTGCTGGTCGGCAGGGTCCGGATGACGAAGGCGGCGGGGCGCTCCGGGCCGGGCGGTGCGGGCGCGGCGGCGAGGCCGGGGATGTCGGTGAAGGCCGTCGACCCGGAGACCGTCACCCGGACCTGCCCGGCCTCCGGGCGGCTCAGGGTGGCGATCCGCTCGGGCAGCAGCTGCACGTAGTCGGTGGCGACGGTGGGGGAGTGGAAGCAGCCGGGTGCCGAGTGCGGCTGGTAGCGGGCCAGGGTGAGCCGGACGAAGGGCCAGGCGGTCTCGGCGGCGTCGAAGACGATATCGGCGAACCACCGCCGCCGCTCCGGGTGGTATTCGGGCCGGTACAGGTAGGCGGCGCGGTGGTCGTCGATATCGACGTACCCGACCGGGCGGCCGGGGTGCTCGCCGGGGTCGAGCCGCAGCTGTAGCGCCCGCTGCTGCCAGGCCGGGGTCACCTGCAGGTCGGTGGCGTTGCGCAGCCCGGCGGTGACGAACGCGGGGTCGCGGCCCCACAGGCTGATGTCCTCGGGGCTGGTGCCGTCCTGCGGTGCGGTGCCGACGACGACCGCGAGCAGCTCGCCGTCGCCGCTGGCCAGCCAGGGCCGGTCCAGCCACACCCGGACCCCGCTGCGCCGGGTGCGGCGGCGGGCGAAGGGGTGCTCGGGCTCGCTCTCGTCCTCCCAGCGGAACATCGGCACGACCTCGTGCACCAACGGCGTCGGTGGCGGCGCGGAGTTCGGGTGGAGCACGCGGCGAGCGGCGCCGGCGGAGAGCTCGTCGCCGGCCGCGGGCAGCTGCTCGGCGGGGAAGAACTCGCGGTAGCGGGTGGTGCCGTGCAGGCGGTAGTCCACCTCCCGGTAGCGGGTGTCGGGCAGTGCGTGCACGATCGGCCGGACCGGAACCCCCGGCTCCCGGGTACCCGCGACGGGTGCGGCGGTGGTGCTGAACAGCGATCGCCGCTCCCCGGCGCCGACGGCGAACCCGGTCACCACCTCGGCCTTCGGGACCGGGCCCGGTGCGTCGAGCGCGGGGTCGTCCACCAGGTCGGTCCAGGTGGCGCGGAGCTCGACCCGGTCGGTGCTGGCGCCGTGGATATCGAGCGCGCCGACCAGTTCGGCGGTGGCGACGCCCCGGTTCCGGGCGGGGGCGGTGAGCGCGGTCAGCTCCGGGGCTACGGCGGGCCGCAGGGTGGCGTGCACCAGCCGCAGGTCGATGCCGGGCGTCAGCCACCAGAGCCAGCCGTCCAGCGCGGCCCGCTCCAACACGGCCCGGTCCGGCTCGGTCACGGCGGGGTCGTGCACGGCGTGGAAGCGCCAGAGCCCGAGCCGGTTCAGGTGTTCGCGGTCGAGCACGCTGGAGACGGCGACGGCGATCTGCTCGCCCGGCGGCACCCCGATGTCGAGGACATTGCCGTTCTGCTCGGCGTGCAGCACCGGGGCGCCGTGCAGCACCAGCCGCAGCGGTTCGATCCGCGGCCACGCGCCCGCGTAGGGGACGACCACGGACTGCAGGATCCGCGCGTCGCGCAGCGTGTGGCCGGTTCCGGCGCGGTAGAAGATCAGCGCGATGCCGCGGGCCATCGAGTCCGGCAGGTAGGGCAGCACCAGCTGATCGACATCGTGCACCACGTACTGGCCCTCGGCGGGCTGCCGCTCCGGATCGTCCTGCAGCGCGGCGAGATCCACCAGAGCGGCCGGGTCCGCGCCGGGGCCGGCGTGCAGTGCGATGCCGGGCTGCTCGACCTCGGCGTCCGGTTCGTCCAGGTTCTGGATGCGCTGGTGCAGCAGTGAGCCGCGCTCGGCCAGCGCGATGGCGTAGGCGCGGCGCCGGTCGGCCGGGTCCGGCGAGGTCATGAGCGCGTCGAAGCGGCCGTCGAGCTCGGCGTCGAGCTGCGTGGACTTGGGCGGGGCGAGGTGCCGTTCGGTGTTCGTCGCCCCGTCGCGGATCACCAGGCGGTGCAGTGACTCTCCGACCGAGTAGGGCGTGCGCGGCACCACGGCCGGGGGCAGCACGGCCTCCCAGCGCAGGAAGAGCCGGGGGGTGGTGACGGTGGCGGGGTCCGCGGTCTCGGCGGCGAAGAGGGCGGCGAAGCGTTCGGGCTCGATGTCGAGCTGGGGGCGGGTGGTGAGCCGGGTCGCGGAGTTCTCGACGGCGTCCATGGCGTGCTCGACCGCCGCGACCCCGGCATCGCCCGCCGGTGCCGCGGCGGCGGCGTCCCCGCGGGAACGGGCGAGCAGCGCGGCCGCGTCGCGGGCGTCGGCATCGGCGCGCAGCGCGGCCAGGTGCGCGGTGGCCGCGGCGACGGCGGCGGGGTCGGGCGGTGCCGTCGCGGTGCCGCGCGCCACGCTGTTGCCCGCCAGGTCGACCCCGGCCAGCCGGAAGGAGTATCGGCGGCCGTAGCGCAGTGCGGGCAGTGTTCTCGGCGCGGCCACGGATCGGATGCCGAGGCCATCGCGCTCCGGGCCGGGGCGCTCGTCCCGGTCGGTGATCATCTCCCGGCCCGGTTCGCCGCCCTGGCCGCTGTCGTGCACGACGCGGAGTCCGGGCCGGGGCGCGGCCAGGCTCCAGCCGTCCCAGCCGGCGATCACCTCGTGCACGTAGTAGGCATTGCCGGGGTTGCCGGGGACCCGGGCCAGCGGCGCGTTCTGCAGGTAGCCGGTGTCCGGGGCGTCGGTGAGCACGGGGGTGCCGCGATGGTCGGCGCTGACCAGGCGTTCGTGCAGGCTGTGCCACTGCCCGGTGCTGTCGTCCCACACCTCGAGCCGGTAGCCGCGGGCCAGCGCCTCGAAGCCGAGGCGCGGCCGGGCATCGAGCGGCACATCGTCGGCGGCGACCTGCGGGCTGAGCTGCTCGGCGGCCGAGACCCGGGTCAGGAGTTCCGTCGGGCGGTCGATGTGGGCGAGCGAGAAGCCGGACGAGCGCAGCGTGCCGGGGGTGAAGGCGGCCGGGTCGCCGTTGAGCTCGGTGGCCACCGACCGGACCGTGCCGCGCAGCAGCTGCTCGAGTTTGAGCCCGGAGGCGTCCGGGTCGAGATCGAGCACCCGGAAGCGGTCGGGGCGGCCGACGGTGAGGAAGCCCGAGCTCCAGGCGTCGGTGTCGGGGGCGGCCAGGAAACGCTGCCCGTCGACCAGGCAGCGGGTGGCGGGCCCGACCAGCGGCTCGAAGCCCTCCACCGCGAGGTCGCAGCAGATCAGCGTGGCGGCGGCGAGCGTGTCGAGCTCCGCCACCCGGATGTCGAGCACGAAGCCGAGCCGCCGGGCCAGCGCGGGGACGCCGCCGATGGTGGCGGCGCGGGCGTGGAAGTCGGGGACCGGCGGCTCCGGGCGCGGCTCGTGCGCGCCGTCGGCCGGGGTCTGCGCGTAGCGCCGCTGCTCGCCGTCGCGCTGGTAGAAGCGCTGCGTGGCGTGGGTGTCGCGCAGCATCGCGAGCACCGGATCGCCGGAATCGGAGTCGCCGGCCGGTGCGTCGAGGAAGGTGCTGATCTCGGTGTCGCAGGCGTCGAGGGGTGCTTCGAGGGGGGAGCGCCAGGTCGGCTGCTCCCCGGTCGCCTCGGTCAGCGTGAGGTGGGGGCCGGAGGGAGGCGGCGGGGGTGGCGGTGGCGGGTCCGGTGGCGGCGGGGTGAGCGCGGGACCCAGCGCCGCGGCGGTCCGATCGGCCGCTCGGTCCGCTATGCCGGTGCGGCGCCGCCGCTTGGCCGCGTCGTAGGCCTTCTGCGCGTCGAGGGTCCGGCGCAGATTCGGCGCCTCCCCGTCCGTGGCGATGGTCCGGTCGAGCACGGCGAGGATCGCGCGCGCCAGGCGGCTGCCGCCGGGGGAGGGCCGGGTGACCGGCGAGGAGAAGGCCGACACGTAGTGCGCCTCGAGCGCGTGCTCGGGCAGCCGGTTGGCCGGGTAGCTCTTCCACGGCGCGTTCGTGGTGACCGGTGCCGGGAAGCCGCGTACCGGCGTCTCCGGCGGAAACGCTGTCGCCCAGGCGGATTCGTCGAGCGGGTCCAGCACCGGGGTGCCGGTGACCGTCCCGGCGTCGGTGCGCAGCGTGATCCGCGCGGTGCGCAGGGCCGCGACCCAGTTCGCCATGGCCGCGATATCGGCGAGGCTGCCGGTCTCGCCGGGGGAGAGCCGGTGGGTGAGGAACAGGGAGAGGTGGCAGGGCGCGTCCGGGGCGATCGAGTGCGGGAGCACCGTCACCATGAGCTGAGCGGTTCCGGGCATGGTCAGGCTCCCATCGCGAAGGCGTCGAAGTACGAGTTCCACAGCTCCTGGCCCCCGGCCCGCGGCGGCATGATGTCGCGCAGCGCCGGATCGCCCCTGGACCCCGCGAGCTGCCGCTCGCAGACGATCTCCACCGAGGCGGAGAAGAAGAGCACCTCGACCTCGACGGTCAGGCTGGCGCGCCCGACCAGCTTGCCGGACTCGAAGTGGTAGGTCAGCGAGAGCTCGAGGGTGATCGAGGCCGAGACCAGGCCGAGCACGTCCACCTCGCCGCGGATGCGGAAGTAGCCGGTCAGCTGCCCCTTGCCCGCCTCCATCCGCAGATAGACCCCGATCGAGACCGACACCGAGCCGGAGGCGACCCCGAGGTCCACGGCGAGGCACGCGCACGCCTCCAGCCCCATCTCCAGCACCACCATCTTGGCCGGGCTCAGCCGCAGCTCCACCCATCCGCCGCCGCCGATGCACAGGACCGTGAGCCGGAACGGGGAGTCCTTGCGGCAGAAGTCGAACCCGACGGTGACCGCCTCCCCGAGGAACGGGATCCGGCAGTCGGCGGAGAGCGTGATGTTGGCCAGGCCGAAGACGCCGACCGCCACGCTCGGCAGCGCGAGATCGAAGCCCGCGGTCGCGCCCTCGGCGGAGATGTCGACGTACGGGGGATCGGCGAAGCCGTCGAATGGAATGAGCTGCCGGATCTTCTCGATGAAAGAGAGCACGCCGAGGAATTCGAGCCGATCGAAGACGACGTCGACCTCCGGTTTGCGCGCACCGCTGGTCCGGAAACCCAGCCGGGCGAACCGGATCGACATGAGCGGCTCGCCCGGCATCAGGATCAGCTCGAAGGCGCGCAGCTGGGCGCTGATGTCGGCGGCGGGCTCGCCGCGCTCGGTGGTGCGGAGCTCCACCGCGATCGAGAGGCCGTGCGGATCGGGTTTGAAGACCGGAACCTGGCCGGGGTCACCGTTGGGTGGCGGCCAGTTCTTCAGCCGCGGCCGCCACTCGAAGCGCAGCACGTTCGAGGTCACGGCCGCGCGCAGGGCGGCGAGCAGCTCCGCGCCGCGGGCCAGCGCGGTGATCTGCCGGAGCGCCGCCGCTGGCTTCTGCAGGGCGCTGCGGACGGCGACGGCCAGGATCGGGTCCGCGGCCGCCGCGTCGACGGCGGCGAGCGCGGCGGCGCAGGCATCCGCTGCCGCGCCCGCATCGCCGGACTCGCCGTCGAGCACGGCGCGCAGCGCGGCGCCGAGCGCGCCGGCCGCGCCGCTCAGCCCGGCGCGGGCGGACTCGATGGCGCCGCGCAGGGCCTGCGCCCGCTGGGCCGCCGCCGGGTTGGCGCTGTGCGCGATGTCGTCGGCGAGCTCGGTGGCCGCCCGGTCCAGCGCGGTGCCGAGCCTGCTGGCTTCCGCGTCGAGCGAGCCGAGGACGCCGAGTTGCTCGGCGAGCAGCACGGGTGCCTCGTCGAAGCCGGTGCCACCGACGATCTCGAGCAGGTCGAAGAGCCCGAACAGCTTCGGCAGCGCACCGGCCAGGAATGCCCGCGGATCGGGCGTCCCGGCGGCGGCGCCCGGCCCGTCACCGATCGCACCCAGCTTCCGGGAGAGCGCGGCGACCCGCACGCTCGGCTCGACGAAGCCGCCGCCGCGGTCGCTGCCGCCCGCGAAGCTCAGGGGCTGCGCGCTCGCCAGGGTGAGGAACACCCCGGCGTGCGCGTCGAAGTCGTGCTGGAGGTAGGAGTCGGCGTAGCTCACCTCGGTGGGCGCGCGCCTGCCGCCGATCGCGCCGAGCGCAGGAACGGCGACGAAGCCGCGCGCCATCGCGGGGGTGGCGGTGACTCCGGCCGCGTCGTGGACGCCGGTGAGGTCGAGGGCGTGCACGGCCAGCGTGGTGTCGCCGGGCGTGTCCGGAGGCGCCATGGCGACCTCCGCGTCGCCGAGCGCGGCACGGCGCTGGGCGGGCGGCCACACCGCGAGGATCGCCGCGGTCGTGGTGGCCGCCGCGGCCTTCTTCGTCACCAGGACCAGCGAGACCTGCAGCGGGATCGCGTTGTCGCGGTGATCGATGCCGGTCACCTGCCACAGGTAGGGCCTGTTCCCGGACGACGGCACGACCGGCGTCCCGGTGCCGACGGGGATGCCGTCGAGATCGGGGGTGACCGGCGGGTCGATGGTGACGGTGTGGAACGGGAGGCCGCGGAGGTCCTTATAGGTCTTGGAGCGCTCGCGCACCACGATGAAGGTGCGCTGCTTCAGCAGGGCCACCGGGTTCGGGCCGGCCTCGATGCGCCGCTCGGTGACATTGACCAGCGTGACCCGATGGCCGAAGGGGAACAGGTAGGCGGGCGTCTCGACCCGGACGTAGGCGTCGCGGCCCATCGGCGCCAGATGCCGGTACGCCTGCAGGGTCGTCGTCTCCTCGGCCTCCGGGTAGCCGAGGCCGTCCCAGTGGCCGGTCCAATCCACCCAGGCGCCGACGGCGCTGAGCGCGAGGCGGCGCACCAGCAGTGGCTTCGGCTCGATCGGCGTGCCCCCGGTGCCGCGGACCCGGCGGTCGGCGGTCTGCCGGACGATGCCGCGGCGTTCGGGGGCGTCGAGCGAGGCCGGGAAGCCCTGTGCGCCGACGCCGGGCTCCGCGTCGCGGGTCCAGACCGCGCGCACGACGCGCTGCTCGGCATCGTCCTCGTCGACCCCGGCGAACTGCCCGTCCCGCTCGACGCGTACGCCGAGCCGGGTGGTCCACAGCTCCGCGCGCGCGGGATCGCCCGGCGCGGAGCCGATCTCGGCGCTGTGGGTGAACCCGCCGCGCTCGCTCGGTGCGACGATGAGCCGGAACGGCGCCTCGATCGCGGTGCGATCGGCGCCGGGGGCGGTGGGTGGATCCTGTGTGCCTGCGGCCGGAGGCACCCGTAGCGGGAAGGTCCGAAGTGCGGCCAGTACCCCGGCGATGCCGAACGGGATCTCGGTGCCCCGCGGCACCGCGAACACCACCCGCGAATCGTGGGCCGCGAGTATCCGCGCGGGCCCGATCTTCACGGTGGCGAATGACTCCTCGAGCAGGTGCTGGCTGCCGAACCGGACGATCACGTGCGCGTCGTCGGCCACCGCGACCAGGCGCGGGGCGCCCGCCGGCGCGGGACGGACGCCGGGGATCCGCAGCCGCTGCCCCGGATGGATGAGGTCCGGGTTCGCGATGCCGTTCGCGGCCGCGATGATCGGGAACAGGGTGGGGTCGCCGTAGAAGCGCCCGGCCAGATCCCAGAGCGTGTCCCCCTCGGCGACCTCGTGCTCGTGGTCCCCGGCGGGCGCGGCGACCTCAGGGAGGATCAACTCCTGCCCGGGGAAGATCAGGTCGGGATCGGCCAGATGGTTCGCCGCCGCGATGAGCGGGAACCGCGTCCCGTCGCCGTAGCAGCGGACGGCCAGGTCCCACAGCGTGTCACCCGCGACGACGACGTGGGTGGCGAGCGCCGGTCGCTGCTCGGCGCCGAAGGTGAAACCGTGTGCCTCGCAGCGCAGGTCGAGCAGATCGGCGGGGCGCAGCAGCCGGAAGGCGACGGTCGCGGGCGGCGGGGGTGGCGGCGGCGGGGGTGGCGCGGGCAGGTCGGGGATCCGCAGGACCTGGCCGGGGAAGATCCGGTTCGGGTCCGGGAGGTGGTTCTCGGCGGCGATGAGGGCGAACTTGGTGCCGTCGCCGTAGAACCGGGTGGCGATGGCCCACAGCGTGTCGCCGTGCACCACCGTGTAGGTCTGCGCCATGGGTCGCTCCGTTCGTTCCGGCCGGCTACCAGCGGATCGCCGCGAGCGAGTCCAGCGGCACGGCGGCCGACTCGGCGCCGATCGGCAGATCCGCCCCGTGCAGCACGTCCGGGAACCGCACCCCCGTGCGCTCCTCGAGCGCGGTGAGCGGAACCTGGAAAACCCGGAACTCGTCGAGCTCCAGCGCCTCCAGCGGCGCCAGATTCTGGCCGAGCAGGAAGCCGCGCGCCCGCAGCGCGCCGCGCTCGGCGAAGACCAGCACCTTCCAGTACTCGCGCGGGATCAGGACGCCGCGGTAGACCCGGTCGTCGGCGGCGAAGACCGGGCCGCCGAAGGCGCTGACCCGGAGCGCGTCGACCTCGGCGTCGGCGAAGACCGCTTCCTCGAGCCGCCCCCAGAGCCCGGCGCGGGCGCTCTGGTTGAAGTCGTCCATCTGCGGCGCGATATTGGTGTAGAAGAACGAGTCGGCATTGGCGCGCCCGGCCTCGGGCAGCGGGCCCCAGAGCAGGTCGGCGCGGCGGGCGAGGTGGCCGCGGTCGAGGCGGTTGTCGCGGTAGAGCTCGTTGCCGAGCTGCGCGTCGTCGGGCAACCTGCGGTCCTTGACGAACTCCAGGTCCTTGCGGGGGAGCCGTTTGAGCGCCCCGCCGTCGATATTCCACGCCACCCAGATGGCCAG
Source organism: Nocardia sp. NPDC050697 (assembly GCF_040654395.1). Taxonomy (NCBI): domain Bacteria; kingdom Bacillati; phylum Actinomycetota; class Actinomycetes; order Mycobacteriales; family Nocardiaceae; genus Nocardia; species Nocardia sp. NPDC050697. Next base: position 529,212 of record NZ_JBFAHY010000001.1, read on the forward strand.
GCGCCGCGCGGGGCTCATGGTGAGCGAGAAATGGGTGTAGGGCAGCGGGGTGGTGCCGTCGGCGTGCGTGGGCGCGGGGACGGCGGTGCCGAGGAAGGCGGGGTCGTAGCCGGTGGCCGTGGCGCGCTCCCCGCCGTCGAGCACGGCCGCGGCGGCGTTGTCGATGATCATGGGACACCTCGGGGTTCGGAAGTGGTCAGCGGAGGAGCTGCCCGCCGATGGCGGCGGCGACGGCGGGGTGGGCGAGGTACTCGGCGATGTCGTGGGCGCGGTCCCTGGGGTTCTCGACCGGCAGGTCGCGCAGGTCGCTGCCCCAGGCGCGCTGCAGCGGGCAGCCGATGGCGATGGGGTCGCCGCCGTAGAAGGTATTGATCCACTCGCCGACCCGCTCGGGGCGTTTCGGCCCGCCCGCCAGCAGCCGCTGCTGCACGGCGTCGAGCCCGAGCGGGCTGCCCGCGGTGGCGAGCAGGCTCACCTCCACCTCGGGCGGCAGCTCGGTGAGCAGGTCCAGCGCGACCACGGTGCCGAGGCTGTGCGCGACCAGGATCAGCTCGCCGCGCACGGGCAGGTCGGCGCGCACGGCCTCGAGCACGCCGCGCCGCACCGCCTCGTTCTCCAGGTAGGCGGCGACGTCGCGGAAGACGGCGCGGATGAGCAGCGAGTCCAGCGCGCTGTGCGACGCCACCCAGGAGAGCCCGTCGCGCACCCGGGAGAGCAGGGTGGCGCCGAATGCCTCCCTGGCCACGGGATCGGGCGGCGCGCAGCCGGTGTCGGGCATCCCGACGCGGCGCGCCGCCTCGGTGACCAGGTCCTCGTAGAGCGGGGTCTCGACGTCGGCGACCCGCTCGCGCCCGATGCTGCCCGCCAGCTGGTCGCCGTAGAACGGGAAGGTGATGTCGGCGGGGTCGAGCGGGCGCAGCCCGGCCAGCGTGAGCCCCTTGTTCAGCCCGGCCACCCAGCCGCGCCGCAGCTCGGCCGGGTCGCGGCCCTCCTGCCCGCGGCCGTGCAGGAACACCACGGTGCGGCGGCCGGCGAAGGCGCCGGCCCCGGCGCGGATCCCGCGGCCGGGGGTGCGCAGCGCCTCCCTGACCTCCGGCGTCCTGGCGCTGCCCGCTCCGGTCGAGAGCGCGGCCGCCGGGCCGAGCTCGTCGAGCAGAGCGCGCTGGGCGGCGTCGAAGGCGCGCCCGCGCAGGTCGCGCAGCAGCGCGCTGACCCGGACGCCCTCGTTGGCGATCCAGTGCACCGCGTCCTCGCCGTCGCCGGGCTGCCAGCGCTTGCCGTCGGCGCGCAGCGTGTGGCCCGCGCTGTCGGTGGCGGCGACCCCGGAGTGGTGCAGCGCGACCAGCTCCCACTGGTCGTTGAAGACCGGCGAGCCGGAGCTGCCCGGCTCGGTGTCGGAGGAGTAGTGCAGGAAGTCGTCGAGCTGCAGGTCGAGGCGGTTGCTCCGGATGGAGATCTCCTTGAGCCGCCCCATCGGGTGCCCGATGACGTTCATCGCCTCGCCGATCACGATCTTGCCCTGGTCGGCGATGAGCGGGTTCCAGCCGAACACCGCGCCGGGGGCAACGCCGTCGGGGCCGGGCGCCACCCGGACCAGGGTGTAGTCGAGGCCGGGGTCGGTGACGAAGAAGTCCGCGGGCGCCAGCCGCAGCCGCACCGCCGCGGCCGGGGTGTTGTCGATGCCCGCCTCCGCGCGGAACTCCACCACCACCGAGGCGGCCCGCTCGGCGGAGGGCAGCACGTGGTTGTTGGTGAGCAGCAGCTGCGGGGAGACCAGCGAGCCGGTGCCGAGCGGCATCTCGCGGCCGTTGTGGCACAGCGAGATCCGGGCCACGGTGTCGGCGGCGCGCACCCCGCGGGTGAGGAAGTTGACGGCCTGCAGCTCGTTGGCGGCGTCGATGATGCGCTCCAGCGCGCGCACGCCGTCGACCGGCTCCCGGCTGCCCAGTTCGATCATGGTCTGCGCGGGCACCTCGCCGGTGACGAGCAGCCGCTCGGCGCGGGCCTCGAGCTGGGCGGGGTCGTCGACGACGGCGGTGTTGCGCCTGGCCCGTTCCCGATCCACCTCCGCGCGCTCGTCCGCGTGGTCGCTGAAGCGCTGCGACGCGGCCTCGACCTGCCGGCATCGCGCGGTGGTGTGTGCGTCGCTGTCGGTACCCATCCCGATCACCTCGGAGTGCAGAGAGTTTGCGGACTGTGCGCCCAGCATGGGCCGATGGGGCGGCCGGAGCGTGCGTAGCGGGGTACGCCAATCAGGAGCGCGTTTCCGGCGCCGCCCGGCCCCGCGCGCCGCCCGGCCGGGCGAAACGGGTCCGGTGCGGGCGGGGAACCGAGTACGCCCCTACCCCAATCGCTCAGTGCGGGACGTCGGGCCAGATCAGCGCGGCGAGCTGCTCGCGGTCGGTGGTGTCGAGCTTCTGGCAGGCGCGGTAGATGTGGCCCTCGACGGTGCGGATGGAGACCACCAGCCGCTCGGCGATCTCCCGGTTGGTGAGGCCGCGGGCGATGAGCGCGGTGATCTCGCGTTCCCGCGCGGTCACCGGCAGCGGCCGCGCCGCCGCGAGCAGCGCCGGTGTGGTCGCCCCGTCGCAGCGGGCCGCGAGCCGCAGCGCGCGGGCGGTGGCCTCGGCGGCGGACCTGCGCTGTCCGGCGTGCGCGTGCCTGGCGGCCGCCTGCGCGGCGGCATCGGCCGCGGCGGGCAGCAGCCCGGCCGCCTCGAAGTCCCGGCCCGCCGCCGCCAGCGCGCGGGTGCCCGGCGCGGCGAGCGCGGCGGCGTGGCGGGCGTAGAGCCCGGCGAGCGGGCCCTGCACCTGCCGCGCCAGCGCGCCGAGCCGCGCGGCCACGGTCCGGTCCCCGAGGCGCGCCGCGTGGTGCAGCGCCTCGGCCTCGAAGCCGAGCTGGCCGCCGCGGTGCGCGAGATCGGCCGCCGCGCGGGCGAATCCGGTGGCCGCGTGCACATTGTGGTCGGCGGCGGCGAGCCAGGCGCGGGCCAGCAGCCGGTGCGGTTCGTGCAGGGCGGTGTGCGGGCCGTCGTGCTCGCCGGCCGCCGCCAGCACCCGCTCGGCGGCGGCGACATCGCCGAGGGTGGCGTAGGCGCGGGCGAGCAGCAGCTGCGCGGGGAGCTGCCAGGAGAGCGCGGTCTCGGCCACCAGCGCGGCCAACGCCTGCTCCAGCGCGGTGGCGGCGTCCCGGAACCGGCCGCGCGCCACCGCCACCGTCCCGCAGCAGATCTTCTCGATGGCCCAGCCGGCGAACTGGCCCGAGGTCGAGAACCGCCCGGAGCGGGTGGCCAGCTCCTCGGCCTCGTCCAGCGCGCCCACGCTCACCAGGGCCAGCGCCTCGCCGTAGCGGATCATGGCGCGGATGACGCCGTCGGTCGGCTTGCGCTCCGCGCGGCAGCGCTCGGCGATCGGGGCGAAGTCGAGCCCGCGCCCGGCCACCGGCATGGCCAGCCCGGCGGCGAAGGCCGCGAAATCCACGGCCTGGGACGGCGCCTCGGGTTGCGCGAGAACGTGTTCGGCCAGCGCGAGCCCGTCCGGGATGCGGTTCTCGTGCACCGCGACGGCGGCGCGCAGGGCATCGACGGCGAGCCGCAGCACGGGATGGCGGACCCGGTCGAGGAGCAGGGTGAGCGTCCGGTGCGCGCCCGCCGCGTCGCCGGTGGCCCAGAACCGCAGGCTCGCCACCGGGAACCCCCACTGCACCAGCTCCAGCTCGTCGAGGTGCCCGGGATCGAACCCGGCCAGCACGGCGTAGGCGTCGCGCGCCCGCCCCTGCCAGAGCAGCGCCCGGCACAGCAGCTCGGCGGCGGCGAGCCCGCCGTCGCGCTCGTGCGCCGCGCGCGCCAGTTTCTCTCCGAGCGGCAGATCCGAGAGCGCCACCGCGTCCTTCGCGGCGGTGATCAGCAGCCCGGTGTCGATCGGCTGGTCGCTGTCGACGCAGAGCCGCGCCATTCGCAGCCGGGCGGGGGCGGTGTCCAGCGGCTGCCCGCGCAGCGCGGCCACGATGCGGCCCCGGCGGCGGCGCGCCGAGACCCGGCCGATCCGCTCCCGCACCACCTCCCCGAGCAGCGGGTGGGTGAAGCGCGCGGCCTCGGCGCCGTGGTCGCCGGTGATGCGGAGCAGCCCGGCCAGCTCGGCGGCGTCGACGGCCTCCGGGCTCTCCAGGTCGGCGAGCAGCTCCAGGTCGAAGGGTTCGTGCAGGGCCACCATGCGCAGCACGTCGAGCACCGCCTCGTCTGCGTGGCTCAGCCGCTCGTCCAGCAGCTCGACCAGCCCGGAGGGCACCGCGGCGGGGCCGCGCAGCTGCCAGATCCCGCCCACCCGGCTCAGCCCGCCCGCCGCCACCGCGCCCTCCACCAGGGTGCGCAGGTAGAGCGGGTTGCCGCCGGAGGTCTCCCACACCACCTCGGCGCTGAGCCCCTCCAGCGGCCCGCCCAGCACCGCCTCGACCAGCTCCAGGCACTGCTGCCTGCCCAGCGGCGCCAGCTCGCGCCGCTCCAGGTAGCCGTCCTTCCACAGCGAGGTCACCGCGCCGGGAACGCGCTCCCCGGTGCGCACGGTGGCGACGACGCGGGCGCTGCCCTCCACCGCTATCTGGTGCAGCAGCGTGGCCGAGAGCTGATCGAGCAGGTGCGCGTCGTCGACGCCGATCACCGGATCCGCCCCGGCCACCAGGTTCTCGTGCGCCGAGGAGAGCAGCGCCAGCGGGTCGCGCGAGGCGGGCGCGGTGATCCACGGCGCGAAGGCGCCGAGCGGGATCGCCCGGGAGGATTCCGTGCAGGCCGCCCAGCGCACCGGCACCGTCAGGCCGGCGGTGACGGCGCGGGCCAGCGTGGTCTTGCCGACCCCGGCGGCGCCGACCAGCACGATCCCGCCCGCGGCGGGTGTGGTCAGCGCGGCGCGGACGGCGTCGCACTCGGCCGGGCGTTCGAGCAGCTGCCAGCTCCCACCCATGGGAAGGAAGTTTAGTTCGCTTTCTGTCCAGCCGGGCCGGGTTGCGGCCGCGAGTCTCAGACGCGGCGGGGCAGGGTCGGGAGCACGTAGCCGGCCCGGGCGGCGCGCTCCGGCCTGCCCGATTCGAGCACCGCGAGCAGGTCGGGCAGCGTGAACGGGTCGGCCGCGGCGAAGTCGACCCGATAACCCATGTCGGCGAGCGAGGCGACGGTGACCCGGCTGATCGGGTTGGCGACCCCGGCGGCCGAGATGAACCCGGTCATCAGCTCGGTGCCGAAGACGTCGTCGCGCCAGTGCGCGCCCGCCGTGCCCGGCCCGCCCCTGTTCTCCACCGGCACCGGCTCGGTGCCCGCCCCGGTGAGCGCGGCGTACTCGGCCATGGCGGTACGCCCGACGAAGACCGGGTCGGCGGTGTCCGCGTCCCGCAGCAGGCCGTGCTGGCTCCAGAGCGAGCCGATACCGAGCACGTGCCCCATCTCGTGGGTGATGGTGTCGCCGAGCCGCCCGTCGGCCTCCAGCCCGGCCAGATCCGCGGTGTCGAAGGTCATCTCGCCCGCGATGGGCAGCAGCGAATCGCTGCGGATCCAGGTCGGCCCGGCCTGCCCGAGGACCGTGCCCGGCCCGTCGATCTGCCGCCCCTCGGCGAAGATCAGTACGTCGTCGACGGCGATCGTACCGCCCGCGCCGTCCTCGATCTCGGCCTCCGGGAGATCACCGACGATCACCGACGCCCACCGGTCGGCCGCCGCGGCGAAGGCGGCCTCCTGGCTCGCGGTGAGCCCGCCGACGAACCGGACCTCGATGGTGAAGGGCGAATCGGTGAGCGCGAGTTCCTGCGCGCGCACCCGGTCGGCGCGCGCGAAGTGGGAGTGGGGTGCGGTGCGGGTCATGGGGCTGGCCTTTCCGGGGGCGGTCGGATGGGTTCATGGTGGCCGGGGGTGCTGGGGGGTCACCAGCGTGTGGGGGTACCTCATTCCGGGACGTGGAGCTGCGTCTCGTCTGCGAGTTCGTGGAGCACCGCCATGAGTTGCCGCGGACGGTGCAGGTGGACCCAGTGCCCCACCCCGCTCAGATCGCACCCGCGCACCCCCGCCGGGAGCCGGTCGAGGGGGACGGGAATGTTCGCCCGGACATAGGCGCACGGCACGGTCAGCTCGCCGAGCGCCCTGCGGCCGGGGTAGCCGAAGGCCGCGCGGACGAAGCGGCGCGCCTGCGCGGGCGGGACCGCGGCGAGCCGGGCCATGACGTCGGCGCGATGGCCCGAGCCGTCGGCCGCGGCGAAGGTCGCGCGGAAGAAGGCGCGCAGCAGCGCGGGCCCGATCGGGGTGCGCAGCAGCGCGACGAAGACGGTCAGCGCCGCCCGGACCGGCGCGGGGACGAGGAGCGGCGCGTCCACGATCGCCACGGCGGCCACGACGTCGGGCCGCGCCCTGGCCAGTTCGAGGGCGACGAGCCCGCCCTGGCTGTGCCCGGCCACCAGGTAGCGGGAGAACCCGGCCCGCCCTGCCGCTTCGGCGACCCGCGCGGCCTGGCCCGGGATCGTGGGCTCGTCGTAGAACGGATCGAGGCACAGGGCGGGGCCGTGGCTCCACCCGCGGGCGAGGGTGTCGAATTCGGCGGCGTGCCCAGCGAGTCCGGGGACGAAGACGGCCGCGAGCGGTGTGCGGGTCACCGGCGGGTGGCGGTGACGAGCCAGGCGGCGGAGCCGAAGCGGATGCCGTCGTCGGTTTCGTGGGCGGCGAGGGTGGCGCGCAGCGCGTCGAGTGCGGCGGCGCGGCGGTCGGGTTCCTGCCCGGTGAGCATCCAGCCGAGGAGTCCGCTCAGGAAGGCGTGGGCCTGGTCGACCGTACGGCCGTAGACGGTGCTCTCGCGCAGGTCGGTGCAGTCGATCTCGGCGAAACCGGTGCGCGCGAGCAGCGCGGTGGTGTGGACGGGGTCGCTGAGCGAGAAGGGCCCCGGTGCGCCCGGCGCGGGCTCGGGCGGGGTGCGGCCGGTCAGGGCCAGGGTGAAGGCGTTCAGCCACTCCTGGTGCTCCGGACGGTTCCAGGTCAGCAGCACCAGCCGCCCGCCGGGCCGCAGGCTGCTCAGCAGGTTGGCGAAGGCGGCGTCCGGGTCGTCGAAGAACATGGCCCCGGTCTGGCTGACCAGCACGTCGTAGTCGCTGTCGAAGGGGTGGAGCTGGGCGTCGGCGCGTTCGAACTCGATAGTGCGCAGCCCCTCCCGCGCGGCGAGGCGGCGGGCGACGTCGACCATCCGGCTGGACAGGTCGACTCCGAGCACGTGACCCCGGTGCGCGGCCGCGGCGGCGACCCGGGTGTATCCGCCGGTGCCGCAACCGATGTCGAGCACACGGTGGTGCGGTTCGATCGCCGCGGCGCGGTCGAACGCCGGCTGGTAGCGGTCGAGAACGGCCTCGAAAAGATGGTGGTTGTCGGCCCAGAAGGCGCCCTCGTCGCCATCCCAGGCCGCGGTCTGGGCGGCATTCGGTATTTTCACGGTGCTCATGGGTGCGGGTCTCCTCGTCCCTGATACTCTCTTCGAGAGTACTCTCAATGGGAGTAAATATGAGCGGGAGGAGACGCGGTGTCAAGTGCGCGAATGACCGGGACCACCTACGCGGTGCTCGGGCTGCTGGCCGTGCAGCCCTGGAGCAGCTACGAGCTGACCCGCCAGATGGAGCGCAGCCTGGGCCGGATCTGGCCGCGGGCACAGAGCCGGCTCTACGAGGAGCCCAAGAAGCTGGTGGCGCTCGGTTTCGCGACCGCCGAGGACGAGGTCACCGGGCGCCGGACGCGCACGGTGTACACCATCACCGAGGAGGGGCGGGCCGCGCTCGCCCGGTGGCTGACCGAGCCCGGGGAGGGGCCGGTGCTGGAGTTCGAGCAGCTCGTGCAGCTCAGCTTCGCCGATCAGGGCGCCAAGCGGGACGCCCTGCGCACCATCGCCGCCGCCCGGAGCTGGGCCGAACAGCGCAATGCCGAGAACGCGGCCGTGGCCGAGCTGTACGCGCGGGGCGAAGGGCCGTTCCAGTACCGCGCCGCCACCACCATGCTGGCCGGCGCATTCTTCACCGAGTTCTACGCCATGGTCGCCCGCTGGGCCGACTGGGCGGGCGAACAGGCCCGCACCTGGCCCGACGACCCCGCCGACGCGGTCGCCGATCCCGCGCAGCTGGCCGAGATCGCGCGGCGCGCGGCGTGGGACCCGGGCTCGTCCCCGGCGGGCGGATGAGGGGTCCCGCGGCGGTGAGTCAGTCCCCGATCGTGACGGCGGACCCGAGGATGGTTTCGAGGTCGGCGCGGAGCCGCTCGTGGCGGTCGGCGCCGAGCAGCTCGGCCAGGGATCGTTCGATCGCTGGGACCGTCGACTGGGCGATCGCGACGACCTCGCGCCCGCTCGCGGTGGGGACGACGAGTTTCGCGCGCCGATCGCGGGGGTCGGGTTCGCGGGTCACGTAGCCGTGCTGCTCGAGATGGGCGACGAGCTCGGCCATGGCCTGCTTGGTCATCCGGCCGCGTTCGGCCAGGGTGCTCACGGTGGTGCCGGTGTCGTCGAGGTGCTGGAACACCACCCCGTGCGCGGAGCGCACCGCCCCGTGCCCGCTCGCGGCCAGCCGGGCGAGGGCGAGGTCGTTGAGCGCGGCGAAGGCCTCGCGCAGCAGGACCACGGTGTTGACCGGGCGGGGGCGGCCACCGGTGACCGGCCGGACGATTGACATAGACAAGTCCCCTGTCTAAATTCGACGATATGGACATGCTACCTGTCGATCGCGCAACGGCCGAGTGCTGGCAACTCGGCGCCGATCACATCACCGTGCTCGCGACCTGCGCCCAGACCCGGGGCCACTTGTTCGCCGTGGAGATCCGGATGCCACCCGGCGGCGGGCCCCCGGTCCTGCACCGCCACGAACCCAGCGAGGTCTACTACGTGCTCGAGGGCGAGTTCGCCTTCTACATCGGCGGCGCGGACGGCGTCACCCGGCACCGCGCCGGACCCGGCGCCACCGTCCCGCTCGCGGGCGGGACCCCGCACACGATCCGCAATGAAACCGATTCCGACGCGGTCGCTTTCGTCGTCCATACCCCGGGAGCGACGATGGAGAACTTCAGCCGCGCCGCCGCGGCGCTGGCGGCGGACGGGCCGCCGGCGATGGAACAGGTGCTCGCTCTCGCGCAGCGGCACGGCATCGAGCTGCTCGGTCCGATACCGGACGGTGTCAGGCCGGCCCGGTAGCCTCGCCGATCCGCTCGTGCAGGGTCAGCAGCAGATCGTCGACCCGGGCCCGCACCGCCGCCGGTGCGAGTTCGCCGTCCCCGTCGACCGCGGCGCACAGCCGTGCGGCGAACTCGGTGACCGGCACCCCGGTCTCCGTGGCCCGCCACAGGAGCAGCTCGCGGGCCTTGTTCGCGGTGATGCTGTAGACCAGTCGCAGCATTCCGACCGCCTGCTCGACCGTGGCGCCGAGGGCGACCATCGGCGGGAGTTTCTCGTCGAGCAGCGTCTGGGACTGGGCGCCGAGCGCGTCGGTGAGGTCGAGGTAGATTCCCTCCACCTCCGCCCCGGGGCCCACCTCGCCGGCGGTCTGGTCCACGAGCAGGATCAGCGTCCGCTCGGCGCCGGCGCCGTCGGGCAGCCGCACCCGCAGGCAGAAGCGCTGCCCGCTCGCCAGTGCCTCGGCCAGCGGTTCGCGGTCCTGCTCGTGGACCTGGCTCAGCAGCACGTCCGCGCTCATCCGCCCGGCTCCGGTGTCCGCCGCGGCCGTTGTGCGCGGCTCGGTCCGGCGCGTCCAGCGCATCGTCCGCGCGGACGGGTCGTAGCCGAACTCGCCCACGCACACCGGTCCCAGTGCGTTCGCCGCCGCGCGGGCGATGCCGTTCGGTGAATGCCTCTGCTGAGTACTGGTCATGCCCTCTCACCTCGGCCCGGACAGGTGGGACTCGCGGCCTTCGCCGCCGGGGCGCGGCCGCCGGAACCGGTCCGCACCCGTTTCGAGGCATACCCGTTTCATCCGATGATCGACGGTTCACCCGCCACATTCCCGTGCGAGCGCCCGCACCCGGGGTCCCGGCATCGGCTGCTCATCCGGCGTGACACCGGCGAGTCGGGAAGCTCGACGACCGTTCCGGTGCAGCCGGGTCAGCGCGGGATCGGGGCCTTCGGCCCGCCGTAGGGGGTCGGGATCGAGAGCGGCCCGACCGGCGGAGGATCGGCGGTCTGCAACGGATCTCCCGGTGGCGCGGCGGGAACGGGGTCGTCCGCGGGCCGGGGGGCGTTGGCGGCACCGCGCGGGATGAGGGTGGGGTCGGGGCAGTCGGCGTTGAGGTACGGCGGGGCGTAGTCGGGGACCGAGCCGGGGCGGCGCGGGGTGTTGTAGTCGCAGGTGTAGCGGGGGTAGATGCTCGCCAGCGCCCAGACCCCGCCGTCGTGGAAGGCCGAGGCGACGGCGTCCAGCGCCGACCCCGCCCGCTGCCGCGGGAAGAAGAACTCCTCCAGGGCGGGGATGCGGGTGTACGCGACCTGGGAGACGGTCACCAGATTGCCGAGCAGCTGAACCATGGTGGGGGAGTTCTGCGCGAGCATGGCGTCCACGGTGGCGAGCATGGGCGGGGTCTGGGTGACGAGTTGCTCGTAACCGCCGGTCATCGCGGAGACACCGCGGGCGGTGGCGGCCAGGTCGGCGGCGGTGGACGCGAGCGCGGGGCTGCCGACGGTGGCGAGCACGACGCGGCTGTTGCGCAGCAGGCTCACCGTCTGCGGGAGCACCGCGTCCAGGGTGGCGACGAGGAAGGTGCCGCCGTCGATGATGGCGGCCAGTCTGTCCGGGCCCGCCTCGCTCACGCCCAGTTCGCGGGAGATGGCGGCGAGCCGGTCGGGGTCGATCTGGGCCAGGGTGGCGCTGAGGCTCTCCAGCATGTCGGCGAGCGGGACCGGCGTGGTGGTGCGGTCGGCGGTGATGACGGCGCCGTCGGCGAGGTAGGGCCCGTCGCCGGTGGTGGGCTGGAAGTCCAGGTACTGCTCCCCGGCCGCGGAGAGCGCCGCCACCCGCACCGGGCCCGCGGCGGGGATGCGGTGCCGCTCGCCGATCGCGGCGACCGCGACGATCCGGTCCCCGCTGACGGTGACGGATTCGACCCGCCCGACCCGGACCCCGCGCAGCGTGACGTCCTGGCCGGGCAGCAGCCCACCGGACTGCGCCAGCTCGATCCGCACCCGGTACGGCTCGTGGAACGGCTCCATCCGCAGGGTGCCGATCCCGAGATACCCGCCCGCCCCGGCGAGGATGACGAGCAGCCCGGCCAGCGAGAGCGCGAGCCGGTGCCGGTGCGCGCGCCGCACGGCGCCGACGAGGAGGCGGGCGATCATCGCGGCGGCCCCTGCAGCCGGGGGCCGAGGCGGTCGAGCATGTGCTGCAGCGAGCCCGCGAACTCGGTCCAGTCGGTGGGGTCGGGGAGGCGGGCTCCGGCGGTGCCGGGGAAGCCGGGGTCGGGGAGCGCGCCGACGGCGACCTGGGTGATGTCGGCGTTCACGTGGCCGTTCGGGCCGCTGATCATCTTGATGACGATGCCGAGCATGGTGTTGAGCGCGTTCAGGTCGGCGTGCGGGTTCACCGCGGCGGCGTTCATCCCGGCGGCGAAGCGGTTCAGGTTCGCCGCCATGCTGGTGTCGTTGGTGCCCTGGACGCTGGGGAAGAGGGCGAGCTGGTCGGTGACCGTGGAGATGCGCTGCACCAGATCGAGGATCGCGCCGGTGTTGCCGGCCAGCACGTCGACGGCCGGTCCCGCCGCGGTCATCGAGTCGGTGAGGGCGGAGCGCTCGGCGGCGACGGTGGCGCCCAGATCGGCTGCGGCGCGCAGGACTTCGTCGATCCGGGCGGAGCGCGCGGTGAGCGTGTCCAGCAGCGCGCGGGTCTGGTCGAGCAGCTCGGCGAGGCGCTCGCCGCGGCCGCCCACGTACTCGCCGAGGGCGGAGATCACCGAGGTCAGGTGCTCGATGGCGCCGCCGCTCACCAGCAGCGAGGCGCGGGTGAGCAGCTCCTCGATGGTGCTGGCGGCGGCGGCGGTGGCGGCGAGCGGGATGGCGTCGCCGTCGCCGAGGAGCGCGGTGCCGGGCTCCGGCGGGGCGGTGAGCGCGACGAAGACATCACCCATCGGGGTGGCCGAGCGCAGCTCCGCCGAGGTGCCCGCGGGCAGCCGGACCTCGGCGCTGATGCGCAACGTCACCACGGCGGCGTAGTCGCGGGCCGCCATGGTCTCGACCTGGCCGATGTCGGCGCCGTCGAGCCGCACCTTCGCCTCGGCGGGGAGGTTCAGCGCATTGGCGAAGGTGGCTGTGAGCGTGTAGGTGTCGCCGCTCAACCCCGGGGCGGGCAGCGGCAGCCGGTCCAGGCCGGTGGCGCAGCCGCCGAGCGCGAGCGCGGCGCCGAGCGCGAGCAGGGATCGGGGAAGTCTCATCGGCCGTTCCGTTCTGCCAGTGCGGTCAGGATGGCGGTGATGCCGAAGTCCGGCCCCATGTCGCGCATGGTGCCGGTGGCGCAGCCGAGGTTCTGCAGCTGCAGCAGGTTGCAGACCTCCTTGACCATCTGGCCGTCGAGCAGCAGCCGGTTCACGTCGACGGCGGCGCGCAGCGCGCCGACATCGTGGTCGATGGCGTTGTAGGCGTTGTCGGTGACGAGGGGGAACACGTCGAGGAAGGCGGCGAGGTTGTAGTCGTACTCGGCCAGCGTTCCCGCCAGTGTGTTCGCGTCGGTGGAGAGCCCGGCGATGGTGTCGCGGTGCCGGGTCAGCACCTCGGTGACCTGGGCGATGATCCGGTTGAGTGCCGCGCCGGTGGTCCCGTCGCCGAGCTGCTGCCCGGCGAGGAAATCGCTCAGTCGCGCGACGGCGGAGCCGAATTGCCGGAGGGTCTCGTCGTTGCGGGTCGCGGTCGCGGTGAGTGCGTCGAGGGTGGTGACCACCCGGGTCACCGCATCGCGGGTGGCCGCGCCGCCGTCGGGGCCGAGTTGCAGCGCGCGGGCCAGCTCGCCGAGCGCGGCCCGCATGTCGGCGCCGTTGCCGCTGGTGGCGGCCGACCCCAGGGACACGAGGTCGGCGACAGGGCCCGCGCCGTTGCCGTCGCCGCCCAGCGCGGCGGAGAGTTTGCGCGTCATCGCGAGCAGGGCGTCGAACTCCACCGGCGTCCTGGTGCGGTCGAGTCCGAGCACCGCCGCGTCGGGCAGCGCGGGGCCGCCGCGGTAGACCGGCGTGAGCTCGATGTGGCGGTCGGTGAGGATCGAGTCGGAGATGGTCACCGCCTGGACGTCCGCGGGCAGGGTGATGCCCTCCTCGACCCGCATCTCGACCTCGACATCGGTGCTGCGCGCGGTGATCCGCACGATCTTCCCGACCTTCATGCCCAGCACGGAGACGGCATTGCCCTCGTAGAGGCCGTTGGCATCGGTGAAGCGGGCGGTGACGGTGGTGCTGCCGGCGCCGGGGGCGCCGCAACCGGCCAGGCAGGCGGCGGTCACCGCCAGCACCGCCAGTTTCAGGGTGCACCGGATGCGGCTCATCGGCAGTCCTCGAGGTAGGGGGCGCGGCCGGACTCGACCGCGGCGGCGCTCAGCGCGCACATCCAGGAGTCGACGAAGGCGCCGTCGGGGGCGTTGGCGTCGAGCTCCGGGCCGCTGCCGGTGGCATTGGCGAACAGCCGCCACGGCACCGGGAGGATCTGCAGGATATTGCGCAGCAGGTCGTCGTGCGCGGCGATCATGCCGGTCATGGCGCGCAGGTCGGTCAGCAGCTGCTCGATCTCGGCCTGTTCGCCGACCGCGATCGGCTCCAGGCGGTGCACCAGGGCGGTCGTGGCGTCCAGCAGCCGGGCCAGCGCGTCCTGCCTGGCATTGATCTGCTGGAGCAGGGTGCGGCCCTCGCCGATCACGGCGGCCAGGTCGGCCTGCTGCCGGTCGAGCACGGTGCTGATCTGCTCGGTGCCCGCCAGCAGCGCGCCGATCTGGTCGCGGCGCTGCGCGATCACCGCCGAGAGCGAGCGCACGTCGCGCAGGATGCCGGGGACCAGCGCGGGCACGCCGTCGAGCTCCCGGGCCAGCGTCGTCATGGAGGCGGCGATGCGGTCGGCGTCCATCCGGTCGAAGGTGGTGGTGACATCCTGCAGCGCCGTCTCCAGGTCGTAGGGCACGGTGGTCTGCGCCAGCGGGATCCGGTTGCCCGGCAGCTCGCCCGCGCCGGTGGAGCGGAGTTCGACGTAGCGGGAGCCGAGCAGGGTGGTCAGCTTGATCGCGGCCGCGGTGTCGGCGCCGAGGTCGACCGCGTCGTCGTCGATGGAAAGGGTCACCTCGACGTGGTCGCCGGCGAGCCGGGTATCGGTGACGGTGCCGACCGGGATGCCGGCCCAGGTGACCGCGTCGCCCGCGGCGATCCCGGCGGCCTGCGCGAAGTCGGCGCGGTAGGTCCGGGCGCCGATGTGCAGCGAGCCGAGCACGACCAGCCCGGTCAGCGCCAGCACCAGGGCCGCGACCGCGGCGATCCCGGTGCGCAGCGCGGAGTCGAGGCCGGAGGCGTTCTGTGCGTTCATGATTCACCTGCAGATCGGGGAGTGCTGCGGACGGCCGGTGGGCGAGGCCGCGGCCAGCGCGTCCGCGATCACCGGGTCGATGCCGGGGACGATGCTGAAGCCGATATCGCAGACGTAGGCGTTCACGAAGGCGCCGCTGTCGGTGGCCCTGACCATGGCCTGCAGCAGCGGCGGCAGGTTGTAGCCGAGGTAGGCGAAGCGGTCGCTGCCCGCGACGAAGTGGCGGGCGAAGCCGGGCTCGCGGCCGGCGAACTCGGTCAGCGCGGGGGCGGCGCCCTCGACGACGCCCGCCGCGTCGGTGACCACGGAGGCGATCCGGTCGGTCTGCGCCATCAGCTCGTCGCGGCGGGCCGCCAGCCCCTCGAAGAGCACGCGGGTCCGGGCGAGGGTCTGTTGCATGCCGGTGCTCTGCGCGGCGAGGGTGGACATGACGGCGGCGAGGTTGTCGATGAGGGCGCCGAGGACCTCGTCCGGCCCGGCGAAGGTCTGGGCCAGCGCGGCGGTCCGGCCGATCAGCGCGGCGACCGCGCCCTCGTCGCCCTGCAGTGCCCGGATGAGCGCGGAGGTCAGGTTGTCGACGTCGGCGGGGTCGAGCGTGCTGAAGAGCGGCTGGAAGCCGTCGAGCAGCCCGGAGATGTCGAAGGAGGGCTGGGTGTGCGTTAGCGGGATCTCGGCGCCGGGCGGCAGCGGGTCCGGCGCGCCGAAGTCCGAGAGGCTCAGGCCGAGATAGCGCTGGCCGATGAGGTTCTGATAGGTGACCGCGGCCAGGGTGTCGCCGCGCACGGCCTGGTCCCGGTGCACCCGGAAGGTGACCCTGGCGTTCGGCCCGTGCACGTCGATGGCGTCGACCCGGCCCACCTGCACGCCCGCCACCCGGACGTCGTCGCCGACGCGCAGCCCGGAGACGTCGCTGAACATCGCTGTGTAGGTGTCGGTCTCGCCGGTGATGTCGCGCTGCAGGGTGACGTGCACCATCCAGGTCAGCACCGCGGCCACCAGCAGGAAGGCGGTGAGCCCGATGCGGTCACGTCGGGTCATCGCGGTCCTCCCGGAGTCGGTGGTGTGAGCCCGAAGAGCTCGGCGAGGCCGCCGTGCTCCGGGGGCAGGCCGGATTGCTCGGCCAGCAGGCGCCGTTGCCCGGGGCCGCTCACCGGCGCCTCCAGGCTGTCGAGCACCGAGGGCCCGGCGGGCGGGCCGCCGGTGCAGCTCGGGCCGGCCAGCTCGCCGTAGCGGGGGCAGTCGGTGCGGGTGTACTGCTGGTGCGGCGTGAGCTCGACGATCACCTTGGCGGTGCCGCTCTGGTCCTCGGCATTCCAGAAGTCGTGGGCGAAGACCTGCGCGACCCGGGTCTGCGAGGTCGTCATCTGCACGAAGTTGTCGCTGCCCGCGGCCAGGACCCGCAGCACCGGGCCCATCCGGCTGTTCAGCCCGATCAGCGTGGTACCCCGATTCGTCAGCGCGGTGCCGACCGTCGTGCTGGTGGCGTTCGCGCCGGTGAGCAGCGCGGCCAGCTGATCGCGGTGCTCGGCCACGCCGCGCAGCGGCAGCACCGCCTCGTGCAGGGTGGCGAGCAGATCGGGGGCCGCGCGCTGCAACTCGAGCACCGCGCCGGAGAGCTCGGTGAGCAGCGCGGATTCGCCGGGCGCGGTGGCCTCCGCGCGGTAGGCGCGCGCGAGGCGCTCGAGCTGGGTGGCGGCGGCGAGCGCGTCCGCGCCCCGGCCGCTGGTCGCGCGCTCCAGCGTCTCCAGAATGCCGACGGTGGGGTCGGTGCCGGGGCGGCCCACCGCCGCCGCCAGCTTGCTCAGCGCGGTGAGCGATGTCTGTAGCTGGACGCCGGCGCGGCTGTGGTCCTCCGGGATCCGCGCGCCCGCGGCCAGCGCCGGGCCGGAGCCGTTGTCCACCAGCTGGATCGAGGGAACCGCGAAGACATTGCTCGGGACGACCCGCGCGGTCACGGTGGCCGGGATGCCGCCGGCGTGCGCGGGCAGCAGATCGATGCGCACGACATTGGCGCCGTCCGCCCGCGTCACCTCGCGCACGCTGCCGACCAGTACGCCCCGGTACTTGACGTCGGAGCGCCGCGGCAGCCCGTCGCCGACATCGCTGAGCACCGCGGTGACCTCGACGGTGCGGGCGAAGGCCCCCTCGGAGCGGGCGATCATCGCGACGGCGGTGGCGACGATGACCACCAGCACCGCCAGCCCGCGCACGAAGAGCCCGGTGCCGGTGAGGTTCCGATCCTCGGATTCGAACACGATGGTCATGGCCTACCCGCTGATCCGCGAGCCGGCGTCGAAACCCCAGAGCGCCAGCGTCAGCAGCAGATTCACCGTGATCATCACGGTGATGCTCGCGCGCATCGCCCGCCCCGCGGCGATGCCGACGCCCTGCGGCCCGCCGCGCGCGTAGTAGCCGTAGTAGCACTGGATCGTGGTGGTGACGATGACGAAGACGACCGCCTTGAGCAGGGAGTAGACGATATCGGTGCCGCTGAGCACCAGGTCGAAGTAGTGGTCGTAGGTGCCGAAGGACTGGCCGCCCGCGATGCCGACGAACAGCTTCACCGCCAGGTAGTCCGCGGCCAGCGCCGCCAGGAACAGCGGGACCATCGCCACCACGGCGGCGATCAGCCGGGTCGTGACCAGGAAGGGCACCGGGCGGATGGCGATGGAGTCGAGGGCGTCGATCTCCTCGGCGATCCGCATGGCGCCGAGCTGGGCGGTGAACCGGCAGCCCGCCTGCGCGGCGAAGGCGATGGAGGCCATGATCGGGGCCAGCTCGCGGGTGGCCGCGGTGGCGGCGATCATGCCGGTCGCGGGCTGCATGCCGAGCAGCTTCAGCGCGTTGAACCCCTCGATGCCGACGATGCCACCGGCCGCCGCGCCCAGGATGATCATGATCCCCGCGGTGCCGCCGCCGACGATGAGCGAGCCGTTGCCCCAGGTGACATCGGAGATGATGCGCAGCGTCTCGCGCCGATAGTGGCGCAGCGTCAGCGGGATCGCGGTGACGCTGCGCGCGAAGAAGGTGAACAGGTGGCCGAGCTGGATGACCGCGTGCCACGGCGGCCGCGTCACCGCGAGCGCGGTGCGGAGCACGGGCGGGCGGTAGACGGTGGCCATTACAGCGTCGTCCTCGGGAAGAGCATGGTGTACAGCTGGGTGCAGCCCAGGTTGACCATCATGAGCACGACGATCGAGGCGACCACGGCGGCGTTCACCGAGTTCGCCACCCCGCCGGGGCCGCCCCTGGTGTTCAGCCCCTTCTCGCAGGCGATGACCACCACCAGCACCCCGAACACCGCCCCCTTGAGCAGGGCCAGGTACAGGTCGCCCGCCGTCGCGAAGGAGGAGAAGGTGGCCAGGTAGCTGCCCGGGGTCCCGTCCTGGACGTAGACGTTGAACAGGTACCCGGCCAGGAAGCCGACGAAGCAGCTCACCCCGGTCAACGCCATCGCGACGAGCACGCCGGCGGCCAGCCGCGGCACCACCAGCCGGCGCAGCACCGAGATGCCCATGACCTCCAGCGCGTCGATCTCGTCGCGGATCTTCCGCGAGCCGAGGTCGGCGCAGAGCGCCGAGCCCACCGCCGCCGCCAGCAGGATGGCGGTGACCAGCGGCGCGGACTGCCGGATCACGGCGAGCCCGCTCGCGGCCCCGGCCAGCGCGGTGGCGCCGACCTGCCCGGCGAGCAGCCCGAACTGGATCGAGAGCGTCGCGCTGATCGGCAGCGCGACCGCCACCGTCGGCAGCAGCGCGGTCTTCACCATGAAGGCCGCCTGGCCGGCGAACTCGTCGAAGGGGAAGCGGCGGGTGGCGATATCGGTGACGAGGTGCCGGACGGCCCGCTGCCCGAGCGTGACCTGCCTGCCGACGGTCCGCAGCGCGGCGGCGGGATGCCGGGAGACGTACCCCTTCGACCAGGTCGTGATCTCGGCGGCGGCGGTGGGCGGGGAAGTCGGGGCTGTCATTCCTGGCCTCCTTGTCGGTGGTCGGTCAGCGCGCGACGGCGAGTTCGCGCAGTGCGGCGAGGAACAGTTCGTCCATGCGCGGGCTGAGCTCGCCCAGGGTGGTCGCGCCGGCGTGCCCGGCCGAGCCGAAGACCCGGGCGAGCGCGTCGTCGGTGGTGGTGGCGCCGATGGTCAGGCACAGGCAGGCCACGCCGTCGGCGCGCAGCTCCTCGAGTGCCCTGTTGGCATCGGCTTCGGCGTAGTGACCCTCGTACCCCTCGTCGTAGGGGTGGCCGTCGGAGAGCACGACGAGCAGCCGGTTCTCGGTTCCCGCTTCGCGTTTCAGGATGTCGCCCGCGCCGCGGATGCCCGCCCCGAGGCGGGTGTAGTTCGCGGGCTGGAGCTGGTTGAGGCGGGCCCGCCCGGCCGCGCCGAAGCGCTGGTCGAAGGTCTTGACGGCGGGCAGGTGCACGGCGTGGCGGCCCTGCGAGCGGAAGGCGTAGACCGCGACCCGGTCGCCGAGCTCCTCCAGCGTGTGCGCCATGGTCGCGGCCGCGCGGCGCTGGTGGTCGTGCACCGCGAGGCCCTCGGTGTCGGTATCGGTGGCCGAGCCGGAGGCGTCGAGCAGGATCAGCACCCCCAGGTTGCGGTCGAGCTTGCGGCGTTCGAGGTAGATGTTCTCCGCGGGGGAGTGGCCCGAGCGCAGGTCGACGACGAGGTCGATCAGCGCCTCGAGATCGAGTTCGTCGCCGTCCGGGCGGCTGCGCAGTACCCGGGGGCCGAGCCCGATCCGGGCCAGGCGGCGGCGCAGCACGTCGTCGGGAGCGACGCCGGCCGCGGTGAGGTCGGCGTCGACGGTCAGCGGGAAGTCGATGACCCGGCACCAGTCGGGTTTGTAGCGCTTGCCGTGCACATCCCACTCCGGGTGCAGCGCGCCGCCGATGCCGAGCGCGGCGGCGGGCTTGCCGTCGTCGGTGAACCGGATGCGGGTCGGCAGCGGCTGGGCGGCGGCGCCCACCCGGCTCACCCGGCGCACCGCGCGCACCTGCATCTCGGCCCCGGCCGCGCCGTCACCGGCCGAGCGGGAGTTGCCGAAGAGCTTGCGCAGCTGATCCGAGAGCGCCCGCGAATTGAAGAGCGGGTTCTCGAACAGCTTCAGGATCTTGCTCCCCCCGACCTGGTCACCGCCGTCGTCGTCGTCCTCCTCGCCCTCGGGCAGGTCGATCGGGTCGAACTCGAGGCGCAGCTCCTTCCCGGTGGCCCGCCCGCCCGGCCCGGCGGCGGGTGCGAGCAGCCGGGACGGCTTGATCACCCCGAACCACTCGGGCGGCTCCGCCACCGGCTCCCGGCCGCTTGCCAGCGCGAGCGACCCCTCCGCGCTCGCGGTGCGCAGCGGCTCCGGCCCGGCGAGCACCGCGGCCAGCGGAATCGACGCGCCGAGCCCGGCGAGCGCGCGGTGCCCCTCCAGCGCCAGGTAGCGCCGCGCCACCCCGGAGCGCGCCCGGAGCGGCCGCACCAGCGCGGGGTCGAGGCTCCCCGCGCCGAGCAGCGCGGCCTGCACCAGCACCTCCCGGCGCCGCTCGGCGGCGGATCGGCCCGCCGAGACGAAGACGACCTGCCCGTTCGTGTGGGCCGCCGCGCCCGCAGGGGCCGGGCCGATCTCGACCGCCCGGCCCGCGACGTAGCTCGCGAGCAGCCGGAAGCGGTCGAGCTCCGCGGTGCTCATGACCGGGGCAGGACGGCGTCGACGAGCTCGCCGAGCGCGCGGACCACGTCGGCGTCGTCGGAGAGCGTCCGCACCACCGCCGACTGCACCGCGGCGTGCAGCGGCAACCCCTCGGCGACGAGCCCACCGGCCAGGATGAGCAGCCGGGTGGAGGCCACCTCGCGCAGCGGCGACCCGTCGATGCGGCGGATCGCCTGCCCGAGCCGCACCAGGTCGGCGGCGGTGCCGGCGCCGATCCCGGCCTCGTGGGCGACCACGTCGGTCTCGATATCGGCGGGCGGGAAGTCCAGCTCGATGGCGACGAAGCGCTGCCTGGTCGATTCCTTGAGGCTCTTGAGCACGCTCTGGTAGCCGGGGTTGTAGGAGATCACCAGCTGGAAGCCGGGGGCGGCGGGGATGCTGGTGCCGAGCCGGTCGACCGGCAGCTCGCGGCGGTGGTCGGCGAGCGGGTGGATGACGACGGTGGTGTCCTGCCGCGCCTCGACCACCTCGTCCAGGTAGAAGATGGCGCCCTCGCGGACGGCGCGGGTCAGCGGGCCGTCCACCCAGACCGTCTCCCCGCCCTGGAGCAGGAACCGGCCGACCAGATCGGCCGAGGTCATGTCCTCGTGGCCGGCGGCGGTGATCAGCTCGCGGCCGAGCTCGTGCGCCATCGCCTCCACGAAGCGGGTCTTACCGCAGCCGGTGGGGCCTTTCAGCAGCACCGGCGACCCGCGTCGGGCCGCCGCGCGGAAGACCTCGGCCTCGTCGCCGATGGCGCGATAGAAGGGGGCGCGCGCGATGTGCGGTGCGGTGGTCAGCGTCATCTCAGTTTCCTCGCTCGTGGGGGACGATCGTCGGCAGCTCGACACCCTCGGGGATCACGACCTTGCCGTCGGAGTCGATGTAGACGGTGTCGCGGCCGGGGATGGGCATATCCGGGTGCGGGCAGGGCCTGTCGGTGCCGTCACCGCAGACACCCATGTCGAAGTAGGAGCGCTTCTGGATGTCCTCGGGCCAGGGGTCGGCGTTCATGGCGAACCACTGCGCGGGCAGGTTGTAGGCGACGAAGAAGAACATGCTGCACGCCGCGAAGATGGCCAGGAACCGGGTGCCCTGCTGCCGGGCGAAGCCGCCGCCGGTGCGCTCCAGCCCGCGCTCGACGAAGGTGCGGCCGCGGTCGTCGGTGAAGTAGCGCAGCGCGCACAGCCCCGCCTGCACCCCGCCCCACATGAGCCCCTCGTAGATGGGCCACTGGTAGTAGGTGCCCGCGTTGATCGAGAGCGACTGGATGGCGCCGGGGTAGGTGAACAGCCCCATCGGCATGAGGAAGAGCCCCTCGATGACGAGGTCGAAGAAGAAGGTCCAGACGATCAGGATGCCGATCAGCCCGTAGTTGTTGATGTTCGGCCACTTCTTCTTGGCCTGCCGCATGACGAAGCAGCCCAGGATGGTGCAGAGCAGCACGCCGTAGGAGTAGCCCGCGGCGTTCATCAGCAGCGGCTCGGCCATCATGGCGCCCGGTTCGGCGTAGGAGCGCCAGCCCGGGATCTCCGCGACCCAGGAGCCGCGGTTGAACATCCAGGTGTTGTAACACGCCCTCGGCGCCGCGTTCGACTGGGCCGGGGAAATCTTCAGCGTGCGTGTGCGGGGTCGCCCGGGGGGACGGGTCGGTGGCGATGCTGCCGCCGAGGCCGCGGCGGTCGTGGACCAGGACGGTGTAGTGCTCGGCCAGCTTCTCGGCGAGCCCCGCCGCGCGGGCGATGGTGCCGTCGCCGCCCTGGAGCAGCAGGAGCAGCGGGCCGGAGCCGCGAAGTTCGTAGGACAGTTCGGCGCCCGGCACACACAGGCGGGATCTTTCAGCGGTGGTCATGGCTCCGACGGTAATCCATCCAAATGGATACATCAAGATGGATGTATTGTGGATGGGGTGAACGGAGTGGAGCTCCTCCTGCTGGGGCGCGCGTTGATGAAGATCGGCGAGGAGGCGATCCCGGCCGACGGTTTACCGGAGTACTCGACCGGTGCTCGTGCGGTGCTCGTCGTCGCGGCCGAGATCGCGGCGGCCGAGACCAGCACCGTCGGGGAGATCGCCGCCCGGACGGGGCTGCCGCAGAGCGCGGTGTCGCGCTGTGTCGCCAGGCTTCTCGACGCCGGCTCGGTGGTCAGCGAACCGGATCCCGGCGACCGCCGCCGCAGCCTGTTGCGGCAGGCGCCGCAGACCTCGGAGCGAGTCGCGGCGGTGCGCGCCGGGACCATCGACGCGGCCCTGGCCACTGCCATCGGGACCGACGATCCGGCGCTGCTCGCCGAGGTGCGGGCGCAGCTCGAGCAGCTGGCCGCGCTGCTCGTACCGGATATGACGAGCCGGAACGCGTGAACCAGAGGCGGCACCACTTCGTATCCGAGGTGTGCAACCACCCGAGGTATCACCCCGAAAAGCCGCTGTCGCAACGTCATCGAGGCGGGTGCTGGTCGTCAACGCCACCCTCGGCGCGCCGACCCGGATGGTGCCGCGCCGCATCCTGCTGGAACGCCTGCTCGACGGCTTCCCGCAGGACCGGATCCGCTGCGCCGCCCCTGCGGTCGAAACAGCGCCTGCGATGGTTGCTTCCGAGGTTGCGGCAGAGCCGCGCCGACTGGGATAGGGATCCCGCGTGCCGGTGCTGGACGGCGCCGCGGATCGTCTCACCGGAGGGGCGGTCGGTCGAGTCCGGTCACGGCCGCACGAGCGCCACCACCCGGCGGCTGCCGCGAAGGGAGCGGTACCGCTTCCCCATCCGTCGCGCACCGGCGGCCGCCGCCACCCCCGCACCCGCCGCGATCAGCGCGGAGAGAGCGAGCGCGGGCACCGTCGGCTGAATGCCGAGCAGCACCCACGCGGCGCCCGCGACCGCTACGGCGGTAGCCGCCGCGCTGACAACCAGCCCGGCGGAGTTCGCGAGTGCACCCCGTCCGCGTCGCAGCGCCCGGAAATTGGATTCCAGGTAGGCGAGTGCCAGCAGGGCGAGCAGCGCGACGCCGACCGCGACGGCGGTGGTGAACGCCGACTGCGTGGTGCGGTATTCGACGCGCTGGGTGCCGATCTCCACCCCGTCGCGCAGCAGAGTCAGCTCTCCCGTGCCGGTTCCGGCCACGACGTAGGGGTTGACGGGCGCGGGAACCGAGGTCGGATTCCCGGGTTCGATCGGAGTGGTCTCGTCACCGATCCGCGCCCCGAGCACGACGATCGACAGCCGGGCGGCGTCGGCGTCCACGCCCTCCACCCGCAGCGGGACCGGCGCGGACATATCGAGGGCGAGCGGCCCGGCAGCGACGGGGTCGGCGTCCGCGAGGGTGACGGTTCCCGGCGCGAGATTCCCGCCCGGCTCCGGCCCGCCGAATCCGGTCAGGGCGATGGCGCACGCGCCGACGGCCAGGACCGCGGCGACCGCGAACGGCACCCGCGGCGACGCGAACCTCACCACCTCGCGGACCGGCACCAGATCGGCCTGCTCGAGGTCGATCAGCCGGACGCCGCGGGCCTGCACCTCGCCCTGCGGCCGTATCCGCGCGGGAAGGGGGCCGGGGCCGGGCCGGGTGGCCTGACGGGTCGGAGGCGGGTGGCCACCCGTCCGGGGGACGGGCACGCGCACGGTCGGTGCGCTGGCCGCCCGCCCGATGACGCTCCGGGACCCACCGGTGGCCGCGGCGACAATCGTGTCCGCGCCGATCACGGGGATGCCGACGGGCGTCAGCCAATCACTGCCCCAGCAGTGGGCCGCGGGCTCGGCGAGCGCGATGCCGAACTCCTCGGCCGAGCCGAACCGCCGCTCCGGCTCGCTCGCCAGGCCGCGCATCACCACCGCCGCGATCGGCTCCGGGATGCGTGGCGCGGCCTGGGACAGCGGGATCGGCTGTTCGTAGGCGTGCGCGTAGAGCGCGGCGAGCTGGTTGGCGGCGGGCGGGAAGGGCAGCACCCCGGCGAGCAGCTGGTAGAGCATGGTCGCCAGCGAGTAGATATCGGTGGCGGGCGACAGCTCCTCGCCGCGCACCTGTTCCGGTGCGATATAGGACGGGGTGCCGATGATCTCGCCCGCCTTGGTCACCAGCGTCTCGTCACCGCCGACGATCTTGGCGATGCCGAAATCGGTCAGTTTGATCGCGCCGCCCGCGCCGAACATCAGGTTCGATGGCTTGACGTCGCGGTGCAGGACGCCGTGGCTGTGCGCGGCCTGCAGCCCGGCGGCGCAGGAGAGCGCGACCGCGACCGCCGTCGCGGCGTCGAAGCCGTGCGTGGCGAAGCGGTGGGCGACCGTGCCGCCGGGCAGGTACTCCATGATCAGCAGGCACAGGTGCTCGTGTTCGATGTAGTCGAAGACGCGCACCACGTGCGGGTGGTCGATCGCCGCCATGACGCGGGCCTCGGCGACGAAGCGTCTGCGCACCGTCGGATCGTGGGCGAACTGGGCCGGGATCTGCTTGATCGCCACCGCCCTGCCCAGCCGCCGCTGCACCCCCGAGAGCACCACTCCGCAGCCGCCGCGCCCCACCTCGGTGCCGAGGTCGTAGCCGGGCAGGGCCGCGCGCAGCCATCCGGTGTCGGCGGTCACCGTTTCTCGTTCGTTCACGCGATCGGCCCCCGCGACACGATGCGGACGGTGTCGGCGTTCTCGGCGATGTCGGTGGCGTCGAGTTCCGGCTCGTCGGGGTCGGAATCCGGTGTGGGGGAGAGGTACCCGAGCACGAAGGCGATCGCGGCCGCCGCGCCCGCGACGCCGAGCCACACCCCCGTGTCCGGTACCCACCAGCGCAGCACCGAGGCGGTGAAACCGAAGACCAGCCCGATGCCGACGCCGGGGGCGAGCAGCCGGACCCCGCGCTGCCAGCGATTGGCCGAGAGCCGGTGCCGGGCGATGCCGATCGCGGCGTCGAGCAGCGCCAGCGCGGTGAGCGCGGCGAGCGCGATCCCGAACAGGCCGTAGACCGAGCGGATCGAGCCGCGCACATCGGTCACCGTGCTCACGTGCGCGAGTTCCGCGCCGTCCGTGCCGGTGACGGTGAGCCGCCCGGCTATGAGTCCGGTGGCCTGGCCGTCCAGCCCCGCCAGATCGAGTTCATAGCGCAGGGTCTCGGATTTTCCCGGCGCGATCTTCAGCCCCACGGAGGTCGAGTAGGAGAAGAAGCGCAGCCCGAGTACCTCGCCGGTGAGGTCGACCCGGCGCACCTCGAGCTGCTGCGCGCCGCCGTTGCTGAGGGTGACGGCGATGTCGGCCGCGCTCTCCGGGGTCAGGCGGACCGGGTCGGCGCCGGTGCGACCGGCGATATCGCGGCCGTCGATGGTGGCGGTCAGCTCGAGGCCGTCCGCCTCGGCGTGCGCCGGTCCGGGGGAGAGCAGCGCCGCCGCACCGAGCAGGGCGGCGAGCACCGCTGTCGCGATTCGCCTCGGGGGGATGGTCATCGGCTTCTCCGGGTCGAACGGTGCGAGATGAGCCGGTGACCGTAGAACCAGCCACCGAGGAGCAGGAAGAACAGCAGGATCGCGACGGTCGACGCGCCGCCGTCGACGCTGCTGACCAGCACCACGTCCAGCTGGGCGGTCAGCGGGCGGCCGCACCACGTCTGCACGTCGTGCCGCCCGACCTCGATGGCGGCGAGCGTCAGCGGTGCGGTGAAGGAGCCGTCGGCCGCGGCGACGGTGGTGCCGACCGGGGTCGCGCCGATCTTCAGCTCGACCCGAGCGCCGGGTTCGCAACCGCGCCCGGAGGCCGTCACCTCTCCGCCGGGGGCGATCGCCGACGGGGTCAGTGCCATTTCGACCGAGCCGGGGGGTTTGCGGTCTTCGGATACCGGCGGCTGCCCGGTGTCCGGTGGGCCGATGTCGGAGCCCGGGTCGTGCTGCTCCGGGCTTCCCGATTGCGGGTTGCGCGTCCCCGGGTCCGAGGTGACCGGGTCGCCCGGTCCCGGATCCGGTTGCGTGTTCCCCGGATTCGAGGTGTCGTTTCCGGGTGGGCACTGCGGAACTCCCGGTTCGCACGGCACGGTCGTGTCCGGGTCGCGTGGGCAGGTCGGCGGTGGATTCGCTTCCGTGCACGACGGCGGGGTTCCGCAGGTCGACGGCGGATTGCTGGCGGTGCACGGGTCGGTCATGCACGCGGGAGCGTCGGGGTTGCGGAGGCACGGATCGGTGTACGGGCACGGGCCGACGCCGGTGCGGCATCCGGGGTAGGTACCGGGATCCTTCTCGGTCTCGTCCGTGGAGTCGCAGGTGGTAGCCGTGCAGTGCTCGTCCGGTACCGGAACCGCGGACGCCGACGGTAACGGTGCGCGGACGGTGACGGTGTCCGGCGGAAGCGCCGATCCGGTCGCCGCCATCATCGTCGACATCAGGAGTACCGCCAGCGCGACGACCCCGAATCGCGATAGCCGCCGCACGGTCTCCGAAAGTCCATCGTGACTGGGGCGGAACCGGTCTCCGCCTGCGCCCGTTCGTCCCGGAATCCGCATCGGCCCTCCCCGGTGATCACAGATCGATCAGTGTCATCGTAGAGCCCGCGCACCGAGACGGAGCGGTGAACAGCGAGCCCTCCACCCCCTTGATCGCGCCGTGACCCGCGCGCGCAGCGGTGATCCGATAACGAACTGGTAGATTCGCCATCGGTCCGCCGCACCCGTCCCCGGGTTGATCACCTCCAGCGGCCCGATTCAGGATCCCGGTCGCCGCCCGCGACCGCCCGGCCCCGGTTCTCCCGGTGAGCCGCTATCCGAACCACCACCAGATCGGTCCGTCTGGCGTGTGCGTCGGCGGGCCGAGAAAGGACTGCGTCCGATGACCACTCCCGAGCGCGAAGTACTCGAAAGCCTGCTCGACCAAGCGCGCGCCGACCTCGTGAGCACGGTGCGCGGGCTGTCCGAGACCGAGGCCAGACGCCGCCTCGTGCCCTCGCTGACGACCCCGCTCACCCTCGTCAAACACGCCACCTTCGCCGAGCGAATGTGGTTCCAGCGCACCCTCGGCCGCCTCGCCGACGCCGACTGCGACGGCCCGCTGTGGGCGCACGGGGGCTTCGAGGTGGGCGACCACGAGTCCGTGGCCGAGGTGATCGCGGAGTTCGACCGCGCGAGCGCCCGCGCCCGGGTCATCGCGGCGAGCTTCCCGCTGCACGAGGTCCGCGCGCATCCGCACACCGGCGCCCCGATCAGCCTCCGCTGGATGTATGTGTTCATGACCGGCGAGTTCGCCCGGCACGCGGGCCACGGGGACATCCTCCGGGAACAGCTCGAGTCGATGCGCGGACCAGGTCAGCCACCCGCGAGCACGACCGCCCTCCCATTGGCGGACTGAGCGGGCCGATTCGTGTGCGGGAAGCGCGCCAGATAGCGCTCCACCTCGTCCCCGGCCACCGGGACCGGGTGCCGGAGCACGGTCCAGGCCACCCCCTCGGTGCACGGCGGCGTGGTGAGCGAGCCCGTGTAGCGGAACTGCGCGAGATCGCCGGGGAGAAGGGCGCGCAGGTCGAGCGTTTCGATGGTGCGCGACCCACGGGCCGGAGGCAGCTCCCCGAGCACCGGCGAGAAGGCCGACGGCTGCTCGGCCACCTCCATGAGGACGCCGAGCACGGCGATCGCGCCGTCCTCGGCGACGTGGACCAGGTGCAGCTCCATAGCCGAACCGGCGCCCTCGACTGTGTGCTCGCTCGGCGCGTGGAAGTGGAACTGGGTCAGCGTGAATCGCCGCCCGTCGACGGTCACGTGATGGCCGGTACCGGAGGGAATGTTCGCCTGGATGGTGTGGCCGTTGTCGACGACCTCCACGGCGCGCACCGGGCCGTAGTCGATGTCGATGTGCTCGGCGGGCGTCACGCGCGTCGGATGGCCGAGGTCGATCGGGGACTGCCCGGCGCCGGTCCCGCACATGCTGTAGCGGCCGTCGAGCTGCGCCCAGTGCGCCGGTCCGTCCGCGTCGTAATCCCAGTGCGGGGGGCTGTTTTCGGCAGGCGAGCCGGTCGGCGCGCACCCCGGAACGATCAGCAGTGCGGCGGCGGCGAGCATCCGGCGGCGGGTGATCGGGGTGGCTGACCGAGACATCGGAGACTCCTCGCGGAACGGGCAGGCGAACCGCACACACCACGATCCGTGCCAACAGCGTTGCCGAGCAACATGATCGACTCAGGCTAACTCCGGCGCCGAATCTCCGACAGGGGGTAGTAGAGCGACCTGTATCACAGGCCGGTTCACCCCGGCTGCGCGGCGTCCAGGGCCCGCAACTGCGCGGGCTCGACCGCGCGCAAGACCGCCAGCGACGCGGTGACGGCGAGCTCACACGCCACATCGATATCCGACCCCCCGACGATCACCGCCCGATAGGCCACATCGAGGCTGATACCGAGCAGCAGGGCGGCGAGCGTCTCCGCACCCCCATCGATGGGCGTCCCCCGCTCGGCGTAATTGGCCCGCAACCGCTCCGCGATCCGCGGCTCGAGCGTCGCGGAGAGCCGCCGCACCGAATGGTTGTCGTCGTAGCGGTTGTCGAGCAGCACGCGGAAGCCACTGGGGTGGCGCCGCGCGTAGTCGAAGAGCGATTCGATCGAGTACGCGGCGCGCGGGCCGTACTGCATGGTCTCGCCGTGGTCGTAGATCTCGAACATCCAGGTGGTGAGCTTCTCGAGCTCGCGTTCGAGCACCGCGTCGACGAGCGCGTCGCGGGAGCCGAAGTGGGCGTAGAGCGTCACCCGGGAGGTATCGGCGCGCTGGGCGATGGTGTCCATGGTGGCGCGGTCGACGCCGACCTCGGCCATCACCGCGCACGCCGCGTCGAGCAGATGGGTGTCGGTGGGGCGGTTGCGGGTGCTGCGGCGGCGCCCGGACTCGGCCACGGTCCCCTCCCTCGCTGCGTCGATGACGTCCTCCGTTCCTGTCGTATCGGGTGCGCCCGCCACCCGATACGACAGGCGGTGTCAGCTCCCCGCGGCGTTCTCGAGGGTACCGAAGTACGCCGCCTCGACCCGGTCGCGGCGCCCCCGCAGCTCGGCGGCGGAGCCGGTGAGCGCGGCCCGGCCGTGGTGCAGCACCAGCGCCGAGTCGGCGATCGAGAGCGCCAGCTCGATGTGCTGCTCCACCAGGACGACGGCCATGTGCTGGTCGTCGGCGATCTCGCGCAGCCGGGGCAGCAGCTCCTCGACCGCGATGGGGGCGAGCCCGAGGCTGAGTTCGTCGATGAGCAGCACCTTCGGCGCGCACAGCAGCGCCTTGGCCAGGGCCAGCATCTGCTGTTCGCCGCCGGAGAGGGTGCCGCAGCCGCGGGAGCGCAGCGTGCGCAGCTTGGGGAAGTAGTCCAGCACGTCATCGAGGGACGGGCTGTTCTTGCGCCGCGCCAGCCGCAGGTTGTCCTCGACGGAGAGCCGGTGGAACACGCCGCGGCTGTCCGGAACGAGGATCACCCCGCGCCGGGCATTGCGCTCGACCCGCCGATCCAAAGGGGAACCCAGCGCCGTGATGGTTCCGGAGATGAGCGGCAGCGCGCCGACGGCGGCGAGCAGCGTGGTGGTCTTGCCCGCGCCGTTGGGGCCGAGCAGCGCGAGGATCTCGCCGGGGCGGGCCCGCAGGTCCAGGTCGCGGACGGCGGGCACGCCGCCGTAGCCGACGGTGACGCCCGCCAGCTCCAGTGCGGGACTGGTCATTCGGTCTCTCCTGCCGGTTGCGCGGTCCCCAGGTAGGCGGCGATCACGGTCGGGTCCTCGCGGATGACGGCCGGTTCGCCGCTGGCGATGACGACCCCGAAGTCGAGCACGTAGAGCCGCGCGCAGATGTCGAGCACCAGCTGCATGTCGTGGTCGATGAGCAGGACGCCGATGCCGGAGGCCGCCACCCGGCGCAGGTGCTGCCCGAATTCGACGCTCTCGTGGGTGTCGAGCCCGGCGGCGGGTTCATCGAGCAAAACCACCCGGGAGCCGCCGACGAGGGCGCGCGCGACCCCGACCAGTTTCTGCTGGCCGAGGGTGAGTTCGCCGGGGCGGCGGGCACCGGAACCCGGGACGCCCACCAGCTCCAGCGCCGCCTCGATGGTGTCGCGCGGCGGTGCGGAGCGGCCGAGGATATCGGTGAACAGCGACCGCACGCCGGTCCGCTGCAGCGCGACGGCGAGGTTCTGCTCCACGGTGAGGTCGCCGAAGAGCTCCCCGGCCTGCCAGGTGCGGGCGAGTCCGGCGCGGCGGCGGCGGTGCGGGCCGAGCCGGTCGAGCCGGGTCTCCTCCAGGGTGACCTCGCCGGTGGCCGCGGTGAATCCGGTGACGGCGTCGACGAAGGTGGTCTTGCCCGCGCCGTTGGGGCCGATGAGCCCGACGATCTCGCCGGCGCCGACGGTGAGGTCGATGCCGGAGTTGGCGACGACGCCGCCGTAGCGCACCGAGAGCTGCGCGGTGCGCAACAGGGTCTCAGACATGGGCCGCCGCCTTCTCTTCCGCCGCGGCGACCGGCGTGGGCGCCGATCGTCGCGCTGCCGCCGTCCGCAGGTGGTCCCGCACCTCGGCCATCGCCCCGGCCACCCCGACCGGGTTGAGCACCGCCATCAGTAGCAGCACGCCGGCGGCGATGAGTTCGTAGTACTCGCCCAGCTCGAGGGTCTGGTTGAGGAAGACGTAGCCGACCCCGAGCGGCCCGGCCGTGCCCGCGATGAACGCGCCGGAGACCGAGGTGATACCGCCGACGTAGGTCATGGCCAGCACGGTCAGCCCGATCATGACGGTGAAGGAGGCCGCCGAGAGCTGGCCGCGGCTGTACCCGATGAGGCAGCCGCCGATCCCGGCCAGAAAGGCCGAGACGGCGAAGCCGAGCAGCTTCGTGGAGGCCACGTCGATGCCGACCGAGGCGGCCGCGCGCTCGTTGGAGCGCACCGCGAGCAGCGCCCGCCCGGTGGCGCCGCCCATGATCCGCATGACCGCGAGCGTGCAGATCGCCACCACGACCAGCACCATCAGCGCGAACCGCAGGGTCACCAGGTCGGTGCCCTCGCGGACCCCGAGGTCGATGCCGAAGAGCGTGGGGTCGGCGATGAGGTTGCCCTGCGCCGGGGTGAGCGCGGGGTTGTTGAACACGAAGCTCTGGATCGCCAGCGCCGCGGCCAGCGTCACCACCGCCAGCTGCGCCCCGCGGATCCGCAGCGCGGGCACGCCCACCAGCACGCCGAGCGCGGTGGCGACCAGGGCCGCCGCGATCATGCCGAGCGGGAAGGGCACGCTCCAGCTGTCGGCCAGCTTCGACAGCGCGAATCCGGCGGCCCCCGCGAACGCCATACTCGCGAGCGAGATCTGCCCGAGGTAGCCGGTGAGCAGCACCAGCGAGAGCGCGATCAGCGACAGGATGGTCGAGGTGACCACGCCGAAACGCCAGGTGCCGGTGGTGAAGACGATCGCGGCGACCGCGAGCGCCACCACCAGCACCGTCGTGACCACCCGGATGCGCGGGATCCGCACCGCGGGCATCCGCACCGCGCCGAGGGAGCCGCGGGCCGGGATGCGCCCGCCGAGCAGGAACAGCGCGATGATCACGATGACGAACGGCACCGCGTCCCCGAGCCCCGCCTGCGCCCAGTTCGGGAAGACGTCCTTGGAATCGGCCCACAGGATGACCGCCTGGAAGGAGCCGAGCAGCAGCCCGGCCGCGCAGGCGGTGCCGAAGGAGGCCAGCCGCCCGACCAGCGCCGCGGCCAGCGCGGGGATCACGTAGAAGGTGTAGCTCGTCTCGTTCAGCCCGATGGTGTAGGCGGCGAGCACGCCGATCAGGCCGCAGGCGGCGCCGGTCATGCCCCAGACGACGGCGGCCAGCCGGTCCGGGGCGAAGCCGGTGAGGCGGGCGGCGAGCTCGTCCTCCGAGCCCGCGCGGGTCGCGATCCCGGCGGTGGTGAAGCGGAAGTAGGCGTAGAGCAGCGCCGCGACCGCGATCGCGGTACCGGCGAGGATCAGGTCCGAGACATTGACCAGCGCACCGGCGAGGTGCACGGTGTCGTCGGGCAAAATCGGTTTCGCGAACAGGTTCTCGGTGTCGAACCGCAGCCCCACTAGGGCCTGGATGAACAGCATCAACCCGACCGAGGCCACCACCTGGGCCAGCACCGGCGCCTGCCGCAGCGGCCGGAACACCAGCAGGTGCGCGAGCAGCGCCCAGACGGCGGCCGAGCCCACCCCGAGGACGGCGGCGAGCAGCATGCCCGTCGGCGCGTCCTCGCTACCGAGCGAAAGACTGCCGACGGGCAGGACCAAGGTGCCGTCGGTGCGCAGCGCGGCCACCACGTAGACCGCCCACAGCGCGAAGGCGCCCTGCGCGAAGTTGATGATCCCCGTCGCGGCGTGCACCGCCACCAGGGACGAGGCCAGGACCGCGTACACCGCGCCGGTCGACAGGCCGAGGAAGACGAACTGGAGGAACTGGGCCATGTGCTGCCGATCTTCTCTGAAGAGCCGAGTCGTGAAGGGCGGGCCGCCCGTTGCCGGACGACCCGCCCCCACGGCACCCGAATTCGCTACGCGGCGCCCGGGATCAGCGCCATGACCTGGGGATTCGGGGTGATGAAGCCACCGGTCACCGGGGCCTGCTTCTTGTCGGCGGTCACCTCGAACAGCAGCATCTCGCTGGTGCAGGTCGGGGTGCTCGGCTTCCCGCAGTTCAGCTTGGGCCCGAGGAAGCTCTGGTAGTCGGTGAGTCCCTTCAGTGCCGCCAGGATGGCCGGGCCGGTGAACTCCGCCGGAGCCTTCGCGGTGAGCGCCTGCGCGAAGTCGACCAGGGTGGCGAAGGTGCCGTAGGCGTAGAAGCCCGCGGTGCCACCGGCATTGTCGATGAACTTCTCCGCGGTCTTCAGGTTGGTCTTCGCCGGTTCGGGCGCGGAATCGGCGGCGGGCGCCAGCCACACCGGCGAGTACGACTGCGACCCGACGGCCTGGGCGCCGAGCAGCTCGACGTACTCCGTGCAGGCCGCGAGGAACACGGTGCCGCTGTAGTTCACCGACTTCAGCGCCTGCGCGAGCTTGTTGCAGGTGTTGTCGTTGGGGGCGGTCATGAGCCCGCCGGCGGCGGGGCTGCCGTCGGCGATGGTGGAGGCCAGCGCGGTGAAGTTCGGCGAGGCGGGCGGGTAGTAGGCGCTCTTGACGTCCATGCCGAGCTGCGCGGCGAGCGGCGCGAGCAGCTGGTCGAACACCTGGTGCGCCTGCGGCAGATCGGCGTTCACCAGCGTCAGCGAGTTCTTGCCCGCCTGCTTGAGCGACTGCAGGAAGCCGACCAGGAAGCCCGCCGGGTGCGGCCCGAAGAACACCCGGTTCTCGGCGGAGGCGGCGGTGGCGGTATTGAACGGGATCTGGCCGACCAGCGGGATGCCCGCCGAGGTCAGAATGGGCATGGCGGCCAGCGATTCGGCGTTGTAGCCGTCGATCGTGGCGACCACCCCGGCCTGCACGAACTGGTTCGCGCAGGAGATCGTCGACTCCGGCGAGGTGTTGTCGACCCCGCAGTCGACCACCTCGATCGGGCGGCCGTTGATCCCGCCGATCTGGTTGTTGATGTACTCGACCGCGGCGTTCTTGCCGGTCGTCACGCCGGGCTGGGTGGCCGGGCCCTTCGACGGATTGAACAGCCCGATCTTGATCGGCTCACCGCTCGCCTGGTTACCCGGCGCGATGGAGGTGCCTCCCGCGTCGGAACTGCTGTCGTCGCTACACGAGACGACGGAGAACACACACGCCACAGCCAATGCCGCCGCGGCGATTCGGCCGGTTCTGCTACCCATCTTGCAAGCCCTTCCAGGCCGGTCGGGCACGGCTGTATTGACGCCGGGCCATCCCGTCGAGCCACCGATTCGACGCCGCATCGCGCAGTCGGCGATTCCGGCGGCCCGGTCACTGATTGTGACCTGGGCCACCAAAAGCTAGCCCGGCCTTACAGGCGTGTCAAGCTTGATTTGTTCGGCCATAGGTGGGGGCGAGCTGGGGGTTTGCGGTTGCGATGGCGCGGGTCGGCGTGCCCTGACGCGGTTCGGGTGGCCGGTCGTCGGAGTGCGGCGTCGACAACTGCGTCCACCCGCCCGGCGCGGGCATCGGGGTGACAATGCCCTGTCCGTGCCTCGGACGGACGTCCGTGCGCCGGTAGGCTCCCACGCGGCGCTGACGGGTGCAGGGAAACCCCGGCCGCGCTGATCGGAATCACCGGTGGCCGCCGCGGCGAAACCCCGTATCGCTCACACGAAGCGGGATCCCCTTCCGTCGCGGCGGCGCCGGTCAGCAGAGCGTGGTCGGCTCCCCGCCACCGGCGAGCACCCGGGCGTCGGCGGTGACGAGGGCGCTGAACTCGATGCAGGTCTGTCCCGGGGCGAACACCTGCGGGGAGCGGTGCAGGCCGCCGGCGGTACCGGTGTGGGTGGTGGCGACGTCGGTGTAGGCGACCGCGGTGAACAGCTGAACCTGCGCGTAGCCCGCGGGGTAGGGGTTGACCAGGTCGATCCAGCGCGTCGCGCATGCCGGGGAGCGGCGCACCGTCACCTCCAGCCGGGTCGGGTCTCCCGCAGGATCCAGCAGGGGCACGGTCGCGGTGATGACCGATCCGCGCGCGCAGCCGCTTTCCCGTGGATCGGTGCCGTTCAGTTCGGGCCCTGCCTGCGCCGAGGGTGCCAGCGCGGCCACTACCGCGCACGCGAGCATTGCTACCGCCGAAATCCGCACTCCGCGCACTATTTTCCCGTCTGTCGGTGTTGCCCCGTGGCCGGGCGTGGTGTCAGGTTCACCCCGGCTCGCGCAGCGAAACCCGTTGCTCGGAAACATCCCTCGCGGTTCGGGAGCAGAGGAAACCGGAGGCCCGGATCCGCCCCGCGCGGACGCGCGGCGGACGTCCCCCTGTCCGATGGCGGCTCGACACGGCTCCCAGAGGAGCGCGGTGTGCTCTCGAGCTGTCGGACCGCGGTGTCGCTGACGCGCTAGTCGAAGATCGCCCCGGCCGCGTACTCGATCCGGATGTGCTTGTCCACGGCTACTCCCAGTCGTCGCGCCAACGCTCATCCACTGCCACCATGCCGTGCCCCTGCCCCTCGTGCTGTTCTTGTCAGGGAGCAGTGCAGCTGAAAAGGCTGCGGGGCAGCCGAAATGGGTCAACCGAGCGCGGCGGGGCCGGTCGGATTCGGACGCTGGACACCCATGCGCTGTGCCAGTTCTACAACGCGATGGACAAGCTGCCCAAGCTCCTCGAGCTCACGCGAGCTGCGGAGGCGAACGAGGGAGAGGGGTTGTGGTGGCACGAGCACGCCAGTGCCATCCGCGCCGAATTCGGTGGACCTATCCCATGCCGAGTGGTTCACGTCGAGCCACAGCACCGGCGGAAACGACTGCGTCGAGGTCGCGCGTCTGGCCGGCGGTCACGTCGGTGTCCGGGACTCCAAGAACACGTCCGGGCCCGCGCTGGTGTTCACCCCCGGTGAGTGGGACGCCTTCACCGCCGGCCTTCGCGGCGGTGAATTCGACCGGGTGCGGCGCTGATGAGGGCGTGAGTACCGCGGGTGCGCCAGCCGGGCTCGCGGGTGTCGAGAGCGGTCTCCTGCTCGGCGCTGAGCCCTACCACGACATCGGATTTCAAGGTCCGCAGCGCCACGACGGGTGCCGGGAACGGCTGAACGGTCTCGGCGAAGGGCGTGGTGGCGGGCCAGTCCAGGTCGCCGACCAGGCGCCGGTAGTTCAGGTCGCCCTTGAGCACGGTGACCTGCGCGCCCGCGAGTTCGGTGGCGAGATCGTCCGGCATTTCGGCGAACAGGAGCGGGGCGCAGAAGAACTCGTGGGTGTCGATGCTGAGCCGCGCGGTAGTGATGTGGTCTTCGAGGCGGCGGCCGAGGCTGGTGGCGGTGTCGCGCAGCAGGGCCAGGATGGCCAGGACGTCGGCCGTGGTGGCGTCGGAGACGTAGTAGGGGGCGGGTTTGACCCACAACCTGATCTCGGGGACGGTCCCGGCGGTCAGCAGGTGGTCGATGAGGATCAGGTCGGGCAGGAGTTCAGCGCCGGCGTTGTCGGCGATCACGTCCAGCCGGGGTGCGTCCTCCAGCATCGACCACAGCAGCGCGCTGTCGTCGATGAGCAGCGCATCGGAGGTTTCGCTCTCCGTGGCGGTGAGCTGGAAGCCGAGGTCGGCGCGGTTGCCCCAGAGGCAGGCCAGCAGCAGTCGATCGCGGTCGACGTCGCCGAGGCTGCCGAGCTGGCCGGTGACGGTGGCGCCGTGCAGTTCGGCGGTCTTGAACGGGGCGAAGGGGTCGATGCCCCGCCACGGGCCGGGGCGGTGGTAGCCGGTGGCCTCCAGCAGCCGCCGGTAGAAGAAGCTCTCCGCCCACAGGAACGGCGCGTCACCCCACGGTTTGCCGTAGTGCTCGGCGCCCCGGGCCAGCCAGCGCTCGCGGTCGGCGGTGTCCTCCGACAGCGGTTGCATCACGCCGGTGGTGCTTTCGGTGAGCAGCTCCTCCAGCGCGGCCCGCTGGGCGGGCGGGTACGGAAGGGCGCGCAGGACGCGCTCGATGAGCTTCGGGTGGCGTTCGTGGAAGACGGCGCGGGCGAAGGAGCCCGGGGTGCCGGCGAGGATGGGTCGCGGGGTCAATGTCAGCACCCTGTCCTTTCTCCGATCGGGATCACAGCCTCGCAGGGCGAGGCTACGCCCGGTGAGTTCGGGCCGGCAACGAGCCGCTGCCGAACCGGAAGGGCCGGGCTCCGTCGCCCTCAGCGCGCGGTCAGGACGGTGGTGGCGAGTGTGGGAGCGGTTCGGTAGTACGCGACCTCGCTCAGTCGAAGGCGTCCGGGCCGGCGCGGAACATGGGCGTCGAAGAACTCCGGGTCGCCGCGCGGGCTCATACGAAGACCACCTCGTCCAGGTCGAGCAGCCGGGCCAGGATGTGCGCGGGCAGCACCGCGCGGTCGGCGGGGTGCGCGGAAAGCGGTGCGATCTGGGAGGCGAACGCCGCCACGGCTCGACGTTTGCGCTCGGCCTGCCCGGGTGTAGCGGGCAGCCGCCGGGCGCGGGTCCAGTCGATGTCCGGGTCGCCGGGGTGCGACCAGTGCCAGAGCCAGATCGGGTACTCCAGCAGCGGCAGTCCGCGGGCGGCGGCCGCTGCGGCGCGGGCGGTGGCTTCGTGGTCGGGGTGGCCGTCGGCGTGGAAGGGGACGGCGACGGTCGCTCCCGCGGGCAGGTGCGGGGCGAGCAGTTCGGTCAGGCGGTCCTCGTGGTCGGTGACGGCGCCGTCGGGCAGGCCCAGGTGGACGATGTCGGTGACCCCGAGTACGGCTGCGGCCGCTGCGGATTCGCGGCGGCGGAGCTCGGCGAGCGCGGCCGGGGTGTGGGTCGGCGAGCCGGGGTGCGAGGCGTCACCGTCGGTGACGGCGATGATCGTGACCGGGACTCCGCGGCCGGTGAGCGCGGCGGTGAGCGCGCCGAGGCCGAGCACCTCGTCGTCGGGGTGCGGCGCGACCAGGACGAGGGCGTCGATCTCCGGTTCGGCCACCGGTAGCCCCGCGACCAGTGGTTGCCAAGTCACGGTGGGTGTTCCCGGTTCGGCGGGATCGAAGTGGCGGGCGGCCATGGCGGCACCTCCGGTGAGTCAGGACCGGGCCACGAGGGCCCCGAGGTCGGCGAGATCGTGCTCGGCGTGGTGGCTCTGGTGCGCACGCGTGGCACCCGCGGGCCGCCGTACGAGAAACGCCGCGGGCCGGAGTCGGCCCGCGGCGTTCCCGCGAACAGTGCCGGCACCCGGCAAGCGCCTCTCGGCGAGTGGTCGCTCGAAGCGACGGAGGGTGCGGCCCGGGGCTGCCCAGGGTGCCGACAGCCTCTACAACGGGGCTCCGGCGCGGATTGTTCCCGGTTCGTGTCGGTGGCTCGTTTTATGGTCCTGACATGGACACTCCCTCGGTCTCGCCGGCGCTGGTGGAGTCGATGCGCACCGATTTCGACGTCCTGCTGGCCGCGTGCTGGGCGGAGGTGGAGGAGACCGCGTCGCCGGAGACCTTGGCGACGCTGCACAGCCCGCTGTTGCGGGAGGTCAGGGCGAATTGCCTGCACTACATCGCGACGCTGCTGGCGGGCGAGATGCACGCCGCCCGGCTGACCCGGAGCAAGCACCGCTACCGTTCGCTCAGCCCGGGATTGCAGCGCGCGGAGGCGCTGCGGATCGAGGTGCGCGACGAAAAGCGCGCCGAACTCCGGGAGCGCCATCACGAATTCCGCATCCGCGGATTCGAGCCGCTGTGCCGCTGGCTGCTGGCTCTGCTCCGGCCCGAGGAGTATCGGTGGCACTTCGAGCAGGCCGCGACCGCGGTGACCGGTTCGGCGGCCCGATATCGGCTCCCCGCGGCCGAGCTGTGGTCGTGGGCGGTCACGCACGGGTGGCCGGTCCCGGCGGCGACACCGGAAGCCGAGCGGCTGCTGGCACTGGACGAGGACGAGTTCGTCCGGGCGGTGCGCCGCTCGCTGACCGTCGAATACATCCCGGCGCTGGACGAGATTCCGGTCGTCGAGCGCTGGTGCCGGGCGCTGGGCAGCGTCGAGGTCGAGGTGCGGGCCGACATCGACGAGACGGCGCGGTACGGGCCGAAGGCGGCGCACCTGCGGAGGTTGAGCGAGCTGTACGAGGAGTTCGCGGTCCTGCGCTTCCATCGCGGCGTAGCCAAGGTCGCCTTCCAGGAACTCCGGAATTCCATCGCGGCGGCGGTGGATGGGGAGCCGGGGTACGACGTGCCCGGATTCCACGCTGCGGCAGCCGCGGCGTGCGTGGCGGCGCACCCGGAGCTGTGGCAGCGGATCCGTGCGGTCGTGGCCGCCCACCGTGAGTTGCTGGAGAGCCCGGATTTCGATTTCGGTACCGGTTCGGAGCTGGCCGAGATGCTCTGCACGGCGGTGCTTCCGGAGACTGCGGTGCCGAGTGAGCCTGCCGAGCCCGCAGCCGTGCTCCCGGTCGAGACCGCCGACCCGATCGAGGTGGCGGTGGATGGCTCCGGATTCGGCGCGACCGGTGGCTACGGCTGGGCAGCGGCCGACGGGCGCCTCGGCGGCGGGCGCTGTACCGAAGGCACGTCCGCGACGGAGACCGAGGTCCTCGCCATCTGCGCGGCGGTGCTTGCCCCCGAGTTCACCGGCCGCCCGCTGGTCGTCTTGTCGGATTGCGTCGGCGCCGTCGAGGCGGTGACCGCGGCACTGGTCTGGGGTGCGCCGGCGAGCTTCCCGAAGACCGAAGCGGTGCGGGAGCGGCTTCGCGCGGCCGTCGCTCGCCCGATCCCGTTTACCGTGCGGTGGGTACGGAGCCGCTCCGGGAACATGCTGCACGACCGCGCGCACCGGCTCGCCAGGGCCGGGCGAGCAGGTGCGGCACCGGCCCAGTTCGCCGATCTCTCGGCATGATCCCTGATGCCCCGCCAGGTGGGGTCGCAGCTTGCCGCCGAATTGCCGGCTCGCCTTCGACGCACGTCGAACTCCTGGCTACGTCAGCGAGCGCACCTCGGCGATGTCGTACTCGGCGACCGAGGCGGACAGCATCTGCGCACCCTGATCCTCCCCGGGCCCGCTACCCCGGAACGCCTCCACCGCCGCCTGCGACTCCCAGCGCTCGAAGATATCGATCCGCCCCGGATCGACCAGATCCGCGCTGATGGAGAAGTCGAGGCACCCCGGGGCGCGGCGGGCCTGCTCGACCACGCTCACGCATCCTGCCAGGTAGGACTCGCGATCTGCGGGGTCGACGGTGATGTGGCCTGCGACGATAACCATGGACGGCTCCTTCTCGTGGGTGTCGGGTATACCGACGGCGGAAGTGGCCGAAGTTCATCGGTGGGAGGAAATCGCCCATGGTCGACAGCACTGCGCGTCACTCCGGTCGACGGCGTCGCCACGGTGCGCTGGACTCCGGTCGTTCCCGGTACACACCGGGTCGGGGTGTGCGGTCCCGATCTGAACCCGTCGGATCATCGCGCCCTGATCAGGCGAAATCGTGGAGCAGGACGGCGATTTCGAAACCGCGCCGCTGCAACCAGTGCGCCACCACCGACGCCCGCGCCGCCGTCATGTCGTCGATCAGCACCACCCGCGCGCCCCGGACGGCAATGGTCCGGTAGGAGACGCCGAGCAACTGCCCGCCCTCGGCATTGATCGAGCCGGGCAGGTGCCCCTGCTCGAACTCCTCGGGAGTGCGCACGTCGAGCAGGTAGGTGGTGCGTTCGGGGTCGGCGGCCCAGGCGTTCGCCGTCTCGATATCGATGCGCGGGAAGTCGTCCCCGGTCGAGATGGTGCGCACACGCTGAGCGGCACCCGCCCGGGCGGCGGCGTCGACGGGGCCGTAGAGCGCGGTGGCGCCGGTCTCGAGCTCGAGATTCTCCTGCTTCCACGCCTTGGTGCCGTCGTGCAGGTAGGAGACCTTGTTCGGGACGCCCGCGTCGATCAGCGTCTGGGCGCCGATGATGGCGCGCGGGAGCCCGGCGCAGGAGACGACGACGTGGGTGTCGGGGGAGGGGACGACGTCGGCGAAGCGGAGCAGCAGCTCGGCGCCGGGGACACCGACGGCGCCGGGGACGTGGCCCGCGGTGAACTCGGGGACGGTGCGGGTGTCGATCACCACGACGTCGGCGCCCCGGTCCTTCAGCGTCCTGAGCTCGGCGGCGGTGACGACGGGGGTGTCGCGCTCGTCGCGGATGCCGAGCGAGAAGTCCTGGCCGGGGATGTCGAAGGTGGGCAGGTCGATGCCCGCGGCGGTCCAGGCGGGGATACCGCCCTCCAGCACGTGCACGCCGGTGCGGCCGGCGGCGGCGAGTTCGGCGGCGAGCGCCTCGGCGGTGCCGTCACCGGCATCGACCAGGACGGTGCGCACCACCGGGCGCGGCACGAAGCGGTCGATCTCGGCGGTGACGCGCGCGGCGGGCAGGTTGGTCGCGAAGAGCGGCGAGGCGTAGCCGACCACCTCGCTGGGGCGGATGTCGAGCACCGCGAGTTCGTCGCCGTCGGCGAGCCAGCGGCGCAGCGTGTCGGTGTCGATGGTGCCCGGCTCGATCGAGGAAGTGCTCACGCTCGTACGGTAAGGCCGGGTTCCTGCGGCGCCGCGGGCGCTGCGAGGGCCGGTGCCGCACCCGCCGGGACTGAGCTGGGCGGACGGGCCGGGAGCGGTGTTCGAATCACGGTGGTTCGAGAGCCGACAGGTCACAGCACCTTTCGACCACGGTGAACGGTATCTACCGACCGTCTCTTGGTTGGCTCCGCCCCGGTAGGGACTGTCGTCGACCCTGGCAGGGGATCCGGGGCGGAGCCGCACCCGGAGCGGAGATGAGCGATCCGTCCCGGGTGCACCCCTGTAGTTCTACCCGGCCCGGCGGCGGATTCCTGTCCGCTGTTCACCCGATGTCCTATGGGTTCGCCATGAGGTAACTGCGGCGGTCATGCGCGGCGGCGCAGCGACTCCGGCGTCTTGTGGTCCGGCAGGACCGCGCCGGCGGGGGAGAGGTAGTCGGCCTGGATCTTGTAGTAGCGGGAGGTCGCGCCGTAAGCGGCGTAGAAATTCAGGTGCCGCGCACCCGTTCCCGCGTAGGGGGCGCCGGCGGCGAGGCGCGGCAGGGTGGGGTCGAGGTGGGCGGGGAAGGTCTCGGGGGTGCAGCGCAGGGGGAAGCAGACGCGCTGGAGGTGCGGGGAGGTCCAGGAGAAGGTGCGGTAGACGTTGAAGGTCTGGCCGAGCAGTGCCAGCTCGGCGTCGGTGGCGGCGGTGAAGTCCAGCTCGGCGAGCAGGGTGCTGATCTCGGCGGCGGTGAGGGTGCCCGGTGCGAGCACCTGCGAGTAGATGTTCATGGTGCGGGCGGCGAAGTCGAGGCCGATGATGCCGACGCGGTCGCCGTAGCGGCGCAGGTGCTCGGCGTGTGCGGGCACGGCGTCCGGCAGTCCCGGAATTTGCAGCAGCCGTTCGATACTCAGGGATTCGGGCAGCACCAGCCAGATCTTCTGCACCCCGGCGTGCACGGCGATATCGACGCCCCACAGCACCGGCACCGCCGCCGGCACCTCGGCCAGCACGGTCTCCAGCGGGTGGCCGGTGAAGGGCAGCAGCCCGGCGTCACGCAGGACTTGGGCCGGTTCGGTGGCCGCGGCGAAGTTGGTGAAGCGCGCGTTGACGATGCGTTCACCGACCGGGTGGGTGGTGGTGCGCAGGGCGGGCCAGGTGCCGCGCACGCTGTCACCGAGTGCGTCGAGGACGGCGTCCACGATCGCCGGGTCGTACGGCGCCTCGGCGAGCCGGGCGAAATCGCCCAAATCGTCGCGGAACCGGTTCCGGTCGAAGCTGTTGTCGGTCATCCCTGCACCCCCGCACTCGCACGC
This sequence comes from Nocardia sp. NPDC050697, assembly GCF_040654395.1. Taxonomy (NCBI): domain Bacteria; kingdom Bacillati; phylum Actinomycetota; class Actinomycetes; order Mycobacteriales; family Nocardiaceae; genus Nocardia; species Nocardia sp. NPDC050697. The sequence goes on from NZ_JBFAHY010000001.1 coordinate 571,714, forward strand.
ACCGGCCACTCTACGGCCTACGACGCGGATCGACCCTCCGGATAGGCACAGGTCTCGGCGGGGGGAAGCTCGGGGGCGAGGAAGACGGTCTGCGCCATCATCCGGTAGCCGGACATGCGCTCGCGGAACACCTCCACCGACTCCTCCGGGTGCACCGAGTCGATGACGGCGTTCGGGCCGACGGCATTGAACTGGTGGCTCACCCCGCGCGGGATCTGCATGTCGACGAAGGAGCAGGGCGGCACGATGAGGTTGTGCCGGGTGCGGTGCACGCCGGGCGGGGTGCCGGGCAGGTCGTCGGTGAACCGCTCCGGCGCGAACGGGGTGACGCCGGGGACGTCGGTGACCACGAACGGCGAGAGGCTGCCGACCCGGATGCTGGTGCCGGGCCCGGTCATCATGCGCACGAAGCGCAGCCCGGTGTGCAGGTGCATGCGCGAGCAGATGCCGCGCTCGGCGGTGTCGTAGAAGTCCATGAGGTAGCGGTCGGCGAAGAAGCCGTCGAAGGGCTTCTCGACCATGTAGACATCGCCCTCCTCGAAGGTCTGGGAGCGGACGATGCCGTCGGAATCCGCGCTGGTGGCGGCGGCGCTGGCCTTGGCGGTGCGCACGATCTGCGCGAAGGCGCCGACCACGGCGGCGGCGATCTCGGGGGCGAAGCGGGCGACCGGGGTGACCACATTGCGGCCCGGGTCCGCGAAGGTCGCCAGGTCGTGGATCTCGTTCTCGGCGTCGGCCGCCACCTTGAGCCGGGTCATGCGACCGGCCCGCCCACGTCGAACGAGCGCAACCACAGTTCCAGCGACAACACCAGCCAGAGTTTGCCACCCTGTCGCGGGAGCAGCGCGCCCTCCCCGCGCAACCAGCCGCGCACGGTCTCCGCGCGGAAGAGCCCGCGGTCCCTGGCGGCGCGGGAGAGCAGCAGGTCGTGGCCGAGGTCGCGCAGCGGGCCGTCGAGCCACTGCTGCACCGGCACCCGCATGCCGCTCTTGGGGCGGTCGACGATCGTGGCGGGGAGCAGGTCGCGCACCGACTCCTTGAGGATCCACTTCTCGCTGGTCCCGGCGAGCTTCAGCGCGGGCGGGGTGGCGAAGGCGCGGTCGATGACCGCGCGGTCGAAGAGCGGAGCGCGGCCCTCGATGCCGCTGGCGGCGGTGAGCCGCTCCACCTTCGTCAGGATGTGGTGCGCGCCCTTGGTGCGCAGGTTGACGTGCAGGAGCTGGTTCAGCAGCGCCGTCATCCGGCCCTGGCGCAGGTAGGGGGCGACGTGCGCGGCCGGGCCGGGGGCGGATTCCAGGGCGGTCAGGGTGTCGGGGGTGAGGAGCGCGGGGAGGTCGGCGTGGCACTTGCGGTAGCTGTCGATGTAGGCGCGGGCGCGGGCGTCGGGGGCGGGGTCGCCGCGGAAGAGCTCGAAGATGAGCATGGGGAGGTTCTTGGGCCCGCCGAAGACCGGGTCGCCGCCCTCGCCGTTGAGCGCGACGGTGGCGCCGTCGGCGGCGACCGCCTCGGCCAGCAGGGCATTCGGCACGGTGAGGGGGTCGCCGACGGGGGAGTCGAGCAGCCCGACGGTGTCGGCGAGGCGGGCGGCGACGGTCGCGCCGGGCACCGTGAGCACCCGGTGCTCGGTGCCGCAGTGCGCGGCGACCAGGCCCGAGTAGCCGAGTTCGTTGGGGGCGGTGTCGCCGAAGCTGATCGAGTAGGTGCGCACCGGGTGGTCGTGCAGCTTGGCGGCGAGCGCGGTCACCAGGCTGCTGTCGATACCGCCGGAGAGCAGGACCGCGACCGGCTCGCCCTGCGGCAGCCTGCGAGAGACCGCCTGCTCGAGCAGGGCACGCAGGGCGAGGGCGTGGTCGGGGCGGTCGTCGATCAGTTCCTCGGGCTCCCAGAAGGTCTGCTCGCTGCTGGTGCCGTCGGGGTGCAGGCGGACGCAGCGGCCGGGGAGTACCTCGTGGACGCCGTGCAGCAGGGTGTCGCGGCCGGGCAGGTAGGCGAAGGTCAGGAAGTCGCGGACGGCCGGGAGGTGCAGGCCGGTGCGCAGGGCGGGCCAGCGGCGCAGCGCGCGCAGGGAGGTGGAGGCGGCCCAGCCGGCGGTGCTGTGCGCGTGGAAGAGGGTGCGGGCGCCGACGTGGTCGCGGAGCAGCACCAGGTCGGGGCCGTCGGTGATGGCGAGGGCGAACATGCCGTCCGCGGCGGCGATGCCGGGCAGGCCGAAGCGTTCGTAGAGGTGCAGGAGCACGAGGCCGTCGGGGCTGCCGGGGGGTGGTGCTGCGGGACCGAGTTCGGCGCGCAGCTCGCCGGTGTTGAACAGCGTGACCTCGCCGACCGCGGTGAGCGCACCGGCGGTGAAGGGGCCCGCGGCGACGCCGGGGCCGTCCAGCAGGCCGAGGGCGTGCGGGCCGTGCGATGTGAGGAGTTCGGCGCCGACGGCCCGCACCTGCGCGGCGGGGTCGGTCGCCTGGAAGGCGCACCAGCGGGACATCACATCACCCGAAATCGTCGTCGTCGCCGTAGCTGTCGTCCCAGTCGCCGTAGCCGCCGCCGTCGTCCCCGCCGCCGGAGCTGCTGCTCGCCGCCTGATTGCGCAGCTCTTCCTCTTCCTCGGGGCTCAGCACCAGCGGCGGCAGGACGAGCGCGCCGAGCAGCGCGCCGCCGGCGACGGTGGCGAGCACCGCGCCGATCCGGCCGCCGAACGAGCTGCGGTTCACCGTGAGCACGCCGTCGCCCCAGAGGGTGCGGCCGTACCCCGCCTCGCGGCCGTAGAGGACGCCGCCGGGGTGGTCGCGCCGGATGATCTTCGGCCCGAGCGGCTCGTCGCGGCCGGAGCGGCCCTGGTCGTCCCGCCAGAGCACGGTGCCGCCGGGGCCGCGGCTGCGCCACTCCTGGCGGCCGTCGCCGTAGCGGCGGTGCACGGTGCCGTCGGCGAGCAGCTCATCGGTGTAGTCGACCTGCCGGTACGGGGGCACGGCGGGCTCCTTTCGGGGTGCCGGTCATGCGGCGGGCCAGGTGAGGAACCCGGAGTCCCGGGTGCGGCGGAGTTCGAGCAGCGGGGTGCGCGGGGTGCGGACCCCGCGCACCAGGCGGTGCACGGTGCGCAGCAGCGCGGCCGGGCGCACCGCCTCGAGTTCGACGGTGTGGCCGCGGGCCAGCCAGCGGCGTTCGCGGTCGTCCGGGGCGGGCAGGGGTTCGGTGGGTGCTCCGGGGAGGTGGAACAGGTGCAGGGCCTGCGCCTGGCGGGGGCGGAGGCCGAGCGGGACCACGCTCACCTCGTCCGGGAGGGCGGCGAGTTCGCGGACCCGGGCGGCGAATTCGAAGCCCGCGGTGCTCGCCTCGTGCAGGACGTAGGCGGTGCCGGAGACGCTCGCGAGCATCGTCGTGACGCCCGGGTGGACCGGGAGTTCGTCCGCGCTGAGCACCGGGCAGGCCGACTCCATCGGGAGGCCGTTGGCGCGCAGCATGTGCGCGATCTCGTGCGACCGGCAGAGGAGCAGGCGGGGGAGGCCGTAGTCGAACAGGTCCGGCTCGGGGGTGTGGCGGCCCGGCTCTCCACGTTCCGGCGGCGGCACGGTGAGCACGGGGTGCTCGCCGAGCGCTTCCCGGAAGGTGCTGTAGCGCAGCGGGACTCGCACGGTGAAGCCGGGTCCGCGGCGCAGCCGGTGCGCGGGGGCGAGCAGGCGGCACAGCTCGTAGTACAGCTGGCGCTCGGTGACCTGGAGTCCGCTCGGGGCGGTCGCGCGGGCGACGGCGAGCGGCAGCAACCGCTCGATCACGCCGGGGTGGGCCACGTCAGGAAACCTACCTGCCCGGCGCGGCGGCGGTCGGGGTCGGCGGCCTCGGCCACCCGGTCGACGCCGCGCTGCACCAGGGCGAGCAGCCGCGCCGGGGGCAGCGCGGCGACCGGGGACCACCAGCCGTCCAGCAGCCACTGCCGGTCCTCGGCGCCGATGGCGGGCGGCAGCTCCGCCTTTTCCATCGGCTGCTCCTTCACCCGCACCGCCCACTTCGCGGTGCGCACGGTCGCGGGGGAGAGGCCGAGCAGGACGGCGCGCGGGCCCAGCGCCTCGCGCACCTGGCGCGCCCAGCCGATCCCGGCGATCCCCGCGTCGTGCAGGACCAGCACCGGAATCCCGCGCGGCACCTGCTCGGGCCGCTCACACAGCGCCAGCTGCCAGGTGGCGGGCGCGCCGTTGGCGGCCAGGCAGGTCAGGGTCGGGCGGTCCGGGCAGAGCAGCGCGACGCGGGGCTGGGGCACGGCGGGCGCGCGGAAGTCGTCGCGGGTCAGCCGGGCGGGCGGTGCGCCGTAGACCCGCTGCCACGGCCGCAGCACCTGGGTGCTGAAGTCGGCGTAGCTGCGCTCCATTTCGACGGTGGCGCGGCGCGCCAGCTGCGGCCGCATGAGCAGCAGGAGCACATTGACCACCAGGATCGTCGCGGCGATCCCGGCCAGCCCCGGGCCGACCGGGAGCACCCCGGTGATCAGCAGCAGGAAACCGATGATCCCGATCAGCAGCGTGTAGCCGACCACGGCCAGGTGGTAGTGCCGCCGGGTGCTCGGCAGCGTCTTGCGGCCGGCCGCGAAGTAGAGCTGCGGGCCGGTGTAGAGCAGCTCCCTGCCGTCCGAGAGCTTCTCCGCCAGGCGCCGCAGGCGCAGGTCGTGCAGGCGGAACGGGCTCTCCTTCGGCTCCAGCGCGAAGGGGCGCCCGCAGGACGAGCAGACGCGGTTCGGGCGCTGCCGGTAGAGCAGGCTGGTCTGACAGTGCGGGCAGATCACGCCCTATATTCACCCATCCGCGGCGGATCCGCGAGCCATTGCGGGTCCGGAGCGCACGGGAAGGCTGCGGCGATGGTGCCCGGCTATCGTGGAGCCGATGGATCGAGCGACGAGGGGTCACGGGTGGAGCTGCGTCCGGGAGACAACTTCGCCGGGTACACGGTCGAGCGGCGGGTGGGCGGCGGCGGGATCGGCACGGTCTATCTGGCGCGGCATCCACGGTTGATGGGGCGCACCGTCGCGCTGAAGGTCCTGAACGGCGGGTACGCGAACGATCCCGACATCCGCATGCGATTCACGCGGGAGGCCGTGCTCACGGCGCGGCTGGAGCATCCGAATATCGTGCACGTCTACGACTGCAGCAATCGGGACGAGGAGATCCTCTGGATCTCCATGCGCTATGTCCGCGGTGGCGATGTCGCCGGCCTCATCGCCGCCGAGGGCGGGCGGCTCGGGCCGGAGCGCGCCGTGCGTTTGACCGCCGGTGCCGCCGACGGTCTGGAGCACGCGCACAGCAACCGCGTCCTGCACCGCGACATCAAGCCGTCGAACCTGCTGCTCGACGGTGAACGGGTCGTCGTCACCGATTTCGGCATCGCGCGGGCCGTCGACGACACCAGGACCGCGCGGGGTGTGCACGCCACGGTCGCCTACGCCGCGCCGGAGCGGTTCGGGGACGGGGAGGTCGATCACCGCGCCGATATCTATTCGCTCGGGTGCACGGTGTTCACCATGCTGACCGGGCGGACGCCGTTCTCCCGCCGGGACACCGCCGGGATGATCGCGGCGCATCTCGGTGAGCCGCCGCCGCGGGTGACGGCGCTCCGGCCCGAGCTGCCCGAGGCGGTGGACGAGGTGATCGCGACCGCCATGGCGAAGGACCCGGCGAGCCGCTACGCGAGCTGCACGGAACTGGCGGCCGCGCTCGGGAAGGCGATCGCCGTCCGGAACGTCTCGCCGTCGGCCGAACTCGCCCTCCGATTCACGGCCCGCAGCGACCGCGGACTCGAGCAGCAGAGCAACGACGACTCGGTGTACGCCGGGCAGCGGCTCCTCGCGGTCGCCGATGGTTTCGGGCATGCCCCGCAGGGGAGTCTCGCGTCCTACTCGATCATGAAGGCGCTGGCCCCGCTCGACAGCGACGAGGTCGCCGATCCACTCCGGGCACTGCGGGCGGCCGCGCTCGAGGGGGACAGGGCGATCGCCGAGCGAATCGCGGAGGAGCCCGCCCGCGCCGGAATGGGCACGACCCTGACGGCGATCCTCTTCGACCGCACCGAGATAGCGCTGGTGCACCTCGGGGATTCCCGTGCCTACCTCCTGCGCGGCGACCACCTCGCGCAGCTCACCGACGACGGCTGGAACAGCGGGCCCGGCTTCTCCGGCCGGTCGGACGCCGCCCCGGCGGGCACAGTGCACCCGGTGCAGCCCGGCGACCGCTACCTGCTCTGCACGGACGGCCTGCACCGGGTGGTGCCGCACGCGGCGATCCTGGAGGTGCTGCGCAGCCCGGACAGCATCGACCGCTGCGCCGATCGCCTGATCGAGAAGGCGCTCCGGGCGGGCGGCCCCGGCAATGTCACGGTGGTGCTGGCCGACGTCGTCTGACGTCCCCTTGACTCTCCACCTACTGGAAACCCGAGGCTGATTCCCGTGAGTGACCGCGACGAACTGTTCACCATCGGCGAGCTGGCCCGGCGCACCGGGCTCGCAGTGCGGACCATCCGCTTCTGGTCCGACGCCGGGGTGGTGCCGCCGACCGACAGGTCGCCGACCGGCTACCGGCTCTACGACACCGAGGCGGTGGCCCGGCTCGACCTGGTGCGCACGCTGCGCGAACTGGGGCTCGACCTGCCCACCGTGCACAAGGTGCTGCTGCGCCAGAGCACGGTGGCCGAGGTGGCCGCCGCGCACGTGCGGGCGCTGGACGCCGAGATCCGCACGCTGCGGGTCCGGCGGGCGGTGCTGCGTTCGGTCGCTCATCGAGGAAGTTCGACCGAGGAGATGAGAATCATGCACAAGATGGCGAAGCTGTCCGCCGCCGAGCGGCAGCAGGTGATCGACGAGTTCGTGGACGCGACGTTCGCGGGGATTCCGGCGGACGCGCCCGGTGCGCACATCGCGCGGGGGATGCGGTCGCTGCCCGCGGAGTTGCCGGATGATCCCAGCCCCGAGCAGGTGGATGCCTGGGTCGAGCTGGCGGAGCTGGTCGGGGACCCCGGTTTTCAGGAGCGGGTGCGGGAGATGGCGGTCACCGGGGCGGAGGGGGATCGGCCGGAGTTCGCGCCGGACCCGGGGCGGGTCTCCGCGGTCGCCGCGCAGGCGTTGAGCGAGGGGGTCGCGCCGGAGTCGGCGCGGGGCCGGGAGTTGCTGGATCAGATCGTGGATCCGGGGCTGTCCGCTGCCGAGCGGGTGCGGCTGGCGGATTCCGTGGCGGTGTTCAGCGATCGGCGGGTCGAGCGGTACTGGCAGTTGCTCGGGGTGCTGAACGGGTGGCCCGCTCGGGAGCCGCAGGTTCCCGCGTGGGAGTGGTTCATCGCGGCGCTGCGGGCGGGGGCATAGTAGGTGCCCGCCCGGCGGCGGTTCGGTCCTCGAACCCGAGGAGCGGACCGCCGCCGGTCACGGGTCGCCACGGTAGGAAGAGGGCCGGCCGGTATCTGTCATCGGCCGACAGTGTTCCTCCGATTCACCTGAGAACCACTGCGCTGCTTCCTGTTACGCCGGGTAACGCGTCACACGCAGCAGGCCGGCACCGCGACCAGGGAGGACGAGTGCTGTTATTTCGGAGCCCCTCCGGCAGCGTGGATCCGGCGTGGCCGGGTATCTCGGTGACTGGTGCCCGGTTCGCTCATTCTCGCGCGTCGTGCGATCCGGGCGCCAGGCCCGCCCCGGTCGTCCCTGTCCTCGTCCGGGGCGGGTCCGCGCGCCCGAAGCCGTTGGGCCGCAGAAGTTCACGCCCGGCGGGCGAGGTGCGCGGTGAGGTCGGCGAAGAGCCGGGTCGCCGTGCCGGTGCCCGCGCCGATCTCCAGCGCGGTGCGCACCGGGCGGCCCGCGTGCGCGAGCACCAGGTCGGCGAGGGCAGGTTGGTCCCCCGGCCGGAAACGGTCGTAGGCGCGCGCGACCGCGCCGAACCCGAGTGCCCGGGACATGCCGGGCACCCTGCCACGAACCAGCGCTTGACCTTGACACAGTGGCAACGTCTTCACTGAACGGGAGGAGGTGGTTCCCATGAACCCGACATCGAGACTGCGCACCGCACTGCGCGCGGCGAGCGCCTCGACCCGGCTGCAGGCCGCGCTCACCGCGGGTACGCACCCGGACCCCGCGCTGCTCGCCGAGCTACTGGCGCGCTGCGCCGTCGAGCCGGACTTCTACGTCCGCGACATGCTCACCTGGGCGCTCACCCGGCTCCCGGCGGCGGACACCGTGCCCGCGCTGCTCGCCGAGCTGGGGTCCGGCGCCGCGCAGGCCCGCAGCCAGGCGCTGCACACGCTATCCAAGATCGGTGACCCGGCCACCTGGTCGGCCATCACGCCGGAGTTGCTGCGCGACCCCGACGACGAGGTGGCGCGCAGTGCGTGGCGGGCCGCGGTCGTGCTGGTCCCCGATGACGAGCGCGCGGCCCTGGCCGGCGAACTCGCCGCACAGTTCGGCCGCGGCGACCGCGAGGTGCGGCGCAGCCTGAGCCGGGCACTGGCCGCGCTCGGCGAGCTGATAGAGCCGGTGCTCGCCCGGGCGAAGGCGAGCACCGATCCCGAGGTGCGGGCGCACGCCCTGGTCACCGAGCAGCTGCTGCGCGACCCGGACGCCGCCTTCGATATCGAGGCGGCCAAGCGGATCGCCGCGCTGGACGGCGCCCCGTGCTGATCGGCGAGGTGGCGCGGCGTTCGGGGGTCAGCACCCGGATGCTGCGCCACTACGACGCGCTCGGGCTGGTCCGGCCGACCGGGCGCACCGTCGGCGGCTACCGCGAGTACGCCGACGCCGATATCCGGCGCATCTTCCACGTGGAGAGCCTGCGCACGCTCGGCCTCTCGCTGCGCGAGGTGGCCCGGGCGCTGGAGGATCCGGCCTTCGCGCCGCAGGCCCTGGTCGGCGATCTCATCCGGCGCACCGAGGAGCGGCTGGGCAGGGAGCGGGAGCTGCTGGAGCGGTTGCGGGCGGTCGAGGGGGCGGAGCCGGGGGACTGGCGCGATGTCCTACGCATCGTCGAGCTGGTCCGCAATCTCGGCTCGGCCGACCCGCCGCGCCGGTTGCAGACCGTGCTCAACCCCGCCGCGACCGAACCGGTCCCCACCGAGCTGCTCACCGCCGCGGTGCTCGCCGAGAACGAACCGAATATGGCGGGGGCGCTGCGCTGGGCGCTCGCCAGGGCCGGGACCGACGGGCTGGCGGGGCTCGCGCCCGGACTGCGCTCCGCCGATGCGGAGGTGCGGCGCCGGGCCGTGCTCGCGGTGGCGGAGATTCCCGGTGCTGCCGCGACCGCGCTGCTCACCGCCGCGCTGGACGACCCGGCGCCGGCCGTGCGCGGTCCGGCCGCGCTCGCCGCCGGTGGTCGCGGGGTGGGTGCCGCCGAGCCGGTTCTGGTCGCCCTGGTGGTGGCGGGCACGAACGACGTGGAGGCGGGCGAGGTGCTCGGTGCGCTCTCCCAGGATCCGGTGGCCGCCGAGCGCATCCTGGCCGCCCTCACCGCGGCGCTGGCCGCGCACGAAGCCGACACGAGCGTCCGGCTCCGGCTCATCCAGGCGCTGGTCGAGCTGCCCGGCAGCGCGGCACTGGAAGTCCTGCGACCGCTCCGCGCGGACCCCGACCCATCCATCGCCCTGGTCGCCACCGCGTTCGCCGATCTGGTGGCGACACGGGCCTCCGGCTAGCGCTCAGTCCTCGACAGCCACGCGCGCGCCGGCCAGCACCTTCTCGAAGGTCAGATACGGCAGCGTCGCCGGATCGGCACCGATGTCGTACTTCGGCTCGTACCCCGTACTGAGATACAACCCGGCCGCCTCCGGCTGCCGAGGCCCGGTGGTGAGCCGGATCAAGCGATACCCGGCCCCCACGGCAGCCCGCTCCAACTCCACCAGCACCGCCCTGGCATACCCCCGCCGCCGATGCCCCGAGTGCGTCCACACCCGCTTGATCTCCGCCGTCTCCGCATCGATCCGCCGGAACCCGCCACCGGCAACCGCGGCGCCACCCTCGAGCACCAGGACCAACCCGCCGTCCGGCGGCTCGAAGTCGGCGGGCGCGGTATTGCTCATCTCGTCGTTCGGGCCGTACCTGGTCTCGTACTCGAAGGCCAGCTCGTCGAGGAGCGGCCGCACCAGCGGGTCGGCGGCACCGACCCAGCGCAGCTCGCGGGATTTGTCGCAGCGTGTCACGAACCGGCACAACAGCGCGGCGGCGCCCGGACATTCCCGCACCGAAACGGCCCGCCCCCGGATTCCGGGAGCGGGCCGCACGAACGACCTCAGCGCAGCGCGGGAATCGGCTCGGCGGCATCCGCGGGGGCGTCGAGCCGCTTGGTGAGCCCCTCACCCTCGATATCGAAGGTCGGCACCAGCGGCGCCAGCCACTTCGGCATCCACCAGATCCGCTCGCCCACGATCAGCATGAAGGCCGGGACGATGAGCATGCGGACCAGGAAGGCATCGGCCAGCACGCCGACGGCGAGCGCGAAGCCGATGGTCTTGAGGATCACGTCGTCGGTGAGCGCGAAGCCCGCGAAGACGCCGACCATGATGATCGCGGCGGCGACCACCACCCGCGCGCTGTGCGCGAAGCCGTCGAGCACGGCCTGCCGGGCCGGGGTGCCGTGTGCGTACGCCTCGCGCATCCGGCTGACCAGGAAGACCTCGTAATCCATGGCGAGCCCGAAGAGGATGCCGGTGAGCAGGATCGGCAGGATGAAGAGCACCGGCGAGGTGGTGTCGAGGCCGATGAGCTGGTTGAGCCAGCCCCACTGGAACACCGCCACGGTGGCGCCGAGCGAGACCCCGACCGAGAGCAGGAAGCCGAGCGCGGCCTTGAGCGGCACCCACAGCGAGCGGAACACCGCGATCAGCAGGAAGACCGCGAGCCCGACCACGACCGCGAGGTAGAGCGGGAACACCGAGGTCAGCTCGTTGGCGATATCGACCCCGACCGCGGTCTGGCCGGTGACCAGGGCGCGGGCGCCGGTTTGCGCGGGCAGGTCGGCGACGGCGGCGCGGATCTCGGCGACCAGGTCCTTGGTGGCCTGATCGGACGGCCCGGAGCCCGGGATCACCGTGATGGTCGCGAACTTCACGACCTCGAGCTGCTGGGCGAAGGCCTGCTGCGCCTGCGGGGTGTCGCTGGTGAGCGCGGGGATCACGGTGGCGACGTCGGTGCCCGCGTGGCCCGCCATGGTCTGCAATTCGTCGGTCACCCTGGCCACCGCACCGGCCGGATCGGCGGCGTTCGCGGTGTCGACCACCACGACCAGCGGGCCGTTGGCGCCCGCGCCGAAGTTCTCCGCGATCAGGTCGTAGGCGGTGCGGGCCTCGCTGCCCGCGGGCTTGCCGGCGTCGTCGGGCAGCGCGAGCTGCATGGAGGCGACCGGGATCGCGGCCAGCACGGCGACGGCGATACCGGCGGTGAGCGCGGCCCACCTGTTGCGGGAGATTCCCTCCACCCAGCGGCGGCCGTGCGTGCGCGGCTCGTCGCCGGGGGTGGCCTTGGCCAGGTAGCGCGGCTTGCCCTTCATGACCCGCTCACCGGCGAAGCCGAGGATGGCGGGGAGCAGGGTGAGCGAGATGAGCACCGCGACGGCCACGGTGAAGGCGCCGCCCAGCCCCATCTGAATCAGGAAGCCGATCCCGCAGACCGCCAGCCCGACCAGCGCGATGATGACGGTGAGCCCGGCGAAGACCACCGCCGAGCCCGCGGTGCCGACCGCGCGGCCCGCCGCCTCCTCCAGCGAGCGCCCGGCGCGGACCTCGCTCTGGTAGCGGCTCATGATGAACAGCGCGTAGTCGATGCCGACCGCCAGCCCCAGCATGGTGCCGAGCGCCGGTGTGGTGGAGGAGAGCTCGACGAAACCGGTGAGCGTGGTGATCGCCAGCATGCCGATGCCGACCCCCACCAGCGCGGTGAGCAGCGGCATCCCGGCCGCGACCAGCGAGCCGAAGGTCACCGCGAGCACCAGCAGCGCCACCGCGATGCCGATGACCTCGGCCAGCGGCATCGCGACCTCGTTCATGGCGTCGCCGCCGATCGCGACGTTCAGCCCGGCCGCCTCCGCGTTGTGCGCGGCGTTCTCCAGCGCCGAGCGGTCGGCGTCGGTGAGCTCGTTCGCGGTCTTGCTGTAGCTCACCGCGGCGTAGCCGACCCGGCCGTCGCCGGTGAGCGTGCCGCCGGTGAACGGATCGGTCACCGAGGCGACGTGCTCGGTGCCGAGCTCGCGCAGCGCGGTGCCGACCGCGGCGGTGTAGCCGGGCTCGGTCAGCGAGCGGCCCTCCGGCGCCTCGAAGACCACGCGCGCGGTGGCGCCGTCCGGGGCGGCCTGCGGGGCCCGCTCCTCGATGAGGTCGAACGCCTGGGTCGACTCGATCCCGCCCAGCTCGAACTTGTCACTGGTCTTGCCGGAGAGCGTCGCCGCGCCGACGGCGAGCACGGCCAGCAGCACCACCCAGATCGCCGCGACCGCCCTGCGGTGCGCGAACGACCACCGGCCCAGCCGGAACAACTGCCACGCCATGCGCGTCCTCCAAGCCTTTGTGGACCAAACGGTCCGGATACGTCTAGGGTAGGAGGATGCGGACTTGAGGGTCCACTTCAGCGCCCCGAACGTGCGGCAACTCACGTGAGCTGGGCAAATGAGACCCCGGACACACTCGGCGAAGGAGCGGAGCGATGACAGCACCTCAGCGGCAGCGACGCCGCCGGGTGGACGCGCAGCACAACTCCGAGCGGGTACTGGAGGCCGCGATCGAGGTCTTCACCGAGCACGGGCTGGAGGCCACCATCCCGGAGGTGGCGGCGCGGGCCGGGGTCGGCAAGGCCACCGTCTACCGCAGTTACCCGACCAAGGCCGACCTGGTGCGCGAGCTGGCGCTGCGGCACCTGGCGTGGTTCACCGAGCTCGGCGCCGCCGCGCTGACCGCCGCCCGCACCGACGCCTACCGCGCGCTGGAGGAGCTGCTGGAGCGGATCGCCGCCCGGCTCGCCGCGGACCGGCTCATGGTCGAGGTGCTCAGCGGCGTCGACGGCCTGGCGGACGAGCGGCTGGACCACCAGCTGGAACAGGTCGTGGCGCTGGCCCGCGCGCAGGGCAGGCTGCGCCCGGACGCCACCGCCATGGATGTGCAGGTGCTGGTCTCCGGGGTGGCGCGGGCGCTGATCGGGCTGGAGATCCGCGACCCGGCCGTCTGGCGCCGGTACGCGCGGCTCGCGCTGGCGGCGCTGCGGCCGGAGTGAGCTACCCGCGCTCCGCGGTGCCGATCACCAGCGGCGCGATGGTCGGCAGCGCGGTCGGCATGCGGGTGTGGAACACCTCGGTCACCGTCAGCGCCGAGGCGGCGAGCAGCGCCTCGAAATCGCGGTTGGCGTGGCAGCCGTCGGCCAGCCTGCGCTGCACGGGGGTGAGCGCGTCCTGCAGCACGCCGAGCGCGCCGGTGCCGCGCACGTGCTCATGGAAGAGGAACCGCCCGCCCGGGCGCAGCACCCGGTGCACCTCGGCCAGCGCGGTGGCCGGGTCGCGGAGCGAGCAGAAGACCAGCGAGGCGGTGACGGTGTCGAAGCTCGCGTCCGGGAAGCCGAGGGCGTGCGCGTCCCCGTCGAGCACGGTGAGCGGCAGGTCGTCCCGGGCCGAGAGCTGTTCGCGCAGGGCGGCATTGGGTTCGAGCAGCACCAGCTGGGTGAGCTCGGCCGGGTAGTGCGGGACGGAGAGGCCGCTGCCCGCGCCGATCTCCAGGGTGCGGCCGCGGGCGGCGGCGAGCTGGGCCCGGCGCAGCCCGGCCTGCCCGGCCCGGTCGACGCGGCCCATGAAGCGGGGGTACCAGGCGGCGAAACAGCGCTGCCCGAGGCTCGGTGCGGTCATGGGATCAGTGTGGTCCGGGCCGGGGCTGCCGCGCATGGCCGGAACGGGCCATTATCGAGAGGTGCCGCGCGCCGAGGATCAGACCGTCCGCCAGCTGCCTATCGCTGGCGGCTCGCTCGCGTACGCCGTCACGGGGTCGGGGCCCGCGCTGCTCATGGGCGGCTGGTGGTGCGGTCACCTCGCGTTGAACTGGGCGGACCCGCTCTTCCGCGGTTATATCTCGCGCCTGGCCGAGCACTTCACGGTGATCCGCTACGACCAGCCGGGCCGCGGGCTCTCCGCGTCGGGCACGACCGATCCGGACGGCGAGATCGCGGTGGTCACCGAGCTGCTGGACGCGCTCGAGGTCGAGCGGGTCGCCCTGCTCGGCGGCTCCTCGGGTGCGGCGGTCGCCGCCGGACTGGCCGCGCGGCTGCCGAAGCGGGTGCGGCGGCTGGTGCTCTACGGCGCCTTCGCCCGCGGCGCCGATATCGCCCCCGAACCCGCGCGCCGCGCCATGGTCGAGGCGGTCGCCGCGCACTGGGGGCTCGGCTCCCGCCTGCTGGCCGATGTCTTCGTGCCGGGCGCGAGCAGCGCCGAGCGCGAGCGCTTCGCCCGCTTCCAGCGGCTCTCCGCCACCGCCGAGCAGGCCGCCCGCGCCCTCGCCGAGAGCTACGAGCTGGACGCCACCGCGCACCTGGCCGCCGTCACCGCGCCCACCACCGTGCTGCACCGCCGCGACGACCGCGCGGTGCCCTTCGCGCTCGGCGTGGACGTGGCCCGCCGCGTCCGCGGCGCGACCCTGGTCGAGCTCACCGGCGACGACCACTTCCCCTGGCGCGGTGACGCTTCCGCCGTCGCCGACGCCACCCTGCGCGGCCTCGGCCACCCGGTGCGCTCCCGCCCCGCGCCGCCCGGCCCGGCCGCCGTCACCGAGCGCGAACGCGAGATCCTGCACCTGGTGGCCGCCGGGCTCACCGACGCCGGGATCGGCGAACGCCTGACGCTGAGCCCGCACACCGTGCACCGCCACATCGCCAATGCCCGCGCCAAACTCGGCGTCCGCTCGCGCGCCGCCGCGGCCGCCGCGCTGCGCGGCTACGACCCGGGCCGCCCCGGAATCTGACTCCAGTACCCCGCCCGCGCCCCGTACTTGCTGTGCACCCACTTCGCCGGCAGCCGCCGCTGCGAGGCGGGCCCGTCCGGGGCCACCACCGCGAAGAGGATCCGGGCGAACTCCGCCCGCGCGGCCAGATCGGGTGCCGTCATGTGCGCCCGCTCCCGCCCCTGCCAGTACTGCTGCTCCACCACGAGCCGATCCAGTAATTGCTTGCGCGTCAACGTATCCAGATCACCCCAGGTGAGCCGCTCGAAAGCCATGAAGCCCTCTTCCGATCGCCGTGTACCGGTCCGATTCAATCAGGTGATGGAGGGGTTACGCTACATGCTCCGCGATCGTGTAGCCGAGCAAACCCACCGCGACCAGCACCAGCAGCGCCGAGGCCACGGTATTGATGCGGGCGGGCCCGATCCGGCCGGCCAGCGGGCTCAGCACCACCGCGAGCGCGGCCCACCAGAGAATACCGAGCACCACGTCGATCACGGTGAGCAGCAGCATCTGGGGCCACACCGGGTGCTCGCGGGCGACGAATTGCGGTGCGACGGCGGCGAAGAAGACGATGACCTTCGGGTTCGACAGGTTCGTCACGAAGGCCTCGCGCCAGCCGATCGGGGCGGCGCCCTCCGCGGCGACGGGCTGCCGCAGCCCCGCGACCCCGAGGTAGAGCAGGTACACCGCGCCGAGCAGCTGGATCACCACCAGCGCGGCGGGCGCGGCGGCGATGAGCGCGGAGACCCCGGCGGTGGCGAGCAGCCCGTGCACGAGCAGCCCGGCCTGGGTGCCGAGCCCGGTGACGGTGCCGTGCCAGGCGCCGGTGGTGGCGCCGCGCATCACCATCAGCCAGTCCGGGCCGGGCACCAGGTAGGCGACGAGCGCGACGCCGACGAAGCCGAGCAGGAGTGACGTCTGCACGTCCATGGTTCTTCGATTCCCCTTCTACCTCGGGCGGAATGGGGGCTCATTCACGGGCGAGACGCACGGGGGGACGATCTTCTACTCCACCGTAGCCGATCTTTCCCGCAGCAGCCGCAGCGCCGCCGCGACCAGCGGCTGCCCGGCGCTGCCCGCCCGGACGCAGGTGAGCACCCGGCGCAGCGCGGTGGCCGGCTCGGCCAGCGGCACCCGCACCACGCCCGCGGTGTTCAGCGGTGCCATCCGGGGATACAGGCATACCCCCATGCCACATTGCACCAGCGCCAGCACCGCGCTCCAGTCGTCGGCCTGGTGCCGGAAGCGCGGGGCGAAGCCGCGCAGCGCGCAGAAGGCCACGATCAGCTCGCGGTGGTCGCCGTGCGGCTCGATCCAGGTCTCCCGGTCGGCGTCCTCCAGCGCCACCGGCCCGGCGGCGGCCAGCGGATGTCCCTCCGGCACAACGAGATCCTGGATATCGGAGAGCAGCAGCGATTGTTCGAAGCGGACATCGTCGTGCGCCGGGTTGCCCGGCGCGACCACGATCGCCAGATCGGCGTCGCGGTGCAGCAGCGCCGCCAGGCTGTGCTCGGTGCCGGCCTCGGCCACGGTGACGGTCAGCCCGGGGTCGGCGGCGGTGAGCGCGGCGGCCACCGGCGCGGCCAGCAGCGGGATGGCGGTGGCGAAGCTGCACAGCGCGAACTCCCCGCCCCGCCCGGTGCCGGAACGCGCCAGCGCGGCGCTGGTCTGCTCCCAGTCGGCGGTGACCCGGTGCGCGAAGCCGAGCAGGGTCCTGGCGGCGGCGGTGAGCCGCACCCCTCTGCCCCTGCGCTCGAGCAGCGGCGCACCGGTCTCCGCGGCGAGCAGCTTGATCTGCTGGGACACCGCCGACGGGGTCAGGTGCATGACCCGCGCGGCGGCGGAGATCGAGCCGTGCAGCTCGACGGCGCGCAGGACCTGGAGGCGGCCGGGATCGATCATGTAGCCGATCCTTCAATACCGGTGAAGAAAAGGCTCGCTTGACCCGGCGGCACCCGCCGTGCAGGACTGGAGAGGTGCCGAAGGAATCCCGAAGTCCAGGTTTCGCTTCATGATTCGGGGTACTACGGCTTCGACAAGGTCATGACAGAGGGGGCTCACTTGACCGGGTATCGATGTACTGTCGAGAACGACGCACACCGTTCGGCCCACCGCCGTTGCGCGGCAATCTAATTCACTCTTCCCGGCATTCGCACCGGCGCTTCGGCCGGTAGCTCTCCCCGATCGCTTCCGAACGCGATCGCCCACTCCCATCGGTGGCGTGCAGCCGAGCGCGCCGCTTGCTCCCGAATCGAGTTCCGCGTGCCCGCGGCACGGCGGGCTCGCTGTGCCGTGCCCGTCCCGACTCCGAGGTGATAATGAACGCCGACACCGCCGAGAGAACCGCCGAGAAACTGCTCCGGACGGCCCCGCCCGACTACGACTGCGTGACCGGCAATGTCGCCGCCCTGCTCGCGCTGCACGATATCGACCCGGACCGCCTGCTGGGCGGATACTTCTGTGCCGCACCGGCTTCCGGTCCCGGCGGGGAGCTCTCCTTCGCGGGGATCGGCGCGGGGCAGCTGGAGCGCGCCACCGCCGCCGGCGCCGTCCGGATTCACGCGGGTGAAGGTCCCGGCCCGGATACCGCCGCCGCCCTGGTCGCCATCGGCGACGCCTACGCCATGCCCTGGACGCCCTACGCCGGGCAGAAACACATCGAGCACGGATTCCTCGTGCTCGGTACGGATCTCGCCTTCGACCCCTACCGCACCATCACCGAGTTCGGCGCGGCCGTCCCGACGGTGATCACCGAGCCGGACCGGCGCGCCGCCACCATCACCAGGCACCTCAAGGTCGAAGTAATCGATCCCGGAGCCTGTGCGGCCGAACCGGTTTCGCACACCGACCCGGACGCCACCGCCGAATACCGCGAGCGGCTGCGCGGGGGCACGCTCACCCTGGACCAGCTGGCACTGGACACCTGGCTGCTGGCCAGGGCGCGCCGGGTCAACGACCGCTACCGCCCCGGGCTGCTCGCCGAGTCCATCGAGGCCTGGACCCGGGCATCCGAGGTTGTGTACCTGGCGCTGCGGCGGGCGAAGCGCGGCCGCTCGGTGCCGGCGACCTACATCGACGCCGTCGCCGCCGCGCTCGACGTCGACGCCGACGTGGCGGGGCGGTGGTGACCGTGGCGACCGTCATCGACGAAATGCTCGCCGGGCTCGCCGATTTCGGTGACCGGCCCGCCCTGGAGTCGCCCGGCGGCGTGCTCTCCTACGCCGAGCTGGCCGCGGCCGCCGACGCGCTCGGCGCCCGGATCCGGCGCGAGACCGGCGCCGTCACCGGCAGCAGAATCCTGCTCTCCAGCACGCACGCCCCCGGAACCGTCGTCGCCATGCTGGCCTGCGCCCGCGGCCACCTCACCTACGTACCGGTCCCGGACGACCTGCCCGCGGCCCGGCTGGCGCAGCTCCGCGCCGCCGTGCGGCCGGTGGCGCAGCTGCGTGCCGACGGCGCCGAGGTGGCCGTCGAGCGCCTCGACCTCGACCCGGGCGGCTACCGGCTGCCGCGCAATGCCGCGCAGCCCGCGCTGGTCCCGCTGGCGATCCTGCACACCTCCGGCTCTACCGGCACCCCGAAGTCGGTGCTCATCGCGCAGGAGAACCTGAACCACTTCGTGCGCTGGTGCCGCACCGAGCTCCCGCTGGAGGCGGGGGACCGGGTGGCGCTGCTCTCCCCGCTGCACTTCGACCTCTGCACGCACGACCTCTTCCACGGCCTCGGGGCCGGCGCCACGCTGGTGCTGCCGAGCGAGACCGAGCGCACCAGCCCGCAGGCGGCGAGCGCCTTCCTGGCCGGCCGCGGCATCACCTCCGCCTACATGGTGCCGACCTTCCTGGAGCGGGTGGCGCAGTCGGCGCTGCGCACCGGCGGCCGGGCGCGGGTGCGGCGCGTCATGTTCGCCGGGGAGCGGCTCACCGCGCGCGGCCGCGAGCTGGTCGAGCGGGCCTACCCGGAGGCGGTGCTGCACAACCTGTACGGGCCCATCGAGACCAATGTGATCACGGCGCTGCGGCTGGAGCGCGGGCGCCCGCACGACAGCTCCGAGGTCGGCACCGAGCTCCCCGGTGTCGCGCTGCGGGTGCGCCGCGCGGACGGCACCGTCGCCGACGAGGGCCGCGGCGAGCTGCTCGCGGGCGGCACCGCGGTCACCCCCGGCTACCTGGACGCCGAGCAGAACGCCGCGCGCTTCCTCGCCGCCGAGGGCAGGCGCTGGTACCGCACCGGCGACGAGGCGACGCTGCGCGACGGCGCCGTGCGGCTGCACGGCCGGCTGGACAGCATGGTCAAGCTCCGCGGCCAGCGGGTCGAGCTGGACGAGGTCGAGGCCACCGTCGCGCGGCTCGGCGAGGTGCGCGCCGTGGCGGTGGTCGTGCGGCCCTCCGGCGACAGCGTCGACGCCTTCGTCCAGCCCGCCGGAGCCACCGATCCGGCCGCGCTCGCCGCCGAGATCCTCGGGCACTGCCGCAAGCTGCTGCCGCCGGTGGCGGTGCCCGGCGCGGTGCACGTGCTGCCCGAGCTGCCGGTGACCGCCACCGGCAAGGTGGACCGGCAGGCGCTGCGCGCGCTGCGGCCGGTCGCCGAGCCCGCGCCCGAGGTGGCAGCGGCGGCCAGCCCGGTGCAGCTCATCGAGCACTACCTGGCCGAGCACCTGGGCAGCGCGCCCGCCGAGATCCACGCGCTGCGCGCGCTCCGCGACCACCCGCGCTTCAACTCGCTGGTGGCCGCCGAGTGCATCGAGGCGGTCGAGGACCACCTGGGCCGCGCCGCCGACTATGCCCGCTTCACCGAGAAGTCCTTCGAGAGCATCGGATCGATGGGAGAACTCTTTGCCGAGCACCATTAGGACCGCCGCGGGCTTCTCCGGCCTGCTGCACCGCGCCCCGGCGAGCTTCGGCATCCGCGACGAGGACGGATTGTGGCGCGCGGGCGACCTGGACCGCTGGGCGAGCGAGGTGGAGTCCGCGCTGCGCGACGCCGGCCTCGAGCCGGGCGACCGGGTGCTCGCCGTGGTGCGGCGCACCGCCCGCGACGTCGCCACCCTGATCGGCGCGCAGCGCGCCGGCGCGGTCGTGGTCCCGGCCGACAGCGGCATACCGGTGCGGCGCCGCGCGGCCATCGCCGCCGATTGCGGCGCCCGATTCTCGATCACGCACGACGGGAACGGGATTCGCACGCATCCGCTGGCCGGACCCGACGGCGCGCACGGCGAGCACGCGGGCGGGCTGCTGATCTACACCTCGGGTAGCTCCGGCACGCCCAAGGGCATTCTCTGCCCACCGGCCGCGGTCGGCTTCGCGGTGCGGGCCATCGCCGAGTGCCTGCGCTACCGCCCGGACGACGTGATCGCCCAGCCGCTGCCGCTGACCTTCGACTACGGCCTCTACCAGGTGTGGCTCGCCATGCTGGCCGGCGCGGTGGTGCGGCTGTACCCGGAGGGCGCGGCCGGCCCCGCGCTCCTCGGCCGGCTCGCCGCCGACGGCGTCACCGTGCTGCCGAGCATGCCGGTGCTCTCCGAGGCGCTCGTCCGGCTCGCCGACCGGCGCGGCCGCACCCTGCCCGGGCTTCGGCTCATCACCTCCACCGGCGGCGCCTGCGCCCCGGCCCAGGTGCGCGGGCTGCGCCGGCTGGCCCCCGCGGCCCGGATCGTGCCCATGTACGGGCTCACCGAGTGCAAGCGCGCCGCCATCACCGACCCGGCGCGCGCCGACGACAGCGCCAGCGGAACCGCGCTGCCCGGCACCGAGATCCGCATCGTCGCGGACGGCGCCGCGCTGCCCGCGGGCGCGGTGGGCGAGATCCACGTCGGCGGCCCGCACGTCATGGCCGGGTACTGGCCGGTCACCGACCCGGTACGGAACGAGCGGTTCCGCACCGATGCCGACGGGGTGCGCTGGGTGGCCACCGGCGACTCCGGCTACCTGGACGCCGTCGGCAACCTGCACGTCGAGGGCAGGCTGGACGACGTCTTCAAGGCCAACGGCTACCGCACCAGCGCCGCCGAGGTGGAGGCCGCGCTGCGCGCCGTCGACGGCGTCGAGGAGGCGTGTGTGCTGCCCCCGCGCGGCGACACCCCCTACGCCGCCGCCTACCGCGGCGCCGCCACCGCCGACGCGGTGCGCGCGCACCTGGCCGAGCTGCTCGAACCGGCCAAGCACCCCGCCACCCTGACCGCGCTGGCGGAGCTGCCCCTCAACCACAACGGCAAGATCGACCGCCGCGCGGTCGCCCGGCTACTGGAAGGCGAGCCCGAGTGAACGACGACACCAGCACCTACGTCTACGAACTGTCCGCGGTCTCGGAGGCGATCGCCGCGCTGCGCGATCAGCTCCCCGACGGCTCCGCGCTGCTGTACTCGATGAAGGCCAACCCGCACCCGGCGGTGGTCGAGCACGCCGCCCGGAGCGGCACCGGGCTCGAGGTCAGCTCCGAGGGCGAGCTGGCGATCGCGGTCCAGGCCCGGCGCCGCAGCGGGCGCGCCGCGGAGGTGGTCTGCACCGGCCCCGGCAAGACCGCGGCCTACCTGCGGGCGGCCGCCGAGGCGGCGGCCGTCGTCAGCATCGAGACCCCCACCGAGCTGCGCCGCATGCGCGAGCTCGGCATCACCGGCCAGGACATCCTGGTGCGGATCAACGCCAGCGCCGCCTCGCAGCGCGCCGGGCTGCAGATGACCGGCACCGCCTCGCAGTTCGGCGTGGACGAGGAGGACGCCGACGCGGTGGTGCGGCAGGTCATCGAGGCCGGGCACCGCTTCCGCGGCGTGCACCTCTACATGGGCAGCAATATCGAGTCCGAGGACGACCTGGCCGGGCAGTTCGAGATCTCCACCCGGATCGCCGAGCGCTACGCCGGCGACGCGGCGGGGGAGTTCATCGCCGACCTGGGCGGCGGCTTCGGGCACCCCTTCGCGGTGCCCGGCGCCCGCCCGCACTGGCCGGGGCTGCGCGCCCGGCTCGAGGCGCTGACCGCGCGGCTGCGCGACCGCGGCGCCCGGGTGACCTTCGAATCCGGCCGCTACCTGACCGGTGGCTGCGGCGTGCTGAAGACGGTGGTGCTCGACGTCAAGCGCTCCAAGGGCCAGCGCTTCGTGGTGCTCTCCTCCGGGGTGAACCACCTCGGCGGCCTCTCCGGGCTGCGCAGGCTGCCCCAGGCCCGTATCGGAACCGACGACACCGCAACGGGTTTCGAGCCCGAACGCATCGTCGGGCCGCTCTGCACCCCGGTCGACGTGCTGAACAAGCAGTCCGCCACCGAACTCGCCATCGGCGACACCGTCACCATCCCCAATGTCGGGGCGTACGGCCTGAGCGCCTCGCTCACCAACTTCCTCGGCCACCCCTATCCGGCCGAGGAGATCCGGCTCGACGGCCGGCTCGTCACCACCACCTGCGCCCAGGTGGTCCACAGAGAGGTAGTACCGGCATGACCCAGACCGACGCTCCCGCCACCGACCGCATCGCGACCGTCGTCGCCGACTCGGTCCGGGCCGAGGTGCCCGCGCTCCCCGCCGACGTACCCCGCGACGCCGACCTGGCCGGCTACGGCCTGAACTCCATGAAGGTGGTCGAGGTGCTCTTCGCCCTGGAGGACGCCTTCGGCATCGAGATCGACGAGGACGACGTCGCCGAGGACACCTTCGCCTCGGTCGGCTCCATCGTCACCTTCCTGGTCGAGGAGAAGCATGTTGCTCGATGACGACCTGCGCGCGACCCTGATCGAGGCGGTCGACGACGCCGAGCGCGACGCCCGCTTCCCGGCCGACGCCATGAAGCTCGCCCGCGAGGCCGGGCTCCTCTCGATCGCGTTCGACGACCCCGACCCGCGCGACCTGCGGCCGCTGGTGGAGTCGATCTACGAGGCCGGGCGGGTCTCGGCCGCGCTCGGCACCATCGTCGGCATGCACCTGCAGCAGGCGCACGTGATCGCGCTGCACGGCACCGACGAGCTGCGCGCCGAGCTCGGCCCCGCCCTGGCCGAGGGCGCCACCTACATCGGCTCGGTCACCACCGAGCGCAACTCCGGCGGCGACCTGCGCGCCTCCGATTCGGTGATCACCCGGGCCGGCGGCCGGATCACGCTGGACCGGGACGCACCGATCGTCACCGGCGGCGAGGTCTGCGATTCCTTCCTGGTCAAGGTCTCCGAGCCGGACGGGCGGCCGTCGCTGGTCTACGTGCCGAGGGACGCCGCCGAGGTCGAGCTCGGCCGCTCGGCCTGGGACCCCATGGGCATGCGGGAGAGCGCCTCGGTGCCGCTGCGGCTGCGCGCCACCGTGCCGGAGCGCAATGTGGTCGGCGGCCCCGGCGGCTTCGACCGGGTGGTCAGCGACTCCTTCGGGGTGTTCGCGCACATCGGCTGGGCCGCCGCCTGGCTCGGCGCGGCGACCGAGTGCGGGAACCGGCTGGTCCGGGCGATCCGGGAGGCGCCGACGCTGCGGCGCAAGATCGGCGAGAGCGAGCTCATGCTCGGCCGGCTCGCCGCGGTGCACAGCGACCTCGACGCGGTCCGGCTGGCGCTGGACGCGCTCGTCGCCGGCTACGCCGCGGGCCGCTCCGGCACCGAATTCGCCATCCGCACCAACGATCTCAAGGTGCTCGCCGCCACCCGCTGCTTCGCGGCGGTGGACACCATGGTCGAGATCGGCGGGCTGCCGCACGGCTACATGCGCGATCCGGGCACCCGGATCGAGCGCGCCTTCCGCGATCTGCGCAGCGCCAGCCTGAACTTCTCCAACGACCGGCTCGCCGCCATCAACGGCAAGCTCATCCTGCGCGCCGGGTTCGGCCCGGCGCCGACGGCGCGCGCCCGGTGACACCGGCCCCCGTGCGGGTCACCGTAGCCCGCCGCGCGGCCGGGGAGGCGAGTACCGCGGTGCGCCGGATCTTGTTCCGGCACGCCGGGTTCCACGGTCTCGCCGCGCACGACGAGGTGCGCACCCGGCCGGGCGGGGCGCCGTACTGCACCCGGCCCGGCACGCACGTCTCGCTCACCCACGACGCCGAGTGGCTGGCGGCGGCGACCTGCCCGGCGCCGGTCGGGGTCGACGTGCAGCGCGCCGCGGGCATCTCGCCCCGCTTCGCCCGCAGGCTCGGCTGCGCCTCGGCGGCCGAGTCGGCGGCGTCCTGGAGCGTGCGCGAGGCCGTCGCCAAGCTGCGCGGCCGCGGCCTCGCCGACGCGCCCTGGCGCTACGACCTGCGGGTGCGGGCGCGGCAGGGCCGCTTCGACGAGGCGTACTGGCTCTGCGTCCCGCTCGGCGACGACACATTCCTGGCCGCGGCGAGCACTCGCCCGTGTGCCCTGGTGCTACAGGAGGTTTCCGATGACGACGTCCGCTCCGGCGGCGATCCGCACCGAGATCCGCGGCCGGGTGGCCTGGATCCGGTTCGACGGCACCCGCCCCTTCGACGGCGCGTTCTGGACTGAGCTCGCCGCCGCGCTCGACCGCGATCGCGATGTCGACTGCGTGGCGCTGCACGGCGGCCCGCGCTTCTCGGCGGGCAACAACCTGGCCTGGCTCTCCGGCGCGGTCGGGCGGGCCACCCGCCGGGGCGGGCCGGAATCGGCGCTGCGCGCGGCCGGGGCGCCCATGCGCGCGGTCGGGAGGCTGCTCAACGACAGCCCGGTGGTGACGGTCGCGGTGCTGGCCGGCGAGATCGTCGGCGCAGGTACCGAGCTGGCCGCGCTCACCGACCTGCGGGTGGCGGCCGGGCCGGTCACGCTGGCGCTGCCGGAGCCCCGGCTCGGCGTCGTCCCCGACCTCGCCCCGCCCGCGCTGCTCGCCGCCGTGCTCGGCCCCGGCCTGGCCCGGCGGCTGCTGGTGGCCGGGGAGACGGTTCGCCTCGAACCCGGCCACCGCTTCGTCGACTTCTGGTACGACGATCTCGCACGCGCGGAGACCGAACTCGGCGCGCGCACCGCCGATTTCGCCCGCGGCCCGGTGCTGCGCGCGCTGCGCGGCGCGACGGCGCGCAATGCCGCGCTCGCCGAGGCGGCGGCGCTCAATGCCGAGCTCGTCGGCGCGGACGAATTCCGCTCCGCGCTCGGCCGTTTCGCGGAGCACCGGTGACCGGGGAGCTGGTGGTCAGGCACCCCGGGCTCGCCGACGCGGCCGCCGTTCACCGCCTGATCCGCGACACCCCCGGCCTGGACACCAACTCCGCCTACCTCTACGCCCTGCTCTGCCGCGACTTCGCCGACACCTGCGCCGTCGCGGTCGCGGACGGCGCCCTGGCCGGGGTGCTCACCGGCTACCTGCGCCCCGCCGACCCCGGCACCTACTTCGCCTGGCAGACCGCGATCGCCCCGGCCGCGACGCACCCCGATATCGCCGTCCGCCTCTACGACCTGGTGCTGGCCGCCGCCGCGCACCCGATCGAGCGCATCGAGATGTCGGTCGACGCGAGCAACCGCGCGGTCAAGTTCCTGCTCTCCCGGCTGGCCAAGCGCTACGGCGCCGCCCGCACCACCGAATTGCTCTTCAGCACCGAGCAACTCGGCGGTGACCACTACCCGGAGACGCTGCACACCCTGCACCTCCCGCGCGCCGCCGAGCCGCGGGTCGCCGGCGGGTAGACCGCTACGACCCCGCGGTGGTGTCCGGCTCGTCGCTGGCGGCACGGTGCGCGTCGGCGATGACCGCCCAGAACCGGCTGCGCAGCTCGCGGGCCCGCTCCACCTCGGTGGGGTCGGGCGGTGCGGCGGGGCCGAACATCCAGGAGGGGCGGGCGTCGGCGGTGGTGTCGCGGGCGCCGAAGCGGTGCACCGCGGCGACCACCTGATCCAGCGTCTCGGCGCTCTCCACCGCGGACCAGAAGGCGGCGGGCAGGTCGGTGAGCGCCGCGAACGAGGTGGAGCTGAGCCCCAGGTCGACGGTGGTGCCGACCTCGCCGTCGTCGTCGAAGATGGTCTCGATGAAGGTGATCTCCCAGGACGGCGCGGTGCCGGCGCGGCGCAGGGTGAGCGAGGGGTGCTCGATATCGGCGGTGGTGGCCCAGGGCGAGGCGTGCGCGAGGCGGTACTGCAGCGGGCCGACGGCCGGATCCCAGCCGCGGGTGCGCACCCGCACCTCGGCGGCGCGGCCTATGGCGCGCTGCTCGACCCCGGTGCCGCCCGACCCCAGCCAGACCCGGAGCACCGCCTGGTCGGGGTAGGTGCCGAGCATGGCGCCGAGGTGCGCCAGCGCCTGCTCCCTGCTGCCCTCGAACCCGTGCACCTCCTGCTCGGTGGCGAGGCCGTAGAGCACCCCGGCCGCGCCGGGTGCGAGCCCGGCCAGGTAGTCGGTGGCCAGCGCCGTGCCGCGGGCGAGGGCGCGGGGCCAGTCGTGCTCGGGTAGCGGGTCGCGTTCGTCCATCGGTATACCCCCTGTCCCTCCCCATTCTCCCGCTGATCGGCGCCGCTGTCCCGGTAGCGGGGTGGCGCGGCGATTCGCGTGTAAACGAAACGCGCGGCCGCGCTGATTACCCTGTGCCGCCCGCGGCGGGCGGACCATCGACCAAGGAGCACCGCGTGAAAGACCCCGCTTCCCGGCTCGTCCTGGCAGGCATCTTCACCTGCCTCGGCTACCTCGCCGTGAAAATGCTGCTCGACGGCGCGCCCGCAGGCATGGACGGCTGGATCGGCACCTTCTGCACCGGCATCGTGGTCGGCGGTGCCGTCGTCCTCGGGCTGAACTGGGCGCAGCGGCGCAAGCAGGCGAAGGAGGACGATCAGCCCCAGAGGTAGATCCCGGCCAGCCCGGCCCACAGCAGCACCAGCCAGGCGTCGGTGCCGGCCCGCAGCCAGCGCGGCGCCTGCCCGACCTCCATGAACCGGCGAATCACCAACCGGCACTTGACGAACCCGAGCGCCACCACGACGACGGCCAGCTCGGCGGCGTCGTGGCCGGGGGCGAACCACCAGGCGATGACGGTGCTGCCCACCAGCGCCAGCCAGACCAGCACGAGCGCGCGCCGGTCGCGCGGCAGCGACGGAGCCTCGGTCACGGCATCACCTCAGCAGGTAGAGGATCGCGAAGATCACGATCCAGAGCAGGTCGATCATGTGCCAGTACAGCGCCCCCTGCTCCACCGGGCTCACCCGCGGCACCCGGGCCACGATGCCGAGGACGAGCAGCCCGAGCAGCAGATGCGCCAGGTGCACCCCGGTGAGCACGTAGTAGAAGGAGAAGAACTCGTCGGCCACGGTGTGCCCGGCCGCGACGGCGTGCTGCCACTCGTAGCCCTTGAGCGCCGCGAAGAGCACCCCGCAGCCGCCCGCGGCGAGCAGCAGCCGCCGCGTCGCGCGCACCGCGCCCCGCCGGATTTCCAGCACCGCGAGCGCGGCGAAGAGCGACGCGGTGAGCAGCACAACGGTATTGACGACGCCGACGCCGAGGAGCAGCTGCCGCTGCCCGGCCGCGAAGAGCTCGGGGGAGCGCGCCCGGAACACCATGTAGGTGAGGAAGTAGCAGCCGAAGAAGAACAGGTCGCCCAGGATCATCACCCACATGTGGATGTCGCCGGAGATCCGCCCGGCCGGTGCGCTCACCGGGCGGTCTCCGCGCTGTACAGCGGTGCGGTCCCGGCGGTTTCGGCCCGCGCGGCGCTGCGCATGAGTGGCAGCAGGCAGGCGATCCAGATTCCGAAGATCACCACCGCGATGTAGAAGGTGATCATGCCGTTCCAGGCGAAGGCGCCGGAGCGGAAGACCCACATCTGGGTGGCGACCACCTCGGTCACGATCTGCCAGATCGACACGTAGGCGAACCACTTCGGGAAGATCCCGTTGCGGTCGTAGAAGATCGCGATGGCGAGCACCGCGTAGGCGGCGGTGAAGCAGCCGAGCGAGCCGTTGTAGGAGAGCATGCCGAGGTCGTAGAGGAAGGAGCTGATCGCGGGGGTACGGTCCGGCCGGAAGGTGGCGGTGAGCCAGCAGATGAGCAGCAGGTGGAACCCGGGGATGGCGCCCACCCCCATGGCGGCGATGTAGGCGTAGGCCAGCAGCCGCCCCGAGCTCATGCGCTTCATGAAGTAGCCGATGATGCCGTTCGAGACGGCCGCGCCGCCCGCGATCACCAGCAGGATGCCGAACCCGAGCCGGATCCCGGTCGCGTGCTCGGCGAACCACCGCGCCGTCTGCTCGGCGGTCACGTCAGGGCGCGGCGGCGGGGTCGCGCGGCCGAGGAAGACCACCCCGGCCGAGAGCGCGGCGTAGAAGACGGCGAATCCCCAGTAGGCGATCCAGACATCGAGATTCCGGACCCGCTGCCGCTCCAGCACGCTCATGCCGCCCGCTCCTGCTCCCGCAGCGCCACCCGCACCCGCACGAACATGACCGCGACGAAGAGCGCGAAGGCGCCGTTGCGCAGCCAGAACGAGACGAAGCCGTCCCAGGCCAGCGGCCCGCTCCGGAACACCGCCGCCCCGGCCGATGGCGCCATGACCGCCGCGGTGAGCAGCGAGTACGGCGCCACCCAGCGCGGGAAGACCGCCCGGTCGTCCAGGTACACCGCCAGCGCCAGCAGCACGAACTGCGCCACCAGCATGCCGATCGGCGCGATGAACAGCAGCCAGGCCAGATCGTTGAGCACCTGGACGAGCGCCGGGTCGCGCTCCGGGCGGAACGCCGCGACCGCGAAGAGGATGTTCGAGAGCGCGAAGAGCGTCGCCCCCGCCACCACCGAGGTCAGGTAGGAGAAGGCGAGGATCCGGCTCTGCCCGCCCATCCGCGCCATCCGGCCCATGATCAGCACGAAGAACGGCACGATCATGAT
Source organism: Nocardia sp. NPDC050697 (assembly GCF_040654395.1). NCBI lineage: Bacteria > Bacillati > Actinomycetota > Actinomycetes > Mycobacteriales > Nocardiaceae > Nocardia > Nocardia sp. NPDC050697. Next base: position 600,380 of record NZ_JBFAHY010000001.1, read on the forward strand.
CCCGCACAGATTGAACCCGACCATGCTGAACCGGGTGAGCGCGGTGTTGTCCAGGTAGAACCGCGCCACCTCGTCGGGCGTCATGCTCGGCGACATGGGCGGGAAGAAGCCGGGGAAGGCCACGAACAGCACCCCCAGCACGACCGCGACCACCGGGGTCGACCACAGAATCGCGTACTGCGCCCGCAGATCGGCGTCGTCCATAGGTGTTCCTCCCGCTCCCGCGCCCACCGAGGATCGCAACTTTCCTGACGGTAGTCAATAACTGGGGAGCGGTAATATCGCTGTGTGGCAGCAACTCCGAAAAATGACCAGCGTCAGCACAGGGCGACACCGGTGCGGGCCCGCTCGCAGGCCAGCCGGGAGGCGATCATGCAGGCGGCCATGGCGCTGTGGCGCACGAAGGGGTTCGCGGGCACCACCGTCACCGATATCTGCAAGGCGGCGGGGGTCTCGAAGGCGTTGTTCTACGTGTACTTCGCGCGCCGAGAGGAGATCCTGCTCGCGCTCGAGGTGTTCACCATGCGGGAGGCGCACGCCGCCGCCGAGGCGGTGCTGGCCCGCCCCTACGAGCTGCGCGAGGTACTCACCGCGGTGATCGGGACGCTGGAGCAGCGGGCCCGCCGCTACCCCGCCGAGCTCATTTTCGAGGCGGTGCTGGAGACCTACCGGCTGGAGCGGCGGGTGCTCGCCGACGGAGCGAGCGCGGCGGATATCGCCTACCTGTTCCTCGGGCCGTTCCAGCGGGCGCAGCGCGACGGCAAGCTGGGCCCGGACGTCGATGTGGTGCGGCTGGCCCGGCTGGCGCAGATGCTGGTCGCCGACGGCGTCCGCTGCTGGGCCGCGGCCGATTTCGGCGACGAGCCGCTCACGCCGCGGCTCGCCGCCGAGATCGATACCGTGCTCAGCGCGGGTTGGTGATGGCCCCGGTCTCGGCGCCCTGCACCAGCCGGGCGTACTTGCCGAGCACGCCGCGGGTGTAGCGCGGCTCGTTCGGCACCCAGCCCTCCCGCCGCGCGGCCAGCTCGGCCTCGTCGACCAGCAGGTCCAGCGCCTTCTCGTGGACGTCCACCCGGATGCGGTCGCCGTCCCGCACGAAGGCGATCGGCCCGCCGTCCCGCGCCTCCGGCGCCACGTGGCCGATGCAGAAACCCCACGTGCCGCCGCTGAACCGGCCGTCGGTCACCAGCGCGCAGTCGGCACCGCGCCCGGCGCCCTTGAGCGCGCCGGTGATGGCGAGCATCTCGCGCATCCCCGGCCCGCCCTTGGGCCCCTCGTAGCGGATCACCAGCACCGTGCCCGGCTCGATCTCCCCGGCCAGGATCGCGGCCATCGCCCCGTCCTCGCCGTCGAAAACCCGGGCCGGGCCCTCGAAGAGCATCTGGTCGGCGGTGAGCCCGGCGACCTTGACCACGCTGCCCTTCGGCGCGAGCGAGCCGCTGAGCACATTGATGCCGCCGTCGCGGTGGATCGGGCGGTCGATGGGGTAGACCACGACCCCGTCCGGGGCGGGCGGGTCGATCTCGGCCAGGTTCTCCGCCATGGTCTTGCCGGTGACGGTGAGGCAGTCGCCGTGCAACAGCCCGGCGTCGAGCAGCTGCTTGAGCACCACCGGGACGCCGCCGACCCGGTCCAGCTCCAGCATGTGAAACCGCCCGCCCGGCTTCATGTCCGCGACATGCGGGACCCGGGCGGCGATCCGGTTGAAATCGTCCAGGTGCAGCTCGACCCCGGCCTCGTTGGCGATGGCGAGCAGGTGCAGCACCGCATTGGTGCTGCCGCCGAGCGCGGAGGTCACCGCGATGGCGTTCTCGAAGGCCTGCTTGGTCAGGATCTGGCTGGGCCGGATGCCGAGCCGCAGCATGCCGACGATCGCCTCGCCCGCCGCGGCGGCGTCGTCCTCGCGGCGCCGGTCCACGGCGGGCGGGGAGGCCGAGCCGGGCAGGCTGAGCCCGAGCGCCTCGGCGATCGAGGACATGGTGTTGGCGGTGAACATGCCGCCGCAGGCGCCCTCGCCGGGGCAGGCCTTGCGCTCGATCTGGCCCAGCTCGTGCTCGTCGATCTTGCCCGCCGCGCAGGCGCCGACCGCCTCGAAGACGCTGGTGATGTCGAGCGAGGTGCCGTTGTGGTTGCCGGGCAGGATGGAGCCGTTGTAGACGAAGACGCTGGGCAGGTCGAGCCGGGCGGCCGCCATCAGCATGCCGGGGATGGACTTGTCGCAGCCGGCCAGCCCGATGAAGCCGTCGAGGCGCTCGGCGTGCACCACCGTCTCCACGCTGTCGGTGATCACCTCGCGGCTCACCAGCGAGGCGCGCATTCCCTCGTGGCCCATGGAGATGCCGTCGCTGACGGTGATGGTGCCGAACTCCAGCGCCACCCCACCTGCCGCGCGCACCCCGGCCTTGGCCCGCTGCGCCAGCGTGCGCAGGGTGAGGTTGCACGGGGTCACCTCGTTCCAGGCCGAGGCGATGCCGATCTGCGGTTTGTCCCAGTCGTCGTCGGTCAGCCCGACGGCGCGCAGCATGGCCCGGGAGGGGGCCCGCTGCATCCCGTCGGTGACATCGCGGCTGCGCGGCTTCATATCGACCGGATCTGTCATTTCCGGGAGGCTACCCCATCGTCTTCCGGCAGCCGTGACCAGCATTGTTACCGCGAACGCAACTCTTCGGTGGGGTCATTACCGCATCCGGCAACATTGCTCGGGCTCCGCTCAACGCAGCACGGTGCCGCCGTCGATATTCAGCACCTGACCGCGCGGATCGCCTCGGTGGCGGTGAAGCCCCGCGCGACGGCATTGCAGCGGATGCCGTCGCGGCCCCAGCGGGTGGCGACGTGCCGGGTGAGCGCGCCGATCCCGGCCTTGGCGGCGGCGTAGGCGGGCCGCGCCGACTCGCCCTGGAAGGCGGCGGCCGAGGAGGTGTTGACGATGGCGCCGCCGCCGCGCGCGAGCAGGTGTGGGATGACGTGCCGCATGGTGAGCAGGCAGCCGCGCAGGTTCGCGGTGAGCAGCCGGTCCCAGACCGCGAGGTCGATATCGACCACGTCGGTGTCGCCGCGCAGCGCGCGCATATCGGCGCCGACGTTGAACAGCCCGTTCAGCCCGCCGAATTCGGCGACACCTCCTTGTGCACCCATACCCGAGTATGTCACTCTCGCAATCAAGAATAGCATTCTGGAAGATGAGAGCGGGAGTCTGAGGCATGGGCTACGCGGACGACATGTTCGACCTGACCGGCCGCGTGGTGCTGGTGACCGGCGGGAGCAGGGGGCTGGGCCGGGAGATGGCGCTCGGCGCGGCGCGCTGCGGCGCCGACCTGGTGATCGCGAGCCGCGACCTCGAGAGCTGCGCGGCGACCTGCGCGGAGATCGAGCGCGAGACCGGCCGCGCCGCACTGCCGCACGCCGTGCACGTGGGCCGCTGGGACCAGCTGGACGGCCTGGTCGAGGCCGCCTACGACCGGTTCGGCCGGGTCGACGTGCTGATCAACAACGCCGGGATGCAGCCGGTCTACGACTCCCTCGGCGCGGTGAGCGAGAGGCTCTTCGACGCCGTGGTGAACCTGAACCTCAAGGGCCCGTTCCGGCTCTCGGTGCTGGTCGGCGAGCGCATGGTGGCGGCCGGGCGCGGCTCGATCATCAATGTCAGCTCGTCCGGCTCGATCCGCCCGCGGCCCTCGATCGTGCCGTACGCCGCCGCCAAGGCCGGGCTCAATGCCATGACCGAGGGGCTGGCGCTCGCCTTCGGCCCGGCGGTGCGGGTCAACACCCTCATGGCGGGCCCGCACCTGACCGGCGCCACGGCGGACTGGGACATCGATGCGGTGCCCAACCCCTTCGGCGCGCACGCCCTGCAACGCGCGGGCCGCCCGCCCGAGATCGTCGGCGCCGCGCTCTTCCTCGCCTCCGATGCCTCCAGCTTCACCACCGGGGCCACCCTGCGCTCCGACGGCGGCATGCCCTGACCCTCCCGACCCCGACCGAACAGGAGTACGACATGGCGTGGGATTTCGAGACCGATCCCGAGTATCAGGCCAAGCTGGACTGGGCGGACGATTTCGTCCGCACCGAGGTGGAGCCGCTGGACCTGGTCTGGCCGCACGAGCAGTTCGTGCCGCTCACGGGCAAGCGCCGTGATGCCATCGCCCCGCTCAAGCAGCGGGTGCGCGAGCGGGGGCTGTGGGCCACCCACCTCGGCCCCGAGCTCGGCGGCCAGGGCCACGGCCAGGTGAAGCTCGCGCTGCTGAACGAGATCCTGGGCCGCTGCTCGTGGGCGCCGATCGTCTTCGGCTGCCAGGCCCCCGACACCGGCAATGCCGAGATCCTCGCGCACTACGGCAGCGACGAGCAGAAGGAGCGGTACCTGCGCCCGCTGCTCGACGGCGAGCTCTTCTCCTGCTACTCCATGACCGAGCCGCAGGCCGGCGCCGACCCGCGCCAGTTCACCACCACCGCGGTCCGGGACGGCGGCGACTGGGTGCTCGAGGGCCGCAAGTACTTCTCCTCCAATGCCAGGACCGCGGCGTTCTACATCGTCATGGCGATCACCGACCCCGAAGCCGGTGCGTACAGGGGCATGTCGATGTTCCTGGTGCCCGCCGACACCCCCGGCATCGAGATCGAGCGCGACGTCCGGCTCTACGGCGAGCCGGAGGCCGCCGGACAGCACGCGCTCCTCCACTACAACCAGGTGCGGGTGCCGGATTCGGCGCTGCTCGGCGGCGCGGGGCAGGCCTTCGTGATCGCGCAGACCCGGCTCGGCGGCGGCCGCATCCACCACGCCATGCGCACCATCGGGCTGGCGCAGCGGGCGCTGGACATGCTCTGCGAGCGGGCGCTGAGCCGGGAGACCGCGGGCAGCCAGCTCGCCGAGAAGCAGTTCGTGCAGGGCTATATCGCCGACTCCTGGGCGCAGCTGGCCCAGTTCCGGCTGCTGGTGCTGCACACCGCGTGGAAGATCGACAAGTACAACGACTACAAGAAGGTCCGCAAGGACATCGCCGCGGTCAAGGTCGTCATGCCGACGGTGCTGCACGACATCGCCTGGCGCTCCATGCAGGTGCACGGCGCGCTCGGCGTCACCGACGAGGTGCCGCTCATGAAGATGATCTCCGGCGCCGCCGTCATGGGGCTGGCCGACGGCCCCACCGAGGTGCACAAGACCACCGTCGCCCGCCAGGTGCTGCGCGACCACTCCGCCACCGACGAGCTGTGGCCCACCGAGTGGCTGCCGCGCAAACGCGAGGCCGCGCTCGCCCAGTACGCCGATTTCCTGGGCGACGAGCGGTGACCGGCCTCGACAGCGCCCGCCTCACCGCCTGGCTGGACGAGAAGGAACTCGGCACGGGGGCGCCCCTGGAGATCACCGAGCTCTCCGGCGGCGCACAGAACGAGATCTACGAACTGCGCCGCGGCGAGCACCACAGCGTGCTGCGCATCCCGCCCGCCAGCGCCCCCGCCGAGCGGGACAGGGGCATCCTGCGGGAGTGGCGGATCACCGCCGCGCTGGACGGCACCGACGTCCCGCACGCCCGCGGCATCGCCGTCTGCCCGGACCCCGAGGTGCTCGGCCGCGCCTTCTACCTCATGGGCCACATCGACGGCTGGGCGCCGATGGACCACCGCAAGCGCTGGCCCGAGCCCTTCGACGCCGACCCCGCCGACCTGGCCTACCGCCTGGTCGAGGGCGTCGCCCAGCTGACCACCGTGGACTGGCGGGCCCGCGGCCTGGACGACCTCGGCAGGCCGGACGGCTTCCACGACCGCCAGGTGCAGCGCTGGACCGGTATGTTCGAGCGGATCAAGGGCCGCGAGCTGGACGGCATGGCGACCGCCACCGCCTGGCTGTACGCGCACCGCCCGCTCGACTTCGTCCCCGGGCTCATGCACGGCGACTACCAGTGGGCCAATGTCCTGTTCGCGCACGGCGGCCCGGCCCGGCTCGCCGCCATCGTGGATTGGGAGATGGGCACCATCGGCGACCCCAAACTGGATCTGGCCTGGGCGCTGAAGGATTGGCCCGAGTCCACCGACGACCCGGCCGCGACCGCGGGGCACGTCGGCGTGCACGGCATGCCGGGCCGCGATCAGCTGGTGGCCCGGTTCGCCGAGGTGTCCGGGCGGCAGGTCGACGACTTCGACTACTACCTGATCCTGGCCCGCTGGAAACTCGCCATCGTGCTGGAGCAGGGCTATCAGCGCGCCGGTGACAGTCCGAAGCTGAAGGCATTCGGCGAGCTCGTGCCGAAGCTCATGCGGGACGCCGCCGAGCTGGCCGAGAGCACCGGCTATCGCTGATCGAGCAGGTCGGTCAGGTGCTGGAAGCGGGCGCGGGCGGTGATCTCCGGCAGCCGCCGGATGGCGCCGTTCTGCGCCCACTGCCCCTCCGGCACCTCGTGGATCACGCACGAGGTCACCACCAGCCGGTCGTCGTCGCGGACCGCGCGCGCCGCCTCCTGGAGCTCGGCGGCGAAGCGCGCCTTGCGGGCACCGTCCAGCACTCCCGCGCTGACCTGCCAGTCGATGAAGACCCCGGCCACCGCCGCCTCGGCCCGGTGCGCGGCGGAGTAGAAGGCGCCGGGGGCGAGCTCCTCCAGGAGCACCAGCGAGCCCATCCGGTTGCGCGGGTCGTCGGGCAGCGATTCGGCGCGGCAGGAGGCGTCGGTGAGCGCGGCCGCCAGCCGCGCCTTCTGGTCGTCGTCGAATGCGCCGGGGGTCAGCACCACGCGCAGCAGGGGCATATCGGGCCTTCCGTCGTTCGGAACGTGCCCGTCTCACTCTGCCGCTCGCCCCGGGTTACCGACAGTGGCGGACTCGACAGCTTTCTTGCACAATTCGCCACATGATCGGGATCGACCTGCTCGTACTGGACGGCGCGAGCGCGAGCGCGGTCGGCAGCACCGTCGACGTGGTCTCCGCCGCCAACCGCATCCTCGGCGCACCCGCCTTCGACCTGCGCTTCGTCGCACCGGCGCCGGAGGTGCGCATCCGCGGCGGCCTCACCGCCCGCGCCCGGCCGCTGGCCCGCGCCCGCCCCCGCGACCTGGTCGTGCTCCCCGGGCTCGGCGCCGCCGACGCCACCGAGATCGCGGCCAGGCTCGCCGCCCCCGATATCGCCGCCGCCGGTGCCTGGCTCGTCGACGCGCAGGCGCGCGGGGCCGAGATCGCGGCCTCCTGCACCGCGGTCTTCGTCCTCGGCGCCGCCGGGCTGCTCACCGGCCGCCGCTGCGTCACCACCTGGTGGCTCGGCGCCGAACTCGCCCGGGTCGCTCCGGGCGCGCGGGTCGTGCTCGACGACATGGTGGTGCGCGACGGCCCGATCCGCACCGCGGGCAGCGCCTTCGCGCACATCGACCTGATGCTGGCGATCATGCGGCAGCACGGCGGCGCCGCGCTCACCGACGAACTCGCCGCCCGGCTCGTGGTCGACCAGCGCGCCTCGCAGGCCAGCTTCCTCGTCCCCTCGCACCTCGCGGCCCGCGACGACACCGTGGCCGCGCTGGAATCCTTCGTCCGCGCGCACCCCGCGCACCCGCACACGCTGGAATCGCTGGCCCGGCACTGCAACCTGAGCCCGCGCACCCTGGCCCGGCGCACCGGCGCCGCCGCCGGGCTGAGCCCGCTGCAACTCGTCGCCCGGGTCCGGTTGCAGCGGGCGCTGCACCTGCTGCGCAGCACCCGGCTGCCGCTCGGCGAGATCGCCGCCGCCGTCGGCCTGGCCGACCCGGCGACGCTGCACCGGTTGGTCAAGCGGCACACCGGACGTGCCCCCGGCGCGCTGCGGCCCGGCGCGAAACACCCGGCCTAGTTACCCGATCCGGTGCCGACGACGCCGATCGCGGGCAGCACGAGCGTGCACTCCACCGGGCGCGGGTGCTCGGGGTCGAGGGCATCGAGGACCAGGCTGGAGGCGGTGGGGTCGGAGTTGATCGACAGGTGATCCGCCAGATCCTGGGCGCAATAGTCCTGGACGACGTGGTTCGCCGCACCGGGCTCGTCGATCCGGCCCGAGGTGTACGGCACGATCACCTCGTCGTAGCGCGTCATGATCTGGGTGTAGGCGACGCCCGGAACCGTGATACCCCCCTGGACGAGCTGACGGATGAACTCCGAGGTGGGCACGAATTCGAGCGGCGCCGGGAGGTTCGCCGATCCGGTGCTCGAGCCGGTGTCGGTACCGGCCTGCCCGCCGATGCCGTGCACGGCGGGGGAGAGCCCGATCATCCTGGCGACCTTGTTCCGGCCACCGCCGAGCTTGATGTACCAGTAGGGCATGGTGGCGCCCTCGGAGTGGCCCACGAGGGCGACCTTGGGCGCGCCGGTCGCGGCGCGCACCAGGTCGACGAAGGCGTCGAGCGTCGCCGCGCTGCTCTCCATAGAGGTGATGCCGCCGATGAAGCCGTTCGGGTCGCCGTCGGCGCTGCCGTAGGTCAGGGCGAAGACGCAGTAGCCGCTATTGGCCAGCAGCGGGCCGTAGGTCTGCCAGTTGTCGACGCGGTTCGCCATGAGGCCGTGCACGAGGACGACGGGCTCGGGGTGCTCGGGGGAGGGCTTGCAGGACCAGTCGTTGGTGCCCGGCGCATTCGCGGCGCCGCCCTGGAGCGCGCTGAGCGAGGCGTCGAGCAGGAAGTTGCGCGGCACCGGCAGGGGGGTGGCCGGCGGCGGGTCGGCCAGGGCCGGGGCGGCGAGGCCGCCGAAGAGCAGGGCGGCCGCGGCCAGGCCGCACCATCGGGAAGCGGTGGAGATATCCATGCCCACGACTGTGTGACGCACCGCACGAACTCGCCCCCGGTTCGGTGGCGGTCCGGTGAGATCACACCCGGCGGGCCCGCCGACGGTGCCCGGTCATCCTCCCGCTGCCCGTCCGCGCAGGCGGGCGGCGAGCCCGGCGAGCAGGATGTCCAGGTCGAACTCGAACTGGACACCTCGATCCCGGACCGCATCGCGCTCGGCCGCGATCCGGCGCAGCGCTGGGAACTGGCCGCTCGGCTCCCCGGCGAGCACGTGCACGACATTGTGCGCCTGCGGCTCCGGCGGCCCGCCCCTGGTCTCCATCGCCTCCCCGGCGGCGGCGCGGGCGATCTCGGCGATCAGGGTGAGCGTGCGCCCCGCCTCCTGGGGGGTGAAACCGGCCGCGAGCAGCAGCGTCAGAATGCGCTCGACGGTATCCAGGGCCGCCGACCCCCGCACCCCGCCGAAGTCGATGGCCGAGACCAGCCCGCCGACCCGGATGAGCGCCGTGCGAATCGCCGCCGCGGTGAGCCGCAGCAGCTCCGGCCAGCCGGTGTCCGGGCCGAAGCGCAGCCCGGCGAGCTCGGTCTCGAAGGCGTCGAGCGCGAGCAGCTGCAGCAGCCCGGCGCGGTCACTGACGTAGTAGTTCAGCGCCTTGCGGTCGACGCCGAGCACATCGGCGACCGCCTGCATGGTCAGCGACTCCAGCGGCAGCTCCCTGGCCGCGGCGACGATCCGCTCCCGGCTCAGCTTGGCCGGCCGCCCCGGCCGCCGCGGTACCCCCGCCCCCTCGCTCATCCGCCCAGCCTACGGGTGCAGACCGCGCGGTCGGGGTAGCGGTCACCGCAGGTCGGCCAGGGATTTCCCGACATCGGCGAGGGTGAGCGGCGCGCCGTAGTCGCGGCGGAAGGCGTAGGGTCGCACGTCGCAGCGGTACGGGCCGGTGTCCGGGCGGAAGTCGGCGGGCTTCCAGCCGTCCGGGGTGGCCTGCTCGATGTCGAAGCAGACCGAGGTGCCGTCGCGGTCGGTGAGATCGATCGGTGCCTGCAAACCACCGGCGGTCCACGCCTGCTCGGCGCTCGCGGCCTCGTACACGCAGCGAGGGGTGAGGTCGTCGCCGCAGCTCGACGCCGCCTTCGCGAAGAGCAGCCAGGCCGAGAGCGAGCGCAGCTGCGGAAAGCTCAGCGTGCTGTCCGGCGCGTACGCGGCGAAGAGCTTCCGCACCTGCGCCATGACCGGGACGGCGGCGCCCTCCTCGATGGGGCTGACGCCGCCGAGGTCGGCCACATTGTTCTGGAAGGCCAGCGACTGCCCGAGGTCGCTCAGGAACCCGGCGCTGTAGTTGTTGTTGGTGGCGTCGATCCAGTCCGGCCGGTAGCCGATCCCGGTGAGCGCCTCCTCCAGCTTGGCCAGCTGCCTCGGCTCGCCGTTGAAGACCAGCCCGCGCACCTCCCGGTCCTTCAGCGCCTGCGCGAACGGGGTCCAGTCCGGCACGCCCGCGATGGGGTAGCGGTCGTCGTAGACGATGCTCGCGCCGAGCGCCTCGAAGCTCTCCTTGCCCTTGTCGCCGAGGATCTTGGAGACCGGGGAGTCGGCGCTGACGTAGCCGATCCGGTCCCGCGACGCCGGGTACGCCTCCAGCAACCACTGCCGGAACCCGGTGTAGATGTCGTGCCGGGGCAGCGTGGTCGGAGAGGCGCTCACCTCCAGGTCGGCGCCGACGCTGCCCGGCTGCGCGACCTGCGCCGGGAAGCTGGGCAGCAGGCAGTTCAGCCGGTCCTTCACACCCAGCGAGTCCAGCCCGGCGCCGCCGCCGACCAGGGCGAAGTCGTCGCGGCAGGACTCCAGCATGCGCTGCTTGACCTCGGTGAGCCTGGTGTCGCGGACCTTCAGCTCGATCCGCCGCCCGGCGATGCCGCCGTGGTCGTTGCACCAGGCGGTGAAGACCTCGGCGGCCTCGATGAACTCCGGGTTCTTGGTGAACCCCAGATCGGCGACGACCCCGACGGTCACGCTCTCCGCGGTGACCCCGCGCCCGGTCGCCTTCGTCGGCGCGCCGCTTCCGCAGACCGCGCCGAGATCGCCGAACTCGGCGGCGACCGCGGGCGTTCCACCGCCGCCCCCGTCCTCCCGGCCCGGCTCGCCGGAGCGGCCGCAGCCGGTGAGCGCGAGCAGCGCGGCCGCCGCGAGGACGGCGGCCGCGCGCAGCCGGGTGGTCACGGCGCGCTCAGGATGCCGCGCGGCAGGGTCAGCGGCAGGTCGGTGTAGGTGACGATGCCCGCCCCGGCCTGCACCACCGCCGGGATGGCGTGGATCGGCGGCATGGCGGTCATGATGTGGCCGAGCACCATGAAGTCGGCGATGGTCTCGCCGACGAAGTCGGGGGGCGGCAGGAAGCCGACGTTCATGGTCACGGTGGGGCGGCCGTCCACGGTGATCTTCCAGCCGTCGCCGTCCAGCTTCCAATCCGGGTCCAGGCTCTGGCCCTTGCGCCAGCGCACGTTCAGGTCGACCACGGTCTTCCCGCCGACGATGCCCTGCCAGCTCACGAAGACGCCGGCGACGCAGCCCTTCTCGATGGTCCAGGAGCCGAGGTCGAGATCCTCGGTGGTCTGCGCGTACTCGGCGACGCAGCGGATCTCGTCCAGCTCGGCGCCGAGTGAATCGGCGAGCAGCCGCACCGCCTCGGCGAAGACCGCGGTGCCCCGCTCGGCCATGCCGTCGAGCGCCGGATCGTCGATGGCGGTGCCGAAGCCGACCGGGCGCTCGGTGGCGGGGGAGTCGTAGAAGGTGGTGTCGGCCTGCTCGGCGATGGTCACCTTGTCGACCCGGTCGCAGGCATTGGCCGCCACGATGGCGAGCAGCTGCGCGAAGCCGGGGCTCACCCCGGAGCCGAAGATGGTGGAGCCGCCGCGGCGACAGGCGTCTTCCAGCCGGGCCCGGTCGGCGTCGAGGTTGTGGCCGGTGATGAACGACGCCGTCGTCACCACATTGGCGCCGGAGGCCAGGATCTCCTCCAGCTCGGCGACATCGATCCACATCGGGTTGTAGACGACGCAGTCCGGCTCCAGCGCCAGCAGCGCCTTCACATCGTTGGTGGCCGCGACCCCGATCGGGTCCAGCCCGGCCAGCTCACCGATGTCCCTGCCCGCCTTCTCCGGCGACCACGCGTAGCACCCGACCAGCTCCACCGCGGGGTGCGCGATCAACGCCTTGACCGAGCTCCTGCCCACATTGCCGGTCGTCCACTGCACGACCCGATAGCTCTTCGCCGACATCGGTGCCTCTCGTTCTCGAAAAAGTCGAACCGGATTCTCGCGTCCTGCTTACTCCTCGCCGTCCCGGTTTTTCCCGGCCGGAAAATAACTGGCGGATACAGTCAATCACTCCCATTTGTCCCGATGGGGAAGAATCGTTGACCTGGGTTGGGAGGTCGTGTTAGGCATATCCGGCGACAGTGGGTCCGGCGGACGGGAGCGGCGATGGACGAGTCGGCAGGGTGGCGCGAGGTCACCGCGATCACCGCACTCAAGGCGCGCTACTGCCGCTACCTGGACACCAAACGCTGGGCCGAGTGGCGGGCGCTCTTCACCGACGGCTTCGTCAGCGACACCTCCGCGGCCGGCGGCCAGGTCGTCACCGGCGCCGACGCCTTCGTCGCCTACATCCGCGCCACCCTCGGCGACGGCAGGCCGACCGTGCACCAGGTGCACAACCCGGAGCTCGAGCTGACCTCGGCCACCACCGCCACCGGGGTCTGGGCGCTGCACGACGTGGTGCGGCTCGGCCCCGGCTTCGACCTGCACGGCTACGGCCATTACCACGAGACCTACGAGAAACAGGGCGGCACCTGGCGCATCGCCACCTCCGCGCTCACCCGCGTCCGGGAGGACATCCGCACCCCGCTGGTCGCGGTGCGGCTCACCCCGCGGCTGCGCGATGCCGGCGCCGCGCTCGCCCGGAGGCGCGGGCTGTGAGCACCGTGCTGGTCACCGGCGCGTTCGGCCAGATCGGCGCGCTCTGCACCGAGCTGCTGCTGGCCCGCGGGCACACCGTGATCGCGCTGGAGCTGCGCACCGACGCCACCGAGACGGCGGCCGCCGGGCTCGCCGGCGCGCTCGTCCCCTCCTGGACCGACCTGCTCGACCGGGAGGCCGTGCAGGCCGTGGTCGCCGAGCACCGGCCGGACGCCATCGTGCACCTGGCCGCCGTCTACGCCCCCATCTCCTACCGGGCGCCCGCGCACGCCAGGAAGGTGAATGTGGAGGGCACGACGAACCTCGTCGAGGCGGCCCGGGCCCTGGAGACGCCGCCGCTGCTGCTCTTCGCCTCCAGCGCCGCCGTCTACGGCTCCCGCAACCCGTACCGCTACCCGGAGCCGATCACCACCGGCACCCCGGTCGCCCCGATCGACCGCTACGGCGCGGACAAGGTGCTCGGCGAGGCCGTCGTCACCGGCAGCGGGCTGCCGCACGCCGTGCTGCGGCTGGCCGGGGTGATCTCCCCGGTCGGCGCCGGACGGCTGAACGGCGACTACCTCTCGCTCATGCGCGCCATCCCCACCGACAACCGCATCCACGCCGTCGACGCCCGCGACGCCGCCCTCGCCTTCGCCACCGCGGTCGAGCGCGGCCCCGCCGTCGCGGGCAAGGTGCTGCTGATCGCGGGCAACGACAGCTACCGCCTCCGCTCCCAGGAGCTGAGCGACGATATCGCCGCCGCCACCGGGCTCGGCCGGCTCGGCGAGCGCGCCGGGCTGCCCGGCGACCCCGCCGACGACCGCGGCTGGAGCTTCACCGGCTGGTTCGACACCACCGAGAGCCAGGCCCTGCTCGAATTCCAGGCGCACGACTGGCCCGACACCGTCGCCTGGGTCGCCGGCGCGAACGGACAGCTCCCGCGCGTCGTCGGCCCCGCGCTGCGCCCGGTGATCCTGTTCTTCCTCGCCGCCCAGCGCCGCCTCGAACGCCGCGGCCGCTACGCCGATCCGTGGACCTTCCTCACCCGCCGCTACGGCCCCGAAATCCTCGCGGACGAAGCACCTTTGCAGTGATTACACTGTTACAGGTGAGCGAGATTCCAACGCTGTACCAGTGGGCGGGCGGCAGACCCGCCATCGAGCGCATGATCGGCTGCTTCTACGACCGGGTCGAGCGCGACGAGCTGCTCGGCCCGCTCTTCCCCGGCGGGGTCACGGCCGCCCACCGCGACCACGTCACCACCTGGTGGAGCGAGGTCTTCGGCGGCCCCGCCGGGTACACCGAGCGCCGCGGCGGCTACGCCACCATGCTGGCCCACCACCGGAACCTCGGCATCACCCCCGAGCAGCGCTTCCGCTTCGCCTCGCTCATGAGCCTGGCCGCCGACGACGCCGAGTTGCCGGACGATCCGGAGTTCCGGGCGGCGCTCGTCGGCTACCTGGAGTGGGGGACGCGGCTGGCGCTGCACAATTCGCAGCCGGGGGCCGAGGTGGTGGAGCAGGCGCCGGTGCCGCACTGGGGATGGGGTGTAGCGCCGCCTTTTCAGCCCTGATCGGGACTTCGGTGCTGGTCAAGGTTCCCCGAGCGCAACGGCGACAGGGGGTTCAGCGTTCGCGTTCGGTTCCGCGTACCCGGTTGCGTTCTTCGCGCCCGGCGCGGGTGCTTCCGGCGGCGGGAGGCTCACGGTGGGGTGACTCATAGCCCGGCGGTGGGCGGCTCACCGCGAGCAGGTCGGCGATGTCGCGTGCGGAGAAGGGCCGGCGCTGCCCGCGTTCTGCTGCCTCGCGTGCTTCCCGCGCGGCGCGAGCGAACCGTTCGGCGGCCTCGCGCTGTCGTTGCTGGGCGATCTGCTGCGCGTGGTGGGCGCGTTCCTCGCGCTCTCGTTCCTCTCGGGCGCGGTCCTGCTGGCGGGTGTGGCGTTGCCGACGGGCTTGTTCACCGACACCGGGTAGTTCCAGCTGCTGGCCCTGTTCTCGCTGCAGGCCCAATGCCCAGATCTGTCGAGCGTCGGCGCGGGAAATGACCTGGTGGTTGAACTGACCCGGAAAATCGCGGGTGAGGCCCTGGATCAGTTCCTGGCACGTCTTCGATACCGCCTCGCCCTGCACCGAGCGCAGCACATGCTGGGACACGGTCCCGCGCGCGAGCAGATCCCGCACCGCTTTGAGCTGTTTCTCGTCCTTCTTGCCCTCGATGCGCCCGGACTTCTCCTCGATGGCCTGCACGCGGCCGTCGACCTCGCGGGTCTTGTCGAACTTGATCGTGCCGATCCGCGGCGAGATGAATGTCCGCGAGTCCCGGGTGTAGCCGCGCTCCCGATCGCGGTAGTACTGCTCGGTACCGGTCTCGAAGATCCGGCCCCGCCGGTTGTTGTCGTAGTGCTCGCGATCCTTGTCGTACTCCGGCACAGCCGCGCCCCCCGACGCCCCCGCCACGCAGCGCGGCGTGGTTTCTAGCTGGTGCGGGAGTTTTCCCGCTTGGTCTGCTCATGATCGGCGGCGTACTCGTTCAGGGTGGCGGCGAGTTCGGAGAACATGCCCTCGTGCTCCTCGCGGTGGTAGCCGATCATCGACTCCATCACGAACCACGCCGTCAGCTCGTCCTCGTCCTCGGTGTCCAGACGCAACGCCGGGTTGACCGCGTCGTAGAAGCTGTACTCGCGGTCCGGCCACTCGTAGTCGATCCACTGCCCGCCCGCGTACGCGGCGAAGCACTCCCCGACGAAGCAGATGAACGCATCGGCCATCTCCGCGTTCTGCGGGGCCATCGCGGTGTCGAGGTCGGGGAACAACTGCTCCACGATCGGATTCAACCGCCGCGCTTCGGGCGAGTCCGGCGCCCACGGCGTCGGAGGGAGCCGGTCGATCTCGGCCAGGCGCAGGAACCGCTGCGCCGCCGCCGCCCGCCGGGCCGGATCGACCCATTCGCCCCACGCGGTGCGCTCGACCTCGACCCCGAGATCCAGACCGTACTGACCGCCCTCCGCCGGTGCCTGAGCATCGTCTGCCATACCTGCGCCCCCTCTGCCATCTCAGCTTTACGCCCGATCGCCGCAGCTCCCACCGGCCAGGCCGCTCGAGCAGCCCTGCTCCTGGGATGCTACCGCCGCGAGCCCGCCGACCTCCGTTGCCCGTTCCAGGCGGATGTGAAACCCCGGCGCAACGGCGAGCCGATCCGCGCCAGCAGTGTCCGCGAACTGGACTCCGCCATCATCGCGATCGGCGACTACGCGGTCGGCGCGGAAGCCGACGAGAAGAACCGCCGCCGCGCGCTGACCGGGGCATCGTCGCCGAAGGTCGAGCGGACGGTGGCCGCGGCCCCTGGACTCTCGCCGCACCTACACACCGCAACAACCCCCTGAACGCACGAAAACCCGCGCCGAAGCGCGGGTTCCCGTAGTACTAGCTGCTCTCAGATGGCGCGGACGCTCTGAGCCTGCGGACCCTTCTGGCCCTGCTCGATCTCGAACTCGACACGCTGCCCCTCGTCCAGGGACTTGAACCCGGAGCCGGAAATCGCGGAGTAGTGGACGAACACGTCAGGGCCGCCACCGTCTTGCGCGATGAACCCGAAGCCCTTTTCGCCGTTGAACCACTTCACACTGCCTTGCGTCATTTACTTTGTGTTGCTTTCTGTTGAGAGCCGGGAAATCGCTGCGACAACCCGTGCTCACAGGACAGCCTGCCATATCTACTCCTCTCGCGCACCCTCGGGTGGGTAAACGTGACGATCGCTACGGGATCGCAACCGACCGGTCCCCGAGTGAAACGGCGGTGAACGGCGTCCGGGGGTCCGCTGACCGCGGGGAAGCCGACCGTGGGTGCACCGGGGCGCGCACGGATGCCGCGAGAGCAGTCCCCGCCCGGCCGCGCTCCGAATGTTGTGGGACCTCGGCTCGATTTCGCCCGACCGAAGGAGTGACGATGACGTCTGCGGACAGCGATGCCCTGTTCGAAGATCTGCTGTCCTCGGCAGCGCGGCTGTCCTTCGACGCCCGCGACCCGGCGATCTTCGCCGACGCCAAGCACGACGACCGCTCGCACGGCATGTCGCCGCGCTGGTCGCCGCTGTACGACACCGCGGCCTGGCGGGCGCTCCCGCCCGCGCAGCAGGTGCTGGTGACCAGGGCCGAGGTGGCCCAGTTCCTCGGGATCGCGATCTGGCTGGAGCTGCTGCTGCAGTCGGCGCTGCTGCGCAGGCACGTGAACGCCGACCCGGCGCGCCCGGACACCCGCTTCCTGCTGCACGAGTGCGCCGACGAGAACATGCACTCGCTGATGTTCGTGAACGCGGTGGCCGGGATCGGCGCGCGGTTCCACCGCAGGGATTTCTCCTTCGCCGTCTTCGGCTGGTTGTTCCGCTACGTGGCCTGGCGCGAGGCGGTCTACGGGTTGGTGCTGGCGGGCGAGGAGATCTTCGACGTCATGCAGCGCGACTGGATGGCGGATCCGGAGGTGGCCGCCGCGGTGCGCCAGACCTCCTACATCCACGTGGTGGAGGAGTCGCGGCACATGCAGTTCGCGCGGCGCAATATCCGCGACCAGCTGGCGGGGCGCTCGCGGCTGCGGCGCCGGATCTGCGCGCTGATCATCGCGATCGGCACCCACGTGATCGGGAAGAGCCTGATCAACCGGCGGGTCTACGAGGACCTGGGCCTGGACTGGGCGACCGTCAAGCGCGCCATCGACGGCAACGAGCACCACCGGATGATGTTCCGCCGGGCCGCCGAGCCGCTGATGGATTTCCTGAGCCGGGAGGAGCTGCTCGATCGCGGCTCCCGCTGGATCTACCGCAAGTCGAACCTGCTGTGAGGGAACCCGCGTGACCCATGTGATCCTCGGCCACTGCTGCAAGGACGCCTCGTGCGTCAAGGTGTGCCCGCAGAACTGTATCCACCCGGCGCCGGGAGAGCCCGGCTTCGGGACGGCCGCGACCCTGCACATCGACCCGCGCACCTGCATCGACTGCACCGCCTGCGTGGAGGCCTGCCCGGCCTCGGCGATCAAGTCCGAGTTCGACCTGACCAGCACCGAGCTGCCGTTCGCGCGGATCAACGAGGAGTTCTTCCGGGGCAGGCCGCGCTCGCCGCGGGTGCCGGCGCCGCGCGACACCGGCCACCGCGCGCTGCCGGCGCCGCTGCGGATCGCCGTGGTGGGCGCCGGTCCGGCCGCGCTCTACACCGTGCGGGAGCTGCTGCAGCGCTCCGGCTCGGCGCGGATCACGGTGTTCGAGAAGCACGAGGAGATCGGCGGGCTGCTGCGCCGCGGCGTCTCGCACGCCGACAGCCGGGTGCGGGACATGATCGGGCTGTTCGGCAAGCCCTTCGGCGACGACCGGGTGACCGTGCTGCTCGGCACCGAGATCGGCGTCGACATCGCCGTGGACGAGCTGCGCCGTGAGTTCGACGCCACCGTGCTGGCCTGCGGCGCGACCCGCCCGCGCACCCTCGGCCACGACAACCACCGCCGGATCCCCGGCTTCCACCACGCCATCGACATCATCGCCGCCGACAATGCCGGGCTGCCCGCCCCCGCCGGGGCCGGTGACCTCGGCCCGGTCTGCCTGGTGGTGGGCGGCGGCAATGTCGCCATGGACCTGGTGCGGCACATCGTCACCCGGGACGAGGTGAACCTCGGCGGGCGTCCGGTCGAGCAGATCGTGGTGCTCTCCCGCACCGACCGGGTCGCCTTCACCCCGTCGGTCTTCCACAAGCTCGCGCAGCTGCGCAATGTCGACCTCGCCAGGGATCGCGCCGGGCTGGCGCCGCGTGCGGTGCCGACGCCGTTCGTCCGGGATATCGGCGGGCTGCCCACGGTCGATATCGGCGACCCGCCCGTCCGCGGCCGCACCAGGGTGGTCTTCTCCTTCGGCAGCGAGGCGACCGGGCTGGAGATCGCCGACGGCCGCACGCTGCGCGTCTCGACCGGCGCGGGGCGCACCTTCGGGGCGAACTCGGTGGTCAGCGCCGCCGGGTTCCAGGTGACGCCGCTGCGCGGGGTGCCGCTCAGCGAGCGGGGCACGGTGGCGCACCGGGCGGGGCGGGTCGTGGATCCGGCGACCGGCGATGTCGTCTCCGGGCTCTACGTCACGGGGTGGGCCAAGCGCGGGCCGGTCGGCGGGGTGGGGGACAACCGGGTGTGCGCGGCGGAGACCGTGGCGGCGCTCGCCGACGATCTGGCGGGGGTGCGCTCGGGCGAGCTCGTCCGGGCGTGATCCGGCGCGGTCCAGGTGTCGCGGACCGGGTCGTAGCGGGCCAGCCCGGCGTCGGCGAAGGCGCGCAGCCAGCCGGTCATGGGCCAGCGGGCCCAGCGGCGGTGGAAGCGGGCGGCGTTGGCGAGGATGTCGGTGACGTGCTCGACCGGCGGGTCGGAGACCGGGTGGTGCTGGTGGTAGGCGTCGGCGCCGCCCGCCCAGTGCAGCGGTACGCCGAGCGCGGCGGCCTTGGCGCCGTAATCGGTGTCCTCGCCGCCGTAGCCGCGGTAGCCGGGGTGGAAGCCGCCGAGCGTGCGCCAGGTGCCGGCGGTGAGCGCGAAGGACAGGGACCAGAAGAGGTCGTGGTCACCGTCGCGCAGCACCGCGCGGGGGCCGGGGTCGGGGCGGACGGGGTGCGGGGCCCGGTGTGCTGCGAGCCGTTCGAGGTCGTAGCCGTCCGGCGGTGGCGGGGGCAGGTAGGTGACCGGACCGCACCACAGCGCCGGTGCACCGGAGGCCGCCAGCTCGCGGTAGCGGGCGACCAGCTCGGGGGCGGGAACGCAGTCCACATCGAGGAAGATCAGCACCTCGGCCCCGGCCGCCAGCGCGGCCTTGGCGCCGAGATTGCGCGCGGACGCCAGGGGAAGCGGCGCGGCGCAATCGAATTCGATCACGTGCGCAGGTGTTTCGGTGAGCGCGGGGGCGACGGCGGGGTCCCCGAGCGCGACCACGAGGTGCAGATCGGGGCCCAGCGTCCCGAGTTCTATGCCGCGCAGCTGATTGCGCAGGTGCGGAAGCCGGTTGCCGCACAGGGTGATCACCGCCGTCCTCACGATGCCCGCCGCTCGCGGTGCCCGGTGAGCTCCTCGATCACGGCGGCGGCCCTGGCGGCGGCGCCGGTGGTGCGCCAGGCGCTCCACCGGTCCGGGTCGAGCTCCGCGGCGCGCCCGAGCAGCTCGGGCCACTCGCCGGGCGCGGGCCAGTGCTCCGCGACGACCGCGAGCCCGGCGGCGTCCAGCGCGGCGGCGGTGGCGTGCTGCTCGCCGAACGGCCGCGCGGCGGGAATCAGCACCGCCCGCGCCCCGGCGGCGGCGATATCGGCGACGGCGCCCTGCCCGCAGTGCGTGATCACGACCCCGGCCCCGCACAGCAGCGGCCACGGGTCGTCCACCCAGGCGCCGGGGCCGAGATAGCGCCAGTTTGCCTGCCGCCCAGCCAGTTCCGCGACGTCCTTCGCGCCGAAGTCCGCACCGCCCGCTCCGGCCAGCACCAGCACGTCGGGCGCCAGCGGATCCGGATCCCTCGCACGCCCGGCGAAACGGCTGATCCCGCCGACGAAGCGGACGTCGCGGCCGCGCAGGTAGGGCGGATCGTTCAGCTCGCGGGGCCATGCGGCGATCACCCGGTCGGCGATGCGGTGCACCAGCCGGTGCGGGTCGTCCACCCGCTCGCCGGGCAGCACCATGGTCACCACCGGGACCCCGTGCAGCCGGGCCAGCAGCGCCACCTCCACCGACACGTCCACGACCAGTGCGGCGGGCCGCGCCGCGGCGATCCACGCCGCGATGGCCGCCATCCGGTCCGCGAGCCCGCGGTCACCGCGCGGCACCCAGTGCAGCGCGCCGCCCGCGTCGGTGCCGGTCGGGTCGGCGCCCTCGTCGTCGCGGGGCAGGGGCACGGTGCCGGCGAAGCCGGGGCCCGGGTCGGGGAGCGAGGTCAGCACGGTCACCGGCTCGGTGAGTTCGGCGGCGATGGCCCGGGCGCGGTGCAGGTGCCCGGCACCGTGGTGGTGCACGTAGTAGCCGATCACGCGGCCACCTCCGCGCCGCGGCCGATCAACCGTTCGTAGCGGCGCAGGTAGGCCTCGACCATCCCGGACTGGGCGCAGTGCGTTTCGGCGCGCCGCCTGGCATCCGCCCGCGACAGCGCGGCGGCCCGGTCGGCGGCGGCCGCCATGGCGGCGGTGTCGCCGGGCGGGACCAGCACGCCGGAGCCGGCGTCGAGGATCTCCGGGATTCCGCCGCGCGCGAAGGCGACGACCGGCGTCCCGCAGGCGAGCGCCTCGGCTACCACGAGCCCGTACGGCTCGTCCCAGCACGGGGTGACCAGCGCGGCCGCACACGAGCCGACCAGCTCCGCGAGCGCCGCCTGGTGCAGGTGCCCGTGGTAGACGACATCCGGCCCCAGCCGCGGCGCCACCGCCCGCGCGAAGTAGCCGCCGTCGCTCACCGGCCCGGCCAGGTGCAGCCTGCGCCCGGCCGCCGCGGCGGCCTCGATCGCGAGCTCGGTGCCCTTCTCCGGGGTGATCCGCCCGGTCCACACCAGGTCGGGGCCGCCGCGGCCGACCGGCCAGCACCGCGCGTCGATCCCGTTGCCGATCACCGGGATCTCGCCGAGCAGCGGCCGCCAGGACCGCGCGGTGTGCGCGCTGACCGCCGCGAACGCCGACCCGCCCGCCCCGGCGACCCCGAACGCGGACTCCAGCCACGGCGTCGGCGGGGTGTGCAGGGTGGTCAGCATCGGCACCGGCACGCCCGCGGCCATGGCCACCGGCAGGTAGTGCAGGCTGTGGTTGTGCACCACGTCGAAATTCGCGGCGCCGGTGCGCTGGAGCCGCAGCATGAGGCTCAGGTAGGCGTGGTGGTCGACCAGGAACTCGGCCGGCGCGGCCGAGGGATCGGCGGCGGCGAGCGGGCTCGGCGTGAACGCCGGTTCGGTGACGGTCGCCGCGTCGAGCGCCGGGTCGCTGCCCGCGGCGGCGAAGAGCGTCACCGCGTGGCCGCGGCCGCGCAGCGCGCGGGCCAGGTGCCACACGTGCGCCTCCAGCCCGCCCGCGAAGGGCTGGGCGATGGGGTGCCTGCTGGAGGCGATGAGTGCGACCCGCAGCTCGCTCACGACAGTGCCCGCTGGTAGAGGCGCCGGTGCGCGGCGGCCAGTGCGCGGCGCTCGGCGAGCCGCTGCGGCCAGGTCGCGCGGGGTGCCCGGCCGGCGTGCGCCGCGAGCACCGCGCGCCGCAGCGCGGCCGCGTCCAGCCCGTCCGCGCCGAATCCGTAGGTGTGGCAGGGCCGCTGGTCGCCGTAGTGGCCGCAGTCCGGGGCGATGACCGCGGTGCCGAGGTCGTAGCAGGCCTCCAGCCACCCCGAGTGCGTGCCGAAGCGGTAGGGCAGCACCGAGACCGAGAGCGAGGACAGGTACCGCCACAGCTCGGCGTCGGAGAAGTACTCGTGCACCTGCACCTCGACCTGCTGGCGCTGCCGGAAGGCGAGCACCGCGGCGCCCGTGTCCGGGTCGTACCAGTGGTTGTCCGGGTCGAACATCTCGTCGTGCAGGTTGATCCGCAGCACCGCGTCGGGGAGCTCGGTGACCACCCCGGCCAGCACCTCCAGCACCGGCAGCGGGTCCATATTGGCGCGCAGGCTCTTCACGTGCACCCCGATGCCGAACCGCCGCAGCGGCGTTCGCCCGGCCCGCAGCAGGCCGGGCTCGACCACGTGCGGGTGCGGCAGCACGTGCGGCCGCCGTCCCCAGCGGCGCTCGATCTCCCGCGCCGCGCCCGGCGTCAGGGTGATGAGCACGTCGGCGGCCGCGATCAGCACGTCGAGCTGGGCGTGGTGCGCGGCGGGGTCGGGGTGGTGCGGGTTGCGCAGGTCGTGCACGGTGTAGACGAGCGGCTTGCCGTGCGCCCGCAACCGGCCGGTGATCTCGCGCAGCACCGCGGGCTCGACGGTGTCGAAGCCGAAATGGAGGTGCATGAGGTCGAATTCGGCGTGGTGCGCGTCGATCCAGGCCGGGTCGAGCATGAGCGGCGGCCACCAGCCGCCCGGCACGGTCCGCCCGTCCGCGGGTGGCGGGTCGGGCAGCCGGAGCACCCCGTCGGCGGCGTCGGGATCGCCCAGGTGCCGCACGTAGACGTGCGAAGCGGGCACCGACGCCACCCGGATCGGCGCCGGCCCGCCCGGCCGCCGCGGCGGCGCGAGCACGGCCTCGGTCATCGCTGCCCGCCAGGAGTTCGCACCATGCCAGGTCCGTCCTTTCGCCGCTGATCACAGGTGACGGCAGGCTCCTACCCTGGGTGTGCGGCGGCAAACTCCCGGCGGCCGCTCCCGGCGTCAGCCGACCCGCGACTGCGCGGCGATGGCGGTGCCCATCCAGCGGCGCAGGTAGGCCCGCAGCCGGTCCTCGGTGCGCGGCGGATCCCCCGGCGAGACGAAGAAGGACTGCATGGTCCGCAGCACGTACTCCACGAGTTCGTGCAGCGCCGCCTCGTCGTACCCGTGCCGCTCCCAGTCCACGTCGAAGCGCCGGATCATGGTCATGCCGAAGGTCCGCGCCTGCTCGGAGGTGAGGCTGTCCGGGTCGCGCCCGGAGTAGGAGCTGGAGAGCAGCAGCCCGAGGTGCGGGGTGCGGCGCACCTCGACCAGGGTGAAGAGCACGCCCTCGGTCATCGCCTCGGCCGGGTCGTCGAGCCCGGCCACGTGCGCGGTGAGCCGGTCGAGGAAGCCGTCGACGGAGGCCATGGCGGCGGCGGTCATCAGCGCCTCGGCGGTGGGGAAGTAGCGGTAGACGGTCTGCCGGATCACCCCGAGCACCTCGGCGACCTGGGCGATCGTGATCGCGGCGCCGGTCGCGCCGATCAGCTCGACGGCGGCGGCGACGATGCGGCGCTGCGCGTCCTCGTCGTCGACCGGCGGACTGCCGCCCCATCCGCGTCTGCGCGCCACCGATCGGACCTTACCAGCGCGAAAGCAATCATACAGCCGCTTGCATTTGTGTATGGTGACCCAAACGGCCCCGAGGTGTGAGGCGAGAGATGACCCAGTTACAACCGCGGAAGATGGATTTCGGCTTCGACTCCGCCGACGTGCCCTTCTGCTGGAACCCCGAGAACCCGGCCTGGTCGAGCATGACCAATGCGGTCTCGTTCCTGGCGGTCGGCTTCGAGAAGATGATCGTCAAGCTGATCATGCAGCTCAAGCCGGTGCTGACCGATCCGGAGGTGTCGGCGGAGGCGATCGCCTTCATGCGGCAGGAGGGGCATCACTCCACCGCGCACCGCCAGCACGTCAAGGCGCTGATCGCGCGGTACCCCGGGCTGCAGAACACGCTGGACGCGGTGATCGGCGAGTTCGACCTGCTCACCGAGGCGACCTCCACCGACTACCGGCTGGCCTACACCGCCGATCTGGAGGCCACCTTCACGCCGGTCTTCAAGCTCATGCTCGACCACGCCGACACCCTCTTCCGCCCCGGCGACGACCGGGTGGCCTCGCTCTTCCTCTGGCACTTCGTGGAGGAGGTCGAGCACCGGAGTTCCGCGCTGATCCTGTTCAACGCGCTGGTCGGCAACGAGCTGTACCGCATGCGGATGGCGCCCTCGATCTTCGCGCACGTCATGAAGGTGATCCGGATCGCCTGCGCCGGGTTCAACCAGCACGTCCCGCTGGCGCAGCGGAAGGTCGACGCGCTGTCCATGTTCGCCACCCACCGGGTCAAGCAGAAGGTGCTCGGCTCGGTCGCGCCCTACCTGACCAAGGGCCCCATGCCGCGCGCCTTCGACGGGCTGCCGCGCGGGGAGCAGCTCACCGCGCTGGCCGGGGTGTTCCGCAGCCAGATGCCGGGGCACGACCCGGGTGGCGAGAAGCTGCCCGCGCTGGCGGGCGAGTGGTTCGCGCGCTACGACGCCGGCTACGACTGCACCCGCTGGTACACCGCCGAGGCCCCGCTGGCGGTGCGGCGATGAGCGACCTCTGCGCCCCCACCTTCGCCGAACTCGCGGCGCGGCTCGGCTTCTCCTGCGACGAGGCGGGCGGGCTCGTCGAGTTCCGCAACCCGGCCGCGCTGGAGAACTGGACGCTGCCGGTGCTCGAGCTGACCATCGTGCTCGGCTCGATCCTGGCGCTGGTCTACGCCATCCTGCGGCTGCGCAGGCACGGCGACCCGACCAATCTGGTCCTCTGGTTCGGCGCCACCGCCTACCTGTTCGTGATCGAGCCGCCGCTGTACTTCCCGGCGGCCTTCGGCATCGAAGAACACGTCGACACCATGTTCGCGCACAATGTGTTCACCGTCGACTTCCTGTGGGGGCGGCTGCCGCTCTACATCGTCGCGATCTATCCGCTCATGGCGACGCTGGCCTTCGAGATCGTCCGCATGCTCGGGGTGTTCCGCCGCTACGGGGTGCTGGCGGGTGCGGTCTGCGTCGGCTTCGTGCACCACGCCTTCTACGAGATCTTCGACCACATCGGCCCGCAGCTGCGCTGGTGGGAGTGGTCCCTGGACAACCCGATCAACCAGCCCTTCTTCGACGCCGTGCCGCTGCCGAGCGTGGTCGTCTTCGCCGCGCTCTGGCCGATGTCGCTGGCGCTGTGCGTGCAGTTCTTCGTCGGGCGGCAGGTCGATGCCGGGGTGAGGTTCACCGGGCTGCAACTGGTTTGGCGGACCGTGGTGATCGGGTTGCTCGCCTCGGTCGGCACCTTCGTGCTTCCGCTGCCCGCCACGGTGATCGGCATCGGCAGCGACACCGTGCGCGGTGTGGTGTACGCGGCGGAGCTCGCCGTGCTGTCGGTGGTCGCGGTGGTGCTGCTGTGGCGCCGGTGGTCGGAGCTGCGCTCCGAGGCTTCGTCTTTGCGGGGCGATCGGAACGGCTTCGTGCAGTGGTACGCCGTGGTCTACCTGGTGGTGATGGCGGTGCTGTGGGTGACCGCGCTTCCCGACTACTTCGGGGCGGTGGACGGGGTTACGGACAACGGCGATCCCATCGGCAGCCTCTGGTACACGATCGCCTGCTTCGTGATCGCGATCGCCTCCGTGCTTGCGACCGTAACGATCCCGCGGGCGGCGGCGCCGAGTGAAGCGGTGGCACCGGCCGCGGAGTCCGCCTCGGCGTAGCGCCTCGGCGGTGCAGCCGTCACCCGGCTGCACCGCCGGACACAGAGATCGCACACGGCGGTGCTGAACTTCTCGGCTGCCAGGACTATTTCCGGTTAATACGGCTCGTCAACGCACAGCCCGCGCCGGTCGGTCATTCGACATGAAATTCAGGCCGGCCTGCCGCGCGTCAGATCGTGCATGTGCAGGGTGTGGTCAGGCCATACGTCAGTCACCGGCCTTCTTCATGTGGGCCGGGTTGAGCTTGATGGACATCATGCCCCCGTTCTCTGACTCGGTCGCCACGATCAGTGCGTTCGTGTCCCCGATGCGACCTTCACCGTACGAGTAGCTGACGTTGGTCTCTGCGAGGTGCCGATGGTGGAGCTGAATCTCGGTCACGGTGATGAGAGCATTCGCCACGAGTTCGATGCCGTCGATTCGATGGAAGTCCGTCCGGTTGCCGTCGACGTACCGTACGTACAACGACTGTTCGACCCCATCAATCTTGATCGTCCAACCCGGCCCGACCGAGAGAACGGCGGTTCCGTCGAAATCCTCTGCGATGTTCACTAGGTCGATTTGCTCGGCGATCCGGGGCCAATTTCCGCGAAGGAGCGCGTCAATGACGGAATGGAGCGGGGCCCACGACTCATCCACAGCGAACACGTCCAGATCGTGTGGCGCGCGGAGCCAGCCGACACCCTCGCCTGGAACGTCCACCATCACGTGGGCACCCCGAGGAGTTAGGTCGATCTGCTTCGGCCATAGCGATCGGACTGAGTTGACGATCCGGAACGCCGGGTCACCGTCGCCCAGGGTTTCAGGCGAGATCGGCACCATGTTTTCCTGGATCGCCAGTTCGCGAGCCTGTTCGGTGAAGCCGCTCTCTGAAACCAGGATGACCTTGTTTGTGGGTAGGTTCTGGTGCTTGCCGATCATGGCTTCGACCCACGGAGTGCTCGCAGGACCTCGCCGCCTCGATGTGGCCTCGATTCCGATGAGGAACTCATAGCCGCCGGACTTCGATCGGAGAACGACGTCTACCTCTCGCTTCCGCCCGGTGCGCCGATTGGTCAGCATCGCTGACTCCTCGACGGTCACGCCATCAGCGAGATGCTCGTGGATCACCGTGACGACCTGTTGGAAGAGGTTAGTGCGTTTCGGCACCAGGGCAGGATACGGGTTGCCATGATCGCTCGGTGGGCTATTCGTTCAGGACTCAAATCAACATCAGCGTCCACACACGGCTGGACATCGACGCGCCGCGACACGAGCTGACACCAGCGGAGGCGAGCCCACATGTACGGTTGTCGACCGGCAACGATGAGCTGACGATCGAGAAGGCGGACACGCTGTTTCTGATCGGCGGTTCGTACGAATCGCGTGCCGCTGCCGAGGATGCGGCTGTGCAGTGGCGCATCGCGGTTCAGGCGTCCCTCGCAAAGCTCCGTATCGGGGCCGACTTCGGCGACCGGATTCCGCGCGAACCCACGCAGCAACCGGCGCACCGAATGATGGAGCAGAGGTTCGGTGTGCCGACCTTCGAGGGGTATAACGGCACGCTGGTATTCGAGGACGACCCCTCGCCGGTTTTCATGACCGGGCACGCCACGATGGTTCACACCCCCTCGCCCGAACGATTAGAGACGGCTCTCAAAGGCGCGTTGGCTGTTCCGCGGGCTACCCCGCAGGCGAAGGACGAAGCAGCATACGACCTGTTCAGTGCATCGTTCTTCGAGTCGAACCCGGAGGCGCGGATCGTATTGCTCACGAGTTCAGTGGAGGCATTGCATGGGGTGCGCATCTACCGGGGGATCACTGACACTCTGGTCAATTTTGTCGAGACGAAGTTGCCAACCAAGCAGTACAACGGCACGGCGTCCGGGGACTTCTTCCGGTACTGCTACGAGATTCGGGGCGACATCACGCACGGCAAGGCAAACCGCCGGGGCCGTGTGGAGGTAACCGCCGCCGCCAGGCAACTTGGACTGATGGTATCTGACCTGCTCGCGGAGCCGTTTCCGGCCGGGTAGCCCGTCATGCCGGGGCGGTGTGGACACGATCCCGACATGGTGGTCCGAAAGTAGCGGCTATCCGGGCCGTGGGCGGGCCGGATGGGTCGTCCGGCCGTCCGTGGTGGGCCGGACACCGCTCAGGCCGTCACGGGGGCGCTCAGCGGCTCATCGCGGCGGCGATCATCGCGCGGGCATCGGCCCCGTGGACGGCTTGCGCGCGGAGCGTCTGAAATGACTTGTCGTACAGAGCAATCTCGGCCGGTTGGGTGATCGTGAGCTCGGCCGACACGGTTTCGACCCGGACCTCTCGATCGTCGTACATGACGAAGTTGTTCGTCGGCGCGAGGTATTCGTGGTCGGCCGGGATGATGCCCAGCGCGACGCGGGGCAGCGACATCGCGGTCAGCAACCGGTCCATCTGCTCCACCATCAAGTCCGCGGTGCCGACGCGGGTGTGGAGAACTTGCTCCGAGAGGATGAAATAGAACCGGTGGTTGCCCCGGTACAGAACCTGTTGCCGTTCGAGCCGCGCGGCCAAGCTCGCGCCGATGTCATCGTTCGGACCGTCGTAGAAGCTGAGTACCCGGCGAAGAATCGCTTCGGCGTACGGCGGGGTCTGCAACAGGCCGGGGACCAGCAACAGCTCGAACGAGCGAATGAGGTTTGTCCGCTCGGCAACGGCGACCGATTGTTTCTGGCGGTGGGGCAGTCGCATCCGCCGCCATTCGAGGTATGCCGCTTCGACGTTGCGCAACGTGGCGATGAGGTCGGGCACCTGGTCGGCGCTGCGGGTGTGGATGCACCACACGCGCAAGTCGTCATCGGTGGGCGCCTGCCTGCCGTACTCGATTTTCGACACCTTGGAGCCGGGCCAACCGGCGAGTTCGGCGAGTTGCCGACCGGTCAGCCCGGCGTCCTTGCGGAGGTTGCGCAGGCGGTCACCGAACGCCTCGCGCGCCTGTTTCGCGGTGGTGGTCACGCCCGGATGTACTCGGCGTGGGGGATTGCACGATCCCACACTCGATTCCACACCGACCGGGCGTAGTCGGCAATGACGGGGTCGGTCGTGACCGCGCCCCCACCCGCCGCGCCGTCGGGCGTGAAGGTGGTGAATGACACGAGCGTGTCATCGAACAACCAAAAGTCATCCGCCGACAGCTCGGCCGGGTCGATCCGGTGCCGGGGAAGGTATCGGATGTCCTCCCCGGCGTCGATGTTCTGATGCGCGACGACGAGGCCCCATCGGGTGTAGTCGACATTCGGCTCCGTGACGACGCGGGCACGCCGCATCACGATTCCCGACGACGTGACCTCGCGAACGAGGTCCGTCCAGTCGTGGAACCACTCGAAGTCGTCCGGTTCCCCGGCGAGGAATTTCCGGAACGGTTCGGATTCCTCGGGTGTGGAGTACGTGTCGACAACTTCGAGGTGAAATGCGGTGCGCTTGCACGAACGGAAGAGGTCGTAGAACGCCTCATGCCGCAGGAGTCGCATACTTCCTGACTTCCCTTCCTTGGGGTACCTCGATGCAGGTCTCATGGTCCGGGATGTTCATCTCGGCCAGCGCACCCGGATCGGTCACCGGGCCACCGCCGAGGATGAACGTCCCGTGCCCGGTATCGTGGAGCAGTACGCCGAGGCATGTGCCCGGTTCCAGGAACGCGAGCAGCGGGTGGGAAATCTCCACTTGGTCGTCGTGGCCCGGTACCCGCCAGCCCTGAACCACGTACGTGCCCCGGTCGGTGGCGTACAGCGTGGGCGAGTCGCCGCCCTGGGTGTGTTTGCCCAGGAACGTTATGCGCAGCGGAGAGGTATCGGGCGGAGTGTTTCGCATGTTTTCTTCCATGTTCCGATCGTCAGACAACTCGCGATACCAGTCAACAATTTTCATGCTTAAAAGAAAACAGTAGCAAACACATTCAGGATTTCGCCGCCGTGTTCGTACGTTCGTTCGCAATGGGTCGGGTGGGGTGTCGTCGTCCTCCACCCGGCTCATCGCCAAACGAAAGGGGGCTGGGATGGCACAAGAACAGTGCCGTGTCCGGCTGACGTTCGCCGGACGTGTGTTCTCGTACCGAGCCGGTCGGCAAGCGGCCGACCTGTACGCGCAGGACGTGGGCGCCTGGCTCGGTGTGCCGGTCGTGGTCGATGACGGCGCGTGCGACGATCTGCCCCCGTTGCCTTGCGAGTCGTTGTGGTCGTGATTCTCTGCACCACGGTGGTTCTCGCGTCGTTCGCCCTCGGGTTCGTGGAGGGCCGTCGTCGCACCACACCTCGCCCGGCCGGACGGCACAGCTCCGAATACTTCACGACCGCCGCCGCGACCACGTTGGAACTTCCGGTGGTCCGTCCCATCCCGAATAAGAGGAGACCATGAACCGCCGCCCCGTGCTCGCCGCCCTCGCCATCGCCGCGTTGTCCGGATGCGCCAACGAACCCGCCGCCCACCATCGAGCACGCAAAGACCCGCCGTCACCGTGACAACGCGGGCCGTGGTCACCACACCCGCCCCGCAACCGTCCACCGCACCAGCGTCCCGGCCGTCCGCCGACGTGCCGACCCCGCCCGGATGCGACCCCGCCCCCGCCGGTGCGGTGGCGTCTGGGGGACTTTCCGGCTACAGACGTCGAGCGATCGAACCGTACAACGGCGGACCTCGGTGGCGGACCTGTGTTGACATCGGCCGCGCACGAACACTATCTGTGTATCCGTGTAGACCGCAGCGAACCTACCTGTGCCCCCTTTTCCGAGCTCACGCGAGGTGTTGCGGAATCTTCGCCCGCTCCGGGCGGCGCCGACCGCCCGGCGAACCGGTTCATCACCGGCAGATCCACCCAGTGGTAGATAGCCGCGGCGGCCGCGGTCGACAGCACCAGCACGAGAACGCTGAACCCGGCCCACCCGACGAACCCGAACTGCCGCCCGCCGATGAACAACCGGGTGACCAGCACCATCACCGGGAACTGGATCAGGTAGAACGCGTACGAGATATTCCCGAACCACACCATGCGCGGATGCGCGTTGACCCCGCGGATCCCGCGCAGATCCCGGACCGCGAGCGTCGCCACCACCGCCGCGGTGGGCGCGATGAGCAGCGCCGACATCTTGAAGTCGACCGGCACCAGCCAGGTCGCGGCGTAGGCGAGGGCCAGGGCGAGGACGGGGGGTGCGAGGCGGGTGTTGCGCCAGCGTCCCTCGATCACCATGCGGGCCGCGAGCACGCCGAGGTAGAACTCGGGGAGCCGGGCCAGGGGGAAGGTGTAGCCGAGCCAATAGGACTGCGACACCGGGATATCGGGCTGTGCGAACCAGGCGGGGGAGGCGTGCAGCTCGTAGTAGGGGGAGGTGTCGCCGGGTACCAGGCGGGGCGCGAAGGCATTGGCGATGCCCTTCGGGCCCGGCACCCAGAGGTAGAAGGCGGCGTGCAGGGCGAGCACGGCCAGCACCAGGAGGGTGGCGGCGAGCAGCAGCCGGCGCGCCGGGATGCGCAGCACCAGCGGGACCAGCAGCGGAAAGCTCAGGTAGAACAGCATCTCCGAGGCGAGCGACCAGGACGGCACATTGAGCCCGCCGACAGTGCTCCACTTCGGCACCCACGCGTGCACCAGGAACAGGTTCGGCAGCCACACCACCAGCCGGTGCAGCGGCACCGCCGCGACCAGGACGAACGCGGCCGCCGCCACCAGGTGGGTGGGGTAGATCTTCAGCACCCGGCGCCGGTAGAAGAGCCGCACCGGCATGCCGGGCCGGAACGACCAGTAGATGATGAAGCCCGAGAGCACGAAGAAGAAGGTGACCCCGGCGGCCCCGAGCTGCATGGGCAGCCACTGGTGCAGCGTCCGGAACAGCTCGGACTTCTGGAACGGGTACACCGGCAGGAACACCAGGGCGTGCAGGGTGAACACCGCGAACGCCGCCCACCAGCGCGCGCCGGTGAGCGACGGCAGCGCCGGCCGCCGCTCCCCGGCGACCTTAGCGGTCTCCGGAAGCGTGATCACCGGAGGTACCTGTCGTACAGCGCGTTCGCGACGACGGCGTCGCCACGGGCGGAGGGGTGCAGCGGCAGCCCGGCGATATCGGTGCGCCAGTCGAAGAGCCCGTTGATCCACGGCTCGGCCGAGCAGAGCCCGTGCCCGGCGGTGAGCGCGCGGGCGTCGAAGAACTCCAGCCCGAGCAGCTGCGCGGCCTCGCGCTGGGCGCGGTCCATCCGGTCGAAGTACTCCACCACGGCCCCGGCGCGCGGCTGCACGAACGGCGCGACGCCGAGGATGCTGACGCAGGCCGTGTCCGTGCCGGGAACCAGGACCTCCGGATATCCCATGATGACGACCCGGGCGGCGGGGGCGTAGTAGCGGATGTAGGTGATCGCGGCGCGGATCCGCTCGGCGTAGCTGGTGCCGGTGACGCCGCGCAGGTCCGGGTAGCGCCCCTGCTCGACCGCGTCCAGGTCGCAGCCGCGGATCAGGTCGAAGACGCACTGCTGCAGGCCGTACCAGAGCGTCTGCTCGGTCTCGCCCCAGTGGTCGTCGAGGCCGAGTTGCAGCGTCACGAGCCGGGTGGCGGGGCCGAAGGCGCCCTCGCGGTCGGCCTGGAGCACCTCGTGGGTGAGGGTGTAGCCGGGGCCGCTGTCGATGGTCCCGCCGGAGCAGGAGGGGTTCGCCACCTGCCCCTCCGACCCGATCAACCGGCCGAGCTGCGCGGGCCACGCGGTGGCGCCGCGCACGCAGACATCGCCGAGGGTGAAGGGATCCCAGCCGTTGGCGGTGTAGGAATCGCCGAGGACCACGACCGGCGTGCCCTCGGGCACCGGATCGGCCTGCGCCGCGGCGGTTCCCAGTGCCGACGCGGCGGTCAGCAGGGCCGCCGCGCACACGGCGCTGACGACGGATCTCATCGTGACCTCAGTAGCCGGCGCGCGGCTCGAAACCGGGCGCGTCCAGGGTGGGAGGTGCGGGCTGCGGTGCCGGCTGCGGGGCGACCGCCTGCGGTGCCGGTTTCGGCGCGACCGGCGGCGGCGCCTGAACGACCGGCTCCGGCTCGGCGACCACCGGTTCCGGCGCGGGCGGGGCGGCCTCGGCCGGTGCAGGCGCGGCGCTGCTGATCGGGGCGGGCTCGGCGGCGGGCACGGGAGTGGTCTGGGCCGGGGAGGTGGTGCTGGCGGCGGGCGGTTCCTGCGGCTCGGCCGACCCGCCGCCACAGGCTGTCGCGCTCAGGAGAAGGAGTCCGGTGAGCAGCGCGCCCGCCGCGCGGAGAAGGTGCGTACCCGGGGTGCGAATCGTCATGGGCCTCTCGAATCCAGATGTGAACTACGTGCGGTTCACTTTGCGCGCAGCGTACAACCGCTGCCGGTGCGCAGTGCCCGAATCGGGCGAAACATGATCTTCGTTCCGGGCCGGATGTGTTCGATGACAATGGAGTACGGGTGCTCACCGGGTGGTATCACGACCCCGGGGGGAAGCGCCGTACGCGAGCCGGGTGTGGAACTCCCGGGCCAGGCCCGCTGTGGTGCCGCAACCCCCCTTGACCCGGGTGTGTCCGGCCTGCCACGTGCACAGCGTGTCGCCGGCGCGTTTGGCGGTGGTCCGTAGCGGGCAGATCGCCAGTGCGGCGTCCGGCCCCACTCGTGCGACATCGGGTGCCGGAAACCGCAGGTGCCGCCGGAGGTGCGTCGAGCCAACGGACACCGTTCCGGTGGCACCGCCGGTGTAGCGTCGCCTCCCGGCGCGCCGCCTGCGCACTCCGTTCGCCTCCGCGCCGCTGGTGCACGAGGTCGACCGTGCCCGGATCGCCCTCGGACAGGGCCTCTACGCCCACGAACCCGGCGCCTTCACCGACGACTCGGAACAGGTCGGGTTGCTCTTCGCCGCGCACGCCGCGGTCGCGATGGCCGACGCCGAGCAGGTCGCCCAGCTGACCCACGCCCGCGATTCCCGTGACCTCATCGTTCTCGCGCGTGCCGGCCAGCACGCGAACGCCGAACCCACCGACATCGCCGAGCTGCCCGGCACGTAACCGGAAGGGATCAGCGCGGCGCGGCCCGGCGCCGGGCGGCGCTGATGTGGGCGACGGTCACCGCGCGGTCGGCCCGCTCACTCGCGTGGACGAGCAGCTGTTCGGCCCGGCGCAGCGCGGCGTGCAGCCGGTCGTGGCGGGGCCCGTCGGGGACGGTGCGCGACAGCTTGCTGAAGAGCACCCCGACCCGCTCCCGGAGCGCGTGCACGTCGGCGCGGGTGGGAGCCGGTCCGAGCCCGCCCAGGCGCGTGATCGTATCGGCGAGTTCGGCTTCCAGATCGTCGCTCTCCACGACCGCCCCCCGTTCTGCTGCGGCTCGGATACCGGTACGGCCCCGAAACCCAGGGTAATGAGACCCCCTCGGAATGCCACCGATCCCTCGCGCAAAACCTACTCTCGCGGGTGTAGACATTCTGCCGGGAAGCTACTACTGTCTCTCCCGTCGAGAACAGAAGGACTGGTAGCCGGGCAGGCGAACTGCCCGGAAGGCAGGACCCTCGCCTTTCCCCGGCGGAGAAGAGAATCCGGTGCGGTCGGCCGGACCGCCGGGGGCGAGGGCGCAGTACCGCAGGAATGTCAACCGATCCCGGGAGGTGGCCTACTGAACAACTCGACCCGCCTTCACTCGCCCGGCACCTGCCGAGTGATGATGTCGCAATAACCCTCGAACTCTTCAGGCCCCGGCGCCATTGGCGCCGGGGCCTCTGTAGTTCCCCAGAAAGCTGCGGCGATCCGAGCCCTCGCCGCGACACGCCACGGTGACATCCGCTACCGGCCCCGGGGCTCGATCGAGGTCTACCTTCGCTGTTGGTGGGTGCGAAGGGGGCTCTCGACATCTCCACCTGTGCTCCGCCCCGCTCGGTCATGCAGCACACGCGCGAACGTGGAAGGGAGACGGCGGTGGTGACCGATCCGGTACTCGTGGCCGCGGTGCGGCTGGAATTCAGCAGGGGGCAGCGGGTGCGCGAGCTGGGCTACGGCCCGGACGCCGACCAGCGGTTGCGGAGTGAGATCGAGGCGATCATCGGCCGGGGCCTCGCCCACCGCGACTACCTGCACACGCCGCAGGCGCTGCTGGTGTGGCACCGCGCCGCCGACGGCGACCTGGCCGAGGTGCTGCTCTCGTGCGCCGAGGCGATGACCGGCAGCACCCCGCTGTGGTTGCTCACTCCGGGAATCGACCGCCCCGGCCACGTGTGCGCGGTGATCGTCACCGAAGCCGCCGAGCGGGCGGGATTACTCATCGCCACCCGGGTCGATGTCCTCGACGACTGGGACGTCACCGGGATGTGCCTGCCCGCCCGCGCGCCCCGATGAAGGTGCGATGTGGTGGCGTAGAAGAAGTGCTGTGGGTCACGTTCCCGGCCAGGTTGCCGCGGGTGTGGGAGTGTGGAGATAAGCACGAGTCTTCACAGTGACGGCTCGGCTTGCTACAGAAAGCAACACAAAGTACATGAGTCAAGGCAGTGTGAAGTGGTTCAACGGCGAAAAGGGCTTCGGGTTCATCGCGCAAGACGGTGGCGGTCCTGACGTGTTCGTCCACTACTCCGCGATCTCCGGGTCCGGATTCAAGTCCCTCGATGAGGGCCAGCGCGTCGAGTTCGATGTCGAGCAGGGCCAGAAGGGCCCGCAGGCGGCGAGCGTCCGCGCCGTCTAACGACCGGCTGACCCGAAACCCGCGCCCACGGCGCGGGTTTCGTGCGTTTCGAGGCCCTTTTCACCGCTCCCGTGGGAGCCGCGGCGGTCGCTCGGGCCGGTGGCAGTGGATGACAGGTGTGCGGGTCCGTGCCGGAGTCCGCCCCCGGCGGATCGGAGTGGCGCGGCATACGCGCATCCTCCGCATATCCACGCCAGGATGAACACATGACACCGACACTGCGGGACCGGCGCTGGACCGTGCACCGCGACATCGCGGCAGCACCGGAGGTGGTGTGGGCGCTGCTCACCGATCTCACCGCCTGGCCGCGCTGGGGCCCGACCGTGCGCGGCGCCTCCATCGACGGCGGACGGGTGGTCGAAGGCGCCCGCGGCATCGTGACCACCGCGGTCGGGGTGCCGCTGCCGTTCGTCATCACCGAGGTCGACCCGGGACGCCGCTGGTCCTGGACGGTCGCGGGAGTCCCGGCCACCTCGCACGGCGTCGAGCCGGTCACCGGCGGCTGTGCGGCGTGGATGTCCGCTCCGCTG
The DNA here is from genome assembly GCF_040654395.1 of Nocardia sp. NPDC050697. Classification (NCBI taxonomy): domain Bacteria; kingdom Bacillati; phylum Actinomycetota; class Actinomycetes; order Mycobacteriales; family Nocardiaceae; genus Nocardia; species Nocardia sp. NPDC050697. Next base: position 636,363 of record NZ_JBFAHY010000001.1, read on the forward strand.
TGGGCGCCGGCGTACCTGCCCGTCCTGGCGCTCGCCCTGAGCCGCATCGACCACATGGCCTGCCAGCGCTGAGCTCCGCCGCGACCGGTTCAGCGCCCGGCCAGCGCGTGCGTCACCAGCTCGCCCAGGATCTCGATCCCGTCGGTGCTCAGCACCGACTCCGGATGGAACTGCACCGAGGCGAACCCCGGCCCGCGCAGCGCGTGCACGGCCCCGCTTTCCGCGTCGACGCACCCGGCCACCCAGGGCGGCGGCACCGCGCCGACGGCGGTGAAGCTGTTGTAGAGCCCGACGGTGGTGCGGCGCCCGAACAGCTCGATGGTGTGCTGACTGCCCTGGTTCGGCGCGGGCAGCCGGACCAGCCGGAGCCCGAGCCGCGCGGCGAGCAGCTGGTGGCTCAGGCAGATGGCGAGCAGCGGGCGGCTCTCGCGCAGCCGATGCCGCAGCAGCGCGTCGATGCGCGCGATCCGCGGCTCCGCCGTGGCGGTGGGGTCGCCGGGGCCGGGGCCCATGACGAGCAGGTCGGCGGGGTCGGAGTCGGGCTGCTCGCTCCAGCGCCGGACCCGGACGGTGAGCCCGATGTGCCGCAGCTGGTGGCCGAGCATGGCCGACCACTCGTCCTCGCAGTCGACGATGGTGGCGGTCACCGGCTCGGCGGCACCTCGGGCGGCGGCGGGCTGGCGGTCGAGCCAGAACTGGGCGAGCGAGCCGTTCCGCGCGGCCAGCGCCTTGCGGATCCCGGGGTGCTCGTGCAGCGCGGTGCGCCCGAGCGCGGGCCGGTGCCCGCGCCGCACGCCGAGCGCCTGGAGCACACCGGCGAGCTTGGCGTGCGTCTCGGCGACCTCGGTGGCGGGGTCGGAGGCGCGGACCAGGGTAGCGCCGACGGAGGCTTTCACGGTGCCGTCGGCGTGCAGCTCGACGGTGCGGATGAGGATCGGCGCGTCCAGGGTCTGGCCGTGCGCGTCGCGGCCGAGCAGGGCGAGCACGCCGGAGTAGTAGCCGCGGCCGCTCTCCTCGTAGCGGTGGATGATCCGGGCGGCGTTCTCGATCGGGGAACCGGTGACGGTGGGCGCGAACATGGTGGCGCGCAGGATGTCCCGGACGTCGCGGGTGCTCTCGCCGCGCAGCAGGTACTCGGTGTGGGTGAGGTTGCCCATCTGCTTGAGGTACGGGCCGAGCACCTGGCCGCCGCGGTCGCAGATCGCGGCCATCATCTTGAGTTCCTCGTCGACGACCATGAACAGCTCGTCGGTCTCCTTGCGGTCGCCGAGGAAGGTGAGCACGGCGGCGGGGTCGGGCGCGGCGCCCGGGTGCCGGAGGGTGCCGCTGATCGGGTTCATGAGCACGGTGCCCGCCTGCGCGGAGACGTGCCGCTCCGGGGTGGCGCCGATCAGCGCCAGCTCGGGGGTGACGAAGGCGAAGGTCCAGTAGGCGCCGACCTCGTGGCGCAGCAGCCGGCGCAGCAGCACCAGCGCGCTGCGCACGTGGTCGCCGCCGATCCGGCCCCGGAAGTCTCGCCGGATGACGAAGTTGGCGCCCGCGCCGTGCGCGATCTCGTCGGTCACGATCTGCTTGACGATCTGCGCGTAATCGCTGTCCGAGGTGGTGAATTCGCCCGCCCGCAGCCCGGGGCTGCCCGCCGGCAGCAGGTCGACGGCGTCGGCGACCGCGGCGGTGCCGCGCTCCTCGATCAGCAGGCAGGTGAGCGCGGCGCCGTCGTCGTGGCAGGCGAAGCCGCGCTCGGCGATCTGCCGGTAGGGGATGGCGGCGAGGACGGCGGGGCCGTCCGCGTCGCCGGGCAGCGGGATGTCGGCGATGGTGGCGACCTGCCGGGCCCGGCCGGTCAGCACGTCGAGCGTGCTGCCGTCGCGGCAGAGCAGGGCGAAACAATCGTGTTGTCCTTCGAGGACCTCGATCAACAGCTCGGACACCGGGAACCTTTCGTTACGCCTGCCCGAACGCCGGCCCCTGCTCCGCGAGGCGCGTCCCGATCGGGAAAGGCAGCCTCTGAGCGGAGAATTCACACGCTGACAGTGGCGCCTACCGGCGCCACTGCCATCCGTGCTCGATGATCATGATCGGTGACCCTACAACAACTTCCGGCGGATGTCCGCGCACGCGGCGCCGCCGCGTCGCACGGTGCCGGGTGAGCTCATCCGCCCCGCTCAACCGGAGCCGGCGTCGCGCACGGCCAGCAGCAGGTCGTCGAAGCGGGATCGCAGGGCGGGCGGCGCCGGGCTCCGCCCCTCGACCGCGGCGCAGAGCCGGGCCGCGAGCTCCTCGACCGGCACACCGGTCTCGGTGGCGCGCCAGGCGAGGATCTCGCGCGCCCGGTCCGCGGGGATGGCGTAGACGAGCAGCAGCATGCCGACGGCCTGCTCGACGACGGCGCGGCCGGTCAGGAATCGGGATACCGACTCGTCGACCAGCGCCGTGCCGTCGGCACGGAGGGCGGCGGTGAGATCGACGTAGCGACCGTCGGCACCGCCGGGGACGGGCTCGCTGATCACGATCAGCGTGCGCGTGCCCCGCTTCGCGCCGCGTACGCGCAGCCGCAGGCAGCTGCGCTCCGGTGCGGCGAGGGCACGGGTGAGCGGCTCCCGGTCGTCCGGGTGCACGCGGGCGAGCGCGTCGTCCGCCGCCATCGGCTCGAGCGGTGGTGCCGCCTGCGCCGACCACCACACCGTCCGGGTGCCGGGGCGGTAGGAGAAGTGCCCCGCGCGCAGTGATCCCGCCGCGGTGCGCTCGCCGTCCGCCTCGAGTCGAGCGGTGGGGGTCACCCCGCTCGCCGGTGCTGCTCGGAAACTGTCCATGCTGGTAAAACCGGCGCTGACCTGCGGGGCATTTCCGGATTCCGGCGTGAGGAGAATCGCGGGCGCCGCGACGTTTGGGCGGTTCGGGGGCTCGATTTCGCTGGGATCCCCGCCCGGAGCGGCGGTGATGCGGCCGTTGCTCAGGGTGGGTGCCGGTGCTGGGCCGGTCCGTCGGGGGTGCGATGTCGAACGTCTCACCGGTACTGCCGAACCGGGGATGTGGTCACCGGCACGGTGAGGTTTCGCGGCCGGTGTCGTTCGAGCGCAGGGCGGTCATCGCTGGGGTTACGCGCGTAAACTTCGGCGGAGGGTGTGGCGACGGGCTAGTGGATCGTTCGAGGTGGAAGGGGAGTGCGGGTGCGCGCGGTGGAGAATCGGAGCCCGATCCGGGACTGGTGGAGTTACTCGCAGGGGCTGCGGCTGCGGCACCGCCTCGCGGTCCTCGCGCCGGACGCCCAGGACGTCGTGACACAGGCGGGCGGCTGGCTCTTCGACCGGGCGCAGGCGGGCTGGGAGGTGGCGGTGGCGCTCGCCGACGTCGGCGATATCGCGCCGCTGCAGCTCCTCGGCGCGACGGTGCTGGAGCTGGAGGGGCCGCTCTCGGTCCCGGTGCACCACACCTGGCCGGAGCTGCTGATCGTCGCGCCCGCGCTGCTCGCCGCCGATGAGCGGGTGCGCGGCGGCGTGCGGGAGTGCCTCGAGCGCGACCTGCTCGACATCGTCGTGTGGGATCAGGAGTTGCCCGCGGGGTTCGACCGCTGGTTCGCGGGGGCGCACTGCCATCCCAGCGCCGCCGCCCGCGCTTTCAAGGCATGCGCGCTCGCGCTCGGCGGGTATCCCGGCGCCGGTTCCGCGCCGATCGAGCGCTTCCGCGCCGCCGGTGCTCGCATCGACGCCGTCGCAGGCAGTTTCGCGCTCGGCCCGGGCGAGTGCGCAGCCTGCTGACGCGCGTCGGCCGACAGCTCCCCGATCCGCCAGCGGAGTTGCCGGCCCGCCCGCAGTGGGGTCAGTCCGCGAACCCGCTCCCGCGGCCCGCGAGCTCCTCGCCGAGGATGCGGATCGCCTTCGGCCCGACGCCGTGGATGCCGAGCAGTTCCTTCGCGGACACCGCGCTCAGCTGCTCGTAGCGGGCGTAGCCGTGCGCGGCGAGTTCCCGGCGCGCCACCGTGCCGATCCGCGGGGTGAACTCGCCGGCGTCCTGGTCCATGGCCCGATGCCAGAAGCCCCGCACCCAGGGCTGGTTGAATGCAGGCATGTGGTGGTCGATGGACAGGGGGACCCGCCGGTTCTGGAAGACCGTCGGGCGGCCGGTCGATCTCGCCGGCGCGCACGCCTGGCTGCGGGCGCCGATCTCGGCTGTCGCGAAGGGCACCGTCGCCGATACCTGGCTCGCGGCGGAGGTGGAGCGTTCGGGTGGGCGGGTCACGCGGGACGCGGAGGCGGGGCTGCTGCCCGATATCGACGCGCTCGCCGGCCCCGGTTTCGATCCGGCCCGGCTGCATCCCGACGTCCGCGACTTCTACCAGCGCACCGCGCGGTGGCGGATGGAGGCCTGGGTGCAGTGGACGCCGGTGTTCGTGCCCGGCGGCTGGCTGATCACCCGCTACTTCGGGCGGCGGGTGGGGCAGCTGGCGCTGCCGATCCGGCCGCTGGACACCGCGCGTGGCATCGACAGCCGGGTCGAGACCCTGCTCGACGGGGCGGGTGCGCACCTAGGAGCGGCGTGGTTGCGCACCTCCAGGGCCACCGGCGAGTACATCTACAGCGGCTTCTACCGGACGGCTGTGCTGCCCGGCTCCACGCAGCCGAGTGTGCATGTCTGTTTCCCGTTGCCGCTCGGCACCATTCAGGTGTTCCTGCGCCCGGAGCCGGGGGAGAACGGCGCCCTGCGGCTGGTTTCGCCGCCGGGGCCGTTCGGTGCCGACGGGGCCTATGTGACCGTCGTCGAGGGGGAGCGGGCGTGGGCGGCGCGGCTGCCGCTGCACGAGGAGTTCGTCGTCTACCCCGACGGCGCGCAGCTGGTACGCACCGACCACACCCTCGCGCTCGGGCGGGCGACGGTGCTGCGTCTGCACTATCTGCTGCTGCCGCGGGATTGACGGCGGCCGGCGATCACCGCCGCCGGACCGCGCAGGCAGGCCGGTTCGGCCCGGCAGCGGCGGATCTCGCATCCGAGCCGCCCGCGGCGCTACCCGAGCGGGTGCGGCCAGGAGAACCCGACCGTCACCGGGTGCCCGGCCTCGGCCGGGTCGTAGGAGCCGCACCCCAGCGCGAAGTCGGTGACCAGGGTGCGCACGATGTGCCAGCCCAGCCCGTTCAGCACCGGCGGCACAGCGGTGTGCGAGCTGATCAGCACCTCGATCTCGATCGCCAGCACCCGGTACTCGAAGCGCAGGACCGCGCCCGGCACCGCCACCGGGATCAGCGCCATCGCCACCTCGTGCGCGACCAGCTCCAGGTCCGCGGCGGCGTCGATCGCCAGCCCCAGCCCCAATCCCAGCGATCGGGTCATCGAGCGCAGGATCCCCAACTGCTCGGGCCGCGCCCGGATCTCCATCGCAACCGTCGAACCCGACACCCGCGCACCTGCCTCCACATCGGAACCGCTCGCGCGTCCTACCCGAACAGTCCGGTGCGAATCCTGTCCCAGGTGAGGCGCCTCTCGTCCGATGCCCCGGTATGCCGCTGGACGCCGGCAGCGCAGCGGAACGCAACCAGCCACGTCGACAGGGTTCGGCGCGCCACACGCGAGCCATTCGGTGCAAGATCGCTGCGATATCGCCCGGTTCTGCCAGGATGATCGGGTGGACGCCGAGATCGCGGGACGGGTCGTCGCGGGCCGGGCCGCGGCCGGGCGATGAGCGCCGCGCCGGGCCGCGGGGCCGAGGAGCGTGCCGCCGCCGTGCTCGAGGACGATGCCGAGGACCTCTACGAGCACGCGCCCTGCGGCTATCTCTCCACCCTGATGGACGGCACGATCGCCCGGATCAACACCACCCTGCTGGAGTGGCTCGGCCACACCCGCGCGGAGCTGGTCGGGGTCCGCCGGTTCGGCGACCTGCTCACCGTCGGCGGCAGGCTCTACCACGAAACCCACTTCGCGCCGCTGCTGCAGCTGCAGGGCGAGGTGAACGCGATCGCGCTCGAGCTGCGCGCCGCCGACGGACAGCGGCTTCCGGTGCTGGTCACCTCGGTGGTGCGCACCGGCCCCGACGGCACGCCCCTGCTGATCCGCAGCACCGTGGTCGCGGCGAAGGAGCGCAGGGCCTACGAGAGCGAACTGCTGCGCGCGCACCGCGCCTCGGAGGTGGAGCGGGACCGGCTGCACCGGCTCAACCACCTGCTGCAGAGCACGCTGCTGCCGCCCGCGCTGGAGACGGTGCCCGGTCTCGACGCCGCCGCGCACTACCACATCGCCTCGCTGGACGAGGTCGGCGGCGACTTCTACGACCTCTTCCCGCTGGCCGCCGGCCGCTGGGGCTTCTTCCTCGGCGACGTCTGCGGCAAGGGCGCGCTGGCCGCGACCATCACCTCGCGGGTGCGGTACACGCTGCGGTCGGCCGCGGTCTTCGCCGCCGACCCCGCCGCGGTGCTCGAGCACCTCAACGGGGTATTGCTCGAGGCGCACCACCCCGGCGATCCCCGATTCTGTACGGTGCTCTACGGGCAGCTCGTGCTCTCCGGCGGCGGGGTCGAGATCGTCATCGCCTCCGGCGGGCACCCGCCGCCGATCCTGTTGCGCGGCAATGGCTCCGCCTCGTATCTCCCGACCGAGGGAGGCCAGCTGATCGGGGTGCTGGCCGGTGCCGCGATCGTCACGACCACCGTGGCGCTGTGTCCCGGCGACACCGTGCTGTTCTACACCGACGGGCTCACCGAGGCCCGCACGGGCACCGGCGGGCTCTTCGGGGAGCAGGCGCTGCTGCGGCTGGCGGCGACGTTGGCCCCGGTCTCGGCGACCGACGTGGTGACCGCGCTGGCCGATCTGCTGCACACTCTCGGCCCCGGTGTCACCGACGACACCGCGCTGCTGGCGCTGCACCTTCCCGTCCCGATTACCGGACAGTAACATGTAGTACTGTCTGCCGGGTAACGACGTTATCCGTCACGCGATGGGACGTCCCGCATCCGGTGCCGCGCCGAGTCCGGTTCGGCGACAGGCGAACAGCGCGTCGTACTCGCCGCCGGGGCCGGGGGCCCGGAAGGGAACATGGTGGCCGTCGACAGCGCGATCGTGCACGCTTGGCTCGCGGACTTCGCCGAGCGGGTGCGCACCGAGGGCGAGACCGCGCACGTGCTGCGGTACGTCGACCGGGCGATGCTGGAGGAGTTTCCGCGCTTCGCCGCCGACCCGGAGCTGCGCGGCGAGGTGCGCACCAGCGGCAAGGCGCACTGGCTCGGGCTGCTGGCCGGGATCGGGCAGCCGCGGTTCCGGATCCGGCCGCCGATCGAGGTGATCGACGGCGCCCGCACGGTGGCGCGCCGGGGTTACGACCTGAACGTGCTGCTCAAGACCTATCGGGTCGGGCAGCGCGGGCTGTGGCGCTACATCACCGGCGTGCTCGACCTGCAGATCCGCGATCCGGAGCTGCGCGGGGCGGTGCTGGTGACCTTCTGGGAGCGCAGCAGCCAGTGGCTGGACGGCTGCCTGGACGCGGTGGTCACCGCCTACCTCGAGGAGCGCGAGCAGCGCAGCCGCAGCGCCGAGGAGCAGCGCGCCGCCACCGTGCGGGCGCTGCTGCGCGGCGACGCGGCCGCGGCCGAGCTGACGCCGGAGCGGCTCGGGCACAACGTGGAGCACCAGCAGATCGCGCTCACGCTCTGGGCCGAGCACAGCATGGCCTCGCCGGTGGCGGCGCGGGTGCTGGCCCGGCTGGCCGCCGACACCGCCGCCGCGCTCGGCGGCCCGCCCCCGCTCACCCTGCCCAGCGGCACGCACGGGCTGTGGGCCTGGGTCGCGACCCCGGAGCCCGCCGATGTCGCGCTGATCCCGGCGCCGCCGGTGCCCGGCACCCGGATGGCGGCGGGCACCCCGTGGCCGGGGGTGCGCGGGTTCCGGCGCAGCCATCGGGAGGCGCTGGCGGCGCAGCGGCTCGCCACCGACGGTGCCGCCGCCGGGCCGGTGATCGCCTACCGCGATGTGGAGCTGGTGTGCCTGCTCACCGGTGACGGCAGCGTGGAGTCGGCCCGGCTGCTGGTCGAGCGGGAGCTCGGCGGGATCGCGGGCCCCGGTGAACCGGCCGCCCGGCTGCGCGAGACGGTGCGCGAGTTCCTCGCGGGCGGCGGCAGTGTGACGGCCACCGCGGAGGCGCTCGGGGTGCACTCCAATACCGTGCGCTACCGGTTGCAGCAGGCGGAGCAGCGGCTCGGGCGCCCGATCGAGCAGCGCAGGCTGCACCTGGAGCTGGCGCTGGAGGTGCTGGCCGCCTACGGCGACGAACTGCTGCCGACCGGCTGAGACTGGAGCCCGCGCACAAAGCGGATCGATGCCGTTGTGCGGCGGCACCAAGTCCGGCGCGCGGCCCGGCGGGGAGCCGCGCATCCCCCTAGCGTGGGCCGGGTGCGGGTAGCGGGATCGGCGGTGCGGGAGCTGTCCGGCACGCGCGTGCCCGGCGAGCCGCCGCAACCGCGAAGGCCCGGACGGCGAGGCCGGAACCCGCTGTCTAGCAGCGCGAACCGGCACGGCAGCGCCCCGCTATCCGTGGTAGACCTCCGGCTCCAGCGCGTTGCCGGGCGCGATCTGCCCGCAGCTGGTCGGCGCGGGCTCCCCGGCGAAGCGGGCGTTCACCCAGGCGAGCGTCTCCAGGGCCCAGATCGGTACCACGGCACCGTGGCTGAGCAGCGGCAGCTCCCGGTACTGCACCGGCAGCCCGGTCGCGCAGTAGCGGTTCAGCAGGGCGCGCACGTCGCCGGCGATCATGATGCCGTCACCGTCGCCGAGACCGGGCCCGCCGGGCGCGGTTCCCTCGAAGATGCCGCCGGTGCCCTGGTAGACGAGCATCGGGACGGTCGGGACGGGCGCGAGCCCCATATTGATCGCGTTCGCGACCGCGGTGAACTCCGGGATGGAGTTCGGGTCGGCGTACTGCGGCAGCACCATCTGCTGCCAGGTGAGCCCGGGGTACTGCAGGAAGACGTTGATGATGGAGGCGTCCCGCAGCCGGGCGAAGACCTGCCTGCCGTAGTCGCTCAGGTACTGCTCGACATCGATCCCGTACGAGCGCGAGATGCCGACCAGCGCCATCCCGACCACGCCCGCCCAGGCCAGGCTGCCCGAGGCGTAGCGGAGGGTGTGCGCGGGCACGGCGAGCAGCCCGCCCTGCGCGACCCCGATGAGCTGCGCCGCGATCTCCGGGGCGTATTCCGGTGCGAGGATCGCCGCCCAGTTGCTGGCGATCGCGCCGCCGGAGTACCCCATCAGCGCGGTGCGGGTGCCGGGGGCGATGCCGGTCTCGGGCACCCGGGCGACCGCGCGCAGCGAGTCGAGGGTGTTCATCCCGTACTCCGGGCCCGCGGCGAAGTTGGCCTGCTGCCCCTCGGTATCCGGCACCACGATGCTGAAACCCTGCGCGAGCAGCAGCGCGAACCCGGTGACCTCGCCGGAGAAGAACAGCCCGCCGACGGCGAGATTGCGCCCGCCGCTGGTGAATCCGCCGATCTGGATGTCACCGGCCACCGCGCGCGACGGGCTGTCCTCGGGGTTGAGCGAGTCGTAGGCGGACTGGTACGAGATCACGCCCGTGGCCGGGCCGGCACCGGCGGCTCTGAGCACCGAGGTCACATTGGCGACGGCGTTGCCGAGCGCGTCGGTCGAGCGGTACAGCACCTGGATGGCGGTCAGCGGCGTCGGCACCTCGGTGAGGTGGAACGGCACCGTCCGGACGTCGAGGACGGTTCCCGGCGCCAGCGTCGCGAGATCCGCGGTGCCGCTGTAGGAGTAGAAGGTGTCACGGGCCTGCGCGACCGACGGCGCCAGCGCCGTCGCCACCGCCGTCGACAGCGCCGCGACGGCGATGCCCGCCGCCCGTGCGACCGCTCGAGTTCTCATACACGTCCTCCATCACGCCGTTGGGATGACCGGGGTCACACGATCGCGCCGCGCAGAACGGGGTCTCCGGCGACGTGGGCGAGTGAAACCGTCCGGGATCAAATGTCCGCCGACTATGACACAGAGTGGTGCGTGTCGCAATGGCATCCGGTGATTTCGTACCGGCGGGTAAGTGGTCTAGATCACGGCTGTGAGAGGGGGACGCCGAGGGTGGCCAGATAGGTGAGCAGCATCTCCACCCGCATATCCGCCGCCGCCGGCGTCGGGATCAGCGCCTGCAGCTGCGCCTCGCCGTGGAAGACGGTGATGGCCACCTCGGCCAGCGCGCGCCGCTGGGCGGCGGTGAGCTGGGCGAGCTGGGGGAGCCGGTCGGCGGCGGCGCCGATTGCGCGGTAGTGCCGCCCGATCACCGGGAGCAGCAGCGCGCGGAGTTCGGTATCGGTGCGGGAGTTGAATTCGAGTTCGCGCCAGACCCGGTTCGGGTCGGATTCGACCAGTTCGCGCAGGATCAGCAGGATCTCGCGGGGTCCGAGGCCGGGTTCGGCGGCGCGGCGGTCGAACTCGTCGAGCAGCCGGGAGCCGATCCCGCTCGCGCTGTGCACGATCAGCGCGATCCGGTTCGGGAAGTGCCGGAACAGGGCGCCCTGGGAGACGCCGGCCCGCCGGACGATCTCCTGCACCGTCGCGCGCGGGTAGCCGAGCTCGGCGATGGCTCCGATGGTGGCGTCGGTCAGTTTGGCGATCGTCGACTCCCGGCGTTCGGCCTGTGTTCGCTGTGCCACGACCTCGCACGATAGGGCCCTCCGGACCCGGCGTGACCGGGCACTATCGGGAACGTGGCCGATGTGATCGGGCCGCGAGCTCGGCTCGATCTGAAAATGCCGGGACTCACACCGAGGAGGTTCGGTGCCGAAGTCGGAGGGAGGGCGGCCGACGACTCGATGCCCGTCGCTGACGGTTTGATAGCACAACCATACGGGTGTGACTCGTGTCTATCCGAATGTCGGTTCCCCGGGCTGGAGTCGGCGACGTCCGCGCAGGTCGTCCCGAATTCGCACCCCGTTTGCCCGTCGTATGCGGCTGCGACATAAGTAGCGACCGCTCGCTCTCTTTGTTACGTTGCGGAAGCGCCGACGTCGCGAGGTGAGTACCCGGAAGGCATCGGCGCCTTCTTCGATTCGACTGTCCCCATTGCCCTTTCGCCCCCGAACGCGCTGCCGCGGCCGGGCGGCGGAGCTGCGCGGTGGGCGACCAAGGAGGCTGCACGTGCGCGACCAGACGGCTTCGATGCCCCGCGTGCCCGACCGCGGACACGAGAGCGAGAGCGCGCGGCGCAGGCGGCTGGCGTGGATTCGCGCGCAGACCGGCGGCAGCCTGCGCGCGCTGGACACCTTCGACCTGGACCCGGCTCGGCTGGTCGGCAATATCGAGAACCTGGTCGGCAGCGTGACCATCCCGGTCGGGCTGGCCGGGCCGCTGCGCTTCCGCGGCGAGCACGCGACCGGGTGGATCACCGCGCCGTTCGCCACCACCGAGGGCGCGCTGGTCGCGTCGGCGACCCGCGGCGCGCACGCGGTGTCCCGCGCGGGCGGGGTCAGCACGAGGGTGCTCGGGCAGCGCATGGTCCGCTCGCCGCGGTTCGACCTGGACGACGTGGTGAGCGCGCACCGCTTCGCGGCGTGGGCCCAGGCCAGCCAGGACGAGCTGAGCGCGCAGGTCGCCGACGTCTCGCGGCACGCGCGGCTGGTCGGGCTGCGCCCCATGCAGATCGGGCGCAGCGTCGACCTGGTCTTCGAGTACGAGACCGGCGACGCCTCCGGGCAGAACATGACCACCGCCTGCACCTGGCGGGCCTGCCTGTGGATCGAGAAGCAGCTCGCCGACGACCCGGAGATCGCGCTGCGCTCCTTCTGCGTCGAGGGCAATACCGCCGGTGACAAGAAGCTCAGCCAGCGCTCGCTGATCAACGGCCGCGGCACCAGGGTGACCGCGGAGTGCCGGATCGACGGCGCCACGCTCGCCCACGTGCTGAAGGTCGACCAGGCGGCGCTGTGCCGGGCGTATTCGATCAATGTCATCGGCACCGCGCTCGGCGGCGGCATCGCGCCGAACATCAATGTGGCGAACGCGATCGCGGCCATCTTCGCCGCGACCGGCCAGGACATCGCCTGCGTGCACGAGTCCGGCGCCGGGATCCTCAATATCGAGCCGGACGGGGACGGCGTCTACGCCTCGCTGCTGCTGCCCGCGCTGGCGATCGGCACCGTCGGCGGCGGCACCGGGCTGCCGCAGCAGGCCGACTACCTGGAGATGCTCGGCTGCGGCGGCACCGGAACCGCGGGCAGGCTGGCCGAGATCATCGCCGGGTTCGCGCTCGCGCTCGACCTCTCGACGCTGTCGGCGGTGATCGGCGGCCAGTTCGCGACCGCGCACGAGCGGCTCGGCCGCAACCGCCCGGTGCGCTGGTTCACCGCGCTCGACCTGACCCCGGAGTTCTTCGAGCGCACCCTGACCGGCGACGGCCGGGTGCAGACGGTCAAGGTGGTCGGCGACAACACCGAGTCCAGCGTGATCAGCGAGCTGACCCACCGGGTGAGCACCCAGAAGCTGGTCGGGGTGCTGCCGGTGGACGTGCACTTCGACGACGAGGCGGCCCCGCTGGAACTCGTGGTCAAGGCCAAGCCGCTCGACGGCGAGGTGGTGCTGGCCGCGCACCGGCTGGTGTCGCTGGCCGGCGGCAGGCTGGCCGAGGCGTGGTCGCGGGGCAGCGATGCCAGCGGCTTCCTCGGCACCCACCTGCGCGAGCTGGAGCTGTACCGGGACCCGGGGCCGCTGGCGGCGATCATGCCGCGCTGCCACGGCATCCACCGGGCGCCGGAGCGCGAGGCGTACCTGCTGCTGCTGGAGCGGCTCGGCGACGACGTGCTGCTCAGGGACTCCGCCGACCGCCCGCAGGACTGGCGTCCCCACCACGTCCGCGCCGCGCTCGACGGTATCGCGCCGGTGCACGGGCACTGGCTGAACCGCACCGGCGAGCTCGTCGCGAAGCCCTGGTTCGGCCCGGCCACCGAGACCGGCCGCATGGTCGAGATGGCCGAGCTGTGGCGCGGGCTCTACGAGCACCACCACCGCGAGTACCCGCACCTGGTCGCCGGCGAGTGGCTCGCCGAGACCATTGAGTGGATCGAGACCGTCGCCGACTGGTGGCCGGAGCTGGAGGCCATGCCGCGCACCCTGGTGCACAACGACTTCAACTCCCGCAATATCGGGCTGCGCGAGGTCGCGGACGGTTTCGAGCTGGTGGCCTACGACTGGGAGCTGGCCTCGGTGCACGTGCCGCAGCGCGACCTGGCCGAGCTGCTCGCCTACGTGCTGACCCCGGCGGCCACCGCCGAGGAGGTCGAGGGCCACCTCGAGCACCACCGGCTCGCGGTGCAGCGCGCCGCGGGCGTCGCGCTCGACCCGGTGCGGTGGCGGCGCGGGTACCGGCTGGCGCTGGCCGATTTCACCGTGCGCAGGCTCTCGCTGTACCTGATGGTGCACACCGCGCACCGGCTCTCGTTCCTGGAGCGGGTCGTCGCCACGGTGGCGCGGCTCGGCGAGATCGAGCGGGGCCGCGGATGAGGGTGCACCACCTGGACTGCGGCCCGCTCGCGAGCGGGATCGTCACGCACTGCCTGCTGGTCGAGACCGCCGACGCGCTGGTGCTGGTGGACAGCGGCTTCGGCACCGCCGATCTCGCCGAGCCGGACCGCAGGCTCGGCTGGACCCGGCGGGTGCTCGCGCCCCGGCTCGACCCGGAGCACACCGCGCTGCGGCAGGTCGCGGCGCTGGGGTACGACCCGCGCGACGTCGGCCACATCGTGCTGACCCACCTGGACTACGACCACGCCGGCGGGATCGGCGACTTCCCGCGGGCCCGAATCCATGTGCACGGCCCCGAGCTGCGCGCCGCCGCCGCGCCGACCGGCACCGACCGCTGGCGCTACCGCACCGCGCAGTGGGCGCACGGCCCGCGCTGGTCGATCCACGAGCGCGGCGGGGCCGAGTGGTTCGGCTTCCCCGGCACCGCGGCGCCGAGCGGGCTGCCACCCGAGCTGCGGCTGGTCCCGCTCTACGGCCACACCGCGGGCCACGTCGGCGTCGCGATCGACACCGGGGAGCGGTGGCTGCTGCACGCGGGCGACGCCTTCGTCTCCGAACTCCAGCTGCATCGGCTGCTGCCCGGGCTGCTGCTGGCCGGCGCCGCGTTCGGGGTGCCCGAACCGCGGCTCGCCACCGCCCGGGTGCGCACGCTGCACCGGCTGGCCGAGCTCACCCGGCTACCGGGCGCGCCGGTCACCGTGTTCGCCGCGCACGACCCGATCACCTTCGCCCGACTGGCGAACCAACCGGAAGGAGAGCGGTCGTGCGCCGGACTGTGATGCACGCCAAGGTGCACCGCGCCACCGTCACCCAGGCCGACCTGCACTACGTCGGCTCGGTCACCATCGATGCCGAGCTGCTGCGCGCGGCCGGCATCCTCGAGGGCGAACAGGTCGACATCGTCGACATCACCAACGGCGCCCGGCTCACCACGTACGTGATCAGCGGCGAGCCCGGGTCGGGGGTGATCGGGATCAACGGCGCCGCCGCGCACCTGGTGCACCCGGGCGACCTGGTGATCGTGATCGCCTACGGCCAGTTCGACCCCGCCGAGCTCGCCGCGCACCGGCCGCGGGTGGTGCACGTCGACGCCGCCAACCGGATCGTCGCGATCGGGGCCGACCCCGCGCAACCCGTCCCCGGTGCCACGGACCAGATCTCCGGTGCCCGCACCGCCGCCGGACAGCGACAAGGAACTCCCTCGTGACCACCACCATCAGCACCGAGTCCCCGTTCGCGCTGCGGCTGCTCGCCTACTCCAACGAGCGCTTCCCCGCCTGGCAGGTCGCGGCGCAGCTGCCCATGTTCCTGGCCGCCTTCCTCTTCGGTCAGGCGATCACCGATCAGGAACCGGCGCTGCGGGCCGCCACCTGGGCCGGCTTCGCGGCCTTCGTCGCCTACACGCTCATGGTGCGCTGCATCGACGACAACAAGGACGCCGCGCACGATGCCGAGCACTACCCGGAGCGGGTGCTGCAGCGCGGGCTGGTGACCTTCACCCAGCTGCGGGTGATCGCGGTGCTCTGCCTGGTGGTCTCGGTGGCGGTCTCGATCTGGATCGACGGCGGGCCGGGCCGGGTGACGCTGTGGTGGGTGGTCATCTTCGTGACCAACAACCTCGTGCAGTTCGTGCAGGTGAAGTGGGCGGCGATCGGGGCGTGGCTGGAGTCGCGGCGGGTGCTGCTCGCGCTGAGCGTGGTGCCGTTCTGGGGCTTCGGCTCGGTGTGGATCGCGCAGATGGGCGGCGGCGACCGGCTGGTGCCGGCGGCGGTGTGGTGGCTGGTGGCGCTGTGGTGCGTGGCGGCGCTGCTGCTGGAGATCGCGCGCAAGTCGCGCACGCCCGGCGACGACCGGCCGACCGTGGTCGACTACACGAAGGCGGCGGGGTCGTGGACCCGGTCGCTCGGCCTGGCCGGCACGGTCGCGGTCCTGGTGGCGCTCGCCGTCGTTGCCACCGTGCTCGAGGTGGTCGTGCTGCACACCGCGGGTGCGGACGCCCGGTGGGCGATCATCGCGCTCGGGGTCACCGCGCTGCTCCCGATCGGGGCGGCGGTGCGGTTCCTGGTGCAGCCGGACCGGTTCCGGGTCAAGGATGTCGCGGAGATGTCGGCGGGGATGTGGCTGATCGGGCAGATCGTCTCGGCCGCCGCGCTGCTGGCGGTGATCTGAGGCGGTGATGGAGCCCTTCGCCATCGTCGGGGCGGCGCTCGCGCTGCCCGGCGTCGCCGACCTGGATCGCTTCCGCGCCGATCTGCTCGCGGGCGCCACGCACTTCGGCCCGGTGCCGCGCGTGCGCGCCGACGCCGACGAGGTTCCGGTCGCCTCGGTGCTGCCCGAGGCGGAGCTGTTCGACCGCGAGTTCTTCGGGCTGACCGCCAGCGAGGCGCGCTGGAC
This sequence comes from Nocardia sp. NPDC050697, assembly GCF_040654395.1. NCBI lineage: Bacteria > Bacillati > Actinomycetota > Actinomycetes > Mycobacteriales > Nocardiaceae > Nocardia > Nocardia sp. NPDC050697. The sequence continues at coordinate 652,263 of NZ_JBFAHY010000001.1, forward strand.
CGACCCGCAGCAGCGGCTGCTGCTCCGGCTGGCCCACGAGGCCATGGAATCCACCGGGATCGCGCGCTCCGGCGCTCGGATCGGGGTGTACGCGACGGCCTCGGCGTCGACCTGGCTGCACGGCCGGGTGCCCGCGCCGGAGCCGGGCCCGGCCCGGGTCGACTACCGCGCGCTGCTCGGCAACGACCGCGACTTCCTGGCCAGCCGCATCGCCTACCGCCTCGGCTGCACCGGCCCGGCGCTGACCGTGCAGAGCGCGTGCTCGAGTTCGCTGGTCGCGCTGCACCAGGCGTGCCTGGGGCTGGCCTTCGGCGACGCCGACACCGCGATCGTGGGAGCGGCGTCGCTGGCCTTCCCGCAGGGGCAGGGGTACCTGCACGAGGCGGGCGGGATCCTCTCGGCCACCGGGCGCTCGCGGCCCTTCGACGCGGCCGCCGACGGCACCGTGCGCGGGAGCGGCGGCGGGGTGGTGGTGGTGCGGCGGCTCGCCGATGCCAGGGCGGACGGCGATGCCGTGCTCGCGGTGATCGCGGGTTCGGCGATCAACAACGACGGCGCGCGGCGGATGGCGTACAGCGCGCCCGCGGTCGGCGGGCAGCAGGACGTGCTCGCGGCCGCGCTGGACCGGGCGGGGATCACCCCCGGTGCGCTCGGCTACCTCGAAACACACGGCACGGGAACGCCGCTCGGTGATCCGATCGAGTTCCGCGCGCTCTCCCGGGCCTACGCGGACCCGGCCGGGCGGCGCTGCTACCTCGGCGCGGCCAAGGCGGGGTACGGCCACCTCGACGTGGCCGCGGGCATGGTCGGGCTGCTGAAGGCGATGCTGGTGCTGCGCGAGCGCACGATCTTCCCCCAGCCCGCGTTCACCGCGCCCAATCCGGCGATCCCGCTGGCGGATTCGCGGTTCGCCTTCGCCACCGAGCCGGTGCCGGTGCCCGACCTGGAGTACGCCGCCGTCAGCTCGTTCGGCATGGGCGGTACCAATGGGCACGTCGTGTTGCGGCGGGCCGAGGCGCGGGCACCGGGACCGGCCGAAGGGGGGCCGGTCCCGGTGGTGGTCTCGGCCCGCTCGGCGGACGGGCTGCGCGAGTACCGGCAGCGGCTCGCCGAGTACCTGCGGGCGAACCCGGAGCCGGCGGTGCGCGATATCGCGGTGACGCTGGACCGCCGGGTGCGCCACGAGCACGTCTGGACGGGCTCGGCGGGGTCCGCCACCGAACTGGCCGAGCTGCTCGCGCTGGAGCCGGTCGGCTCGACGGCCGCCCGGTTCGAAGTGGAGTCCGATGTGGGCCAGCGGATCTGGCTCCCGCCGAGCCCGCTGATCCCGGAGCGCCACAGCCTGCCGCTGCTGGCAGCGCCCGCGCCCGCCCGCGAGGACGACGCGCACGCCCTGTTCGTGCGGCTGGCCGTGGCCGAGCTGGGCGGCGGGGCGGACGAGGACACCGACTTCTTCGCCGCGGGCGGGGAGTCCATGATGCTGGTCGCGCTGGCCGGCACGCTCACCGACAGCATCGGCTTCCGGGTCGACTTCGACGCGCTGGACGGGGTCTCCCGGATCGGTGACCTGGCCGCGATCCTGGCCGGACAGGCACGTGCCCAGGGGCGGGCCACGGGACGGCATCGGGACGACGCGCCCGGCGACCCCGATCTGCTGGTCCTCGGCGCGGGCGAGCCGCAGATCTACCTGTACCCGCCCGCGGGCGGCACCAACTTCGGCTATGCCGCGCTCCAGCGCGCGGCACCGCGGTTGACCCTGGCGGCGTTCCGCGCGGTGCGCGGCGCGCACACCGTCGAGGAGATCGCCGCCGCCTGCGTGCGCACCCTGCGGGCCCGCGGCGCCGTCACCCCGGAGCTGGTGCTCGGCGGGTACTCCTTCGGCGGCAATGTCGCCTTCGAGATGGCGCGGCAGCTCGAAGGCGACGGCATGCCACCGGCCCGGCTGGTGCTCATCGATTCCTTCCCGCCGCAGGCGTTCGGGGCCGAACCGGTGCAGCCGGAGGCGCTGAGCCGCGAGGTCGGCGCGATCGCGCGCACGGCCGCCGCCGAGCTGCCCGGCGCCGACCCCGCGGGTCTCCTCGCCGCCTTCGAATCGCTGTGGCTGGCCAATACGAGCGCATTGCGCGCCTACCGGCCCGCGGCCCCGGTCTCGGTGCCGATCACGGTGCTCCGCGCCGAGATCCCGCTCCCCGCGTGGCGGGCCCGCGCCGTCGGCATCGACCCCGCCGCCGGCACCGACTGGTCCCGCTGGACCCGTGCGGCGGTGCAGACCGTCGACACCCCCGGCGACCACTACACCGTCTTCACCGAGCCGCCCTGCCGGGCGGCGGCGGCCGAGCTGCTCGAGCGGGCGCTGCACACGAGAAGGACCATTCCATGAGACCCGCCTCCCCGATCCAGCGGCACCTGGTGCTCGCCGCCGCGCTGCGCCCCGCCGACCCGGCGCAGAACTGGGCGCTGCTCTCCCGGCTGCCCGCCGGGACCGACCCGGTCCGGTTCGCCGCCGCCGTCGCGGCGATCCTGCACGGCAATCGCGCCTTCACGGAGACCTTCACGCTCACCGGTGGCGATGTCGTCGTGACTCCGACGGACGTGCGCGCGCCGGTCCCGGTCACCCGCTACCCCGACCTCGCCGCCATCCAGGCCGAGGCGGGCAGGCTCGGCGACACCGTCTTCGACCCGGCGATCGCCCCCCTCTACCGCGCGGAGATCGCCACCGACGGCACCGACGCCTACTTCCTGTTCGCCGGCGCGCACGTGCTCTCCGACGGTTTCGGCTTCTACAACCTGCTCGCCGACTTCGCCGCCCGCTACGCCGATCCCGCCTACACCAGCCCCGACCCCGGCTCGCCCGCCGATGCCGCCGAGCCGCCCGCCCCGAGCCGCGCCGCCGCCGCGCGGCACTTCGGCGCGGTGCTCGCCGGCCTCGACGACCTGCGCGTCGAGGGCTGGCGCGAGCGCGACCCCGACGGCCGGATCACCGGCGGCATCCGCCGCGAACCCTTGCCGCGCGCCGACTACGACCGCGCCAAGGCGGCGGGGGCCGCGCTCGGCGTGCGCCGCTACACAGTGCTGCTCGCGACGCTGGCGCTCGCCGCGGGCTGCCTGGCGGGCACCGACACCGTCGTGGTCTCCACCCCGATGTCCAATCGCCGCTCGGGGGCGGGCTCGGCGACCACCCGCGGCGTGCGCGTCAACGCCCTGCCGATCCGGTTCGACCTGCGCCCGGAGCTCGGCTTCGCCGAGCTCTGCGCGCGCACCGAGACCCAGCTGCGCGGGCTGCTCGAGTTCGAGCAGCTGCCCTTCTCGGCGTTCTCCCGCAGCCTGATCGGCTCCGAGGCCATGGACGCCACCCAGCCCTCGGTCGCCTTCACCCTGTACCCGCGCCCGCTGGCCGCGGTCGTGGACGGCGTGGCGGGCGAGGCGCTGCACGTGGACCGCCGCTACCTGCAGCACCCGCTCTCGGTGACCGTCGAGGTGGGCGCGGACGAGCCCGCGCTGCTCGTCCAGCGCGCCGATCAGCTGCCCGACGCCGATATCGGCGCGCTCTACCGGCACGTGCTGCACCAGGTCGTGGCCGCCCCGGAGAGCCTGCGGCTCGGCGAGATCAGCTGGGCCGAAGGCGATCTCGCCGCGCGGGTCGACCCGGAGACCACCTTCCCGCGCCGCAGCATGGCCGCGGAGTTCGCGACCGCGGTGGCCCGCGCTCCCGAGGCGACGGCGGTGCGCACCGACGACGAGAAGCTGAGCTACGCCGAGCTGGACGCGCTCTCCGACGCCGTCGCGGCCTGGCTGCGCGCGCACGTCCCCGGCGCCCTGGTCGGCGTCACCATCGCGCCCTCGGTGCGGCTGGTGGCGACCATGCTCGGGGTGTTCAAGGCGGGCAAGGTCTACGTGCCGATCGATGTGGCGGCCGCCCCGGCCCGGGTCGCCCAGATCGCCGCGGCCTGCCCCGGCATCACGATCGTCACTGGCCCGGCCGATGAGGACGGCGCGAGCCGCTGCGACCCGCTGCCCGGTGTGCGCACGGTGGCGATGCCCGAGCGGCTGCCGGCCGCCCCCGCCTCGGGTGACGGCCCTGCCCCGGACGATCTCGCCTACATCATCTTCACCTCCGGCACGACCGGCACCCCGAAGGGTGTGCGGATCGGCCACGACGCCGCGGTCCGGTTCTTCGACGGGCTGCGGCGGGCCACCGGCATCGGGGCGGAGCGCTGGCTGCTGTTCCACTCGATGTCGTTCGACATCTCCCTCGTCGAGACCTTCGGTGCGCTGTTCTCCGGTGGCGCGGTGTGCATTCCGGGCGCCGAGGTCAAGCGCGACCCGGCCGCGCTCGGCGCCTTCCTGGACCGGCACCGGGTGGCGGTGGTGTCGCAGACGCCGTCGGCGTTCGCCGTGCACGGGCCGTGGCTTCGCACGCTGGACCACCTGCGTCACGTGCTGCTGTGCGGGGAGCGGCTGGAGTACGGCAGCGTCGGCGGTTTCGTCGCCGCCCGCCCCGACGTGGCGGTCGTGAACTGCTACGGCATCACCGAGACCACCATGTACCACACCGCGTTCCGCGTCCCGGCCCGGCCGCCGGAGCGCTCCGTCATCGGCAGGCCGTTCGCCGACACCGGCATGGCCGTGGTCGACGCCGCGCACCGGGTGCTGCCCCGCGGCGTCCCCGGCCAGCTCGTGATCAGCGGTCCCGGGCTCATGCGGGGGTATCTCGGGGACGACGAGCTCACCCGCGCGCGCATCGTCGAGATCGACGGCGTGCCCCGCTACCTCTCCGGCGATCGGGGCACGCTCGGCGCGGACGGGCAGTTCGTCGTCGCGGGCCGGATGGACACCCAGGTCAAGATTCGCGGCCACCGCCTCGAGCCGGGCGAGGTCGAGCGGGCCCTGCACCGGACCGGGCTGGTCGCGAACGCGCACGTGCTGGTGGCGGGGGAGGGGCTCACCGCCGAACTCGTGTGCTTCCTGGTGCTGACCGGGGACGGCGATCTCGCGGCGGTCCGCGATCGGCTGCGCCCGCTGCTGCCCCGCGCCTTCCACCCCGACCGCTACCTGGTCGTCCCGGTGCTGCCGGTGAACGCCAACGGCAAGCTCGACGCCGCCGCGCTGACCCGGCTGCACACCGCCGACCGCGACACCGCGCCCGCCGCCGCGCCGGGCGACCGCGCCGCTGCCGGGCTCGACGCGGTGGTGACCGAGGTGTGGAGCGAAGTGCTCGGCAGCACCGCATTCGACGGCTCCACCCGGTTCTTCGACGCGGGCGGAACCTCGGCCATGGTGCTGCAGGTCGGCGAGCGGCTGCGGGCCCGGCTCGGGCTGCCCGAGCTGAGCGTGGTCGACCTGTTCGAGCACTGCACCCCCGACACGCTGACCGAGTTCCTGGCCGAGCGGGTGTGACGCCCGTGCCCGCGAACCCCGACGACAGGAAGCGAGACCCCGTGCCCTCCGACGATTACCGGGCCATCTGCGGCTGGCTCGACGACCCGGACCCGGCGAGCGGGGTGCGGCTCGCCGGCGACGACGGCGGCTGGACCAGGCGGGGCTACCCCGAGCTCGCCGCCGACGTGCGCACCGTCGCCGCCCTGCTCGCCGCCGCCGGGCTGCGCGCGGGCGACGGGGTGTGCGTGGTGCTGCCGACCGAGATGCGCTGCATCGCCGCCATGTTCGCGGTCTGGTCGTGCGGCGCGACGGTGACGATGGTGGCGCCGCCGGTGTTCGGCGCGGGCGGGGAGTACGGCGAGCAGCTGCGCGCGCAGTTCACCCGGGCCGCCCCGCGGCTGGTCGTCACCACCGGACAGCTGCGCGGGCCGATCGGCGCGGCCATGGCCGACACCGGGGTGGCCGGCACCCCGGTGACCCTGCCGGAGGACGCCGCGGGCGGTGGCGCATTCGCGGCGAGCGCCCCGGAGAACCCGGCGGAGGACGGCGCGGCCACGGCGAGCCTGCCGGGGACCGCGGTGGAATCCGCCGCGGCCGCCGGGCCCGCCCGCGGGCGGGGGAGTACCGATCGCGCGCTGGTGCAGTTCACCTCCGGCTCGTCGGGCGCGCCCAAGGGGGTGCCGATCAGCTGGCGCAACCTCGCCGCGAACGTCGCCCACATCACCGGCTCGATCGGCTGGCGCCCCGGCGACGCCACCGTCTCCTGGCTCCCGCTCTACCACGACATGGGGCTGGTCGGCGCGGTCATAGCGACCATCGCCGGCCAGGGCGAGCTGTTCCTGATACGCCCCGATCAGTTCATCCGCGAGCCACTGCGCTGGGTGCGGGCGATGGCGGAGGCCCAGCACGCGGTGGCGCCGTCGTTCGGGCTCGGGTACACCGCGCGCCGGGTCCGGCCCGAGGACCTCGTCGGCCTGGACCTGTCCGGCCTGCGCTCGCTGATCACCGGCGCCGAACCGGTCGACGTCGAGCACGTCAGCGCCTTCACCGCGCTGCTGGCCCCGGCCGGCTACGACCCCGCCGCCCTGCGCCCCGCCTACGGCCTGGCCGAATGCACGCTCATGGCCACCATCACCCGCTCGGGCGAGACCCCGGTCGCGGTGCGGATCGACAGCGCCGCGACCCGGTTCGGCGCGCCGGTCGCCGTCGTCGCCGAGACCCCGTACCGGGGGCAGCCACTGCCGGGGGGCGGCTGGCTGGTCGGGCTCGGCGGTCAGGGCGCCGCGGTCGCGGTGCGCATCGCCGGCACCGACGGCGCCGCGCTCGCGCCGGGCACGCTCGGTGAGGTGGTGCTCAGCGGCGCCTCGGTCGCCGCCGGCTACCACGGCGAACAGGATTCGGCCGCCGGCACCCGCTTCACCGGCGGCGAGCTGTGGACCGGCGACGCGGGCTTCCTGCGCGGCGGCCGGCTCTACGTGCTCGGCCGGATGGGCTCCAGCCTCAAGGTGCGGGGCCGCTCGGTCTTCATGGAGGACCTCGACGCCAGGATCGCCCGCGAGACCGGGCTGCCCAAGCACACCTTCGCCGCGGTCGCCATGCCGGACGCGGGCGCAGGTCAGGGCGTCGTGCTCTTCGCCGAGCATGCTCCCGGTGACTGGACGGACGCCGCCCGCAAGGCGCTGCGCGCCGAACTCGGCCCTGCTCATGACTGCGTCGTCGTCACCGGCGAGCGCGGGCTGATCCGGCGCACTTCCAGCGGCAAGCCGCGGCGCAGGCTCATGTGGGAGCTGTACCGGGACAACGGGACCGGCACGGTCGAGACCGACGACGCACCGGTGTTCGCCGAGCGGCGCGCGTCGCTGTCCCGGCTCGGCGACGCCGAGCTGACCCGGCTGCTGGAGCAGGCGCTCGCGGCGGTCGAGGTGCCCGCGGCGGCGACGGTGCTGCTGGAGGGATCGATCGCAGAGGGGTTCGGCAACGAGGGCTCCGATATCGACTTCCTCGCGGTCTCGCCCGGCGCGGCGGCGACGCCGGTGATGCCGTCGGTGCTGTTCCTCGGCGGGCGCCGGGTCGAGGTGCGCACCCGGTCGGAGGGCGAGCTGCGGGCGCAGCTCGACCTCGTCCGCAAGGCCGCGCTGGACGAGGACGTCACCGGCGCCGCACTGCTCGACCTGGACCAGGAGCTGCTCAACCGCTGCCAGCGGTTCGCCAGGGCGGCGGTGGTGCGCCCCGGGGCGGCCGATATCGCCAGGCTGCGGCAGGCGCTGCCCCTCCCGGAGCTGAGCCGGGTGCTGGTCCGCTGGTGGTCGGCGCGCGCGACCCAATCGCTGCGCCAGGCGGTGGCCATGGCCGCGCTGCGCGACCACGGCACCGCCGCGGCCTGGGCGGCGGACGGGCTGCTCCAGGCGGTCAAGGGGTACCTCGCCGAGCGCGGCGAGACCTACCTGGAGAGCAAGTGGCTCGGGCCGCAGCTCGACCGGCTCGGCGCGGACACGCTCGCCGGCCGCTACTTCGAGCAGCTCCGCTCGCTGCGCATTCGCACCGCGCCGGAGCCCGTCCCCGCGCTCGCGTCCGAGCCCGCGCCCGCGGCTGCGCTCGAGCCCGCGCCCGCCCTCGCGCCGGAGCCCGCGCTCGCCCCCGCCGGGGTGCTCGCGCCGGCGCTGGCGCTCGCCGCGGAGCTGGGGGTCGCGGTCGCCGACGACCCGGCGCAGGTGGTGCTCACCCGCGTCGACACCGTGACGACCTGGCCCATCGACGGCCGCATCCACGTGGTGCGCGGCCGCTCCGACGTCCTGGTCCTCTCCGACCGCGCCGCTAGAGCCTGGCGCGGCGTGGTCTTCGGCCGCTCCGTCGCCGAGGTGCTCGCGCGCGGGCCGGAGCCGCTGCACGCCGAACTCGCCGAGTTCGTCCGCCTCGGACTGGTCGGCCTGCGCTGGGGCCGCGGCGCCGCGATCCGGCCCGCGGTGGCGATGGTGAAACCGCTCGGCCCGTCCACCCTCGCCCCGTGCCCGGTCAGCCCGGTGCTCGGCATCGGCGGCGGCACCAGGGCCGAGGGGCAGCCGGTGACGCTGAGCCCGCTGCCTGCCACCCGCTTCACCGAGTGCGCCTCGGCGCTGGTCTGGTCCAACGTGATCGTGGAGAACGCCCGCGAGGACCTGGTCGGTGCGCTCGGCCAGGGGCAGCCCCGGGTGGCCGAGGCCGCCGCGGACCGGCTGCTCAAGGGCGCGGTGCGGCTGCTGCTGTGCACGCTCGGCATCAGCCCGCTGCCCCCGGACGTGGCGCCGGTCGCCACGCTCGAGCGGCTCGTGCCCGCCGCGCTGCCCGGCCGCGACCGGCTGCTGGCCCGGGTGGACGCCGCGGCCAGGGTCGGCTTCGCCGGGCCGGACGCGGCACCGCCGAACGCCGGGCTCGCCGTCCTCGACGACCTCGTGGACACCGTCCGCGCCGGCGCCGACCTGGCCTTCCCCGCCTCCTTCGATTCGCACGAGCAGTGGCGCGCGACCCTGCGGATCACCTACGACTGGCTGCGGCTCGCGGCCTACCTGGACACCGAGCTGCCGATCGACGAGGTCCAGGACCTGCTCGCCTCCGGCGGCGCCCAGCCGCACCAGCGCGGCACCGACCCGAACGGAGAACTCGACCGATGACCGACGACGCCATCGCGGAACCCGTCCGCACCCTCATCGCCCGCATGGCCCCCGACACCCCGCAGCGGGTCGGCGACGACGAACGCCTGATCGAGGATCTCGGCTTCGACTCCATCCGGCTGATGGAGCTCACCGTCGCCCTGGAGCGCGTCTTCGCCCTGCCCAGGCAGAACCCCGAGGACCTGGCCGACATCCTGCGGGTCGGCGACGTCGTCGGGCTGGTCCGCGGCGCCACCGCGGGGGAGCGCCGATGACCGCCGTGCTGCTCACCGGCGCCGGCGGGCTGGTCGGCGCCGAGGTGGCCGCCCGGCTGCACCGGCGCGGACGGCACGTCGTCGCGCTCACCCACCGCACCCCCGACATCGTGGACTGCGCCGGGAACCGGCTGCCCGCGACCGCGTTCGCCGACGACCCGGAGGCACCGGTCACCGCCGTGCGCGGCGACGTGCGCGCACCGGGTTTCGGCCTGGACGCCCGCACCCTCGCCGACCGGGTCGGGGCCATCGTGCACAGCGCCGCCACCACCGATTTCGCCGCGTCGCAGCGCGATTACGACGAACTCAACGTCGCGGGCACCGCGCACGCCTGCGCGCTCGCCCTGCAGCTGGACGTCCCGCTGGTGTACGTGAGCACCGCCTACGTCTGCGGCCGCCGCGAGGGCGTGATCGCCGAGGACGACCTCGATGACGCGCACGGCTTCGGCAACGGCTACGAGCGCAGCAAGTTCGACGCCGAGACCCACGTGCGCACCACCGAGGGGCTGCGCTGGTCGATCGTGCGCCCCGGCATCGTCACCGGCTACACCGGCAGCGGCGCCATCCGCGACTACAAGAACCTCTACACCGTGGTGAAGCTGATCGTGGAGGGCAAGTTGCGCACGCTGCCCGGCCGCTACGACGCCACGCTCTCGCTGGCCCCGGTCGATTTCGTCGCCGAGACCGTGGTCGCCGCGGTCACGGACTTCGCCGAGCGGCGGACCTGCCACGCGGTCGGCGCCGACCCGCTGTCGCTGCGCGGCATGTCGGAGGTGCTGGCCGAGTACCCCTCGTTCGAGGTGGCGCGGTTCGTGCCCGCCTCGGCCTTCGCGCTCGCCGATCTCGGCGACCTCGAGCGCGAGTACTACCTGCGGATCGGCGCCCAGTACACCGGCTACTTCGGCGCCCGCCGCAGCTTCGACACCGCGAACACCGCCGCGCTGCTCGGCACCGCGGTACCGGACACCGGCCCCGCCTACCTGCGCACCCTGCTCGACTTCTGCACCGAGAGCGGCTATCTCGGCGCGCCGCTGGCCTCCGTCGAGGAGGTGGTGCGGTGCTCGAGCTGAGCGAGGTGAGCAAGTCCTACACCGTCGGCGGCCGGGAGGTGCGCGCGCTCGACCGGGTCAGCCTGCGCTTCGGCGCGGGCACCTTCACCGCGGTCGTCGGGCCGTCCGGCTCCGGCAAGAGCACGCTGCTGCACCTGCTCGGCACGCTGGACGCCCCGGACAGCGGCCGGGTGATCTTCCGCGGCGAGCCGGTGGACCGGCTCGGCGAACAGCGGCAGGCGGCGTTCCGCCGCCACACCATCGGCTTCGTCTTCCAGTTCTTCAACCTGCTCCCCACGCTGAGCGCCTGGGAGAACGTCGCGCTGCCGTCGCTGCTCGACGGCGGCACCCTGCGCGGCGCCCGCAGCCGCGCCCACGACCTGCTCGGCACCGTCGGGCTGGCCGACCGCGCCGAGCACCGCCCCGCCCAGCTCTCCGGCGGTCAGATGCAGCGGGTCGCGGTGGCGCGCGCGCTCATGCTCGACCCGCCGATCGTGTTGGCCGACGAACCGAGCGGCAACCTCGACACCCGCGCGGGTGAGGAGCTCATGGCGCTGCTGGCCCGGCTCGCGCGCGACGGCGAGCGGCAGCGCGCGGTCGTCATGGTCACCCACGACCAGCAGGCCGCCGCGGGTACCGACCGCGTGGTCACGCTGCGGGACGGCCGGGTCGCCGACGACATCGTGCGCGAGGCGCCGTGAGGTCGGCGCTGAACCGCTGGTGGGTCTTCGGGATCAGGGAGTGGTCCGCGCACCGCGCCCGCGCGCTCACCTCCGGCGCGGTGGTCGCGGTCTCGACCGCGCTGCTGGTGACGGTGCTCTCGATCATCGGCTCGATCGACCGCTCCCTGGACGACTTCGCACACGGCACCACCGGCGATGCCGCGCTGGAGGTCTCGGCATTCTCCGGCGCCGGCATCCCGGCGGCGCTGCGCACCGAGGTCGCCGCGGTCCCCGGCGTCGCGGCGGCGGTCCCGCTGGTGCAGACCCCGGTCACCACCGCGCGCGGCACCGCCCTGCTGATCGGCACCGACGCCACCGCGGCCGCGCTGCACAGCCCGCTCCAGGACCACCTGCGCGCCCTGCCCACCACCCCGGACGGAGTCCTGGCGGGCCCGAACACCGGCTTCGCGGCGGGGGAGCGCCTCGCCCTGCAGGACACCGGGGTGACCGTGGCCGCCGTGCTCGACGGCCTCGAGCGCTTCGACGGCGGCCGCTTCCTGCTCGCACCGCTCCCGCTGGCCCAGCGCGCCGCGGGCCGCGGCGACCGCATCGATTCCGTCCTGATCGTGGCCGCGCCCGGCACCGACCCCGCCGCACTGCGCCGCGATGTCACCGCCGCCGTGGCGGGCCGGGCCGGGGTGGGCGAGCCCGCGGCGCACCGCGCCGCGGCGAGCAACGGCGTGCAGCTCATCCGCTTCGTCTCGGTCTCCGCCGCCGGAATGTCGTTCCTGGTCGCCGCCTTCCTCATCTACACCGCGATGGGGCTGGCGATCGCCGGGCGGCGGCAGCGGATCGCCATGCTGCGCGCGCTCGGCGCGACCCGCCGGAGCATCGTCGCCGACCTGCTGGCCGAGACCGCCGTCGCCGCGCTGCTCGGCGCGCTCGCCGGCGCCGCGCTCGGGCTGCTGCTCGGCCGCACCGCGGTCGGGCAGCTCCCGGACATATTTTTGCAATCCGTTTCCGCCCGGATCGAGTTCGCGGTGCCGTGGTGGACGATCCCGCTCGCCGTGCTCGCGGCGGTCGCGGTCTGCGTGGCCGCGGCGGCACTGGCCGCGCGGCAGGTCTACCGGGTGTCGCCGGTGGAGGCGCTCGCCCCGGTCGGGGTCTCCCCGGCCGACCGCATCCGGCCCGCCGCGCGGATCGGCGCGGCCGTGCTCGCCGCGGTGCTGGCCGTCGCGGCGGTGCTGGTCGCGACCGGTCAGCCCGGCATTCTCGCCAATGGGGGCATCTCGACCATGTTCGCCGCCGAGATCGCGGCGGGCTTCGCGGCCGGCGCGGTGCTGGTGCGCGCGGCGGCCGCGGTCGCGAGCCGCTGCGGCGGCGCGGGCGCGCTCGCCGCCGAGACCATCCGCCGCTCGCCGAAGCGCTCCTGGGCGACGCTGCTGACGGTCGCCGTCGCGGTCGCGGCCAGCTTCGCGATCAGCGCGGGCAACAGCAACGCGGTGACCTCGACCGAAGAGTCCTTCGAGGTGCTGCGCGGCGCCGACATCTGGGTCTCGACCACCCCCGCCGGAACCTTCCCCACCGGACCCCGGCTCCCCGCGGACACCGCCGACCGGCTGCGCGCACTGCCCCCGATCGCCACGGTCGTCGCCGACCAGGCCACCTACGTCGAGCTGGGCGAGCAGCGCGCCCTCGCCTACGGCGTCGCGCCGGGCTCGGCGAATGCCCTGCTGGACGCCGCGGGCCCCGAGGTAGCGCGCCGCGTCCTGGACGGCGAGGGCGCCGTCGTCTCCCGCGACCTCGCCGACGCGCTCTCGCTCGAGGTGGGCGACACCCTCACGGTCCCGAGCCCCACCGGCGCCCACGCGGTCCCGGTCCTCGCCGAGGTCGCCTTCTTCTCTGCCCTCAACGGCGCACTCGCACTGGGCCTTCCGCTCGTCCAGCGGTGGTTCGGCGATACCGGCACCGCCGCACTGCAACTCGGGCTCCAGCCCGGCGCCGACCCCGGCGCGGCGCTCGACCGGGTCCGGAGCGCGGTCCCGCCGGACGTCCACGTCTACAGCGGCGACGCGGCGGTGAACGGCTTCGCCGCCGCGCTCGACCAGGCCACCAGCCTGAATCACCTCATCTGGATCATCGTCACGATCATCGCCGCGGTCGCGCTGCTGAACACGCTGCTGCTCTCGGTGCTCGAACGGCGCCGCGAGATCGGGGTGCTGCGCGCCATCGGCGCCGCCCGCCGGTTCACCGTCGCCACGGTGCTCGCCGAGGCGGCCGGGCTGGCCGTGACCGGCGGGGTGCTCGGGCTGGTGTTCGGCTCGGCGCAGCAGGTCGTCGCCGACCTCGCCTCCGCCCGCGCGTGGAACGTCGACGTCGCCTTCGCGCCGGTCCCCGGCGCCTACGCGCTGGCGCTCGGCGCGCTCCTGCTCTGCCTGCTCGGCGCGCTGCCCGCCGCGTGGCGCGTCTCCACCGTCAACATCATCGAAGCGATGAGGGTCGAATGAATCAGCGAATTGCCCTGCCCGAGCTGCGCGACGGCGCCCTTGTCACCGACGGCGATGCCGCGTGGGCGGGCGGGAAGGCGGTGGGGCTGGCCCGGCTGTCCCGCACCGGCGCGCGGGTGCCGTCCTGGGTGGTGCTCGGCACCGAGGGTTTCACCGAGCACCTGACCCGCGGCGAGCTCCCCGAGCTGCACCGGCGTTCGCTCGACGGTGACGCCGAGGCGGCGGAACGGCTGCGCGCCGAGATCTGCCGCACCCCGATGGATCCCGCGCTCGTGACCGTCATCGCGCACGCCCTGAGCGGGCGCGGCCGCGTCGCGGTGCGCAGCTCGGCCGTCGGGGAGGACGGCGCCGACCGCTCCTACGCGGGCATCTACGAGTCCTACCTCTACCTGACCGGCACCGACCAGGTCGTCGACGCCGTCCGCCGCTGCTGGGCCTCCGCCTTCAGCCCTCGCGCGCTGCACTACGGCGCCGCCGCCGCACTCGCGGTGATCATCCAGGACATGGTGGACGGCGAGGTCTCCGGCGTCCTCTTCACCACCGACCCGGTCACCGGCGCCACCGACCGGGCGGTCCTCAGCGCCTGCTGGGGCATCGGCGAGGGCGTGGTGAGCGGGGCCTGCGCCACCGACGAGTTCACCGTCGGCCACGACGGCACCGAGCTGTCGGTGACCGTCGCCGACAAGGACCTCGAGTTCGGCCGGGCCGACGGCGGCGGCGCCGAACAGCGTGTGGTCGCCGAGCAGCGCCGCCGGGTCCGCTGCCTCACCCCGGAGCAGACGGCCGCGCTCGTGCGCGCGGGCGTGGCGATCGCGGCGGTGCTCGGCGGCCCCCAGGACATCGAGTGGACCATCCGCGACGGCGAAGCCGTCTTCCTGCAGACCCGGCCCATCACCGCCGTGGCCGCGGCGCTCGGCAGCTGGCGCACGGTGTGGGACAACAGCAATATCCAGGAGAGCTTCAACGGCGTCACCACCCCGCTCACCTTCTCCTGGGCGGCCAAGGTCTACGAGGTGATCTTCCGCGAGACCCTGCACCTCATCGGCGTCGGCGACCGCACCATCGCCGCCAACGACAAGGTGCTGCGCAATATGGTCGGGCTGGTCTCCGGGCGGGTCTACTACAACATCAACAACTGGTACCGGGTGCTGCGGCTGGCCCCGTTCTTCGACCGCAACAAGGACGATGTCGAGCGCATGATCGGCGTCGAGCACCCGGTCGACTTCATCGAGGGCATCCACGCCGGTCCGGCGGAGCGGCTCGCCGCGATCCCGCGGCTGGCCCCGGTCTTCGTGGTGCTCGGCTGGCGCATGCTGAACCGGGGCAGGCTGGTCGAGCGGTTCCAGCGCGAGGTCGGCGCCGAGGTCGAGCGGATCCGCCGCGACCTCGATACCGCCGCCGAGCTGGACCAGCTGCTCGACCTGGCCGAGCGCGGCCTGAAGCTCTTCGACCGCTGGGCCGTGCAGATCCTCAACGACCTCTACCTGAGCAACCAGGCGGGCCGGGCCAGGCGCATCCTGGCCGGCGGCGGCGCACCCGGCTCGGAGGAGACGGTGGCCGGGCTGCTCGCCTCCGAGGAGGCGGTGGAGTCGCTGCAGCCGACGCTCATCCTCATGCGCCTCGCCGCCGACATCCGCCGCGCCCCGGAGCTGCGCACCGCGCTCGCCACCGGCGACCCCCGCACCGGCCTGGACGCCGTGCGCGCCGCCGCCCCCGCGGTCGCCGCCGCACTCGACGACTACCTCGACCGCTACGGCGACCGCTGCATGGGCGAGCAGAAGCTGGAGACCGTCTCGCTGCGCCAGGACCCGTCGTTCATCGGCACCATCCTGCGCAACTACGTCCGCGACGACACCATCGACGCCGCCGCCTTCGACCGCGACCACCGCGCCCGCCGCGCCGCCTTCGAGCGCGAGATCCTGGCCGCGCTCCCGCGCCGCCGCCGCGACCGCCTGGCCCCCGTACTGCGCCGGGCCCGCACGGCGGTGCGCGACCGGGAACGCATGCGGCTCACCCGCACCCGCATCGTCGGGGTCGGCCGCTCGGTGTACCTGCGGGTCGGCGAGGTGCTCGCCGCCGCGGGCCGCCTCGACGAGCCGCGCCACGTCTTCTACCTGACCATGGAGGAGATCCAGGCCTTCGCCGAGGGCCGCTCCATGACCACCGACCTCGCCGCGCTCGCCCGCACCCGCATCGCCGAGTTCGCCCGCTACGAGCACACCGAGCCACCGAACCAGTTCGAGACCACCGGCCCCTCCGACATCGTCGCCCCCGCCGCGCCCGCCGCGCAGCCCGCCGGTGACGGCCGGGCCCTGCGCGGCACCGGCTGCTGGCCCGGCATCGTGCAGGGCCCGATCCGGGTGGTCCGCAGCCCCGACGACGACCTGGACGTGCGCGGCACCATCATGGCCGCGCTGCGCACCGACCCCGGGTGGGGGCCGCTCTTCCCGAGCGTGCGCGGGCTGCTCATCGAGCGCGGCAGCATGCTCTCGCACTCCGCGGTGCTCGCCCGGGAACTCGGGATCCCGGCCGTGGTCGGGGTGCCCGGGCTCATGGCGACCATCCGGGACGGCGAGACCGTCCGGCTGGACGGCGGCTCCGGACTGGTGGAGCGGCTCGATGAACTCGGCTGAGCCGGTGCTGATCTGCGTGTCCGGGGCCGACGCCTCCGGCAAGAGCACCCAGGTCGACGCCCTCACCGCGGCCCTCACCGCCGACGGCACCGATACCGTCGCCGCCGGGATCTGGGACGCGCTCGCCGACCCGGTGCTCGCGCGGCACCTGCCCTTCCGCGACCGCGCGGCCGTTCTGGCCTACCTGCGCGTGCTCGGCCCGGCGGCGCGCGCGCACTTCCTCTTCCACGCCGTGCACACCGGACTGGACCTGGCGCTGGCCCGCACGCCGCGCATCGTGCTGCTGAACGCCTACTGGTACAAGTACTTCGCCACCGAGGTGGCGCACGGCGGTGACCCGGTCGCCCTGCGCGCCGCGGTCACCGGATTCCCGGCGCCCGCGCTCACCTTCCACCTGCGGGTCACCCCGGAGACCGCGCTGGCCCGGCGCGGCGAGCGCAGCGACTACGAGAGCGGCTACGGCGATGCCGCGCGGTTCCTCGAATTCCAGCGCCGCAGCCACCGGGAGCTGGACCGGCTCGGCGCCGAGCTGGGCTGGGTCGAGCTCGACGCCACCGCCGACCCGGCCGCGCTGACCGCGACCATGCTCGCCGCCATCGAGGCGGTGCGGCGGTGACCGTCCGGGTGGCGGTGGTCGGGATCGACGGCTCCGGCAAATCCTCGCTCATCGCCCGGGTGCGGGCCGCCCGCCTGCTCACCCTCAGCTGCCCCGACCTGCACCACAATGGCGACGGGCCGCTGCACGAGGTGTCGCGCGGGCTCGCGGCCGTCGGGGAGGCGGCGGATTCCCTGGGCAGCCCGGTGGTGAAGGCCGCGACGCTGTACCTGCGGATGACCCTCTACGGGCCGGTCGAGGACTTCCTGCTGCGCACCTACCGCCCCGACGTGCTGGTGTGCGAACGCCATCCGATCATCGAGACCCTGGTCTACGCCCCGCTCTACACCCGCCTGGCCCGCCGCGCGGCCCCCGACGTCCCCGCCGTCCTCGCCCTGGCCGAGCGGCGGCACCCCGGCGCGACGGCCGCGCTGCACCGCTGGCAGGCGCTCGAACAGGACCGGGTCGGTATCGGCGGCGACCTCACGACGGTGCTCGACGCGATCGCCGCCATCCTCGGCACCGGCACCGCGGCGGCCATCACCCGCCTCGCCGAGACCTACCGCACCACCCTGCCCGACCGGGTGCTGTGGCTGGACACCCCGCCCGCCGAGGCCGCGCGACGGCTCGCGCTGCGCGGCGGGCACCGGGAGACCCACGAAACCGCCGCCCACCTGGAGACCCTGCGCACCGGCTACCTCGCCCTCGGCCCCGAACTCGAGAAGCACTGCCCCGAAGTGCAGTTCGTCCGCGTCCCGGACGCGGACGAGATCGTGCACAGCTTCGTCGCATGACCTGGGACCCGGTGCGCGCCGAACTCGCCCTCGAGGACCAGCTCACCCGCCCCGGCCCCGGCCGCGACCACCTCGCCCGGCTCCTCGACCCGCTCGCCGCGCACCCCGAGCTGCTCGACACCGTGATCGAGTACGTCCGGCAGGAGCACGGGCGGCAGGCATCGGGTGTTGCCCTCGGCGTGCACCCGAACACGGTGAGCAACCGGCTCGCCAAAGCCGGTGAGCTCCTCGGGCTCGACCTCACCCGGCTCGAGTCGCTCTGGCAGCTGCGGGCCGCCGTGATCGTGCGGCGTGAACACCTGCGCCGGGCCTGCGGTGCCCCGCCCGGTTTGTCGGGTGAGCACCCGGGTAGGCCGATTCGCGAAGGCACGGTGCCGACTGCGTGGGCGACGAGCGCCCACCCCGCGGAGGAGAACGGACCCATGACGCGACCGCACGACTCGGACAACGGTGCAAGCTCTCCGGACTCCGAGAAGGCCAGGGAAGACGACATTGTCGAGGGTGGATCCGAGGCGTCCGGCAATCTGGCGGGCCCCGGCCCCCACGGCGACCGAGACGAGGACCCGGATACGTGAACCGGCTGCGCTACCCGAGCGAGGCACCCTGCCGAAGGAGATGACATGGGCGGCGCGGTCGAACCGCTTCGTATCGAGTTCCCCGCCAGCCCCGACCAGCTCCCCGGAGTGCGCCGGCGGCTGCGCCGGTGGCTGGACGGGATGATGCCTGATCCGCAGCGCGCCTACGACCTGCTGCTCGCCGCCGGAGAGGCCTGCGCCAATGCGATCGAGCACGGCCATGCCGGTGATCGGCAACCCATCCGGCTCGAGGCGATCGTGGCCCGCGGGGTGATCTCGATCGGCATCTCCGATCACGGCCACTGGGTCACCCGCCCGGCGGCGCCGGACTCCGAGCGGGGCCGCGTCGAATCGCTGCGCGGTCGCGGCCTGCACATGATCAGGGCGCTGGTGGACGAGAGCCGCGTCACCGTACTGGACTCGGGGACCACGGTCACCCTGAGCATGCCGCTGGATTCCGGCGCCGCGAGCTGATCGGCGCGTATCGTCCGCGCCATGAGTACGGCCACTGCCATCACGAGCCTGATCGCGCGCTACGGGGAGCTGATCGACGCGGGCGACTTCGCCGGCGTCGGCGCGCTGTTCGCCCACGGTGCGTTCATCAGCGGTGGACACTCGATCCGGGGGAGCGAGGGCGTCGAAGAGATGCTGCGGCGCACCGTCATTCGCTACGACGACGGGACGCCACGCACCCACCACGTGACGACCGATGTCGTCGTGGAGTTCGACGAGCAGGCGAACACCGCGACCGCCCGCTCCGCCATCACGGTGTTCCAGGCACTGCCCGATTTCGCGCTGCAGCCGGTCGCGGCGGGGCGCTACCGCGACCGATTCGAGCGCCACGACGGCGCCTGGCGGTTCGCGGAACGCCGCGTCGACATCCGCTTCACGGGCGACCTGAGCCGCCACCTCCGCGGGGCCGGTCGGTCCGCGCTCGACCGGTGACCGCGGGCGTGCCGCCGATCCAGGTCGCCGTCTGCGGGCCGCGCGAATGCACCGATGTCGAGGCGGACAATGCCCGGCGGATCGGCGAGCTGCTCGCCGCCGCCGGGGTGACCGTGCTGTGCGGTGGCGGGGGAGGGGTCATGGCCGCTGTCGCCGCGGGCGCCTCCGGCGCCGGCGGTCTGGTGATCGGGGTGCGGCCCGATACCGATCCCGCCGGTAGCTGCGCCGGACTGTCGGCTGTGCTCTACACCGGGCTGGGTGAGGCGCGGAATGCCGTCCTGGTGCGCTCCGCCGACGCCGTCATCGTCGTCGGCGGGTCGTGGGGGACGCTGTCCGAGGTCGCGCTCGCGAACCATCGCGGGGATATCCCCGTGGTCAGCATCAGGGGGTGGGATGTCCGCGATGCCGATGGCAATTCCCTCGTTCCCGCGATCACGGCGGCTACGCCGGAGGAGGCGGTCGCCGCCGCGTTGCAACTCTGACTGCAAGCATTGTGACATTGCGATGTGCGCATCTATCATGTTTGCGCTCGTTGGACAGATACGCTGCGAAGGCTTCGGCTGAGGAAGGGGACGAGCAGGTCGAGCAGCGCGGCCGGTTGCTCCAAGGGGATCAGGTGGCCGCACTCGGGCACGATGTGCGCTTCGAGATCGTCGGCGACGCCGGCGAGCTGACGGCCCAGAGCCGGGCCGACGACATTCCCGCCGAGCGCGAGCGTCGGCACGGTGAGCCGGGTGCTCGCGGTCGCCCGCGCGATCAGCTCCGCGTTCCCGTGTGCGGCCCGGTAGTAGCCGAACCCGCGCGCCAGCGCCTCCCGCCCGGTGTACGCGCGGACGAAGTCGGCGTGGATCTCCGGATCGATCCCGCGCCGCTCGAAGGTGTGCTCGGTGAGGAAGTAGGAGAGGTAGGCATCCTCGCCGCCGGGCAGCACGGCCTCGGCCAGCCCGGGGACACCGTGGAACCCGAACCACCACGGCGGTTCGGCCAGGAACTCCTCCGCCCCGGGCAGCGGCACCAGCAGCGACTCCATGAGCACCAGCGCCGCCACCCGCTCCGGCGCGGTGAGCGCGAAGACGAACGCGGGCGGAACCGCCAGGTCGATCGCCACCACGGCGGCCGGCTCCGCCCGCGCGGCGTCGAGGATCGCGCCGAGATCCGCCGCGATGGCGTCCGCGCCGTAACCGCCGTAGGGGGCGGTGCTTTCACCGAGCCCGGGCAGATCCGGAGCGAGCACCGTGTGGTGCTTCGCGAGCTCGGGCACCACGTGATCCCACAGCCGCCGGGTGTGCGGCCACCCGTGCAGCAGCAGCACCGGCGCCCCCGCCCCCGACACCTGAACCCGCAGCTCGGCGCCGCGCGAGCGGACTGTGCGAATCGAAACCATCCTGCACACCTCCAGTAACCAGGTAACCTTTGGTTACTGTCCCCCGCCGGGGACACCGGCACAAGAAGGCACTTTCCGGAAAGCAGGTGACCTCGAGGTGACCACCCACCGCGGCGACCTCTTCGACCCGCGCTGCCCGACCAGGCAGATCCTGGACCGGCTCGGCACCAAGTGGACCTCCATGGCCATCACGGTCCTCACCGCGGCCGAGCCGGAGCCGGTGCGCTTCGCCGAGCTGCGCCGCCGCATGCCCGGCGTCTCGGCGAAGATGCTCTCCGCCACGCTCCGGGAGCTGGCGGCCGACGGCCTGGTCGGCCGGTCCGTGGCAGGCACGGTGCCGCCGCAGGTCTCCTACCGGCTCACCCCGCTCGGCCGCTCCCTGGCCGAGCCGCTGGCGATCCTGCGCGAGTGGGCCGAGGCGCACGCCGCGGAGATCGACGACCACCGGGCCCGCGGCGGCGACAGCGCGGCGCGGGCCCGGCTCGATCACCGATCGGGCAGCAGCTCGACGTAGCCGTCGGTGCCGTGCACCCGGATGCGCTGCCCGTCCCGGACGAGCGCGGTGGCGTGCTCGACGCCGACCACGGCGGGCAGCCCGTACTCGCGGGCGATGACGGCGCCGTGCGTCATGACCCCGCCCGCCTCGGTCACCAGTCCGGCGATGGCGACGAAGAGCGGGGTCCAGCTCGGATCGGTGTAGGCGGTGACCAGGATGTCGCCGGGCTCGAGGTCGGCGTGCGCGATATCGGTGACGACGCGGGCGCGGCCCTCGACGGTCCCGGCGGAGACCGGGGTGCCGGGTAGCGCGCCCGCGGGCAGGTCGGTGCGGCGGTAAGCGCCGGTGAGCACCTCGCCGTCGGAGGTGAGGACCCGCGGCGGGGTGAGCGCCTCGTGCGCGCGGAAGGCGGTCCGGCGCGCGGTGATCAGCTCCGCGTCGGCGCGGTGGGTGGCGGCGACCTCGTGGAGTTCGTCGAAGCGCAGGTAGTCGATGTCGTCCGGGGCTCGCAGTACCCCGGCGGCCACCAGGCGGTCCGCCTCGCGCAGCAGCGCCCGCTTGTAGACGAAGTAGCGGCACACCATGCCGTACTTCGGGTACTCGCGGTAGCCGGAGAAGGTGCGGACCCGGTCGATCATCCGCTCGGTCTCGGCGGCCTTCGCGGCGCCGTCCGGGAGCGCCCGCACCTCCCGCAGGATCCGCTCCTTCGCCTCTTCGGCATCGCGCAGCCCCTCGGCGAACTGCCGCGGGCCCGCCCCGGCCTCGAACCCGGCGACATTGCCGAGGACGACGGGCAGCAGGGTCGCGGGGCACTCGCTCCAGCGCGGCCGGGTGATGTCGATCTCGCCCGCGCAGCGCATGCCGTAGCGGTCCAGGAAGTCCTGGATGGCGGCGCGCGCCTGCTCGCCGCCGGGGTAGCCGGCGAGCCGGTCGAGGAAGTCCGCGGGCGCGGTGTGCTCGATTCGCCGCAGGTAGGCGACGACCTGCGGGTGCGGGCGGATGGCGTCGGCGACGTCGAGCAGCGCGAGCCCCATCTCCGAGGTGATGTTGCCGGGGACCGAGCGGGTGAGCGCGTCGGCGGCGTTCTTCTCGCCCAGCCAGTCCAGGAGCCGGTTGTTGAGCCACTCGGAGGCCTGCATGGCGGCGGTGATGAGCTCGAGGCCGCGCGGGTCGAACAGGACCCGGCGCAGCTCCTGGATATCGGCGCGGATGAAGTCGAGCAGCGCGGCGCCGGTGTGGTTCTCGATCTCGCGCTTCAGCACCGCCAGGGAGGCCTCGCTCCCTGCGATGAGCTCGCCGACGGTCGCGGGGTCGAGTTCGGCGGGTGCGGGCACGGTGCCGGGTATCGGACGGTCGGGTTCGGGCGCGTCGGTGCCGAAGCCGCCGCGCTCGACCAGGGTGCGCAGGGCGTCGCCGAGCAGCGGGTCGGAGGTGCCGAGCGCGGTCACCAGCGCGGCGCGGGAGCCGGGGGCGGCGAGCACCGGGGTGACGTCGACGAAGAGCCGCCCGCCCGCGTCCCGCATGGGCGCGCCGCTGGTGAGCTGCCAGAGCGAGATCCCGAGCGGTTTCATGGCGTCGGTCATCATCTGCTGGTGGCCCACCGAGACGTAGACGCGGGTGCCGCCGTCCGGCGCCTCGGGGATGGGGAAGAGCGTGGTGATCGGCCTGCTCTGCACGATCAGGGGGCCGTCGTCGCCGAGGCACCACTCGATGTCCTGCGGGCTGCCGAAGTGCGCTTCGATCCGACGGCCGAGCCGTGCGAGCTCGAGCACCTCGGCGTCGGTCAGTACGGGGTCGTCGCGGTGCTCGGGCGCGATCTCGCGCACCCGGGTTCCCCCGGCGGGGTCCGCCTCCATCGCGACTTTCTTGGTGGCGATGGCCCGCTCGACGACGGCGCCGCCGCGCACCCGGACATTGTCGGCGTTCACCAGCCCGGAGACCAGCGCCTCGCCGAGCCCGAAGGCGGCGTCGATCGAGGTCACCGTGCGATCCGAGCTCACCGGATCGGCGGTGACCAGCACCCCGGCGGCGCGCGGGAAGACCATGGCCTGCACCACCACCGCCATCCGGATCCCGCTGTGCCCGAACCCGTTGCGCTGCCGGTAGGCGACGGCCCGCTCGGTGAACAGCGACCCCCAGCAGCGGCGCACGTGCGCCAGGATCTCCGGCGCGCCGGAGATGTTCAGGTAGCTGTCCTGCTGCCCGGCGAAGGAGGCCGTCGGCAGATCCTCCGCCGTGGCGCTGGAGCGCACCGCGTAGGCGCCGTCCGCGCCGAGCCGGGCGTGCGCGGCGACGATCTCCGCCGCCACCGCGCCGGGGATCTCCACCTCCTCGACGGCCTGTCGCACCCGCGCGCTGAGCACCCGGGTGGCTTCCCGGTCTCCGGGTTCGAGCCGGGACAGCTCCTCGAACAGCCCCTCCCGCTCCGGCGCGCTTGCCACCGCCTCGGCGTAGGCCGCCGTCGTCACGCAGAACCCGTCCGGCACCCGCACGCCGTCGACGCGCGACAGCTCACCGAGGTTCGCGCCCTTGCCGCCGACGACCGCGACCTGGGTCCGGTCGATCTCCGCGAAGCCGAGCACATAGCCCATCCGCCACTCCTCACCTGGGGTTTTCGTACGACGGGAGCGAGTATGGACCACAAATCGGCGGCTCATGAGGGGCCGGAATCGGGTATACAGTGAAAGGGGGAGGGGGAATCAGACGGTGATCGGCTGCCAGTGCGGAGTGCGCCCGGTCGTGGCCAGAATGCGGTCCAGCGCCGGCGCGGAGTCCGGGATCGGTACGGCGGGCCCGTAGGCGCCCATCTCCCTGCCCTGTTCGGCGGTCGCGGTCACCTGGTCGAGCAGGAAGCCGAGCAGGTCGTCGTCCCAGCCGACGTCGATGCCGAGCGCGCGGCCCAGATCCCAGCCGTGCACGACCAGTTCACCGACCACCATGCCGCCGAGCAGCGGTGCGGGCAGGGTGGCCCCGGCGAACTCGGCCGTCCCCTCCCAGGCTCGCGGCTCGCTCCACGCGGCCACGATGTCGTCGATGCCCGCGCGCAAGGATCGGGGGGTTCCGGCCGGCGGCTGCTTACGGCCCGCGGCGGCGAGCCCCGGCGCCCAGTGCAGCAGGTGCTCCACCAGCGCGGCCACGTCGAACTCGGTGCACGGGGTGGGCCGGGTCAGGTCCGCGGGGGTGATCGCGGCGGCGATCCGCCGCAGCGGCGCCGCCGCCGCTTCCATCGTCTCCGAAGTGCTCATGGCGGCCAGCCAACCAGGCCGGGGAGCCGCTGTCTTGAACGAACGCGACACCTACACTCGCGCCATGAGGGATGCCCGTGAGCTGGGCGGGGCCTGGCGGCGGTTCCAGCGGCACGAGACCGCCGCGCCATCGCCCGACCTGGCCGGGTACATCGAGCACTACTGGACCGTGTACTGGGACTACGCCGAGCCCTACCGGCAGCTCATCACGGCGCTGCCGCGGGTGCACCTCACCATCAGCAGCCAGGCCGGGGCGACGGTGCGCGGGGTGACCCGCGGGCACCGGCACCAGACGCTGACCGGGACCGGCCGGGTGTTCGGCGTGGCCTTCCGGCCCGGCGCGTTCCGCCCGGTGCTCGGCGCGCCGGTCTCCGGGCTCACCGACCGCGTCACGACCGCCGCCGCGATCTTCGGCGTCGAGCCGCCGGAGTGTCCGGAGGTGGCGTCGATCGAGGAGTTCCTGCGCCCCCGGCTGCCCGAACCGGACGCGGCGAGCCGGGCGGCGATCGAGGCGGTCGCGCTGATCGCCGCCCGCCCCGGCCTCACCCGGGTCGACCGGCTCGCCGGCGAACTCGGCTCCCCGATGCGCGCGCTGCAGCGGCTCTTCGCCGAGCACGTCGGGGCGAGCCCCAAGTGGGTGCTGCGCCGGTACCGGGTGCACGAGGTCGCCCGGCGGCTGGAACAGGGCGGCGAGATCGACTGGGCGCTGCTCGCCGCCGACCTCGGCTACGCCGACCAGGCGCACTTCGTCCGCGACTGCACCCGCATGCTCGGCGAGCCCCCGACCCGCTTCGCCGCGCGCTATTGAGACCGTCCGGAACGTTCCCCGGTGGCCCGTTTTACCCGATATGCTCGGTGGGCGAACGACTTCCGCCGCGGGCCGTCGATGCCGACGGGTCGCGCGGCGAGCGGGAAATCCGAATGCTCGACGGGGGAGGGCTCGAATCATGAACATTCGACGACTGGGCGCGGGAATCGCGGCATCGCTGGGGATCGGGGTGCTCGGCGGGGCGACCGCCGTTCCGGCGCAGGCGGATCCGCTTCCGCAGTGGGCGCCGATCGGCACCACGCTCTACACCTTCGGTGACGCGAACTTCTGTGCCGGAGCGATTTCCGTGGATCTGGAGGCGGCGCCGAAGAAGCCCGGGTTCGTGCGGGCGCGGGTGACGCCGCAGGGGTACCTGAGCGGGCCGTGCGGCAATCGGGTGATGATCGGCTGGGTCGGGTCGGCGGGCTTCCGGCACCAGGATGTGTACGTGCGCACCGGGGCGGGGCGCGGCAAGCCCGTGACCGTCGACCTGTGGGTGGGGATGGGCCCGGCCAAGATCATGTCGAGCAGCTGGCCGATCCAGGGCCCGTTCGCCGAGTGGTACCTCTACGTCCCGTAGCACCCTGGGATGTCAGGACAGGTCGGAGAAGCGGACGCCCGCCGCCGCCGCGGTCACGTGCAGCCCGTCGGCGGCGGGGCGGATGGCGGTGATCCGGGCGCCGAGCGGCAGGTCCTGCAGCGGAATGGTGAAGGCCAGGCTGCGGCTGAGCACCGAGAGCGGCACCGCGGGGCCGCCGACCGCGGCCTGCACCGAGACCGGGGTGAGCTCGATGCCCTCGTCGGTGGGCGCCATGGCGAAGACGATGGTGGCGGGCACCGGGAAGGGGAGCCCCTCCACCGGGAAGGTGCCGGTGACGCGGAGCCCCTCCGGGCTGTCGGAGAGCTCGCGGACGCCGTCGTCGGCGTAGCGGCGGACGGTGTCGTAGGGGAGCACCGCCTCGGCGGTGGCCCCGGCCGCGACCAGGGTGGAGGTATTGCCCGCGATCAGGTCGGCGAGCGGGGCGGTGACGTCGGTGAGGGTGAGCCGCAGGTCGCGCACGGTGACGTCCTGATCGCTCCACTCGCCGGCCCGGATGTCGATGGTCTCGTAGCGGCCGCCGGCGGCCTGGGTGAGGAACGGGAAGCCCCCGATATCGACGGCGGGATCCCGATCGAGCGCGTACTCGGCCGCGATCCGGCGCCCGATCTCGTTCTGCGCCACCACCACCGCGATCCGGTCGCCCGCGATCAGCGCGATCGCCGCGACCACGATCAGTATCACCAGCGCGCGCATGCGCTCACCTGCTCGGCCATCGCACCATCATCGCGGCTGCGGGCGGGCGAGGCGAACCATTGCCCGCTATCGGGTGCGGATCAGGGCGCGTCCAGCACGCCGGCGGGCACGCCGTAGGGCAGGAACCGCACCCGGCGGCGGTCGTCGGTGTTGTCGCGGTGCGCGCGCAGCGCCTCCAGCTCGCTGGGGAAGACCTGGTCGACCCGGGCGGTGCCGTCCTCGTCCACGGTGTAGATCACCCAGACGCCGCTCCCGGTCGCGCCGGTGGTCTCGCCCTCGGGCTGCGGCGGGGTGCGCGGCTTCTCCGGGTGCGGCGCGAACTGGCCGAGCAGCGCCGCGAGTGAGCCGATGCTCGCGCCGTCGACCCGCTCCAGGTACCCGCCCGCCTTGCCGATCAGGTCGCGCAGCTCGATTCCCGCCTCGCGCAGCGCGCGCTCGACGTCTTCCGGGTCGAGGCCGAAGGGGCCGTTGGTTGCCATCGCATGTGCTCCTGGGGACGAGACGATTCACTCCGTCCCCCGAGTGTCCCCGCGAAATCCCGATCCCGCCACGTCGGTCTCGGGCACGGTGCGGGTGACGTACTCGTCCTCACGGAAGACGAACCGGTCGATGCGGGGCTGGTTGCCGATCACCTCGGCCGCGGCGGCGGGGTCGACCAGCGGGCCGACGAAGGCGTAGTAGGTCCACTCGCGCCCGCTGCCGTCCCGGCGCGGGGCGCGGCCGTGGCGCAGCTCCCGCACCCGCCGCCACAGCCCGGTCCCCGCGGGATCGGCCACCACATCCCCGGGACCGACCTCGGTCACCGCCACCGATTCGGTCCGCATGTGCTGATTCTGGCAGCCGCGCCGCGCGCCGTCGCGCCGGAAACGGCTGCGGCTCAGGGTGCCCGGAACGCCTGGATCATGAGCGAGGCGAAGCGGGCGGAGCCGGCGGCGCCGATCCCGCGGTGCGCGGAGAGCACGAGCATGAGGTCGTCGACGGTGAAGTCCGCGCGCAGCCGCCCGCTGCGCTGGGCGCGGACCGCGAGCCCGGCGACGGCGCGCAGCGCGGCGGCCCGGTCCGCGCCCAGGTCGGCGGCGTCCGGAAAGGTCGCGGTGAACGCCTCGGTGAAGCCGCGGCTCCGGGCGTGCAGCGCGCAGATCTCCTCGATCAGGGTGCGGAAACCGCGCCACGGGTCCGGGTCGGCCCCGGCTTGCTCGACGATGGCACGGCAGGCCCGCAGCTGCTCGGCGAAGGCGGCGGTGGCGAGGATCTCCTTGGTGGGGAAGTGGCGGTAGAGGGTGGCCGGGCCCACACCGGCGCGGCGGGCGATCTCGCGCATGGGCACGGTGATGCCCTCGGTGGCGAAGAGCGCGCGGGCGGCGTCCAGGATGCGGCCCCGGTTCTCGGCGGCGTCCGCGCGCGGGGGGCGAGGCAAAAGGTCGGGCATCGCTCTCACCTTAGCGAAACGGACGGGGGCGTCCGTTAGCGTCGGTGCCCGGACCAGCGACGACGAGGAGAATCAATGCGCGCCATCGAGATCCGTGCCTTCGGCGGCCCCGAGGGGCTGGCCGTCACCGAGCTGCCCGCCCCGGAACCCGGCCCTGGGGAGGTCGGTATCGCGGTCGAGGCCATCGGCGTGGGCGGGGTGGATGCGGTGATCCGGCGCGGCACCCTCGGTGGGTACGGCTTCCGGGCGGGGCATATCCCCGGCAGCGAGGTCGCCGGGGTGGTGACCGGAGTCGGTGCGGGGGTGGACGATGCCTGGCTCGGGCGCCGGGTGTGGGGGTTCACCGGAACCGGCGGGGGCTATGTCGAGCAGGCGGTGGCGGCGGAGGTGCTGCCGCTGCCCGAGGGGCTGACCGCGCGGGCGGCGGTGGCGCTGGGCGGCTCCGGGGTGGTGGCGCACTTCGGGCTGGCGCACGCCCGGTTCGCGGCCGGGGAGTCGGTGCTGGTGCGCGGGGCCGCGGGCAGTATCGGGTTGCTGACCGTGCAGCTCGCCGCCGCGGCCGGTGCCTCGGAGATCGCGGTCACCACCTCCTCGCCGGAGCGCGGGCAGCGGCTGCGCGCGCTGGGTGCCACCCGGGTGCTGGATCGGGCCGGGACCGGGGGTGCGGATTTCGACGTGATCATCGATGTCGTCGCCGGACCCGCCCTGCCGGAGTTCCTGGACAAGCTCGCGCCCAACGGCCGCCTGGTGGCGGTCGGGGTGGTCGCCGGGTACCCGCCCGCCGACTTCGGCACGACCCTGCTGCGCGGGTTCCAGCGCTCGCTCTCCTTCGCCACCTTCAGCGCCGGCACCGTCGACCCGGCCGCGCGCCGAGCGGTCCGGGCCGGCCAGTTCGCGGCGGCGGCGCGCGGGGAGCTGGCGGCGGTGGTGCACGAGGTGCTGCCGCTGGAGCAGGCGGCGCTCGCGCATCACCGGATGGATGCCGGGGAGGTGTTCGGGCGCGTCGTACTCACCCCGTGACCGTGTCCGGGCGCAGGTCGAGGCGGCGCAGCAGCTGGGCGTTCACCGCGACCACGACGGTCGAGGCGGACATGAGCAGGGCGCCGATCTCCATGGGCAGGGTGATGTTCCAGTGCGCGAGCACCCCGGCGGCCAGCGGGACGGCGACGATGTTGTACCCGGCGGCCCAGGTCAGGTTCTGCACCATCTTGCGGTAGGTGGCCCTGGAGAGGGCGATGACCGAGAGCACCGCGCGCGGGTCGTCACCGGCCAGTACCACCCCGGCGGAGGCGATGGCGACATCGGTCCCCGCGCCGATGGCGATCCCGACGTCGGCGCGGGCCAGCGCGGGCGCGTCGTTGACGCCGTCGCCGACCACCGCGACCCGGTGCCCTGCCGCCTGCAGCGCCGCGACCTCGGCGCCCTTGTCGCGCGGCAGGACCCCGGCCACCACGTGGTCGATCCCGAGCCGCTCGGCGACCGCGCGGGCCACCGGTTCGGCGTCCCCGGTGATCATGGCGACCCGGATACCGCGCGCGTGCAGCGCCTGGACCGCGCGCGCGGATTCCGGCCGGATCTCGTCGGCGAGCGCGAGCGCCCCGGCCACCGCCCCGTCGCGCAGCACGTGCAGCACGGTGGAGCCGGTCCACGCCGCGGTCTCCGGCAGCGGGTCGAGGCCGTGCTCGGCGAGCATCCCGGGGCCGCCGACCGACACGGTCGCGCCGTCGACGGTCGCGGTGACGCCGATGCCGTTGCGCGCGGTGAACCCGGTCGCGGGCGCGACGGTGAGCCCGCGATCGGCGGCGGCGGCCACGATGGCCCGGCCAAGGGGGTGCTCGCTGTCGGCCTCGACGGCGGCGGCCAGCGCGACGGCCTCGTCGCCGGTGGCGGCGTGCAGCGCCGGTTCGCCGCGGGTGAGGGTGCCGGTCTTGTCGAACAGCACCGTGTCGACCCTGCGCATGGCCTCCAGCGCGCGGCGGTCGGTGACCAGCACCCCGGCCGCGGCGGCCCGCTCGGTGGCGATGGCGACCACCAGCGGGATGGCCAGGCCGAGCGCGTGCGGGCAGGCGATGACCAGCACGGTGATGGTGCGGGTGATCGCGGACTGCGGCTCGCCGAGGAGCAGCCACGCCGCGGCGGTCAGCACGGCGGTGCCCGCGGCGAACCAGAACAGCAGCGCCGCGGCCCGGTCGGCCAGCACCTGCGCGCGGGAGGTGGAGTTCTGCGCCTCGGCCACCAGCCGCTGGATCCCGGCCAGCGCGGTGTCGGCGCCGACCGCGGTGACCCGCACCCGCAGCGCCGAATCGGTGGTCACCGTCCCGGCCACGACGGGGTCGCCCGGCACCCGCCGCACCGGCGCGGACTCACCGGTGATCATGGACTCGTCGACATCGGCGGCGCCGGACTCCACGGTGCCGTCGGCCGGCACCCTGGCGCCGGGCCGGACCACCACCAGATCCCCGGCGCGCAGCTCGCCGAGGGGCACGGTGACGGCGGCGCCGGTGTCGTCGAGGCGCTCGGCGTCGTCGGGCAGCAGCGCGGCCAGTGACTCCAGGGCGCTGGAGGCGCGGCCGAGCGAACGCATCTCGATCCAGTGCCCGAGCAGCATGATCACGATCAGCAGCGCCAGCTCCCACCAGAAGTCCAGGTCGTGCGCGAGGATTCCGAGGGTCGCGCCCCAGGAGGCGGTGAAGGCGACGGTGATCGCCAGCGCGATCAGCAGCATCATGCCGGGCTGCCGCGCGCGGAGCTCGGCCGCGGCGCCGGTGAGGAAGGGGCGGCCGCCCCACAGGTACATGACCGTGCCGCCGAGCGGGGAGACCCAGGACAGTGCCTCGGGCACGGTGTAGCCGACCAGGTCGGCGAACATCATCGAGGTCGCCACGACCGGGACCGCCAGCACCGCCATCACCAGGAACAGCCGCCGGAACACCGCCGGGTCGTGGCCGGAGTGCTCGGCGTGGCCGGCCTGCTCGTGGTGTGCGTGGTGATCGTGCCGCATGACGTGCTCGGTGGACATACCCGGACCATATACCCCTGGGGGGTACCTGTAAAGGTGGTCTCAGCCCAGCAGGTGGGTGAGGGTCCAGTGGTTGTGCGGTCCCTCGCGGCGGTAGGTGAGCTCGTCGAGGACCTGGCGGGCCAGGGCGAGGCCGCGGCCGCGGTCGGCGAGCGGGTCCGGCATGGCGACCGCGGCCAGGTCGACCTCGGCGGGCGGGCCGTCGTCGGTGAAGCTGGCCTCGACCCGGTCGGGGCGCACCGCGACCTCGAAGCGCAGCGTCGCCGAGCCGCCGTGCTCGACGATGTTCGCCGCGATCTCGCCGGTGGCCAGATCGAGGTGCAGCCGGACCGCCTCCGGCACCGGGTGCGCGGCCCAGACCTGTTCGAGCGCGTCGTGGACGGCCGCGAGGGTGTCCGGGCCGGTGCTGGTCCGCAGCACGTGCGCGGCGGGGCCGGGCACGTCAGCCCTCGGCGCCGAAGGCGGTGTCGGCGGAGGGGTAGGTGCGCAGCACCCGGTTCAGGTTGGTCAGCGCGAGCACCGTCTCCACCTGCGCGGTCGGCGCGGCGATCCGCAGGTCGCCGCCGGCCTGGCGGGCCGCCTTGAGCCCGGAGATGAGCGCGCCGAGCCCGGAGGAGTCGATGAACTCGGTGCCGCCCAGGTCGACCACCACCCGGGCGCCGGCGCCGCCGGCCAGCGCGTGCAGCTCCTTGCGCAGCTCCGGCGCCGCGATCATGTCCAGGCGGCCCTCCGGGCGCACCACGACGGCGCCGGATTCGGCGGTGCGGGTGGGAAATCGGCTCATCGTCATGCCTCCGGTTCGTAGCCGTGATAGCGCACTGCCTGGAACACCACGCTCAGGATCAGCAGGTCGAAGACGACCCACACCAGGTTCACCCCGACGCCGAGCGGGGAGATGGCGCCGAAGTACAGCCGCACCACGCCGACGACGACCGCGACCGAGAGCAGCGCCATCGCCAGCAGCTGCCACTTCACCAGGTGCCACGGCAGCGCGTCGCGGTGCTGCTTGGTCTTCGGCGTCACGGCGAAACCCAGCGGGCGGTCGAAGTAGACATTGCGGAAGGCGGTGACGCAGGCCCGGATCCACACCGGGAACAGCGCCAGGCTGTACTGCTGGCCGCGCCAGGTCGAGGTGCCGCGGCTCACCACCAGGAACAGCAACTGGTTGAGCAGCAGGAACGGGATCAGCCTGCCGAAGAAGTCCCAGCTGTACGCGGTCACCGGCATGATCCCGAAGATCAGGAAGATGATCGGCGCGGCGATGTAGGCCAGCGCGGCGAACCCGGCCAGGTAGCTCCACATGGTCGCGAAGTACATGAGCCGCTGCCCCCAGGAGAGCCCCCGCTGCACCAGCGGGTTCTCCTTCAGCATCACCTGCACGGTGCCCTGCGCCCAGCGCAGCCGCTGGGTGAGCATGGTGCCCACGTCGTCGGGGGCGAGCCCCCAGGCCAGCGCCTCGTGATGGTAGGCGGTGTGCCAGCCCTGGGCGTGCATGCGCATGCAGGTGGCCATGTCCTCGGTGACCGAGATGGTGGCCATCGGCAGGATCGGCTGGGCCTCGTCGTCGCGCCCGACGTCCACCGCGCGAATGAGCGCCCCGATGGACTCCAGCGCGCCCAGCGGCGACCACTCCCGCCCGGCCAGCGCGGCGAGCACCTCGTCGTCGAAGAGCACCGGCGCCGGTCCGCCGTCGCCGCCGGACTGCGCGCGCAGCTCCTCGATGGCGTCGAGGTCGGCGCGCATGGCGGTGAGGTCGGCGTCGACCAGGCTCTTGGTCGCGGTGTCCACGCGCTGCTGGAAGGTGTAGGTGAGCTCGGCCAGCGGCTCCTTGGCGCGCAGCTCGCGGCGGGCGTCGCGGACCGCGCCGGCGACGGCGTCCAGCGCGGCGCGGACCTGCGCGGTGTCCGCCCGGCGCCGCGCCGAGCGCAGGATCTTGCGGGCGGCGTAGAGGGTGCGCCGCACCCCCTCCTCGACGGCCTCGACGTAGCCGGCGATGCCGAGCCGCATGAGCGCCTCGCGCCGCAGTATCGCGTTGGAGCCGCAGAAGTAGGCGGCGTTCCAGCCGTCCTTGCCCTGCTGGATCGGGCCGTAGAAGAGCGGCGCCTGGCTGCCGAGCGGGTCGGCGCGGGGGACGTTGACGAAGTACTGCGGGGTCTGCACCATCGCCATGTCCGGGTCGTGGAAGTAGCCGAGGGTGCGGTCCAGGATCTCCGGCTCCGGGATCTGGTCGGCGTCCAGGATCAGGATGTACTCGGCGTCGGTCTCCATCAGCGCGTTGTTCAGGTTGCCCGCCTTGGCGTGGCGCGGCTTGTCGTCCCAGTGCGCGCTGCGGGTCAGGTAGTCGATGCCGCGCTCCGCGGCGGCCGCGGCCAGCTCGCCGCGGGCGCCGTCGTCCAGGATCCAGGTGCGGTGCGGGTAGTGGATCCGCTGCGCCGCCTCGGCGGTGGTGAGCACCAGCTCGACCGGCTCGTTGTAAGTGGTGACGAAGACGTCGACGGTCGCCCCGGCCGGCGGCGGCGGTGGCGTGCGGCGGCGGTGCCACTGCCACATGGTCAGCCCGAACAGCAGCGAGTCGATCAGGCTGTAGGTCTCCGAGATCACCAGCGGCACCGCGATCCACCACGCCGACCAGTTGGTGGCCACCAGCCAGCGCCACACCACGTAGTTCACCCCGAGCGCGGCGGTGAGCACGATGAGCAGCCGCAGCCACGGCGACGGCGTCGAGCGCGCGGTCGAGGTGGTGGCGACGGCGTGCGCGCTCACTCCGGCTCCCGGCGGATCGCCAGCACCGTCGCGTCGTCCAGCGGCGGGCAGCTCGCGGCGAGCTCCCGCACCGCGGCGCAGAGCGCCCCCGGTTCGGGGTGCGCGCGCACGAACTCCGCCACGGTCCCGGCGTCACCGGCCGGGTCGAGCAGCTCCAGCAGGCCGTCGGAGGCGATGGTGAGGGTGTCGCCGGGTTCGAGGCGAAGCGCGCCCGCGCTCCAGTGCTCGCCGGGCACGACGCCGAGCGGCAGCCCGCGGCCGGGCAGCGGCGTCGTCTCGCCACCGGCCCTGGTCAGCACCGAGAGGCCGTGCCCGGCGTCGACGTAGCGCACGGCGCCGGTGTCGAGCTCGAGCCGGGCGTGGAAGAGCGTGACGAAGGTGTCGGTGCTGGTGAGGTCGTCGGTGAGCTGGGCATCGACCGCGTCGACCACCGAGGCCAGGTCCGGGCCCGCGCCCACCCCGCGCACCGCCCGCGACGCACCGCGCAGCGCCGAGCGCACGCCCGCGGTGAGGATGGCCGCGCCCAGCCCCTTGCCCATGACGTCGGCCAGGGTGAAGATCAGCCCGCCGTCGTCGCGGTAGTGGTCGTAGAAGTCGCCGCCGACCGCGTAGGCGGGCAGGCAGGTCGCGCAGACGCGGTAGCCGGGCAGATCGCCGAGCGGCGGTGGCAGCAGCCTGCGCTGCACGATGGCGGCGCGCTCGAGATCGTCGGAGCTCTCCAGCTCGCGCTGCGCCCACCCGGCCAGCTCGCGGAAGGCAGCCAGCTGGGCGTCGTCCAGCGATCGGGGCACCGAGTCGTAGAGGCAGAAGGTGCCGACCGCGTGCCCGCCGGGGCCGTAGAGCGGGTAGCCGGCGTAGAAGCGGATCCCGTCGGCGCCGCCGATGCTGGGCAGCGCGGCGAACTCCGGGATCGCGGCCGCGTCCTCGAGCACCAGCGCGGGCTCGGCCGGTGCGGTGTAGGCGCGCACGATCGTCGCCTGGCACACCGCCTCCTCCCGCGGATTGTGCGCGCCCAGGTCGAGGCCGTCGAGCTGCTTGAACCACTGGCGTTCGCCGTCGATGAGGTTCACCGAGGAGGCCGGCACCCCGAACACCACCCGCGCCATCCGGGTGATCCGGGCGAACCGTTCCTCCGGCGGGGTGCCCGCCATGTGCAGCTGCTCCAGCGAGCGCACCCGCGCGGCCTCCACCTCGGGCGGCAGCGTGAACAGGGCGGTATCGGTCATGGTCGCGCCTCCTGGTCGAGCGCGGCCGCCATCGCCCGCGCCGCGGCGGGGCTGCTGCACAGCCGCCAGTCGGTCTCCTTGTCGTGGTCGAACCACACGAACCCGGCCACGGCCGGGTCGGCGGTGAGCAGCGCGACCAGTTCGGTGATCCAGGCCGGTTTCGAGCCGCCCGCCTCCGCGCAGCCCACCTCGGTCACCAGCACCGGCTTACCCAGCTCGCGCAGCGCCGCCAGCGCGGGGCCGAACAGCTCGGCCGGCCGCACCCAGCGGCCGCCCGGCCGGGCGGTGCCCCAGTTGTAGCCGTCGAGCCCGACCACGTCGACGTACTCGTCGCCGGGGTACCACGCCGCCGGGACCTGCGCGAACGGTGCGTTCGGGGACCAGATCCAGCGCACCCCCGGCGCCTCGGCGGCGATCAGGCCGTGCAGGCGGCGCCACGCGCGCACGTAGCACTCCGGATCGCCCGACCACGGGTACCAGTCGCCGTTGAACTCGTGGGCGAAGCGGAGCCCGGCCCGGTGCGGGGCGAGCGCGCGGGCCCAGGCGCGCACGTGGTCGTCCTCGGCCCCGGCGGCGATGGCGGTGAGCGGGAACGCCGAGCGGTCGTAGCGCCCGGCGCCGAGTGCCAGCCACGGCTCCCAGGTGATGATCGGGGTCGCGCCGGTCACCGCGGTGAGCTCCGCGTCCGGCGCCGCCGCGGCGAAATCGGTGAACCAGAGCACGAGTTCGGGGATCGCGCCCACCGCGGCCGCGGTCGCGGCGCGTTCGGCCGCGGCCGCCGCCCCGCCGGGCGTGCTGATGCCGAACCGGAGCCCTCCGGTGGCCGGTCGACGATCGAGCACCGTGTCCGGATCGGTGCGCATCTCACTACTCCTCCCGGTAGCGGTGCTGGAGCCGTCCGGAAAACCCTACCCGGCTACCTCTCCGCTAATCAGTGATTCGGGGGAGCGCGGGTCGCTCTTTCCGCGAAACGGCGCGGTCTCGAGCGGGCCGGGCGACGGCCCATCGGCGGCGGCTCGTTACCGTGGGGCGAATCGATCCCCGCCGCGCGTCCGGCCGAATCCCGCACCGGGTGCCGGAGGCCGCGCGAGGATCGGATCGGCCGCGGCGGTTCGCCGTCGCGGTTTCCGTCGCGGTGCAGCGGTCATACCGCGACGAGGGGAGCGCGTACGGGAGGTTCTGCACATGGGCGAGACGTGGTTCGGCCACTACCGCCTCGATCGGCTGCTCGGCAGCGGCGGCTCGGGCCGGGTCTGGCTGGCCCACGACAGCACCACCGACCGGGACGTGGCGCTCAAGGTGCTCGCCGCCGACCTGGCCGCCGACCCCGGCTTCCGGCGGCGGTTCACCAGGGAGGCCAGGCTCGCCGCCCAGCTGCGCGGCCCGCACACCGTCACCATCCACGCCTTCGGCGAGCTCGACGGGCTGCTCTACCTGGACATGGAGCTCATCGACGGCATCGACGCCGCCGCCCTGCTGCGCCGCGAGGTGCGGCTCGCGCCCGGCCGCGCGACCGGCATCGTCGCCCAGGCCGGCACCGCGCTGGCGGCGGCGCACCGGATCGGGCTGGTACACCGCGACGTCAAACCGTCGAACCTCATGGTGACGCCGCGGGAGTTCGTCTACCTCATCGACTTCGGCACCGCCACCCGCGACGGGCAGCCCGCCATCACCGCCACCGGCAACCTGGTCGGCACCCTCGGCTACGTGGCCCCGGAGCGCTTCTCCGGCGCCGCCGACGCCCGCTCCGACCAGTACTCGCTGGCCTGCGTGCTCTTCGAGCTGCTCACCGGCCGCAGGCCCTTCGGCGACGGCGACTCACCGCAGCAGGTGCTCGCCCACCTCATGACCGCCCCGCCCGCCGCGAGCATGCTCAACCCCGCGGTGCCGCGCGAGCTGGACGCGGTGATCGTCCGCGGCATGGCGAAGGAGCCGGGGGAGCGCTACGCCGATGTGGAGCAGTTCGTCGCCGCCGCCCGCGCGGCCGTCGGGGGTGGCGATATCGCGACCGCCGACATCGCGCCCGCCACCGTGCCCGCCGCCACCTACCGCTTCCCCGCGCCCGCCCCGATCACCCGCCCTGGCACCGCGCCTGTCGGCATCCGCCCCGGCACCGCGCCGGCCGGCGACAACGGCCCCGGCACCGCGCCGACCGGCGGCAACCGGCACCGGCTCGCGGCGGCCGCACTGGCCGGGCTCGCCGCCGTGGTCGGCGGCGCCCTCTACCTCAACCGCCCCGCCGCCACCGGTATCACCGACGGCGCCCCGACCACCCCGCCCGCCGCCACCGCCACGACCCTGCCCCTGCCCCCGCGCAGCGCCGCCCCCATCGCGGCCACCCCCGCCCCCTGCCCGGACTGCGAGAACGACACAGCCGAACCACCGCCCCCGGCACCCGAACCCGAGCCGATCATCATCGAGAGCGCCGCCCCCGAACCGCGCCCCGGCAACAACGGCAATGGAAACGGCAACTCCGGGAACGGGAACGGCCCCGGCAGCAACAACGGCAACGGGAAAATCAAGCCACCCAAGCCGGACAAGTAACGCCCCGTTCTATCGTGACCCCCATGACTGACATGTCGGGAAAGGTCGCGCTCGTCACCGGCGCGTCATCGGGGCTCGGCGCCGCCGTCGCCCAGCTGCTCGGCGAGCGCGGCGCCACCGTCTTCGGCGTCGCCCGCGACGAGCACCGCCTCGCCGCCGTCTTCGAGCACATCCCCGGCGGCCGCTACGCGCTCGCCGACATCGCCGGCCCCGCCGAGTGCCGCGCGGCCGTCACCCGCTGCGTCACCGAACTCGGCCGGCTCGACACCCTGATCAACGTCGCCGGACAGCACGCCATGCGCCACACCGCCGACGTCACCGACGAGGAGTGGGAACGCGACCTCGCGGTCAACCTCAACGGCCCCTTCCACCTCTCCCGCGCCGCCCTCCCGCACCTGCTGGAGACCGGCGGCAGCATCGTCAATGTCGCCTCGATCGCCGGCATCGAGGGCCAGGCGTACTCCGCCGGGTACTGCGCGGCCAAGCACGGCCTGGTCGGGCTCACCCGCGCGCTCGCCGTCGAATTCACCGCCACCCAGCTGCGGGTCAACGCCGTCTGCCCGGGCGGCATGCTCACCCCGCAGGTCACCGGCTTCACCCTGCCCGACGGCGCCGACCCGAACCTCGTCATGCGGGTGGCCTCGCCGCGCGGGCTCAGCGAACCGGCGGCCGTCGCGAAACTCGTCGCCTTCCTGGCCGGCGACGACGCCGCCGCCATCCACGGCGCGATCTACACCGCCGACAACGGCAAGACCGCGGGCTGATCAGGCGGGTTCGCGCCGCCGCAGCCGGAACTCGCTCGGCGCCACCCCGCGCACCCGTTTGAAGGCCGCGCTGAACCCGAACGGGTCCGCGTACCCGACGGTCCGCGCGACCTCGGCGATGCTGGTCTCCCGCTCGGCCAGCAGCTCCGCCGCCAGCGTCATCCGCCAGCGGGTCAGGTAGGTGAGCGGCGGCTCACCGACCAGCTCGGCGAAGCGCTTGGCCAGCGTGGAGCGCGACACCCCGGTGCGGCCGGCCAGCGCCGCCACCGTCCACGGCGCGGCCGGCTCGGCGTGCAGCAGCCGCAGCGCGGCACCGGCCACCGGGTCGCGCTGCGCCGCCCACCAGGCGGGCGGCTCGCCACCGGGCCGGTCGAACCACGCGCGCAGGGTGCACACCAGCATCCAGTCCAGCAGCCGGTCCAGCACCACCTGCTGGCCGGGCACGTCGGCGGCGACCTCGGCCGCCAGGTGGTCGAGCACCGCGTCCCCGGTCCCGCCCGACCCCACCCGCAGCACCGCGGGCAGCGCGTCGAGCAACCGGCCGCCGAGCTCCCCGTGCACCGGGTAGGCGCCCACGATCAGCGTGGTCGCGCCCGGCGCCGGTTCACCGCAGTCCGCCCACCCCAGCCGGTGCCTGGTCCCGCCCTGCTCCGGCCCCGAGCAGAACGCCCCGCAGGCCACCGGCTCGGCCGCGGTGCCCGGCTCGTCGACGAAGGTGAAGGTCGCGGGGCCGCGCACCACCGCCGTCTCATAGGCGCGCACCCGCTCCGGCGGCCCTTGCTCCGGCACAATCCAGCCCGCACCCGACAGCACCGTGCACAGCGTCAACGGCGCGCCGTCCACGAAGTGCAGCGACCACGGCGGGGTGAGCGTCGAGCTGCCGAACAGGGAACCCTGCGCCCGCACCCCGCGAATCAGGTCACCGAAGACATCCACCCCCGCCAGATTAGACGAATGGGCAGGCAATCCGGTGTCTCACCTATGGCTCTGTCCGGTCCGGCACCGGTTGAATCGAGAACCATGAGCACCCTCACCCCCGGCGACATCGCCTTCCTGCGCCGCCCCCTGCACGGCTTCCTCACCGTCGCCGCGGGACCGGTGCCACCGCAGCCGCGCCCGGTCTGGTTCGAACTCGCCGCCGACCACACCGTCCAGATCTTCACCGAACCCGGCGCCGCCAAGCTGCGCAGGCTGCGCACCGACCCGCGCGCCTCGCTCGTGGTCGCCGCCCCGGTGGGGGAGCCCGAGCGCTGGGTCTCCGTCGCGGGCCCGGTCACCGTCGAACCCGACGGCGCCCGCGACCTCTGCGACCGGCTCGCCGCCCGCTACTGGGACCTCGGCGACCCGGCCCGCGCCGCCGCCCTCGCCACCATGCGCGCGGGCGAGTTCGTCCGGATCGTCCTGCACCCCGAGCGGGTGGCCCGGGTGGGCTACTAGCCCTGCTTCAGGGGATCGTGCCCCCAGTTCATCAGCGAGTAGCGCCACTTCGTGTCCTCGACATCACCGGACGGGCGCTGCTTCGCATGCCGGTGCACGTAGCCGACCACCTTGCGCATGTGCGCGTAGTCGGCATCGGTGAGCTCGCCGGCGGCGAGGATGTCCAGGATCCGGCGGCCGCTGTGGTGGCCGGTGGACTCCCCGCCGCCGTCGGGCTTCTGCCCCACCGACTTCGACTCCTCGGTATCCAGCCAGCGCCGCAGCTCGGCGCCGGTCATATTGACCGCCTCGTCGAACTCGGCCCTGGTCTGCGCGTCGTCAGTCATCGGCGGGCTTCAGCGCCGACGGCTTGTGCACGGCATCGCGCCCGCTCTTCTCGCTGCGCACCCGGTACTGCGGGTCGTCCTTCGACGCGCGGACGGTGCGCCCGGCCGCCTCGGTATCGGAGGTGATCTTCTCCTCCACCTTGCCCTCGGCGGTGCTGCCGTGGCTCTTCCACTCCACCTTGTCGCCCTTGCTGAACGATCGGTCCTTGCTCATTGCGCGGTTCCTCTCGGTTCGGGAAATCAGCGATCATTCCCCGAGCTACCCGGGCCACCGAGGCGGAAACGCGCAGCTCGGCGCGCGAACCGGCCCGGATCGGTCTACAGTTTCCGAGCGTTCCGCGTCCCGAGGAGACCCCGCATGGCAGCCACCCGTACCCCCGTCGTCTTCATCCACGGCCTGTGGCTGCACGCCACCTCCTGGCAGCCGTGGGCGGAGCTCTTCGCCGCCCGCGGCTACGAACCGCACACCCCCGGCT
The DNA here is from genome assembly GCF_040654395.1 of Nocardia sp. NPDC050697. Classification (NCBI taxonomy): domain Bacteria; kingdom Bacillati; phylum Actinomycetota; class Actinomycetes; order Mycobacteriales; family Nocardiaceae; genus Nocardia; species Nocardia sp. NPDC050697. Next base: position 692,514 of record NZ_JBFAHY010000001.1, read on the forward strand.
GGCCCGGCGAACCCGGCACCGTCGAGGCCGCGCGGGCACAGCCGGACGCGGTCGCCGGAATCGGCATCGACGACGTCACCGCGCACTACACCGGGATCATCCGCGCCCTCGACACCCCGCCGGTGCTCATCGGCCACTCCTTCGGCGGCCTCTTCGCGCAGAAGCTGCTCGCCGCCGGGCTCGGCCGGGCCGGCGTCGCCATCGACCCCGCCCAGATCAAGGGCGTCAAGCCGCTGCCCTTCGCGCAGCTGCGCTCCGGCTTCCCGGTCCTCGGCAACCCCGCCAACCGCAACCGCTCGGTCGCGCTCACGCGGAGCCAGTTCCGCTACGGCTTCGGCAACGCCATCCCCGCCGACGAATCCGACCGGCTCTTCGACACCTGGACCATCCCCTCACCCGGCCGCCCGCTCTTCGAAGCCGCCTTCGCCAACTTCAGCAAGAACTCCCCGGCCGCCGTCGACACCGCCAACCCCACCCGCGGCCCCCTGCTCATCGTCTCCGGCGGCAAGGACCACACCGTCCCCGACGTCGTCACCCGCGCCGCGCACAAGCTCTACCACGGCTCACCCGCCGTTACCGACCTCAGGCAGTTCCCCGACCGCGGCCACTCACTCACCCTGGACAGCGGCTGGACCGAGGTCGCCGAGAGCGTCCTGGAATGGCTCACCACCAGGAATGTCGGCCCCGCGCAGTAGAGCCCGCCGCAGGCGAGCGGACCGGAAGCAGGAACCCGCGCGGAGGCGTCCACCCCGCCCGGGTCCTCCCCGGCCCCTGAGGCGCAGCGCCGCACCGGATCTGGTTGACTGACCGCACCTCGACCGCCATCAGGGCCGGGGCATCCGCACTCCGCCGCGCGCGGTGGACACCTGGGAGGCCGCCGTGCCCGACTCCGAGCACCCGATCGACGTCCTGCTGGTCGAGGACGACCCCGGCGACGAACTCATCACCCGCGAGGCCTTCGACAGCCACACCCTCGGCAACACCCTGCACGTCGTCCGCGACGGCCAGGAGGCGCTCGACTTCCTCTACCGCCGCGGCGCCCACACCGGCGCCGTGCGCCCCGACCTCATCCTGCTCGACCTCAACCTGCCCAAATACGACGGCCGCCAGGTCCTGGAGCGGATCAAGGCCGACCCCGAGTTGGCCGCCATCCCGGTCGTCGTGCTCACCACCTCCTCGGCCACCGAGGACGTGGAGAGCAGCTACCGCGCCCGCGCCAACGCCTTCGTCACCAAACCCGTCGACCTGGACGCCTTCATGGCCGCCATCCAGCAGATCGACGGCTTCTTCGTCCGGGTGGTGAAGTTGCCCCGGCCACACCCGTGACCGGTGTGTCGTCCGCGCAGGTCGCGCTATTGTTCCAGGGTGTCCGAGTCCGCAGTGCCCGAGTGCCGGGAAGACCCGCTCGCCGACCTCCCCGAGTCGGTCGATCCCCAGGTGACGGGCGGCTTCACGCTGTGGTTCGCCGACGGCCGCTGGGAGTGGTCACCCGAGGTCTACCGGCTGCACGGCTACGAACCCGGCGCCGTCGAACCCAGCACCGAGCTGGTGCTCGCGCACAACCACCCCGACGACCGCGACCTGGTCGCCGCGCTCATCGACCGCGCCCGCACCGACCGCGAACCCTTCGCCGGACGACACCGCGTCATCGACACCCGGGACTGCGAGCACACCGTCCTCGTCGTCGCCAACCGCATCCTCGACGCCGACGGCGAACCCATCGGCACCAGCGGCTGCTACATCGACCTCACCGACACCATCGACGCCGCGGGCCAGGCCGCCGTCAGCGAGGTCGTCCCGGAGATCGTCGAATCCAGGGCCGTCATCGAACAGGCCAAGGGCATCCTCATGCGCATGTACGGCATCAGCGCCGACCAGGCCTTCAAGGTGCTCTCCTGGCGCTCCCAGGAGACCAACACCAAACTCCGCGCCCTCGCCGCCCAGCTCGTCGCCGACCTGCCGCAGGTGCCGCCACCCCGGCCGGACACCCTCACCGTCTTCGACCACCTGCTCCTCACCGGCCACGAGCGCATCCCGCCCGGCCAGGGCTGAACCGGTTCAGGCCGGCCGCGCCTCCCGATACGCCGCGACGATCTCCGAGGGAATACGACCCCGGCTGGAGATCTCGTGGCCGTTCTCCTTCGCCCACGACCGAATCGCCGCCACATCCTCCCGGCTCGCCGACGAACGACCCCCACCGGCATTCCTGCTCCGCGCCGCCCGCCCGGTCTTCCGCGCATACGGCGTCCACTGCTCCAGGAATTTCCGCAGCGAACGCGCATTCTCCGCGCAGAGATCGATCTCGTAGGACACACCGTCCACCCCGAAAGCGACCATTTCATCCGCGGCCGAGATGCCGTCGTAATCGTCCACCACCGTGACCACGACTTTGCGTGCCATGAAGCTCTCCCTCTTCGAATGCGACGACAAACGCGACAGGAATACTGTAGCGCCAGGAGATCACGCCCGAGAATGCGGCGAACAACTCACGGCAGCCGCGGCGGCGGCGCCCCGCGCGGCAACTCCGGCCCCACCGCGACCCGGCTGCCCGGCGTCCGTCCCCGCCCCCAGCCCAGCCGCTCCCGATACCGCCCGATCTCTTCCGCCGGAACCGCCGCCCCCACCGGGCGCGGCGCCGAATCCGGGTGCACGAACAGCGCATCCGCCGGGCAGTACGCCTCACACATGAAACAGGTCTGGCAATCCCGCTGCCGCGCGATCACCGGAATACCGGACGCCGTCCGATCGAACACATTCGTCGGGCACACGTCCACACACTTGTCACAGCCGATGCACGCCTCGGCCAGCACCAGCTCGATCACGACGCCACCGCCGTCCCGGTCCACACCGCATCCACCCCGCCGCAGAGCACATGGTGCCGCTGCGCCGGATCCAGCTCCGGATGATCCGCCCGCTTGCTCATCCCGCGAGTCTCGGTGCGCGCCAACGTCGAGGTGTACATCAACCGCCCCACCGCCGTGATCGCCGCCGCCTGCCGCGCCCGCACCCCGCCGTCACCCGCCGCCGCGCCATCGAGCCCGGCCACCGCCGAACCCCACACCCCGTCCAGCGCCGCCAGCGCAGGCCGCACCCGATCACCGTGCCGCAGAAAGTTCTTCTCGAACGGAATCAGCTCCGCCCGCGCCGCTTCCAGCACCGACTCCGCGTCCACCGCCGCCCCGCCCGACGGCCGCAACCCGGCCCGCCCGGTCCCGCGCAACCCCGCCGCCTCCGGGCGCCCGCGCAGCGCGAACCGCGCCGCACCAGCCCCCGCCCACGACCCAGAACTCATCGCCCACGCCGAATTATGGCTGCCGCCACCGGTGAAACCCCCGCAGATCCGCTCCCGCGTCGCCGCGTCACCCGCCGCGAACAACCCCGGCACCGACGTCGAGCAGTCGTCGTCCAGCACATCGATCCCGCCGGTGCCGCGCACCGTCCCCTCCGCCAGCATGTCCACCTCGAACCGCTCCCGGAACGGATCAATCCCGCGCCGATCGAACTGCAGGAAGAAATTCGGCTGCCCCAGCCGCATCCGCTCCCGCACCGCCGCGTCCGCCCGATCCAGCTGCGCGAAAACCCGCTCCGAGAGCAGCGCCCGCGCGATCACCGACCGCCCCCGCTGCGACCCCGCACCCTCGAGCACCGAACCGTCCTGGCGGAAAAACGTGGCATACCCGTAATAGGCCGTCTTCGTGATCGTCGACCCCTTCGCCACGATCGCGTACGCATTCGAGAATTCCATCCCGGAGAACCGCGCACCCACCTCCGCCGCCATCAACGCGCCGTCCCCGGTGTTCACATTCGTGCCGAGCGCACCGGAGAGGAACGCGCACCCGCCCGTCGCCAGCACCACCGCCCCCGCCGCAATTCGATATTCCCGCCCCAGCTGCCGCTGAAATCCCGCCGCACCGCGCACCACCCCGTCCGCGTCCACCAGCAATTCCAGCGCGGGGGAGTGATCCAGAATCCGTACCCCGGCCCGCCGGATCCAGGCCCGCATCCGCCGCATGTACTCCGGGCCCTGCACCCCGGTCCGCAGCTGCGCCCCCGTCACCGGATCCACCGGGAACGGGTAGCGGCCCTCCACCGCCAGCCGCTCCATATTCGCGTACGTCTGCTCCAGCACCCGATCCATCCACCGGTGATCCGCCAGATGCCCGCCCAGCGCCTCCCGGCTCGCCTTCGCCTTCGCCCGCGCCTCGGCCTCCGGTGCCACGTACCAGACCCCCGTCCCGGACGGCGCCGTCGCCCCGCTGGTGCCGCAGTACCCCTTGTCCACCAGGACCACCTCGGCCCCCGCCGCCCGCGCGTGCAACGCCGCCCACGCGGCGGCCGGCCCGCCGCCGAGCACCAGCACATCCGCCTCGGTCTGCCAGACATCACTCATCGGAACGCTCCCGCCGGTCTCACGATAGGCCGACGGTAAGGGCTCGCCACCCCCCACGAACACCGTTGCGCTCACCCCGATTCCGGCCCCCCGAACCCGGCGTTTGCCCCGCTGAGCCCGGGGTAACCGCACCCCGACCGGAGGAGGGAAGCGAACACATGACGCACGCCGCACACACCGACCGGACCGGGCCCGCCGACGCCCGCTCCGTCTCCGAACTCGTCGGCGACGCCAGCGAACAGCTCAGCCGGCTCGTCCGCGACGAGATCCGGCTCGCCACCCTGGAGATGCAGCAGAAGGGCAAACGGATCGGCAAGGGCGCCGGGCTGGCCGGCGCGGGCACCGTGCTCGCGCTCTACGGCGTCGGCGCGCTCGTCGCCGCCGCCATCATCGGCCTCGCCGAGCCGCTGCCCGCCTGGGCCGCCGCGCTCATCGTCGGCGTCGTGCTGCTCGTCGTCGCCGGCATCCTCGCCCTCGCGGGCAAGAAGAACGTCCAGAGCGCCACCCCGCCACTTCCCGAGGACGCCGTGCACGGCGTGCAACAGGACGTGGCCACCATCAAGGAGAGGAGCCGCAGGCAGTGAGCCCGGACCCCGATATCGACCCGGAGACCGAGAAGGAACTGGTCGCCGCCGACCGCGACCGCGCCCGCGAGGAGCTCGGCCAGGCCGTCGAGGAGCTGACCCACAAACTCGACGTCCCCGCCCGCGCCTCGGAGAAGGCGCAGGAGGTCAAGGAGAACACCAAGGCCGCCGCGGCCGGGGCCAAGGACAAGGTCACCGGCAGCGCGCAGCAGGCGGGGGAGCGGGTCGCCGAGACCGCCGCCGTCGCCAAGGACCGCGCCGCGGACTCCGCGACCGCCGCCAAGGACAAGGCCGCCGCGACCGCCGCTGTCGCGAAGGAGAAGGCCGCGGAGACCGCGACCGTCGCCAAGCAGAAGGCGGCCGAGACCGCCGCGGTAGCCAAGGAGCGCACGCAGGCCGCCGCCGCCAAGGTCGGGGAGACCACTCCGGAGCCGGTCGCCCGCGGCGGGCGCCAGGCCGCCGACTTCCTCCGCGCCAACCCGGTGCCGGTCGCCATCGGCGTCGTCAGCGGCGTCGTGCTCTGGCAGGTGCTGCGGAAGCGGGGCAGGCGATGAAGCTCGCGTACAAACCGCTCGGGCTCGCCGTCAGCGTGCTCGGCGGCCTCCTCGCCAACCTGATCTTCGGCAAGATCTGGCAGGCCATCAGCGGCGAGGACGAAGCACCGCACGCCACCTCGGAGGATTACGGCTGGCGTGAGGTGCTGCTCGCCGCCGCCGTCCAGGGCGCCGTCTTCGGCCTGGTCAAGACCGCCATCGACCGCGCGGGCGCCGAGGGCTTCCAGAAGGTCACCGGTACCTGGCCGGACGAGTGAGACGGCGTTCACGCGGCTCCGCTGCGTGAGCCCGGCGATCCCGGGTAGCCCACCGAATGGACATCGGGACCGACGACGAGAGAGAGGTACAGCAATGTCGCAACCCATCACCAGCACCCTCGAGGCCGAGCAGCAGCGCATCGCCGGTGAGGCCCTGCGCGCCACCGTCGTCGACCTCATCGACCTGTCCCTGATCGCCAAGCAGGCGCACTGGAACGTCGTCGGCCGCAACTTCCGCTCGGTGCACCTCGCCCTCGACGAGCTGGTGACCGCCGCCCGCGAGTTCACCGACGCCGCCGCCGAGCGCGCCACCGCCATCGGTGTCAGCCCGGACGGGCGCGCCGCCACCGTCGCCCGCGACAGCGCCGCCGACGGCTTCCCGGACGGCTGGCAGCAGGACACCGACGTCATCAACGGCGTCGTCACCAACCTGTCCTCGGTCATCCGCGGGCTCCGGGAGCGCATCGACGCCACCGAGAAGGCCGACCCGGTCACCCAGGATCTCATCATCGAGATCGCCGGTCGGCTGGAGCAGCTGCACTGGATGTGGCAGGCGCAGGTCGCCGAGGCCTGACCCGGCCTGTCGAACCGCCCGCGAGCCCCGGCTCCCGGGCGGTTCGGCATTTCAGGGCCGAGGGAGGGGAGTGGCGCCGGCGAGCCAGCGCAGCAGCGCCTCGTGGATCGCCTCGTCGTTGAGCAGGGTGAAGTGGTTGGCGCCCGGCAGGTGCAGGCCGTTCTCCGGCTCGAAGGCGATGCGCCTGGCCCGGCCGCGGCCGGAGCCGCTCGGGGTGAGGACCAGGCCGTCGCCGACGATGCGGCCGAGCGGGTTCTTCGGATTGCGCAGGATCGAGGCCGTCACGAAGTAGTGCTCGACGCCGGGGAGCAGCGGCACCTCCTGCTGGACGCGCTGGCTGAGGGCGTCGATATCGAGATCCGCCCAGTCCTCGTCCACCAGCGACCCCTGCCGCAGATCGCGGATACCGGCGCTGCGCCGGCGCAGGAGCCGCCCGAACGGCCTGGTCTCCGGCAGCTTCACCAGCCCAGCCGAGACGACGTGCACGAACTGCTCCAGCGGCGCGCCGAGGTGCGGGGAGCCGAGGCAGACGATCTGCCGCACCAGCGTCACCCACTCGGCGCCCTCCGCGGCGGCGAGATGGCAGGCCGAGCGGGCCACCAGCCCGCCCATGGAGTGCCCGACCAGCGCGATCCGGCGCAGCGGCACCGGCCACGCGCGCTGCGTGCGGTCGAGCAGCTCGGCGAGTTCGCGGGCGTTCTCGGAGACGTGCAGGCCGCTGTTGAACCGCACCTCGGCCGTGGCGCAGCGCAGCTCCCCGGCCAGCCGCTCGGCATAGGTGGGGCGGCCGCCGCGCCGCCAGGCGTACTCGGTCTCGACCAGGCCGTGCAGGAAGACCACGAGGGTGTCGTGCGGCGAGCCGATCTCCTCCGGGGTCACCGGCCTGCCGTCGACCCGGAAGGACATGGGGGCCGCCAGGATGGGGTTCTGCTCGGCGAGCCGGTCACCGATCAGCCCGGTCAGCACGCCGAGCAGCCCGGCACCGAAGACCGTGCGGGAGGGCGGCTCGGCATCGGGCAGGTCGGCGGTGCGCTCGGCGACCCTTCCCGCGGTCTCGGCGGCAGTACCGACGATCGTGTAGACGCCATCGGCGATGACGTCGTGCGCGACCTGGACGGGGAGCGCCGCAGGGCCCACGCCCCAGCGCACCGCCGTGAAGACCCGGGTGGAGATGGCGCGGTGGACGGCGGCGATTCCCGCGACGGCGCCGCCGAGTTCGTCGCCGGCGAGGCGGGCGAGGGCGCGTATCTCCGCGCGTCGCAGGTCCTCGTTCATGGGTTCAGTGTACAGGTGTGCACTGCATAAACTATTTATTATTGCATGTATGCGACTATGCGCATCAAATCAGTTACTGCCCCTCAATCCAAATACAAGAAACCAGCAAAGACCGGGAGGCGGGCGCTTACGGCAGCTGGGTGATCGTGTACCAGAGCAAGACGAGCGTTCCCGCCATGAAGAGCGGGGCGAGCACCCACGTCTCGACCTTGTTCCCGGTCCGGCTGATGATCTCGATCCCGAGCCGCTTCTTGTACGGCCAGAGCAGGGGACACCCGCGGTCGGTGAGGCAGTCGCCGAGGATGTGCACCAGGCAGCCGAGCGCGACGCAGAACGGCAGCCACGGGGGAGCGTCGGAGATCCAGTGCGTCATGGCGAACGTGCCGCCGAGCGCCAGTGCCAGCACCGTGCCCCAGGCGCGGATGCCCTTGCCGGGCGGGCAGAGGTGCAGGGCGCGCACCGCGAGCGCGAGCAGCACGAAGACCAGGCCGAGGGTGAAGGGCCTGCCGAGGTAGGTCATCCCGGCCCAGGTGCCGACGCCGGCGAGGGCGACGAAGAGGAGGGAGTGTGTGGCCTTGCGGTGGCCGCCGGCGAGCCAGGAGACGACCGTGCAGAAGAGCTCGGAGACCGGGCCGAGGGTATTGGCGATGGTGCCGTCCGGGTGGTCCATGTCGGGCAGCAGCGCGGCGCCCGCGGTGAGGAAGACGCCGAGCAGCAGATCGACCGTTCCGAGGTGGTGGTCGCCGGCGACGTCGAGCACCGGGTAGGTCAGGATCGAGACCGGGAGGGCCGCGGCGGCCGCCGACCAGCCGAGCGCGCCGCTGGTCGCGTGAGAATGTCCGAGCACGCACCCACGTTATCGATCTTGGTTCACGTGCGGTTCACCGGGGAGAGCGGTACAGGTTGACATAATGTAGATTATCGGCACTTTTACGACCTGGCGTTTGTGCACCGGCTCGGCATTCGCTGTACATCTGCTCCGCGCGCTGCGATGCCCATCGTGCACGCCGCGCGCTGCTCGGCCGGGTTGATCCGCGCGGGCTTTGTGGCCGACTCGCGCAACGGCAACCGCCCTCCTCCAATGCGTCACAGTGACGCCGAGTGATGCCCCAATTGCGTCACAGTGACGTATTGACCGCGCCACGCTGGAACCCGGCAAAATCTGTTGCCGGTTGATTGCTGACGCTAGGCTCGTCGCATTGTGCTGTGCATCACACCAAGGAGGTGGTGGCCGTGCGGGATCGGAGCCGAGTGGTGATCGGGCTGGCGGTGGCGGCGGTGCTCGTCGTCGGGTCCTGCGCGCAGGACGACTCAGGTGGCGGCACGGCCTCCTCGAGTCCCGCGCCGCCGAGCGGCACGGCGCAGCAGTCGCCGGGGCAGGTCGCCGGGGTGGCCATCCCGGACGGGCAGATCGACAGGGCGGTGGGCCAGCTGGATCGGATCGCCGACGAACTCATGAGCTCGTCGAAGATTCCGGGGATGGCGGTCGCGGTGGTGCACGGCGGCAAGGTCGTGTACAGCAAGGGGTTCGGGGTGCGCGATGTGACGACGCGGCAGCCGGTGGACTCGGACACGGTGTTCCAGCTGGCGTCGGTGTCGAAGCCGCTGGGCGCGACGGCGGTGGCGCGCGAGGTGGCGGCGGGCCGGGTGGCGTGGGATACGCCGGTGCGCCGGCTCTCGCCCGGGTTCGCGCTGGCCGATCCGTACGTGACGGAGAACGTGACGATCGGAGATCTGTACTCGCACCGGTCGGGGCTGCCGGATCACGCGGGTGACCTGCTGGAGGATCTGGGGTACAACCGCGAGCAGGTGCTGGAGCGGCTGCGGCAGCTGCCGCTGGACACGTTCCGCGATTCCTACGCCTACACCAACTACGGGCTGACGGCGGCCGCGGTGGCGGTGGCCGAGGCGGCGGGCACCTCGTGGGAGGAGCTGTCGCAGCGGGAGATCTACGAGCCGCTCGGGATGACCTCGACCAGTTCGCGGTACAGCGAGTTCGTGAGCCGGCCGGATCGGGCGGTCGGGCACGTGCTGGTGAACGGTGCGTACCAGCCGGCCGATCCGCCGCGGCAGCCGGATCCGCAGTCGCCGGCGGGCGGGGTGAGCTCCTCGGTGGACGACATGGCGCGCTGGATGACGATGATGCTGGCGGACGGGACGTTCGAGGGCAAGGAGATCGTGCCGCCGGGCGCGCTGCTGCCCGCGGTGTCGCCGCAGGCGATGTCCGCTCCCCCGGCGTCGCCGGATTCCAGGGCCGGGTTCTACGGATTCGGTTTCAATGTGGGGACCTCGCCGGCCGGGCGGGTGACGCTGGGGCATTCGGGGGCGTTCAACCGGGGCGCGGGGACGGCGTTCACGCTGATCCCGTCGGCGGATGTGGGGATCGTGACGCTGACGAACGCGGCGCCGATCGGGGTGCCGGAGACGCTGAACGCGGAGTTCGCGGATCTGGTGCAGTTCGGCGAGGTGCGGGAGGACTGGCGGGAGCTGTTCGCGGGGGTGTTCGAGCAGATCAACGCGCCGTTCGGGGATCTGGCGGGCAAGGAGCGGCCGTCGAACGCGAAGCCGGCGGGGCCGCTGCAGGATTACGCGGGTACCTACGACAATGCGTATTTCGGGCCGGCGGTGGTGTCGGTGGACAATGGCGCGCTGGTGTTGACGATGGGTCCGGCGGCGGTGCGGATGCCGATGCGGCACTGGGACGGCGACAAGTTCGTGTTCGCGCCGCAGGGTGAGGGGGCGAATCCGGGGTCGCTGTCGACGGCCCGGTTCGAGGGAAATCGGCTGATCCTGGCGTACTACGAGCAGGAGGGGCTCGGCATGTTCGTGAAGCCCTGACCGTAATCCGCTCTATGGCGCTGGGGTGTGACCCGGGTAACCTGGTCGAAAAGTTCGGCAGAAGGTGACGAAGCTTGATGAACGCGACCACCGTTGCCCGGCAGTGCACCCTGTGCGAGGCCCATTGCGGAATCCTGGTGACCGTCGAGGACCTGCAGGTGACCCGGATCGAGGGTAATCCCGACGATGTCCTCTCCAAGGGCTATATCTGCCCGAAGGCGACGGCCATGGGCGGGCTGCACCACGATCCGGATCGGCTGCGGACGCCGATGAAGCGGGTCGGCACGGAGTTCGTGCCGATCGGCTGGGACGAGGCGTTCGCGGAGGCGGGGCGCAGGCTGCGGCAGGTGCGGGCCGAGCACGGCGCGCACGCGGTCGGCATGTACCTGGGGAATCCGGCGGCGCACAGTTCGTCGGTGATCTACGGCGGCATGCTGCGCACGGTGCTGGGGACGAACAATTTCTTCACGGCGTCGTCGATCGATCAGTTCCCGCAGGAGTTCGCGGCGTGGCAGATGTTCGGGTCGAATGTGCTGATGCCGGTGGCCGATATCGATCGGACGCATCGGCTGGTGATCCTGGGCGCGAATCCGGCGGTGTCGAACGGGTCGGTGACGACGATGCCGGGCGCGCGGGATCGGATCAGGGCGGTGCGCAAGCGCGGCGGCACGGTGGTGGTGATCGATCCGCGGCGGACGGAGACGGTGAAGCTGGCGGACGAGCACGTGGCGGTGGCGCCGGGGGGTGATGCGTATCTGCTGCTGGGAATGTTGCATGTGCTGGTGACCGAGGGGTTGGTCGACGGTGCGGCGGTGCGGTCGCGGATGACCGGGTTCGAGGAGCTGCGGGCGCTGGTGGCGACGGCGACGCCGGAGTGGGCCGCTCCCCTGGCGGGGGTGGAGGCGGAGGTGATCCGGCGGTTGGCGCGGGAGCACGCGGCGGCGCCGTCGGCGGTGATGTACGGGCGAATCGGGGTGTGTCACCAGGTGACGGGCACGCTGACGCACTGGTTGATCAATGTGATCAACGCGGTGACGGGGAATCTGGATCGGCCGGGTGGGCAGATGTTCACCACGCCGGCGGTGGACGCGGCGCGGATGGTGCGCCGGATTCCGCTGGCGGGGTATGGGAAGTGGACGGATCGGTCGGGGCGGTTCAAGTCGTTCCGGGCGGAGTTGCCGGTGGCGGTGCTGGCGGACGAGATGTTGGACGAGGGGCCGGGGCAGATCCGGGCGATGGTGACCTATGCCGGGAATCCGGTGTTGTCGACGCCGCAGGGCGGGCGGTTGGACGAGGCGCTGGCCGGGCTGGATTTCTACGTCGCGGTGGATATGTACGTCACGGAGACGACGCGGCATGCGGATCTGATCCTGCCGCCGATCTCGCCGCTGGAGCGTGAGGACATGGACATCCTGTTGACGATGTTCAGTGTGCGGAACAATCTGCGGTTCAATCCGCGGGTGTTCGAGCCGGCCGCGGACGGGCTGGAGGATTGGCAGATCCTGGCGCGGCTGGTGGCGGAGATTCTGCCGCTGCCGGTGCGGAAGGTGACCGGGCGGGCGGTGACGGCGGTGCTGGATCGGCTGAGCCCGCTGCGGTTGTCGGCGGCGGGGGTCGCGGTGGGGCCGTACGGGGTGTTGCGGAAGGGGCCGGGCGGGGTGACGGTCTCGAAGTTGCGGAAGACGGCGGGCGGGATCGATCTGGGGCCGCTGCGGCCGCGGTTGCCGCAGTTGATCGCGACGCGGGATCGGAAGGTGCATCTGGCGCCGGAGCTGCTGGTGGCGGGGGTGCGGGAGTTGATCGCGGAGGCGGGGCGCGGTGCGGCGGTGACGGCGCCGGCCGATGGGTTCGATCTGCGGTTGATCGGGCGGCGGCATCTGCGGAGCAACAACTCGTGGTTGCACAATCTGCCGTCGATGGTGAAGGGGAAGCCGCGGTGCACGGTGCTCGTGCATCCGGAGGACGCGGTGGAGCGGGGGCTGGCCGACGGTGATCCGGCGCTGGTGTCGTCGCGGATCGGGGCGATCGTGGTGCCGGTGGAGGTGTCGGACGAGATCCGGCGCGGGACGGTGGCGATCCCGCACGGGTGGGGGCACCGGGAGCCCGGTGTCGGCTGGACGGTGGCGGCGGGTCTCCCCGGCGCGAACGTCAACCTGCTGCACGACCCCAAGGCGACGGATCCCTTCACCGGCAATGCCGCCGTCAATGGAACCTGGGTCACCGTAGCGCCCGCCCCCGGCGCCCCCGAGGTCGCCGAGCACCCCGAGGAAGCCGCCATCCCGGGCTGACGCCCTGGCTATGAGGGGTCGGCGCATGGCGACGCCCCCTCACAACCTGGGCGCGAAGACGTCAGTCCCTCCGTCGCGGGATGGCACTCCCCCGTTGCGGAAGGGCACTCCACACCCGATGTGGGAGCGCGCCCCTCCCCCGCGCGGGGTGTTTGCTCCTCCCCCGGAGGGCGGGGTTCCGGGGCGGAGCCCCGGCGAACATCCCCCTTTCGCCGGGGGGTGACACAATGCCACGATGCATGTGGCGGTCGGCTTGGTGGTCCTGGTGGCAGCGGCGGTCGCCCTGGCGGCGCTGGCGCGCCGGGCGGGGCTGTCGGAGCCCCTTGTCCTGACGGTGGCGGGAGTAGCGGCCTCGTACCTGCCGTTCGTCCCGCAGGTGGAGCTGGACCCCGAGATCGTCCTGCTCGGCGTCCTCCCCCCGCTGCTGTACACGGCGGCGATCCGCACCTCCCTGCTGGATTTCCGGAAGAACGCGGCGACGATCGCGCTGCTGTCGGTGGTGCTGGTGCTGTTCTCCACGTTCGCGGTGGCCGCGGTGGTGTGGCTGCTGCTTCCGGTGCCGTTCGCGGTGGCGGTGGCGCTGGGCGCGGTGGTGGCTCCCCCGGATGCGGTGGCGGCGACGGCGGTGGCGCGGCGGATCGGGATGCCGCGGCGGATCGTGACGATCCTGGAGGACGAGTCGCTGTTCAACGACGCGACGGCGCTGGTGGCGCTGCGGACGGCGATCGCGGCGTCGGCGGGTTCGGTGTCGGTGTGGCAGGCGGGCGGGGATTTCGTGCTGGCGGCGGGTGGCGGGGTGCTGGTCGGGGTGCTGGTGGCGGCGGTGCTGGCGACGCTGCGGCGCCGGATCACCGATCCGGTGCTGGATACGACGCTGTCGTTCCTGGCGCCGTTCGCGGCGTACCTGCCCGCGGAGGGGGTGCACGCGTCGGGGGTGATCGCGGTGGTGGTGTGCGGGATGATCCTCGGTCACGGTGCGCCGCGCTGGCAGAGCGCGGCGTCGCGGATCGCGGAGCGGACGAATTGGCGCACGGTGCAGTTCATCCTGGAGAGCTCGGTGTTCCTGGTGATCGGGTTGCAGGTGCGGCACATCGTGGAGGACGCGCTGGCCTCGGGGCTGGATGACGGGACGTTGCTGGTGGCGGTGGTGGCGGTGCCGGTGGCGGCGATGCTGGCGCGGCCGCTGTTCGTGTTGCCGTGGGCGTGGCTGAATCGGGTGCGCGGGCGGGGTGAGGAGTCGCTGCGGGACGGGCTGGTGGTGTCGTGGGCGGGGATGCGCGGGGTGGTCACGGTGGCGGCGGTGCTGTTGCTGCCGGAGGAGACGCCGCAGCTGGCGGTGTTGAAGCTGCTGGCGCTGCTGGTGGTGGCGGGGACGCTGCTGGTGCAGGGGTCGACGCTGGCGCGGGTGGTGCGGGCGTTGAAGTTGCGCGGGCCGAGCCGGGCGGAGGACGCGCTGCAGAAGGCGAATCTGCTGCAGCAGGCGGCGGCGGCGGGCTCGGCGGAGCTGGATCGGCGGGTGACGCCGGAGACGCCGGAGGAGGTGGTGCGGGCGTTGCGGGAGCGGTTGACGTTCCGGACGAACGCGGCGTGGGAGCGGCTGGGGCGGGCGGAGTCGGAGCTGGCGACGCCGACGGCGGAGTATCGGCGGTTGCGGCTGGCGATGCTGGGGGCGGAGCGGGAGACGGTGTTGCGGGCGCGGGACGACGGCGCGCTGGATTACGAGATCCTGCAGGCGGTGATGGCGCGGCTGGATCTGGAGGAGTCGATCATCGATCGGTTCGACGAGGCGGAGGTGGCGGAGCCGGAGCCGTTGACGGCGCCGGAGCGGGCGGAGAGCTGTGCGCATCTGCGGGCGGCGCCGCTGGTGCGGGTGCCGGATTCGGTGGCGGGGTGTGCGGCGTGTATCGCGGAGGGGCTGACCTGGGTGCACCTGCGGATGTGTCTGGCCTGCGGGAATGTGGGGTGCTGTGATTCGTCGGTGGGCAATCACGCGTCGAAGCACTATGCCGGCGAGGGGCATCCGGTGATGCGGAGTGTGGAGCCGGGTGAGGCGTGGCGGTGGTGTTTCGTGGACGAGTTACTGGGGTGAGCGGCGGTGTGAGTAGATGAGCCGGGCGTATTCGGTGAGCAGCCGGTCGAGGCTGGGTTCCTCGGCGCCGGGGGCGATCTGCTGGTAGCCGATGAGGGTGGCCATGCCGAGCGCGGTGAGGACGGCGGCGGTGTCGGGGTCGTGCACAATGCCGTCGATGGCCTTGTGCACGGTGCGGCGGCGGGATTCGTCGACGCGTTTGAGCGCGACGGCGACGGATTCGTCGTTGGCGCCCCAGGCGCGGATGGCGGCCTCGGCGCGGTGGTTGAGGCCGCAGGCGAGGTCGGAGAGGGCGCGGACGTCGTCGTCGGGGGTGCTGCGGCCGAAGTTGCGGGCGCGCAGGACGAGGACCTGGCGGTGTTCCCAGGTTTCGAGGAGCAGGTCGACGAAGCCCTGCCAGCTGCCGAAGTGGTGGTAGAAGGAGCCGGAGGTGACGCCGAGGCGGCGGCAGAGCACGCCGATATTGAGGCCCTTGAAGCCGAGTTCGGCCAGCACCTCGAGGGCGATGTCGAAGTACTGATCCTTGGTGACCACGCGGGACATGGGTCGCCGATCTGCTCGCAGGGACGGGAGTGAGGCCGAACAGTACCGCATCGGCTCGGCTCTTCCCGGCAGGTGAGCGGGGTGGAATCGGCGAATCGCGTGGACATCCTGGGCGGTTGTCCGATTTCGTGTCGGTTCGGGTCAGCCCGGTGCGGGCGGAGCCCGGTGGCTATCGGGCGGGGTGCAGTGCGATGCCGAGCAGGGCGTCGACGGCGGTGCGGATGGCGGCGGGGGCGGTGCGGTCGGCGCCGCCGTAGGCGAGTGCCTGGCGGGCCCATTCGTCGACGGCGGCGAGCGCCTTGGGGGTGTCGAGGTCGTCGGCGAGGTGCTGGCGCAGGCGGGCGACGGTGTCGTCGGCGGCCGGGCCCGCGGCCAGGGCGGTGGCTTCGCGCCAGCGGGCGAGGCGCTGCTCGGCGGTGCGCAGGACCTCGTCGGTCCACATGCGGTCCTGCCGGTAGTGGCCGGAGAAGAGGCCGAGGCGCAGGGCGGCGGGGTCGGTGCCCGCGCGGCGCAGGGTGGAGACGAAGACGAGGTTGCCGCGGGATTTCGACATCTTCTCGCCGTCGAGGCCGATGAGGCCGGTGTGCACGTAGTGGCGGGCGAAGCGGCGGCCGGCGCCGAGGGCCTCGCCGTGGGCGACGGAGTATTCGTGGTGCGGGTAGATCAGGTCGGAGCCGCCGCCCTGGACGTCGAACTCGGGGCCGAGCCGGTTCAGGGCGATCGCCGTACACTCGATGTGCCAGCCGGGCCGTCCAGGGCCGAAGGGGGCGGCCCAGGAGGGTTCGCCGTCGCGGGCGGCGCGCCACAGCAGCGGGTCGATGGGGTCGTGTTTGCCGGGGCGCTCGGGGTCGCCGCCGCGTTCGGCGAAGAGCCGTTCCATGGTGGCGCGGTCGTAGCCGGATTCGTAGCCGAACTGTTCGGTGGCGTCGGCGCGGAAGTAGATGTCGGGGTATTCGGCGTCCTCGACGGTGTAGGCGGCGCCGGCGGCGAGCAGTTTGCCGACCAGTTCGATCACTTCGTCGACGGATTCGACGGCGCCGATGTAGTCGCGCGGGGGCAGTACGCGCAGCGCGGCCATGTCTTCGCGGAAGAGCTCGATCTCGCGGGCGCCGAGGTCGCGCCAGTCGATGCCGTCGCGGGCGGCGCGTTCGAAGAGCGGGTCGTCGACGTCGGTGATGTTCTGCACGTAGTGCACGTCGTGGCCGGCGTCCCGCCAGAGCCGGTTGACCAGGTCGAAGGTCAGGTAGGTGGCGGCGTGGCCGAGGTGGGTGGCGTCGTAGGGGGTGATGCCGCAGACGTAGAGGGTGGCGGTGCGGCCGGGGGTCACCGGGCGCACGGCGCGGTCGGCGGTGTCGAACAGCCGCAGCGGCGGCCCTGTTCCGGCGAGGGTGGGGATGGGGGTATCGGACCAGGACTGCATGGTTCGAGGGTAGAGGTGCGGGTGGGGTGGCGGTGCCGCGCCCCGGGTCCCGGCATCCGCGCCGCACCCGGGTCGGCCGGGCCGACCTGCGGCGGGGCGGCGCGCGGGTGAAGTCAACCGTTGGCGTCCGGGAGATTCGCCGGTCACCCGGGCGGGGCCGGTGGGCGGGGCGGGGTCAGAAGGCGGGCCAGGGTATGGGGCGCGCGGAGTCCGGGAGCGGCATGACGGGGTCGTCGAGCAACCGGCGGGCGCGGTCGGCGAGCGCGGTGATCTCGGTGTCGGTGAGGTGCTCGGCGAGTTCGTCGGCGAGGTCGCCGCCGATCTCCTTGACGAGCCCGGTGATGTCGGGCAGCAACTCCTCGGGGATCGGCTCCCCCGCCCACCCCCACAGGACGGTGCGGAGCTTGTTCTCGGCGTGCAGGCAGATGCCGTGGTCGACGCCGTAGACGGTGCCGTCGGCGCCGTCGAGGGCGTGGCCGCCCTTGCGGTCGGCGTTGTTGACGATGACGTCGAGCACGGCGAGGCGGCGCAGCCGGGCGTCCTCGGAGTGCACCAGCGAGACCTCGGCGCCGGTGGGGTCGACGGCGCGCAGGACTTCGCGGAAGCCGCCGGGGACCACGCCGGCGGGGGTGAGGTCGACGAGGTCGAGGGTGTCGGCGTGGTCGGTGGTGTCGATCCAGCGCTGCACCATGCCGGGGCCGAAGGGGCCGTCGCGCAGGATGGTCTCCGGGACGGTGTGCCAGCCGAGCGCCTCGGCGACCCGGTAGGTGGCGACCTCGCGGCCGGCGAGGGTGCCGTCGGGGAAGTCCCAGAGCGGGCGTTCGCCGCGGATCGGTTTGTAGACCACGCGCAGCGGGGCGTCCGGGTCGGCGGTGGCGATGTCGCAGACCAGGGTGAGGTTGCTGGCGGTGCTGATCCGGCCGAGCACCGCCAGCTCGCCCTCCTGGAACAGCGGGTCGTCACCGCCGGGCACGGGTCACTCCTCTTCCAGGTCGGCCGCGCCGAAGATGTCGCCGCGCTTGTAGCCGTTGGTGCGCACGCACATGTGCCCGCCCGGGGAGAGCGGCTCCCCGCAGAGCGGGCAGGGCGGGCGGCCGGCGGCGATCACCTTGGTGGAGCGCAGCGCGAATTCGCGGGCCTGGATCGGGGTGAGGAAGACCCGCACCGCGTCGGGGCCCTCCTCGGTGTCGTCGAGCACGACCGATTCGTCGACCTCGGTCTCGGTGATGGCGAGCAGCTCGACCACCACCGCGCCGGCGTCGGCGTCCCAGCCGAGCCCCATGGTGCCGACCCGGAACTCCGCGTCGACCGGGGTGACCAGCGGATCGGTGTCCCCGACGGCTTCGGCCTGCGGCGGCACCTCGGCGCCGAAGCGGCGCGCGACCTCGTCCAGCAGCAGCCCCATCCGATCGGCCAGCACCTTGACCTGCTGCTTCTCCAGCAGCACGCTGACGACCCGCGGATCCTGCACGGCCTGGAGATAGAACGCGCGATCACCCGGTTCACCGACGGTCCCGGCGACGAAGCGATCGGGGGTGCGAAATACGTGGATTGCTCGTGCCATCTGCACCCTCCTCGAACCCTGACCCTCATCGACTTACCCCGGCGTGGCGTTTTCCAGACGCCGGGGCGAGCCGGGGGCCCCGTGTGACGTCTCTACAACGGATCGCGGCGCTCCGCATTCCCATTATCCGCGACCGGGTCCGGCGTCACCTCACCGCCGGGGACCGGGCCGGGCGCGGGCGCCCCGGCCTTGGCGGGCCCGGACGGCGGGGCGGCGGCGAGCGCGGAGAGGTCGGCGCCGGTGTCGTTGAGCCGCCAGACGTAGGGGGCGTGCGGGGAGTAGCGGATGACGCTGATCGAGGCCGGTTCCACGACGATGCGCTGGAAGCCGTCGAGGTGGATGCCGAGCGCGTCGGCCAGCACCGACTTGATGACGTCGCCGTGCGTGCAGGCGACCCAGAGCACGTCGGCGCCGTCGTCGGCGTCGGCGAGGCGGCGGTCGATGTCGCGGATCGCGCTGACCGCGCGGCGCTGCACGTCGGCCAGCCCCTCGCCGTTGGGGAAGACCGCGCCGGAGGCGTGGCGCTGCACCACCGACCAGAGCGGCTCCTCGAGCAGTTCGCTGATCGGGCGGCCGGTCCAGTCGCCGTAGTCGACCTCGAGCAGCCGGTCGTCGTACTCGGGTTCGAGCCCGAGCCGTTCGGCGAGCGGGCCGACGGTGCGCTGGCAGCGCAGCAGCGGGGAGTGCGCGATGTGCCGGATGGGGAGCCCGCCGAGCCGGTCGGCGACCGCGGCGGCCTGCTCGGCGCCGCGCTCGGTGAGTTCGACGCCGGTGCTGCGTCCGGCGAGCGTGCGCGCGGTGTTCGAGGTGGAGACGCCGTGGCGCAGCAGGATGACCGTCATGGGATCAGCCTAGTGCGCGGGGTGTTCGCGCCGCCCCGCGCGCGGCGGGCACCGGCCGCGACCGGCCGCCGCCGCTGTCCGAAATATCGGTTCCGAACCGACAATTGGGCTCGCCGGCCCGCCGTGATCACGCAGCGACAGTACAGGCCGCGTGCGGGGCCCGGTGCGCGGGTGGGTGCGGACTGTGTGGGACGGCGCGGTGTCGGGTCGGCGCCCCCGGCGTGGTGACGCCTTAGGCTTGGCGCCGTGACGAGAGCGTGGACGCGGTAATGGAACAGCGGACGGTCGGCCGCAGCGGGCTGCGGGTGTCCCGGATGGGCCTGGCCACCCACACCTGGGGCGACCGTACCGGCGCCGACGAGGCGGCGGTGCAGATGACGGCGTTCCTGGACGTGGGCGGCACCCTGGTCGACACCTCCCCCGGCTACGCGGCCGGTGGCGCGCAGCGGGTGCTGGCCGAGCTGCTCGGCGATCTCGTCAACCGCGACGACCTGGTGCTCAGCGGCTGTTCCGGGGTGGTGCCGGTGAGCACCGGCGAGGCCGGGCCCGCGCTGCCGGAGCCGGTGCGCCCGGCCGTGGACGCCTCGCGGCGGGGGCTGCTGGCGCAGCTGGACCGGACACTGCGCGAGCTCGGCACCGACCACCTGGATCTGTGGAGCGTCGGCGAGTGGGACCCCTACACGCCGCTGGACGAGGTCGCGGGCACGCTCGAGCACGCGGTGCGGGCCGGGAAGGCCCGGTATGTGGGGGTGCGCGGGTTCAGCGCCTGGCAGCTGGCCTCGCTGGCGGCGCTGACCCCGGTGGTGGCCGCGCAGCACCCGTACTCGCTGCTCGCGCGCGGCGCGGAGGAGGATCTGCTGCCCGCGGCACGGCACCACGGCACCGGGTTGATCGCGGCGACCCCGCTCGCGGGCGGCATCCTCACCGGGAAGTACCGGGACGGGGTCCCCGCGGATTCGCGCGGCGCGGACGAGGCGACCGCCGAGGAGATCAGGCACCGGCTCGACGAGCGCGCCAACCGGGTGGTGGACGCGCTGGTCACCGCCGCGGACGGGCTCGGCACCTCACCGCTGGCGGTGGCGCTGGCCTGGATCCGGGATCGGCCGGGGGTGGCGAGCATGATCGTGGGGGCGCGCGATATCGGGCAGCTCACCGGGGTGCTCGCCGCCGAGACGCTGGAGCTGCCGCGGGCCATCGCTGCCGCGCTCGACGATGTGAGCGCGCGCCCGGAGACCGGGCACGAGTAGCCGGCCCGCGAGCCGGGTACCGCACCGGCCGCCTCGCCGGCTGCGGGCCGGGGTCGGCGCGCCGAGGCCGGGGGACCGGTGGGGCCGACCGGCCGCGCCCGTCGCCCGGACCTGATCGTGCCCGCTGCCCGGCGAGGACGGGTGTCGCGCACCACGGACCGTGCGGCCCGCAGCGCGCGGGCGCCCCGCTAGCCTGGGCGGCATGAGGTGTGGCGGTCGTGTTCGTTCCGGGAGATTCCGTGCCGTGCTCGCGGTGCTCGCGGTGATCCTGGCGGCCGGGCTCACCGCCTGCGGGGACTCCGGCTCCGGGGCGACCGGCGGGGAGCGCGGCCCCGCGACGGCCACGCTCGCCGACCTGGATCCGGTGCCGCTCACCCCGGCGCCCGCCCCCGCGCTGCCGGTGACGGTGCGCTCCTTCGACGGCACCGAGGTCACCGTCGGCTCCGCGGACCGGATCGTGGCCGCCGACCGCTACGGCACGCTGGCACAGACGGTGTGGGCGCTCGGGCTCGGCGCCAACCTGGTCGGGCGCAGCACCGCGGCGTCCTTTCCCGCGGTGCGGGACGTGCCGAACGTGACCGGCGGCAGCGGCTCGCTGAATGTGGAATCCATTCTCGCGCTGCGCCCCACGGTGTTCCTCACCGACACCACCAGCGCCGCCCCCGCCGTGCGCGAGCAGCTGCGCGCGGCCGGGCTCGCCGTCGTCTACTTCGACCCGCAGCGCACCATGGACGGCGTGGTGCCGCAGATCGAGGCGGTCGCCGCCGCGCTCGGCGTCCCGGAGCGGGGCGCGCAGCTGGCCCAGCGCACCCGCGACGAGATCGCCGCCGCCACCGCCGCCGTGCCCGCGCGGCAGCCGCCGCTGCGCATCGCCTTCCTGTACCTGCGCTCCACCGCGATCACCATGATCGCCGGGCCCGGCTCCGGCGCCGACGCGCTGATCGCCGCGATCGGCGGGGCCGATGCCGGGACCGCGGCCGGGGTGAGCGAGCCGTTCACCGCCATCACCAGCGAGGGCATGATCAATGCCGCGCCCGATGTCATCCTGGTCATGACCGACGGGTTGCAGTCGGTCGGCGGGCTGGACGGGCTCGCCAAGGTGCCCGGCATCGCGCAGACCCCGGCCGGGCGGGACCGGCGGGTGGTCGACATGTCCGATGCCGTGCTGCTGTCCTTCGGGCCGAACACCGGGCGGGTCGTCGCGGCGCTCAGCGACGCCGTCTACGGCGCATGAGCCGGACCTCCGGCGCCGATCCGGCGACGCTCATGCCGCACTCCCCCGCCCCGGTCGCCCCGCGCAGCCGCGGCGTCTCCCGTATCGCGATCGTCTCGATCGTGGCGGTCGCCGCGCTGATCGCGCTCGCCCTGCTCTCGGCCACCCTCGGCCAGGTGCCGACCACCCCGGCCGAGGTGGCGGGCAGCGTCCTGCACCGCCTCGGCCTCGAGCTGGGCCCGCTCCCGGCCCATCCCGCCGGTGAGGTCACGCTGTGGGAGGTCCGGTTCCCGCGGGTCCTGCTCGCCGCGTTCGTCGGCGCCGCGCTCGCCACCGCGGGCGCGCTGCTGCAGGGTGTGTTCGCCAACCCGCTCGCCGAACCCGGCGTGATCGGGGTCTCCGCCGGTGCCGCGGTGGGCGCGGGCACGGTGATCGTGGCGGGTGGGGCGTTCGTGGCGGCCTGGTCGGTGGCGGCGGCCGCGTTCGCGGCGGGGCTGGCGACCACCATGCTGGTGTATCTGCTGGCCCGCTCGGGTGGGCGCACCGAGGTGGTGACGCTGGTCCTCACCGGCGTCGCGATCAATGCCTTCGCCGGGGGGCTGCTCGCGTTCCTGCTGTTCGTGGCGCAGCCCGCCGCCCGCGATCAGATCGTGTTCTGGCAGCTGGGCAGCCTCAACGGCGCCACCTGGGACGCGGTCGGCATCGTCGCCGGGCTCACCACGCTCGGCGTCGGGGCGGCGGTGCTGGTCGCGCGGAAACTGGATCTGCTCGCGCTCGGGGAATCGGTGGCCAGGCACCTCGGGGTCGATGTGGAGCGGCTGCGGGCGATCGTCATCGCGGTCGTCGCGCTGCTCGCCACCGCCGGGGTGGCGTTCACCGGCATCATCATGTTCATCGGGCTGGTGGTGCCGCACGTGGTGCGGATGCTGGCCGGGCCGGCGCACCGCGTGCTGATCCCGCTCAGCGCCGTCTTCGGGGCGGTGGTGCTGCTCGC
The DNA here is from genome assembly GCF_040654395.1 of Nocardia sp. NPDC050697. Taxonomy (NCBI): domain Bacteria; kingdom Bacillati; phylum Actinomycetota; class Actinomycetes; order Mycobacteriales; family Nocardiaceae; genus Nocardia; species Nocardia sp. NPDC050697. The sequence goes on from NZ_JBFAHY010000001.1 coordinate 715,186, forward strand.
CGCCGACGTCGGCGCCCGCACCCTGGTCACCAATGCCGACCTCCCGCTCGGCATGCTCACCTCCCTCGTCGGCGGCCCCTTCTTCTTCTGGCTGCTGCGCCGCACCCGCGCCCGCTCGGGCGGGTGGGCATGAGCGGCGGGCAGGCGCCGGAGCCGCGCCGAGACGATCTCGCGGTGCGCGCCGACGCAAGTGGGTCCAGCGCCGACGATGTCCGCACGGAGGGCGCGGGGGCGGCGGATATCGCCGCGAAGCGCGGCGGCGCGCCCGTCGGTGCCGGGCGGCGGCGCCGGATATTCGGGCGCGGTTCCCCCCTGCCCGACCGCCCGGACCGGGGCGCGGTCACCCTGCGCGCGAGCGGCGTGACCGTTACCCGCGGCCCGCGGGAAGTCCTGCGCGATGTCGGCTTCGAGGTCACCGCGGGCGAGGTCGTCGCCCTGGTCGGCCCGAACGGTGCCGGGAAGTCGACGCTGCTGGCCGCGCTGGCGGGCGAGCTGCCCGTCAGCACCGGCACGGTCGAGCTCGACGGCCGCCCGGTGACCGCCTGGTCGGCCCTGGACATGGCGCGCAGGCGCGCGGTCCTGCCCCAGAGCCACACCGTCGGGTTCCCGTTCACCGCCCGCGAGGTGGTCGCGATGGGCCGCGCCCCCTGGACCGGCACCGGCCGCGACCTCGACGACGACACCGCCATCGACGCCGCCCTGACCGCCGCCGACGTCACCCACCTCGCCGGACGCGCCTTCCCGACCCTCTCCGGCGGCGAACGGGCCCGGGTCGCCCTGGCCCGCGTCCTCGCCCAGGACACCGCGACGCTGCTGCTGGACGAGCCGACCGCCGCCCTCGACCTCGGCCACCAGGAGGCGGTGCTCGGCCTGGCCCGCGCCCGCGCCGCGGCCGGCGCCGCGGTGGTGATCGTGGTGCACGACCTCGGTATCGCCGCCGCCTACGCCGACCGGGTCGCGGTGCTCGACCGGGGCCGGGTCGCCGCCGACGGCGCCCCGCGCGCGGTGCTCACCACCGCGCTGCTCAGCGCCGTCTACCGGCACCCGGTCGAGGTGATCGACCATCCGCGCACCGGCGCGCAGCTGGTGCTGCCGGTGCGCGCGGTCAGCGCCGCCACACCAGCTTCAGCACCGCCGGGGTGAGCAGCATCCGGATGACGGTCGCGTCCAGGACCAGCGCGGCGATCATGCCGTAGGCGATGTACTTCATGAGCACCAGATCGGAGAAGCCGAACGCCCCGGTCACCACGATCAGGATCGCGGCCGCCGAGGTGATCACCCCGCCGGTGTGGGCGATGCCGTAGCGGATGGCCTCGGGCGGGTCGGCGCCTGCCGCGCGCGCCTCCGCCATCCGGGACTGCAGGAACACTTCGTAGTCGGTGGAGAGCCCGAAGATCACGCAGACGATCAGCACCAGCGCCGCGAACATGAGCGGCCCCGGGGTGAAGCGCAGCAGCTCCGACCCGTGCCCCTGGACGAACATCCAGGTGAGCAGCCCGAGGGTGGAGGCGAGGCTGAGCGCGCTCATCGCCACCGCTTTGACCGCGAGCACCAGTGACCGGAACGCCAAGTACATGAGCGCCAGCGATGCGCTGATGAGGATCAGCAGCAGCCAGGGCAGCCCGGCGAGCAGGCCGTTGATGCTGTCGCGTTCCAGGGCGGGCACCCCGGCCACGTACAGCCGGACGCCGTCGGGTTGCGGGATTTCGCGCAGGGCGCGCACCACGCGGTCGGCGTCGTGGTCCTCGCGCAGCCCGGCGCTGAGCACGTTGACCCCGTCGCGGGTGGCGGCGGCGGGTTCGAAGCGGCCGGTGAGGCCGGGGACCTGGTTGGCGGCCCAGCGGATGTCGGCGAGCTGCTGCGGGTCGGCGCCGACCACGACGAGCTTGACCGGTTCCAGCCGGAGCCCGGGGAAGAGTTCGTCGAAGCGTTCCTGCGCGACCCGGGCCGGGTGTTCGCGGTCGAGGTAGCGTTCGCTGAGCCCGCCGAACTCGATGTGCCGGAACGGGGCGCTGAGCAGCGTGATGCCGAGCAGCACCGGCACGATCACCAGCCACGGGCGGCGCATGGCGAAGCGGGCCAGCCGGGAGAAGAACCCGGCGTCGATCTCGGCCTCGGTCTTGCCGCGGGAGAATCGTTTCCAGCCCCACAGGTCGATGCGGTGCCCGACGATGCCGAGCAGCGCGGGCAGCGCGGTGACCGAGAGCGCGGCCGCGATCAGCACCGAGGAGATGCCGCCGTAGGGCACCGAGCGCAGCACCCCGTTCGGGTAGATGAACAGCGCGCCCAGGCTGATGGCGACGATCAGCGCGGAGAACAGCACGGTGCGCCCCGCGGTGGCGACGGTGCGGGCCACCGCGTCCTCGACGTCGCGGCCCGCGGCGAGCTCCTCCCGGAACCGGGTGACCGCGAAGAGCCCGTAGTCGATGGCGAGACCGAGGCTGACCAGGGTGACGACGGCGCCGGCGAAGACGTTGACGTCGATGTAGCCGGTGAGCCCGCGCATGACGCCCTGCCCGGCCAGGATGGTCATGCCGCCGATCAGCACCGGGAGCAGTGCGCCGACGATGCCGCCGAAGACGAAGTACAGCAGGATCGCCACCAGCGGCAGCGCGATCACCTCGGCGCGGCGGATGTCGTCCTGCATGCCGGTGTTGATGCCCTCGACCACCGGTTGCAGCCCGGCCAGCTGCACGGTGGTGCCGCCGGGGCCGGTGCCGTCGCCGTCCGCGCCGAGCGCGGGTTTGAGCGCGAGGAAGTTCTCGATCGCCTCGGTGCCCTGTTCGCGCAGCCCGACCACGGCGAAGGCGACGGTGTGTGATTCGTCGGTGGCGGAGGCGGCGAACGGGCTGTCCCAGTAGCTGTCGATCTTGGCGACCCGGTCGGCGTGCTGTTCGCGGAGTGCGGTGAGCGCGGCGGTGACCGGGCCGCGCACCGCGGGGTCGTCGACGGTGCTGCCCGCGGGGGCGGTGAAGAGCAGGATCAGGTCGCTGTCGGTGTCGCGGCCGAAGGTGTCGTCGGCGATCTTCGACCCGGCCACCGATTCGCTGCTCTCGTCGAACCAGCCCTCCTGGGTCAGGTGGTCGCCGAGGTCGCGGCCGTACCAGCCGGTGACGAGGACGGCGAACACGCAGAGCGCGAGCACGACGACGCGGTGCCGGTAGACGAACCTGCCCCACCGCAGGGAGCCGGAGTGCAGCACGCGCGCCTCAGCCGCAGGCGGGGGTGCGGTAGTCGGCCGAGCGCAGGATCCCGCAGAGGTCGGTGCGCGAGATCTTCCACTGGTCGTCCAGGTACACGAAGTGCACGACGGTGGTGCGGATATTGCTGCCGGTGCCGTCCTTGTCCAGGCGCAGGGTGGCGGTGAGGGTGCCGTCGCGGTTGTCGAAGACCGGGTCGGTGACGCCGTAGACGGCGCGCGGGTTGTCCTGCAGCGCCTTGTACATGTCCGGGATGGCGTCGCGGAAGGCGTCGCCGTCCTCGATCAGGTTCGTGCGCTCGGCGTCGGGCAGCGCGGGGTCGAGGGCGCTCTTGATCCTGGCGTCGAGCTCGGGCGCGGTCGGGATGTGCCGGTTCGCCACCGCCGACGAGGTGGCCGCGATGGAGGCGGTGACCGCGGCGTTGGCCGAGGAGCGGGCGGCGGCCACGGCGTTCTCGTCCACCCCGTCCCCGCAGGCGGTGAGGGTGAACACGGCGGCGGCGGCCAGCGCGGTGCCGAGCGCGCGGCGGATGGGGGCGTGCGGTGTGGGAAGCATCACCTACAGGGATACCGTATGCGGTCAGCGGCCGTCGATGACGGCCCCCAGCCGTCCCAGAAGGGCGCGCACGATCGTCGGCTCGCCCGCCGTCGTGCCCGGTGCCGGTGCCGCGGTGGGCAGCAGGTCGCGCACCAGCGCGGTGACGCTGCGCGGGTCGTCGAGGTCGATGTCGGTGACCGGGGTGTCGGCGCGCGCGACGACGTCCTCCGGGCCGGGAACGTCCAGGTCGGGGTCGTGCCGGTATATTTCCACGAAGAGAGTGGACCGGACGGTCCGGAACGCGAAGGGGTGCCCGTCGGCGGTGGTTCCGAAGCCGTGGGCGTACGGGCCGACGGTGAGGTCGTCGACGGCGAAGCCGGATGATCGGTCGGGCTGCAACCGGGTCTCCCTGGGTCGGTGGTGGTCACCTTCACGGTAACCCCGGGGCGAACGGCGGAAACACCGTCGCGGCCGGGCACGCCGCGCAGCGATGTTGCGTCATCATGGGTCGATGCGGTCTGCTCGTATGTCGGCCCCGGCGGGGCAGGCGTTTCGCCCCTGTCCGTGATCGGGCCGGGGCGGTGTCGCGGGTGAGCGGTGGAAAGGGAGTGCGGCGGATGCGTCCGGTTGGTTCACTGGCGGCGGGGCTGGTGGCGCTGGCCTTGCTCACCGGCTGCTCCGGGGAGGGCTCCGGCCCCGACGTCCCCACCAGGGAACCCGCCACCCCCGCCGCCGCGCCCGCCCCCACCGTCCCGCCCGCCGGGCGCACCGCGCTCCCCGGCGCCTCCTACCGGCTGCTCGCCGCCGACCCCGGCAGCGGGCTGCTCGCCGCCGCCACCGGCACCAGGCTCGACGTGCTCGACCCCGGCGCCGAGCCGATCGCGCTCGCCCGCACCGTCACCCTGCCCGGCGCCGCCGCCGCGCTCGTGCCCGGCCGCCCCGGCGAGGTGCTCGCCGCCGTGCCCGGCGCCGTCGTGCGGGTCGCGCTCGGCACCGGGACCGCCACCGAGGTCCGGGTCGATGGCGACGTGCGCAGCGTCGCGCCCGGCCCGGACGACACCCTCGTCGTCGGCACCGGCGACGGCGCGGTCCGCACCATCGGCCCCGACGGCGCCGCCCGCGCCACCGCCGGCGGGCTGGTCTCGGCCGACGCGCTCGCCGTCGTCGGCGGGCAGGTCACCGTGCTCGACCGCCGCCAGAGCATGACCGCCGAACTGGACACCGGCGGCGACCGGCTCGGGCTCGGGCTGCGCGCCGGCGACGGTGCCACCACCCTGATCGCCGACCCGCTCGGCCGAGTCCTCGTCACCGACACCGACCACGGGGAACTGCTGGTCTACACCACCGCGCCGCTCGTGCTGCGGCAGCGGTTCCCGGTAGGCTCCTCGCCCTACGCACTCGCCTACGACGCCATGTCGGACACCGTCTGGGTGTCGTGCACGCAGAGCAACGAGGTCGTCGGGTTCGACCTCGGCACCGGGATACCGGTGGAAGTGGACCGTCGTCCGACGGTCCGGCAGCCGGACGCGCTCGCCGTCGACGCGCGCACCGGCGACCTGTTCGTGGCCTCGGCCGCCGGCGACGGCGTCCAGCGGATCGCCGCGACGGATCGGAAGAGAGGTCAGTGATGGCGCCGACACACCGGAGTTCGCGAACCGCGCTCCCCGCGGGCTGGGAGACCAGCGGCGACGACTACGAGTACGTGCCACTGCGGCTGCCACCCGAGGTCACCCGGGTGACCGCCTCCATGCGCCTCGCCATCCAGGCCGAGTACGGCGGCTGGGAGCTGTCCCGGGTCCGCGCCTACACCGACGGCAGCCGCCGCGTGCTGCTGCGCAGGCGCCGCAACGCCGCGCTACCCGAATCCGAACCGGGGATCTGATGTACGGCCTGCTGCTGCGCCTGATGTTCCTGCTTCCGCCGGAGCGGGCCCACCACACCGCCTTCGCCGTCATGCGCTGGGCGACCTGGATCCCGCCGCTGCGCTCGGCGCTGGCGAAGGTGCTCGCCGGGCCCGGCCCGACCCTGCGCTCCACCGTCTTCGGCGTGGACTTCCCGGCCCCGCTCGGGCTCGCCGCCGGCTTCGACAAGAACGCCGACGGCGTCGGCGTCTGGGCCCCGCTCGGCTTCGGCTTCGCCGAGATCGGCACCGTCACCGCGCACGCCCAGCCCGGCAACCCCGCCCCCCGGCTGTTCCGGCTGCCCGCCGACCGCGCCCTGATCAACCGCATGGGCTTCAACAACGCCGGCGCCGCCGCGGCCGCGGACCGGCTGCGCACCCGCCGCCCCGGCGGCGTCCCCATCGGCGCCAATATCGGCAAGACCAAGGCCACCCCCGCCGCCGACGCCGCCGCCGACTACGCCACCAGCGCCGCCCTGCTCGGCCCGCACGCCGACTTCGTCGTCGTCAACGTCAGCTCCCCCAACACCCCCGGGCTGCGCGACCTGCAGGCCGTCGAGGCGCTGCGCCCGCTGCTGCGCGCCGTGCTGGACGAGGTCACCGTCCCGGTCCTGGTCAAGATCGCACCCGACCTCTCCGACGACGACATCGACGCCGTCGCCGACCTCGCCCTCGAGCTCGGACTGGCCGGGATCGTCGCCACCAACACCACCATCAAGCGCGACGGGCTGCGCACCCCGGCCGCCGACGTCGAGAGCTGCGGGGCCGGCGGGCTCTCCGGGCCGCCGGTCGCCGACCGGTCGCTCGAGGTGCTGCGCCGGCTGCACCGCCGGGTCGGCGGGCGGCTCGCGCTGGTCTCGGTCGGCGGGATCGAAACCGTCGACCAGGCGTGGGAGCGGATCCTCGCCGGGGCGAGCCTGCTGCAGGGCTACACCGGGTTCATCTACGGGGGGCCGTTCTGGGCCCGGCGCATCCACCGCGGGATCGCCGCCCGGCTGCGCGCGGCCGGGTACCGGGAGCTGTCCGAGGCCGTCGGGGCGGAGCACGCCGGCCGGGCGTGATCACGGGAACACCACCGGCGGCTCGGTGTGCGGCCGGTACCGGTCGGTGAAGTACTCCAGCCCGCCGGTCGGGCCGTGTCCCCGCGCGCGCCGCGGGATCCCGATATCGCCGGCTCGCGCGCCCGGCGCCGGCTCGCGCGCCGCGACCTGCACCACGCCGTGCCCTGCCCGCGCCGCCATCGCCTTGGCCAGCAGCACCACCGCCTGGGCGAGCACCATGCCCAGCCGGTGCGCGCGCTCCTGCATGAGCGCGAACGCCATCGGATCGTCGACCAGCGCCGGGTCCGACACCAGTTCGTCCAATTCCATACCCGCCCGCGCCTGCTCCGCGGTGAGCGCCCGGTCCCGGCACCAGCTCAGCCGCCACGGCCTTTTTCCCCCGGACATCACCCGGAACGCGAATTCCGGGGAGACCTCGCTCGTCATGTGCGAATCGGTGACGCGGATTGGCATGATCCCTCCTCACCGGCCCCTCCGGGCCTCTTCCCCGACGGGAGGAGCCGATCCCAGTGTGACAGTTGCCGCGGAAAGCGGTCAATCGCCCACGAGTCATGGGAATTGACATGTGAACATTGCGGTAAACCTGATGTCAGGGCGGGTGGACGGGCAGCAATCCCGCTGTGCGGGAGCAGAATCCGGCGAGTGTGCCGATTCGCGACCTGCACATGTCAGCAGGCGGACGCATTATGGCAAATGGCGCGGTAGTTTGGAAGCGGTAGCGGGGAGGTGAGGCCGGTGAGCGGGCCGCTGGACGGGCAGGTCATCGCTGTCCGGCAGATTCTCACCCGGCTCGGGAAACGATCGGGGCTCAGCGCGGAGCGGGTGCGCACCACGGAGATCGACGTCTCGCCGCTGCTGGAGCTGCCCGCCATCCGCGCCCACGCGCGCCGCACCGGAGTCGAGCCCGCCGAAGCGGTGCTGCCGGTCGTCCGCGACGTAGCGCGGCACCTGGCGCCCACCGACCGCCTCGTCGTCGACGCCGCGCTCGCGCTCGGGCTGATCACCGCCGCGGAGGCCGACACCGGCCGGCTCTACGCCGGCGACCTCGGCGAGCGGCGCGAATACCTCTCGCAGGCCTGGGCCGTGCTGCACACCGTGCTCGGCGCCGCGCCGCCGCCACCGGCCCCGAGCGCGCGCACCCTGCGCTCCGCCCCGGAACGGCGGGCCTTCACCGCCCTCGCCGCCGCCCTGGTCGGCGACCCGGCACGCGACGGCCGCGGCTACTCGCCGGCGTGGGTGTCGCGGCAGGCCGACGAGATCGCCGGCCGATCCGGCGCCACCGGCACGGTCACGGTCCTCGGCAACGCCGTCGTCGACCACCTCTACCGCGTCGACGGGCTCCCGGTCGCCGGCGGCACGGCGAGCGGGCGCTTCGAACGACGCCTCGGCGGCAAGGGGCTCAACCGGGCGGTCGCCGCGGCCAGGCTCGGCATGAGCACCCGGCTGCTCGCCGCCGTCGGCGGCGACGACGCCGGGAGCCGCCTGCTGGCGCTGCTCGAACGCGAGGGCGTCGACACCTCGATGATGAAGATCGTCGGCGACGCCGACACCGACGTGGCCGCGCTGATCGTCACCCCCGGCGGCGGCACCAGCGTGATCAGCCCAAAGGGCGACCGGATCCAGTTCACCGCGCGGGACCTGCTCGACCCCGAGGTGGCCGCGACACTCGTCAGCTCCGACGTGGTGATCATGACCCTCGAATCGCCGCTGCCCGTCGTGGAGCGGGCGCTGTCGATCCTGCGGGAGGCGCCCCGGCCCCCCGCGCGGATACTGCAGGCCGCCCCGCCGCACGAGCAGCCCGCCCCGCTCTACCAGTTCCTCGACGGAATCGAGTACGTCGTCGGGAGCACCTGGCAGCTCAGCCGGCTCGTCTCCGCCACCCGGTACACCCCCGAGCAGGCGCTGCGCGTCTTCGACGACGAGACCGCGCCCCGGCTGCTCGCCCTCGGCGTCGGCACCGTCTGCGCGATCGAGGGGTTCAGCTGCCGGCTGCGCGGCAGCCACGGCCCGGCCGACATCCCCCCGCCCCGGCTCGCCGTGATGGAGGACGCGCCCGGCGCGCACGCCGCCTTCTGTGGCGCGCTCGCACACCAGTGGGTGCGCACCGGCGGCGAGCCCGACTTCCACTGGATCTGCGCGGCGATGGCCGCCACCCAGTCCTTCGCCGGCGACGTCCCCGACGCCATGCCGACCCGGGAGGCCATCGACCGGATCGCCGATCCCGGCCCCGCGTGATCTACTTGCCCCGCCCACGCACGACCCCCGACCGCTTCGGAGGAAGCATTGACAACGACCGCGTGTGACCGGCCCGAGGCCGCACATCGGAGCCCGCGCAAGGGGAGCGAGCTGGACGTCCGGGTCATCGAACTATCGGACGCCATCAACGGGGGGCACCTGCTGATCTTCGGCACCGTCACCGACGGCTGTCTCGTCCGGCTGCACTCGCGCTGCCTCTACGGGGAGGTCCTCGGCTTCGAGGACTGCGACTGCGGCCCCGAGCTGGAGGCCGCCATGGACCTCATCCAGGGCGAGCGGGCCGGGGTGCTCGTCTACCTGGAGCAGGAGGGGCGCGGGGCCGGGTTGTCGATGAAGGCCCGCGGTCTCGGGCTGGGGCAGCGCGACGGGCTCGACACCTTCGAGAGCTACCACCGCCTCGGGCTGAACGAAGACCTGCGGGACTACAAGGTGGCCGCGCACGCGCTGGCCGCGCTCGGCCTGCGCCGGGTCCGGCTGATGACCAACAACCCGGACAAGGTCGCCGCCCTCGAGGAAGCCCGCGTCGAGGTCGATATCGTTCCGCTGCACACCGAACCGCGCTCGGAGGCCGCCCGCCACTACCTGGCGGCCAAGCGGATCAAGCGCCACCACCTCCTCCCCGAATAAGGACGATCCGGGCAGCACACCCGCTACGATCGACGTGACCCACGCCACTCCCGCGCACCCTCAACCCTGACACGGTGACAGAAGATCATCCCCACTCTGTCAGGGGCTGCGTGTGGCCACGCTCGACGATCGGGAACAACGACATGACTACACCGGAGATCGGATTCGCCCACGAGTCGGGCGCCACCGTCTACACCGTCCCCGCCGCGTTCCAGGAGACCGTGAAGCTGCGCCCCGGCCAGGTGGCGCTGCGCACGGTCGGCGGGACCCAGGAGATCACCTGGGGGCAGTACGCGGAGCGGGTGCGGGTGCTCGCGGCCGGGCTCGCCGGCCTCGGCGTCGGGCACGGCGACACCGTCGGGATCATGCTCACCAACCGGCCCGAGTTCAACCTGGTCGACACCGCGGCGCTGCACCTGGGCGCGACGCCGTTCTCGGTGTACAACACCAGCTCGGCGGAGCAGATCGCGCACCAGTTCGGCAATGCCGGAAACCGGGTGGTCATCACCGAGCAGGCGTTCCTGCCGGTGATCGCGCAGCTGGAGACCCCGGTCGAGCACCTGATCGTGGTCGACGGCCCGGCCACCGGCGCGCTCACCCTCGCCGACCTGGAGGCGAACCCCAAGCCGGACTTCGACTTCGACGCCGGCTGGCAGGCGGTGCGCGCCGACGACCTGGCCACCCTCATCTACACCTCCGGCACCACCGGGCCCTCCAAGGGCGTGGAGATCAGCCACCGCAATGTGCTGGCCCAGATCATCGCGCTGCTCAGCGGGCCGCTGAAGGTCGGCTTCGACGACCGCGCCGTCTCCTACCTGCCCGCCGCGCACGTCGCCGACCGCATCTCCGGGCACGCCATCAGCCTGCTCACCGGCGTGCAGATCACCACCGTGCCGGACCCGCGCGAGATCGCCGCCGCGCTCCCCGACGCCCGCCCCACCACCTTCTTCGGCGTGCCGCGGGTCTGGCAGAAGATCAAGGCCGGGGTGGAGGGCAAGCTCGCGGCCGAGCCGAGCCCGATCAAGCGGTCGCTCGCGGACTGGGCCATCAAGACCGGAATCGCCGCCGCCCGCGCCGATCTCACCGGCAAGGGCCCCTCGCCGGTGCTCAGGGCGCAGCACGCGCTCGCCGACAAGCTGGTGCTGGCCAAACTGCGCGCCGCGCTCGGACTCGACCGGCTGCGCGTCGCCTCCTCCGGCGCCGCACCCATCCCGCCGGAGACCCTGGAGTACTACCTGGGCCTCGGATTCGTGGTCTCCGAGGTGTGGGGTATGTCGGAGACCACCGGCGTCGGCACCTTCACCGACCTGGACAACCCGCGCCCCGGCTCGGTCGGGCGGCCCGTCGACGGCGTCGAGCTGAAACTCGCCGAGGACGGCGAGGTGCTGATCCGCGGCCCGATCGTCACCCGCGGCTACCGCAACATGCCGGACAAGACCGCCGAGGCCATCGACCCCGACGGCTGGCTGCACACCGGCGACGTCGGCAGCCTCGACGACGACGGCTACCTGCGCATCATCGACCGCAAGAAGGAACTCATCATCACCGAGGCGGGCAAGAACATCGCCCCCTCCAACATCGAGAACGCCGTCAAGGCCGCCAGCTCGCTGGTCGGGCAGATCGTCGCCATCGGCGACGCCAGGCCCTACATCACCGCGCTCATCATGGTCGACCCCGACGTGCTCGCGCTGCGCGCCAAGGACCTCGAGGCCACCGGCGAGGAGCTGCCCGCGCTCGTCGCCCGCACCGAGATCGTCGACGAACTCCGCGCCGCCGTCGCCGAGGGGAACCGGAAACTGTCCCGGGTCGAGCAGATCAAGCGCTTCACCGTCGTCGACCGGGTCTGGGAGCCCGGCGGGGCGGAGCTCACCCCGAAGATGTCGCTCAAGCGGGTGCCGATCGCCGAGGGCTACGCCGCCGAGATCACCGCGCTCTACGGGCCCGAACCGGGCGGGCGCGTCATCGCCGTCTGACCCCACGCGAAACGGCCCCGGACAGCGTGTCCGGGGCCGTTCGCCGTGACAAGACCCTACTGCTCGTAGGTGGCGACCAGGGTGGCGCGGGCCAGGGTGTGGCTGAACAGGTTGAAGCCGAGGAACGCCGGGCTCGCCTCCGGCGGGATGCCCAGGCTCTCCACATCCACCGCGTGCACCACGATGAAGTACCGGTGCGGGCCGTGACCCGCCGGCGGGGCCGCGCCCACGTACCCGGCGAAGCCACCGTCGTTGCGCAGCGTGATCGCCCCGGACGGGATCGCCCCGCCCTCCTCGCCGCTGCCCGCCCCCGACGGTATCGAGGTGGTGCCCGCCGGGATGTCGGCCACCGCCCAGTGCCAGAACCCGGACGCGGTCGGGGCGTCCGGGTCGTAGACGGTGACCGCGAAACTCTTGGTGCCCTCCGGGAAACCGGACCACGACAGCTGCGGCGAGATATCCCGGCCGCCCGCACCGAACACCCCGCTCACCTGGTCGTTGCCGAACTTCTCGCCATCGGCGATGTCATCGGAGGTGACGGTGAAGGACGGGACGTCGGGCAGCGCGTCGTACGGGTTGTGGCTCATGGGTCCTCTCTCGGTTCGGTTCAGCTGTGCAGCAGGAAGTGTTCCAGCACCCGGGTGCCGAATTCGAGCGACTCCACCGGCACCCGCTCGTCCACGCCGTGGAACAGCGCCGTGAAATCCAGCTCCGGCGGCAGCCGCAGCGGCGCGAAACCGAAGCAGCGGATCCCGAGCTTGGCGAAGGCCTTGGCGTCGGTGCCGCCGGAGAGCATGTAGGGCACCGTGCGCCCGTTCGGGTCGTGCGCCAGCACCGCCGCGTTCATGGCGTCCACCAGGTGCCCGTCGAAGGTGGTCTCGTAGGAGTCGAGCTTGGTGATCCACTCGCGCTCCACGTCCGGGCCGATCAGCTCGTCCACCTCGCGCTCGAACTCGGCCTGGCGCCCCGGCACCACCCGGCAGTCCACCACCGCCTCCGCGGTCTGCGGAATCACGTTCGCCTTGTACCCGGCCGAGAGCATGGTCGGGTTGGCGGTGTCGCGCAGCGTGGCGCCGATGATCCGGGAGATCGTGCCCAGCTTGGCCAGCCTGCCCTCGATATCCGGGCCCGCCGGATCGAACTCCAGGCCGCTCTCCTCCGACACCGCCGCCAGGAACTCCGCCACCGAATCCGAGACCACCAGCGGGAAGGTGTGCGTGCCGAGCCGCGCCACCGCCCTGGCCAGGATGGTCACCGCGTTGTCCTCGTGCAGGAACGAGCCGTGCCCGGCGCGCGCCTTCGCGCGCAGCCGCATCCAGCCCAGCCCCTTCTCCGCGGTCTCCACCAGGTAGAGCCGGCGCTCGGTGCCGTCTTGTCGCGGCACGGTCAGCGAGAAGCCGCCGACCTCCCCGACCGCCTCGGTGATGCCCTCGAACAGGTCGGGGCGGTGCTCCACCAGCCACTGCGACCCCCACTTGCCGCCGTTCTCCTCATCGGCCAGGAAGGCGAAGACGATATCGCGCGGCGGCACCGTCCCCTCCCGGCGGAACTGCCGGGCCAGCGCCAGCGACATGCCGACCATGTCCTTCATGTCGATCGCGCCGCGACCCCACACGTACCCGTCCTGGACGGCGCCGGAGAACGGGTGCACGCTCCAGTCCGCCGCCTCGGCGGGCACCACGTCCAGGTGGCCGTGGATCAGCAGCGCGCCGCGCGACGGGTCGGCGCCGGGCAGCCGCGCGAAGACATTGCCGCGCCCCGGTGCACCGGACTCCACGTACTCGGTGGTGTACCCGACCTCCTCGAGCTGCTCGATCACCCACCGCGCACACTCCGCCTCGCCCTTGGTGGTGGCCAGCTCGCCGGTGTTGGAGGTGTCGAATCGGATCAGCGCGCTGACCAGATCGACGACCTCGGCGACGGCGCTGGAGTCGGGACGGGTACCGGATGCTTCGCCAGTTGCGGACACGTTCCCTTTCCTACCATCCGGTGCGGGCGCGCTGCCGCCGGTGCGATCACCCCGATCGGAAGTACCGGCCGGTTTCAAGATCAACACGGCGGCCCCCGCAACCCGCCCGCCACCGGCATTCGATATTCTGGTCGCAGTCACGCGCTACCCCAGACCCCGGTGGCCTGCGGCGAAGAATATTTCGTCGGAAGAGGTAGGGGTATGGACCAGGCGAACAGTGATGCCGTCGTGCTCGGCGCCGCGCTGCGGGCACCCGGCACCGAGGACGGGCTGCCCGGCGGCGCCGACCTGCTCGCGGGCGGCCGCAAGCAGGTCGCGGGCGGATTCCGGTTCTGGCTCGCCGACCAGCGCTGGGAATGGTCCGACGAGGTCGCCGCCATGCACGGCTACGCCGAGGGCACCGTGCGTGCCACCACCGAGCTGCTGCTCTCGCACAAACACCCCGACGACCGCGACCAGGTGGCCGCCACCATCGCCCGCACCGTCGACACCGGCGAGCCGTTCTGCAGCAGCCACCGCATCATCGACCGGGCCGGCGCCGTGCGCCACGTGCTCGTCGTCGGCGACTACCTGACCGGCGACGACGGCACCGTGCTCGGCACCACCGGCTACTACATCGACGTCACCGACACCTTCGCCGAGAGCCGCAGGGCCACCCTGGACGGGGTACTGCCCGAGCTCTACGAATCGCGCGCCGCCATCGAACAGGTCAAGGGCGCCATGATGCTGGTCTACGGCATAAGCGCCGACCAGGCCTTCCGGGTGCTCGCCTGGCGCTCCCAGGAGACCAACGTCAAACTCCGCACCCTGGCCGCCCGGCTCATCGCCGAGCTCGCCGCGAGCGCCGACGCCGACGTGCAGCTGCGCACCAGGTTCGACCACCTGCTGCTCACCGTGCACGAACGCGCCGTCGAGGGCGAGCCCGGCTAGCGATCCCCTACCGCTCGCCCGCACGGGCCGCGGCGAAGGCCAGCACCTCGGCGGCGTCCACCGAGCGCTCCACCACCTCGCGGGACAGCTCGGGTAATCGGCGCCGATGGTGGCGGGCGTAGCCGCGCAGCGCGGCGAACGCCGTCTCCGGGTGCAGCTCGCCCTGCGCCGAGAGCACCCCCTTGGCCTGCTCGATCACGATCCGGGACTGCAGCGCGTGCTGCAGCTGGTTGTTCACCGTCCGGGTGTCGGCCAGCTGCCTGGCGCGCAGCAGCGCGATGGTGGCGATATCGGCCAGCGCCTGACCGACCGCGAGATCGTCGTCGGACAGGTGCGCCCCGGCCTCGGAGCTGAACAGGTTCATCGCCCCGAGCCGCTCGTCGCGCAGCCGCATCGGCAGCGCGTACACCGAGCGCAGCCCCTGCTCGTAGGCGCTGGCCGCGAACTCCGGCCAGCGCCGCTCGTCGCGGCGCAGATCCTCGGTCACGACCCGCTCGGCGGTCCGGTAGGACTGCAGGCAGGGGCCGTTGCGGGACTGCAGCTGCAGCAGCTCCAGCCAGCGCGCCGTCTCGTCGGTCGAGGCGAAGACCCGCAGGTCGCCGTGCTCGTCCACCAGCAGCACCGCCCCGTTGTCGGCGGGCGGCAGCAGCTCGACGGCACGGTCGAGCAGCGACTGCACCAGGTCCATCGGGTCGTAATCGTCCACGAGCGTGTCCGCCAGACCCACGAATGCCGCCACCAATTCCGTCTCCCGGCGCGCCATCCCTCCCACTCCCTTCCAGCTCCACCGGACCCCGCGGGGCCCGGTGCCGGGACATCGCCCGGTCCTTGGTTCGAGATTGCCCTGCAATTTTTCCGTCAACCCCGTCGGAATCGCCAAACGCGGGCCCGGCGTGGCGTCGCCCACAGCGGGCGGAAGATCGTGCGCGCGTGTCCATTCCGTCGGAGCGATCACGTTTGCCCGGACCCGCAGCGGGCATCGCGGCAGCCGTGATCGGACATCCCCACCCGGCCCGGCGCCGCCGCGCGCCCCGCCGTGCGAAACTGACCGCGTGAGCGCGGACGACGCCGTCGAGCACGGCACCAAGCGAAAGCCAGGAAAGGCCCGTGACCGGGGCGAGGTGATCGGCGAGGGGTTCCTCTGGCTGGCCAAGTGGTCGCTGTGCCTGGTCGCGGTCGCCGCCGGGGCCTGGGTGCTCGGCAACATCATCGCCAAGCTGTGGGTCATCCTGCTGCCGGTGGCGATGGCGATCGTGGTGGCCACCGTGCTGTGGCCGCCCACCCGCTGGATGGTCAACCACGGGCTGCGCCCCGCGCTGGCCGCCACCCTCTCGCTGCTCGGCTTCATCGGCGCGCTGGCCGGGGTGATCGCGCTGATCGTCCCCTCGGTCGTCGACCAATCCCCCGACCTGGCCGACAAATCCACCGAGGGCGTCAACCAGGTGCGCGACTGGCTGCGCGGCCCGCCGCTGCGGGTCCGCGACGAACAGCTCGACTCGGCGGTCGATGCCATCGTGCAGCGGCTGCAATCCAGCGCCGAGCAGATCGCGGGCGGGGTCTTCACCGGCGTCACCACCGCCACCTCGGCGCTCATCGGCATCTTCCTGGTGCTGGTGCTGGTGTTCTTCTTCATCAAGGACGGGCCGCGGTTCCTGCCCTGGCTGCACCTGCTGCTCGGCAGCCGCAGCGGGCGCCACGTCGAAGAGGTGCTCAACCGGATGTGGGTCACGCTCGGCGGCTTCATCCGCACCCAGGCGCTGGTCAGCCTGATCGACGCCATCTTCATCGGCGCCGGGCTGGTGATCCTCGGCGTCCCGCTGGCCATGGTGCTCGCGGTGATCACCTTCATCGGCGGGTTCGTGCCGGTGGTCGGCGCCTTCGTCGCCGGGGCGCTGGCGGTACTCGTCGCGCTGGTCGGCAACGGCTTCACCACCGCGCTCATCGTGCTCGGCATCATCATCGCCGTGCAGCAGCTCGAGGGGAACGTGCTCCAGCCCGTGCTGCAGAGCCGCAGCATGAAGCTGCACGCGGTCGTGGTGCTGCTCGCGGTCACCGCGGGCGGGTCGCTGTACGGGATCGTCGGGGCGTTCCTCGCGGTGCCGGTCGCGGCGATCGTCGCCGTGGTGGTGCGCTACATCGGCGAGCAGATCGACGTCGTCACCGAACCGGCCCCCGAAGCCACCGACAACAACCCCTCCCGGGCCGGGAAACCGGACGACGCGGAAGACTCCGATGCCCCGGCCGGGGAGAAGAAGGGCGGCTGACCCCTCAGCGGATGTCGAGGTGCCAGCCCGCGGGCAGCCCCTCGACCCGGGCGGTGTCGCCGCGGGCGATGACGTGCACGCTCGCCCCGCCCAGGCGCAGATCGGTCAGCCGCACCTCGCCCCAGGCGGCGGGCAGCCGCGGGGTGAGCAGCAGGGTGCGGCGCGGCAGGTCGGGCTCCAGGCCGAGCAGGGCGCGGATCAGCAGCAGCGGCGCCGCGCTGGCCAGCGCCTGCGGCGCGCACGCCGCCGGATACGGGATCGGCGGGTCGAACCGCTCGCGCGGGAACCCGCAGAACAGCTCCGGCAGCCGCCCGCCGAAGCGCTCCGCGGCGTCGAGCAGCCCCGCCGCCAGCGACTCCGCCAGCTCCGCCGCCCCGCTCACGTGCCGGTAGCGGGCCAGCCCGGCCACCGCCAGCGCGGTGTCGTGCGGCCAGATCGAGCCGTTGTGGTAGCTCATCGGGTTGTAGGCGCCCATCCCGTCGGCCAGCGTGCGCAGCCCGAACCCGCTGTTCATGCCCGGGCCCGCCAGCCGGTCGATCAGCTCCTCGGCGCGCTCGTCGGCCACGATCCCGGTCCACAGGCACTGGGCGGCATTGCTGGTCAGCGCGTCGATCTGCTGCTTGTCGCCGTCCAGGCCGAGGGCGTACCAGCCGTGCTTGGGAATCCAGAACGCCTCGTCGAAGCGGGCCCGCAGCTCCTCGGCCGCGGCCAGCATCGCCGTCCCGGTGCGGGGATCGCCGAACGCCGCCGCCAGCTCCGCGCGCGCCAGGTACGCCGCGTACACGTACCCCTGCACCTCGGCCAGCGCGATCGACGGCCCCGCCGTGCGGCCCCTGGCGTCGGTGACCGCGTCGAAGCTGCCCTTCCAGCCCTGGTTCACCGGCCCCTGATCCGAGAGCCGCCGGTACTCCACGAAGCCGTCGCCGTCCCGGTCGCCGTACTCGGCGATCCAGCGCAGCGCCGCGTCCGCCGCGGGCAGCAGCGCCGCCACCTCCTCGTCCGGGGCGCCCCAGCGCCGCGCCTCGGCCAGCAGCACCACGAACAGCGGGGTGGAGTCCACCGAGCCGTAGGTGAGGGCATCGCGCCAGTCCCGGCCGCCGTGGCGCAGCTCGTGCATGATCCGGCCCGGCTGCTCCTCGGTGAAGGCATCCACCCGCGCGCCCTGGGTGGCGGCCAGCTCGCGCAGCGTGGACAGCGCCAGCCCGTGATCCAGCGGCAGCGTCATCCACGAGGTGAGCAGGCTGTCGCGGCCGAACAGCGTCATGAACCAGGGCGCGCCCGCCGCCACGTACCCCGCGCCCGCCGCCGAGTCGTCGATGCGCAGCGCGCCCAGATCGGTGTCGGCGCGGCGCAGCACCAGATCCAGCGCGGGCGCGCTCGCGGTGAGCGCGGTCGGGGTGGCGCGCCAGTGCCGGGCGGCGTGCTCGGCACAGCGGTCCACGCAGGTCACCTCCACCCGGCGATGCCCGCTGATCGGCTGCACCAGCAGCCGGGTCTCCCACTCGCCGTGCGCGGGCACCACCGCCTGCCAGCGCAGCTGGCCGGGCACGATCATCGGCGCCGCGCCCGCGGCGCGCACCGCGACCCCGTGCCCGGTGCCGCTCTGGTCGTGCAGCAGCAGCTCGTGCTCGGCCGGGGTCGCCTCCACCGGAAGCTGATGCGCGCGCCCCTGTTTCACCTCGAGCAGCCCGGCGAAGTCGGCGTCGGCGTACAGCACCAGCGCGACCGCGGTGTCCTCGTGGCCCAGGTTGCGCACCGTGATGGTCTCGGCCAGCCCCTCCCCGACCAGCCGGCGCCGCTCGACCAGCAGCGTGCTGTCGGCCAGCCCGGCGCGCGGCGGCACCCGCAGCACGAACCTGGCCTCGTCCGGCTCCGGCATGTCCAGCGCGAGCTGCTCGGCGGGGTGGCCGTCGACCAGCAGCTCCCAGCGCGAGAGCAGCCGGGTGTCGCGGTAGTAGAGCCCCGCCGCCGCGCCCGCGATGTCGCCGCGCGGATCCGAGGCGCAGAAGGTGGTGGCCTCCACCAGCGTCACCGTCTGCGGGCTGGTGTCGAAGGGCAGCTCGCTGCGGTGCGGCAGGGTCTGCGGCCCGGTCATGCGCCGCCACCCGCCGGGACCAGCGCGCGTCGGGCGAGCACCGCGCGGTAGGCGTGCTCGTAGCCGGCGGCGAGCCGCTCCACCCCGAAGCGGGTCTCGGCGGCGCGGCGGCAGTCGCGCGGGTCGAGCGCGGTCACCCGGTGCAGCGCGGCGGGCAGCTCGGCCGGGTCGTCGGCGATCATGCCGGTCACCCCGTGCGTGACGATCTCGGGCACCGCGCCCGCGCGCAGCGCCACCACCGGGGTGCCGCAGGCCAGCGCCTCGATCAGCACCATGCCGAACGGCTCCTCCCAGCGCACCGGGAACAGCAGGCAGCGCGCCCCGGCCAGCAGCTTGCGCTTGGCGGTGGCGTCGGCCTCACCGACCAGGGTGTCGTCCGGGCCGAGTAGCGGGCGCACGGTCTGCTCGAGGTAGCGGCGCTCCCCCGGCTCGCTGCACTTGGCCGCCAGCACCAGCGGCACCCCGGCCGCGTGCGCGGCGTGGATCGCCAGATCCGGGCCCTTGTCCGGGGAGAACCGGCCAAGGAACAGCGCGTAGCCGCCCTTGACCGGCTCGAACGGCCAGTCCGCTGGGCGCAGCGCGTTGTGCACCCGGGCCACCCAGTTCAGGTCGGGGGCGAGCGCGCGCTGCCGGTCGCTGATGGCGACCAGCCCGGCGCTGTCGCCGATCTCGCGGTAGTAGTCGGCCAGCTCGGAATCGACCGCGCCGTGCACGGTGATCACCGGCGGGATGCCGAGCCGGGCGAAGGCGGGGGCGTTCAGCGCGCCGGCGAAGGTGTGGTCGTGGATGACGTCGATCGGATCGGCGGCGTGCAGCGCCTCGATGGCGCGGCGCACCGCCAGCGCGTGCACCACCTCCGGGAACGGCTCGCCGAGCCGGGCCGCGGCCGGGGTGTCGGAGACCGCGACGAAGCGGGCGCTGGTGCCGGGGCGCCCGACCCCGAGCAGCGTCACCCGGTGCCCGCGCACCACCAGCGCGTCGGCCAGGTCGGCGAGCACCGCCTCCACCCCGCCGTAGCCGCTGGGCGGCACCTCGTAGTAGGGCGGGGCGACGAGCGCGATGTGCAGCCGGGAACCGCCCGCGGCCTCCGGCGGGCCGGGCGGGGTCAGCGGGATCGGCGAACCCCCGGCAGCCTGGCGTGTTCCGGACATCGTGCTCATCGGGCCTCCTCGTGCGGGGTTGCCGCCTGCGCGCGCGGCAAGGGAGCGATCGGACGTGATCGGTGGAGCGAGAAGGAGATATCGGGCGACACGGTAACCGCTGCGGTGCCCGCCCGGCCGGTATTGCGCCGTCGGCCCGCGAGTGTCGGCACGCACTCTGGTTACGGTTCGGCAACTACCCGGGTGGGTGACCGCGAAACAGCGGAACCGGAATTCGCGCACTGACCGGCCCGCACCGAAATCCCTCGCACGCAATCCTTTTCGCGGGGCCGCGCGACAACTGACAGCAGCTGCCCGCACAACGACCGTAGGATGCGCTACGGTACGAACGGCCACGACGACGTGACGGAAGGCGGCGCGCATGCAGTACCGTCCCTCGGCCCGGGAACTCCTCGACGACCTGGCCGAACTCCTCGGCGAGGTGCTGCTGCCCGCGCTCCCGCCCGAGCTGCGCCACCGCGCCAGGGTCGGCGCCAACCTGGCCCGCATCCTCGCCCGCGAGGCCGAGCTCGGCCCGGTCGCCGCCGACCGCGAGCGGCAGGCGCTGGCCGCCTTGCCCGCGGGCGACGAGCACGCCGAGTGGGCCGCCCTGGTCGAGATCGCCCGCGCCGACCTCGCCATCGCCAAACCCGGCTACGACGCCTGGACCCGCGCATGAGCGACCTCGCCGCCGGGCTCGCCGCGCACCTGGGCACCGCGCTCGGCGAACCCGCCACCGTCGATGCCCTGCAACCGCTCTCGGCGGGAGCCAGGCGCCGCAATATCGCCGTCGACGCCACCGTCGGCGGGCGGCGCCTCGCCCTGGTCGCCACCCTGGTCCCCGCCGGAATCCAGCTGCTGCCGGTCACCGCCGAGGCCGCCGTGCGCGAGCTGGCCCGCGCCGCCGGGGTCGCCGTGCCGGAGCTGGTGAGCGTCTGCCCCGACCCCGCCGTCGCCGGTGAGCCCTTCCTGCTCTCGGCCCGGATCGAGGGCGAGACCGTGCCGCGCCGGGTGCTGCGGCTGGTCGAGGCCGAGCGCAACGGCGACCGCGTCGCCGAACAGCTCGGCACCGCCATGGCCCGGCTGCACGCCGTCGACCCCGCGCTCGCCCCCGCCGAGCTCCCCGGCACCGCGGGCGAGAACCCCGCCGCGGCCGCGCTCGCCGAGGCCGAGAAGGGCGTCGCCGCGCTGCTCGCCGACCGCCCCGCCTTCGCCTTCGCGCTGCGCCGCCTCGCCCGTACCGTCCCCGCCCCGCCCCCGCGCCCCGCGCTGATCCACACCGACCTGCGCAACGGCAACCTGATCATCGGCCCCGACGGCATCCGCGCCGTCCTCGATTGGGAGGGCGCGCAGCGCTTCGGCGACCCCATGCGCGACGCCGCCTGGGCCGCGCTGCGCATGTGGCGCTTCGGCGCCGACGACCGCGAATTCGGCGGCTTCGCCGGCCGCGAACCCTTCGTCCGCGGCTACACCGAGGCAGGCGGCGACTTCGACCCCGACCGCTTCCGCTGGTGGAAGACGCTCGCCACGCTGGCCTGGGGCATCGGGCTGGCCGGGCAGGCCGCCGCGCACTCCGACGGCAGCGTCCGCGACATCGTGATGGCCGCCAGCGGGCGGCGCATCCCGGAGATCGAATGGGATCTGCTCATGCAGACCCGCCCGTCCTGACCGAGGAGCACCATGGATTTCGAGCTGCCCGCCGCGCTCACCGCCTACCTCGCCGAACTCGACGAGTTCATCGAGCGCGAGATCGTCCCGCTGCAACACGAGGGCGACAACAACCGCTTCTTCGACCACCGCCGCGAGGACGCCCGCACCGACTGGGAGCGCGGCGGGCTGCCCAACGCCGAGTGGGAGGCGCTGCTCGACGAGGCCCGCCGCCGCGCCGACGCCGCCGGGCACCTGCGCTACCCCTTCCCCGTCGAGCACGGCGGCCGCGGCGGCGGCAACCTCGACATGGCCGTCATCCGCGAGCACCTCGCCCGCAAGGGGCTCGGGCTGCACTGCGACCTGCAGAACGAGCACGCCGTCGTCGGCAACAACGTCGGGCTGCTGCTCATGCTCGAATACGGCACCGAGGCCCAGCAGGCCGAGTGGCTCGAGGACCTCGCCACCGGCGCCCGCGGCTTCGCCTTCGGCATCACCGAGCCCGACCACGGCTCCGACGCCACCCACATGGAGACCACCGCCGTCCGCGACGGCGACGACTGGGTCATCACCGGCGCCAAGACCTGGAACACCGGCATCCACCGCGCCGACACCGACCTGATCTTCGCCCGCACCTCCGGCGAACCCGGCGACGGCACCGGCATCACCGCCTTCCTGGTCCCGGTGAGCAGCCCCGGCTTCACCGTCGAGGAATTCCTCTGGACCTTCAACATGCCCACCGACCACGCCCGCATCTCCCTCGACGCCGTGCGCGTGCCGGACTCGGCGATCTTCGGCCGCGAGGGCCGCGGGCTCGCCGTCGTGCAGCACTTCTTCAACGAGAACCGGATCCGCCAGGCCGCCTCCAGCCTCGGCGCCGCCCAGTACTGCATCGACGAGGCCGTGGCCTACGCCAACGAGCGCCGCACCTTCGGCAAGCGGCTCTCCGCCAACCAGGCCGTCCAGTTCCCGCTGGTCGAGCTGCACACCCAGTGCGAGATGCTGCGCGCGCTCATCCACAAGACCGCCTGGACCATGGACCGTGACGGCGCCTTCACCGTCTCCGCCCAGGTCTCCATGTGCAACTACTGGGCCAACCGGCTCTGCTGCGAAGCCGCCGACCGCGCCATGCAGGTGCACGGCGGGCTCGGCTACTCCCGGCACAAGCCCTTCGAGCACATCTACCGCCACCACCGCCGCTACCGCATCACCGAGGGCGCCGAGGAGATCCAGATGCGCCGGGTCGCCGGGTACCTCTTCGGCTTCATGAAGCAGCAGGCGCCCAAGGGGGTTTAGTAGTTCAGGCTTGACTTATATAAGTTCTTCCTGAAATATCGGGTCGTGCACGCGTTCGATGTTCTCGGTGACCCGGTGCGCCGGCGGCTGCTCGAGCTGCTGGCCGGCGGGGAACGCTCGGCCGGCGAGCTGGCCGAGCGGGTGCGGGCGGAGTTCGGGATCAGCCAGCCCGCCGTCTCCCAGCACCTCAAGGTGCTGCGGGACAACGGCTTCGCCTCCGTCCGCGCCGACGGCACCCGGCGGCTCTACGCCGTCGAGCCGGAGCCGCTGCGCGAGGTGGACCGCTGGATCGGCCACTTCCGGCACTTCTGGGCCGGCCGGCTCCTGGCCCTCGACACCGAGATCGCCCGCGGCAAACGAATCCGGCGAACCGAGGAGGAACCACCCCATGACCGATGACCAGGTCACCGCACCCGTCGACGTCGACCGCCAGCTGCACGAGGTGCGGCGCGGCGTCACCATCGGCGCGCACGAAACCGGTGCGGCCGCCGTGCCCACCATCGTCGAGCTCAGCGAGGTGTACGCGACCACCGTCGATGACCTGTGGGACGCCTGCACCACCCCCGAGCGGCTGCCCCGCTGGTTCGCGCCGGTCACCGGCGAGCTGCGGCTCGGCGGGCGCTTCCAGGTCGAGGGCAACGCGGGCGGGGTGGTCGAGCAGTGCGAGCCGCCGCACTCGTTCCGCATCACCTGGGAGTTCGGCGGCGCCGTCACCTGGGTCGACGTCGCGCTCGAGGCCGCGGGCGCCGACGCCGCCCGGCTCACCCTGCGGCACTCCGGCGACACCCCGGCCGAGATGTGGGACCAGTTCGGCCCCGGCGCGGTCGGGCTCGGCTGGGACCTCGCGCTGCTCGGCATGGCCTCGCACCTGGCCGGGCACGACCTGCCGCCCGAGGCCACGCAGTGGGAGCAGAGCGACGAGGCCAAGCGGTTCATCCGCGAAGCCGCCGCGGCCTGGGGGCGGGCCGCCGTCGCCGGCGGGTCGCCGGAGCAGGCCGCGCTCGAGGCCGCCGAGCGGACCAAGGCGTTCTACCTCGGGGAGGGGCCGGGCGCGGCAGGCTGAGGCCCGCGCGCCGTCGCGGCTTTTGCCGAGCCGGCGTCCGGCTCGACGCGGCTGCGCGCGCCGAAGCAGGTGTCGGCGACGGCAGCGCTGACGGGGCGGTGGCTTCGGCAACGGCAGCGCAAACCGGGGCGGTGTCAGCGGCGACGGCAGCGCATGCCGGGGCGGTGTCAGCGGCGGTTGCGGCGCCAGAGCGCGGCCGAGAGCACGGTGGCGAAGGCGCACCAGGCCGGGTAGGCGACCAGGGCGCGGCCGCGCCGGTCCGCCGCCGCCACCCGGCGGGTCAGGTCCGCGCTGCTCGCGGTGAGCGCGGCCGCGGTCAGGGTGGCGGCGCCGAGGCGGTGCCCGCGGAAGAAGACCCAGCTCCAGCCCGCGTTCAGCACCAGGTTCGCGGCCAGCGCGCGCTGCACCCGCTCGGCATAGCGCTCGTCGGGGGCGTTCTCCAGCGCCAGCGCCGAGGTGACCGCCAGATCGGCGTACAGCAGCGTCCACGCCACCGGGAAGGCGGCGGGCGGCGGCTGGAACCGCGGTTTGCACAGCTGCCGGTACCAGGCGCTGCCCGGCGTGGTCGCCGCCGAGCCGACCACCGCCGCGGTCGCCACCCCCAGCGTGGTCCTGGCCAGCGCGTCGGTCGCCGGCCACCGGCTCGGCTGCTTCTTCTCGTGCGCGATCGTGGCCACCTCGCTCCTTCCGGTCGTCCTGTGCGTCGCGTACCCGGAGATCGAATGCAGCAAACTGCGAGCGATCGCCGAGTGCGTAGATGCCCGGTTGATCAAGGTCAGCGGCCCGTGCGGCGGCATCCGCGGGCGGGAAGCGCCTCGCCTGCGGGGATCGGTGCGCCGCGCGCACCGGCGACCCCGTATCCACTGCCACCCGGATCTACGGCGCCGCTACGGTGACCGCCCCTATCCGGAGGCGTGGTCCCGGAATATGTGGCGGGAGTACCGGTTCGGAGTGCTGACCCCGCCGGTGCGGAACACCACGGTCCCGCCACGGTGCCGCCCTTGCGCCGCCGAATTGCCGCCACGCCGGGCGGAGGCACTGGAAAGGTCGCCGGTAGGGCATCGTATTCTATTGAGGCACTGAGCCGTTCGACTTTTTCCCGTCCAGGGGGCGCGAGATGATCGTAATCGCGCAGGACAGCACGTTCTCCGGTCCCGAGAAGCTTGTCCGGCGATGGTTCGAGAGCTGGCACGGCCCCGATCGGGGGCTCGGCGGCCTCGCCGTCTTCGGCTGCAAGCTTCCCGGCGTGGCCGGAGGGCCCGGCCGCCGGGCCGATGTCCTGGTGTGGACACCCGGGCACTGCACCGTCGTCGAGATCGCCGGGCTGCGGCGCAGCCAGTCCGGGGTGCTCGACACCGCGGATCGGTGGCGGATCGGCTCCGCACCCGCCGACCTCGACCTCCCCGTCGCCAGCCTCACCCCCGACGTGCGCGCGGCGCAGACCGCCACCGGGTTGCGAGCGCGACTGAAGCGGGCCGGATTGCCCGACCTCGTCGGCGAACTCGCCGTTCTGGTGACCGCGCCCGGCTCGGCCGTGAGCCACCCCGAGCCGCTCGAGCCGACCGGCGTCGTCGTCGCCGGAAGCGCGGACCACGACGCCGTCGAGCGCTACTTCCGGCGGCAGGACGGGGCGCGCTGGGACGTCGCCACGCTCACCGCCGCCTTCACCGAACTCGAACTCGCCGAGTTGCTGCCGCCCGTCGAGGCGCTCGTGCGAGAGGGGTTCGCCGCGGCAGGGGAGATTTCGGCGGCGGAGGTGGCGGCGCAGGGGGCTGTCACGCCGGCCGCCGGGCCGGCGTCGGGAGGGGGCGGGGTCGCCCCTCCCGGCACGGGCACGGGTGAGGTCGAGGCCGTTCCGAGCGCGGTCGCAGACGCCCCGGGTGAGGGCTTCACCGCCCCGAGCGGAAGCGCGGCCACCTCGAGCGGAGGCGCGGCCACTCGAAGCGGGCTCGCGGCGGCGCCGAGCGAGGGTATGGTCGCGCCTGCTGGGGAGCATGGGGCTGCGCTGCCCGTCGACATCGATACCGGTGATCGGCCATCGGAACCGGGCCGGGTCATACCCGCCGCAGCCGGTACTCGGTCGTCGGAACCGCACCGGGGTGGACCCGCCGCAACGGGTACGTCGCCCGACGGACCGGATCCCGCGGGCGTGCCCGTCGACCCGGTCGCGCGGGCGGGAGCCGATGCATCGGACCGGACGCTCGCGGATGACGCCCGCGAGCCGGCACCCGCCGACGAGGAGCTCGAGCCGGACGACCCGCGGCGCACGGGAAGCCCGGCACCGGAGCGGGTCCCGGCCATGGCCGCTGCCGCGCGCAGCCGACCGCCGTGGCTCGCGCCGATCCCGCCGCTTCCGGAGCGGCCACGTCGCGTCGCCGCACGGAAGGCGGAGCCGAGCGCCATCACCGAGGTGGATACGCCGCGCCCCGGCGCGCGCGCCGCGCAGTCCGTGCCCGGCCGCGCCGACTCCGGGGTGCTCGCCGCCGAGCGGGCCGAGAACGCGCCGGTCGAACAACCCGTGTGGGCCGGAACTCGAAACGCCGCTCCGGCGCAGACCTTGCGGCCGGAGCCCGCGGCTGGATCCGCGCAGGCGGAAAGCGACCAAGCCGCATCAACGCCTCGGTCCCCGATCGCCGGCGCTGCATCAGCACTCCGCTCGCCCGCCGCAGCTCGGGACGACGTCGCGTCACCGCCACGCATGGGCACAGCTGCCCCGCCGCGGGCGGACGCCGGATACCCGCCGCGAGCAAGCAGCGACAACGCACTGCGAGCGGACTCCGCGTCCGCACCCCGAGCGGCCAGCGAGAACGCCCTGCGCCAACCACCCGCATCCCCCTGGGCGCCCCCCTCGGCTCAACCGAGATCCCGCGGCGTCCGCCTCACCCGAACCCCGTCCCCCCAACCCCCGCACCCCACTCAAAACCCCCGCCCCACCCCTCCCCCAGCCGAACAACGCCCACCCCGCCGCCTCGAATACAGCGCCGACCCGCAACCCCTGCGCCCCCGCGCCCACTACTCCCCACCCCCCTCGCGCGGCGAGAAACTGCGCGCCGCCTTCGACACGGAATCCTGGCCCCGCTTCCAGGTCGGCGGCACCGCCGTGCTGCTCACCCTCGCCGCACTGGTCGCCGTGTTCTTCGTCGTCGTCCACGTGGCGAGAGAGAACCGGCCCGCCCTCGCCGACTACGCGGCGATGTGCGACAAGCCGCAGCCCTTCACCGGCGCGGCCGAGCCGAAACCGGGCCCGGTCGGGGTGTACGCGGCGGGCGACCTGAACGCCGTGAGCCCGCCCGGCGACCCCGCCCTGCCCCGCGCCGCCCGCCCCGAGGACGTCCAGTGGGTGGCCTGCGCGACCCGCACCGGCGTCGGCGCGCCGGTCGCGAACTGCCGCTACCCGGACGGCTCCGAACTGGCCCTGATCGCGGGCCGCTACCGGCTCACCGTCTACGAGGCCCGGACCGGGCGCACCGTGTCGAGCGCCGACGTGCCCGGCGACTGGTTCGCCCCCGGCACCATCCCCATCGGCGACCCCTGCGCGGCCGCCGCGGGCGCCGCCCCGGACCAGCCGGGACAGCGGTTCGGCAGACCCGCACCCGACCAGCTGCGCCAGTTCCTCAGCGACGCGGCGCGATCGCGCGGTCTCCCGTCCTGACCCCGTCGGCCCCGGCGGCGGCCCGATCCGCGGCCCGCACCTGCCGGGTGAAGACCGCGCCGAACTCGCGCGCCGAGTAGGGGTCCTGGCCGGTGATCAGCTCCCGGTCGACCACCACCTTGCTGCCCATCGGCAGCCGGGTCTGCTCCACCTCGGCGCCGAGCTCGCGCAGCAGCCGCGCCGGGTCCGGCTCGAACAGCCTGCCGGGGAAGCGCCGCGCCACCGGGACCGTCTGCAGCATGGTGTCCACCACGGTCTTGAAGCAGGTCATGCGGTAGCCGGAGTAGAGCCAGCGGCCGTCCTCCTCGGGTGCCGCCGCCAGCGCGGCGGGGGCGTGGCAGATGAGCCCGGTCGGCTTGCCCGCACCGTGGAAGTGCGCGAGCAGCGCGCCGAAGTCCTCGTTGTGCGCGGCCCCGGTGTGCGCGTCGCGGTAGAGCAGGTCCACCAGCGGGGCGTGCCCGCCGGGCACGAAGAGGCCGTCGTACTGGTCGACGGTGTGCAGCTTCTCCAGCGGGATCGGGGTGCCGAGCCCGGCGTCGAGCAGCCGCGCGAAGGTCGCGAAGGCGGCATCGCGCTTGGCCCGGGAGAAGCCGAAGTAGGCCAGGCTGGCCGAGGTGCCGTCCAGTGTCGGCACCCGCCCGCCCGGCGTCGCGAAGGACAGCCGCACCCCGGCCGCCCGCAGCGCCGTCGCCGGTTCCACCAGTTCGCCCAGGTAGACGCCGGTCGGGGCGTCACCACCGCCCTGCAGCGGCAACCGGTCGGCGGCGGAGACGACGACGAGCACGTGACGGGGCATGGCGGATCCTCTCGACGGCGGGCTTTCCCCGGGGGGCTACCCCGTCGCACCGCCCCGACGCAGCCCCGCCTCGCTACGCTCACCCGGTGACCGCCGCACCCGACCCCGCCCTGCCCGCCCCGCGGGACGCCGTGGCGCACGCGGTGCGCGCCGACATCCTCGCCGGGCGGCTCGCCCCCGGCGACCGGCTGCGCGAAACCGACCTCGCCGAGCGCTTCGGGGTCTCCCGGATCCCGATCCGCGAGGCGCTCTCCCAGCTGCAGAACGAGGGGTTCGTGACCCTGGTGCGGTACCGCGGCGCCACCGTCTCGGTGCCGTCGGGCACCGCGGCCAGGGAGCTGGTGCAGGTGCGGCGCGGGCTCGAGGTGCTGGCCGCGCAGCTGGCGGCGCGCAGGCGCGGCGGCGAGGTCGCGGCCGAGCTCGCCCGGGTGGTGGAGCTGGGCCGCGACCTCAGCCACTCCGCGGCCGCGCGCGCCGACCTGCCGCCGCTGGTCCTCCGCTTCCACGAACTGGTGGCCGAGGCCTCCGGCAACAGCCAGCTGCGCCAGCTGCTCGAGCAACTGCTGGGCCGGGTGTCGTGGCTGTTCGGCACCCGCCTCGACACCCGCAGCGAGGAGTCCTGGAGCGACCACGCCGCCATCGCGCGCGCCATCCTCTCCGGCTCGCCGGTGCAGGCCGGCTTCCTCATGGACGAGCACATCGCCAAGGACGAAGCACTGCTCGACGAACTCGACGACTAAATTTTGTATACAAACACGCCGAAAACATCGCACCGCCCACGGTGAGTTAACGCGATTCACACGAGGGGCAATCGGGCGGAAACAGAACTTGTATACAAAAGCGGGGTAGCTCAGCAGAACCCGGAGGTCCCCGTGTCCGTACTCGCCCCGGCGGAATCCCCGCCCGCCACCACCCTGCCCTGGTGGCGCACCGTGCTCTTCGGCATGCAGCACGTGCTCGTCATGTACACCGGCTGCGTGGCGGTGCCGCTGGTCTTCGGCGCCGCGCTCGGGCTCGACCGCTCGGTCATCGCGGCGCTGGTCAATGCCGACCTGCTGGTCGCGGGGATCATCACCGTGGTGCAGGCGGCGGGCATCGGCAAGGTCCTCGGCGCCAGGATGCCGGTGGTCGCGGGCGCCTCGTTCACCGCCGTCACCCCGATGATCCTGATCGGCCAGGAGTACGGGCTCTCCGCCGTCTACGGCTCGATGATCGCCGCCGGCGTCTTCGGCGTGCTGGTCGCGGTGCCGTTCTCCCGGTTGCAGCGCTTCTTCCCGCCCGCGGTGCGCGGCGCCGCCATCGCCATGATCGGCCTCTCGCTCATCGGCAAGGCCGTCACCATGACCTTCGGCACCGAACCGGCGGGCGGCGCCAGGCTGCTCGTCGCCGCCGGGGTGATCCTGCTGATCCTGGCGCTCATGCGCTACGGCCGCGGGCTGCTCGCCCAGTCTGCGGTGCTGGTCGCGCTGGTGCTCGGCACCATCGCCGCCGCGGCGCTCTCGCTCACCGACTTCTCCGCGGTCGGGGCCGCGGGCTGGCTCGGGCTGCCCGACCTGTTCCCCTTCGGCGCGCCGACCTTCCCCATCGCGGGCATCGTCTCGATGTGCCTGGTGATGGTGGTGATCTTCACCGAATCCACCGCCTACCTGCTGGCCACCGCCGAGCACACCGGGCAGCCCGCCACCCCGGCGGTGATCGGGCGCGGCCTCGCCGCCGACGGCCTCTCCGCCGTGCTGGCGGGCGTGCTCACCTCGTTCCCGGACACCATCTTCGCGCAGAACGTCAGCCTGGTCCGGATGACCGGGGTCGCCGCCCGCAGCGCCGTGGTGGTGGCCGGTGGATTGCTGGTCGTGCTCGGGCTGGTGCCCAAGATGGGCGAGGTGGTGGCGAGCCTGCCCGGGCCGGTGATCGGCGCGGTCAGCCTGGTCATGTTCGCCACCGTCGCCGGGGTCGGCATCGCCACCCTCGCCAGGGTCGACTACGCGCGCACCGACAACCTGCTCATCGTCTCGCTGGCCATGGGCGCGGGCATGATCCCGATCGTCGCGCCCGAGCTCTACGACGGCGTCCCCGCCGCGCTGAAGGTGATCGTGGGCGGCGCCATCACCAGCACCGTCCTCGTCGCCTTCACCCTGAACCTGATCTTCCACCACCTCACCCGCGCCCCGAAGGAGCTGCCCGCATGACCGGCATCGCCCTGCTCACCATCCCCACCGCGGGCCCGGACGACCTCACCCCGCTCACCGCGCTCGACCCCGCCGGGCTGGCCGTCGCCGACGTGCTCGCCGTGATCGGCAAGACCGAGGGCAACGGCTGCGTCAACGACTTCAGCCGCACCCTCGCCGCCGCCGTCTGGGAGCCGCGGCTGCCCGGCGCGATCACCGTCTTCTCCGGCGGCACCGAGGGGGTGCTCAGCCCGCACGTCAACCTGATCGTCCGGGACCGGCGCGCACACCCCGGGCACGACCGCGGGCTGGTCGCCGCCGCCGGACGCACCCGGCGCCTCGACCCCGCCGAGATCGGGCGCCCCGCCCAGCTCGGCGCCGTCGCCGAGACGGTCGGCAAGCTCGTCGCCGAACTCGGCGCCGACCCCGCCGACGTGCACCTGGTCCTGGTGAAGTGCCCGCTGCTCACCTCCGAGCGGATCGCCCTGGTGCGCGCGGCAGGCGCCGAACCGGTCGCCGCCGACACCTACGCCTCCATGGGACACTCGCGCGCGGCCGCCGCACTCGGCGTCGCCGTCGCGCTCGGCGACTGCGACACCGGCACCGCCGAAGCCGCGCTCGCCGGGCACGCCGAGGTCGACTCCGCACGCGCCTCCACCAGCGCGGGCGCCGAACTCGAGGACTGCCACGTGCTGGTCCTCGCCGAGAGCGCCCGCGCGGCCAACCCGCTGCGCGCGCTGCACGGGCGGATGCGCGACGCCATCGACATCGCCACCGTGCGCGGGCTGCTCGACGAGGTCGCCGCGCGCGGCGGCACCGTGCGCCAGATCTTCGCCAAGGCCGACGCCGATCCCTCGGGGGCCGTGCGCGGGCTGCGGCACACCATGCTCACCGACTCCGACCTGCCCGCCACCCGGCACGCCCGCGCCGCCGTCGGCGGGCTGCTGGCCGCGCTCAAAGGCGACGGGGCCGTGTACGTCTCGGGTGGGGCCGAGCATCAGGGGCCGCCCGGCGGCGGCAGTATCACCGTGGTGTTCGAGGTGCCCGGCGCGTGAGGGTCGTGCTGGTGCACGGCACCGCCACCGACGGGCGGGTGTGGGCCGGGGTTTCTGCCGCGCTCGGTGATCGATACGAGGTCGAGTGCCCGACCCGGCCGCAGTCCGGCGATCTCGACACCGAGATCGGATTCCTGGCGCCGCGCTGCGCCGGGGCGGTCGTGGTGGGGGTGAGCGGGGGTGCCACGCTCGGGCTCGAGCTGGCCGCGCGCGGCGTTCCGTTCTCCGCCGCGGTGCTGCACGAACCGGCCGCCGGGTCGCTCGTGCCCGGGCTGCTCGGGTCGGTCGCGGCCGCCTTCGCCGAGGGCGGGACCGGCGCCTTCGCCCGGGCGCTCTACGGGGAGTCCTGGCACGAGGGGCGCACCACCGCCGACCCCGCCACCATCGCCGCCGAGCTGCGCATGTTCCGCGCCTTCGAACCCCGCCCGCTGCCCGGCGGGGTCGCCGCACGGGTTCTGCTGACCGTCGGCGCCGGCTCGCCGGAGCCGCGCCACCGGGCGAACGCCGCCCTCACCGGCTTACTCGGGGTGCGCAGCCGGGTCGTGCCCGGCGCGCACGCCCTGCACCTCGACCACCCGGCGGCCCTCGCCGAACTCGTCCGGGAGGTAGCCGGGCCGTAGCGAGGCGGCTTCGCGCGTCCGGGAAGCCGCCGGCCGAAGCGTCCACCGTCCCCAGCGTGATCAGCGGCGAATGCCGGCTTCGCTGCCGCCCCGGCTCGTGTCGGGCACGCGCTTTTCACTCCGCGAGCCGGTGTCGCCACGGATCTACGCGACGTCGCGGCCGGCGTACCGCTCCGCGACGGCCGCGAACGCCGCTTTCGGCTCCCAGCTCATGTCGGGGTAGGTGACGCCGCGGCGGCCCTCCAGGACCTTGACGATGCCGAGGCTGGCTCGATCGAGGTCGTCGCGAGGATCACCGTCGGTGCGGTGCGGGTGGCTGTGCAGCGCGAACAGGAACACGAAGGCGCTGTCGACGCCTTCGCTGTCGAAGATCTCCAGGAGCTCGCTCAGGTACGCGGCCTGCCCGGCCTCGTCCCTGGCGTAGTCGCCGTTCAACCGGACCGCGGCGCCGGTGGCGTCGTATTCGACGATCTCGTTGCTGCGCGGTGCCACGTCGGCCGCGCCCCGCCAGGTGGCCGTGCCGAAACCGGTGACCGCCACCGGTTTCCCCTGAGCGACGAGCGTTTTCACGCCATCGCGGAATTGATCGGCCACCTCGGCGGAGCGGATGAGCTCCATCGACACGATGTCGAACGGTGTCCAGTCGATCCGCTCGAACGGCACGGCGCAGTAGGTGAGTTTGCCGCCGAAGTGCTCGCGGACGACGGAAACGGCCCGGGCGAGGAAGCCGTCGAGGCGAGCGATGAGCTCGCCGACGCGCTCGGGGCGGGCGTACGGGTCACCGAGCAAGGACTCGATCCGCTCCCAGACGGTGCCACCGGGCAGGAACTCCGGGTTCATCAGGCTCAACTCGACGCCGGTGACGAACACGACTTCGGCGCCCGTCAGCCGGAGCCGCTCGGCCCGCCGCGCGCAGTCCGCGAACAGGGTCAGGATCTCTGCGTTCGTCAGTTCCAGGGGGTACGGCGAGAACCACACCTCCAGCCCGAGCTCGGCGGCGCACCGGGCCGCCAGCTCCAGCCGGTCGGCATCGCCGCCGACGATCTGAACGGCGTTGCAGTGCAAATCATCTCGGATGATGGCCAGCTCCCGCCGGACGATCTCCGGGTCGAATTCCCGGCGTGACGCCCGGCCCTTCGAGAAGAAACCGGTGTCGTACGTCATCCCCTTGCCGCGCATCTGCGTGGTCCTTTCTGTCGACCGGGGTGGGCCGACGCCACGCTAGCGGCAGAACATGCGTGCACGCAATATTTCGTGTACGCATATTTTTGTGACACTATCGAGGCGTGACCACGAGACCGCCGGGACTGCGCGAGCGCAAGAAGCAGGCGACACACGAGGCACTGCGGGACGCAGCGCTGCGGCTGGCCCTGGAACGCGGACCGGACAATGTGCGGGTCGAGGACATCGCCGAGGCGGCCGGTGTCTCACCACGGACCTACAACAACTACTTCCCCAGCCGCGAGCAGGCGATCGTCGCCGCCGTCACCGCCGACCGGGAGGCGCGGGTCGCCGCGGCGGTAGCGGCCCGCCCCCCGGAGGTTCGCCTCGCCGACGCCGTCGTCGAGGCGATCGTCGCGCACTACGCCGACCCGGGTGAACACCGGCGCGACGCCCTGCTGCTGATCACCGCGCACCCCGCGCTGCGGGAGGCGTTCCTCGGCACCACCGGCACGATCTCGAAACCCCTCGCCGCCGTGATCGCCGAGCGTTCCGGTGCCGACGACGATTTCACCGCCCCCGTGCTCGCGGCCGGCGTGGCGGCTGCGATCCGGGTCGCACTCGAACACTGGCTACAGCCGCCGACCGGCACCGCCGGCCTCGTCGTCGTCTCCGTATCGCTGCCCGAGCTGCTCCGCGCCGCACTCGCGCCGCTGGCACCGGCACTCGACGCGGCAACCGGACACCCCACCGGCCCGGCTTCTCCCCGCCCGGCACTTCCATGAGCAGTTACACCGTCTCCACGTGAAATCCGGCCTTCGACAGCACCGCCTCGACGAGCACCCGCACCGTCTCCCGCCCGGCGACCAACTCCGCGGCAGCGGCACGGATCCGTTCGACTCCTCCACACCCCGATCCCGCCAGGGGGGATTCACCCGTTTCGGGTGATCCGTCGCGGTGGTGGGGGCGTGAGGGTCGGGGTGGGTGTCTCGTCGTGGACAGGAGTGGGTCGTGAGTGTGGTTCCCGAGCAGGATTCGCTGGATTTCGCCGACGCCGAACGGGGCTTAATCGCCGGCTTGGAGCCGCGGGCGGTCACGACGGCCGATGGGCGCCCGGTGTGGGATACCGCCGCCTTCGACTACCTCGACGGGGACTGCCCGCCCACGGTGAACCCGAGCCTGTGGCGCCAGACCCGGTTGTGCGCGAAGGAGGGGCTCTTCGAGGTCGTCGAGGGGGTCTACCAGATCCGCGGGATCGACCTGTCGAACATGTCGCTGCTGGAGACCGATTCCGGAGTGCTGGTGGTCGACCCGCTGGTCTCGGCCGAGACCGCGGCCGCCGGGCTGGCGCTCTACCGCGCTCACCGCGGCGACCGCCCGGTGACCGGGGTCCTCTACACCCATTCGCACTTCGACCACTTCGGCGGCGTGCTCGGCGTGCTCGACCCCGGTTTGGAGGTGCCGATCCTGGCGCCGGAGGGTTTCATGGAGCACGCGGTCTCGGAGAACGTCTACGCCGGCACGGCGATGCTGCGCCGCAGCGCCTACTACGGCGGGGTCAACCTCGACAGGGGCCCGCGCGGGCTGGTCGGGATGGGGCTCGGCCTGACCGCCTCCACCGGAACACCCGGCCTGCTCGCCCCCACCCGCCACATCACCGCCACCGGGCAGGAAGAAGTCGTCGACGGGTTGCGGCTGGTGTTCCAGCTGACCCCGGGCACCGAAGCGCCCTCGGAGATGAACTTCCTGCTCCCGGACCGGCGCGCCCTGTGCATGGCCGAGAACGCCACCCACACCATGCACAACCTGCTGACCCTGCGCGGCGCCGAGGTCCGCGACGCCCGCGTCTGGTCGCGCTACCTCAACGAAGCCCTGCAGGAGTTCGCCCCGCGCGCCGAGGTCGTCTTCGCCTCCCACCACTGGCCCACCTGGGGCAGCGAGCGCATCACCGCGTTCCTCACCGCCCAGCGCGACCTGTACGCCTACCTGCACGACCAGACCCTGCGCCTGCTCAACCAGGGATACACCGGCCCCGAGATCGCCGAACAGCTCACCCTGCCCCCCGAACTCGAAAGCACCTGGTCGGTGCGCGGCTACTACGGATCGCTCTCCCACAACGTCAAAGCCATCTCCCAGCGCTACCTCGGCTGGTACGACGGCAACCCCTCGAGCCTGTGGCCGCACCCGCCCCGAGCGACCGGGCAGCGGTACGTGCAACTGCTCGGTGGCATCGACACCGTGATCGCGCGCGGGCGTGAGTTCGCCGACGCCGGAGACCTGCGCTTCGCCGCGCAGCTGCTCCAGCACGCGGTCTTCGCCGACCCCGACCACCTCGACGCCCGCGAAGCCCTGGCCGCGGTCTACGAACAGCTCGGCTTCGGCGCCGAGAACGGCACCTGGCGCAACTGCTACCTCGCCGGTGCCCAGGAACTGCGCGGCGGCATCCCCCCGATGCTCATGGACGTCGGCTCCAGCATGGCCACCGCGCTGAGCATCGATCAGCTCTTCGACTCCCTCGCCGTCCGCGTCGACGGCACCCGCGCCGCCGCGACCACCGCGGTCATCGACTGGGCCTTCACCGACCTGAACATCACCCACCGCACCCAGCTCTCCCACGGCGCCCTCATCCACTGGGACCTGCCCCGATCCCCCGCTGCCGAAGCCGACGCCGCCTACACCCTGACCAAACCCCAGCTGCTCGCCCTGCTCGCAGGCCACCCCGCCGAAACCCTGACTCGCACCGGCGACCCCGACGCGCTGACCCGACTGCTCGGCGTTCTCGACCGGCCCGACCCGGCCTTCCCGATCGTCACCCCCCGCACCGGCACCTGACCACGGCCCGGGCGCGGCACCAGCAGCGGGTCGGGCGGGAACCGTCCTCCGAGCGGAGTCGGAGCCAACGCCTCGAAGAGTGCCGCGGCGGGTCAGAGCAGGGCGGTGAGCCCGCGCACGGTGAACAACACCCCGAACCCGGTCAGTACGGCGATGCTCAGCGCTCGGTCGTGGGCCAGCATCCAATCCTTCGCCCGCTCCAGCGCATTCCGCGCGGCCGGCCCCGCGGCCAGGAACACCGCGATCGGTACCGCGAAATCCAGCGCGGCAGCGACCAGCAGAGCCACCGCGCCGAGGGCCGCGGCACCGGCGCCGGCGTCGGAGCTGGCAATGATCGTCATCCCGGCCATCATGATCGCCAGGTTCGGGTTCAGTATCGCCAGCGCGAGCCCGGCCACGAACGCCCGCCGCACGGTGGCCGATTCCAGCTCCTCGATCCACCGCGGCTCGCCCTCCCGCGGCCGGCGCCGCCGCGCCGCCAGCAATCCGGCCGCGGCCAGGAAACCCACCCCGACCACCAGCCCGGCGATATGGGCGACGGTCTGGGTGGTCGCTGCGGGCCCGCCCGCGCCCGCGAGCAGCGCGGTCACCGCGACCTGGGCGTAAACCAGAACGAACGCGGCCCCGAACGCCAGCGCCGCCCGAACCCCGCGCCGCGACAGCAACAACAACACACAGCCCGCGATCGCACCCGGAGTGACGACCAGCCCGATCAACTCGGGGATCAGGCTCACCAGCAACCCGCCCACCACGACCTCCTCGCCGCCACCCCATCCCGGACGTAACCGCCCGCACCCACGATCACCGCCGCGAGCGGTCCACGACCTCACCCGATCCGGATGAATCCCGCCGCCATCCACCACACCCGAGCGGCCGGCTAGCGGCCCTCCTTGCCCGCCGCCTCGGCGATCAGCTGCGTCATCTCGGTGATCTCGCGCCGGATCCGCCTGCGCATGGCCCGCCCGAACTGCTCGTCGGCCACGGTGCGGGCCACCGGCCGCAGCTCGGCGACGGCGCCGATCAGCCGCTCCAGATTCTCCGGGGTGGGGTCGTCGAGCATGCGGTCGAGCACGTGGTTGCGGAAGGCGTGCACGAAGGAGAAGGCCATCCGATCGAAGGCCGCCTCGATCTCCCAGCTCATGGCCAGCACCGTGCGCAGCGGAATCCCGGCCGCCACCAGGGTCAGCGTCGCCTCCAGCAACCGGGCGCTGGGGTGGCTGTAGTGCTCGCCGCGGCGGCGCAGATACCCCAGCTCGATCGCCTCGGCGAGCACGTCGGGTGTGAGCTGCCCGCCGAACCGCGCGCGCAGCTCGGCGGCGGTGAGCTCGACCGGGTCGCTGCGCGCCCAGTCCACGGTGGCGGCCGAGCCGAAGCCGAGGATCTCGCCGAGCCCCCGCCCCTTCTCCGCCGCGGTGAGCAGCTCCTCGATGCCGTCCAGCCGGTACCCGCGGGCCACCAGGTCGCCGATCAGCCGCAATCGCTCCAGGTGGGCGCCGCTGTACCAGGCCGTGCGGCCTTCGCGTCGGGGCGGCGGGAGCAGCCCGCGCTCCTGGTAGTAGCGCAGCGTGCGCACCGGGATCCCGGCCAGCTCGGCCAGTTCCGCGACCCGGTACTCACGCTGCTCGTCCACCGGCCACCCTCGCGTCACTCGAACCCTTGCTGCCGCGCCGCGCCGCCCGCGGTGCCGCCCGATCCTGCCACCGGGCGCCGGGGACGGCCACCGACCGGCAACCATCCCACCCCGAAGTGGCAGCAAACTCCCACTTACCATAGCGTTCACTACGGAAAACCCGGAATCGAAACAGGTTCCGCCTCAGTGAACGATCCCGTACCCTGCAATCGTGACAGTTGCCACTGGCTGATCAAAGCGATCGGCGACCCCGGCAGGAGGGCTACGGTGATCGAGAACGCGCCCGCCACGGCGGATCTGCTCGTATCGGGGCGGCCGGCATCCGCCCACCTGCGCGATGTCCGGACCCTGGCGCGCCGCCTGGTCGGGCACTTCGCCGACAATGTGGTGCCCTGCGGCACCCTGCCCGGTGACGCGCTGAGCGGCGAGATCACCGTGGTCACCCGGATCTGCCTGGAGCTCGCGCTCGACCTGCTCGACGGCAGGGAGACCGCGGACAAGACCGAGCGGGTGCAGGAGGCCGCCGCCGACTGGGCGCGCGAGGGCATCCCCATCGACGCCATCCACAATGCCGTGCACGAGGGGCTGCGGATCGGCTTCGACCTGATCGTGGCCAAGGCCGGCGCGCAGGACTCCCCCGCCATGGTCGACCTGGCCCGCAAGTTCATGGAGATCCAGGACCGGATCACCCGCGCCGTCTCCGCCGCCTATGTGCGGGAGCTGAAATCGGTGGTCTCCGAGCACCACACCGCCGTGCACACGCTCACCTCCGCGCTGCTCGGCGGGCGCAGCACCTCCACCATGGCCAGGGAGAGCGCGGTCGCCATCGCCGACTCCTACCACGTGCTCGCGCTGGCCGTCCCCCCGCACCGCGACGAGCACAACATCGCGCTCGATGCCCAGGTGGTGGCGCGGCGCAAGCTGCGCAGGCTACAGGCCGCCCTCGCCGACCGCTGCGGCGGCGACGCCCTCGCCCTGCTCAGCGTGGACGGCGGCACCGTGCTGCTGCCCACCGACCGCTACACCGAGCAGACCCTCGACACCCTGATCGACCAGCTCTCCGCCGCCGCCCAGGTGCCGCTGGTCGCCACCACCGTGCGCGCCGGGCGCGAGGCCATCCCGCTCGCCACCGACCAAGCGCACGAACTGCTCGACGTCGTGCAGCGCCTCGGCTGGCCGCACCGGCTGCACCGCTTCGACGACCTGGTGCTCGAATACCAGCTGGCCCGCCCCGGCCCCGCCCGCACCGTCCTCGCCGCCGCGCTCGAACCCCTCGACGAGCAGCCCGACCTGCTGCAGACCCTGCGCACCTACATCGCCAAGGACCTGAACCGCCAGCGCACCGCGCGCGCCCTGCACGTGCACGCCAATACCGTCGACCACCGCTTCCGCCGGATCGGCCAGCTCACCGGCTTCGACCCCGGCCAGGCACACGGGCTGTGGTACCTGCGCTCGGCGCTCATCGCCCGCGCCTTCGAGGCCGGAGCGGCGGCCGGCGAGGGCTGATCCGCCCGGATTCCGCTGCCGCACCGGCCGCTCGGCTGGAACGATGGCCGGGAGAGCCACCGGCGAGTGAACGGTGGGAGCGGCGAGGTGAGGAGGGTGCGGTGCAGGCAGCCGTCTACTACGGTTCGGAACCCCGGCTGGTGATCGAGGACATCCCGCGCCCTGTGCCGCGGCGCGGGGAAGTGCTGCTTCGGGTCAGCGCCTGCGGCGTGTGCCACACCGACCTGCACGTGCTGCGCTCGGAGGTCGCCTTCCCCACGCCCGCGGTGCTCGGGCACGAGGTCTCCGGGGTGGTCGCCGAACTCGGGCCGGACGTCTCCGGCGTCGCGGTCGGTGACGAGGTGGTGTGCAGCTTCATCATGCCGTGCGGGGATTGCAGACACTGCGTGCGCGGCATGGAGGACCTCTGCGAGAAGTTCTTCGCCTACAACCGGCTCAAGGGCGCTCTGTACGACGGGGAGTCGCGGCTCACCGCCGCCGACGGGTCGCCGCTGGCCATGTACTCCATGGGCGGGCTCGCCGAGTACTGCGTGGTCCCGGCCACCGACGTCTTCCGGGTGCCGGACGGGGTCGCGCTGAACCAGGTCTCCATTCTGGGGTGCTCGACCTTCACCGCGCTCGGCGCGCTGCGCACCGCCGAACTCGGAGTCGGCGACCGGATCGCGGTGGTCGCCGCGGGCGGGGTCGGGTCCTCCATCGTGCAGCTCGCCGCGGCGGCCGGGGCCGCGCAGATCATCGCGGTCGACCTCGGGGCGGAGAAGCTCTCCGCGGTGGCGAAGCTCGGGGCGACGCACACCGTGGACGCCGCCACCGAGGACGTGGTCGCGCGGGTCAGGGAACTGACCGACGGGCACGGAGTCGATATCGCCTTCGAGGCGCTCGGCAATGCCGCCACCTTCGGCACCGCTTTGGACATCCTGGACGACGGTGGGCGGGCGGTCGTGGTCGGTATCGCCCCCGCCGGCTCCACCGGCGCCGTCGACCTGGCCCGGCTGGTGCGCCGCAAACTGGAGATCCGCGGCTCCTACGGTGCCAAGGCGCGCACCGACATGCCCGCGCTGCTGCGCATGGTCGCCGCAGGGTCGGTCGCCCCGCAGGAGCTCATCACCCGGCGCTACCCGCTGGAACAGGCCGACGAGGCGTATCAGGCGCTGGCCCGCGGGGAGATCGTCGGGCGGGCGATCATCGAGATGGGCTGAGCCGTCAGCGTTGCCGCGCGGGCCGCACCACGATCTCGTTGACATCCACCTCTGGCGGCTGGTGCAGCGCGTAGTCCACTGCGGCCGCGATCGCCTCCGCGGCCATGGCGTGCGCCCGGTACCCGCGCATGGCCTCGGCGGCGCCCTGGTCGGTGATCGAGTCGGCGAGTTCGGAGGTAACCACACCCGGCGAGACGGTGGTGACCCGGATGCTCGGCGCGCTCTCCTGCCGCAACCCCTCGGTGATCGCCCAGGCCGCGTGCTTGGTGCCCGAGTACACCGCGCTGGTCGGCACCACCTCGTGCGCACCGACGCTCGCCACCGTGACGAAGTGCCCGCTGTCCTGCGCTGTGAACCGGGGCAGCACGGCGGCGATGCTGTGCAGCAGCCCGCCGATATTGACGTCGAGCATGTGCTGCCACTCGTCCACGAGCAGCCGGTCCAGCCGGGACAGCGGCATGACGCCCGCATTGGCGACGAAGGCGTCGACCCGGCCGTACCGTTCGGCGGCCCCGTCGACGAAGGCCCGCACATCGGCGAGGTCGGTGACATCGACCCGCACCGGATGGATCCGGTCGCTGCGCTCGGTCAGGGCCTGCAACCGGTCGGTGCGCCGCGCCCCGGCGAACACCCGGTGCCCGCGGGCCGCCGCCCGCAGCGCGACGGCTTCCCCGATGCCGCTGCTCGCGCCGGTGACGAGGACGATCTTGCTAATTTCGGTAGTGGTCATGGCTCCCACCGTGCTCGGCGCGCGGGATCCGCGGCAGGGCGAGAAGTTCCTGGGAGCAGCGCACCCAGGCTCGCCTCCGCACCGCCGCCTACCCTCGGGCACGGCGCCGAGCGGTACCCCGGTATCGGATCGAGGTACCACCGGGGAGTGACGCGCTCGTGGACGCGGCATTCGTAGCCTGACCCGCATGTCCACAGTCTCGAGGATCGCCGCGGTGATCGCTCTGGTCGGAACCGTCGTCGGCGCCGGAATCGTGCTCGGTTCAGCAGGTTACGCGCCCGCACAGACAATGCAGCGGGTAGCGGTGATCGGTCTCGGCGGCACCATCGCCGGTACGTCCGACCGGCGCACGGATTTCGAAACCTATCGGCCCGGCACCCGCCCGATCGCCGAGCTCGTCGACTCCCTCCGTCCCGAGATCGGCGATCTCGCGATGCTGTCGACCGAGGATTTCGGGCAGCAGGGGTCCGGCGACTACACCGTGGACGACCTCTACGACCTGGCACGGCTGGTCGAACGCCGTCTCGAAGATCACGACTCCGCTGTCATCAGCACAGGATCGGCCACCATGGAGGAGCTGAGCTACTTCCTCGACCTGACCGTCCGCAGCACGAAACCGGTCGTGGTGACCGGCGCGATGCGACCCTGGTCCGCGCTCGGAAGCGACGGCCCGGCCAACCTGTACAACGCGATTCGCTTGGCCGCGAGCAACCGGACCACCTGTTTCGGCACGGTCGTCACCCTCAACGATCAGATCTTCCCGGCCCGCGACGCCACGAAAACCGACTCGGCGCGGGTGAACGCCTTCACCACCCGCGAGTACGGCGACCTCGGCACCATCGACCAAGCGGGTATCCGCCTGCAACGCGCCCCGGCCCGCGTCCGGCACTGTGCCGACCCCGCCCACTGGGCCACGCCATTCGACCTGACCACGATGGACGGCGACGCCCTCCCCCGTGTCGATATCGCCCACACCTATCTCGGTGCTCCCGCTGAGCCCATCACCGCGGCCGTCGCGGCGGGCGCCAGGGGCATCGTCTTCGCGGGCACGCCCGCACCCGACCAGGCGGCCGCTGCGCTGGCGACCGAGGGTGTCGCCTTGGTCGCCACCAACGCCTACGGCTCCGGCGCGGTCACCGTCCCCCCGAATATCGGCGTCGTCAGCGGTGGCGACCTCGCCCCCAAGAAGGCGCGCGTACTGCTCCTGCTGATCCTGGCCAGGACCGCCGACCACGACCAGATCGCGGCCTGGTTCCACGCGTACGGCAACCAACAGTTCTGAGCGGCATCCGCGATTTTCCCCCGGGCGAGGACCGCGCCCGAGGCGTCATCACGCTCGGCCGGCTAGCGAATGGCCGTGCGCTGGCGCAGCGCGGTCAGTGCCACCGCGACCGCGCCGCGCACGATCAGCCCGGCCGCGACCAGCGGCGCGAAGACCAGCCACCCGGTGCCCCTGTGGTAGTCGCAGTAGAACCGCAGGGCGCTGCGGTGGTGGGTGCGGACCTTGCGGTACGGCGCGGATCGCATACTGCCGCCCTCACGGTGGCGGATCTCCGCGCTCGAGTCGAGCAACACCCTGTAGCCGGCGCGGTGCATGTCCAGGGCCATTTTGGTTTCCTCGAAGTAGAGGAAGTAGCGGTCATCGAAGCCACCGACGGCGTCGAACGCTTCGCGCCGGAACAGCATGCAGCACCCTGAAATCCAGTCGACGTCGGCCACCCCGGTGACCGGGGTGCCGAAGTAACGACGCGTGGCGGGATTGCTTGGCCACACGCCGCCCAGCAGGGCATGGGCGATGCCGACCGCAAGCGACGGGAACCGCCGCCCACTCGGATACGGGGTGCCGTCCAGGCGGGCGATCCGCGGACCGATCATGCCGATACGCGGGTCGGAGGCCGCTGTGTCGACCAGTGCGGCGATCGAGCCCGGCATGAGCTGGGTGTCTGGGTTGGCGACGAGAATCCATTCCGCGCTCGTCGCGGCAGCCCCCTGATTGATCGCTGCCGCGAGCCCGACATTGCGCGGGTTGCGTATGACGCGGCCACCGAATTCCTCGACGATATCGGCGCTGCGGTCGGTGGAGACATTGTCGACACCGATCACCTCGACCCCGTACGGCTCCACGGCAGCCGCCAGCGTCTCCAGGAATCCGGGCAGATCCTCGGCGCTCTGGTAGGTCACCAAGGCCAAGGCGACGGTCTTGTCATCCGAGCTGAGCATGTCGGCGAACCTACCACCGTGAAGTGGCCCCCGAGGCACTGGAAACGTCACCACCAGGTGGTATGTCGACTCTGCACAGGCAGGAA
Source organism: Nocardia sp. NPDC050697 (assembly GCF_040654395.1). Lineage (NCBI taxonomy): Bacteria > Bacillati > Actinomycetota > Actinomycetes > Mycobacteriales > Nocardiaceae > Nocardia > Nocardia sp. NPDC050697. The sequence goes on from NZ_JBFAHY010000001.1 coordinate 758,795, forward strand.
GGGAAGTTCCCGGGAGCAGCGCACCCAGGCTCTCCCCCGCGCCGCCGCCTACCCTCGAGAGCATGGCCTCCACGCAGTTCGGCGCCTATCTGAAAGCGCGGCGCGCACAGCTCGACCCGGCGGCGGTCAACCTGCCGAGCACCGGGTACCGGCGGGTGCCTGGGTTGCGGCGCGAAGAGGTCGCGCTGCTGGCCGGAATCTCCGTCGACTACTACGTCCGGCTGGAGCAAGGCCGGGAGCGGACGCCATCGGCGCAGGTCGTCGAGGCGCTGGCGGCGGCGCTGCGGCTGGGGGACGATGCCCGTGAGCATCTGTTCCGGCTGGCCGGGCTGGGCCCGCGGGCGCGGGCGGCGGCCGGGCTGAACCGGGTGGACCCGAGCCTGGCTGCGCTGCTGACGGCCTGGCCGGACAACCCGGCCGTCGTCTACAACCGCGCCTACGACGTGCTCGCGTCGAACCCGATCGCCGACATCCTCTTCCACGGCTGGGCGCACTCGACGAACCTCGTGCACGTGGTCTTCACCGACCCGGCCGCGCGCACCTTCTACCGCGACTGGCACGAGGTCGCCCGCAATACCGTCGCCGGGTTCCGGCTGAACCACGGCAAGGCGCCGGACGATCCGCGGATGCGGCAGGTGCTCGCCGAGCTGCTCGCCGCGAGCCCGGACTTCGCCGAGCTGTGGGGCAGCCACGATGCGCGCGGGAAAGCGTTGGAGAGCAAGCGGTTCCAGCACCACGATGTCGGGCATTTGACCCTGACCATGCAGACCTTCGACGTGCGCTCGAGCCCCGGGCAGGAGATGGTCGTCTACCACGCCGAGCCGGGGTCGGCGAGCAGTGAGGCGCTCACCCTGCTCGGGACGCTGGCGGCCACGCCCGGCTAAGGGTTCTCCCGGATTCCACTTCCTTACTCGCGGGCGTATATTCGTCTGCGAGTAAAGGAGGCGGGATCGTGGGAGCGCGCAAGGTCGACAACCTGCTGGCGCTGGCCGTGCTCTCGGTCATGGTGGAGCGCCCCATGCACCGCTACGAGATCGCCGCCACCCTGCGCTCGCACGGCAAAGACCAGGACATGGACATCAAGTGGGGCTCGCTCTACACGGTGGTCCGCAATATGGAGAAGGCCGGTTTCCTGGAGGTCGTGGGCAGCGAGCGCGCGGGCGCCCGCCCGGAGCGGGTGATCTACCGGATCACCGAGGCGGGGCGCACCGAACTCGTGGACTGGACCCGCGACCTGGTGGCCCGCCCGCAGCGCGAGCAGAGCCGCTTCGTCGCCGGGCTCTCGGTGCTCGCCGTGCTCTCCCCCGACGAGGTGGTGACCCTGCTCGAGCAGCGCGCCGCCGCGCTCGAGGAGACCCTGGCCGGGATCCGCGCGCAGGTCGGCGCGGTCGAGGGGCTGCCGCGGCTGTTCCTCATCGAGACCGAGTTCGGCACCGCCATGCTGGAGGCCGAGCTGAGCTGGGTGCGCGGGCTGTGCGCCGAGCTCGCCGACGGCACCTTTCCCGAGGTCGACACCTGGCGGCAGCTCAACCGCGCCCTGTTCGACCCCGCGGCCGAGGGGTGGTCGACGGAGCGAGGCTGAGCGGAAGTCACCGCGCGGGCCGCCGCCCGCGAACTACGCACACCGGGCCCGGCAACGGTGCGGCAACACCGAAGCCGAGCCCGGATCAACCGTCTCGAACCGCGCCCGCAGAGCGCACCCGGCCACGAGGCTGGCACCACGAGGATATCCGGGTGGGCACGCGGGACGGTTCGGGCTGCCCGAATCAGGAGAATCCCCATGTCCACTTCCGCAATCCGCACCGCGATCGTCGCCGGTGGCGGCATCGCCGGAACCGTCGCCGCGACCGCCCTGCGCATGGCCGGCATCGAGGCCCGGGTGTACGAGGCGTACCCGGCCGACAGCGCCTGGCCCGGCTCCGGGCTCGCGCTCGCCCCCAATGGGCTGGCCGCGCTCGACATCATCGGCGCCGGTGACGCCGTGCGCGCCATCGACGTCCCGGTCCAGCGCACCCGCATGTCGGTCGGGCGGCACACCCACGAGCTGCCCGGGCTCGACGACCTGCCGCCGCTCTCGCTGGTCGACCGGGCCGGGCTGGTCCGGGTGCTGCGCGAGCACGCGGCCGCGGCCGGGGTGCCGTTCGAGTTCGGCGCCCGGCTCACCGGCGCCGACGAGCACGCCGCCGGTGTGACCGCACGGTTCGCCGACGGCCGCACCGCCACCGCCGACATCCTGATCGGCGCCGACGGCATCCGCTCCGCGGTCCGCGGGCTGATCGACCCGGATGCGCCCGGCCCGGACTACACCGGCATGCTCGGCTTCGGCGCCGTCGTCCCGTGCGAGGTCGGCATCCCGGCGGGCACCATGCAGTTCGCCTACGGCAAACGGGCCTACTACCTGTACTGCCCGCTCGGCGACGGCCGGGTCATGTGGGGCGCCAACCTGCCGCACGCCGAGTACCTGAGCTCCACCGCGGCCAGGGCGATCCCCGCCGAGCGGTGGTTGCGGACCCTGCGCGAGACCTACGCCGAGGACTCCCCCGGCGCCGCGCTCACCCGCGCCACCACACCGGAGACGCTGGAGGTGGTCGGCGCGCTGCACATCATGCCGCCGGTGCCGCACTGGCACCGGGACCGCCTGGTCCTGGTCGGCGACGCCGTGCACGCGCCGTCCAACAGCTCCGGCCAGGGCGCCTCGCTGGCCATCGAGAGCGCCGTCGAACTGGCCCGCTGCCTGCGCGACCTGCCTACCCCGGCCGCCGCCTTCGCCGCCTACGAGGCGCTGCGCCGCCCGCGCGTCGAGGGCATCGCGGCGCGCGCCGCGAAGATCAACCACAGCAAGGCGCCGGGCCCGGTCGCCCGGGTCGTCATGAACCTGCTCATGCCGATCGCCATGCGCATGATGGACCCGGAGAAGATGCTCGGCACCGAACAGCGCTACCGCATCGACTGGAATCAGCCGGTCGCCGTGTGATCCGGTAGGGGGCGGCCTCGCCCCCTACCGTTCCAGCTCGGCACCGTGCTCCCGCGCCCAGCGGGCCAGGACCAGCGCCGGGGCGAGCAGGCTGCGGCCGGTCGCGGTGAGCGCGTACTCCACCCGCGGCGGCACCTCGCGGTGCGCGGTCCGCGAGACCAGGCCGTCGCGCTCGAGATTGCGCAGCGTGCGGGTCAGCATGCGCTGCGAGACCGCGGGCAGCTCGCGCCGCAGGTCGGTGAAGCGCAGCCGCCGCCGGTCCAGCGTGGCCACGATCAGCAGCGCCCACTTGTCGGCGATCCGGTCGAGCACCGCGCGCAGCGCCGCTCCCCCGTCCCCGCGGATCAGGCACGCGCCCTCCTGCTCGGCCATGTTCCCTGCCCCTCGGGCACACGCGTGTGCCTTTTGTACGGCCCTTTCCGGGCGCCCATCATGGGCAAGCTACGCCACCCCCGGGCAAGGAGTCACCCATGGAGATCGCCTACTGGATCGTCGCCGCGCTGCTCGCGCTCTTCTACCTCTACGCGGGCGGGGTGAAGATCGTGCGCGACCGCGAGGGGCTGCGGCCCATGATGGGCTGGGTCGAGCGGACGCCGGTCACGGTCGTGAAGCTGATCGGGGTCGCGGAGGTGCTCGGCGCGGCGGGGCTGGTGCTGCCGCCGCTCATCGGGATCGCCCCGACCCTCGCGGTGCTCGCCGCCGCCGGGCTGGCGGCGATCCAGGTGGGCGGGATCGCGGTGCACGTCGCGCGCGGGGAGTTCCGGGAGCTCGGGCTGAACGTCACTCTGCTGGCTGCGGCGGTCGCTGCCGGGTGGCTCGCGGTGATCGTGTTCTGAGACGCGGCACGAGGGTTCCGCGCGGCATGATCAATTCCACCGCAAACACTTGACTCGTTCCAAAGAAAGAACGAGACTCTCCGTTGTGCCGACAGCGACGGAGTTCCAGCAGATGCTGCGGGGAAGGTCACTGCGCGTGACGGCTCCGCGCATGGCGGTGCTCAGCGCGGTGCACGAAAACCCGCACGCCGACACGGATTCCATTATCCGCGCGGTGCGCGACCGGCTCGCAGCCGTCTCGCACCAGGCGGTCTACGACTCGCTGCACACGCTCACCGCGGTGGGGCTGATCCGGTGCATCCAGCCCCTCGGATCGGTCGCCCGCTACGAGACCAGGGTCGGCGACAACCACCACCACGTGGTGTGCCGCAACTGCGGCGCCATCGCCGACGTCGACTGCGCCACCGGCCCGGCCCCGTGCCTGACCGCGACCGACGACCACGGCTTCTCCATCGACGAGGCCGAGGTCATCTACTGGGGCCGCTGCCCCGCTTGCAAGTCCTGATCGCAGCCCACAACCCCCCTCAGGAAGGAACGTCGTGACCTCCGACAGCCGTCCGCCCGCTCCCGACACCGCTACCGCCAGCAACAGCGAGAGCGAGAACCCGGCGCTCAAGTCGCCGACCGCGCACCCCGAGCGCCGCCCGCACACCAATCAGGACTGGTGGCCGGAGCAGATCGACCTGTCGGTGCTGCACGCCCACTCCACGAAGTCCAATCCGCTCGGCGCGGATTTCGACTACGCCAAGGAATTCGCCAAGCTCGACGTCGAGGCGCTCAAGGCCGACGTCACCGCGGTGCTGACCGACTCCAAGGACTGGTGGCCCGCCGACTTCGGCCACTACGGCGGGCTCTTCATCCGCCTGAGCTGGCACGCCGCGGGCACCTACCGGATCGCCGACGGCCGCGGCGGCGGCGGGCAGGGCGCGCAGCGCTTCGCCCCGCTGAACAGCTGGCCGGACAACGGCAACCTGGACAAGGCGCGCCGGCTGCTGTGGCCGGTCAAGCAGAAGTACGGCAACAGCATCTCCTGGGCCGACCTGCTCGTTCTGGCGGGCAATGTGGCGCTGGAGGACATGGGCTTCCAGACCTTCGGCTTCGCCTTCGGCCGGGCCGACGTGTGGGAGCCGGAGGAGATCTTCTGGGGCCCGGAGGACACCTGGCTCGGGGACGAGCGCTACAGCGGCGAGCGCGAGCTCTCCGGCCCGCTCGGCGCGGTCCAGATGGGGCTCATCTACGTGAACCCGGAGGGCCCGAACGGCCGCCCGGACCCGCTGGCCGCCGCGAAGGACATCCGCGAGACCTTCGGCCGGATGGCGATGAACGACGAGGAGACCGCCGCGCTGATCATCGGCGGCCACTCCTTCGGCAAGACCCACGGCGCGGGCAACCCCGACCTGGTCGGCGCCGAGCCCGAGGGCGCGCCCATCGAGCAGCAGGGCCTGGGCTGGAAGAGCACGCACGGCAGCGGCAAGGCCGGCGACGCCATCACCTCCGGGCTCGAGGTCATCTGGACCTCCACCCCGACCCAGTGGAGCAACGGCTTCCTGCAGAACCTGTACGGCTACGAGTGGGAGCTGCACAAGAGCCCGGCCGGCGCCTGGCAGTGGAAGCCGAAGGACGGCGCGGGCGAGGGCACCGTCCCCGACCCGTTCGACGGCCCGCGCCGCGCCCCCGGCATGCTCACCACCGACCTGGCGCTGCGCGAGGACCCGATCTACGGCGAGATCACCCGCCGCTGGCTGGACCACCCCGAGCAGCTCGCCGAGGCCTTCGCCAAGGCCTGGTACAAGCTGCTGCACCGCGACATGGGCCCGATCAGCCGCTACCTCGGCCCCTGGGTTCCGGAGCCGCAGCTGTGGCAGGACCCGGTGCCCGCCGTCGACCACGAGCTCGTCGACGAGCAGGACGTGGCCGCGCTCAAGGCCAAGGTGCTGGAGTCCGGGCTCTCGGTCGCGCAGCTGGTCAAGACGGCGTGGGCGGCGGCGGCGAGCTTCCGCAGCACCGACTACCGCGGCGGCGCGAACGGCGCCAGGCTGCGGCTCGACCCGCAGAAGAACTGGGAGGTCAACGAGCCGGCCGAGCTGGCGAAGGTGCTCCCGGTGCTGGAGCAGATCCAGCAGGACTTCAACGCCGCGGGCGGCCGGAAGATCTCGCTGGCCGACACCATCGTGCTCGCGGGCAACGCGGCCGTGGAGAAGGCCGCGAAGGACGCGGGCCACGAGGTCACCGTTCCGTTCTCCCCCGGGCGCACCGACGCCTCCCAGGAGCAGACCGACGTGGAGTCGTTCGCGGTGCTCGAGCCGCGCGCCGACGGCTTCCGCAACTACGTCCGCCCGGGTGAGAAGGCGCCGCTGGAGCGGCTGCTGCTGGACCGCGCCTACCTGCTCGACGTCACCGCGCCGGAGCTCACCGTGCTGATCGGCGGGCTGCGCGTGCTCGGCGCCAACTACGCGGGCAAGGAGCACGGCGTCTTCACCGACCGTCCGGGCGTGCTCTCCACCGACTTCTTCGTCAACCTGCTCGATCAGGACATCGAGTGGAAGGCCTCGAAGTCCGAGGAGAACGTCTACGAGGGCACCCGCGGCGGCACCCCGGTCTACACCGCCACCGCCAACGACCTGGTCTTCGGCTCGCACTCGCAGCTGCGCGCGCTCGCCGAGGTCTACGCCCAGAACGACGGGGCCGCGAAGTTCGTCAACGACTTCGCCGCCGCGTGGGCCAAGGTCGCCGACAACGATCGCTTCGACCTGCGCTGATCCCGCGCACGAACACCGGGCCGGTCCTTCGGGGCCGGCCCGGGCTCGTTTCGGCGGTACGCTAACCTTCAGTCTGTCTGAAGGTTGCGAAGGGAAGATCCGCCGATGACCAAGGTTTTGCTCGCGCTGCACGTCGTGGCCGCCATCGTGGCGATCGGGCCGGTGACGGTCGCCGCGAGCATGTATCCGCCCGCCGCGCGGCGCGCCGACGGCGAAACCGGGATCGCGCAGGTGGCGCTGCTGCACCGAATCTGCCGCGTCTACGCCGCCGCCGGGATCGCGGTGCCGCTGTTCGGGCTGGCCACCGCGGTCGCGCTCGGCGTGCTCGCCGACACCTGGGTGGTGTTCTCGATCGCGCTCACCGCAGCCGCCGCGGGCGTCCTCGGGCTGATGATCCTGCCCGGCCAGGCCGAGCTGCTCGCCCGCCTGCGCGGCACCGGCCCGGTGCTCGTGCGCGCCGATACCGCGCAGCTGGCCATGCTCACCGGCGTCTTCAACCTGCTCTGGGCGATCGTCACGGTGCTGATGATCGTGCGCCCCGGCTCGACGACCGGGGTGTGAGCTCCCCGACCGAGACGGGGCGGGTGCTACAGCCTGCCGGGGGTCACGGGCGGAACACCGCGCGCACGCAGCCGTCCTTCTTGTTCTTGAACAGGTCGTAGCCGCGCACCGCCTCGGCCAGCGGCAGGTCGTGGGTGATCAGCCAGGACGGGTCCAGGTCGCCCTGCTGGACGTAGTCGAACATGCGCGGGACGTAGCGCTGGCCGTGCTGCTGGGCGGTGCGCAGGGTCAGGCTCTTGTTGGTGAGCGCGCCCATCGGGAACTTGTCGGTGACGCCGTAGACGCCGAGCACCGAGACCACCCCGCCCTTGCGGCAGGCCAGGATCGCCTCGCGCAGCGGGGTCGCCCGGTCGGTCTCCAGCCGCAGCGCCTGCTTGGCCCGGTCGTAGAGCTGCTGCACGCCGGTGCCGTGCGCCTCCATGCCGACCGCCTCGATCACCGCGTCCGGGCCGCGCCCGCCGGTCGCCTCGCGCAGCGCGTCCTGCACGCTGTCCACGGCGCTGTAGTCGATCACCTCGGCGCCCACCTTCTGCTCGGCCAGCGCCAGCCGCTCCGGGATCCGGTCGATCACGATCACCCGCTCGGCGCCGAGCAGCAGCGCCGAGCGCGCCGCCATCAGCCCGACCCCGCCGCCGCCCCACACCGCGATCACATCGCCGGGGCTGATGTCGCAGAAATCGGCGCCCATCAGCCCGGTCGGCACCGCGTCGGAGAGGAACAGCGCCTGCTCGTCGGTGACGCCGTCCGGGACGACGAAGGCGTTCACGTCGGCGAAGGGCACCCGCACGTACTCCGCGTGCGAGCCCTGGTAGCCGCCGAACGGGTGGGTGTAGCCGTAGATGCCGCCGGTCGGGTGGCCGAGCAGCGGCTGCTGCAGCTCCGCATTGGGGTTGGTGGTGTCGCAGGCCGAGGGCAGGTCGTGGCGGCAGTACCAGCACGAGCCGCAGGAGATGAAGGACGGCACCGTCACCCGCTCGCCGATCCGGCGCTCCCGCACCGCCGAGCCCACCTCGACGATCTCACCGGTGAACTCGTGGCCGAAGACATCGCCCTCGCGCATGCCGGGCAGGTAGCCGTCGATGAAGTGCAGGTCGGAGCCGCAGGTGGTGGTGAGCGTGACCTTCACGATCGCGTCGTGCGGATTCAGCGGGGCGGGGTCGTCCACGGTCTCGACCGCGAGGTCGTTCACGCCGTTCCAGACGAGTGCGCGCATACGGGAACTCTCCTTCGAGGTCAGCGGGCCGAATCGCGGGCGGCGGGCTGGGGCTGCAAAGTCGGGATCTCCCCGGTCTGCAGCAGCGCCCGCGCCCGGTACAGCACCTTGAAAACGGCGGCGTCGGTGAGGATTCCGGGGGCGGGGGCGGCCACCCGCGCCAGCACCTCGGTGCCCCGGCCGCCCGGTGCCTCGGCGAAGGTCAGCCGGATGTGCGGGCCGTCGGGGTCGTCGGCGGTGCTGAAGCGCAACCCCTCGGCATCGGTGCCGAGGGTGGTCTCCCACTCGACGTCGCGCTCGCCGTGCAGCACCCAGGTGTAGCCGTCGCTGCCGCGCGGGCGGACCTCGCCGACCGTGCCGAGCACCCGCGAGAGCTGCTCCGGGTCGTGCCAGAACCGCTCCACCTCGGCGCGCGGCCGTTCGATCGTGATCGCTTGTGTGCGTTCGCCTTTGCCGCCGAACACGGTTCCGGCCAGGCCGCTCACCTTCTGCACGGCGGTGCCGACGGTCTTGTCGACGATGCTCATCCGGTCTCCTCCCGTCGCCGTTCGCGGGGCGGCTACCCCTGCGCCGCGGCGGCAAACGAGGTTTCCGCGGCCATCGCGGGGGCAAGCGGGGTGCATCGACGCCGGTTATCGACCGGCGAACAATCGCATATCCGGAGGCTCCCGTGTTCGCTCGCCGTCTCGTCCTCACCGGTCTCGTCATCGGCGTGTGCTTCACCGGGGCGCCGGTGGCGGGCGCCGGCCCGGCCGCCGACAGCGTCCCCGCGCGCACCGCCTTCTCCCTGCGGACCCCGCTCGGCGGCTGGGGCACCGGGAACGAGGACCAGCCGCGCACCGCGCTCTCGCTCGCCAAGCTCTACCTCGCCGACTACGCGGTGCGGCACGGCGACGGCGCCGACCTCGCCGCCGCCGAACGCGCGATCCGCTACTCCGACGACGCCGCCGCCGATACCCTCGGCGCCCGCTACCCGCAGGCCATCGGGGCGATCGCCGCCGAATACGGGCTCGCCCGGACCGCGGGCGGATACTGGGGAACCGCGAGCACGAGCACCGCCGACGTCGCCACCTTCCTGCTCGCCAAGGAGACCACCGACCCGGGCTCCCCGCTCCTGCTCTGGATGGCCACCGCCGCCCCCACCGCCGCCGACGGCACCGCGCAGAACTGGGGCACCGCCGATGTCCCCGGCGTCATCGGCACCAAGTGGGCCTGGTCCGACACCGGCACCGCCGAGGTCGCCTCCGCCTCCTTCGGCCCCGGCTTCGTGGTGGTCGCGCACACCACCGGCGGCACCGGCGAGCACACCGCCGACGTCTTCGCCGGGATCGCGGCGGCCATGGCGGACACGGTGCTGCCCGGCTGAACTCCGGTGCGCCGAGGCGACCGCGGGTAGCCCGCCGTCCGAGCCGGATCGTGCTACTTTGCTCCGAGTTCGCCATCGCGGCCGGACTTCCGCGCAGCGGCTCCGACGCGGGGCCGCGCCGAGGTTTCGCCGCCGCGAACCCGGGCATGCGGTCTGTACTCACCCCCGGTGACCCACCGGCACGCGTCACCGATCCCGCCGGAGGTTTGCCGTGTCCGCTCGGTTGCTCTGTACCGCGCTCGCCGTCGGGCTCAGCTGTGCCCTTTCCGCGCCGGCCGCCGGTGCCGACCCCGCCCCGGTGACCATCGCCACCGACGAGGTGCCCGCCCGGACCGCGTTCTCGGCCCGCACCCTGCGCGGGGACAACTGGGGCTCGGCCAACGAGAACGAGCCGCGCGCCGCGCTTTCGCTGGCCAAGCTCTACCTCGTCGACTACGCCGTGCGGTACGGCACGCACGGGGAGATGGACCGGGCGGCGGGCGAGCGCGCCATCCGCTTCTCCGACGACGCCGCGGCCGACACCCTCGACGCCGCCTACCCGGACGCGGTGGCCGCCATCGCCGCCGAGTACGGGCTGACCCACACCGGGGGCGGGTACTGGGGCACCTCCACCACCAGCACCGCCGACGTGGCCACCTTCCTGCTCGCCAAACTCGGCACCGACCGGGACTCGCCGATCCTGGACTGGATGGCCGACGCCGCGCCGGTCGCCGCCGACGGCACCGAGCAGAACTGGGGCACCGCCCAGGTGCCCGGCGTCCAGGGCACCAAGTGGGCCTGGTCCGACACCGGCATCTCGGAGGTGGCCTCGGCCTCGTACGGCGCGGGCTACGTCGTGGTCGCCAACACCATCGGCGACACCGGCGAGCACACCGAGGACGTCTTCGCCGGGGTCGGCGCCGCCGCGCTCGAGGTCACGAACTCGCGCTGAATCGTCAGCCCCGGCCCGCCGGGACGCCGGGCAGCGCGGCGCCGACCCGGCGCAGCATCTCGCGCACGACGATCCGGTGCCCGCCGGAGCCGATGACCAGCGCCCGGTAGATGCTCCCGCGCACGCCGGGGAACTCCGCCCAGCTCTGCGCGCGCACCCGGGTGCCGTCCGGGCCCAGGTCGTCGAGCTCGAAGATCAGCTCGTAGCGGGAGAACCAGTGCCTGCCGCGCAGTGCGAGCCGGCGCGGCGCATCGGCCGCGCCGAGCCGGAAGCCGCGCGGGACGGTCGCGGGGTCGCCGGGGTCGCGGCAGACCACGGTCAGCAGCGCGCGCCACACCCGCTCGGGCTCGGCGTCGAAGGATCTGGCATGCTCATCGATATAGGGCAATCGCTCCATATAGAAGGAACGTACTAGTAGTGGCTCCTCCCCGCAAGCACGACACCGATGTGATCCTCGACGCCGCCCGCGCGCTCGTCCTCGGCGACGGCCCGCGCGCCGCGAGCGTGGCCGCCATCGCCGCGGCCAGCGGCGCCCCGGTCGGCACGCTCTACCACCGCTTCGGGAACCGGGACGGCGTGCTCGGCGCGCTCTGGCTGCGCGCCCTCGAGCGCTTCCAGCGGCGGGCGCTGGCCGCCGCCACGAGCGGCGACCCCGTCGAGGCCGGTGTCGCCATGGCGCTCGCCACCCTCGAATTCGGCCGCGACCTGCCCGACGATGCCCGGCTGCTGCTCGGCGTGCGCCCGGCCGACCTCCTCGACGCCGGCCCCGACGACGGCTTCCGGGCCCGGCGCGCCGAGCTGAACGTCCCGCTGCGCGCCCGCCTGGACCACCTCGCCACCGCCCTGACCGGCGCCGCCGACGCGCGCGGGGTGGAGGCGGTCACCCGCGCCGTCGTCGACCTCCCCTACGCCGCGCTGCGCAGGCACGCCCCGGATGCTCCGGAGTGGCTGGCCGCGGATCTCGCGGCCGCCGTGCGCGCGCTGCTGACCGTCCCGAACCTGGGCGTCCGACAAGGTTGATTCACCTTTCCCGCCCTGTGGGCGGCCTCCGCGCCGGTCGGTGAATCTGGAGTGGCGGCTTTACCCACTGGCCGCTATTCTCAACCGCGAAATTTTCGGATCTGCTTGCCGGGCTGCGACTTCGGTTATCCAGATCGCCGCAGCAAGGGTCGGAGGCGCCGACACGACGCCCTCCGGCGAGCGCGAAAGTGCAGGACGTGTCGGATTCTTCGAAACCGCGGGCGAGCGAGCCCGCGAGTCCCGGGTCGCGCCCCCTCGTGGTGGCGCTGCTGTCGATCGTGGTGGTCATCGTGGGGCTCGTGGTCCCGCCCGGGGTGCTGACCTCCGGGGACACCCGGGTCATCCTCTCCGTGGTCGGTGCGGCGGGCGGGCTGCTGTTCACCGTCGCGGTGCTCATCGGGCTGCGGTTCCACCGCAAGGCCGCCGAGTCCGCCGCCGCGGCCGCGGCCACCCAGGCCGCCGCCGAGGCCGGGGCCGCGGTCGCGCAGGAGCGGATCGCCGAGGCCGAGCACCGGGCGGCCGGTGCCGAGGCCGAGCGCGCGCAGGACGGCGCCACCACCGACGACGCGCTCGGCCGGGCCAGGCAGAGCGAGCACCGCAGGGCCGCCGCCATGGCCGCCTTCGCCGGCGCCGCCGGGCGCATGCAGGCCATGACCACCAGCATGCTGGCCGAGCTGCGCGAGATGGAGCACCGGCACGCCGACCCCAAGGTGCTGGCCGACCTGCTGCACCTGGACCACCGCACCGCGCAGGCCGGGCGGCTCGCCGACAGCATCGCGGTGCTCTCCGGCGCGCGCTCCGGGCGGCGCTGGGCCAAGCCGATCGCGATGGAATCCATCCTGCGCGGCGCGATGGGACGGGTCGCCGGGTACCAGCGGGTGCGGCTGCGCGCCGTCGCCGACGTCGGGATCGCCGGGCACGCCGCCGAGGGCGTCATGCACGCGCTCGCCGAGCTGCTCGACAATGCCTGCAACTTCTCCCCGCCCACCACCGAGGTGCACGTCTACGCCGCCGAGGTGCCCGCGGGCGTGGTCGTCACCATCGAGGACAGCGGCCTGGTGATGAGCGAATCCGCGCTGCGCCGGGCCGAATTCGCGGTCTCCGGCGCCGGCGCCGACGGCCGCGGCATCTCCTCGGCCGACCTGGCCTCGCTGACCGGGACCCGGCTCGGCCTCGCCGTGGTCGGGCACCTGGCCCGCAAGCACGGCCTCACCGTCTCCTACCGGCCGTCGGCCATCGGCGGCACCGCCGTGGTGATCGTGGTGCCGCGTGACCTCACCGCGCGGGTCGACCGCACCCGCCGCCCCCAGCTCGCCCCCGCCGGACCGGCGGAGGCAGCACTGGCCGTCGAGCGCGTCGAGGCCGAACCGGCCCCGCTGCCCGACGGCGACGCGCCGCTGCCCAAGCGCCGCCGCGGCAGCACGCTCGCGGCCGTGCACCCCGCCGGGATCGGCGCCGATGCCGCCCCGGCACCGGCCGCGAGCGCGACGCACACGGTCGAGCCCTCCGCGCTCGGCGCCTTTCAGCGTGCGGTGACCGGCCGCGACGATGCCGTCGCGCCGCCGCACTCCGCCCCCTCCCCCGCCCTGGAGAACGATCGATGACTACCTCCACCCCCGCGCAACTGGGCTGGCTGCTCGAACAGCTGCTCGCCCGCACGCCGCACGCCAGGCACGCGCTACTGCTCTCCGGTGACGGGCTGAAGATCTGCCACACCCCCGAGCTCTCGATCGACAAGGCCGACCAGCTCGCCGCCATCGCGGCGGGCATCCAGAGCCTCTCGCACGGCGCCTCCGCCGAGTTCGGCGACGGCCGCAGCGGGGTCAGGCAGTCGATGACCGAGTTCTACGGCGGCATCCTCTTCATCGTCGAGGCCGGGCGCGGCTCGCACATCGCGGTGCTCGGCGACGAGGAGGCCGACGCCGGGCTGGTCGGGCACAATATGCGCGAGATCGTCGAGCAGCTCGGCGAGCACCTCGCGATGCCACCGCGGGTCACGGGAGCGAGCCTGTCGTGACCAGGCCAGGTCGCGACGACGACCCCGATCGGCTCTATACGCTCACCGGCGGCCGCACCCGCCCGGACTCCGACGCCTTCGATCTGGTGACCCTGGTGGTCGGCGAGTGCGAACCGGCGCCGGGCATGCAGTCCGAGCACATCGCCATCCTCGAGCTGTGCCGGGCGCCGATCGCGGTGGTCGAGATCGCGGCCGAGTTGCGGCTCCCGGTCGGAATCACCACGATTCTGCTGTCGGATCTGTTGCACGCCGGGAAGATCACGGTGCGCCATCCGCACGGGGCGGACGGCGCCTACCGGATGCCGCCCGCAGACTCGACCACTCTGGAGAAGGTGCTCGTTGGACTCCGCAATCTCTGATCATCGGCCCAGCCGCGCCGATGCCCCGCTATCGGCCAGCACCAACCAGGGGCTGAAGATCGTGGTGGTCGGCGGATTCGGCGTCGGCAAGACCACGCTGGTGCGCGCGGTGAGCGAGATCCGCCCGCTCGACACCGAGGCCACCATGACCGATGCCGGGCTCGGCATCGACGACCCCACCGGCGCGCCGGGCAAGACCACCACCACCGTCGCCTTCGACTTCGGCCGCATCACCATCGACGCCGAGCACGTGCTCTACCTGTTCGGCGCGCCCGGCCAGGAGCGGTTCTGGTTCCTCTGGGACCGGCTCTTCGCCGGCGCGCTCGGCGCCATCGTGCTCGTCGACCGCCGCCGGATCGCCGACTCCTGGTACGCCATCGACCGGCTGGAGGCGCAGCGCACCCGATTCGTGGTGGCCTGCAACAACTTCGGCGGCGCCGCCCGGCTCGAGGAGGTGCGCGACGCGCTCGACCTGGACCCGCACGTCCCGCTGCTCGACTGCGACGCCCGCTCCCGGGATTCGGCCAAACACGTGCTCATCGCGCTGGTCGAGCACCTGTACAACACCGCCACCGGCGCGGCGCCGCCCGGGCGCGGCATCGTCGCTCCGGGGGCGCGGTTTTGACCCACTCCGAGCACCGGGCGCGCCCCGGCGCGGTGCCGCTGGTCGGCCCGCGCTTCCACACCGATCCGCAGCGGCACTACGCCGAGCTGCGGCGGGCGCACGGCCCGGTGGTCCCGGTGGAGCTGCCCGGCGACATCCCGGCGTGGTTGGTGATCGGCTATCGCGAGCTGCACCGGGTGATCACCGACACCACCCTGTTCCCGCGCGACGTCTCGCTCTGGAACCAGTGGCCGAACATCCCCGAGGACTGGCCGCTGCTGCCCATGGTCGGCAGGCACTTCACCTCGCCCGAGCAGTCGCTGCGGCACAGCGCCGTCGTCCAGCTCGCGCTGGAGTCGGTGGACGCCATCGCGCTGCGCGGCTCCGCCGAGGAGCTCACCGACCGGCTGATCGACGGCTTCTGCGCGCACGGCCGCGCCGACCTGGTCGCCGACTTCGCCGAGCTCGTCCCCGCGCTCGTGCTGGCCTGGATGCTCGGCTTCCCGCCGGACACCGGCGACGAACTGGCCCGGATCATGAAGGCCATGGCCGACGGCGGCGCCGACGCGCAGTCCGCGCACGTCGGCTTCGCCGAGCACGTCGGCCACCTGCTCGGCCGGGCCCGCGCGCACCCCGGCACCGACTTCGCCTCGCTGCTGCTCGCCCACCCGGAGGCCTTCACCGACGACGAGGAGTACGTCCTCGTGCTCATGGCGGTCATGCTCGCCGGGCACCTGACCACCGCGGACTGGCTGAGCAACACGGTGCGGCTGATGCTCACCGACGACCGCTTCGCCGCCGCGCTCGGCGCCGGGCGGCACAGCGTCGGGCAGGCCATGAACGAGGTGCTGTGGGACGACACCCCGAGCCAGATCGTGTGCGGGCGCTGGGCCGCGCAGGACACCCGGCTCGCCGACCGGGTGATCCGCCGCGGTGACCTGCTCATGCTCGGGCTCGCCGCCGCCAATGCCGACCCGCACATCCGCCAGCACATCGACGGCACCGTCGGGGAGGACCCGGTGTACTCCGGCAACCAGGCGCATTTCTCCTTCGGCTACGGCCCGCACCGCTGCCCCGACCCGGCCCAGCAGCTCGCCGAGATCATCGCGCGCACCTCGATCGAGGTACTGCTCGACCGGCTGCCCGACCTCGACCTCGCCGTCCCGGCCGCCGCCCTGACCCGGCGGCCGTCCCCGTTCCTGCGCGGCACCACCGCGCTCCCCGTCCGCTTCACCCCGGTGCCCGCGCTCGGCGGCGTCCGGTGAGCGACAGCCCTGCCCCACCCCGTCAGCTGCGGCCGCCCGGCCGCCGGACCCGCCGGAGAACCATGGTGCCCGACCTCGTCCCAGCCCTGGCCCCACCGGCGCGCGGAGCGCGCCCGTGATGCGCCCCGACAACGCCGCGCGCACCGCGGGCTGCCCGGTGAACCCGCGGGCCGCGGTGCCGCTCAGCGGTCCCCGCTTCCACACCGACCCGCACCGCCTCTACACCGAGATGCGCCGCGACCACGGCCCGGTGGTCGCGGTCGAGCTGCCCGGCGGGGTCCCGGCCTGGCTGGTGATCGGCTACCGCGAGCTGCACCAGGTGACCAGCGACCCGGAGCTCTTCCCGCGCGATGTCGGGCTGTGGAACCAGTGGCCGCACATCCCCGAGGACTGGCCGCTGCTGCCCATGGTCGGGCGGCCCATGCCCTCGATCTACTTCAGCGCCGGCGCCGAGCACCGCAGGCACCTGGCCATGGTGGAGCCCGCGCTGGAGGCGGTCGACCCGTTCGGGCTGCGCCGCACCTGCGAGCTGCTCGCCGACCGGCTCATCGACGGCTTCTGCGGCCGCGGCGAGGCCGACCTGGTCGCCGAGTACGCCGAGCCGCTTCCGGTGCTCGCGCTCGCCTGGATCCTCGGCTTCCCGGACGAGGACGGCGCCCAGCTGGCCTGGACCATGAAGACCCTCGCCGACGGCGGCGCCGACGCGCAGGCCGCCCACGGCGCCTTCGGCGAGCAGATGCAGAACCTGCTGGCACTGGCCAAATCCCGGCGCGGCGACGACCTGGTGGCCCGGCTGCTCCAGCACCACGAGCGCTTCTCCGACGAGGAGTACGTGCTCGACCTGATGGCGATCACCGCCGCCGGGCACCTGCCCACCGCGGACTGGATCGGCAACTCGGTGCGGCTCATGCTCACCGACGACCGCTTCGCCGCCGCGCTCGGCGCCGGGCGGCACAGCATCGGCCAGGCCATGAACGAGGTGCTCTGGGAGGACACCCCCACCCAGATCCTGGCCGGGCGCTGGGCCGCCCGCGACACCAGGCTCGGCGACGAGACCATCAGAGCCGGTGACATGCTGCTGCTCGGGTTGGCCGCCGCCAATGCCGACCCGCACGTGCGCCAGCACGCCGACGGCGCCGGCGGCAGCGCCGACCCGACCTACTCCGGCAACAACGCGCACTTCGCCTTCAGCCACGGCGAGTACCGCTGCCCGTACCCGGCCCAGCAGATCGCCGAGATCATCGCGCGGACCGGGCTCGAGGTGCTGCTCGACCGGCTGCCCGACCTCGATCTCGCCGTTCCGACGGGCAGCCTGGTCCGCAGGCAGTCGGCGTTCCTGCGCGGAATGACCTCTCTCCCGGTACATTTCACGCCAGTTCCTGCTGTCGGAGGTATTCTGTGACTTCATCGTGCCCGCATGCCATGCCCATCGATCCGATGGTCGGCGATCTCGCGGGTGAGACCGATCGGCTGCGCGCGGCGGGCGCGCTGACCCGGATCGAGCTGCTCGGCGTGCCCGCCTGGACGGTCACCCAGCACAACCTGGCCAGGCAGCTGCTGACCGACCCCAGGCTGGTCAAGGACATCGGCGCCTGGAAACTGTTCAGCGACGGCGTGGTCACCAGGGAGTGGCCGCTGATCGGCATGATCGATGTCAAGCGCTCGATGTTCACCGTGGACGGCGCCGAGCACCGCCGGCTCCGGATCAAGACCACCCAGGCGCTCTCCCGGCGCCGGCTGGACGCGCTGCGCCCGATCGTCGAGCGCCAGGTCGCCGAGCTGCTGGACGACCTGGAGGCGGCGGGCGCCGGTGGTGAGCCGGTCGACCTCAAGCAGGTCTTCGCCTACCCGCTGCCCATGCGGGTGGTGAGCGAGCTCATGGGCGTCCCGCACACCGACCACGAGCAGCTGCTCACCTGGTACAAGGCGTTCTTCTCGCTGCTCACCCCGCAGGACGAGCGGCTCGCCACCATCGACGAGCTCACCACCTACTACACCGCGCTGGTCCGCAAGAAGACCGCGACCCCGGCCGACGACCTCACCTCCGCGCTGATCCACGAGAACGGCGACGGCGAGCAGCCGCTCACCGAGGAGGAGGTGATCGGCAACCTGGAGGCGCTGGTCGCCGCGGGCCACGAGACCACCGTCAACCTCATCCTGGCGACCGTGCGCGCGCTGCTGAGCAACCCCGAGCAGCTGGAGCGCATCCGCGCCGAGGAGGTCTCCTGGGCCGACGCCGTCGAGGAGACGCTGCGCTTCGACGGCCCGGTCATCCACCTGCTCATGCGCTTCGCCACCGAGGACATCGTGCTCGACGAGGGCACCATCCCGGCCGGCGACGGCGTGATGATCTCCTACCGGGCCATCGGCCGCGACACCGGCGTGCACGGCGAGGACGCCGACGTCTACGACAGCGCCCGCCCGACCGCGCACCGCAATATCTCCTTCGGCTACGGCCCGCACATCTGCCCCGGCGCCACCCTGGCCCGGCTGGAGGCGGCGATCGCGCTGCCCGCGCTCTTCGCCCGCTTCCCGAACCTGCGCGCGGCGGGCGACCTCGCGGCGCTGCCGAACATGCCGGTGCTCACCCAGAACGACCTCTCCGCGCTGCCCGTCCTGCTCACCTGAGTTTCGCGCCCGCGCAGGCGGGAACTGCCCGGCGGTGCCCCGAAAAGACACCGCCGCGCAGCGGCGCGAAAGAGGCGTCGCCGCGCTCTGGCGCGCGGGAAAGGCCGCCGTTCGGCGCGGCAAGACCGGTCCGGCCGCCCGGCGGCGTGAACTCTGCCGCGTCGCGCAGCGCACCTTCGGCTGGCCGGAGCTGCGCACCGCCCAGCTCGACGCCATGCTCCCGCTCACCGCCGGCCGCGACGTGCTCGCGGTCATGCCGACCGGGGCCGGGAAATCCGCGATCTACCAGGTGCCGACGCTGCTGCTGGACGGCCCGGCGCTGATCGTCTCCCCGCTCACCGCGCTGCACCGCGACCAGGTGCAGCAGCTGGCGTCGACCGACGCGCCGGGCGCCGTCGCGATCAACGCCACCCAGTCCGCCGGAGCCACCGAGAAGGCATGGGCCGCACTGGAAGACGGCACCGCGAAGTACCTGTTCCTCGCCCCCGAGCAGCTCGCCAAGGCCGAGGTGCTCGACCGAGTGGCGGCGCTGCGGCCCGGGCTGTTCGTGGTGGACGAGGCGCACTGCGTATCCGCCTGGGGCCACGACTTCCGCCCGGACTACCTGCGCCTCGCGCACGCCGCCGAGCGGGTCGGCAGGCCGCCGGTGCTCGCGCTCACCGCCACCGCCAACGGCCCGGTGCGCGAGGACATCGCCCGGGTGCTCGAGCTGCGCGACCCCGCGACCATCGTGGCCGGCTTCGACCGCCCCAACCTCGCGCTCACCGTGCGCACCACCCGCACCGCCGACGACCGCGACACCGCCGTGCTCGACCTGGTCACCACCGGCCCGGCCCTGGTCTACACCGCCACCCGCCGCGACACCGAGCGGCTCGCCGCCGCCTTCCGCGAGCGCGGCGTCGACGCCGCCGCCTACCACGCGGGCATGAAGGCCGCCGAGCGCAACGCGGTGCACGAGCGCTTCCGCGCCGACGAAGTGGCGGTGGTCGTCGCGACCTCGGCCTTCGGCATGGGGATCGACAAGCCCGGGGTCCGGGCGGTGGTGCACGCCGCCGTCCCGGACTCGCTGGACTCCTACTACCAGCAGGTGGGCCGCGCGGGCCGGGACGGCGAGCCGGCCGAGGCGATCCTGTGCTTCCGCCCCGAGGATCTCGGGTTGCAGCGCTTCCTCACCGGGCGCCGGGTGGACGAGGAGGGGTTGCGGGCACTGGCCACCGCGCTGCGCGGCACGAAAACCGCGACCCTCACCGAGCTCACCGCGGCGTCCGGTGGCTCGCGCCGGCGCACGCTCAACAACCTGAACCTGCTCGAGGCCGCCGGCTGCGTCGA
This sequence comes from Nocardia sp. NPDC050697, assembly GCF_040654395.1. Lineage (NCBI taxonomy): Bacteria > Bacillati > Actinomycetota > Actinomycetes > Mycobacteriales > Nocardiaceae > Nocardia > Nocardia sp. NPDC050697. The sequence continues at coordinate 778,657 of NZ_JBFAHY010000001.1, forward strand.
GGGCACCGCGGACGGCCGGTTCCGCGGCACCGGCGCCGACCCGGAGACCGCGCCGGAGCGCGCCGCCGAGATCGCCGAGCGCCGCAGGCGGTTCGACCGCTCCCGGCTGGAGACCATGCGCGCCTACGCCGAGACCCCGCTGTGCCGCAGGCAGTTCCTGCTCGGCTACTTCGGCGAGGTGCGCGAGGAGCCGTGCGGCAACTGCGACACCTGCGCGGCCGGCACCGCACCGCAGATCGAACCGGTGGAGGGCCCCTTCCCGGCCGGCGCGGCGGTGCGGCACCCGGAGTTCGGCGACGGCGAGGTGGTGCGGCGCGAACCGGAGACGGTGACGGTGCTCTTCACCGAGGCCGGGTACCGCAGCCTCTCGCTGCCCGCCATCGAGGAGGGCGACCTGCTGCGCGAGCGCTAACCCACCCGCATCTCGCGCAGCAGGTCCTCCAGGAAGCCGGTGCTCTCCGCGGGCGAGAGCGCCTGCACCGCGAGCCGGTTCATGACCGCGAGGTACAGCTCCACGTCGCGCTGCTTGTCCAGGTAGATGGAGCTGGTGAGCTGCTCGGTGTAGACGATGTCGGGCAGCTCCGGCTCCGGGAAGCGCAGGATGCTGAACGGCCCGCCCGCCGCCGAGTGCCCGCCCGCGGCGTAGGGCAGCACCTGGATCCGCACGTGCGCGTGCTCGGCCATCGCCACCAGGTGCGCCACCTGCTCGCGCAGCACCTCGGCGCCGCCGACCGGGCGGCGCAGCGCGTTCTCGTCCAGCACCGACCAGAGCGTCGGCGGGGCCGGCCTGGTCAGGATGCGCTGCCTGCGCATGCGCATGTCCACCCGGCGGTCGGTCTCGTCGGAGTTGCCCAGCTCGATCACCGCGCGGGCGTAGTCCGGGGTCTGCAGCAGCCCGGGGATGAACTGCGCCTCGTAGGTGCGGATGGTGGTGGCCGCCTGCTCCAGCCCGATATAGGTCTCGAACCAGCTGGGCAGCAGGTCGCTGTAGCTCTGCCACCAGCCCGGGTCGTTGGCGCGCTTGGCCATCTCCAGGTACGGCTCGCGGGCCGCCGGATCCGCGACGCCGTAGAGGGTGAGCAGATCGCGCAGGTCGCGCTCCTTGAACCCGGTGCGCCCGAGCTCCAGCCGGCTGATCTTGGCGTGCGAGCCGCGGATGGCGTACCCCGCCGCCTCCCGGCTGATCTCGCACTCCTGCCGCAGCTGGCGCAGCCTGCTGCCCAGTGCGACGCGCAGCACCGTCGGCCCCCGCTCGGCGGCGAGGAACTCCGCGAAGCCGCTGTTGTCGTCGTTGGTCATGGACCGCCTCCGGCCGGTGAACGAATACCCCTGCACGCGAAAGTCGCTCCCGGCACCCGCCATCCCCCGCGTCGCGCGCCGATACTACCGCCTCGCCCCGCGCTCGGGAGCACGGGTGAATCCCCCGTTTTTCCTTGGCATTACTGTGATTTCGCGTATCGGGCGCTTTCCGGGACATGTCCCGTACCGACCGGCCCGATTGTCAGCTATCGCGAAACCCGCTCTCCGGCACCGCGATCGGTTCCCCGGTTATCGAGCGGGGGGCGCGGCGGGTGCGTAGAGTGCCCGGCAAGCGGTGCCGGGGCGGGGTACTCGGGCGTTCTCACCGCAGCTCTGCCAGGATCAAGCGCCAGGGGGCCGACCGTGACGTCGAACGAACTCCAGCTCACCGACGGCGAGGTGGCCGACCGGCTGTCCGCCATCCTGACCAGCACCAGCATCGATCTCGCCACCTCCAGGGCAGGCGCGAACTGGTGCTCCAACGCCTTCTTCGCCGAGCGCTCCGGCGATCCCTTCCGGCTCCTGATCGTGCTCGAGGCGGGCGGCCGCACCCTCGACGCGCTGCGCGCCAACCCGAACGTCGGGGTGAAGGTGGTGCCCACCGGCTTCCTCGAGCCGTTCGCCCAGGGCGTCGGCACCGCCGCGGTGCGCACCGAACCGGAGGCGCGGGACGAGATATTCCGCACAGTGGTGGACAAGGAGCCCGCGCTGCGGCCGTTCCTCTCCGCCCCGGTCGAGGCGGTGGAGATCACCGTCGACTGGTGGCGGGTCACCCACGTCGGGGCCGGTCTGCTGCCCGGCCGGGTGCTGGAGCGCCCGGCGCCGCAGTGATGCCGATCCGGGATCAGCAAGTCTCCCAGTACATTCGGCTGTTGCCGCGGCGTCGGCGGCGCTTCTAGGCTGAGCCGGTCGCGGCGCATCGGCACCCGATCCCGCGGCCCCGCACCCGCACAGAGAGGTCCCCATGCCCGAAGTCACTCCGCAGACCGGCGTCCGCGCCCCGGTCGGCGTGGACACCACGAGGGCCAGCATCGCCCGCGTCTACGACGCCACCCTCGGCGGCAAGGACAACTACCCGATCGATCGCGAGGTGCGCGACCGGGTCGCCGAGGTCGCGCCCCGGCAGAGCGACGTGGCCAGGATGAACCGGCGCTGGCTGCACCGGGTGGTGCGCTACCTGGCGGGCACCGCGGGCATCGACCAGTTCCTCGACATCGGCGCCGGGCTGCCCACCGTCGGCAACACCCACGAGATCGCCCAGCAGCAGAACCCCGAGGCCACCGTGGTCTACGTGGACAACGACCCGGTCTGCAACGCGCACGGCCGGGTGCTGCTGGAGCAGAACGAGTTCACCCACTTCGTCCCCGCCGACCTGACCGAGCCGGACACCCTGCTGCGGCACTCCGAGGTCACCGCGCACCTCGACCTGGAGCGCCCGCTCGCGCTCATCCTCTGCGGCATCCTGCACCACGTGGACGACGCGCTCGACCCGGCGGGCATCATGCGGCACTACATCGCGGCGCTGCCCCCCGGCTCCTACGTCGGCATCACGCACTTCTACGACCCCGCCGACGGCGGCGCCGCGCACGACATGGCGCTCGAGCTGCAGCGCCGCTTCACCGAGATGGGGCTCGGCTCCGGCTGGTACCGCACCGCCGAGCAGATCGCCACCTACTTCGGCGACCTGGAGATCGTCGAGCCCGGGCTGGTCGAGCTGGACGACTGGTGGCCGCCGGGCCCCGCGCTGCGCCCCCGGCTCACCGAGGAGCGGTTGCTGCTCGGCGGCCTCGGCTACAAGCCCGGCCCGGAGCGCGCGCGGTGACCGGCTACGACGACTTCGCGGGCGACACCGTCGACCCCGCCCGCTGGCAGTTCCTCGAGGTGCCGACCGGCCCGGACGAGAGCTGGCGCTACGCCGACCCGGCCGCCGAGGTCACCGTCTCCGGCGGCGCCGTCGCGGTGCGCATCCCGGAGTTCACCCTGGCCAACCCGGCGGTGCAGATCCTGGACAACCCCAAGTTCCTCATGGTCTCCACCGCCGAGTTCGACCTCACCGCCGGGGTACGCACCTTCGGCGTGCGGATGGCCGCCACCCCCCTCGGCGCCGACGGCGCCGACTACCGCGACGGCTTCGCCGCCTTCAATGTCCTGGACATGGCGACCGCCCAGGTCTTCGACGCCATCGCCACCGGGCGGCAGGCCTACGCCATCCACGAGCGGCTCTTCGTCCCCGGCGTGGTCGACCCCGCCGACGCCTTCACCCACGTGGTGCACGCCCCGCTGGCGGGCGAGGCGGTGATGGCCGGGGAGTTCCAGCACTACGCGGTCACCATCGACCGCGCGGCCGAGCGCGTGGAGTGGCGCGCGGGCGGCGCCCTCGTCTACGCGGTGCGCGCGGCCGCGCTGCCGGAGCGGGTGCGGATCGGCTTCGGCATCATCACCCTGCACCCGCTCGCCGACGGGCGGAGCACCTCGCTGCGCGGCCAGGGGCTCGCCGCCGCCTGGCGCGATTTCACCGTCGGCTGACCGCGCGGGTCAGGCGGCGCCGGGCTTGGCCAGGCTGAACTGCATGATGTCGATGTAGCCGTCGCGGAAGAACTCCGCGCAGCCGGTCAAATACTTGATGTAGGTGTCGTAGGTCTGCGGCGAGGTGAGCGCGATCGCCTCGTCGCGGTGCGCGGCCAGCGCCTCGGCCCAGCGGTCCAGGGTGATGGCGTAGTTCGGGCCCAGCGGGTGCACCCGGGTCACCTCGAACCCGGCCCGCTCGGCGCCGTCGATCACCCACTCCGGCTGCGGGAGCTCCCCGCCCGGGAAGATCTCGCGGGCGATGAAGCGCGCGAACTCGAGCACCTCGCGGTTGATCGGCAGCCCCTTGGCCCGGATCTCGTGCCGGTCGAACTGCACGATGGTGTGCAGCAGCATCTTCCCGTCCGCCGGGAGGATGGCGTGACAGCGCTCGAAGAACTGGTCGTAGCGCTCGCGCCGGAAGTGCTCGAAGGCGCCGATGCTGACGATCCGGTCCACCGGGCGGTCGAACTCCTCCCAGCCCTGCAGCAACACCTCGGCACTGCGCCGCCCGCGGTGCGCCTCCAGCAGGTCGGCGACGTGCTCGTGCTGGTTCTTGCTCAGCGTCAGCCCGATGACGTTCGCGTCGTAGCGCTCCATGGCGCGCAGCATGACCGAGCCCCAGCCGCAGCCGACGTCGAGCAGGGTCATCCCCGGCTCGATCTCGCACTTGCCCAGCGCCAGGTCGACCTTGGCCCGCTGCGCCTCCTCCAGCGTCATGTCCGGGCGTTCGAAGTAGGCGCAGCTGTAGGTGCGGCTGGGGTCTAGAAAGAGCGCGAAGAAGTCGTCGGACAGGTCGTAGTGCGACTGGACATCGGAGTAGAACGGGGCCAAACCGGACACAACGCGCTCCTTGTTCGTCAGTGGGTCGTCGAGCACAGCTATCGATCGGCAAGCGGGCGCGCTCTACCACCATAAAAAACCGGCAAACAACCGGTTTTCGCCCCGCTGTCCGATCCGTGCAAGACGCCCCACCGGCGGCGGAGTTCACTGGCCCCATGACGTTCAGCGCGATAACCCTGGGAGTGCGAGACCTGGAACGCTCGCTGCGGTTCTACCGGGACGGCCTCGGGCTGGAGTTCCCCGGCATCATCGGCACCGAGTACGAGGGCGACGCCGAGCGGCCGGGTGGCGCCACCGCCATGCTCACGCTCGGCAACGGGCTCATCCTGTCGCTCTACGGCCGCGACGACCTGGCCAAGGACGCCGGGCTCACCCCGGAGCGGGTGACCGGGTCCGGGGTGAGCCTCGGCTGGTTCGTCGACCGGCGCGACGCCGTCGACGACCTGCTGGAGCGGGCCGCCGCGGCGGGCGGCAGCGTGGTGCGGGCTCCGCTGGAGCGGCCGTGGGGGATCTACGCCGGGTACTTCGGCGACCCCGACGGGCACCTCTGGGAGGTCGTCTACTTCCTGCCGGGCTGAGCCTACCGGCGCTGCCGCTCCGATTCCGGAAGCGGCTCCAGCCCGCGCAGCGCGGGCGGGAGCTCGCCGCGGTGCAGCACCCCGAGCCGCTGGGTGGCGCGGGTGAGCGCGACGTAGAGCTCGGCGGCGCCGCGCGGGCCGTCGGCCAGGATCGCCGCCGGCTCCACCACCAGCACCGCGTCGTACTCCAGCCCCTTGGTCGCGGCGGCGGGCACCGCGCCGGGCACCCACGGCGGCCCGATCACCACGGCGGTTCCGGGCCGCGCGGCCTCCGCGCGCTCGAATTCCGCCACCGCCTCGGCGATCTCGTCCGCGGCGAGCCGCCGGGACCAGGGCCGGACCCCGGAGGCCCGCACCGACTCCGGCGGGCGCACCGCGGGCGCGAACTCGGCGAGCACCGCCGCCGCGATCCCCATGATCTCCGCCGGGGTCCGGTAGTTCACGGTGAGCGGCCGGTATCGCCAGCGCCCCGGCACGTACCGGTCGAGCACCGCACCCCAGCTCGTGGCCCCGGCCGGGGAGCGGCGCTGCGCCAGATCGCCGACGATGGTGAAGGAGTGGCTCGGGCAGCGCCGCATGAGCACCCGCCAGTCCATCTCGGAGAGCTCCTGCGCCTCGTCCACGACCACGTGCCGGTAGGTCCAGTCCCGGTCGGCGGCGGCGCGCTCGGCCAGGTCGCGGGTGTCGCGCTCGACGAAGCGCTCGGCCAGATCGGTGCCGTAGAGCAGGTCCGAGGCGAAGAGGTGGTCCTCGTCGTCCATGGAGTCCTCCCGGCTCACCAGGATGTCGAGCACACCGGCGGCGTAGGCGGCCTCGGCGCGCTCCGCCCGCTCGGCCGCGCCGTCGCCGGGGTGGACCGGGCCGAGCAGGTCGGCCAGCTCGTCCAGCAGCGGCACGTCGGAGACGGTCCAGGCGGTGCCGTCGGCGCGCAGCAGCGCCGGGTCGGCGCCCGCCGCGGCCAGCCGCTCCGGCGATTCGTAGAGCGCGGCGAGCAGCTGCCGCGGGGTCAGGAGCGGCCACAGCTGGTCCACGGCGGCGGTGAAGGTCTCCAGCTCGGCCAGCTCGGCGGTCAGATCGGCGCGCAGGTTCGCCCACGCCTCGCGGTCGTCGCGGGTGAGCCAGCCCCGGCCGACCCGGGCGGCGGCCCGCTCGGTGAGCACGTAGCTCACGATCTCGGTCCAGACCGCGCGCGCCTCGTTGTGCGGCCGCCCGCTCTCCCGCGCCTCCTGCCGCGCCCACGCCACGGTGTCGGCGTCGAGCCGGACCGTGACATCGCGCAGTGCGAACTCGATCGGGTGCTCCGGCAGCGGCTGCCGGTCGGCCACCGCGGCGGCCAGCACCGGCAGGATGTCGAGCGAGCCCTTGAGCCGGGCCGCCGCCGGGGTGTCCTCGGCGGTGACACGCAGCCCGGGCACCAGGTCGCCGGTGGTGGTGAAGACGACGTTCGTCTCGCCGAGCGCGGGCAGCACCCGGCCGATGTGCCGCAGGAAGGCCGGGTTCGGCCCGACCACGAGCACCCCGTTGCGCTCCAGCTGCGCGCGCTGCGTGTAGAGCAGGTAGGCGACCCGGTGCAGCGCGACCACGGTCTTGCCGGTGCCCGGACCGCCCTCGATCACCAGCACCCCGGAGTGCGCGAGCCGGATGATCTCGTCCTGCTCGGCCTGGATGGTCGCGACGATGTCGCGCATGCCGGCCCCGCGCGGCGCGTTCACCGCCGCCAGCAGCGCCGCGTCCCCGCCCTCGCCCGCGCCGGGACGGCCGAGCACCTCGTCGGTGAAGGCGGTGACGGCGCGGCCGCGGGTGTGGAACTGCCGCCTGCGCCGCATGTTCTCCGGGTGCGCGGCGGTGGCCACGTAGAACGGCCGCGCCGCCGGCGCCCGCCAGTCCAGCAGCAGCGGCTCGAATTCGGCGGACTCGTCGAACAAGCCGATGCGCCCGATATAGGACCGCGCTCCGTCCGCGCTGTCCAGCCGCCCGAAGCACAGCCCGTTGTCCGCGACGTTCAGCCGCGCGACCTCCCGGCCGAGCGTGCGCACCTCGGCATCGCGCTCCAGCGGGGAATTGCCCTCCGCCCGCAGCGCCGCGGCGTGGCGCTCGCGGGTGCGGGCGCGCTCGGCGTCCAGCCGTTCGTAGAGCCCGGCGACGTACCCCTGCTCGGCGCGCAGCTCCGCGTCGTACCCCTCGGCAGTCATGCCCCTCACTTCCCGCGTTTCCGCAGCTTCCGGCTCCGGCGGGCTATTGTGCGGGAGTACCGGGGCCTTGCCGCAAGCCCGGGGGTCCGCGATAGAATGAGGACGGGAACGAGACGTGCGCATGCCTTCGGAGCTTCCCGACACCCCCTTCGCCCTGGTCGATCTCGGCCGCGTCGACCGCAATGCCGCCCGGCTGCGCGATCGGCTCGACGGGCTCGGCGTTCCGCTGCGGCTGCACGTCAAGACGGTCAAGTCCGCGGAGCTGGTCCGGCGGGTGCACGGCCGCGCGCCCATCACCGTCTCCACGCTCGCCGAGGCCGAGTACTTCGCCGACGCCGGCTACCACGACATCGTCTACGCCGTCGGGATCGCACCGAACAAGCTGGCCAGGGTGGCCGCGCTGCGGGCGCGCGGGGTCGCGCTCACCGTGCTGCTGGACAGCCTCGACCAGGCGCGGGCCGTCGCGGCGGCGGGGATTCCGGCGCTGATCGAGATCGACGCGGACGGCAGCCGCGCCGGGCTGCGCCCGGACGACCCGCTGCTCCCGGAGATCGGCGCGGTGCTCGGCGACCGGCTGGCCGGGGTGCTCACCCACGCGGGCGGCTCCTACCACGCCTTCACCCCCGAGGCGCAGGCCGCGGCGGCGCGCGGCGAGCGGGACGCCGTCGTCGGTGCGGCGGAGGTGCTGCGCGCGGCGGGGCACGGCTGCCCGGTGGTGAGCCTCGGCTCCACCCCGACCGCGCACACCGTGCGCGACCTCACCGGCGTCACCGAGGTCAGGGCGGGCGTCTACCTCTTCTTCGACCTGGTGATGGCCGGGCTCGGCATCTGCACCCTCGACGACCTGGCGCTCTCGGTGGTCGTCACCGTGATCGGGCACCGGCCGGACAGGGGCTGGATCCTCACCGACGGCGGCTGGATGGCGCTCTCCCGCGACCGCGGCACCGCCGAGCAGCCGGTCGACCAGGGGTACGGCCTGGTCACCGACCTCGCCGGAGCCCCGCTCCCGGACCTGCTCGTGACCGGCGCCAGCCAGGAGCACGGCGTGCTCGCGCTGCGCCCCGGCAGCGGCCGCCCGCTGCCCGCGCTGCCGGTCGGCACCCGGCTGCGGGTGCTGCCCAACCACGCCTGCGCCACCGCCGCGCAGTACCAGCGCTACCACGTGCTGGAGGACGGCGCGCTCACGCCGCTGCCGCGGCACGGCGGCTGGTGAATCAGCCGCCGCGCAGGGCGCTCTCGACCCGCTCGGTGGCGGCGGCGTCCCAGCCGGGCGGATCCAGGATCCGCGCCCAGAGCTGGGCGGCCTCGGGGCCGTAGCTGTGGCCGAACCCGGCGGGTACCTCGGCGGAGAAGACCATGTCCAGCGTCACCTGCCAGAAGGTGACGACCGGGATCCAGCGCATGCCGGGGTCGACGTCGGGGCCGAGCGGCTCGCGCAGCCAGTCCGGGCGGTGCCACAGCAGCTCGAACGACCACCAGGTGATCGGGTCGCTGGCATGCTGCCAGAACACCAGCCGCGGGAACTCCCACGGCGCCGGGAGCGCGGCGTCCTCCGGGCGGGAGGCGAAGCGGATGTGCTCGCCGCCGTCCACCACCGGGAGTCGCTCGAGCGAGCCCGGGTCGCGCTCGGCGGTGATCCGGCCCCAGGGCTCGGCGAAGTTCGGGGTGCCGACCAGCAGCGCGCCGTCGGTGCGGGCCACCAGGTCCGGGCCGGAGGCGAAGGCGGACTGGCCGCCGTAGGAGCCGAGGCTCTCGCCGAAGACCATCAGCCGCGGCCGCCGGTCCTCCGGCCGCGCCGCCCACGCCTTGGACACCGCCTCGAACAGCGCCCGCCCGGCCACCTGCGGCGTCTCCCGGTCGGCGATGAAGGCGAGCGGGCTGGGCAGGTAGGAGTACTGCATGGCGGCGATGGCGGTGTCGCCGCCGCCCACGTACTCGAAGCTCGACGCCACATTGCCGTTCACCCAGCCGCGCCCGGTGGTGGTGACCACCGCGAGCACCCGGCGGTCGAAGCCGCCGGTGCGCTCCAGCTCGGCGACGACCCGATCCGCGACGCCCGCGACGGTGTCGGCGGACTCGCGGCCCGCGTACACCCGGATCGGGGTGCGGGCGGGCGCGCCGGTGACCGCGGCGATCCGCTCGGCGCTCGGGCCGCCCGCCACGAAGGTGCGGCCCTCCTTGCCCAGCGAATCCCAGGGCTCGGCCGAGGCGGGCGAGCCGGAGCGCTCGGGGCTCCGCGGCTGCTCGACGCCCTCCGCGGTGCCCTGATCGGCGATCTTGGCCGACTCCTCGGCCGCCCCGAGCAGCCCGCGGTACAGCGCGCCGTTGAGCAGCACCACCACGACCACCGCCACCAGCACCACCGCGGCGAGCCGGGCCACCGGCGCCGGGAGCCAGCGGCCGCCGAGCCGGGTCAGCCCCGCGGCCGCGGCGCGCAGCCCGCGCCCCGCGGCGAGCAGCAGCACCGCGACGACCACCGCGATCAGCAGCACCAGCAGGTAGTAGGAGCGCTCCGCGCGCGGAACCCCGACCAGGTCGCGGATGATCTGCTGCCACCACGAGCCGAGGACGAGGAACAGCGGCACCAGGATCGCCGCCGCGGCGGCCAGCGTCCACCAGCCGATCCGCCGGGTGCGCGCCGACCACTCCGGTTCGACGCCGCAGCGCCGGATCACCCAGGCGATGAGCACGCCGATCCCGTACCCGGCGATCATCGACAGCCCCGTCGCCACGCCCTGCAGGTACCAGACCCGCGGCAGCAGCGACGGCGTCATGGACCAGACGAAGAACAGCAGCGCCCAGGCCAGCCCGACCGGGTGCGGGGCGCGCAGGAAACCCTGCCGGGGCGACGTTTCCACGTCGGGCGAATCGAGCACGGCCATGCTCCTTCCGGGGCGCGACCGGCGGAGTCCGGGCACGATCGCGTGTGAGCAGGGTACACAGCCGCGCGGTGTTCACCGGCCGTTCGCGCGGAGCGGCGCCCCGATTGCCGTTCGGGTTTCGGTGCCTGCGTGCGCCGGGTAGTCGGTGTAGCCGCGGGCATCCCGGCCGTAGAGCCGCTCTGCGCGGATCGCCGCGAGCGGCAGCCCGTGCGCGATCCGGTGCACCAGGTCGGGGTTGGCGATCCAGGCGCGGCCGAAGGAGATCAGGTCGGCGTGCCCGGCGCGCAGCGCCGCTTCCGCGCTCGCCGCGTCGGTCGGCGCCCGGTTCTCGCCGATATTGCCGATCAGCGTGCCGTGCCAGCGCGGCCGCAGATCGGCCAGCGCCCGGTACCGGTCGTTGTCGGTGAGGTGCAGGTAGGCCAGCCCGCGCCGGTCCAGTTCGGCGACGAGGGCGCGGTACAGCGGCGCGGGGTCGGCTTCGGCCATGTGGAACTGCGGATTGCCCGGCGAGAGCCGGATGGCGGTGCGCCGCGCGCCGATCGCCGCGGCGACCGCGTCCACGACGGCGAGCGGGGCGCGCAGGCGGTTCGCGATCGAGCCGCCGTACTCGTCGGTGCGCAGGTTGGTGTTGTCGGCCAGGAACTGGTGCAGCAGGTAGCTGTTCGCGCCGTGCAGCTCCACCGCGTCGAACCCGGCGGCGACGGCATTGCGCGCGGCGGCCGCGAACTGTCCCGGCAGCGCGCGGATCTCGTCCCGGGTCAGTGCGGCGGGCACGATCGGCGCCGCCTTGCCGCCCGCGATCAGGTGCACCGGCTCCGGATCCACCACCGCCGACGGCCCGGCGGGGTGCGAGCCGTCGATCCGCCCGCGCGGGTGGTTCTTCCGGCCGCCGTGCATGAGCTGGGCGACGATCCGGCCGCCGCGCGCGTGCACGGCCGCGGTCACCACCCGCCAGGCCTCGATGTGCGCGGCGGTCTGCAGGCCGGGGACCCAGGCCTCGCTCTGCCCGGTGGAGTGCGGCCAGATGCCCTCGGTGACGATCAGCCCGGCGGCGGCGCGCTGGGCGTAGAAATCGGCGACATCGGCGGTCGGCGAGCCGTCCGGGTGCGAGCGCAGCCGGGTCATCGGGGCGAGCACGATGCGGTTCGGCAGGGTCAGGTCGGCGGTGCGGTACTCGGTCAGCAGGTACATGTGCCGTACGCTAGAACCTCACATTGATGTCAGGTCAAGGGAGCTGTGATGCGGATCGGCGAACTGGCCGCGCGCACCGGGGTCAGCGTGCGCTCGCTGCGCTACTACGAGGAACGCGGGCTGCTGCACGCCGAGCGCGGCTCCGGCGGGCAGCGGGAGTACGACGAGACCGCGGTGACCAGGGTCGAGCGGATCCAGCAGATGTTCGCGGCCGGGCTGAACAGCGACACCGTCGGCGAACTGCTCCCCTGCATCCACGATGCCGACGGCACCCCCAACGCCGCCGCCACCCCCTTCCTGGTGGACAAGCTCACCGCCGAGCGCGCGCGCATCGACCGCGCGCTGCACGACCTGCGGCACACCCGCGAGGTCCTGGACGCGGTGCTGCGCGCGGCGGGCGGGGACTCCGCGTGAGCGCCGAGCGCTACCTGGCCTTCGCCGAGCGAGAGGCCCGCGGCGAGTCCCCGGTGTACGAGGAATGGGCGACGAGCGTCGCCACCGACGCCTCCGCGCAGGCGCTGATCGGCACGCTGCCCGCCGATAAGCGGCAGCCCAACCTGATCCTCGCCGCCGCGCGGCTGCACGGCGCCGACGGCATCGCGGCGGAGCGATTCCCGGCCTGGCTGGTGCAGCACTGGCCCGCCGTCCGGGCCACCGCGCTGGCCCGGCGCACGCAGACCAACGAGGTCGGCCGGGCGGCGGTGCTGCTGCCCGCGCTGGCCCGGTTCGCCGGGCCGCTGGCGCTGATCGAGGTCGGCGCCTCGGCCGGGCTGTGCCTGTACCCGGACCGCTTCGGCTACGACTACGCCGGTGGGCCGCGCCTGGAGCCGGCGGACGGCCCGTCGGCGGTCCGGCTGGCGTGCACGGCGACCGGGCCGGTCCCCTTCCCCGCCCGGCTACCGCAGGTCGCGCACCGGGCCGGGATCGACCTGCACCCGCTGAACCCCGCCGACCCGGACGACCGGCGCTGGCTGGAGACCCTGGTCTGGCCGGGGCAGGCCGCGCGGGTGGAGCGGCTGCGCGCCGCGCTCGACATCGCCGCCGCCGAGCCGCCCAGGCTCATCGCGGGCGATCTCAACGAGCACCTGGCCGACCTCGTGCACGAACTCGCCTCGGCCGCCACCGTCGTCGTCTTCCACAGCGCCGTCCTCGGCTACCTGAGCCCGCCGGAGCGGGAACGCTTCCGCCGCACCGTCACCGGCCTCCCCTGCCACTGGGTCTCCAACGAGGCGCCCGGCGTCTTCCCGGACTTCGCGCCGGAGCCGCCACCACGGCAGTTCGTGCTCGCGGTGGACCAGCGCGCGGTGGCGTTCACCGGGCCGCACGGGCAGTCGCTGCACTGGATTCAGTAGTAGACCGGGCCCGGGACACCGCCGCCCGCGGCGATGGCGTCGCCGGTCAGGGCGATACTGCGCGGCGAGGCGAGGAAGGTGACGACATCGGCGACCTCGCTCGCGTCGATGATCCGGCGGATGGAGTTCTGCGCCAGCGCGGATTCGAGTTCGGCCACCTCGGTGCCGGACTCGGCGGCCTGCGCGGCGAGCCGGTCGGTGAGCCGCTCGGTGCGGGTGCGGCCGGGGTGCACGACGGTGACATTGACCCCGTGCGGGCCGAGCTCGTCGGCCAGGTTCTTGGTGAGCGCGGAGACGCCGACATTGCGGATGGTCTGCGCGATGGAGTTGGCCTGGCGGGCACCGAGACCGCTGATATTGATGATCCGGCCCCAGCCCTGCGCCACCAGGTGCGGCGCCACCGCGCGGGCGGTGCGCAGGTAGCCGAGCACCTTGATCTCCACCTCGTGGCGCACCAGCTCGTCGGAGGTGGCGGCGAGGTCGGCGGGGGCGCCCGCGCTCCACGGGGTGGCGGCCGAGTTCACCAGGATGTCGACGCCGCCGAACTCGGCGACGGTCCGCTCGACCAGGGCGCGCACCTGCTCGTCGTCGCCGGTGTCGGTCGGCACCGCGAGCACGCGCCGCCCGCTCTCGGCGGCCAGCGTCCGCGCCGCCTCGGCCAGCGGCTCGGCCGAGCGGGCGGCGAGCACCAGGTCGACGCCCTCCGCCGCCAGCCCGCGGGCAACGGCCAGCCCGATCCCCTTGCTGCCACCGGTCACGATGGCGCGCTTACCCTCCAGATGCAGCTCCACGCGGCCCACGCTAGCCAGTGCGGGCGGCCGGGTCCGCCGTCCCGCTCGAGCCGATCCGAATCGCCGCCGCGGTGAGCGCCGCGAGGGCGGTGTCGGCCACCGCCTCCCGGCTCAGCACCGACCCCTCGGCCCGCGCCCGCGCGCAGGCGACCTCGCCGAGCGCCGTCCGCAGTGCCGCGGCGACCGGCGCCATCGCCTCGGCATCCGCGCCGAACCCGGGCTCGCCGCGCTCCAGCGCACCGAGCAGGACCGCCGCCTCCCGCTCGGCGACCCGGGCCAGCAGCGGAAGCAGGGCGCGCAGCGTGCTGCGCTGGTGGTGCCAGACCTGCATGGCCCGCCACCCGCGCACCGCCGCGCCGAAGGCCTCCAGCGCCTCCGGGATCCGCTCCGCCCGCAGGTGCAGGGCGGCCAGCCCGACATGCGCGACATTGGCCGCGTACACGCTGTACACGGTGGCCGCCAGTGCCACGACCTCGCTGTAACCGAGCAGCGCCGCCGCCGGGTCGAGCACGGCCAGCGCCTCGGCCCGGTTGTAGAGCGCCCAAGCGCGCAGGCTCGGGTTGCCCGCGGCCGCGGCGGCGCGCAGGTTGCGCTCGGCCAGCGCGAGCCCGTCCGCGGGGGCACCCGCGTAGGTGCGGGCGAGTCCGGCGAAGAGCAGCGCCTCGGCCGCGTACCAGTGGCTGCCCGCGCGCTCGGCCAGGGTGAGCAGCTCGGCGGTGGCGGCGCCGCAGGCGCCCAGCTCGCCCCGGTAGAGCGCGACCGCGGCGCGAATCTTGAGCAGCGGCATGCGCTCCGGCGCGTCCGGGGGCAGCGGGGCCAGCGCGGCCTCGGCGACGCCGAGCGCGCGCCCGTGCTCCCCGCCGAAGGTCAGCGCCTCGCCGACCGCGGCGCAGACCGCCGGGTAGTGCCGGTGCCCGGCCGCGCCGGGCAGGGTGAGCGCGGTCTCGCCCCAGGCCACCACCTCGTCCGGGAAGCGGTAGAGCACCGCGAGCGCGAGCCCGGCGCTGAGCCGGAGCGCGCGGTCGGTGTCGCCCGCGGCGACGGCGTGCCGGTGCGCGGCGCGCAGATTGTCCAGGTCGGCGGTGACGACGGCGTGCCAGTGCGCCTCGTCGGGGCCGCGCAGCCCGGCGTCGGCGCGCTCGGCGAGCTCGGTGAACCAGGCGGCGTGCCGGTCGAGCGCGGTGTCCGCCTCGCCGCGGCGGCGCAGCAGCTCGGCGCCGTACTCGCGCACCGTCTCCAGCATCGCGAACCGGGTCTCCTCCGCGGATTCCGCCACCGTGACCAGCGAGTTGTCGACGAGGGCGGTGAGCGGCTCCAGCGCGGGGGCGCCGTTCACGGTCGCCGCGGCGGCGGCCCCGAACCCGCCGTGGAAGACCGAGAGCCGGGCCAGGAGCCGCTGTTCGGCCGGGCCGAGCAGCGCGTACGACCAGTCGAGCACCGCGCGCAGACTGCGGGCGCCCGCGGCGTCGAGCGGATCGCCGAGCCGGGCGGCGAGGTCGGCGGGGTTGAGCACCCGCACCCGGGCCGCCGCCAGCTCGAGCGCCAGCGGCAGCCCGTCCAGCCTGCGGCACACCTCGGCGATGTGCCGCAGGTTCGCCCGGTCCAGCACCAGGCCGGGGCGCACGGCCCCGGCGCGCTCGGCGAAGAGCCGGACCGCGGGGGCGGCGGCGTCCTCCGGCGAATCCGGCAGGGCGAGCGGCGGAATCGGGCGCAGGTACTCGCCGGGCACGCCGAGCGCGGCCCTGCTCGTGGCCAGCACGGTCACCAGCGGGCAGCCGCGCTGGATCGCGGTGACCAGCCGCGCGACCTCGTCGAGGACGTGCTCGCAGTTGTCCAGCACGAGGAGCAGTTCGCGCTCGGCCAGCAGCGCGAGCAGCGAATCGGTGAGGCCGGTGCCCGGCTGGCGGCGCGCCCCGACCGCGGTCGCCACGGCCTGCACCACGGCATCGCTGGTGAGCGGGGCGAATTCGCACCAGGCCGCCGGGGTGCCCGCCGCCCGCGCGGCGTGCAGCGCGAGTGTGGTCTTGCCGACCCCGCCCGGACCGGTGAGCGTGAGCACGCGGTGCTCGCGCAACCCGCCGGCGATCGCCGCCAGCTCATCCTCCCTGCCGATCAGCGCGGTCTCCGGCAGCGGCACCGCGCGCGCCACCGCCGGTGCCGCCGCGAGCCGCGGATCCTGGCGCAGCACCGCCGTTTCCAGCGCCCGCACCGCCGCCGATGGCTCGACCCCCAGCTCGTCGGCGAGCCGGGCCCGCAGCGCCCGCAGCACCGCGAGCGCCTCGGCCTGCCGCCCCTCCCGGTACAGCGCCCGCGCCAGCTGCCCGACCGGGCGCTCCCGCACCGGGTACTCCCCCACGTGCGCCTGCAGCGCGGCGACCAGCCCGTCCCCCCGGTCGGTCGCCAGCGCCGCCTCGAACCGCTCCTCCACCGCCTCCACCCGCAGCGCGGCGAGCCGCTCCGCCTCCGGGCGCACCGCGTCCAGCTCGGCGAACTCCGCGTAGGCCGGGCCGCGCCAGAGCGCGAGCGCGGTGTCGAGCAGCTGCCGGGCCCGCTCCGGATCGGCGTCGCGGGCCGCGCCGAGCAGCCGGGTGAACTCGGCGGCGTCCACCGACTCGGCGTGCAGCAGGTAGCCGGGCGGGCGGGTGTGCAGCCGCTCGGCGCCATCGGCGTGCAGCGCGCCGCGCAGCCGGGCGATATGGCTGTGCAGGGTGCGCAGCGCGGTCGGCGGCGGCCGCTCGCCCCAGAGCGCCTGGATCAGCCGATCGGTGGAGACCACCGACCCCGCCCGCGCCAGCAGCACGCTGAGCAGCACCCGCTGCGCCCGGCTGCCGAGCGCGACCGCGCCGCCCGCGTGCCGCACCCGCAGCGCCCCGAGTACCTCGAACTCCATCCGGCCCCGATTCCGTGCTCGCAACCGCGCCACAACCGCGCGGCAACAGCGTCGCCCCATCCTCGCACCGACGACATCGACACAGGAGGACGGCAAACGATGACGACGACGGAACAGCTCGACCCGGCCGCGGTGGAGACCTTCGCCGGACGGGCGGTCGCGGATGCGGCCACCTGGATGGCCACCACCATGACCATGCTCGGCGACCGGCTCGGGCTGTGGCGCGCCCTCGCCGATTCCCGCCCGGTGACCAGCGCCGAACTCGCCGCCCGCACCGGCACCGACGAGCGCTACCTGCGTGAGTGGCTGGCCGCCATGACCGCGCACGGCTACCTCACCCACGACCCCGCCGCGGCCACCTACCTGCTCCCGCCCGCCCACGTGCCGGTGCTCGCCACCGAGAGCCCGGCCCACCTCGGCGGGCTGCACCAGGCGCTCTACGGCCTCACCGGCATGCTCGGGCCGGTGCTCGAGGTCTTCCGGACCGGGGGCGGGGTGCCGATCACGGCCTACCCGCCGGACTGGTTCCAGGGGCTGGAGCGGTTCAGCGCGGGCTGGTTCGACTTCCTGCTGCCGCAGGTCTGGCTGCCCGCGCTGCCGGAACTGGAGGCGGCGCTGCGCCGCGGCGCCGACGTCGCCGATATCGGCTGCGGCCGCGGCCGGGCGCTCGTCCGGCTCGCCGAGCGCTACCCCGCCGGCCGCTACACCGGCTTCGACGTGCACCCGGAGTCCATCGCGGCGGCCGAGGCGGCGGCGCTGGCGGCCGGCGTCGCCGACCGGGTGCGCTTCGAATGCCTCGACGTCTCCGGCGGGCTGCCCGGCAGCTACGACGTGATCACCACCTTCGACGTGATCCACGACGCCGCCGACCCGCGCGGCATCCTGGACGCCGTGCACGCCGCGCTCCGCCCGGACGGCCGCTACCTGTGCCTGGACATCAATTCCAGTCACCGCCTCCAGGACAACCAGGGCCCGATCGCCGCCTACTTCTACGGTGTGAGCGTGCTCTACTGCCTCACCACCTCGCTCGCGCACGGCGGCGCCGGGCTCGGGACCTGCGGTTTCCCCGAGCACACGGCGCGCGAGCTGTGCGCGGCGGCGGGTTTCGGCACCGTCCGACGGGTCGAGATGGAGAACCCGTTCAACATCCTCTACGAGATCACCCACTAGAAGGACGGCGCTGAAATGTCTCCTGTTCTGCCCGGCACCGGCCCGGTGCTGGGAATCTGGGCCCACCCCGACGACGAGGTCTACCTCTCCGGTGGGCTGATGGCGGCCGCGCGGGCCGCGGGCAGGCGGGTCGTGTGCGTGACCGCCACCCGCGGCGAGCACGGCACCGACGACCCGGAGCGGTGGCCGCCGGAGCGGCTCGCCGCGGTCCGGGATGCCGAGCTCGCCGCGAGCCTCGCGGCGCTCGGCGTCACCGAGCACCACCAGCTCGGGCTGCCGGACGGCGGCTGCGCGCGGCAGCCGTTCGACGCCGTGGTGGCCCGGCTCGCCGCCATCGTCGCCGCGGTGCGCCCCGAGGTCGTGCTCACCTTCGGCCCGGACGGCTTCACCGGCCACCCCGACCACCGCATGGTCTCGGCCTGGGCCGAGGCCGCCAGGAACCGGGCGGCGCCCGCCGCCCGGCTGCTGTACCCGCGGCTCACCGCGGACTTCGCCGACACCTGGCGGCACCTCTACGACCGGCTGGCGCTCTTCGCCTCCGCCGACCTGCCGTGGCGCGCCGCCCCCGACCGGGTCGCGGTGCGGCTCCGGCTGGACGACGCGCTGGCCGATCGCAAACTGGTCGCGCTGCGCGCCCAGGCCAGCCAGACCGCGGAGCTCACCGCGCTGCTCGGGGTGGCGACCATGCGGGCGTGGGCCTGCGCGGAGGAGACCTTCGTCGACGCGCTGCCCGCGCGCGAGCTCGACTTCGCCGACGGCTGCTGACCGCCCGGCGCCCTCAGCTCGGCTCGGCCCACATATTGGCCAGCAGCCGGTGGCTGGGGGTGTCGGCCAGCGCCTGCGAGGACTCGTAGATGCGCCGGTAGCCGGTGGCGGTGATCCGCCAGGCGCCGTCCGGGTCGCGGCGGTACTCGTCGGTGTAGTAGCCGGAGCCGCGGATCAGGACGTTCCACTCGGTGGCGAGCACGGTGTCCTCGAAGAGCCAGCTGCCGGTGGCGGTGTCGCCGTCGATCCGGATCTCCGGGTGGTTGGCGACGTGCGTGGTGACGATGCCCGGCCCCATGTTCTCCCGCAGGAAGGCGACGATGGCGGCCCTGCCGTCCAGCACCGGCGGCTCGCCGAGGGCGTGCGTGCCGTACCGGCCCCGGCAGTCGTCGGCCAGGGTGTCGGCGAACTCGTCCCACAGCTTCAGATCGAGCGTGCGGAAGTAGCGGTACTTGAGCCCGCGGATCGCCTCGAGCGCAACCAGGTCCATCGGGTCAGGATAACGTGTTCTAGTTTTCCGGGGTGGAATCCGGCGCGAAGGCGGCCTCCAGCCCGTCGAACCAGGCCGCCTCCTCGATCAGCCTGCGGCTGCGCCAGCCCTGCCCGGTGCGCACCAGCTCGTGGTTGTACCAGCCGCCGCAGAAGAACTGCCTGCCCGGCTTCACCACCATCGGGTTGAAGAACATGGCCCGCACCCGCGCCGCGTCACCGTCCAGCTCCACCGCGATATTGGAGATGAAATGCTGTGTGCGGGTGAACAATCCGAGCCCGACGGTGAGCCCCTCGATCACCTTCTCCAGGTCGCCGACCGGCCCGCCCGCGGTGCCGTAGTCGATGTGCGCGTCGGCGGTGAACACGGTCCGGTAGAGCTCCCAGTCCTTGCCGTCCACCGCGTGCGCGTAGCGGGTGAGCAGGTCGGTGATCTCGATCCGGTCGGCGACGGTCTGCAAATCCATGCCGCCCATCCAAGCGCACGCAGGCCGCCTACGGGGCAGAACGAGTTATCGTTCGCGGACTACTCCGCAGCGCCTGCCATGAGCAGCTGGAGCAGCCCGCCGTCGACCTCCCCGGTCTCGCCGAAGAGCCGGACCAGCAGCGGCCGCCCCGCCTGGCCGTGCTCGGCCGCGACGACGAGCTCGAGCGCGGCGTCCCGTGCCCCGACGCCCCCCTCGGCGGCGAGCGCGGCGATGACCTCGGCGGCGCTCTCCCGGCTCCACACCGCGGGCACCGCCGCCGCGGCCTCGCTCGCGGGGGGCGAGGCGCCGCGGTACCAGCGGCCCGCCTCCCACCAGTAGCAGAAGGAGAGCAGCCCCTCGCCCGCGCGCGGATTGAGCAGCGGGTTCGCCACCCAGGGCGGTGCGCCCGCGTAGAGGTCGGGCATGGGCGCGCCCGCGTTGTAGACCGCGTCCAGCACCGGGTCGTCCCACACGCCGCCGGAGAGCACCGCGCGGTCCCCCGGCACCAGCCACAGCGACGAGCCGCTGCGCTCAGCGCCCTCGAAGAGCCCGAGCGCGGGCAGCACCCGCGGGCCGAACGGCGACCCGGCCGCGGTGAAGGCCGCGGCGATGGCGGCCCAGCGCATGGCGAGCAGCGGCAGCGCGGGCAGCGTGGTCTCGACCGCCGGCGTCGTGCCGCCCGGATCGCCGGGACGCTCGGCCGGGCGGGACTGCCGGTCGCCGTGGCCGAGGTAGGCGCCGAGCCAGACCGGGAGCCGCGCACGCGGGAACGTCTCCAGGTCGGCGCGGTAGGCCTCGGGCGGGAAGAGGTGGTCGTCCGGGAACGGCTCGGCGCCGAAGTCGTGGTCGACGGCGACCTCCCCGGACGCCGTCGCGAGCACCAGGCACCGCCACCACGGCCCGCCGGGCAGCGCGGCCGAGGCCGCGCGCTGCCGCCGGACCAGCTCCAGCACCTCCTCGGTGGGCAGCACCTGCGCCGGGTGCCCCTCCTCGTCGGCGAAGAAGACCGACGCCAGCTCGGTGCCGGTGGTCAGCGCGAACACCGCGCGCAGCTCGTGCCAGCCGGGCGGGGCGAGCGCGATCAGCTCCTCGGCGATCCGGCGGTTCGCCGCATCCACCTCGCCGGCGCGCGAATCCTCTGCTGCGGTCACGACAGCGACACCTCCTCGATCGGCTCGGCACGGTACCATTCGCGGAAGAACATCACGAGCCAACACCATTGGAAACAAACAATTTTCGCACCGCGGCGGCCGGGGAGGCATGCGCGTTCAGTGTTCGCCTGCCCGTCATTTCGGGTTCAATCGACTGGGTTCTAATCCGACGACGGCCGACGCCGAGAGGAGAGCCGTGATGCGCAATCCGGCGAGACTGCCAGCGGCGGTACGACGATGACGCTCACACTGCCGGAGGGGCTGCACTGGCTGGCCTGGGTGGCCGGGACCACGTGGCCCGAGGGTGACGAGGACGCCGCCTGGGCGGTCGCGGAGGCATGGAAGACGGCGAGCACGGAGCTGAAGGCGCTCCTCGCGGATATCGACGCTGCCAAGCAGGCCACCATCGACGCCTACCCGCAGGGCGACGGCGGCATCGCCATGGGCGCGCGCTACGACAGCTTTCGCACCGGCGAGCAGTCGCTGGAGAAGCTGGCCGAGTACCTGCAGACGGTCAGCGACAGCACCTTCGACATGGGCACCGAGATGCAGGCCACCAAGATCACCGTCATCGTGACGCTGGTCTGGCTGGCCCTGGAGATCCTCTGGGCCTGGCTGTTCCCGCCCACCGCGCCCGCCGTCGAGGCCGCGGCGATCACCACCACCCGCTCGTTCCTCAAGGTCTTCGAGGACTTCGTCCAGAAGATCATCACCAATATCGCCGCGCGGCTCGGCGCCCCGACCGTCAAGCGGCACTTCTGGAGTCAGGCCGCGCGGCTGAAACCGGTGATGCCGACCGCCAAGGGCTGGGGCGTCTACGGAGCGCGCGCGCTCGAGGCGACCGCCATCGCGGGCGGGATCAACGCCTCGGTGCAGCTCGGCCAGATGGCCGACCACAAGCGGCGGCACTTCAACGGCAAGGAATTCGGGCTCTCGGTGCTCGCCGGGGTCGCGGGCATGATCCCCGGCCGCGAGGTCGGGCGCTACCTCGGCAAGGGCATCGACAAGGCCGGCACCAAGTGGACGAACAACATCCCGGGCCGGATCGGCCGCGGCGCCGTGATCGGCGGCGTCTCCGGCGCGGTCGGCACCGCCTTCGGCAACCTCGCCGTCGGCGCGGCGACCGGGGACTGGAGCTCGTTCGCCTCCGGCGCCGGCTGGGTGGGGGGCATCTCGCGCGGCGCCGTCCTCGGCGGCGCGCGCGGCGGGTTCGCGCTCGGCACCCCGATCAGGCCGGGGGACTTCCGCTCCCACTTCTGGATGGCGAAGCCGGCACCGCCGGTCACCGACGGGTCGTCGAGCGGCGCGAGTTCGCGGCCGGGCTCGGTGGCGGGCGCGCCGAGCACGGTGCGGCCGGTCACGCCGGTCGCCTCGTCGACCGGGCGCCCCGCCTCCACGCACAGCGGCAGCACCGGCTCGTTCCGCACCGGCGACGACCGCAGCTTCAGCGACCGCACCTTCTACTCCGCGCAATCCCACCTGTCGGCGAGCAGCGGCGGCAGCCGGGGGGCGCCGCCCACCTCCTGGCAGGCCTCCGTCGACGGCGGCTGGGTTCCGCCGGCGCCGACCCGGCCGGCGCCGCTGCCGCCGATCGCCCCGCTGCCACCGCCGCCGACGCACCACGACCCGTTCCTCGGCGAGGGCAAGGATCTGCGCGGCAAGCCGCGCTCCAAGCTGTGGCCCTGGGTGCAGCCGCTGCCCGGGCCCTACACGGCACCGGTCGCGAACCCCGCCCCGTGGGTGCCGCCGGCGCCCGCGGCGCAGCCACCGGTCGACGTCCCGCTGAACATCTGACCCCGAAGGGAGCGCCATGGCAGACCGCCTCGAGGTCGACCCGGCGAAGCTGCGGCACGCCGCGGAGCTGACCAGGGAGCTGTCCACCGACACCAAGGCCGTCGCGGACCGGCTGCGCGCCGCGCTCGGCGCCATCGAGTCCGATGCCGAGCCGATGCCGTGGGGCAACGACAAGCGCGGCCACAAGTTCTTCGACGGCGAGAAGGGCTACAAGGCGGCAAGGGACAACATGATCGAGGGCTGCTTCGGCGCCGCGAAGTCGCTCGGCGACATGGCGACCGGCCAGTCCGAGGCCGCGGACGCCCTCGAGGGCACCGAGTTCGGCACCACGGGCCAGTTCGGCGGCGCCCCGTGAGCGGGCAGCCGGTGAACGAGACGCTGCGCGCCGACATGGCGGCGCTGGTGGAGGGGCTCGGCGAGCAGTTCCGCGGCATCGCGGAGCTGCAGCGCCGCCGGGCCCTGCTCACCGAGACGGTGCGCGTCTGCGATCAGCGCATCGAGGTCACGGTGAACGCCGACGGCGTGCTCGTCGCCACGAAGTTCGGCGAGGACGTGCTCGACCTGAGCCTGGAGGAGATCGCGGAGCACATCACCGCGGCGGTGCAGACCGCGGCCGCGCGGGTGGCCGCGCGCAGCAGGGAACTCATGCAGCCGCTGCTCGAGCGCAAGAACGCGCTGCCGAAGCTCTCCGAGATCGTCGAGGGCGCCCCGGATCTCGGCTCGCTCATGCCGACCGCGCCGCCGCCGCCGCTGACCCCGCCCGACCCGGGCCGCTGGCCGGACGATTCCGGCGCCCGCGCGCCGCGGTCCGTCGTGGCCGACAACGACGACTGACGGGTCCCCCCGTCCAACAGGAAGGTGCACGCCAGATGCCTACCGAACCGGGCACGTGGTCGGGGCTGCGGAACCAGGCGAAGGCCGGGTATCTGAAGTTCGACACGGCCGACGCGCTGGCCGCCGCCCGCGCCAGCGCCGACCTGGTCGACGACCTGCTCGGCATGGCCGCCGCCGTGACGAACCTGCGCCTGGACAACTTCGCGCCGATCGGCACGCTCACCTCCGGCATGCAGCTGGCGATGGCCTTCACCAACAAGGGCGTGCGGCTGCGCACCATCCTGAACGACCACGCCGACATCGTGAAGGACATCGGCGAGACCTACATCGCCGCAGGCAAGGCGTACGCCAATGCCGACGGCGACTCCAGCGACAACTTCAAGGCGCTCAGCGACCTGAAGATGCCGACCGAGGCGAGCCCCTACACCCCCGGCGCGCCCAAGCCGGGCGGCCCCGACGCCGAGTTCGACAAGCCGAACGGGTTCACCTGGAAGGACAAGGCGGGCAAGCTGCACACCACGGGCGCCGACGCCGAAGGCTTCCCGACCTCGCTCAAGGACTACCAGGGCGAGAAGGACAAGGGCGTCACCGCCAGCATCGAGAACAAGGACAGCCTGAGCTTCCAGGAGCTGTACGACCTCGGCCAGGGGCTCGACCCGGCGCCGGTGCTGGCGGCCGCGGGCACCTGGCACACCATGTCGACCGACCTGCTGGCCAAGCTCAACGGCTTCGTGAACGCGATCAACGTCGGCACCCAGGCCTGGGAGGGCCAGGGCGCCACCGCGGCGGCCGCCGCGATCAAGGCCTACTCCGACGGCGTGCAGCCGCTGGTCACCGCGATGATCGCGATGAGCCAGAACCTGGACTACAGCGCGCAGTGGCTGAACCTGACGCGCATGAGCATGCCGTCCAGCCCCGATCCCGGCGACTGCTGCCCCGGCCGGGTGACCCGGCGCTACCGCGACGAGTGGCAGAAGCACTACGGCGAGGGCATGAAGAACACCGTCTCGGCGATGCCGGTGGTCAACGGCCCGATCGCCGAGCCCGTCCCGCAGAACGGGCAGGGCGGGCAGCAGCCGCCCGGTCCGAACGACCCGGGCAACGGGCAGTACGGGAACGGCCAATACGGCGACGGGCAGTACGGCGACCAGTACGGGCAGTACGGCAACGGGCAATACGGCAATGGGCAATACGGCAACGGCGAATACGGCAACGGGCAATACGGCGACCAGTACGGCGGTGGGCAGGGCGGCGGTCAGGGCCAGCTGCCGCCCGGCTACAGCGCAGCGGCGCCCGGGCCGAACGGCGGCGGATCGCAGGGGTCGGGTGGCT
This sequence comes from Nocardia sp. NPDC050697, assembly GCF_040654395.1. Lineage (NCBI taxonomy): Bacteria > Bacillati > Actinomycetota > Actinomycetes > Mycobacteriales > Nocardiaceae > Nocardia > Nocardia sp. NPDC050697. The sequence goes on from NZ_JBFAHY010000001.1 coordinate 803,242, forward strand.
CCGGCGCGACCATGCCGAACGGCGCCGAGGGCAGCAGCGGCGGCGGCTCCGGCGCGGGGTCGGGGGGCGGCAGCCTGCCACCCGGCTACGAGGCCGCGCGCAAGGACGCCGAGGCGGCCGGCGCGGGGTTGGGCGGCCCGCCGACCCCGGTCGGCTCGTCCGGCGGCGGTTCCACGGGTGGCGGTGGCTCGCAGGGCGGTGGCTCCGCGGCGAAGCCGTCCAGCTCGGGTAATCCGTTCCCGCGCAGCAGCCTCCCCGGCGAATCCGGTTCCGGCTCGGGCTCGGGCAGTGGTGGCGGCATGCCGAGCGTCCCCTCGCTCGGCTCGGCGACCATGCCGAACGGCGCCAAGGGCGGCGGTTCCTCCGGCGGCGGCACACCGGGTTCCGGTGCGGGAATGCCGGACACCAGCGGCCTGGCGGACGCGCTCGCGAAGGCGACCGGTGCCGACCCGGCCAAGCTGAAGTCGATGCTCGGCAACCTGCCCGGGCTGGTGAACGAGGACACCCTGGCCAAGGCCACCGGCCTCTCCCCCGACCAGGTGCGCTCGGTGCTGAAGAACATCCCGAAGGTGGCCGACGCCGCCGAGCTGGCGAAGCTCACCGGCCTCTCCCCCGACCAGGTGCGCTCGGTGCTGGACAACCTGCCGAACGCGCTGGACGACAAGGCGGTCGCGGCGGCGACCGGGCTCGACCCCAAGACGGCGTGGAGTTCCGGCGCCGGGCTGCCCGGCCAGTCCGGCGCCGCGGGCAGCCCCATGCAGGGGTTCATGCAGGCGGGCAAGGACTTCCTCGGGCAGATCGGGCAGGCGCTCACCCAGGGGCTCGGCTCGCTCGGCCAGCTTCCCGGGCTGGACCAGCTGCAGGAGTTCGCCAGGCGCTTCGACCCGGCCGCGCTCGCCGCCGCCACCGGCGAGCTGGCGACGGATCCGGCGGGCGGCGGCTCCGGCTCCGGCGGCGGCGGGGCAGGCGGCCCCGGCCCGGTCGGCGGCCCCGCCGGGCTGCCCGAGCACGCCTACCAGCAGTCACGTGCCGCGCAGCTCTTCCCGCGGGCATCGCTGCCCGGCGCCGAGCAGCCGCTGTACCCGGCCGCGGCGTCGGCGAACCCGGGCACGGGCGGGATGGGCGCACCGATGATGGGCGGCGGCGGGGCGGGAGCCGGTGGCGCGCAGGGCAACACCTCGCACAAGCCGGCCAAGTACCTGCAGTCCAGATCGCACCTGGACGACGCCATCGGCGCCGTGCCGGATCGGGTCAAGCCGGTGATCGACTCGTGAACCGCAGCTGGGAGTTCAGCGACCTGGAGTTCAGCCTGCTGTGCGAGGAGGTGCGGCAGGGCGAGCTGCCCGCGCCGTTCATCTTCACCAGCCGCACCCGGCTGGCCGACGACTACGAGCGGGAGAAGTTCGAGGTCGGGAAGGCGCTGCGGGCCCGGTTCGACCACGAGCTCGACGCGCTGGCCGGCGCCATCGCCAAACCGGACGTCTTCGTCGTCGCGCACGCCTGGGACGACCAGGATTTCGACAACCCGAAGAGCCGCATCCGGGTGCACGCGGTGCGGCACCGCGCCCGCGGCTACGTGATCACCCAGCGCCCGGGCGAGACCCTGCACCACGCCGACGGTTTCGACGCGGTGGAGTGCGACCCGCACGCGCTCGCCGACACCGTCATGGCGTTGCTGCCCCGGTGCGCCGCGGGCCGGCTGGACGACATCCGGCTGGCGCTGCCCACCTCGGAGCCCGAGGTGGTCGCGCAGGGGCCGTCGTCCGGGATCGCGGACACCGACGACACCGACGACGACAGCGTGCGCAGCCACGCCTTCTTCGACACCCCCGCGCTGAGCACCGGCATCGTGAAGGTGCTGCAGGGCCGCTCCAAGTACGGCCCGCGCGGGCGGATCGAGTCCGGGCTGCTCTGGCGCGACCTCCCGGACGACGGCCGCTACGTCATCCCGCTCGACCACCCGGCCCCGGTCGCCACCGCCATGGGCCACGACCGGCTCACCGACTGGGTGCGCGGCCGGATCGACAGCATCCTGGAGCGCATGGAGTCGCACCTGGAGACCGAGGAGGACTGACGGCTACCGGGCGCCGGCGAGCGCCAGCGTGGTGCTGACCGCGGCGGCGGCCAGCTGGTCGCGGTCGAGCATCAGCCGGCCGTCCGCCCACTCCAGGTAGAGCGCGACCAGCGCGCCGGTGAGCGCGGTCGCGGTGACGGCGAGGTCGGTCCCGGCCGCGGGGAGCAGCGCGCCGGTGCCGAGCGCGGGCGCCAGGGCTTGCACGAAGAGCGGCGCCCGCGCCTGGCTGTGCGCGCGCAGGGTGTCGTCGGCGAGCGGTTCGCGGAGCAGGATGCGGGCCCGGCGCGGGTCCTCCTCGAAGTAGTCGCCGCAGGTCTCGAAGGCGCGGCGCAGCACCTCCGCGATGCCGCCGTCGGTGGCGACGGCGGTGAGGCGTTCGCGCAGCCCGTCCTCGGTGCGGTCGTACACCGCGCGCAGCAGCGCCTCCACGCTCTCGAAGCTCTCGTAGAAGTAGCGCGGGCTGAGGTTGGCGGCGCGCGCGACCGCCCGCATGGTCACCGCGGGCGCGCCCGCGGTGCCGAGCAGCTCGTGCCCGACGTCGAGCAGCAGCTCGCGGCGTTCGGCGGTGCGATCGTCCAGGGTCTGGCCGCGCCACAGCTTCGGAGAGCTCACCGAACCATCCTGGCATCAATTCGCCCGCTTCCGGCACCGAGCCGGTTCCCCTACGGGTGCGGGGAACCGGCTCGGGCGTGGTTCAGCTCGGCACGCCGAACCAGCGGGTCAGCGCCTGCTCCAGCCCGGCCCGATCGGAACCGGCCCAGGCCACGTGGCCGTCCGGGCGCAGCAGGACCGCGGGCTCCGCGAGCGCGGGGCTCTCGGCCACGAGGTGGTCGACCCGGTCGGCCCAGCCGGCGGCCGACAGCTCCCCGGTGCGGTCCAGCAGCAGCCCGCGTCCGGCGTGCAGGTGCTCGTAGAGCCTCCCGTCGCCGACCGGCATATCGCGCAGCCTGCGCCCGACCGGCTCGGGGCCGGGGCCGAGGTCGTACCGCACGTCGATGGCGTGGATCGACTCCACCAGGTACCGGTTCACCTCCTCGAACTCCATGAGCCGGGTGACCAGCCGCCGCACCGCCCGCGCGCCCGGCTCCAGCGCCATGAGCTGCATCTGCGCGCGGGTGTTGTCCAGTACCTCGGTGGCGACCGGGTGCCGCTCGGCCTGGTAGCTGTCGAGCAGGCCGTCCGGCGCCCAGCCGCGCACCGCGGCCGCGAGTTTCCAGCCGAGGTTGACGGCGTCCTGGATGCCGAGGTTGAGCCCCTGCCCGCCGGTGGGCGGGTGCACGTGCGCGGCATCGCCCGCCAGGAAGGCGCGGCCGCTGCGGTATCGCTCCGCCTGCCTGGTGCCGTCGCCGAAGCGGGAGAGCCAGCGCGGGGAGTGCACGCCGAAATCGGTGCCGGCCACGGCGTTCAGCCGGGCCCGGAACTCGTCCATGGTGGGCGGGACGGCGCGGTCGGCGCTGAGCCCGGCGGCGGGCACCACCACCCGGTACCGGCCATTGCCCACCGGCCCGATCCCGAAGCGCAGCTGGGTCTTCCGGATCTCGGCCGTGACCGCGGCCATCTCCTCCGGCGGCGCGGTCGCCTCCATCTCGCCCAGCAGCGTCTCCACCCGGCTCGGCTCACCGGGGAACTCGATTCCGAGCAGGTTCCGCACGGTACTGCGCCCGCCGTCGCAGCCGACCAGGTAGCGGGCGCTGACGTGCGACCCGTCGGCCAGCTCGGCGGTGACCCCCGACTCGTCCTGGCGCAGCCCGGTGACCGCGGTGCCGCGCCGGATCTCGGCGCCGAGCTCGGTGGCCCGCTCGGCGAGCAGCCGATCCGTGATCGGCTGCGGCAGCCCCAGCGTGAAGGGGTGCGCGGTGTCCAGCCGCTCCGGCGGTGGCTTGGGGATCCCGGCGAAGAAGCCGCCCGCCGGATGCTTCGTGCCGAGCGCCAGGAAGCGCTCCAGGATGCCGCGCATATCCAGGATCTCGATGCTGCGCGCGTGCATGCCAAGCGAGCGCACCACGTCGGTGGGCGCCGGAGCCTGCTCCAGCACGAGCACCCCGACCCCGTGCAGCCGCAGCTCGCACGCCGTCATCAGCCCGGTCGGGCCGCCGCCCGCAATGATCACGTCGATCATGAAACTCCCGATTTCCGCAGGTAGAAGCCAACGGGAGGAGATTCTGCGGCACACCCCGGGTCTTGCCGCAAGACCCGGGGTGCGCTATACGTTGAAGAGGGCGGAGAACTCTCCCGCCGGTTCGATGGGCTGGATCACGTCGACCAGCACCCCGCCCGGGTCGGCGACGATGAAGTGCCGCTGCCCGAAATCCTCGCTTCTGATCGCCAGCTCCGGGCGCAGCCCGCCCGCGGTCACCATGCGCTCCCACTCGGCGTCGACATCGTCGACCTCCACATTGAGCAGGATGCCGCGCGCGGGGACGCCGTAGCCGGCCGGGACGGTCGGGTGCGCCGGGTCGAGCAGCGCCAGCTCGCACGGCACCGCGCCCGGCCTGCGCAGGCTCACGTACCACGCCGCCTCGAAAATCACCTCGAAATCCAGCCAGCGGCAGTAGAAGTCGCGGCTCGCCGCGATCGCCTCGGTGCCGAGCACCGGGTAGAAGCTCTGCAGTCGCATGTCACACACCAAAGGCGCGCTCTACCTGCTCGTCGACGGCCCCGCCGTGCTCGGCTGGCACGAGTGGCGGGCCCTGGACGAGGCGAACTCCGCGCGCCACCTGCGTGACGCGCTCGCCCCGCTCGTCGCCGACGGCACGCTCCCCGCCCAGCCGCTCGAGCCGCTGTTGCACCTGCTCTCCGGCGCCATGAACGAGGCGGCGCTGTGGCTGGCCACCGAGCCCTCGGCGCTCGCCGACACCGGCGCCGCGCTCGGGCGGCTACTGGAAGCGTTGCGATCTCCGCGCTGACTGGACATCGCGGCCGGTTGCCCGAATGCTGTACGGGGCTATCGAAGGAGTTGGCGATGACGGCACACAGGTTCGCCCCCGCGGCACTCGCGCTCGGGCTGGCCGCGACGGTCGCGCTCGGCGTCTCGGGCTGCGGCAAGTCCGAGCGCTGGTGCGAGCGCGACCAGGGGGATGTCCTCGTCGCGAACTCCTACTGCGAGGCGAATACGCCGGGCTACGAGTGGGAGCCCGACCACGACAAGCCCAAGAAAAAGAAGAAGCCGATCAAGAAGAAGCACTAGGTCAGCGCGACCAGGATCTGCTCGGACTCTGCCGGGCGCAGGCCGTCGGCCCGGCCGGTGAAGTAGCGGGCGGTGAGGTCGGCGGCCGAGACGTGGTCGGCGGCGGCGAATCCGGCGGCTCGGGCGCGCGCGACCAGCTCGGCGGCCGTGTGGTCCGGGGCGACGCTCACAGCGGCGCCTGCAGATTCCAGACCCGGCCGTCCGGGTCGCGCACCGTCATCTCGGAGGTGCCGTAGTGCGTCGGCTCGAAGTCGGTGAGCACCTCGACGCCCTCGCCCGGCCGCTCGGTGCCGTCGGCCTTCAGCACCAGCCGCAGGCCGGTCGGGCTGCTCTCCGGCACCTCGGCGACGAAGACGGAGGGCCCGTCGCCGCCGCGGAACTGCCCGGAGTTGTGATCGGTCTCGAACTCCAGCGTGAAGCCGACGCCCTGCAGGAACTTCGCCATCCGCCCCCAGTTGTGCGTCTCCAGGAATACGGCCTCGATACCGTCGGTCATCGCTCTTCCTCTCCCTCGTCCGCGAGGTACTCGCGCAGCGCCGCGGCGACCAGCGCCGACAGCGACATCCCCGTGTCGATCGCGCGGAACTTGACCTGCTTGATCAGCCCGATCGGCAGGTAGACGTTGAACTGCTTCACTTCCTCGTCGCCCACGCACCGATACTAGCATGCTAGCAATCTAGCCGGTAGCCTGGAGAATGGCTTGCGCGGGCGGCCCGGACGGTGTGAGGCTGGAAATGTCCGGATTCACTGTGCTGGGAGGACTCGTGGCGCTGACGCCCGGTGCGGTACTGGCGGAGTACACGATCGTGCAGCCGCTCGGCTCGGGCGCGCACGGCGTGGTGTACCTGGCGCGCCACCCGGACCGGCGCCAGGACGTGGCGCTCAAGGTGCTGCACGCCGACCGGGCCGGGGAGGCGGAGCTGCGCGCGCGCTTCGAGCGCGGGCCGCGGCTCGAGCACCCCAATATCGCGACGGTGCTGGAGCGCAGCCGGGCCGGGGACGAGGTGTGCTGGCTGGCCATGCGGTATGTGCCCGGCGGCGACGTCACGCCGCTGCTCGCGGCCGCCGCGGGCGGGTTGGAGCCGGCGCGCGCGGTCCGGCTGATCACCGATATCGGGCGCGGGCTGGACTACGCGCACCAGTGGGGCACGCACCACGGCGATCTCAAGCTCACCGACATCCTGGTGGAGCCGCACCCGGACGGCGATCGCGCGGTCATCACCGATTTCGGGCTGGCCGGCCCGGGCGGCACCCCGGCCTACGCCGCGCCGGAGCGCTGGGCCGGTGCGCCCGGCGGCCCGCGCGCGGATCTGTACGCCCTCGGGTGCCTGCTCTACCAGCTGCTCTCCGGGCGGACGCCGTTCGGCATCGCCGACCCCGGGCCCGGGCACCGGTCGGAACCCGTTCCGCCGCTCCGGGTTCCGGGGCTGCCCGCCGCGCTGGACACCGTGCTCGCCACCGCCATGGCCAAGGACCCGGCCGACCGCTACCCCACCGGCACCGCGCTGGCCATCGACGCGCTGCGCGCGGTCTCGGCGCCGAAGCCCGCCCCCGAGCCCGCACTCTCCGGGGACGGGGGGTTGCGCGCCGCCGCCGAGCGGGGCGTGCCGGGGGCCGTGCTCGAACTCGCGCACGCGTACCGGGATCGCGGTGATCTCGAGGCGGCCGAATCCTGGTACCGGCGCGCGGTCGACCTCGGGCGCCCGGAGGCCGCGGCGAATATCGGCAATATCCAGTACGCGCGCGGGGACTGGGAGGATGCCGTCATCTGGTACCGGTGGGCCATCGATCGCGGCGATACCTCCGCGCTCTACAACCTCGGCAAGCTGCACTACGAGCGCGGGTCGCCCGCCGAGGCGGAGGGCTGGTTGCGCCGGGCCGTCGACACCGGGAACCTGCCCGCGTTGAACGCGCTCGGGGTGGTGCTGTTCGAGCTGGGGCGGGCCGGGGAGGCGGAGTTCTGGTTGCGGCACGCCGTCGACCGGGGTGACCCGCATGCCGCGCGAAACCTGGCCGTGGTGCGGCGCGGGCAGCGCTGACGGACGAGACCGCGGCAGGGTGGCGCCCGCACCGAGCCGGTAGCCACCGCCGGCGCAGCGCACGGTGGTGGTCACGGAGCCCGGCATGCTTTCGGCAGGAGGCTGCGATAGTGACCCCCGTTGCCGTCGACGTCGCCCGCGCCCGCGGCGTACGGGCGCGCGCCGGTTCACGAGGCCGGGCGAATGTCGTCGCCGAAGAGGTCCAGCTGTTCGCGGCCGCACGGCGGCAGCGGAGTCCGGCCCGCGGGACGGCGCCCGAGCCGGGCGGCGATGGCATCCGGCGCCAGCCCGGAGCGGGCCATCCGCCGCTCGGCGGTGTACCGCAGCACCCCATTGCCCACCTCGACCCCGGCATCGGCGCCGATCCCGCGCAGAATCTCCTCCACCGTCCGATGCGCGAGCCGCCGGTGCGGCGCGTGCTCGGTCACGAAGACGGCGAGCACATCGCCTCCGGCGAGCAGCCGGCGCTCCGCCAGCCACGCGGTGACCGCCCCCCTGGTCGCCCCGGCGATCGGCACCGTCCGCCCCGATCCGAGGGTGATCTGCCCCGGCCACGCCGCGAGATCGAGCGCCCCCAGATCGAGCGCGGCCAGCTCCGCTCCCCCGGCCCCGGTATCGAGCGCGAGCAGCAGCAGCGCGTACGCCCGGCTGCCGCGCCGGGCCGCCGCGCCGAGCACCGCGCGCTCCTGCTCGGTGGTCAGCGCCCGCTCGTCCACCGGCACCCGCTGAGCCGCGGGCACCCCGAGGCCGAGCCAACGGTAGAACACCCGCAGCGCGGTCAGCTCACCGTCGCCCGCTCCGGCCCGCAAATACCCGCACACCGCCAGATCACGCCCGGCCGCACTCGCCAGCGCATCCTCGTGCCCGCGCCGCGCGGCCAGCCAACCCAGGAACCGGGCGACCGGAGCGCGCTGCGCCGGAAAGGCGGCGGCGAACCCGGCGAGCAGCGGTGCGGCGGAAACCCCCACCGGAACGCGAATGTCGTCGCTCACTCGGCATCACCTCCGACCCCAGGGTGCCAGCGGGTACCGACACCTACGGCCCGGCGACGGTGAGCACCGCCTGCGCCACCCGCTCGTTCGCCTCCAGTGCGCGCTCGAGTTCCCGCAGCGTGGTGGCGATCGCGTGCTCCGCCGGATCGCCGACCAGGTCCACGCTCGCCACCAGGAAGACCCGGCGCGGGCCGACGTACTCCAGCCGCACGAACCGCACCGACTCCACCTGCGGCAGCGCCTCGATCCGGGCGACGGCGGCCGCGTGGACCGGCGCGCTGGCCGGTTCACCGGCGAGGAAGCGGCGATTGCGGTCGATGAGCAGCACCGCGACCCCGCCGAGCAGCACCCCGACCAGGATCGAGCCGAGCGCGTCCCACAGCGGGTTACCGGTGAGCTGGTGCAGCCCCATGCCCGCGGCGGCGAGCAGAATGCCGATGAGCGCGGCGCTGTCCTCGGCGAAGACCGCGCGCAGCGTCGGGTCGGAGGTCTCCAGGACGTAGTCGAGCAGGTCGCTGTCGCGCTCGCGCGCCTCGCCGCGGAGCTGCCGCACCGCCTGCAGCCAGGACACCCCCTCCAGCACGAAGGCGATGGCCAGCACCGCGTAGCCGACCGTGTAGTCCTGCCCGCCCGGCGTCTCGTGCACCAGCTCGGAGATCCCGTGCCACACCGAGACCGCCGCACCGGCCACGAACAGCCCGACCGCCGCGAGCAGCGACCACACGTACGCCTCCCGCCCGTACCCGAGCGGATGGTCGACGTCGGCGGCACGCCGCCCACGCCGATCCGCGATGAGCAGGAAGATCTCGTTCCCGGTGTCCGACCACGAGTGCGCCGCCTCCGCCACCATCGACGCCGAACCCGTGAGCACCGCCGCCACCGATTTCGCCGCCGCGATCGCCAGGTTCGCGGTGAAGGCGATGATCACGGTCCTGGTCGACTCCCCTGCTTCCGTCATGCCGCCAGTCTGCCCCGCGTCCGGGCGCGGGGCTGGACAGGTCGGTCGCGGGCAGTGTGGCGTCGTTCGCGCACGGGTTCCCGCCGTGGCCGCTGTCGTCCACCCGCGCACCAGCCCGCCCGGTCGCCGGACTTCGCGCGCGGCAGCTCGGCGCCGCGGGACGGTCAGCGCGGCCAAGACCGTTCGGAGAGCGGCACTTTCCGCCATCGATGTGCGATCTCCAAGATCACTCCGGGGCCGCAATGGTGAAAGTCCCAGACATCGGCGCGCGGTGTCCGGAAAGCGCCGACCGGCTACTACGGTGGCTCCCGCGGGCCGGGTTCAGTGTCGAGCCGCTCCCCACTCCGAATCCCGGATCGATTGTCCGGGAACATGATTCGCAATCACGCGCGAGGTCTTTCGATGAACGAACGCCGGTCGTTCCGTGCCCTGATGGTCACGGCCGCCACCGCATGCCTGCTCGCGGCCGGGCAGCACCCGGCCGGCGCCGAGGAGGATTCCGGCGCGCCCTCGGGGCTCCAGCAGGGCATCGACAGCGCCATTCCGGCTCCCGCGCTCCCGCCCGTGCCCCCGGTCGACGGGCTGACCCCGGACCAGGCCGCGCTGCTGGCCGCCGTGCACTCGCCGCCGACCGGCGACCCGTTCTTCGACGTCACCCCGCCCGGGCTGGCGGGGCTGAACCCCGGCGACATCGTGGAGCAGCGCGACGTCACCGCGACGGCGGCCTTCGTGGTGGGGGTGCCGATCGCCCGCGCCACCCTGATCAAGTACCGCTCCACCTCGGCGACCGGCGCGCCCTCGTTCGGCACCGCCACCCTGATCGTGCCGCTCACCCCGTGGACCGCGGGCGACCGGCCGGTGCTCGTCGACAACCAGCCGATCAACTCGCTCGGCACCAAGTGCACCCCCGGCTACGCCATGGCGTACGGCCCGGCCTTCAAGAACTTCGCCACCGACTCCATCCCGCCCACCGCGCCCTGGGGGCTGAACCAGGGCTTCGCCGTGCTGGTCACCGACCACGAGGGGCCGAACATGGCGTACGCGGAGCCGAATGTGGCCGCGCACGTCATCCTGGACGGCATTCGCGCGGTGCGCGCCACCCCCGGCTTCGGCACCAGCCGGTTCGCGCTCGGCGGCTACTCCGGCGGCGCCATCGCCTCGCACGGCGCGGCCATGCTGCTCGGCGAGTACGCCCCGGAGCTGCGTGAGGCGGTGGTCGGCGCCGCGATGGGCGGGCTGGTCACCGACAACCGGGTGATCGCCGACCGGTTCAACGGCAACTTCGCCTCCGGCGTGCTGCTCGCCGTCGTGCTCGCCTACTCCCGCGAGCACCCGGAGATCCTGGACCGGATGAACCACCTCGGCGCCTGGGCGGCCACCTCGCCGCTGAACGCGGTGTGCGGGCAGGCCATCGGCGTCCTCGGCGTGATCGGCATCCCGATCGACGTCGCCGCCGATGTCGCCGACGCGCTGGACAGCGCGGTCGCGGACGAGATCTTCGCCCGCACCGACCTCAGCGACCGGACCTCGCCGGTGCCGCTTTACATCTACCACGGCGCGCACGACCTGTGGATTCCGTTCGAGGGGGCGCAGGAGCTCTACCAGCGGCAGTGCGCGCGCGGCGTGGACGCGGTCTTCCGCAGCGAGCCGGGTGAGCACATCGTCGCGCTCGCCAGCGGCTTCCCTGGCGCCGCGGCCTGGCTCGGTGCGCGGCTGCGCGGCGAGCCCGCCCCCAGCGAGTGCTGACCCGGGCTCAGCGGTCCAGGGTCGTGCGCGGAGCCATCGGTTCGCGTGTTCGCGCGGCTCCCGGCGGGCCACGCGGATAGGCTTCGCGGTCGAAGGGGTCCGTTTCGAGGAGAGCCGATGACCGCAGCCCCGACGCCGCCCGCCCCCGTCGACCTCACCCGCACCGCGCACCTCTCCGGCGTGTTCGCGCCGCAGCGGCGCGAGGTCTCCGTCGCGGACCTCCCGGTCACCGGCGCGCTCCCGGCGGACCTGAACGGCACCTACTTCCGCAACGGCCCCAACCCGCGCTTCGACCCCATCGGCACCTTCGTCTACCCGCTGGACGGCGACGCCATGGTGCACCGGGTCACCCTGCGCGACGGCGCCGCGAGCTACGCCAACCGCTTCGTCCGCACCCCCATGGTGGTGGCCGAGGAGCGCGCCGGGCACGCCATCTGGGCGGGCATCACCGACCTCTACACCCCCGGCGCCGAGCTGGTCGGGCCGGAGCTCGCGGGGACCAGCCGCGAACTTCCCGACATCAATGTGGTGGCGCACGCCGGGAAGCTGCTCGCCATGGCGGAGAGCGACCTGCCCTACCGCCTCGACCCCAATGACCTGGCCACCCTCGGCCGCGACGACTGCGCGGGCGCCATGGCGCTCGGCAGCACCGCGCACCCCAAGCTCGACCCGCGCACCGGCGAGCTCGTGCTCTTCACCTACCGGCTGGAGCCGCCCTTCCTGGCCTGGTCGGTGGTGGCGCCGGACGGCGGGCTGCGCCGCGCCCCGACCCCGGTGGACGGCGTCGACGAGCCGATCATGGTGCACGACATGGCGCTCACCGAGCGCTACATCGTGCTCTTCCTCGGCCCGCTGATCTTCGACATCCCCGGCATGCTGAACGGCGGCTCGCTGCTGGACTGGCGGCCGGGCGACGGCACCCGGATCGCGCTCATCCCGCGCGACGGATCGCCGGTGCGCTGGTCGCACACCGACCCGTTCTGGGTGTGGCACTTCGCCAACGCGCACGACGACGAGCGGGGACGGGTGGTCGTGGACTACGTGCGGTGGAGTTACCCGACCGGGCTCGCCGAGGTCGCCGAGGCGCAGCGCGGCGGGGTCGAGCGGGCGGTGATCGATCCGGAGTCCGGCTCGGTGCAGCGCACGACGCTGAGCGACCGGTACGTGGAGTTCCCGCGGGTGGACGACCGGCTGCTCACCCGGCCGCACGGCACCGTCGCCACCGCGTCGAGCGGCCCCGGCCGCAACGCGCTGGTCTTCCTCGATGCCGAGCGGGACACCGAGAAGGTGTGGAACGCGGGCGATCTCGCGGTCGGGGAGCCGGTCTTCCTGCCCGGCGCCGAGCGTGACTACTGGGGCACGCTCGCGACCGATCCCGGCGACGGGAGGTCGTGGTTCCACATCCTCACCGCCGAGGATCCGGGCGCGGGGCCGGTCGCCTCGGTGCAGCTGCCGATCCGGGTGCCCGCCGGGCTGCACGGCGCCTGGGTGGGTGCCGAGAGCGACGTGCTCGACCCGCCCTGAGCGCGGCGGGCCGCCGAGGCGCGGCCGGACTACGGCATCTCCACCGTTTCGGCGCGCTCGATCTCGGCGAAGGCGCCGCGGATCGCGGCGGCCGGCGGCACCTGGGCGACGGCGGCGAGGTCGGCGATCAGCAGCAGCGCGCCGGGCTGGGTCACCGCGGGCGCGGGCGGCACCTCGTCCGGCTCGGTGACGCCGAGCGCGCCGGTGAGCGCCGCGACCAGCCCGGTCGGGTCGAGCTCCGGCAGCCAGGCGACGGCCGCGCGGACCGTGCGCGCGAGCGCGGCCTGGATATCGTCGGCGTCCAGGCCGTCCGGGTGCGCGACCTCGAGCAGGTCGCGCAGGGCGCCGCCGAGGACCAGCCCCACCTGCTCGCCGGGGAGCGCGGCGAGGTCGGCGGTCGCCGCGGTGAAGGCGGCCGCGTCCTGCGCGGTGATCGCGGCCAGCGCCGCCTCGGTGCCGCGCCCGATCCGCTCGGCCGTCGATGCCACGTGGCTCCCCTTTCGTCGCGGCCACTGTCTCACGCGGCACCGACGGTCCCGCGATCGGCGGCGTCGATCGGGCATTCGGCACCGGTGATCGCGCCGCCGCCCCCGGAGGCCGCGGCGGGTCGAGTAGTGCTCGCACGCTGGCACTTTCGCTGTGCGACCGGACGCGCCACGGTTGCCCGGCACGAGCCGCGGGACCGCGTCCGGCGAGTACGCTCGGGACCACTGACCGTCTCGGCGCCGAAGTGGGGGTGACGATGACCGCCGACATCGAATCGACCGGCACCGACCTGATGGCGGTGCTGACCGAGCTGTCGAGCCCGGAGGGCCGCGCCGACCCGTACCCGCTCTACCGGCGGCTGCGCGCGCTCGGCCCGGCCGTGCTCGACCCCACCGGCACCCTGCTCGTCACCGACTACCGGCTGGCCGCCGCGCTCATCCGCGACCACCGCTTCGTCAAGCGCCCGGAGATCGCGCTCACCGCCGCCGGTTTCGAGCACTGGCAGGAGCGGCCGGCGCTGCGGCTCATGTTCAACAGCATGCTGGTGCGGAACCCGCCGGTGCACACCCGGCTGCGCCGCTCCGCCGCGGGCACCTTCACCGCGCGCCGGGTCACCGGGCTGCGCCCCGCCGTCGAGCGCATCGTCGACGACCTGATCGCGGAGCTGCGCGCGGCCCGCACCGCCGACTTCATCGAGGCCTTCGCCTTCCCGCTGCCGGTCACCGTTATCGGTGAACTGCTCGGCATCCCGGAGCCGGACCGCGCGCAGTTCCAGCTGCTGGTCCGGCACTGGACCGGTGTGCTGGACGGGCTGACCCCGGAGATCGTCGACCGCGCCGACCCGGCCGCCGTCGAGATCGACGCCTACTTCCGCGACCTGCTCGCCCGGCGCCGCCGCGCACCGGCCGACGACCTCATGTCCGCGCTGGCCCAGGTCGACGGGCTCGCCGACGACGAGATCGTCACCACCGCCGCGCTGCTGCTCGCCGCCGGTTTCGAGACCACCACCGGGCTGCTCGCCAACGGCCTCGTCGCGCTGCTCGAGCACCCCGGCGAGGCGGCGGCGCTGCGCGAACGGCCCGAGCTGGCGGCCGCCGCCACCGAGGAGCTGCTGCGCTACGACTCCCCCGTGCAGCTGCTCTCCTCGCGCACCGCGCCCGAGGAGCTGGAGGTGGCGGGCCGGGTGCTGCCCGCCGGGCAGCGGGTGGTCACGCTCATCGGCGCCGCCAATCGGGACCCGGAGGTCTTCCCCGACCCCGACGTGCTGCGGCTGGACCGGGCCGACGAGGCGCCGCTCTCCTTCGGCGGCGGGCTGCACTACTGCCTCGGCGCCCCGCTGGCCCGGCTGGAAGCGCAGATCGCGTTCCCGGCGCTGCTGCGCGCGTTCCCCGAGCTGGCGGTGACCGGTCCGGCCGTGCACCGCGAGGGTCTCGCCCTGCACGGGCTCATCGAGTTGCCGGTAACGACCGGGCAGGCCGCCTGAGCCCGGGCCCCGGCTCAGCGCACGAGCAGGCGCTCGCGTGCCGCGTCGTACTCGGCGGCGAGCTGCTCCACGACCACCCCCGCCGGGCGCACCGCGCTGACCGCGCCGACCCCGTGGCCCGCGCCCCAGATATCGCGCCACGCCTTGGCACCGAGCGCACCGTCGTCGCCGAAGTCGATGGCCCCCGCCTCGGTGCCGGCCAACCGGGCCGGGTCGAGCCCGGCGGCGACGATGCTCGGCGCGAGATAATTGCCGTGCACCCCGGTGAAGCGGTCGGTGTAGACGATGTCGGCGGCGCTGGAGTCGACCACCATCTGCTTGTACCCGGGCACCGCGTTCGCCTCCTCGGTGGCGATGAAGAGCGACCCGATATAGGCCAGATCGGCCCCCGCCGCCTCGGCGGCCAGCACCGAGCGCCCGTGCGCGATCGACCCGGAGAGCGCGAGCGGCCCGTCGAACCACGCCCGGATCTCCTGCACCAGCGCGAACGGCGACTGCGTTCCCGCGTGCCCGCCCGCGCCCGCCGCGACCGCGATCAGCCCGTCGGCGCCCTTGTCCACCGCCTTGCGCGCGAAGGCGTCGTGGATGATGTCGTGCAGCACGATCCCGCCGTAGGCGTGGATCCGCTCGTTCACCTCGGGCCGCGCCCCGAGCGAGGTGATCACGATCGGCACCCGGAACTCCTCCACCAGCGCCAGATCCTCCTCGAGCCGCGCATTCGTCCGGTGCACGATGAGGTTCACCGCGAACGGCGCGCTCGGCGCCTCCGGGTGCGCGGCATCGTGCGCGGCCAGCGCCTCGGTGATCCGGGTCAGCCAGACCCGCAGCTCGGCCAGCGGCCGCGCGTTCAGGCTCGGGAACGAGCCGACCACCCCGGCGGTGCACTGGGCGATCACCAGATCGGGGCCGGAGACGATGAACATCGGCGAGGCGATCACGGGCAGGCGAAGGCGATCGATCAGGACGGGCGGCAAGCTCACGGGGCATCCTCGGGGCCGGGGGTGGGGCGCCCCCGAGCCTATCGGCACGCCCGTGCCGGTTTCCGGGCTATTCCCGGGTGGCGTCGAGCACCTCGGCCAACCGCTGCTCGTCCACGCCGAAGCCGGTGAGCCTGCCCAGCGGGATGGAGGCGATCATGCGCAGCATGTCCATGCCCATGGCGCTGCCGTCGCCCATGGCTTCGGTCATGCCGCCGAACACCTCGGCGAGCGCCGCCGCGGCGCGCGGGTCGGCGAGTGCCTCGCCGAGGGTGGAGTCCGCGGTGATCGGGATCCGCACCGGGTCGCCGGGGAGGTCGAGGTCGGTGACCGCGCGGAGGTCCCGGCTGGAGGCGCCCGCCCAGATCCGGTACGTGCCGCCCTCGACCACCCACGTGCCGGTGCGGGTTTCCCAGTAGGCCAGGTCCTCCCGCGCCAGGACGATCGTGACCTGCTCGCTCGCGCCCGGGTCCAGCTCGCCGGTCACCGTGGCCCCGGCCAGCGCGCGGATCGGGCGCTGTACCGCCGACTCCGGGAGCCCGGCGTAGATCTGGACGACCTCGCGGCCGGGGCGGGTACCGGTATTGGTGACGGTGAGCCGGACGGTGATGTCCTCGCCCGCTTCGGCGGTGAGCCCGTCGTAGCCGAAGGTGGTGTAGGACAACCCGTGCCCGAACGGGTAGCAGACGTCCATATCGCGCGCGTCGTACCAGCGGTAGCCGACGAAGAACCCCTCGCCGTAGCGCACGTGCGAGTTCTCGCCGGGAAAGTTCAGGTAGGCGGGGGTGTCCTGCAACCGGACCGGGACCGTCTCGGCGAGCCGCCCGGACGGGTTCACGGTGCCGAACAGCACGTCGGCGAGCGCACCACCACCCGCCTGGCCGAGCAGCCCGCCGTCGAGCACGGCGGGGGCGAGGCAGGCGACCGGCTCGAGCCGCAGGACGCCGCCGTGCGCGAGCACCACGACGGTGTCGGGCTGGGCGTGTACCACGGCGGTGAGGAGTTCGAGCTGGTCGGCGGGGAGCTCGAGGTGCTCGCGGTCGAAGCCCTCGGACTCCTGGTCGGCGGCGAGACCGAGGAAGAGCACGGCCACCTCGGCGTCGGCCGCGGCGGCGACGGCTTCGTCCCGGTCGGCACCGCTGTGGTGGGTGACGGTGCCGCCGCCCGCGAGCGCGCGGATCTCGTCGAGCGGCGTGTCCAGCCGGGTCGGGGTGACGTGTGAGCTGCCGCCGCCCTGGTAGCGGGGTTCGGTGGCGAAGGTGCCGAGCACGGCGATCGAGCGGCCGGGGGTGAGCGGCAGGAGGTCGCGGTCGTTCTGCAGCAGGACGATGCAGCGGGCGGCGGCCTCGCGGGCCAGGCGGTGGTGCTCGTCGGCGAGCGGCGCGACGCCCTGGCCGGTATCCGCGCCTCCGGCGTCCGACGATTCGGGGGTCGCCATCGCGGCATCGCCGCCGTCCACCGGCCGGGCCGCTGCGCTACCGGCCCGCGCCGCGCGCACCCGGGCGGCCAGCCCGGCCACATTCGCGGCGGCGGCATCCACCGCCGCGACCGGCAACGTCCCCGCCTCGACCGCGGCGACCACCGCCGCATCCCCGGCACCGGCCCCGCCCGGCATGGTCAGGTCCAGCCCGGCCGCGACCGACGCGGCCCGATCCGACACCGCACCCCAGTCGCTCACCACGACCCCGTCGAAACCCCACTCCCCGCGCAGCAACTCGGTGAGCAGCCAGCGATTGTGCGCCGCGGGCACGCCGTTGATGCGGTTATACGAGCACATGACCGTCCACGGCCGCGCCGTGCGCACGATGTGCGAGAACGCGCGCAGGTAGATCTCGCGCAGCGGCCGCGGGTCGATATCGGAGCTGGCCCGCATCCGATCGTGCTCGGCATTGTTGGCCGCGAAGTGCTTGAGCGAGGCCCCCACCCCGGCGCTCTGCACGCCGTCCACCCACGCGGCGCCGAGCCGCCCGGTGAGGTACGGATCCTCCGAGTAGTACTCGAAGTTCCGCCCGCCCCGCGGATCCCGCTTGGTATTCACCCCCGGCCCGAGCAGCACGTCCACCCCGAGCGCCCGCGCCTCCCGCCCCAGCGCCACCCCGACCCGCCGCACCAGCGCCGGATCCCAGCTCTGCGCCAGCCCCACCGCGGGCGGGAAACAGGTCGCGGGCTCGCTCCCGGCCAGCCCCAGGTGATCGGTGGCCCCGGTCTGCCTGCGCACCCCGTGCGGCCCGTCGGTCAGCACCAGCGACCCGACCGGCCCGACCGCCTTCGTACTCCAGAAGTCCGCGCCGCTGCCGAGCGCGGCCCGCTCGGCCAAGGACAGATCGCCGATATCGCTCGTCATCGAGGCTCCTCGGGGTCGGGGTGGTGAAAACAGTATGTCATTCGGTTTTCAGGGGCAAGGCACGCCGAGTACAGTCACGGCGTGACCCGGCGCGGCTCGTATTCGAAGGGAATCGCCAAGCGCGAGGAGATCCTGGAAACCGCGCTGGAGCTGGTCGCCCGGGTCGGCTACGGCCGGACGACGGTCCGGGAACTCGCCGACGCGGCCGGGCTCAGTCAGACCGGGCTGCTGCACTACTTCGGCAGCAAGGAGGAGCTGTTCACGGCGATCCTGGCCCGCCGGGACGCCGCCGACCGCGCGGCCTTCCTCGCCCCGGACACCCCGCCCGAGCTGCCCGCCGGGCTGGTCCGCCTGATCCGGCACAATGCCGAGGTACCCGGCCTGGTCGAGCTGTACACCCGCTTCTCCGCCGAGGCGATCCGCCCCGAGCACCCCGCGCACCCGCACTTCCGCGACCGCTACCGCGAGATCCGGCGGCTCATCGCCGACGCCGTCGGCGACCTCCAGCGCGCGGGGCAGCTGCGCACCGATATCGAGCCCGAGCGCTTCGCGGTGCTCGCGGTCGCGCTCCTCGACGGGCTGCAGGTGCAGTGGCTCTACGACCAGGAGGTCGACATGGCCGAGCACCTGACCCACCTCTGGGCCCTGCTGACGCCCCGGAGCTGACCGCCTCTCGGCCGCCCACCGTGGCTACGATGAATTAGCCACGAACGAGGGAGCCGGGATGACGAGCACCGCGTCGGCGCGCCCGGCCGCCATCCGCCGGGCCGCGCTGGAGCTGTTCATGCGCCAGGGGTACCCGGCCACCACCATGAGCGAGATCGGCGCGCTGGTCGGGATCCGCGGGCCGAGCCTGTACAAACACGTCTCGTCCAAGCAGGAGCTGCTCGCGGAGATCATGGACGGCATCATGGACGCGCTGCAGGACGCGCACCGGCGCGCCGTCGCCGGCACCGCCGACCCCACCGAGCGGCTGCGCCGGGCGGTGGAGGCGCACGTGCGCTACCACGCCAGGCACCGCGCGGAGGCGTTCGTCGGGAACCGGGAGATCCGCAGCCTCACCGAGCCGCACCGCTCGGCGGTGCTGGCCCGGCGGGCCGAGTACGAGCAGGCGTTCCGCGCGCTGATCGCGGACGGGGTGGCCGCCGGGGTGTTCCGGGTGACCTCCACCCGCGTCGCCTCCTACGCGGTGCTCGATCTCGGCCTGGGCGTCGCCACCTGGTTCCGGGACGACGGCGAGTTCAGCGAGAACGAGATCGTCTGGCAGTACGCCGACTTCGCGCTGCGGCTGGTCGGCGCGGAGTGATCAGGTGACGGTGAAGCCGCCGTCGACCGCCAGCGTCTGCCCGGTGACGTAGCCGCCCGAGGCACCGGCCAGGAACACCACCGCCGCGGCGAGCTCGGCCGGGTCGCCGAGCCGGTTCACCAGCACCCGCCCGATCTGGCTCTCCAGGTAGCCGTCCTGGTACTGGTCGGTCATCTCGGAGGTGAAGAAGCCGGGGGCGATGGCGTTCACCCGGATGCCGCGGCGCCCGCTCCACTGCTGGGCCAGGTCGCGGGTGAGCCCGATCAGCCCGGCCTTGCTGGCGGCGTAGGCGGCCTGCGGCAGCCCGGCCGTGGTGATGCCGAGCACGCTGGAGATATTGACGATGCTGCTGCCCGGCTGCATGACCGCGGCGCAGGCCTGCGCCATCCAATAGCAGCCGTTCAGGTTCACATCGATGACCTGGGTGAACTGCTCCGGGGTCTCGCGCAGCGCGGGCACCGCGGTGCCGATCCCGGCATTGTTGACCAGGATGTCGATCCGGCCGAACTCGCGCACCGCGGCATCGGCGACCGCCTTGGCGTCGGCCGGGTTCGCCACGTCGAGCTGCACCGGGAGCGCGCGCTGCCCGGCCTGCTCGACCAGCAGCGCGGTCTCCTTCAGCCGGTCCACCCGGCGGGCGGCGAGCACCACGTCGGCGCCGGCCTCGGCGAGCGCGCGGGCGAAGGCAACGCCGAGCCCGGACGAGGCGCCGGTCACCACGGCCACCTTGCCGCGCAGGCTGAACAAATCGAGTACGCCGGCCACTCCGACCTCCTGGCAATTCGTGAATCGGTTCCGATCAGGCTAACAACCATTAGCCGCTGTCGTACGCTTGCCCTTCGCCCCGAGCACGGAGGATCGGCCGTTGAACAGTTCCGCCATCGATCGCGCCGCCGTCACCGCCTGGCTGGATCGGCTCGGGATCGCGCGCACCGGCGCGATCACGCTGTCCCGCATCGGCTTCGGGCAGTCCAACCTGACCTTCCTGGTCCGCGACGAGTCCGAGCGGCGCTGGATCCTGCGCAGGCCGCCGCTCGGCACGCTCCTGGAGTCGGCGCACGACGTGGCGCGGGAGGCGGGCATCCTGCGCGCGCTGGAGCCGACCGACGTGCCGGTGCCGCGCGTTCTCGGCGTCGCCGAACCGGGCGCGGTCACCGACAGCACCGCCGTGCTCATGGAGTTCGTGCCCGGCGTGGTGATCGACGAACCGGCCGTGCTGGAGGCCATGGGCCCGGAGCGCAGGCGCGCGCTCGCCGCCTCCATGATGGCGGTGCTGGCCCGGGTGCACGCCGTCGACCTGGAGCGGACCGGGCTCACCGGCCTCGCCGGGCACGGCCCCTACGCCCAGCGCCAGCTCAAGCGCTGGACCCGGCAGTGGCGGGAGAGCTGGAGCGGCGACAACGCCCCCTTCGACGCCGTCACCGAGCGGCTGGCCGCGAGTGTCCCGGAGCGGCAGGAGCTGCGGCTGGTGCACGGCGACTTCCACCTGCGCAATGTGATCACCGCGCCGGACGACGGCACCGTGGTCGCCGCGCTGGACTGGGAGCTCTCCACGCTCGGCGACCCGCTCGCCGACGTCGGCTACGCCCTCGCCTTCTGGCCCGACCCCGAACTCCCCACCTTCGGCCTCGGCCTCCCCCCGCTCCCCGGCATGCCCGGCCGCGCCGGCCTCGCCGAGCTCTACCTCGACGCCACCGGCCGCGACCGCACCGCCCTGCGCTTCTGGTACGTGCTCGGCATCTGGAAGATCGCCGCCATCTACGCCGGGATCATCCGCCGGGTCGAGGCCGAGCCGGCGAACCTGGCCGAGGGGGCGGCGCCGCGCGCGGCCGAGGTGCTCGCCCTGCTCGACGCCGCCCGCCAGGCCGCCGACAACCCGCCGTTCTGAGGGGTCACGGGTTCGGCACGGCCGCGCCGTCGCCGACGTAGGCCGCCCACAGCTCCCGGTACGTCCCCTCGACGGCGAGCAGCTCGGCGTGCGTCCCGGTCTGCTCGATCCGCCCGCCGCGCACCACCACGATGAGGTCGGCGTCGGCGGCGGTGGCCAGCCGGTGCGCGACGACGAGGGTGGTGCGGCCCGCGGTGAGCACGTCGACGGCGGCGCGCACCCTGGCCTCGGTGGCGAGGTCGAGCGAGGCGGTGGCCTCGTCCAGGATGAGGATGTCCGGCTCGACGAGCTGCGCCCTGGCCAGCGCGAGCAGCTGGCGCTGGCCGGCCGAGAGCGCGCGGCCGTTGGGGCCGATGGGGTGGTGATAGCCGTGCTCGAGCCCGGCGATCATCTCGTGCGCGCCGACCGCCCGCGCGGCCCACTCGATCTCGGCCGGTTCGGCGCCGGGGCGGCCGTAGGCGATGGCCTCGCGCACGGTGTCGCCGAAGAGGAACGGCTCCTGCGGGACGATGCCGAGCCGGGCCCGGAAGTCGGCGAGCCGGTAGCGGCGCAGGTCGACGCCGTCGATCAGCACCGCGCCCGCGGTCGGGTCGTAGAACCGGGCGAGCAGCTTGACCAGCGTGGACTTCCCCGCGCCGGTCTCGCCGACCAGCGCCACCTTCTGCCCGGCGGCGATGCTCAGCCCGACGCCGGTGAGGACCTCGGGGGTGTCCGGGTGGTAGGCGAAGGCGACGTCGCGCAGCTCGATCCGGCCCGCCAGCCGCTCGACCGGCACCGCGTCCGCGGCCTCGGGGGTGGCGACCGGGGTGCGCAGCAGCTCACCCAGCCGGTCCACGCCGACCACCGCCTGCTGGTAGCTGTCGAAGACCTGCGACAGCTGCTGGATGGGGGCGAAGAGCAGGTCGATGTAGAGCAGGAAGGCGATCAGGGTGCCCGCGGTGAGCACGCCCTCGCGCACGTCGTGCACGCCGACCGCGAGCACCGCGGCGGTGGCGATCACCGACATGAGCTCGATGAAGGGGAAGAACACCGCCATCAGCAGCTGGCTGCGCAGCCGCGCGTTCCGGTACGACCAGGAGCGGCGCTCGAACTCGGTGCGGTTGAACGGCTCCCGGCGGTAGGCCTGGGTGACCGCGATGGTGTCGACGTTCTCCTGCAGGTAGGCGTTGACCGCCGAGACCCGCTCCCTGGCCAGGACGTAGGCCGGCACCGAGAGCCGGCGGAAAGCCGCGGTGGAGACCACCAGGATCGGCAGCAGCGCCAGCACCACCAGCGCCAGGTGCGGCTCGATCAGCAGCATGGCGATCACCACCCCGGCCACGGTGACGGTGCTGGTGAGCGCGGTGGCCAGCCCGGTCTGCAGGAAGGCGGAGAGGCCGTCCACGTCGGTGGTCATCCTGGTCATGATCCGGCCGCCGAGCTCGCGCTCGTAGTACTGCAGCCCGAGCCGCTGCAGGTGCGCGAAGGTCTTGACGCGCAGACCGTAGAGCAGCCGCTCCCCCGCCCGGCCCATCACCCGCAGCTGGCCGACGCCGATCCCCCAGTCCACCAGGCAGACGATCAGCGCGGCGGCGGCCGCGAGCAGCACCACGTCGCGGGCGCCGGCCAGCACGCCGTGGTCGATGCCGTAGCGGACCAGCACCGGGATCAGGATCTGGGCCAGCGCGTCCAGCGCCACCAGCCCGAGCCCGGCCAGCAGCGGCGCGGCGAAGGGGCGCAGCAGCCGGGCGGTGCCGAAGGCCGGGTCGGGGGTGCGGGCGAAGGAGTCGGCCACCTCGGGTTCGCCGGTGACCGGCGGCAGCGCGTCGATCTGCGCCCGCACGTCGCCGCTGGGCGGTGCGGCGGTCATCATGCCACCGCCCGCGCCGCCGCGGCCGAGCCCGGCGGGTGCGCCCGCGGCGCGCTGCGAGAAGGCGGCGGCCGCCTGCTCCAGCGCGCGGTCGTCGTCGGAGCCGCCCGCCGGTTCGTTCCAGAGCGGCGCGGTGGTGGAGCGCGCGCTGCCGGTGGGCGGCTCGGCGTCGATCTCGCTGACGTCCGGCGGGGTGAAGAGCGCGCGGAAGAGCTCGCCGGAGGCGCGCAGCTGCTCCAGCGTGCCGAGCTCGGCGACCCGGCCGCCGTCAAGCACGGCCACCCGGTCGGCCAGCGCCAGCGTCGACATCCGGTGCGCGACCACCAGCGTGGTGCGGCCGCGCACCTCGGCGGCGATGCGCTGGAAGATCCGCTCCTCCACCCTGGCGTCGATGGCCGAGGTGGCATCGTCGAGGACCAGCACGGGGGCCTCGGTGAGCAGGGCACGGGCCAGCGCGATGCGCTGCCGCTGCCCGCCGGAGAGCCGCTGCCCGCGCTCGCCGATCCTGGTGTCCAGGCCCTGCGGTAGCGCGGCCACGAACTCGTCGGCGGCGGCCAGGTGCAGCGCGTGCCGGATGGCGTCGTCGGTGGCGTCCGGCACGCCGTAGGCGACATTGGCGCGCACCGTGCCCGCCACCAGGTGGGTGTCCTCGAAGACCACCGCGACCTCGGCCCGCACGCCGGGCAGCTCGCGAATATCGGTGCCGCCGAGCGTGATGCTGCCCGCGTCGGGGTCGAGGAGGCGCGGGATCAGCAGCGCGAGCGTGGATTTGCCGCTGCCCGCGCCGCCCGCGATCGCCACGGTCTCGCCGGGCTGGACGGTGAGGTCGAGCCCGTCCAGCACGGTGGTGGAGCCGAGAGTCACCCGCACGCCGTGGAATCCGAGTCCGGGTGGTGCCGTGACAGGGTCCGGTGGAGCTGGGGGTGGCGCGGTGCCGATCAAGGCCGCGGTGGCGGGCCGCGCCGTGGTGCCGATCGCGGCCGCGGCCGCCGCGGTGGCAGACGGCTCGGTCTCGATCACCTCGCGCACCCGGTCCAGCGCGGCCCTGCCCTGCTGGCTCACGGTGAGCAGCATGGCGAACTGCCGGATCGGCGCGACGAAGGAGCCGAGGTAGGTCATGAAGGCGAGGAAGGTGCCGAGGCTCACCGAGGCGTTCAGCGCGAGCACCCCGCCGAGCACGAGGACGAGCGCCTGGCCGATGGCGGGCACCGACTGCACGGCCGGGGTGAATCGGCTGGTGATCCGGTTCACCCGGAGCCGGGAGCGGTAGAGGTCGCGGGCGGTGTCCGCGAGCCCGTCCAGCTCGCGCCGCTCCTGCCCGAACCCCTTCACCACCCGGACGCCCGCCACCGCCGCCTCCACCCGGATGGCGACCTCCGCGGCCCTGGCCTGCGCGTCCCAGTTCGCCGGGAAGAGCTGGCGCTGGCTGCGCCTGGTCAGGATCCACAGCGCCGGGATCACCAGCAGCGCGACCACGGTGAGCGGCGGCGACATCACCGTCATCAGCACCAGCGCCGCGATCAGCAGCAGCACATTGCCGGTGACGATCGGGATGAGCTGCAGGAACATCTGGATCAGGGTGACGTCGGTGATGGCCCGGCTCACCACCTGGCCGGTGCGCAGCTCGCCCTGGGCCCGGCCGTCCAGCCGCAGCAGCGCGGCGAAGAGGTCGCGGCGCAGATCGTGCTGCACGCCGAGCGAGAGCTGCGAGGAGGTCACCCGGCGCACGAACGAGGCCACGAAGCGCAGCAGCCCGAGCCCGAGCAGCAGGAACGCCCACGGCAGCACCGAAGCGGCGGTGCCGGTGAGCGTATCGACCACGTGCCGCACGATGAGCGGAAGGCTCGCGGTGAGCAGCGCGGCCCCCGCCGCCCCCGCGGCCGCGCCGAGCACGGCCCTCGGGTGCGCCCGGCATCGGCGGATCAGGTAGCGGATCCAGTCGCCGCGCGGTTCGTTCGTAGAGCTAAGCACTTCTCCATTCTGCGCGCTCACCGCGCGACCGCGAGCGGATCCGCGGCGTCGTACCGGTTCTCCGGACGGTCGAGGCCGTAGTGGCCGCGCAGCGTGGTCGCGGTGTACTCGGTGCGGAAGAGCCCGCGCTCCTGCAGGATCGGCACCACGTCGTCCACGAAGCGGTCCAGCCCGGAGGGCAGCACCGCGGGCATGATGTTGAAGCCGTCGGCGGCGCCGCGCCGGAACCAGTCCTCGATGGTGTCCGCGATCTGCACCGGGGTGCCGGCGATGGTGCGGTGCCCGCGGCCGCCGCCGAGCCGGGAGATCAGCTCGCGCACGGTGAGGTGCTCGCGCCTGGCCAGGTTGACGATCAGGGTGAAGCGGCTCTTGGCGCCCTCGATCTCGTCCTCCGACGGCAGCTCGGCGGGCAGCTCGCTGTCCAGCTCCAGCGCCTCGACCGGCAGCTTGAACCGCTCGGCCAGCTGCGCCCGCGCGTACTCCGGGGAGATGAGCCGGGCCAGCTCGGCGTCGAGCGCACGCGCCTCCGCCTCGGTGTCGCCGATGACCGGGACGATGCCGGGCAGGATCTTGATGGTCTCCGGGTCGCGGCCGAGCCGGCGGGCCCGGTCCTTGAGATCGGTGTAGAAGGCGATGGCGTCGGCGAAGGTCTGCTGCGCGGTGAAGACCGCCTCGGCGTAGCGCGCGGCGAAGTTCTTGCCGTTCTCCGAGGAGCCCGCCTGCACCAGCAGCGGGTACCCCTGCGGCGGGCGCGGCACATTGAGCGGCCCCTCCACCGAGAAGAACTCGCCGCGGTGCCCGATGGCGCGCACCTTCTCCGCGTCGGCGTGGATGCCGAGCGCCTTGTCACCGATCACCGCGTCGTCGGCCCAGCTGTCCCAGAGCTTGGTGGCCACGTCGACGAACTCCGCAGCGCGCTCGTAGCGCACCCGGTGCTCGGGGGTGTCGTCCAGCCCGAAGTTGCGCGCGGCGTCGGCCCCTGCGGTGGTGACGATGTTCCAGCCCGCCCTGCCCTTGCTCACCCAGTCCACCGAGGCGAACCGGCGGGCCAGGTTGTAGGGGTCGTTGTAGCTGGTGGAGGCGGTGGCGATGAGCCCGATCCGGCTGGTCTGCACGGCGACCGCGGTGAGGATCACGGTCGGCTCCAGCTTGCCCTGCGGGCGCCTGCCCGGATCGCCCATGAGCACCGGGCTGTCGGCGAAGAAGATCGAGTCCAGCTTGCCGCGCTCGGCGGTGCGGGCCAGCGCCACGTAGTGGTCGATATCGATGTGCGCGTGCGGGTCGCTCTCCGGCAGCCGCCAGGCGGCCTCGTGGTGGCCCACCGACATCAGGAAGGCGTTGAGGTGCAGCTGTCTGGTCATGCGCGTGTTCCTTTCACACGGGGAGATCGGCGGTCCAGCGCTCCATGGCATCGAGCGGGGCGCGGAAGAGCCCGTCCAGCGCGACGGCGGCGCCCGCGGTCTCCAGCACCTGCCCCATGAAGGTGGAGGCGGCGATCAGCTCGTCGGGGTCGCTGCTGGTCACCGAGTGCCCGCGCACCGTCTCGACGTAGCTCTCCCGCACGGCGGGCAGCTCGGGCAGGCTGCGGTCGACGATCACCACCGCCTCGGGGTCGAGGATGTCGACCAGCATGGCCACGATCCGGCCGAGCGCCGCGGCCCGCTGCACGAAGAGCTCGTGCGCGGCGGGATCGGTGCCCGCGGCGGCGAGCAGCTCCGGAATGGTCCGCGCCGGGATGGCGGCCGCGGCGGCCCGGCGCAGCAGGGCGTGGTCGGAGTAGTCGTCGCGCGACGCCTCGGCGCCGCCGGCCAGCCGGGAGATGGAGCCGGCCGAGGAGCGCGGGCCGTAGTGCACCCGGCCGTGCACCGCGAAGGCCGCGTCGATCACATTGCCGACGAAGAGCATCACCGCGCTGCTGGTGCCGCGCAGCCTGCCGAAGAGCTGCTCGGCGTGCATGAGCGCGCGGGCGTGGCTGTCCAGCTCGACCGGAAGCCCGGTGGCCGCCGCCAGCCGCGCGCGCACCGGGACGTCGTGCCAGCGCAGGAAGGAGTGCTCGCGCACGACGCCCGCGCTCCGGTCCACCCGCCCGCCGATGGCGACCCCGACGGCGAGGACGCGGTGCCCGTCCCCGGCGTCGCGGACCGCCGCGATCGCATCACCCGCGTCGGCGAGGATGTCGTCCGGCTCGAAGGAGCGGTGCGGGATCTGGTTGCCGGAGAGCACCTTCCCGGCGATGTCCACCACCGCGACGGTGGTCTGCGCGGCCGCGATGTGCACCGCGATCACCACATTGCCCGCGCTGTTCAGCGCCAGCGGCGAGTACGGCCGCCCGATCCCGGAGAGGCTCACCGCCTCCGGCAGCTCGACCAGCAGCCCGGCCTCCAGCAGCGACCGGGACTGCCAGGTCACCGTGGCCGGGGAGACGCCGACGTGCCGCGCGACCACGCTGCGCGGCACCGGACCCAATTCCAGCACCGCCCGCAACACCGCCGCCGCGCTGTTGTCCGTCACCGTCGCCTCCACCCTCCGCGTCTCCCGGCACTCGCGCCGACAACGCTAGGAGCGCGGGGGGAGAGATCGAAGGCTTCAGCGCAGGCTGATCTATTTTGCTCGCGTCCTGCGCAATGCCGCGCGGGCGGCGAGGAAGTCGTCCACCAGCCGGGCGCAGGCCGCGGGCGAGGTGTCGCCGAGCCCGACCAGCCGGGTGAAGACCAGCGGCCCGACCAGCTGGATCAGCACCTGCACCCGGTCGTGCTCGCCGAGCACCGCGCGTGCCTCGGGGCCGTCGAGCAGCTCGTCGAAGGGCACCCGGTACTGCTCGATGAGCCGGGCGCGCAGCGCGCTCGTCGCGGGGCCGTCCCCGGGGTCGGTGGCGAGCCAGGCCACGGTGGCCAGGTGCAGCGGCACCTCCTCGATGACCGCGGCCTGCCGGGTCAGCAGCTCGACCAGCCGATCGCGCAGCGGGCCGTCGGCCGGCGCGTGCACCGGCGGCGGCAGCAGCCGCTCCAGGGTGGCCGCGCGCAGCTGGGCGGCGCTCTCGAAGTGCCGGTAGAGGGTGGTGCGCGCGACCTTCGACACCTTCGTCACCGCCTCCACGGTGACCGCGTCCAGCCCGCCGCTGCGCAGCAGGGTGGTGGCGGCGTCGAGCAGGCGGGCCCGCGAGCGCAGCCTGCGGGGGTCGATCTCGATCATGCTGGACAGCATTCCTCGCTCCCGGTGCGGATCGCCGTCCACCCCCTATGATACCGATAGTACCGCTACGATACTGATAGTTTCGTTTCTCCGGAAGGGCGATGATGGCGACGCGGGTGTGGAAGTCCGGGATGTGGATGGTGACCCTGGCGTGCCTGGCGCTGGCGCTGGTCGTCGGCTCGATGGCCGCGCTCTACACCGCGCTGCCGGACATGGCCGTGCGCACCGGGGCCGACCAGCACCAGCTCACCTGGATCGTGGACGGGTACACGCTGACCCTGGCCTGCCTGGTGCTGCTCGGCGGGGCGCTCGGCGACCGCTACGGCAGGCGCACCATGATGGTGCTCGGGCTGATCGTCTTCGCCGCGGCTTCGGCGGTCCCGCTCTTCGCCGAGGGGCCGACCTGGATCATCGCGGCGCGCTGCGTCTGCGGTGCGGGGGCGGCGCTCGTCATGCCGTCGACGCTCTCCCTGCTGACCGCGAATTTCGGCGAGGACCGGCGCGGGCTCGTGGTCGGTGTGTGGGCCGGTGTCGCGGGGGTCGGCGCGATGCTCGGCATCCTCGGCTCCGGGCTGCTGCTCAGGTTCTCCTCGTGGACGTCGATCTTCGTCGCCATGAGCCTGGCCGGGGTGGCGCTGGCGCTGGCCTCCTTCTCGCTGCCGGAGTCGCAGGACGAGTCGAGGCCCCCGGTGGACCTGCTCGGCGCGCTCACCTCGGGCGCGGCGGTCGGTGCGCTGGTGCTGGCCGCGGTGCAGGTGCCGCTGCACGGCTGGACGCACCCCGCGGTGCTGGTCCCGGCGGCGCTCGCGCCGCTCGCGGCGGCGGCCTTCGTGGCGGTGGAGCTGCGGGTGGCCCGGCCGCTGCTGGATGTGCGGCTCTTCGCCGACCGCGGCTTCGGCGCCGGGACCATCTCGGTGACGCTGCAGTTCCTGGTCTCGTTCGGCGTCTTCATGGTCTACGTGCAGTTCCTGCAGCTGGTCTTCGGCTACTCGCCGCTGCAGGCCGCCTTCGCCATGGCGCCCATGATGATTCCGATGATGGTGCTGGCGGTGATCGCGCCGAAGCTGGCCGAGCGGTTCGGGCTGCGGATCCTGCTCGGCACCGGGCTGGCGATCATCGGGGCCGGGCTGCTGCTGCTCGCGCAGACCGACGCGTCGAGCACCTACGGCGGCATCGTGCTGGCGCTGCTGGTGATCAGCGCCGGCGTCGGGCTCTCGACCTCGCCCGCCACCGCCGCCATCGTGGCAGGCACGCCGGAGGAGCAGCACGGCGTCGCGGCGGCGGTGAACGACGCCGCGCGCGAGGTCGGCGCGGCGGTCGGCATCGCGATCGCGGGCAGCATCCTCGCGGCGGGGTACGCCGCGCGGATCGACCCGGTGGTCGCGCGGCTGCCGGAGCCGCTGCGCGAGCCGGTGAGCGATTCGCTGGCCGCGGCGCTCGCGGTGGCCGAGCAGGCGGGGCCCGCCGGGCAGCCGCTCGCGGATGCCGCGGTCGACGCCTTCGTGCACGGCGCGCACCAGGCGCTGGTCGCGCTCGGCGCCATCGCGCTGGTGACCGCCGCGGTGGTCGGGGCGTGGGCGCCGGGGTCGAAGCGCGGTGCGGCGGTACCGCCGCCCGCCGAGCCCGAGCGAAAGACTGGACAGCTGTCCGAAGCAATGTCCGGTACAGGAGATCATACACTGGACACGTAGTTGTATGACGGTCTACGGTGACGCCGACGGCGCGATGCGCGGAAGCGACGAAGGCAGGTTCACCATGAAGACCAAAGGTGCTCTGATCTGGGATTTCAACCAGCCCTGGACGATCGAGGAGATCGAGATCGGCGCGCCGCGCCGGAACGAGGTGGCGATCCGGATGGAGGCCGCCGGGATGTGCCACTCCGACCACCACCTGCAGACCGGCGGCATCCCGATGGCGGGCTTCCCGGTGCTCGGCGGGCACGAGGGCGCCGGGGTGGTGATCGAGGTCGGCGAGGGCGTCGAGGACGTCGCGGTCGGCGACCACGTGGTGCTGTCGTTCATCCCGTCCTGCGGCAAGTGCCCCTCCTGTCAGTCCGGGCTGCGCAACCTCTGCGACCTCGGCGCGCTGCTGCTCGGCGGCGCCTCGGCCAGCGACGGCTCGTTCCGGATCACCGCGCGCGGCGAGAACGTCTACCCCATGTCGCTGCTCGGCACCTTCTCCCCGTACATGGTGGTGCACCGCAGCTCGGTGGTGAAGATCGATCCGTCCATCCCGTTCGAGGTGGCCTGCCTGGTCGGCTGCGGCGTCACCACCGGCTACGGCTCGGCGGTGCGCACCGCGAACATCCGCCCCGGCGAGGACGTCGCGGTGATCGGCATCGGCGGGCTCGGCATCTCCGCGCTGCAGGGCGCGGTGAACGCGGGGGCGCGGCACATCTTCGCGGTGGACCCGGTGCCGTGGAAGCGCGAGCAGGCGCTCAAGTTCGGCGCCACGCACGCCTACGCGACCACCGAGGAGGCCACCGCCGCCTGCGCCGAGATCACCGCGGGCGGTATGGCCAAGAAGGTGATCGTGACCGTCGGCGAGGTGCGCGGCGGCGACGTCGACCTGTGGATGGGGATCACCGCCAAGGCGGGCACCTGCGTGCTCACCGCCATGGGCAACCTGGTCGACAACCAGACCACGCTCAACCTCGCCATGCTCACCCTGCTGCAGAAGAACCTGCAGGGCACCATCTTCGGCGGCGGCAACCCGCACTACGACATCCCGCACCTGCTCTCCATGTACCAGGTCGGCAAGCTCAACCTGGACGACATGGTGACCAGGCAGTACCGGCTCGAGCAGGTCAACGACGGGTACCGGGACATGCTCGAGGGCCGGAACATCCGCGGCGTGGTCCGCTACACCGACGCCGACTGGTGAGTTATGGCGCCACCGGCGCGTAGCGCTCGTCGGTGTAGCGGCGCAGGTTGGCCAGGAACCGGCGGAAGGTCGCGTTCATCACCGGCTGCCCGAGGGCGCCGGTGAAGCGCGCGGGCCCGGCCAGCCGGTTCGCCAGCGTCCAGGTGAGCCGGCAGCCCTCGGCGGTCGGCTCCACCAGGTAGTCCTCGGCGAAGGCGGCCACGGCCTTGGTCGAGCTGGCGTTGAAGCGAAAGGCCATCCGGCGGTTCGGCTCCCAGATCAGGAATTCTTCGTCGCCGACGATTCCGCCGCGCATCTCGACGGTCCGGGTGGTGCCGACCCCGATCGGCGGCGCGCTGGTCCAGGTGACCTTGGTGATCACGCTGGCCCAGCGCGGCCAGGCCTCGGCGTCGGCGAGCACCTCGAACAGCTGCTCGGGGGTGATGGCGAGATCGACGCTGTTGCGGAACTGGTTCGGCGCGGTGGTGACGAAGTCGGCGTCGACCGGTTCGCAGGGGTGCATGGCAGCCACGGCTGGTTCCTTCTGATCGGCGGAGCGGTTCGAGTTTCACAGTAGCCTCTGTGAAACGTGGCCGCGTCGGTTTCGGCCGCGGCGGTGAGCCGTACCCGCCAGTCCGTTCCCGCTCCGCCGACCCGCCCGGCGTCCGGCATCGGTTCGAGATAATCTCTGCCGCAGTGGTATTGGCCGAGAGGGTGAACGATGACGACTGTGCGGCGCCGATGAGCGCATTCGCCGACGCCTTCCTGGCGCTACCACCCGCCCGCAACCCGCACCGCGACGCCGCCACCGCGCACGTCGACGCCTGGGTGCGCGAGCACGGCCTGGTCGAGCGGGCGGCGGTGCGCGCCCGGTTCGCCGAGACCGATTTCGGCGCCTTCGCCGCCGCCACCTACCCGGCCGCCGACGCCGCGGGGCTGGAGCTGGTGACCGACTGGCTGGCCTGGCTCTTCCTGCTCGACGACCAGCTCGACGACGGTGCGCTCGGCCGCGCGCCGGACCAGCTGGCGGCGCTGCTCACCGCCATCATGGCGGTGCTCGCCGGGCGCGCGGCCGAGCCGGGCGCCCCGGCCATCGTGCGCGCCCTCGACGACCTGTGGCGCCGCACCGCCCCCGCGACCGGCGAGCTCTGGCGGCACCGCTTCACCGGGCACGCCACCCAGTGCGCGCTGGCCGTGGTGTGGGAGGTCGACAACCGGGTGCGCGGGATCGTGCCCGCCGAGGCCGAGTACCTGGAGCGGCGCAGGCACACCGGCGCGATCTACCCGTGCATGGATCTGATCGAGGTGGTCGCGGGGATCGAGCTGCCGGAGGCGGTGTACCGCGGTGAGCCGTTCACCCGCGCCCTCGACGCCGCCTGCGACGTGGTGTGCTGGACCAACGATCTGGTGTCGCTGGACAAGGAGGCCGCGCTCGGCGAGTACCACAACCTGGTGCTCCTGCTCGAGCACTGGCGCGGGGTGGAGCGGCGGGTCGCGGTGGAGCTGGGCCGGGCCCGCGCCGCCGAGCGGCTGCGCGATTTCCACGGCGCCGAGATCGAGGTGCTGGCCGCGCATCCGGAGCACCGTGCCGAGCTCGCCGCGTACCTGGCCGGGATGCGCTCGTGGATGCGCGGGCACCTGGACTGGTCGGCGAGCTCCGGCCGCTACCGGGTCACCGCGGGCGGGGGCAGCGCCGGATGACCGTGCTCTCGCACCCGGTGCAGCCCATTCTGGCGCGCACCGGGCAGCAGCTGCTTCCCGTGCTGAGCGCGGCGATCGACCGGCTGGACGGCCCGCTGCGGCTCATGTGCGGCTACCAGCTCGGCCTGCTCGAGCTGGACGGCTCGCCCACCGGCCGGCTCGACGGCAAGCTGCTGCGCCCGGCCTTCACCCTGCTCTGCGCCGACGCCACCGGCGCGCGCACCGCCGACGTGCTGCCCGCCGCGGCCGCCGTCGAGCTGCTGCACAATGCCTGCCTGGTGCACGACGACGTGATGGACGGCGACCTGCTGCGCAGGCACCGCCCCACGGTCTGGGCGCACTTCGGCACCGGGGAGGCGATCCTCGCCGGTGACGCGCTGATCGGGCTGGCCTTCGAGGTGCTCGCCGCGCGCGAGCACCCGGCCGCGCGCGCGGCGCTGAGCCACCTCGCGGCCACCCTGCGGCTGCTCGGCCAGGGCCAGGAGCGCGACCTGCGCGCCAGCACGAAATCCGAGGTGAGCGTGGCCGACTGCCTGGCGACCTTCGCGGGCAAGACCGGCTCGCTCTTCGGCTGCGCCTGCCGCTTCGGCGCGCTCTTCGGCCCCGCCGCGGCAGAGGCCGGGCGCTTCGACCGATTCGGCACCGAGCTCGGCATCGCCTTCCAGCTCGCCGACGACCTGCTCGATATCTGGGCCGACACCGCCGTCACCGGCAAACCCGCGTCGGACCTGCGGGCCCGCCGCAAGAGCGCCCCGGTGGTCTACGCCTTGGCGGCCTCGCCCGAGCTGCGCGACATCTACGCCGCCGACACCGAGTTCGACGAGGCCACGACCGCGCGGGTGACCGCGCTCATCGAGGGCACCGGCGCCAGGGCGTGGACCGAGGGCGAGGCGAGCGCGCGCACCAGGGCCGCCTGGAACGAGATCGACGGGCTGCCGCTGGATCCCCTGGCGCGCGGCGAATTGACCCAGCTCGCCGCCGCCATCCTGGAGGCGGGCTGAGCACCGCCCCGGTTCGGTAGCCCGCCCTCAGCGCAGGTGCTTGCGTAGCCGCTCGGGATCGTCCTCGAGGAAGCCGCGATCCCAGTCGGCCAGGGTGGCGGCGGCCGCGTAGCTGGAGTCCAGGAACTCCAGCAGGGTGCGGTCCGGGTCCGCCGATTCGGCGACCGCCTCGTAGGGAAGCACGAATTCGCCCAGCTCGCGGCGGTATTCGGCGGCGCCGGGGCCGATCGGGTGCTCGGCGTAGCCGGGCGGCTCCGGGTAGGCGTAGGCGTAGAAGGCGCCCTCCTCGCCGCCGCCCGGCCAGAAGCCGCAGCTCGCCAGCTCCTGCGAGTACCCCTCCAGCATCACCCAGTCGGCGCAGTTGGGGGCGCCGCCCGGGTGCGGCGGCGCGGTGCGCCCGGAGAACCGGGTGCACGCGAGATCCATGGCGCCCCAGAAGAAGTGCACCGGGCTCGACTTGCCGACGAACCGCGACCGGTAGATCCCGAACACCCGATCCACCTGGATCAGCTGCCGCCAGAACCGCTGCACCGCGGCACCGTCATAGGCGGCGTGCGTGGTGTCCTCGGCGAAGGGGATCGCCACCGGCACCTCGTTCGGCACCGGCCGGATGGTCGCCGGCACCCGTAGCTCGGTGAGCGCCGCCATCACCTCGCCGTAGAAGTCGGCCACGGTCTTCGGCTCCAGCGCCACCGCGCGGCTCTCCCCCGCGCTGGTCCGGGCCAGCAGCCGGTGCTCGACGAAGTCGAACTCCAGGTCGAAGACGCCATCCGGGTACGGGATCGCCGAGGTGGTCAGCCCGCGCGGGGTCACGTACAGCGCGACCTCCCACCAGTGGTTGACCAGCGGCGCGTGCGCCATCCGGATCTTGCCGACGATCTGGGTCCACATGTGCAGCGTGTCCCTGGTGTCCGTCCACTCCGCCACCCGCAGCCGGGGCCATTTCCCGCTCATCCCCCGAGCTTGCCACAGATTAGCCGGAACCGACGCTTGCTTATACGTACACTTCTACTTATAGTTCTTCTACGTATACATCTACGCATAGGAGTTGAGCAGATGCGCACCGAACTCGCGAAGCCCTGGACCGGCATGGTCCCGGTCGACGACACCGCGCTCGCCGTCGCGGATTCCGGCGGCACGGGCCCAGCCGTCGTCTACCTCAACGGCGCCTACGCGGGCCGCAGGCACTGGCGGCCGGTGATCGCCGAGCTGGGCGCCGATTTCCGGCACATCGGCTACGACGAACGGGCCCGCGGCGGCTCCCAGCGCTCGGCGGACTACTCCTTCGCGGGCTGCCTCCGCGATCTGGACGCGGTGCTCGACGCCACCGGCGCGGAGCAGCCGGTGCTGGTCGGCTGGTCCTTCGGCGCGCTCATCGCGGCGCACTACGCGGCGCGGCACCCGGAGCGGGTGCGCGGCGTCGTCGCCGTCGACGGCGCCCTGCCCTACGGCCTCACCGGCCCCGAGGGGCGGGAGCGGATCCGGAGGCTCTTCGCCCGGATGGGCCCGCTGCTTCCGCTGGCCCGCCCCTTCGGGCTGGCCGCCAGGATGAGCGCCGCGCAGCACGCCGAGATCAATATCGAGGCCAACGAGCTGCACGCCGCGCTGGCGCCGGTGCTGGAGCAGGTGCGCGTCCCCCTGCGCTACGTGCTGGCCACCGGCAAGAACCTCGGCGGCGGCGCGGAGGAGATGGAGGCCGCGCGCGCCTCGCTCGACCCGGTGCTCGCCGCCAACCCGCACCTGCGGGTCAGCGCCAAGGTCGCGAGCAACCACTCGCACATCCTGCGCAAGGACTTCCGCGCCGTCGCCGACGCCGTCCGCGCCCTGTACTGACCAACCCCCCCGTAAATAAGGAGAGAGAACCATGACCACCTTCAGCACCCCCGCCCCGATCACCGCCACCATCGACGTGCCGGTCGGAAACGTCACCGTGACCGCGACCGACCGCGCCGACACCGCGGTCGAGATCCGCCCCGCCGACCCGTCGAGCAAGGCCGATGTGCGGGCCGCCGAGCGGTTCCGGGCCGAGTTCGACGGCACCGCGCTGACCGTCGAGCTGCCCCGCGGCCGCTGGAACCCGTTCGGCGGCACCCCGTCGGTCGAGGTCGAGGTCCAGGTGCCGACCGGCTCCCGGCTGGCGGTCACCCTCGCCGTCGGCCGCCTGCACACCGCGGGCGCCTTCGACGGCTGCGAGCTCACCGTGGCCGACGGCGCGGTCCGGATCGAGCGGCCGCGCGGCGCGGTCACCGCGGTGGTGGCGCGCGGTGACATCCGGGTCGAGGACGCCTCGAGCGGGGTGCTCCGGCTGGAGACCTCGACCGGGGAGCTCGAAGTCGGCATCCGCCCCGGCAGCGCGGCGCGGCTGTCGACGCACGAGTCCTTCGGCCCGGTGCGCAACCTGCTGGAGCCCGCGAAGGCGGGCGCCGAGCTGGTCGAGGTGCACGCCCGGAACTCGTACGGCCCGATCGTGGTCGGGCACGCGGTCGCGGTCTGAGCGAAGAACAGCAGTGACCCCGCGAGTACTCGCGGGGTCACTGCGGCGCTCAGGCGGCGACCCGCCCGAAATCCAATTTGACCAGCTGGTCGGCGCGGTCGAAGTACCGGTCGTCGTGGGTGATCACGATGACGGTCTTGCCGCGGCGCTTGAGGTCGCCGAGGATCTCGTCGTAGAAGACGTCGCGGAAGCGCGGCTCCTGGTCGGCGGCCCACTCGTCGAAGAGGTAGATCGGGCGATCCTCCAGCAGCGCGGTGAGCAGCGCGAGCCGCTTGCGCTGCCCCTGCGAGAGCGCGATCGTGGAGAGCTTCCCGTCCCGCACCGTCACCTTGTCCGCGATCCGCAGCTGCTCCAGGTAGTGCCGCACCTCGTCGTCGATGCCGGGCCGGTCGAAGCCGAGGTAGTCCTCGAAGAGGTGGAAATCGGTGAACACCGCCGAGGAGTTCTGCCGGAACCACTCCACGTTCTCGTGGTCGATCTTCTCGCCGTTCAGCGAGACCGAGCCGGTGCGCGGCACGTACAGCCCGGTGATCAGCTTGGCCAGCGTCGACTTGCCGCTGCCGTTGCCGCCCACCACGAAGGTGATCTGCCCCGGCTCGAAGACCAGGTCCAGCGGGCCGAGCGCGAAACCGGTGGCCTCGGCGGTCTCCAGCACCGGTGCGCCCATGGGCACCGGGTGGTGGTCCCGGCCACCGTGGTCGATCCGGCGACGCCCGTTCACATCCGGCGCGGGATGCGGCCGGCCCGGGTGCGGGTGGCCGGGGTGCGCTCCGCGCGGCGGCGGCCCACCGGGCGGCCTGCCACCCGGCCGCTTGCCGGGGTGCGGCGGCGGCGCGCCCGGCCCGTCCTCGAACGGCGCGGGCGGCTCGCTGGCGTAGTGGTAGCCGACATTGCTCAGCTCCAGCCGGGCCGACTCCACCACCGGACGCTCGGTGTAGGGCAGCTGCTCCTCGTTGTGCAGCGTCGCCATGGAGAGGTTCATGGTGCGGATCTTGGCCAGCGCCACGTCACCGCGGACCAGGTCCGGCAGCCGGTGCATGAAGTTCTGCATCGGCATCGCCAGGAAGGTGGTGACCAGGACGTACCCGATCATCACGTCGCGCGGCAGGTCGAGCGCGGCGGCGATGGCGAACAGGATCAGCGCCATGGTGCCGAGCTGCAGGAACTGGCCGAGCCCCTGCGCCACCGAGAACTTCTGGCTCGCCGCCACGTTCTGGTCGCGCAGCGTGCGGGCCGAGCCGAGCAGGTGCCGCTCCATGAAGTCGTGGCGCCTGCCGCGGTGCAGCTTGAGCTCCTTGATCCCGAGCGTGACCGCCTGGAAGGAGCTCAGCAGCAGGTCCTCGTTCTCCCGCGCCCGGTGGTAGATGGCGCGCACCCGGCGCAGGAAGAGCTCCACGCAGCAGATGCCGATCAGCGTGCCCGCCACGCTGATCGCGAAGATCGGCCCGGAGAGCACCGCGAGGAAGACGAAGCAGCCGACGATGGTCGCCACGTCGATGCAGATGGCCGGGATCGCGGTGACCGCCTGCGAGAGCGAGCGCACATCCTCGGTGAGCGTCGCGAGCAGCCGGTGCGAGCCGAGCCGCTCCAGGTGCTCCAGCGGCGCGGAGACCACGCCGCCGCTGAGGTCGGCGCGCAGCCGGTAGATGGCCTCCTGCGCCAACCGGATCAGCAGGATCTGCGAGATCAGGCCGCTCACCAGCAGGACGACTCCGGTGAGGACGAACCGCGGCAGCAGGTCGTCCGGCCGCGGACCCGGCGACACCACAGCGTTGATGAGGGTGACCAGGTAGGTATTGGCGGCGCCGGCGACCAGGCCGGAGGCGACGACGCCCGCGATCCGCACCCAGGAGATCGAGATGAGGAATCTGATGAGTTGCATTGTCTCTGTGCTTTCGGAAAGTGCCGGCGGTGCGATTACCGGCGGATGATGTCGAAGATCATGCCTTCGAGCGTGACGCCGGGGGCGAAGGAGAACGCCACCCCGGTCGAGATCGGTGCGGTGCTGTCGGCGGCGCCGATCATCCGCTGCAGGACGAAGATCAGGGAGACGCTGAGCATGTTGCCGTGCTCGGCGAGCACCTCCCAGCTCACCGCGGCGGCCTCGGCGGGCAGCCCGAGCGAGCGCGCCGACTCCTCGATGATCTTCGGGCCGCCCGGGTGGATGGCCCAGAGCGCGACATCGGACTTGCGCAGCCCGTGCTGCGCGAGCCGCCGGGTGACCACCGGGTCGACGCCCTCGTAGATGTACCTCGGCAGCTCCTCGGCGAGCTCGCAGGTGATGCCGTTGTGGTTCACCCCGAGCACGATGCCGTCCTCGGCGTCGTCCAGCAGGTGGCTGAAGCTGTCCCGGATGACGACCTTGCCCGGGGCCAGCGGCTGGTGCACCTTGCTCGCGCCGATCACCACCGCGCCGCAGCCGTCGCCGAAGAGGCTGTGCGTGATCACGTCGTTGACGTCGTCGGCGAAGACGGCGTTCACCGAGCTGAGCTCGATGCAGATCAGCATGGCCTTCTTGTCCGGGTGCGCCCGGACGTAGTCGACCGCGGTGCGCATGCCGTTCATGGCGGCGGCGCAGCCCATGAAGTTGACCACCACCCGGCCCACCGACGGCGCCAGCCCGAGCTGCTTGACCACCGCGACATCCACGCCGGGGGCGATGAACCCGGTGCTGGTCACGAAGACCAGCAGCCCGATCTCGGCCGGATCGTCGATGCCGTCCAGTGCCCGCCCGGCGGTGTCCACGGCCAGCGGGACCGCGTGCTCGTGGAAGAGGTTCATCCGCTCCCGGATGGTGCCCGGCTCGCGGCTGTAGGCGAGGAACTCCGGATCCAGCGGGTCCACCGCGAGCCGGCGGGTGTCGATCCTGGTCTTCCGGTACACCCGGGCGATCCGGGTGCGCTGCCGCTCGTCGCCGAACAGCTCGGCGACCCGCTCGGCCGCGGCCGCCTGGTCGAAGACCTGCCGCGGCGAGCCGGTGGCGATGCTCTCGATCACCCCGACCGTGGTCGGCGGCGCCGGCGGCAGCATCCGGGTGGCGATGTCGTGCCCGTGCTCCCCATCCGCCAGCAGGCGGGTTGTCCCCGGGCGATTGCCCTCGTCGATCGTTACAGACACGACCTTCTACCTTTCAGTGATGTGTGACCGTGGAATGCGGCTCAGACGGTGCCGATTCCGGTGAAGCCCTGGACCGTGTAGACGGCGCAGGTCTTCAGTGCCGACGGCGAGAAGTGCTCGCGCACGAACCCCCAGTTGCGTTCTTTCGCCTCGTCGGAGCGGGAAAGCAGATACGTCCGGATCTGTTTCGGGAAACGATCGGTGAGGAAACTCTTCGCGGGCAGCCACTCCACCCCGAATTTCTCCGCCTCCTCGCGCAGCACGTCCTCGGTCGCGATATTCGCGAAACCGCTGCGCTGGTAGGGCAGCACGTGGTGCACCCGGTGCGAGCTCAACCCGGCGGAGAGGAAGCAGTCGATGTAGCGATTGCCGACCACCTTCAGGTCGTAGGCCTGCTCCAGCTGGTTGATGCCCCAGTCCTCGGTGTCGGTGTGCGTCTCCTCGGTGTCCAGCTCGAAATCGTGGCTCGCCACCACCAGGAAGGTGCTGATCCAGAGCGAGATGACGAACTGCAGCGCCCAGGCCAGGAAGTCACCGGCGATCAGGAAGGCCACCATCTCGGCGACCAGCAGGAAGCGCACCCCGAACGAGCCGATGAAGTGCGGCAGCGCGCCGCGCATCGAGCCGTACATCTCCTTGACGCCCACCTTGCGGGTGAGCCGGCAGACGTCGAGCAGCCGGATCGTCATGCCGGTCAGCGTGTGCCCGAATTTGTGCAGCGTGTGCACCGGCATCCGGTACAGCCGCGGCACCCGCATCATCATGGTGAAGACGTTCTTCTTGATGTCGACTTCGCTCTGCGTGTGCGGGTGGTGCAGCAGCGCGTGGCCGTCCGCGGTGACGAAGGAGAGCGCGACGTAATTCAGGTCGAAGGCATTCACCCAGACCTTGTTCATGCCCTTCTGCGCCCGGTGGATGGCGTAGTGGCCGAATCCGGCGAGCGCGCTGCGCAGCACCACCATGGCGAGCACGAAGAGCGGCAGCGGCATCCAGCCCGGCTCGAAGAGCCGCAGCCCCTGCACCGCGAAGTAGGCCACCGCCAGCACCGCGACCACGATGTTGAAAAGGGTGTCCATGCGCTTGATCCGGGCGGCCAGCGCGGGCTCGCGGAGCCGGGCGCGCACCCGGTGCAGCAGGTCGTCGGAGTTCCCGAAGGAGTACTTCGGGGTGTCGCGCCAGCTGTCGAAGCCCTCCTTGAAGAGGAAGTCCGGCGCGTTGTTCTTCGGGTGGATGTCCTCCGGCAGCGCGTCGCGGTCGAGCGCGTAGCGCTCCAGCATCCGCTCCACGGCCTGCGGGTTCTTGTGGTACGACCCGATGATCGAGGTGATGTCCCGGTTCTTGGTCCGGCCGATGAAGAACTCGCCGCCCGGATGCTTGGAGATCCAGTCGCTGAGGTCGTAGGCCCGGCCGTTGTAGATCCAGACGTTCGAGATCGGGGGCGGCCCGTCGGGCGGCGGGGGACGACGGAAGTCCTGCTCCTCCGTCGCGGGGCGGGTGTCGGTCATCGGTGTCCTTCGTGCTGTGTTCGCCGGTGTCTCGGGCCGTATCGCTCGAACCCGGGATTTGATTTCAGACACCGAGCGGCTCGGCACGCGGTGCCGCTCCATTCCGGTCCGGCCCGGAAGGTTCCCCCAGGTCACGCGGTCCGTCTCGGTGGTCATGCTCAGTATGGTGCGTCGTCTCGCCTACAGCGCACTGAACGATTCCTTAAGCCGGAACCGGGTCGCGCCGCGTTTGCCGACGGCTCTATGCGAGACGACCGCGCACAGGGTAACGTTCCGGCCCGCAGCGGCTTCCGACCGTGGTTCGGCCATGGGTCGGCCACCGAGGATCACGGCCGGCGAAGGCTCCTCCTCCGCCGGAGGGGTCGCTGTGCCCACCCCGGCAGCATCTGCTGCCACTCCACCCCGGTCATCCGACCACGCACTCTTACGGGGGCAGACCATGAGTGACCCGACAATGTCCGAATCCACCGCCATCCGGCGCGGTACCCGCCGGCTCACCCCGGCGCGCTTCGGCACCGCCGCCGTCGCGGCCTCGCTCCTCGCGGCCATCCTGACCGGTTGCGGCACCGACGATTCGAGCACCGGCACCAGCACCGCCGCGACCGCCACCGGCGCGCTGCCCGATGCCGCGCAGATCGTGCAGGAGTCCGCGCGCACCACGCAGACCCTGCAGGCCGTGCACCTGGAGCTGGAGGTCGAGAACATCCAGAACCTGCCGGTCGAGCAGGTCGACGCGGACGTCACCAACCAGCCGCAGGGCCAGGGCGCCGCCCAGGGCAGCGCCACCGTGCGGACCAAGCCGGACGCGCCGTTCGTCGAGGCCGACTTCGTCGTGGTGGACAAGACCATGTGGGTCAAGCTCGAGGACGGCAAGTTCGCCGACCTCGGCCCCTCGGAGAAGGTCTACGATCCGGGCATCATCCTGGACAAGGACAAGGGGCTGGCGAACGTCATCGCCAAGGTGCAGAACCCCAAGGTCGAGGGGCGCGAGAGCGTCGAGGGCACCGCGGTCGTCAAGGTCAGCGGCACCATCGACTCCTCGGTCATCGACCCCATCGTGCCCCGGGTGGGCGAGGGCGGCGGGACCTTCCCGATCACGCTCTACATCGCCGACGTCGCGCCGCCGAACACCTCGGCCGCGGCCAAGCCCTCCGACGCGCCGTCGGCGGGCGACGGGCCGAACCTGGTGCGGGCCGTGGTCAAGAAGGGGGACGGCACGATCAACGTGACGCTCTCCGACTGGGCCGAGCCGGTCACGGTCACCAAGCCCGCGAACTGACGGCTACCGGCCCCTCGGGGCCGGACCCCCGAGCCGGGTGCCCACCGCGAATCCGCGGCGCGCACCCGGCTTTCGCGTGTCCTAGGCGATCGCGGCCACAGGCTCGGCGCGCACCGCCGGCGCGACCCAGCGGCGCAGGTAGGCGCGGAGCTCGGCGCCGCGCCGCGGCGGCGCCGCGCCGTCCACCGCCTCCTCGACGAAGGAGAGCAGGACGCGGACCAGGAACTCGATCAGCCCGTCGAACTCCGCACCGGTGAAACCGTGCGCCGCCCACTCGACGTCGGTGCGGCCGAATGCCTCCCGGCAAGCACTCAGCGCCACCTCGGAGAGCGCGTACCGGGAGAAGGCGGTGCCCTGCCCGGTGTTCATGAGCGCGGTCAGGTACCGCTCCCCCGGCAGCTCCTCGACGGTGAACGCCACCGCCTCCACCGCCAGCTCGGCCGGGTCGGCGCGCCCGGCCAGGTGCGCGACCAGCCGGTCCACGAAGCTGTCCCGCGCCGCGTACCCGACCGCGGCGAAGAGCGCCTCGGTGCTCGGGTAGTAGCGGTACACCGTCTGCCGGATCACCCCGAGCTCCGCCGCCACGTGGGAGAGGCTGGTCCGGCGCGCGCCGTGGGTGTCGATACACCGCATGGCGGCGGTCAGGATGCGCTCCCGCGCCTCCGCCGGGCCGCTCGGCGGCGAGCCGTTCCACGCCGGTCGTTTCATGGCTCCAGTGTGCGGGAGCGCGCGGGCCCGGATTCCGGCCGGTCCCGGCAACTGTTCAATCAGTGATTGAACAACCGATTGAAACGTGTTCTAATCCAACCGTGGGACGAGCCGAGACCGGGACGCGCGAGCGCATCCTCACCAGTGCCGAGCGGCTGCTGCTCGAATCCGGGTACGACCGGGTGTCGGTGCGCGCCGTGTGCGCCGCCGCCGGGGTGAACCCGGCCGCCGTGCACTACCACTTCGGCTCCAAGGAGGCGCTGGTCGCCGCGCT
The DNA here is from genome assembly GCF_040654395.1 of Nocardia sp. NPDC050697. Taxonomy (NCBI): domain Bacteria; kingdom Bacillati; phylum Actinomycetota; class Actinomycetes; order Mycobacteriales; family Nocardiaceae; genus Nocardia; species Nocardia sp. NPDC050697. Next base: position 846,199 of record NZ_JBFAHY010000001.1, read on the forward strand.
GCTCGAGGCCAGGCTCGGCCCGCTCTGGCAGACCACGCTGGACGACCTCGCCGCCGGCGCGCCCGACGTGCGCGCGGTGGTCGCGGCGCTCATCGCCCCGCTCGCCGAGCTCGCCGCCGACCCCACCGGCCGCCTCTACCTACACCTGCTGGCCCGCATGGTGCTCGGCAGGCGGCCGGTGCCCTGGGCCGCCACCTGGTTCCGGCTCGAGCCCTGGGTGGCGCTGCTGCGCGAGCTGGTGCCCGGCCTCGACGCCGCCACCGCGCAGCGGCGCTGGCTGCTCGCCTTCGATCTGGTGCTCGGCCAGTTCGGCGATCCGCTCGCCGGCGACCGGGTGCTCTCCCCCGCCGCGGTGGCAGCCCTCACCGCGTTCGTGAGCGCGGGGCTCGCACTCTCCCCGGAGGAAGAATGAACGACGTGTTCGCCCCGGCCACGCTGGGGCCGATCCGGCTGCGCAACCGGGTGGTCAAATCCGCCACCTTCGAGGCCCGCACCCCGGACTCGCTGGTCACCGACGATCTCATCGAGTACCACCTGCGCCCGGTGCGCGGCGGGGTCGGGCTGACCACCGTCGCCTACTGCGCGGTGGCGCCGGAGGGCCGCACCGAGCGCAGGCAGATCTGGATGCGGCCGGAGGCGGTGCCCGGGCTGCGCAGGCTCACCGACGCCGTGCACGCCGAGGGCGCCGCGGTGAGCGCGCAGCTCGGCCACGCCGGCCCGGTCGCCAATGCCGCCTCGAACCGGGCGCCCGCGCTCTCGCCGAGCCGCTTGTTCAGCCCGCTCGGCATGGCCGCGACCCGGCGCCCGAGCGCGGCCGAGGTGCGCGGGCTGGTCCGCGCGCACGCCGAGGCCGCGGTGCTGGCGCAGGATGCCGGATTCGACGCCGTCGAGCTGCATTTCGGGCACAACTACCTGGTCAGCGCCTTCTTCAGCCCGCTGCTGAACCACCGCCGCGACGAGTACGGCGGCGCGCTGGCGAACCGGGCCCGCTTCGCCAGGGAGATCGCCACCGCGGTGCGCGAGCGGGTCGGACCGAGCATGGCCGTCACCGCCAAGCTGAGCATGGACGACGGCGTGCGCGGCGGGCTCGAGCTCCCCGAGAGCCTGCAGATCGGGCGCTGGCTGGAGGCCGACGGCGCGCTGGACGCACTCCAGCTCACCGCGGGCAGCTCGCTGCTCAACCCCATGTACTTCTTCCACGGCAGCGCGCCGCGCCGGGAGTTCGCCCGCGTCTTCCCGCCGCCGCTGCGCTGGGCGATGCAGGCAGGCGGCCGCTTCTTCCTGCGCGAATACCCCTACCGCGAGGCCTACCTGCTCGACCTGGCGCAGCAGTTCCGGCGCGAGCTGACCATGCCGCTCATGCTGCTCGGCGGCATCACCACCAAGCCGACCATGGATCTGGCCATGGCGAAGGGCTTCGAATTCGTCGCCATGGCACGGGCCCTGCTCCGCGAGCCCGATCTGCTGCACCGGCTGCGCGCCGACCCGGCCACCGAATCGCTCTGCACCCACTGCAATGTCTGCATGACCACGATCTTCCACCGCACCCGCTGCGTCCTGGCCCGCCCGGACGAGCCGGTTCAGCTCTGACGTTTCCGTCGCCGCGGCGTGCGTAGAGTCCGGGGCATGGCCCGAACCCTGCAGATCTCCGACAGCATCGTGATCGCCGTCGACCCCGCGACCGCGTACGAGAACATCGCCGACGTCACCCGCATGGGTCGCTGGAGCCCGGAGAACACCGGCGCCGTGCTCGATGCCCCCGGCCGCCCGGCGCGGGTCGGCGACACCTTCATCGGCGCCAATGCGCGCCGCGGCATGCGCTGGCACACCGAGTGCGTGGTGACCGCCGCCGAGCCGGGCAGCCGCTTCGCCTTCCAGGTGCGGCGCTGGGGCGTGCGCAAGCCCGCGCTCCGGGTGGCCGTGGCGACCTGGGAGTACCGCTTCGAGCCGGTCGACGGCGGCACCCGGGTCACCGAGACCTGGATCGACGACCGCACGGGCTGGCCGGACCCGGTGGCGGCGGTCTTCGACCGGCTCGTCACCGGCAAGCGCGGCTTCGCCGAGTTCCAGCGGGGCAATATCCGGCGCACCCTGGCCCGGCTCCGGGAGGTCCTGGAGTCCGAGCAGGTCGGTTGACCGTACGGGCCAATATGGCGGGCGGTCGGTCAGCCGGCCGGGTGGTGTTCGTCCAGCCAGGCGGCGAAGTCCGGCCCGGCCAGCTCGGCCGCCGGACCGGGCAGCAGCCCACCGCCCGCCTGCAGCGCGGCATCCGGCACGGTGTCGTCGGTGGACTCCAGCACCCGCGCCGGCGCGCCGAGCCGCTCGGCGAGCGCCCGCACCGCGGTCACCAGATCCAGTGCCTCCGGCCCCGCCAGCTCGAGCCGCGCGGGCGCCTCGGCGGCGAGCGCGAGATCGGCGAGCCGCTCCGCCACGGTCCGCGCGTTCACCAGCTGGGTGCGCATGCGCGGCACGGTCGCGGTGTCGCCGACGGTGGTCCAGTTCAGCATCATCTCGGTGAACTCGTGGAACTGGGCGGCGCGCAGAATCCGCACCGGCACCGTCCCTTCCAGGTAGGCGTGCTCCTGGGCCAGCTTCCCGGCGTAGTGCCCGGCGGTGGTGTCGTCGATCCCGATGATCGAGAGCAGCACGATGTGCCGCACCCCGGCCCGCGCCGCCGCCGCGCGCACCCGCGCCGCGACGGTGCCGAAGAAATCGCGCACCGCCGCGGTCTCCTGCAGCGGTGAGTTCACCGCGTCGACGATCACGTCCACTCCGGCCAGTGCCGCATCCAGCCCGGCACCGGTGTAGGCGTCCACCCCGGACGCCCGGGTCAGCGCGATCACCTCGTGGCCGCGACCGCTGAGCACCGCGGTCACGTCCCGGCCGATGAGCCCGCTCGCCCCGAGTACCGCCACCCGCATGTCGTTCTCCTTCGTTCGGTGTCTGTCGAGGGGGTGACGACACGGCGAACGGATGTGTGACAACCGGGCGCGCAAACGCCGGGCATTCCGTAGGTTGTCGGTGTCCGCCCTCGTGGCCGAGGCCGGACGCCCCTCCCCTTCGACGACGACGGAACGCGCCCGTGAAAGTCCACCACCTGAACTGTGGCAGCATGCATCCCCCCGCGACGGCCGACCTGGTCTGTCATGTCCTGCTGGTCGAGGCACCCGGCTCGCTGGTGCTGGTCGACACCGGCTTCGGCCTGCACGACATCGTCGACCCGGCGGCCAGGATCGGTCCGGTGCGGCACCTGCTCCGGCCCGCGCTGGAGCCGGCCGAGACGGCCGCGCGGCAGGTGGAGCGGCTCGGCTTCAAGCGCGACGACGTGCGCCACATCGTGCTCACCCACCTGGACGCCGACCACATCGGCGGGCTCACCGACTTCCCGCACGCCCAGGTGCACCTGACCTCGGCGGAGCTGCGCGGCGGCGTCACCGAGCCGACCTCGCGCGAGCGCATGCGCTTCCGCGCCGCGCAGTGGGCGCACGGCCCGAAATTCGTGCAGCACAACCCGGCGGGCGAGCCCTGGCGCGGGTTCGCCGCGGCCCGCGAGCTCACCGAGATCGCGCCGGGAATCGTGCTCATCGCGCTGCCCGGGCACACCCGCGGCCACGCCTGCGTCGCGGTGGACGCCGGGCGCCGCTGGATCCTGCACGCCGGGGACGCCTTCTACCACCCGGCCACGCTGGACGGCCGCTCCAAGGTGCCGTTCCCGCTGTCGTTCATGGAGTCGTCGGTCGCCTACGACCGGCACCGGGTCCGGGAGAACCACGCCCGGCTGGCCGAGCTCTACCGGCGCGGCGAGCCGGATCTGCGGATCGTCTGCGCGCACGACCCGTCGCTGCTGGCCGGATCGCTCACCTGAAATTCCCGCGCTCGGGGGAGATTTCGGGGTCCGGCTCCGGGTCGAGCCCGGATCCCGCGATCCCCCGCGCGGCCTAGCGTTTTCGTTCATGACACGCGCACGCACCATCGCACTCTGGCTCCTGGTGATCTTCGTCGGCATCCAATTCGGGGCCGGCTGGTACGAGAAGGTCATCGTGGTGCACCTGTGGGAGCAGGTGCCGCCCACGGACACGCTCGCCGCCATGACCGATTCCGGTTTCGAACGGGCGGGCAAGGCGTTCTGGCCGTTCGTCTCGCCGATGGTCGCGCTGCTCGCCCTGGTGAACATCGGCTTCGCCTGGCGCGCGCCGGGCCCGATGCGCCGCTGGTGGCTGGCGGCGGCACTGCTCATGACCACCTACGCGGTGGTCAGCTACGGCTGGTTCGTGCCGCAGATGGTGATCTTCCAGCGCGACGGCGCGGACTGGGAGCCCGACCGCATCGCCTCCTTCGTCGAGCTCTGGACCTCGGCGAACTACGCCAGGATGGCGCTCGGCGGGGCGGGCTGGCTCTGCGCGCTGCGCGCGCTCTCGCTCTCCGGCGACCGGGCGCGCCCGCTCGCCGATTAGCATCGCGGAAATGACCGGAACGGCCCCGAGCAGCAGCAGGCGCACCAATCGCCGAGGCGCGGCGACCCGCGAGTCCATGCTCGAGGCCGCGCTGACCTCGCTGGCGTCCGGCGATCCCGGCTCGGTCTCGGCCAATCGGATCGCCAAGGACATCGGGGTCACCTGGGGGGCGGTGAAGTACCAGTTCGGCGATATCGACGGGCTGTGGGCGGCGGTGCTGCACCGCACCGCCCAGCGGCGCGGCGAGCTCCCGGCCGGGCTGGCCCCCGGCGGCTCGCTCCGGGAGCGGGTCGCCGCCACCGTCGAGACGCTCTACCACGGCCTGACCGGCACCGATTCCCGCGCCATCGAGACGCTGCGCGCCGCGCTCCCGCGCGACCCGGCCGAGCTGGAGCGGCTCTACCCGCAGACCGCGGCCGAGCTGGTCTCCTGGCGGGCGGGCTGGAACGCCGCCTGCCAGAAGGCCTTCGCCGACCTCGACGTGGCCCCGGAGCGGGTGCGCGAGGTCGCCGCGTTCCTGCCGGGCGCCATGCGCGGCATCGTCTCGGAGAAGCAGCTAGGCACCTACGCCGACCTGGACGAGGCGCGCCGCGGCTTCACCGCCGCCATCGTCGCCTACCTGGAGCACTCGCGCTGAGCCTCAGCGCAGCAGCGCACGGACCAGCGTGAGCAGGTAGTCGACGGTGGCCTCCGGGCTCAGCCCCTGCTCCCGCCGCAGGCTGTGCCAGGTGCCGACGTTCAGCACCACCACCAGCAGATCGCCGAACCGGTCCAGCTCCTCCGGGCGGCTCGCAATCTCCGCCGCGAAGACCGTCTCCACCCAGTCCCGGTGGAAGCGGTGCCCGTCCTCGATGATCGGCAGCAGCTCCGGCATCCGCTCGGCGAGCGCGAGCAGCCGCCAGGTGCCCTCGCCGGTGCGCTCGTAATCCTTCACCACGGTGCGCACGATGGACTCCACGTCGCCCGGCACCGCCGCGGCGCGCTCCGCCTTCACCGCGGGCGCGAACCGCTCGGCCAGCCCGGCCAGGTACAGCCCGATCTTGCTGCCGAAGTGGTTGACCACGGTCTGCGTCGAAACCCCCGCCGCCACGGCGACATCCGCGATCGTCACCTCGTCGTACCAGGCGTCGACGAACAGCTCGATGGCCGCGTCCAGGATGGCCTCCCTGGTCTGCTCCCGCGCCCGCGCCCTCGCCGTCATCTCGTATCGGCGCGTCATCGCACCTACTTTCATTTACCCTTGACACAAATGAATTGAGTCTCATACTAGCAGAAGTCCCCCGAAACGGAGCCCGCCATGACCCGCTTCCTCGTCTACACCGCCCCGGCCACCGGCCACGCACTTCCCCTGGTCCCCGGCCTGCTCGAGCTGCGCCGCCGCGGCCACGAGGTGCACGTGCGCACCCTGCCCGCCCTGGTCGCCCCGCTGCGCGCCGCCGGGCTGTCCGCCGACGCCATCGATCCCCGGGTCACCGCGGTCGAGGTCACCGACTTCCGCGCCACCTCCGATACCGAGCGGCTGCGCAGCGGCCAGGTCGACCTCATGCGCCGCGGCGAGTTCGACGGCCCCGATCTGGACGCCGCCATCGCCGAGCACCGCCCCGACGTGCTGCTCGTGGACGCCATCGCCTACGGCGCGCAGACCCGCGCCCAGGCGTCGCCGCTGCCCGCCGCCATGGTGCTGCCCTCGGTGCTGCCGGTGCGCGGCCGCGGCGTCCCGCCCTACGGCCTCGGGCTGAAGCCGCTCTCCGGCCCGCTCGGCCGGGTGCGCGACGCGGTGGGGTGGAAGCTGGTGGAGCGCATGTTCGGCAAGGCCATGCTGCCCGGGCTGAACGCGCTGCGCCGGGAGTCCGGGCTGCCGGAATTCCGTTCCCCGCTGGACCAGTTCACCGCGCAGGACGCGGTGATCGTGCTCACCGGCGAGCCGCTGGAGTACCCGCGCACCGACCTGCCCGCGCACGTCCACCTGGTCGGCGCCCAGCCCTGGGACCTGCCCGCCGAGCGCCCCGCCTACCTGGACGAGCCCGGCGACCCCTGGGTCCTCGTCACCTGCTCCACCGACTACCAGGGCGACGAAGACCTGGCCCGAGTCGCCGTCGAGGCGCTGCGCGACCAGCCGGTCCGGGTGCTGCTCACCCTCGCCGAGGCCTACGAGGGCGCCCAGCTGGCAAGCGCGGGCAACATCCGGGTCGAGCGCTTCGCCCCGCACGGGCAGGTGCTGCCACACTGTGCCGCCGTGGTCACGCACGGCGGGTTCGGCATCGTCTCCAAGGCCATGGCCGCCGGGGTGCCGAGCGTCGTGGTCCCCTTCGGGCGGGATCAGCCGGAGATCGCCCGACGGGTGACCGAGGCCGGAGCCGGGGTCACGCTGCGGCCGAAGAAGCTGAACGCTGCGTCGCTGCGCGCGGCCGTCGAGCGGGCCAGGGGGCTCACCCCCGGCGCACAAGCCGCCGCGGCGCGGCTGCGGGCGCATGGCGGGGCCGCGCGGTTCGCGGATGTCGCCGAGGGGCTGGGTGCGCGAGCGGGGGCGGCGCTCACGCACTGACCCCCAGTCAGGCCAGGCCCGCCACCATTCCGGCCGCTCCGGTGGCGTCGAAGTCGTAGGTCACCTTCGTCAGCCGCTCCGACTCCGCCCAGAGCAGCCCGTTGGCGTGCGGATCCAGGGCGTGGCCGGCCATCGTCGCCGGTTCCGGGTAACCCCGGAGCCCCCGGCGCTCGGCCGGGCCGAAGTAGGCGCCACCGGCCGCCGCCGGGTCGGTGGCCGCGCGCAGCGTCGCGAGCGCCCCGATGGCGGCGGGCTGCTGCATCCACGCCACCAGCGGGCGCAGCACCCCGGAGTTGAGCTGCCGGGAGAGCGGGCCCATGTGGTCACCGAAGGCCGTGCGCACCGAGCCGGGGTGCGCGGCCGTCGCGATCGCCGGCGCGCCCGCGGCGTCCAGCCTGCGCTGGAGTTCGCGGATGAACATGAGGTTGGCGAGCTTGGAGTGCCCGTACACGGCCATGTTCCGATAGGGGCGGTGCGCGCACTGCAGGTCGTCGAGCGGCAGCGCGGCGCGGGCGTGCAGCAGGCTGCTGACGGCCACGATCCGCGCCCCGGGGTGCGGGGCGATGCGGTCGAGGAGCAGCCCGGTCAGGGCGAAGGGGCCGAGGTGGTTGGTGGCGAAAGTGGCCTCCGAGCCGTCCACCGACACGGTGCGGTGCTGGAAGGTGGTGCCCGCGTTGTTGACGAGGAGATCGATCCGGTCGAACTCGGCGCGGATTCGCTCGGCCGCGGCTCGTATCGACATGAGCGAAAGGAGATCCGCACGCACGGTGCGGAGTTCAGCATTCGGGGCGGTCTCTCGGATGCGGTCGGCCGCCGTCTCGGCGTTGCCGATGCTCCGGCAGACCAGCACGACCGTCGCGCCGCGCTCCGCAAGCAATCGGGCGGTCTCGAAGCCGAGGCCGCTGTTGGCGCCGGTGACGACGGCGGTGCGGCCGTGCTGGCCGGGGATGTCCGCCTCCGTCCATCGGGGGTCGGTGGTCATCGTTGGTCCTTCCGGTGGGTGTGGCGACACTCAATCGGCTCCGGGTGAACAGCGGTCGACGCTCAGGTTGTGTAGCAACGGAATTCAGGGCTCCGCCCGATCAGATCCGGGATCGAGCGCCGGGGCCGTTCCGGTGTTCGACGCGCCTGCGCCACCAGGCCAATCCGCCGAGCGTCGGCGATTTCGGGGGTTCGGTGCCGTTGCCGCTGTTCGACAGCGCAGTCCCGTCCGGGACGTCACGCGGTACGACCGCAACCCCGTTGCTTTCATTCAGGGCGTCGCTCTGTGCAGCCGAGACGTCGCTCGACGTCGCCGGTACGTCGCCCGGCACGTCGACAGAGCGCACCGTCGCGACCAGTTCAGCGAGCCGAGCACGGTGGTCGGCGCGGATCCGGTCGGCGAGTACCAGACCGGCCAGGATGTCCGGGTCGACATCGACCCCGGCCGCCGCGAGATCGGCGATCCACAACCGGGTAACGGCATCCCCGCGCAGCGGGCCGATCGCCGCCCCGGCCCGTAGAACCCCGGCCCTGACCAGCAACTCCCAGAGCCCGGTGGTGTCCGCCACGAGCTCCACATCGGCCCCGGCCACCGCGGGCAGGTCGCGCAGGGCCTCGGCACCGTCGAGCACCGTCTCCGGCGCGGCCGCGTGCAGGGCCGCCGCGACGCTCCACACCGCGCTCGGCTTCGGCACCGGAGCGGGCAGCGCGGCGGCCCAGCTGGATCCGCAGCGCGAGCTCATCGGGATCGGCCGCCCCGGCCTCGGTGACCAGCTCCTGAACGCCTGGCCGACGACCAGGTCATGGCGGTGATCGTCGTCATCGACGCGCTGGGATTCGTGCTCCGCTCCGTCACCCGCGCGGTGCTCGACCGGCGGTAAAGGCTACCGGGGGTGGTGGATCCACCACCCCACACCCCACCGCTGCACCCGGCCGTACAGCGGGAGAATCAGCCGCTCCTCGAAGGTGCCTGCCGGAATGCGCACATCGCGGATCAGGGGATCGTCCGGCGGTCGCTCGTTCTCGTAAGTCCCCTTACCCGGCACGTACCGCCGCACCAGTTCGTCGTGCGCGCAGTCGAAGAACACCCACCCGCTTCCGTCGGCCGGTGCGTAGCAGAGCACCCGCGACCCGACCCGCAGACCCGGCTCGCCGAAGGCGGCCAGCACATCGCTCCGCCGCACATCCCCCTCGCCCACCCACTCCCGCACCGATCTCGACGAATCCCACTCCAGTCGAGCAACTTTCAGATAGCCGAGCCGATGGAACTGCTCAGCGTAGATCGACGCCACTTCCGCCGTACAGCTGTGCTGCTCCCCGAATATCGCAGCGAACGGCCCGTGCACGCCGAACTGCCCGTAGCGCAGCAGCTCGCGCCGCACTTTCTCGAATTCCTCTTCCCGCTCGTCCAGATAACACAGGTCGCGGAGCCGCCAGCCCGCGACCGCCTCCATCTCCCGCCCGCTCCGCGCGAACATCTCCGGCCGGGCCAGCAGGTCCCCGAACATTTCCAGCCACCACGCCTTGACCTCGTCCCCGCTGCGCATCGTCAGCTCACCGCGAGGCGGTCGACCAGCAGCTCGATTCGCTGCTCGGCGGCGTCCGGTGGTAGCCGTCCGGCGCGGGTGAGGGTGGCCAGCCCGTGCAGCGCCGCCCAGAAGACCTCGGTGAACAGGCCCGGCTCGACACCGGGACCGGTGACCTCCGCGAGGGTTTCCAGCAGGGCGGCGAAGGCGTCCTTGAGCGGCTCCGGCGATTCCTCGCTCGCGAAGGTCAAGCCGCCGTCCAGCTGGAACATGGCGTCGTAGACCGGTGGAGTCCGCGCGGCGAAGTCCAGGTACGCGCGAGCAAGGGCGGTAACCCGCCCGCGCGCCCCCTCCGCCGCAGCGGCCGCGGCCCGCAGCTCCGCCGCCAATTCGGCGGCGCCCTCCAGCGCGACGGCCCCGATGATCTCGCGCTTCCCGCGGAAGTGGCTGTAGAGCACAGGCTGGCTGTACTCGATGCGCTCCGCGAGCCGCCGCGTGGTGACCGCATCCCAACCCTGCTGCTCGGCGAGCTCACGGGCCGTCGCCACGATCAGCCGCTCCCGGTCCGCCCGCTCGCGCTGCTTCCGCTCCTGTACCGACATGGTCCGATCCTAGCACCGCTAGACAATCGGCCACCGATAGTTCTAGTGTTGACCGGAGAACTAGCAGCACTAGATTCAGGAGATTGTCGTGAGTAACGCACTCGGAGTGACCACCGTCGTCATCGTCGGGCTGATGGTGGGCGTGGAGTTCGCCGTCGCCTTCGTCCTCAACCGCATCTTCGCCGGGCTCCCCGAGGACGCCGGCCAGCTCGGCCGGGCCCACGGCGGCCGCATGCTCGGTGCCCTCATGCCCGTCTGGTACATCGGCTCCCTCGTCCTCAGCGCCATCTGGGCCGCGGTGGCCTGGGGCGACCCCGGCACGAACCTCATCGTCATTGCCGCCGCGCTGCTGATCGTCAGCGTGGTCATGTCCGTGGTTCTGCTCGTCCCGATCAACAACCGGGCCAAGCGGTGGACCCCGGAGAACCGCCCCGCCGACTGGAAGGAGCAGTCGGACCGCTGGGACCGCTACCACTACCTCCGCGTCGCCGTCATCATCGCCGCCTTCGCCCTCCTCACCGCCGCACTCGCCGCGGGGTAGCTCGTGTCACCGCCGAGCGGTCGACTTCGAGTACAGCCGCTCGGGTGAGACAGTGGCCACGGCCGCGACCGCGAGCAGTTCGATCGGCACGCGCTCGCCGAGGTGTGCCGGACCGGGCGTCACCACCGCCTCGGCACCGGACCCGCGCACCACCGCCGCGAGCCGTCCGATGGGATCGGTGGTGCGCGCCCCGAAGGCCACGGTCTTCAGCAGCGTGTAGCCGAGGCGCTCGGCCCGCGCCCGGATCCGGGCCTCGTCCCAGTGCTGCTGAATGCCGGATACATCGCGGCGGAGATAGCCGATTGCTCGTGGTCGCCCCATGGAGGTCAGATTGCCTGCGGCGCAACCCCGATCGCGATGGCATTCCCGGCGTCGATTCGGTCCGAACGGGGCGACATTCCGGCGTCATGGGCCTACCGTGGGTGGCATGGCCGCAACCCCGAATGCCGCACTGCGCGCCGCCCGGACGGCGCGGCTGCTGAGCCAGGACGACCTGGCGCGCGCCCTGCGCGAAGCAGGTTGCGACAGCGCGACCAAGCGGCTCGTGCAGCGCTGGGAGTCCGGCCAGACCGCGAGCCCACGGCCCGCACACGCCCGAGCGTTGGAACTCGTACTCGGCCTACCGATCGAAACACTCGGATTCGGCGCCGTGATGGCCACCCGAGACCTCGGCCACGAAGTCCGATCACCGATCGGCGAGATCGCCGAGCAACAGATCGCGCCGACCGCTCGACCCGCCCCCGGCACCCTCGCCGGAATCTGGCTCTCCCGCTACGAGTACTACTCCGACGGCCGCGACGCCACCTTCACCGCCGCCCACCACGTCGTCCTGCTCCAGCACGGCACCCGACTCACCGTCCGCAGCCTCCCGAACTCCGCCGCGTCCTCCCTGGAGATGGACCTCACCATCGATGGTCACATCGCCACCGGCACCTGGAGCGAGCAGACAGCGGCGAAAGGCTACTACCGGGGCGCCCGCTACCACGGCGCCGTGCAACTCCTGGCCGAACTCACCCACACCCGCCTGGCGGGCAAGTGGCTCGGTTTCGGCAAGCGATTCGAGATCAATACCGGCCCGTGGGAGCTGGTCCTGCAAGATCCGTCCACCGCGAAGGCGACGGTCGACGCCTACGACAGACCACCGGAAGGCCACGGCGAGTAGCGCCCCCTGTCGCCCCCCACCACTAGGGTGCACGACGTGCGCGAACTCGATGACCTCCCCTTCGCAGCCCACCTCCACCCCCTGGACGACCCCCTCGACGACGAGGGCGACTACGACCGCGCCCTGATCGAGGGCGACCACCGGCACGGCACCGTGCGCAACGCGCGCTTCACCGAGTGCGCCCTCCGGTCGGCCCAGCTGACCGGCACCGACTTCACCGCGACGAGATTCGCCGACTCCTGGTTCCGCAATACCGATCTGACCGGCACCGCCATGGCCGAATCCTCGTGGCAGGACGTCGAACTCGTCGAGTCGGTGCTGGCCGGCGCGGAACTCATCGGCGCGCGGCTGCGCAGGGTCACCTTCGAGGGCTGCAAACTGGACGGCGCGAACTTCCGCAGCGCCCAGCTGCGCGAGGTCACCTTCCGCGACTGCGTCCTGCGCGATGTCGACCTCGGCGGCGCCAAGCTCTCCGGCGTCACCTTCCCGGGCAGCCGGGTCGAGTTCGCGCTCCGCGACACCACCCTGGAGAAGGTGGACCTGCGCGAAGCCGCGAGCATCACCGTCACCGAGGGGGTGCCCGCGCTGCGCGGCGCCACCATCTCGCGCACTCAGCTGTTCGAGCTGGCTCCCCTGCTCGCCGCCTCGATCGGCCTGCTCGTCCAGGACTGACCCGGGCAAACAACGAGTGACCCACCCCACGCCGGTAAACTAGTTGCTTGTGTCAAACAACCGTCGTATAGTTGCTTAACGCAAGCAAGCAAATGTGATCCCCGGGAGTGGTGGAGATGGCGGTGTCGAGCGCGACGGCCCAGAGCCTGATCGACGAGCTCTACCTCATGGGCCGGGCCATCAAGGTCTCCATCGCCCGCAACGAGGACGAACGGCTGCTCGCCGGCGGCCTCGGGGTGCTGGTCACCCTGGAGGAGCACGGCCCGTGCAGGCAGGGCGATCTCGCGGTCTCCATGTGCCTCAGCCCGTCGGCGCTGAGCCGCCACGTCGCCGAACTGGTCGCGGACGAGTTGCTGACCAGGCATCCCGACCCGACCGACGGCAGGGCCACGGTCCTGCACATCACCGACCGGGGCCGCGCGCTGCTGCGCCGGATCCGGGCCAAGCGCGCCGAGGTCATGGCCGCCCTGCTCGAGGACTGGGGCGACGACGACGCCGAACGCGCCCGCAGCACCATCCGGAGCCTCCGGGAAAAGCTCACCGAACACGCTCTCCGCACCGGCGCGGGCGAGCACCAGCCGGTTCGATAGAAAGTCAGGTATTCGATGTCAACCACAGCCGAGGCGGTGAAGGACCGAGAGCCCGCCACCATGACGCACCGCGAGATCCTGGAAGCGATGACCGGTCTGCTGGCCGCGCTGTTCACGGCGCTGCTGAGCACCACCATCGTCGCGACCGCGTTGCCGACCATCATCGGCGACCTGAAGGGTTCGCAGACGGCCTACGCCTGGGTCATCACCACGGCGCTGCTCGCCAATGCGGCGACCACCCCGATCTGGGGCAAGCTCGCCGACCTGTTCAACAAGAAGCTGCTCGTGCAGTCGGCCATCGTGATCTTCGTGATCGGTTCGGTGATCGCGGGCTTCGCGCACAGCGTGCCGCTGCTGCTGGTCGCCCGGGTCGTCCAGGGCGTCGGCATGGGCGGGCTGACCGCGCTGGTGGTCGCCATCATCGGCTCCATCGTCTCGCCGCGGGAGCGCGGCCGGTACTCCGGCTACATGGGCGCGGTCATGGCGGTCTCCATGTCCGGCGGCCCGATCCTGGGCGGCGTGATCGTGGACAGCCCGCTGGGCTGGCGCTGGTGCTTCTTCGTCTGCGTGCCGCTGGCCGTGATCGCGCTCTTCCTGCTGCAGCGCACGCTGCGGCTGCCCACCGAGCGCAAGCCCGGCGTCTCCATCGACTGGCTGGGCGCCACGCTGCTCACCGCGGGCGTCTCGGTGCTGCTGATCTGGGTCTCCTTCGCGGGCAAGGCCGGGTACTACGACTGGTTCTCCCGGGAGTCGGCGCTCTACGTCGGCGCGGGCGTGCTGCTGCTGGCCGCCACCGTGTGGGTGGAGCGGCGGGCGGAGTCGCCGATCGTGCCGCTGCCCATCGTGCTGGAGAAGACCACCGGGCTGGCGATCATCGCCTCGATCGCGGTCGGGGTCGGCATGTTCGGCGCCACCACCTTCCTCGGCCAGTACTTCCAGACCGCGCGGGGCTACTCCCCCACCGCGGCGGGCATCCTGACCATCCCGCTGGTGGCGGGCATGCTGATCGCCTCGGTGACCTCGGGGCAGCTGATCACCCGGTTCGGCAAGTGGAAGCGGTTCGTGGTGTTCGGCGGGGTGCTGCTGGTGATCGGCTTCGGGCTGCTCTCCACCATCGACCACGCCACCAACCTGTGGCTGGTCGGCGTCTACATCACCGTGGTCGGCCTCGGCGTCGGCATGATGATGCAGAACCTGGTGCTGGCCGTGCAGAACACGGTGAGCGTGCAGAACATCGGCGCCGCCTCCAGCAATGTCGCGTTCTTCCGGACCTTCGGCGGCGCGATCGGGGTCTCGGTGCTCGGCTCGATCCTGGCCACCCGGGTGGGTGAGCTCTCCGCCGAGGGCTTCGCCAAGCTCGGCATCCCGGCCGGGAGCTCCGGCGGCGGCAGCCTGGACCTGAAATCGCTGCCCGCACCGGTGCTGGAGATCGTGCGCGCCGCCTACGGCGACGCCACCGGGCGCATCTTCCTGGTCGCCGCCGCGGCCTGCGTGATCGCGCTGATCGCCACCGCGCTGCTGCCGAACAAGCCGCTGCGCACCACGATCGACATCGATCCGGCGCTCGATCCCATGCAGCACGGGACGACGACGCGGACCGACAGCACCGTCGACGACACCAGGGAGCGCGTGCTCCAGCACTGACTCCCCCGAGCGAGCGGGCCCCGGAGCGATCCGGGGCCCGTTCGTCATGTCCTGGACCGGCGCGGCAACTCGGCCGCGGTGAGCCCCACGAGCATGGCGGCCTCGCCGATATTGCCGAGCGGCGGCACCGCCACCGCCGCGCCGGACGCCCCGACCAGCAGTACCGTGCCGACCAGCGGCGCCCACCGGGACTCTCGCCGCAGCAGCCAGATGCTCGCGGCCAGCAGCACCACGGTGACGACCAGCGGGACGATCGGCGGCGCGGGCTCGGCCGAGGCGTAGCGCAGGGTGTCGGCGTACTCCTTAGGGATCAGGTCCAGGTGCGCCAGCTCGAACACGCCCCAGGCGATCAGCACGGCGGTCAGCGCGATCGAGGACCACCGCAGCCGCTGCCCGGCGCCCACCCGGTCCGCCGCCCAAAGCACCAGCACCGGGGTGAGCAGGGCGTGGCCGACGAAGCGGCCGATGCTCAGCGTCTCCAGCAGCGCGCCCGCGCCGAGCACCGCGCCGAGCCCGATGATCGCGGAGTCGTAGGCCACGCCGAGCCCGACGACCGCGAGCAGCCGGACGCGGGCGGGCCGGGTGGTGCGGGTCCAGAGCAGGGCCACGCAGGCGAGCTGGACGAGTGCGGTGAGGAGCAGGAGTGCGGAGATCACGCCACACCCTAGCGAAACGGACAATCTCCCCCGTTGCGGGCAATCTGCTGGCACGCTGTCACCTGCCAAGCTCGCCCGCAACGAGACCCGGAGGTGCCCATGTGGCGGACTGTTGTCGCCGCGTTTGCTGGAACTGTGCTGACCTGCGCCGCGGCGCCGCTCGCCACCGCGCAACCACCGGGCTACACCGAGTACGTGTCGCTCGGTGACTCGTGGTCGGCGGGCGCCACCCTCAACCCGGCGCTGCTCAACTCCGAGTTCGTGCCGCTCGGCTGTCTGCAGCGCACGCAGAACTTCGCCAGGCAGGTGGCCGAGGCGCTGAACGTGCCGACCTTCCGGGACGCGGCCTGCGCCGGCGCCACCACCGAGGACATGACGGCCGACCAGCCGCTCGGCAAGGACCAGTACCCGTCCTACAACACCCCGCAGTTCGACCGGCTCACCCCGGACACCGACCTGGTGACCATCCTGATCGGCGGCAACAACGTCGGGCTCGCGGCCACGGTGCGCACCTGCATCACCCCGAACCCGGCGCTCTCGCCGTGCGTCGACCGCTTCGTGGTGAACGGCGTCGACCAGATGACGCAGCGGATCGAGGCCGCCGCGCCGACAATCGCCGCGACCATCGATGGCATCAAGGCGCGGTCGCCGCGGGCCCGGATCGTCATGCTGAACTACCTGGACGGCGTCGCCGTCGGCGACCCGTGCTACCCGATCATCCCGATCTCGCCGACCGACGTGAACTGGCTCGCCGAGAAGCTCTCCGAACTGAACACCATGCTCGCCGCGGTGGCCAGGCAGACCGGGGTGGAGTTCGCGAACACCTACGCGGGCAGCGTCGGGCACGATGCCTGCCGCGCGCCCGGCGTGCGCTGGGTCGAGGGGCTGATCCCGGTCACCGCCGACCCGCCCGGCCCGGCCCTGCCCTTCCACCCGAACCAGCTGGGCGTGAACCACCAGGCGAGCACGGTGCTCGCCACCCTCGGCGGCTGATTCCCGCGCGGCGGGCCGGGTACCCGGGCGTCACCCCGACCCGAGGAGGAGCCCGTGCCCGACCCCGCCGCCGTGCTGTTCGATATCGACGGAACCCTCGTCGACTCCAACTACCTGCACACCCGCGCCTGGCACCGCGCCTTCCGCGCGGCGGGCGCGGAGGTGCCGAGCTGGCGCATCCACCGCGCCATCGGCATGGACGGCGACACCCTGATCGAGACGCTCGCCCCCGATGCCGACGCCGATCGCGCCGACGAGCTGCACTCCCGCTACTACCTGGAGTCCGCCGGGGAGCTCACCCTGCTCCCCGGCGCGCGGGAAATCCTGCACGCGCTGCACGATCGCGGCCTGCGCATCGTGCTCGCCACCTCCGCCCCGCCCGACGAGCTCGAGCGCCTGCGCGAGCTGCTCGACAGTGAGCCGATCCTGCACGCCGTCACCGACGCCGACGATGTGGAGACCGCCAAACCCGACCCGGCGATCGTCCGCGTCGCGCTCGAGCGCGCCGGTGTCCCCGCTGATCGGGCGGTTTTCGTCGGCGACACGGTCTGGGACGCCGAGGCCGCCACCGCCGCCGGCGTGCGCGCCGTCGGCGTCCTCAGCGGTGGCGTCTCGCGCGACGAGCTGACCACGGCGGGCGCGGAGTTCGTCTGCGACGATGTCGCCGAGCTACTCCGCGAGGTCGAGCGGAGCCCCATCGGCAAACTGCTCTGATCAGGCCACCGGGACGTCGTCGGTGATCGGGAGCCCGGCCACCGACACCTCGGCGATCGCCGCCAGCCGCTCCCGCGGCATCCCGAGCCTGCTCCCCTGGATCAGCCCCTGCGCCACCAGCACCACCTGCGCGGCGACCACCTCGACCTCGAATCCGGCGGCGACGGCGAGCCGCTCGGCGACGGCCCGCTCCATGATGGCGGTGGCGTTCGCGCCGATCTCGACCACCTCGGGGATGCGGACGCCGAGCCCCGCGATGCTGTTCAGCATGAGGCAGCCGCGGCGGTCGGGGTGCTCGGCACAGCCGTCGAGGACGGCGTGGAAGAGCGCGCGGACGGCGTCGCGCGGCGAGCCGGGCGCGGACGCCATGACCTCGCGGATGAGCGCGGCGCGGCGCTCGCAGTAGCGGCCGTAGGCGGCGAGGAAGAGGCCGCGTTTGCTGCCGAAGGCGGCGTAGATGCTGCCGTTGCCGATCCCGGTGGCGCGGGAGACGTCCTCGACGGAGGTGTCGTCGAAGCCGCGGGTCCAGAACAGCTCGGTGGCGGCATCGAGCAGCTCCGACTCGTCGAACCGGCGGGGGCGTCCCATGGCGCCACGGTATCCGATGGCGAGTTCGCGCACACCGGTTGTTCTGGAGCCGTGACTCCATAATACTGCTCGGTATGTGCTCGGAGTTCGCTGTACCCGCAAGGCGCCGGATCGGCATCCTGCTCTTCGACGGTGTGAAGCTGCTGGACTTCGCCGGACCCGCGGAGGTCTTCGTGGAGGCGAACCAGTCGCTGAACGGTTACCAGGTGGTGCTGCTCTCCCCGGACGGCGGCGATGTGAGTACCTCGATCGGCGCCAGGGTGGAGGTCGCCGGTGCCGCGGCGGACGCGGGGCGCTTCGACACCGTGGTGATCCCGGGCAGTGAGCGCTCGCCCTCGGTCTTCGTCACCCCCGAGGTGCTCGCGGCGGCGCGGCACCTCTCGGCGCGCACCAGGAGACTCGCCTCGATCTGCAGCGGCGCCTACGTGCTCGGCGAGCTCGGGCTGCTGGACGGCAGGCGGGCGACCACGCACTGGAAGTTCACCGCCGACCTGGCCCGGCGCTACCCCCGGGTCGCGGTCGATCCGGACGCCATCTTCGTGCGCGACGGCACGCTGTACAGCTCGGCGGGGGTCGCCGCCGGCATGGATCTGGCGCTGGCGCTGGTCGAGGAGGACCACGGCGCCGATGTGGCGCGCCGGGTGGCGCAGTCACTGGTGGTGTACATGCAGCGGGCGGGCGGGCAGTCGCAGTTCTCGGCCTCGCTGAGCGGCCCGGCGCCGCGCACCCCGCTGGTGCGCGCGGTGGTCGACCTGATCTGCGCCGACCCGGCGGCGCCGCATACCGTGCAGAGCCTCGCCGCGCACGCCCGGGTCAGCGTCCGGCACCTGACCAGGCTGTTCCGGGCGGAGCTGGAGCGCTCGCCCGCGGAGTACGTGGCGTTCATCCGGTTCGGGGTGGCGCGCGATCTGCTGCACGCGGGCGCCGGCGTCACCGAGGCGGCGATGGCCGCCGGGTACGGCAGCAGCGAGGCGCTGCGCCGGGCCTTCGTGGCCCGGCTCGGCATCTCGCCGCGCAAGTACCAGCAGCGATTCCGCTCTACCGGCAGCGCGGGCGCACCGCTGCTGGCGGCGGTCGGCTCGTGAACCCGTGTCCCGATCGGTGGCTTTCCGGGCCGATGAGGCGGGGCACCGCGGCCCGCGCGGGCGAAGACTCGAGGGGGCGCCGGCACCCGCCGGTCCGGAAAGGAAATCCCATGGCCTCCCCCACCATCGTCCTGGTGCACGGCGCCTTCGCCGACGCCGCCAGCTGGGCCCCGGTCACCCAGCGGCTGCTCGCGCAGGGGCACCGGGTGCTCGTGCCGCCGGTCTACAACCGCAGCCTCGCCGCCGACGCGGCCTCGATCCGCGCGGTGGTGGAGGGCATCGACGGCCCGGTACTGCTGGCCGGGCACTCCTACGGCGGCGCGGTGATCACCGTGGCCGGGGTGGCCGAGAACGTCGCGGGGCTGGTCTACGTCGCGGGGTACGCGCTGGACGAGGGCGAGAGCCTGGGGCAGCTGCAGGGCGGCTTCCCGGACTCGGCGCTGGCAGCGGCGCTGGTCTACACCCCGTACCCGGTCGCGGAGGGGGAGCCCGGCACCGATGTCTCGGTCGATATCGCGAAGTTCCCCGAGGTCTTCGCCGCCGGGCTGGATCCGGCCGAGGCCGCGGTGCTCGCCGTCTCGCAGCGTCCGCTCACCGCCTTCGCCTTCGGCGAACCGGCCAGCGTGGCGGCCTGGAAGACCAAGCCCGGATGGGGCATCGTCTCCGGTGCCGACCGCACCATCAACCCGGACGTCGAGCGCTTCGGCTACCAGCGCGCCGGGCTGCGCGCGGTCGTCGAGATCGACGGGCCCCACCTGGTGATGCGCACGCACCCCGACGAGGTGGTCGCGGTGATCACCGACGCGCTCTCCGCTCTCTCCTGAAACGTTCCAACAAGAAAGGCAACCGCCATGGCAGGAAACCCGCACGGCCTCTCGCTCGAACCCGCCGCCCAGGCCTTCGTGGACGCGACCTCGGAGCCGCCCTTCCTCTTCCAGCTCGACCCCGACGAGGGCCGCAAGACGGTCGACGGGGTGCAGGATTCGGAGATCTGGAAGCCCGAGATCGACGAGGAGTGGGTCACCGTCGAGGGCGGCCCCACCGGGTCGGTCAAGGCCCGCATCGTCAAGCCGAAGGGCGCCGCGGGCGCGCTGCCGGTGCTCGTCTACACGCACGGCGCGGGCTGGGTCTTCGGCGACGCGCACACCCACGACCGGCTGGTGCGCGATCTGGCCGTCGGCGCGAACGCCGCGGTGGTCTTCCCGGAGTACGACCGCTCCCCCGACGTGCGGTACCCGGTCGCCAACGAGCAGTCCTACCGGGTGGCGCAGTGGGTCGTGAGCGACGGCGCCGCGCACGGCCTGGACGCCTCGCGCATCGCCGTGGCCGGTGACTCGGTCGGCGGCAATATGGCCATCGCGCTCACCCTGCTCGCCAAGGAGCGCGGCGACCTGAACTTCGTGCAGCAGGTGCTCTTCTACCCGGTCACCGACGCGGCCTTCGACACCGAGTCCTACCACCGCTTCGCCGAGGGGTACTTCCTGGCCCGCGAGGGCATGCAGTGGTTCTGGGACCAGTACACGACCAGTGAAGAGGACCGCGCGCAGATCACCGCCTCGCCGCTGCGGGCCAGCACCGAGCAGCTGGCCGGGCTGCCGCCCGCGCTGGTCATCACCGCCGAGGCCGACGTGCTGCGGGACGAGGGCGAGGCGTACGCGGCCAAGCTGCGCGCGGCCGGCGTCCCGGTGACGGCGGTGCGCTACGGCGGCATCGTGCACGACTTCGTCATGCTGAACACGCTGCACGACACCGAGGCCGCCAAGGCCGCGGTCGCCCAGGCCGTCGCGACCCTGCGCTCCGCGCTGCACCCCGCGTGAGCGCGCCGACGATCGTGCTGGTGCACGGCGCCTTCGCCGACTCCGCCAGCTGGAACGGCGTGATCGCCCGGCTGCGGGCCGACGGGCACCGGGTGCTCGCCGCGGCGAACCCGCTGCGCGGGCTGGCCGCCGACGCCGCCTACGTCGCCTCGGTGCTGCGCACCGTCGAGGGCCCGGTGGTGCTGGCCGGGCACTCCTACGGTGGCAGCGTGATCACCGTGGCGGCGGCCGGGCAGCCGAACGTGGCCGCGCTGGTGTACGTGGCGGCCTTCATCCCGGAGGCCGGGGAGAGCGCGCTGGAGCTCACCGACAGGTTCCCCGGCTCCACGCTCGGGCCGACCACGGCTCCGGCGGAGTACCCGGGCGGCACCGAGCTGACCATCCGGCAGGACGAGTTCCCCGGGCAGTTCGCCGCAGACGTGGACAGCGCCACGGCCGCGCTCATGGCGGTCACCCAGCGGCCGGTGGCGCTGGCCGCGCTGCAGGAGGGCGCCGCGGCGACCGCCTGGCGCGACGTCCCGGTGTACGCCCTGCTCACCACCGACGACAAGAACATCCCGGTGGCGGCGCAGCGCTTCATGGCCGAGCGCGCGGGCGCGGTATCGGTCGAGGTCGCGGCCTCGCACGCGGTCTCGGTGTCGCGGCCGGAGGTGGTCGCGGAGCTGATCGGCACGGCGGTGGCTGCCGTCCGCTGACGCCCCCGGTGGCGGCGCAGGGTAAGAAGAAGCGTGCGGTCCCGCGCCGCCACCATCCACCGTCGACTGAGGAGAGCTGGTTCATGACGAACCCCACCGCGCGCGCACAGATCGGGGTCACCGGCCTCGCGGTCATGGGCAGCAATATCGCCCGCAACTTCGCGCGCCACGGCTACACCGTCGCTCTGCACAACCGCAGCATCGCCAAGACCGACGCGCTGCTCGCCGAGCACTCCGGCGACGGCGATTTCGTGCGCACCGAGACCGTCGCCGAGCTCATCGACGCCCTGGAGAAGCCGCGCCGGGTGCTCATCATGGTCAAGGCGGGCGATGCCACCGACGCCGTGGTCGAAGAGCTCGCCTCGGCCATGGAGCCCGGCGACATCATCATCGACGGCGGCAATGCCCTCTACACCGACACCATCCGCCGCGAAGCCGCCCTTCGCGAGCGCGGCCTGAACTTCGTCGGCGCGGGCATCTCCGGCGGCGAGGAAGGGGCGCTGAACGGGCCCTCGATCATGCCCGGCGGGCCCGCCGAGTCCTACGAATCCCTCGGCCCCCTGCTGGAATCGATCGCCGCGCAGGTCGACGGCACCCCGTGCTGCACCCACATCGGCCCGGACGGGTCGGGGCACTTCGTGAAGATGGTGCACAACGGCATCGAGTACGCCGATATGCAGCTCATCGGCGAGGCCTACCACCTGTTCCGCGACGCGCTCGGCTACGACGCCAAGCAGATCGCGGACGTCTTCACCCAGTGGAACACCGGGGATCTCGAAAGCTACCTGGTCGAGATCACCGCCGAGGTCCTCAACCAGGTCGACGCCAAGACCGGCAAGGCGCTGGTGGATGTGATCGTGGACGCCGCCGAGCAGAAGGGCACCGGCCGCTGGACCGTGAAATCCGCCCTCGACCTCGGTATCCCGGTCACCGGAATCGCCGAGGCGGTCTTCGCCCGCGCCATCTCGGGCTCCCGCGCCCAGCGCAAGGCCGCCAAGGGCCTCGCCTCCGGCACCCTGGCCGACAAGCCCGCCGACGCCGAGACCTTCACCGAGGACATCCGCCGCGCGCTGTACGCCTCCAAGGTGATCGCCTACGCCCAGGGCTTCGACCAGATCGCCGCGGGCAGCGCCGAGTACGGCTGGAACCTCACCCCCGGTGACCTGGCGCGAATCTGGCGCGGCGGCTGCATCATCCGCGCCCGCTTCCTGAACCGGATCACCGAGGCCTACGACGAGAACCCGGAGCTGCCCTCGCTGATCCTCGCGCCCTACTTCCGCGACGCCATCGAGACCGGCATCGACTCCTGGCGCCGCGTCGTCGCCACCGCCATCCAGCTCGGAATCCCGGTGCCCGCCTTCGGCTCCTCGCTCGCCTACTACGACGCGCTGCGCGCCGAACGGCTCCCCGCCGCGCTCACCCAGGGCCAGCGCGACTTCTTCGGCGCCCACACCTACGAGCGCACCGACGCCGAGGGCAAGTTCCACACGCTGTGGAGCGGAGACCGGAGCGAAGTATCCGCTTGACCTCAACAATGGTTGAGGAGTCACGGTGGAGCCATGAACTCCACCGTGACCGAACCCCTGCGGATCGCCGTCGTCGTCGGCAGCACCAGGCCGGGCCGGCTCGGCCCGGCCGTGGCGCCTTGGTTCCTGGACCGCGCCCGCACGCGGCCTGAGCTGACCCCCGCCGTCGTCGACGTCGGCGAGACCGAGCTGCCGCACTCCTTCGGCGCCCCGGCGCCCGGGCTGGCCCCGGCGGCGGCCGCGCTGGCCGCCGCCGATGCCTTCGTCGTCGTCACCCCGGAGTACAACCACAGCTACCCGGGCGCGCTGAAGAACCTGATCGACCTGCACTCGGCCGAATGGCGGGCCAAGCCGGTCGGTTTCGTGAGCTACGGCGGCGTCTCCGGCGGGCTGCGCGCGGTCGAGCACCTGCGCGGCGTCTTCGCCGAGCTGCACGCCGTCACCGTGCGCGACACCGTGAGCTTCCACAATCCGTGGAGCCGCGTCGACGGCGGCCGCCTGCGCGCCGACGCCGGGGCCGACGGCGCCGCCACCACCCTGCTCGACCAGCTCGTCTGGTGGGGCGAGGCGCTGCGCACCGCCCGCGCCACCCGCCCGTACGGCGGCTGAGGGCCAACCGTGACGGATACTCTCACGAAACCCGGTACCGCCGAGCGCGATCCGATGATCGTCGCGCTGGTCCTCGTGGTCGGCTCGATCATGTCCACGCTGGACCAGACCATCGTCAATGTCGCCATCCACCGGCTCTCCATCGATTTCGACGCGCCCCTCGCCACCATCCAGTGGGTGGCCACCGGCTACGCGCTGGCGCTCGGCGCCGTCGTGCCCGCCTCGGCCTGGGCCATCGGGCGGTTCGGCGCCAAGCGGCTCTACCTCTTCGCGGTCATCTTCTTCGCGCTCGGCTCGCTGCTGGCCGGGCTGGCCTGGAATATCGGCTCGCTCATCGCCTTCCGGGTGCTGCAGGGGGTGGGCGGCGGGCTGCTCATGCCGGTCGGCATGACGATCCTGCTGCGTGCCGCCGCGGCCACCCCGGAGCGGCTCGGCCGGTTGATGAGCACGCTCGGGCTGGCCATCCTGGTCGGCCCGCTGGCCGGGCCGGTGCTCGGCGGGTACCTGATCGACGAGGTCTCCTGGCGCTGGATGTTCTTCGTGAACGTCCCGGTGGCTGCGCTGGTGGTGCTGCTCGCCGCGCGGGTCTTCCCGGCCGATGTGCCGGAGCCGCGCAGGCGGCTGGACCTGATCGGGCTCGCGCTCATGTCGCCCGGGCTCGCGCTGCTCATCTACGGCGTCACCGCGGCGGGCGAGCGCGGCGGCTTCGGCTCGGCCGCGGTCCTGGCGCCGCTGCTGGCCGGGGCGGCGCTGGTGGCGGCCTTCGGGTATCGCGGCCTCACCGCCGAGGACCCGCTGCTCGACCTGCGGGTGCTGCGCGACCGGACGGTGGCGGCGGCCGCGGCGGTGCTCGGGCTCTTCGCGGCCGGGTACTTCGGCTCGATGCTGCTGCTGCCGCTGTACTTCCAGGTGGTGCGCGGGGAGTCGGCCACGGTCGCGGGGGCGCTGGGGATACCGTTCGCGCTGGCGTCCGGGGTCGCCATGCAGGTGGCGGGGCGGCTTATCGACCGGGTGCCACCGGGGCGCTACCTGCCGATCTCGATCGGGGTCGGGCTGCTCGGCTTCCTGCTCTTCCGGGCCCAGCTCGACGCCGACGCCCCGTACTGGGGGCTCTGCGCGGCCATGCTGCTCATGGGCGCGGGCGGCGGCGGCACCATGATGCCCGCCATCACCACCGCCACCCGCGGCCTCGCGCCGGCGCAGCAGGCCGGCGGCACCACCACGGTGAACATGGTCAATACCACCGCGCTCGCCATCGGCACCGCCGTCACCTCGGTGGTGCTGGCCGCGCTGCTCCCGGTCGACGGCGGATTGCAGGCGCTGCACCACATGGGGCCCGAGGCACACGCCGAGCTGGCACCCGCGCTGGCCCAGGCCTTCCAGGACTCCTACCTGGTCGCTCCGGTCCTCATGGCGCTGGCCGTGATCCCGGCGCTGCTCCTCCCGCGGCGCAAGGTTTGACCGATACCGATGCATTTCGACTGCGACACTGTGGTGATGCCTTCAGCCGTGCTGCGTACCGACCGGACCGAGCTGCTCCCACGCGCGGACAGGTCGACGCGCGCC
This sequence comes from Nocardia sp. NPDC050697, assembly GCF_040654395.1. NCBI lineage: Bacteria > Bacillati > Actinomycetota > Actinomycetes > Mycobacteriales > Nocardiaceae > Nocardia > Nocardia sp. NPDC050697. The sequence continues at coordinate 871,165 of NZ_JBFAHY010000001.1, forward strand.
GGGCAGCCTGCCATCGCACCGTGAGCCGGGACGTGGCGCGGCTGCGTGCCTACAGCGACGTCTCGACCGCCTTGGCGCTGCACGGCGATCGCGCGCTGAGCGACCTCGTGGACGCAGGCACACCCGTCGGGGTCGGGATCGGCGGGAAGTCGACGCTGCTGGAGGCCGCGGGAACGCCGGTCTTCGTCAAGCGGGTGCCGCTCACCGATGCGGAGGTGCGTGCCCGGTCCACGGCGAATGTGTTCGACCTGCCGACGTTCTGCCAGTACGGCGTCGGCCTGATCGGCTCGCCGGGCTTCGGGGCGTGGCGCGAGCTCGCCGTGCACACCATGACCACGAACTGGGTGCGCGCGGGCGAGTACGCGGGTTTCCCGCTGCTGTACCACTGGCGGGTCCTCCCGGACCCGACCCCGCTGCCCGCGGAGCTCGCCGACATCGACCGCGCCGTCGCCTACTGGGACGACCGGCCACAGGTGCGCCACCGGATCGAGGCCCTGCGGGACTCCTCGGCGAGCCTCGCGCTGTTCCTGGAGTACATCCCGCAGGACCTGCCCGAGTGGCTCGGCACTCGGATCGAGACCGACGGCCGCGCCTGCGCGATGGTGGAGCGGGAACTGGCCGCGGGCGCCGCGTTCATGAACAGCCGCGGACTGCTGCACTTCGACGCGCACTTCGAGAACATCCGCACCGACGGCCACCGCCTCTACTTCACCGACTACGGCCTCGCGCTCAGCGACCGGTTCGACCTCTCACCGGCGGAGACCGCGTTCTTCGAGCGCCACCGGAGCTACGACCGCGGCTACATCGCGAGCTACCTCGCGAATTGGCTGGTCACCGCGCTGTACCAGCCACGGCGGGAGGAACACGCCGCCCTGGTCCGCGCCTTCGTCGAGGGCCGAAGGCCGGAGGGCGTTCCCGAGGAGACCGCGGCGGTCCTGCTCCGGAACGCACCCGTCGCCGCGGCGCTGTCACCGTTCTTCCGCGCGCTCCGGCAGGAGAGCCGGGACACCCCGTACCCGAACGGGGAGATCCGGCGCCTGCTGGCCGATCGAACGCTCCGGGGAATGTGAGAGGGTGTCCGTTCACTCGTGAATTCGGTGCTCTCGGAGGAAAACTGTGGTGGAAGCGGCATTCGACGTGGCCGGGCTGGTGGGGTATCGCTACCGCGCGGACGACTTCTACGAGGTGGGACGGGAGAAGATCCGCGAGTACGCGCGGGCGGTGCAGGACTACCACCCGGCGCACTGGAGCGAGGACGCGGCGGCCGAGCTCGGCTACCGGGGGCTGATCGCGCCGATCACCTTCATCTCCACCGTGGCCATGCTCGCCAACCGCAAGCTGCTGGAGACCGTACTCGCCGGGTACGACGTGATCGTGCAGACCGACCAGGTCTTCGAGATGCACAAACCGGTGCTCACCGGCGACCGGCTGGTCAGCGATGTCGAGCTGTCCTCGGTGCGCCGGATCGGCGGCAGGGACCTGCTCACCATCACCAATACCTTCAGTGACCGGGCCGACGAGGTCGCGCAGGTCATGCACACCACCGTTGTTGGGCTGACCAGCGAGGACGTCGCCGCCGACATCAGCGAGACCATCGGCCGGGTCATCATGAGCGGCCTCGGCACGACCGCGACCGCCGACCTCCCGGCCGCCGAGTCCGCCCCCGGACAGCGCCTCTCCCCCGAATCGCGCACCCGCACCCCGCACACGGCGGTCCTCCTCGCCGACCTCGCCGCCGGGGACGAACTCCCCGCCCGCACCGTGCACCTCACCCGCGGCGACCTGGTCAACTACGCCGGGGTCTCCGGCGACGCCAACCCCATCCACTGGCACGACGGCATCGCCGCGCTGGCCGGGCTGCCGGACGTGATCGCGCACGGCATGCTCACCATGGGGCTGGGCGCGGGCTTCGTCACCGGCTGGCTCGGCGACCCGGGCGCGGTGCTGCGCTACGCGGTCCGGCTGTCCAACTACACGGTCATCGAGGCGCTGCGGGCCGGGACGGTGGAGTTCACCGGCCGGGTGAAGTCGGTGGACGCCGCGGCCGGGACCGCCGTCGTCGTGATCGTCGCCAAGTCGGCGGGGCGCAAGATCTTCGGCCTCGCGACGGCGGAGGTCCGGCTCGGCTGACCACCTCCCCCCTATGTGCCATTGACAAATGGCACATAGGGGGCTGATGCTGTTGACCATGACAACCCCACGGTCGACGGTGACCTCGCGGGCGACCCCGGTCCCCGCGGCGGCGTCGCTGCGCAGCAGGCTCGCGGCGGAGCTCTCCGCCCGCAGCCTGCGGCACCTCAACGGCGCGCTGCCGCTCAATGCCGCCGGGATCTTCGCGGGCAGGCAGATCATCGCCGGGGTGATGGCGGCGTTCGGGCCGGTCCCGCCGGGCACCAGGGTGCGGGCGGTGCGCGAGCCGGGGGTCAGCGGGGAGTGGGTGCGGGCCGCGGGCGTCGCCGAGGGGTCGCGGGCGATCTACTACATCCACGGCAGCGGGTACGTCATCTGCTCGGCGCGCACGCACCGCGGGCTCGCCGCGCGGCTCTCCGCGGCGACCGGGCTTCCGGTCTTCGTGGTCGACTACCGGCTCGCGCCCGAGCACCGCTTCCCCGCCGCGGCCGACGATATCGCCGCCGGGTACCGGTACCTGCTCGAATCCGGGTACCGCGCGGGAGATCTCGTGGTCGGCGGCGATTCGGCGGGCGGGCACCTCGCGCTCGATCTGGTGCTGCAGCAGGCCGAGCGGGAGGCACCGCAGCCCGCGGGCGTCTTCTGTTACTCGCCGCTCATGGATCTGACCTTCACGCTCGCCGAGCAGCACGACCGGGCCCGCCCCGACCCCATGGCACCCGCGGCCACCGGGAAGCCCATGGTCGCGCTGTACACCGAGGGCCAGCAGGTGGATTCGCCGCGGCTGCGGCTCACGGCGCGGCAGGGCGCGGTGCTGCCGCCGGTCTTCGTGCAGGCCGCCGCCGAGGAGATGCTGGCGGGCGACGCCCGGCATCTGCACGCCATGCTCACCGCCGCGGGGCAGCGCTGCGAGCTGCAGCTGTGGCCGGGGCGGATCCACGTCTTCCAGGCGCTGCCGCTGCTGGTCCCGGAGGCCACCGCCGCGCTGCACCACACCGCGACCTTCGTCGCCGCCGCCCTGGCCGAGGCCGACGCCCCGATCGCCCGGCCGGCCTGACCCCGCACCGACAGGAGAACCGTCGTGGACTTCGACACCATGCTCGCCAAGATCAAGGCCAAGCAGTGGGCGCTGGCCGAATTCGACTGGGACGCCCCGGGAGCCGAGCTCATCGACCCCGCCCTGCACGCCAAGCTCAAGCCCTTCATGGCCGACCTCATGTGGATCGAGAACGTCGGCGCGCGCGGCTTCGCCGCCATGGCCACCAAGGCCCCCACCGAGACGCTCAAGCAGATCTACCGGTACTTCCACGCCGAGGAGCAGCGGCACGCCAATGCCGAGCTGGCGCTCATGCGGCGCTGGGGCATGCTCGACGGCGACGAGATCCCGGAGCCGAACATCAATGTCAAACTGGTGATCGACTTCCTGGACAAGCACGCCGACGACATGTCGCTGTCCTTCCTCGGCACCGTCATCCCCATGCTCGAGGTGGCGCTGGACGGTGCGCTCATCAAGTTCGTCACCGACGAGATCGAGGACCCGGTGGCGCAGGAGGTCTTCAAGAAGATCAATGCCGACGAGTCGCGGCACCTGGCCACCGACTACGCGGTCATGGAGCTGCTCGGGCACTCCGGCGCGCGCAAGCTCGCCATCGAGCTGGTCGGCGGCTGGGCGAAACCCTCGTTCATCGTGGGGGTGCTCAGCTACGTGCCGCTGCTCAACAAGATGCGCGACAATATCGTCGCCATGGGCGTGGACGAGGAGAAGCTGTACTCGGCCATGCGCAAGTTCAAGCAGGTCGGCGAGCGGATGCCGCAGGCCAACCGGGTGCCCATGTACCGGATCGTGAAGATGCACGGCGACTGGGTGATCGACCGCGGCCACCCCTACCACCTCTTCGCGGACGCCATGGTGAAGATCACCGCCCGCATCCCGGAGCGCTTCCTGGCCAAGCAGCCCAGCTGGTCGCAGGAGCTCACCTACGAGCCGGTCGCGTGAGCGGCGTGACGGCCCTGCCGGGGCGCGGCGGCTCGCCGCTGGACGCGGTGGTGATCGGCGCCGGATTCGCCGGCATCGGCGCGGCGATCCGGCTGCGGCAGAAAGGCATCCGCAATGTCGCGGTGCTGGAGCGGGATACCAGGATCGGCGGCACCTGGCGGGACAACACCTACCCCGGCGCCGCCTGCGACATCCCGTCCCGGCTCTACTCCTACAGCTTCGCGCCGAACCCGGACTGGTCGCGGACCTACTCCGGCAGCGCCGAGATCCTGCGCTACATCGAGCACATGGCCGACGAGTTCGGCGTGCGGCCGCTCATCCGCTTCGGCCACACCGTCACCGGGATCGCCTACGACGAGCTCACCGGGTTGTGGGAGGTGTCGCTCGCCGAGCAGCCGACGCTGTGGGCGCGCAGCGTGGTGCTGGCCTCCGGGCCGCTCGCCGAACCCGGCTACCCGGACATCCCGGGGCTGGACCGGTTCGAGGGGAAGGTGATCCACAGCGCGCGCTGGGATCACGAGTACGACTTCGCCGGCAAGCGGGTCGCGGTGGTCGGCACCGGGGCCAGCGCCGTGCAGATCGTGCCGGAGCTGGTGCGGCGGGCCGAGTCGGTGCGGGTTTTCCAGCGCACCGCGGGCTGGGTGCTGCCCCGGCTGAACCACCGCACCCCGCCGCTGCTGCGCGAGCTCTACCGGCAGGTTCCGGCGGGCGAGAAGCTGGCGCGCGAGGCCTGGTTCTGGGGCCACGAGTCGGTGGCGCTCGGCGTGGTCTGGAATTCGCCGCTTACCAGGGTGGTGGAGTCGGTGGCGCGGGCGCACCTGCGCAGCCAGGTGCGGGATCCGTGGCTGCGTCGCCAGCTCACCCCCGATTTCCGGGCCGGGTGCAAGCGACTGCTCATGAGCAGCGAGTACTACCCGGCGCTGCAGCAGCCCAACTGCAAGCTGGTCAGCTGGCCGATCGCCGGGATCCATCCCGACGGCATCCGCACCGCCGAGGGCATCGAGCACCGCGCCGACTGCCTGGTGCTCGCCACCGGGTTCGAGGTCTCCAAGCAGGGCACGCCGATCCCGGTGCGCGGGCGCGGCGGGCGCGAGCTGGCCGCCGAGTGGCGCGGCGGGGCCTACGCCTACAAGAGCATCACGGTGGCCGGGTACCCGAACCTGTTCCTCACCTTCGGCCCGAACTCCGGCCCGGGGCACAACTCCGCGCTGGTCTACATGGAGGCGCAGCTCGAGTACCTGTCCGAGGCCATCGGCGTGCTGCTGAGCCGCGACCTGCGCGGGCTCGAGGTGCGCCGCGAGGTGCAGGACCGGTACAACGCGCGGCTGCAGCGCAGGCTCGCCGCGACCACCTGGAACTCCGGCTGCCGCAGCTGGTACCTGACCGAGGACGGCTTCAACGCCACCATGTACCCCGGTTTCGGCACCCAGTACGTGCGCGAGCTGGCGACGGTGGACCTGGACGACTACGTGCTCACCCCGCGGCAACCGGTTCGCGCCGCGCCCGGGATCGCGGTGCCGTTCGGCTAAGGTCGAGGCCGGGTAGCGGGGCGACGGAAGGACGGCGGGTGATGGCGGAGTACCGCATCGACGATCTCGCCAGGGCCGCGGGCACCACCTCCCGCAATGTGCGCGCGTACCAGGAGCGCGGCCTGCTGCCGACGCCCGCCCGGCGCAGCGGCCGCGCGCTCATCTACGACGACTCGCACCTGGCCCGGCTCAAGATCATCGACGCGCTGCTGCAGCGCGGCTTCACCACCGGCCACATCGCCGACTTCATCACCAGCTGGGAGACCGGCAAGGACCTCACCGAAATCCTCGGGCTGCAGCACGCCGTCACCGCCACCTGGGGCAAGGCCGGCGACCCGGTGACGGTGCCGCGCGAGCTCGTGCACGCCTTCCTCGGCGGCGACGAGGACCGCCCGGTCGCCGACCACGACCTGGAGCGGCTCTGCGAACTCGGCCTCGCCCGCCTCGACGACGACCTGGTCGAGTTCACCCGCCCCGAGCTGCTGGAGACCTTCGCCGCCCTGCACGGCTACGGCTTCGACCTGCACCGCCTCATCGACGTCTTCGCCGCCATGATGCCCAAGGTCGAGGAGATCGCCCGGCTCATGATCACCACCGCCGAGGAGCAGATCGTCGCCCAGCACGGGCGCGGGTGGCTGCCCGACTCGGCCGCCGAGATCGCCGCCACCACCGCCCTGCTCGAGCACCTGCGCGAGCTCGGCATGAGCGTCGTGCAGAGCACCTTCGCGCAGGCGCTGGAGCAGGTGTTGCGCGCGGAGCTGGGGGCCTATCTGGAAGTGGCGGCGGGGAATCGGGTCGGGCGGGTGAATATCGAGTGACAGCCGCGGGCCGGGGCGGGAGACTGCTCGGATGCGATCGGTGGAGGAGCTGACGGCTGCCGTTGCGGCGGGCGAGCGGGTGAAGTATCTGAAGTTCTGGGGGCACCGGCCGCGGGCCGACGGGAGTGTCGGGGCAGGGTGCCTGAGTCAGTGGTGGCCCGCCGCGTTCGAGGTCGAGGGGCTGTCGTTCGCTACCGCCGAGCACTACATGATGTGGCGGAAGGCCATGCTCTTCGGTGCGGACGAGGTGGCGGCGGCGGTGCTGGCCGCGGGGCACCCCAAGCAGGCGAAGGATCTGGGGCGGACGGTGCCCGGGTTCGACGACGCGGTGTGGGACGAGCACCGGTACGCGGTAGTGGTCGCGGGGAGCACCGCCAAGTTCGGCGCGCATTCGGAGCTGCGGGAGTATCTGCTCGGGACCGGGGATCGGGTGCTGGTGGAGGCGAGCCCGGTGGATCGGGTGTGGGGTATCGGGCTGGCCGGTGACGATCCGCGGTCCGACGATCCCGGGAGCTGGCGGGGGTCGAACCTGCTCGGGTTCGCGCTCATGGAGGCCAGGGCGGCGCTGCGGGCAGCGTGAGTGGCAGGATCGCGGCGGTGCGTATCGAACTGCTCGACCTGCTGTCCCGGCGCGCGGAGCCGATCGATCCGGTTCCGGTGCCGGCGGGCTACTTCGCCGAGTACGGCGGACGGCTTCCCGAGCTCCTGCTCGACCTGTGGCGGGATATCGGGTTGGGTGGGTTCGGGGACGGGCTGCTGTGGGTCTGCGATCCGCACCACTGGCAGCCGATCGCCGATGAATGGCTGGCGGCGGTCGAGCTGCCCGAGGGGTATGCGGGAGAACAGATTCCGATCTTCCGCACCGCCTACGGGAAGATCTACTGCTTCCGGCCCGGGCTGGGGCAGAAGATCGAGATCGATCCGCTCTTCTCCGAGGTGCATCTGTTCCGGCCGGAGACGCCGGCCGGGCAGCGGTGGATCGATATGGGGATCAGCGATGTCCTGACCTTCCCGGACGAGCAATTCCTCGTCACCGCCGACCATCCGACCGCGGGGTTCGACCTGCAGGAGGACATGTTCGAGCGGATCGTCGACCGGCTGGGACCCACCTCGCACCACACCGTCTACAGCTTCGCGCCGCGGATCCAGGAGGACGGGGATATCCGGGCCGAGTACGCGGTGCTCGCCGACGCCCGCACCGAACTGACCGCGCTGCGCGCGCTCCGCCGCCCCGAGGTCACGCGGGACTGAAGCCCCGGCATCACACCGCGGCGGCGAAGGCGTCGTACGCCTCCGGGCCGAACAGCACGAAACGCACCTCCCGCACGGCGGTGTCGGCGGCCCGGACGGTCTCGATCGCGATGCGGGCGCCGTCGTCGATCGGCCAGCCGTAGATCCCGGTGGAGATGGCGGGGAACGCGACCGTCCGCGCGCCCAGCTCGTCCGCCACCCGCAGTGACTCGCGGTAGCAGGAGGCCAGCAGCTCCGATCGGTCCTCCCGCGCCGACCACACCGGGCCGACCGTGTGGATCACCCAGCGCGCGGGGAGATCACCGCCGGTCGTCGCGACGGCCTGCCCGGCCGGCAGCCCCTGCCCGTACCGCGATACCCGCAGGTCACGGCAGGCCGCCAGGATCGCGGGGCCGCCCTTCCGGTGAATGGCCCCGTCGACGCCGCCACCGCCGAGCAGGGACGAGTTCGCCGCGTTCACCACCGCGTCCACATCCTGTTCGGTGATATCGCCCCGGACCAGCACGAGTTCGACCATGCGGCCATTGTCGCCTGTTCAGAGCGCCCGGTAGCGGAACGAGGCCAGTTTCGGCCCGGCCCCGGCGTCGAAGCGCACCGTCACCTTCCACTCCCCCGGCGCCGGGACGATGAGCTTGTCGCTGCGCCAGAGCAGCGAGCCGTCCCCGGCCACCGCGGCGGTGAGGGTGACCGGGAGCCGCGCCACATTGGCGGCGGCCGACGAGAGGTCGACGCTCACGCTCGGCTCGGGGCCGGGGGCAGGCGGGGTGTAGGCGAGGGTGAGCTGCTGCGGGCCGCGGCGGATGGAGTCGATGCCGATGCGGACGACCTCGGTGGCGCCGAAGTCGAGGGTGGCGGTGATGTCGGTGGTGTAGGTGTCCTTGGCCGGGGGCAGGGTGGTGAGGATCGAGGTCGCCGCGAGGATCGCCACCGCGACGACTGCTTCGATCAGGACCGCCCGGCGCAGGTGGCAGTAGGCGAGGTAGCCGAAGGCGACGGCCACCGCCACGAGGCCGATCTTGCCGAGCAGGACCAGCCCGTAGCGGGTGTCGAGCAGCGCGCCTGCCGGACGCACCTGGATCAGCGCGAGCAGCAGGCCGCCGAGCACCACGGCGAGCACGTGCCAGGCCGCGACCCTGTGCCAGCGCCGCAGATCCGGATTGCCCTCGCGCCGCGCGCCCGCCGGGGATCGCCGCAGCCATCTCGCCACGACGCGTGGCTGCGGCGCAGGACCCGCGTCACTTTGCTGCCCGGGCACCGTCCTTGGCCGGACCAGGATGAGCACCGCCACTCCCCCGAGCCACACGCTGATCGCGTAGACGTGCAGCAGCGTCCCGAGGAACGACCACGGCCAGCTCCGCACCGACCCACCGTGCCCGCCGAGCGTCACCGCGAGAATCGCGGTCACCGCCTGGGTGACGACCACCGGCGGCCGCGGGGCCGCGACCGCCACCAGCGCGAGCAGCACCGCGGCGGTCAACGCCAACCCGTGCGGTGTTCCGAGCAGCACCCGCGCACCGGCGAGGGACACCGCCCCGAGCCCGCCCGACTGCTGCGCCACCAGCACCGCGAAGCGCAGCAGCAACCCGGCGGCCAGCACCGCGCCGCCCACCCGGTATACGACCGCGAACCGCCGCGACCGCAGCACATCGGGCCAGGCCAGCCGCGCGGCCAGGAACAGCCCGGCGGAGAGCACGAGCCCGAGGTAGGTGAGCCAGCGGCCGGGCGAGTTCAGGAACCGCTCGATCCCGGCCCCGCCCGCGGGCGCGGCGAACTCACCCTGCTCGGTCACCGCGCCCACGGTGAACCGGATGGACAGCGACACCACGTGCGTATCGGCCGACACCACCCGCGCGGTGGCGAGGTAGGCGCCGTCCGGCACCGGCTCGGCGGGGACGAGCACGAGGCGCCGCTGCCCGTCGTCCACCCGGACCCCGGCCAGCGTGAACCGCGTCCCGGCGCCGTCGATCAGCTGCGCCGACCCGTCCACCACCGTGACCGGCTCATTGAGCTGAAGCACCAGCTCCGCAGGGGCCGTCTCGGCGTGCGCGCCGTCGACCGGCGCGGTGGTGACCAGCGAGGCGTGCGCCGAAGCCACCCCGGCACCGCCCAGTACCGCCGCCAGGACGGCGAATACCAGGAACAGGCCCCTAGGCGCCACGATCCCGCCGCAGCAGCAGGGCCACGCCCGCGGCGGCGGCCAGCGACAGCAGCAGGCTCAGCACCGAGACCGCGCTCCGCCAATCGCTGCCGTCGGCCGCCGCGGCGACCTGCTCGTCGTCGTGGTGGTGCTCGGTGGAGCCGCCGTGCGCGTCGTGGCCGTCGGCGGCGCTCAGCGTCACCACCGGCGCGGGATGCTCGGGCTCGCTCTCCTTATCGACCGCGACCTCGTTCCAGGCGACCACGGTGCCGTCGCTGTACTTCTGCTCGGAGGGCAGCGCCACCGACTCCCTGCCCTGCGGCCACGGCCCGGCGGAGAAGGAGAACAGCTGGTACTCGGTGGCGCCGTAGCCGCTCGCGGGGGTATCGGCGGTCCACACGATCCGCGCGACCCGCTCGCCCTGCCGCTGCACGCTCGCGGTCCAGCCCGGAACCGGCAGCGTGCGCGCGGATTTCAGGTCGACGCCGGCCGGGATGGTCACCGTGAGCCTCACGGTGTCCGCCTGCTCCGACTCGCCGGGCACGATCAGCCCGACGACCCCGTACCCGCCCTGCGCCACCGGGGCGCCGTCGCTGCGCACGTGCGCCGCGGCCGGACCGGCCAGCAGCACCGAGGCCAGCGCGGCCGCGAGCACGGCCGCCGCGGGACGGCGAATTGCGTTGTGTGTCATAACGTCTCTCTCATCGGGCCACGGGGATGTTCGCGCCGCGGTACGTCGTCGCCAGGAACTGCCCGAGCTCGGGGCTCTCCAGCGCGTGGGTCAGCTCGAGCACCCGCTGGTCGCCGGCGAGCCGGGCGGGCGCGACCAGGACGTGCGCGTACGGGTTCCGCGGGCCGGGCTCGAGGGCGAGCGCGTCCCGTGCCGGTTCCAGCCCCAGCGAGCGGGCCTGCTCCGGGTTCAGCACCACCGCGTCGTAGCCCCGGTAGATGGCGTCCAGGTACTCGTCGTAGCTGAGCCCGAGCAGCGTGAGGTGCCGCAGCGAATCGCGCACATTGGCCTGGGTGATGGTCAGATCCGGTGCGGTGGTGCCGCCGAACGGGCGGTCCAGCAGCACAAGTCCGGCGCTCTGCAGCAGGTAGAGGCCGCGCGCGAAGCCGGTCGGGGTGGCGGGCAGCGCGACCCGGGAGCCGTGCGGCAGGCTGTCGCCCGCGATATCGTCGGCGACCAGCCCGGCATTCACCCAGCTCTGTGTCTCGGCGACGCTGCGCCAGCGCGCCGAGTACAGCCCGTACGGGACGACGGTGGCCGCGGCGACCACGCTCAGGTCGTCGTAGCCGTGCTGCCGCCGGTCCGCCTCGAAGGCGGGGATGTGCTGGAAGTAGGCGAGGTCGGCCGCCCCCGACGACACCCGGGCATTGGCGTCGCCGGGGGCGTCGGCCAGCTCCAGCCGCACCGAGTCCGGCAGCAGTTCCTCGGCGACGTAGCGCAGGATCTCCCGATCCTCGCCCGCCCCCACGTACACCACCAGCGCGCCCGCGTCGCGCGCCGCGGCGTAGTCGACCTTCGGCTCGCCGCCGCAGCCAAGCACCGCCGTCAGCAGGACGACGGCGAGGACGGCGGCAACCCTGGCCCGGCGCGCGACGCTCACTTGTTCGTCAGCCCGCGCTGCCAGCCGGTCAGCCGCCACTCGGCGGCCGCCATGACCCCGTTCACCAGGATGCCGATCAGCCCGAGCGCCAGGATCCCGGCGTACATCTGCGGCGTCTGGTAGCGCAGCGCCGCGTTGTTGATGTAGATGCCGATGCCGTGCGCGCCGCCGACCAGCTCGGCGGCGACCAGCGCGGTGAAGGCGTTGGAGGCGGCGAGCCGGATGCCGGGGAAGATCGCCGGAATGGCGGCGGGCAGCACCACCCGGGTGAAGATGTAGCCGCGGCCCGCGCCGAGCGTGCGCGCCGCATTCAGCAGGATGCGCTCCACCCCGCCGACCGCGCCGACCGCGTTCACGAAGATGGGCCAGAAGCAGGCCCACACCACGATCGCGATCTTGGACTCCTCGCCGATGCCGAGGAACACCACGAACACCGGGAGCAGCGCCAGCAGCGAGAGGTTGCGGAAGAACAGCAGGATCGGCTCGAAGAGCTTGCGGAGGACCGGCACCGAGCCGACCACGATGCCGAGCCCGATCCCGGCCACCAGCGCGATGGCGAAGCCGAGCACCGCGCGCTGCACGCTCGGCCACACCTCGGTGCCGAGCGAGCCGTCGGCCAGCCCGTCCACGAAGGCCCGCGCGGTCTCCTGCGGGGTGGAGAGGTAGAGCGGGTTCACCGTCCCGGAGGCGACCACCCACCACCACAGCAGCAGGAACAGCCCCAGCCCGACGGCGCCGTAGAGCAGCCTGCCGTACTTCGCCAGGAAGGGATTCGGTGCCCTCGGCGGCGCGATCCGCTCCTCGTCCGGCGCGGCGGTATCGCGCGCCGGCTCAGTGATCGTGGCCACCGCGCACCTCCTCCTCCAGAATCCGCGCGACCTGCGAGCGGATGTGCACGAACTCCTCGGAGCTGCGGGCGGCGCTGCCGCGCGGGCGCGGCAGCTCGACGTCGATGAGCGCCTTCACCCGGCCGGGGGCGCGGGTCATCACCGCGATCCGGTCGGAGAGGAAGATGGCCTCGTCGATGGAGTGCGTGACGAAAAGGACGGTCTTGCGCACCCCGCCCGACTCCCAGATGCGCAGCAGCTCGCCCTGCAGGAACTCGCGGGTCTGCGCGTCCAGCGCGGCGAACGGCTCGTCGAAGACCAGCACCTCGGGCTCGTAGGCGAGCACCCTGGCGATGGCGACGCGCTGCCGCATGCCGCCGGAGAGCTGGTGGGGCAGCCGATCGGCCGCCGCCGCCAGCCCCACCGTCTTCAGCACCTCGGCCGCGCGCTCCCGCCGCTCGGCCCGCGGCACGCCGCGGATCTTCAGCCCGACCTCGACATTCTTCTGCGCGGTGAGCCAGGGGAACAGCGCGTACCCCTGGAAGACGACGCCGACATTGCGGTTGACGCCGCGCACCCGCTCGCCGTCGACCAGCACCGCGCCGCCGTTGTAGCTCTCCAGCCCGGCCAGGATGTTCAGGAACGTGGATTTCCCGCAGCCGCTCGGGCCGAGCAGCGAGACGAATTCGCCGGTCTCGATCCGGAGGTCGAATTCGTCCAGGACCGAGGTGTGCGCCTTCGAGCGCCAGCCCGGTTTCGGATACAGCTTCGTGACGTGCCGCGCCTCGATTTTCGTCGCGGATCCGGCGACCGTCTGCCCGGTCATCTCACTTCTCCGCTTTCGCGATATCGACCAGGTGCGTGTCGAAGATCCCGGTGTTCTGCTCCTCGGTCAGGATGGTGGTGTTGTGATCCTGGCTCTCCAGCAGATCGGCCGACTTCGCGAACGGGTTGAAGGCATTCGTCGCGATGTCCTCGGGCTTCAGATTCTCCGAGCCGGGCAGCGGCTTCCCGACCTCGGCCACCAGATCCCACCACAATTGCAGGCTCGCCTTGTCCAGCAGCGCGTTCGGCGCGTAGTGCCAGTTGGTGGTCTGCTCCACCGGGTAGCCGGTGGTCTTGCCTGCGATCTCGGCGGATTCCCGCGGGTGCGCATTGGCCCAGTTCGCGGTCTTGGCGATGATGCCGACGAATTCGCGTGCCGCGTCCGGGTTCCGCTGCAACCAGGCATTGCTCGCCACGTACGGCGCCTGGCCGCCGAGCGGGCCCCAGTCGTCGAACGAGGTGAAGGCCTGGGTGAACTCGGCGGGCTTGCTCAGCAGCACGCCGACCAGCGGCGGGTGGAAGACGCCGAGGTCGACCTCGCCGCGCTCGATGGCGGGGGCGATGAGCTCGGGCTTGAGCTCCAGGAAGTTCACCTTGGCCAGGTCGACGCCGTTGTTCTGCAGGTAGCGCTTGATCAGCAGGTCGGTGCAGCTGTTCGAGCCGTTCAGCCCGACCGTGCGGCCCTCGAGTGCCTTCAGGTTGGTCTTGGTGATCGGCGAGCCCGCCCTGGTGAAGTAGGCCATGTGCGGCTCGTTCGGCAGATCGAGCATGCTGGAGGCGATGGCGGTGAACTTGAAACCCTTCACCTTGCCGTCGATATCGTTGTTGAACATGCCCGTCGCGATATCGATGCTGCCCTGATCCAGCAGCTGCACCGCGGGCACCGCGGTGGCCGGGCCGACGTACTCGGGTTTGACTCCGGCGTTATCCCAGTAGCCCAGCTCGTCCGCGATGCGCACCAGCGACAGCGCGGTCGGGGAATTGGCGAAGCGGAAATAGACCACGCCGTCTTCTTTTCCGAGCGTGCATCCGGCCACCAGTGCGGGGGCGGCCACCAGGAGCGCCGACACCAGCACCATCTTTCGCAGCAGGCGCCTCATGACCGCGCCCCTCGATACGTTCTCCTGCCGCACACGGCTTTTCCTCTCTCGCGACGGAACCCGTCGATCGATGAAGGTAAGTCCGGGCGGGGGCGGCACCTACGGATAAACTCACCTCGAGCGGGATGCGGGATTTCGCGCACGCGTAAAACGTTCAGGAAATCTCGACGGTCGAGTTGCTTTATCGTAGAGCGGGATTCGCTCAGGCCCTGGCGAGCGGCCGCGCTCGCGCGGTGAGGGTGTTGGCGAGGTCAGCGGTGAGGCGGGCGATGGTGGCGCGGGCGGTGGCGGTGTCCGGGTACCTGATGCGCAGGGCGAGCCCGGAGTCGGTGCGGGAGAACCAGAACTGGGCGTCGTCGGCGCGGCCGACCGCCGAGATGTGCCTGGCGCCGATGGCGTCGTGGTGCGCGGCGCCGGGCAGCGTGCGGTAGTCGATCCAGGACACCATGAAGATGTCGCCGCGGCGCAGCACGAGCCCGCCCAGGTGCGGGAGCACGACGCCGAGCGGCAGCGTGCCGAGCGGGATGGCGGCGCGCACCGCGGCGGCGGCCGCGCGGGTGGCCGCGGCGGGGTCGGGCAGCGTCGGGATCTCGACCGGGACATTCGTGGTGAACCAGCCGAGCGCGGCGCGCCAGCGGTCGTCGTGCCTGGTGTGCATGGGGAAGACCAGGCGCAGCCGGTCCGGGCCGCCGCCGAGGCGGGTGGCGTGCGCCAGGGCGGCGAGCGCCCCGGCGAAGGGGCGGGCGCCGAGTTCGCGGCAGCGCTCGTCGAAGGCGTCGGCGCCGGGGGCGTCGAGCAGCATGCGCAGCTCGACCGCCTGCGGCGCGGTCTCGCCCGGCGCGACGCCCAGATCCAGCGGGAACTCCGGCGGGCGGACGCCGCCGGAGCCGAAGAAGGAGCGCCAGCCGCGCAGCCGCGGGTCGTCCGGCGCCACCTCGAGCTGCGCCTGCTCGGCGCAGTGGTCCACGAAATCGCCGGTCGGTGCGAGGTTTTCGCCGTCGTAGAGGCGCCGCAGGTCGTCGATGACGAGCGCGATGGAGTAGCCGTCCACGTGGGCGTGGTCGAAGGCGCAGAGCACCGTGGCCACGTCCGGGCGGTCGATCACCCCGAGCAGGTACGAGGGGTGGCCGAAGGCGGCGCAGCGCGCGTCGAGCAGGGCGGGCAGCGCCGTCACCGGCACCCCGGGCAGCCGGTGCAGCGCCGCGGGCACCGGGTGCAGCAGCCGCACCGGGCCCGGCGCGAAGGAGCTGCGCAGCGTGCCGTGCCTGGCGATGAGCGCGCGGTAGGCGGCGGCCAGCCGGTCGTGGTCGACCGGGCCGGGCACGTCGAAGACCGCGGCGAGCCAGATGTTCCCGCCGCCCGCCAGGTGCACCGCCTGGTTGAAGGAGGGCGGAACCGGCGAGGGCTCGCCGGGCCCGGACTCCGGGCGGTACTCGACGAAGCTGCCCGGTGCGGGGGCGAAGCGGTCAGCGGTGGTGACCCGCACCGATCACCTCCCGCGGGCGGAGCGCACGATCACCGTCCCCGGCCACCTCGGCGAAGACCTCGCGCAGCCGCGCGTGGTACGGCGCCAGCGCCGCCTGGGCGGCCGGGGTGTCCGGGCTCTGGCAGCCCAGGTAGAGGTGGCGGTGGTCGCGGTTGATCCAGAGCGAGGCATTGCCGGTGGCGCCCTCGCCGGTGAAGAGCTGGCCGTGCTCGTACTCCGGCGTTCCCGCACCGGGGAAGCGGCGGAAGTCGATGTAGGAGAGCATATTCGGGCTCGCCGCCACCTTGGCCGGGTCGGCGCCGGACATGAGCAGCGCGGTGATCACCGACTGCACCGGCGCCGCCGCCAGCCGCAGCGCGCGCTCGTAGCCGGCGTGCGCGTGCGCCAGCAGCTCCCGGAAGGTGCCCGCGGACCGCACCGGGAAGGCGACCGGCGCGAAGTTGCAGAACCAGCCCTGCGACAGCAGGTAGTCGCCGCGGTCCCTGGTGCTGGTGACGATCATGCCGTAGTAGTCCGGCATGCCCGCGATCTCCAGATCGGCCACGGCCACCGCCGCGAGCACCCCGGCGACGAACCGGACACTCTCGGCCTTGCACACCGCGTCGAAGGCGGCGATGCCATCGGCGTCGAGCAGGTCGAACTCGATCGGCCGCATGGGCGCGGTCTCCCCCGGCGCGAGCCCGAGATCGACCGGGCAGCGGGGCAGCTCGCCCTTGTTGCGGTCCACGATCTCCAGCCACTCGGCGATCTCCGGGCGCTGCGGCCCGAACTCCGCGGCCAGCGCGTGCTCGGCCGCGGCGTACTCCGGGAACCCGCCGGCCGGGGTGCTGGTGAAGGGGCCGAGCGCGGCGCCGGTGGCCTCGGCCCGGTAGAACTCCAGCAGCTCGGGCAGCACCAGCGCCTGCGAGATCCCGTCGCTCAGCGCGTGATCGCAGCCGTAGTACAGCGTGAACGAGCCCGGCCTGCGCACCGCGCCGACCACGAAGCCGGGGTACGAGGTGACGATGGCCTCGCGGGAGAACCGCTCCAGCGCGTACCCGCGGAACACCGCCCCGCCCTCGGTCGCGCCCAGCTCGCGGGTTTCGAAGGCGACCGCCGCCGCGGGCACCCGCCGCCGGGTGACCGCGCCGTTCGCCACCTCGAGCCAGGTGCGCAGCCCGCCGTGCCGCCGGGTGAAGCGCGCGACGGCCCTGCTCATGGCGGCGGCGTCCAGCTCGCCCCGCACCTCGGTGGCGGTGGCCAGGTAGGCGTGGTGCTCGCGGCCCGCCCGCTGCCCGGCCGCCACCCCGCGCACGTGGTTCTCCTGCAGGAAGGAGGCGCGCCCCGGATCGGCCTCGGATTCCGGGGTGCCCCCGGCCGGGTGCCACTCGACGACGGTGCCCGCGGGCGGGTTCCAGTTGGCCAGTGCGGTGATGATCACCCGTGCACCGCCAGGGCGGGCACCGGCAGCTCGCCGGTGGTGGCGACGGCGCCGAGCAGCTGCGAGACGGCGTTGATGAAGCGGTGCACGTTGGCGGCCGCGACCTCGTTGCTCGGGAAGCGGGCCGAGATGGCGAGGCCGTCCGGCGAGCGCGCGATCCAGAAGTACACCTCGTCGTCGGAGGTCTCGCCGCTGCGCAGCGGGCGCACCGCCCAGCGCCGCCACTCGGCGGAGTCCGGCACCGCGCGCACGTCCAGGTAGGAGACGACGAAGCGCGGCACCGACGGATTGCCGAGCAGGTGCGCGACCCGCGGGTACGGGTAGCGGGCCAGCGGGCGCGCGGTGCGCACGGCGGCGGCGGTGCGCTCCATGACCGCGTCGAAGCCGTCGGCGCCCGCGCTCTCGATCCGCACCGGCGCCAGCCCGACGTACCAGCCCATGGCGTGCACGTCGCCGGGCTGCTGCCTGGTGTGCATGGGCATGGCGAAGTCCAGCGTGCCGGTGCCGGCCAGGGTGCGGGTGGCCGCCGCGACCGTGGCGAGCACGCCGGTCTGCACCGAGTGGCCCGCGGCCCGGCAGCGCCGCTCGAAGGCGGCGGCCTTCTCGGCATTCAGCGACCAGGCCGAGAGCCCGCTCTGGTGCCTGCCCGGCGTCGGCCTGCGCGGCGAGACGATATCGAGCGGGAAGCCGGGGAAGCGATCGCCGCAGCCGCGCAGGAACTCCCGCCAGCCGAGGACCGCGGGGTGCGTGGTGGTCAGCTCGTCGCCGTAGGCGCGCTCGACGCCGCCGTAGTCCACGCAGCTGCTCACCGCGGGCAGCACGGCGGGCTCGCCGGTGCGCACCTCGCGGTAGAGCCGCTGGATCTCGCTGATGGCCAGCATCATCGAGTACGCGTCCATGACCGAGTGGTCGGCGCCGAAGACCAGCAGGAAGCCGTCGCCGGTGCGGGCGGGCAGCGGATCGGTGACGGTGGCGAGCAGGCAGTGCGGCCAGCGCGTCGGCGCCAGCCTGGCCTCGAAGAAGCCGGTGATGTGCTGGTACACCCGGGTTCCGGTGCGCAGCGCGCCGACCAGGCGCGGCTCGACGTCGATCTCGTCGGCGCGGCAGCTGAGCCGGTTCCAGCGCGGGTCACCCGCGCCGCCGGGGCGCACCGTGGTGTGGAAGGTCTCGTGCCGGGCGATCCAGCGCCGCAGCGTCTCCCGCAGCGCCCACTCGTCGTAGCGCTCCGGGATCTCGAAGATGGTGCCGAGCCAGGAACCGGGCCCGGAATCGGCCTGTCTTCGGGCGCAGTGCTCCTCGTGGATCCAGCTCAGCGGCCGGTCGTCCGGACGCCACGGATCCCCCGGTGCCACGGGCACCCATTCGGTGAGGGTGCCCGCGGGCAGCGGGTAGTCGGCAAGCTCGGTGAATTCCATCTGGAAGGCGCCCCATTCATTTTGCTGACCGCAAGCTGACAACGACGAGAATGTACGTAAAAAGGCTGTGTTTCGAAAAGCGCTACTCTGCGGCCCCTGTGCCGGCACATGATCCGCACACCGTTGTCAGAGTAGGGGGACCACCCCGGAACCCTCTCACCGACCCCGAGTGGCCTTCATCACCATCAATACTTTCGGACATACTGCCTGGTAGACGTTTCGGGTCGACCGTGAGTGGCTATCGGGAACTGTTCGAAAATTTCTTTTGTGTGAACTCGAGGTTGCACCCATCCGGGGTGCGAGGCGTATCGAATCACGGATTGCTCATCACATTGCTCCAGCCCGTTGCGGATCATATGCTGGCGCAGCGGTTCGCAGTGTCGCGAGCTATTTCGAGCACTGAAGTCCTTTAATTCCGCGATTCCTGCGAGCAGGGGGTAATCATGTCCGGGGACCCGGTTCCCGCCATCGAAACAACGGGACTGTCCAAATCTTTCGGCGCTTTCCGGGCCGTGGACGGTATCGACCTGACGGTCCCGGCCGGAAGTGTCTGTGCGGTACTCGGACCCAACGGCGCGGGCAAGACCACCATGGTCCGGATGATCGCGACGCTGCTGCGTCCGGACGCCGGGCACGCGGCGGTGTTCGGCTACGACGTGGTGCGCGAGGCCACCGCGGTGCGCGCGCTGATCGGGCTCACCGGGCAGTATGCCTCGGTGGACGAGGATCTCACCGCGCGGGAGAACCTCACCATCTTCGGCAGGCTGCTCGGCCGCTCCGGCCGCGAGGCCCAGCTCCGCGCCGACGCGCTGCTCGACGAATTCGGGCTCGCCGAGACGGGAAACCGCGCGCTCAAGCACTTCTCGGGCGGAATGCGGCGCCGCCTCGACCTGGCCGCCAGCCTGGTGGCGCGGCCGCCGCTGCTCTTCCTGGACGAGCCCACAACCGGACTCGATCCCCGAACCCGCGCGCAGATGTGGCAGACCGTCCGCGATCTGGTACGAGAGGGAACCACCGTCTTGCTGACGACGCAGTATCTGGACGAGGCCGACGAACTCGCCGACCGGATCGTGGTGATCGACCACGGCAGGCTGGTCGCCGACGGCACCGCCGACGAACTCAAGGCCGGAATCGGCACCGCCACCCTGACGTTGCGGGTGCCCGACCCCGACCTCACCGTCGCCATCGGCGTGGTGCACCGCTTCCTCGGCGACACCGCCGCGGTCTCCGCGGGCGAGGGCAGGCTGGCGGTGCCCGCCATGAACAATGCCCGGCTCCCCGAGCTGCTGATCGCGCTGCGCGACAGCGATGTCGAGGTGCTCGAGGTGGCGCTGGCCAAGCCCAGCCTGGACGAGGTCTTCTTCGCCATCACCGGCAGCAGGCGCCCCGCCGTCGCGGAGCCGGTGTGACCGCGGCGCCGCTCGCACCGGCGAGCGTCCCGCTCCGGCCCATCGTGCCCACCCGCATCTCGCTGCGCGCCTCGGTCGACCACGCGCTGGTCATGGCGCGCCGCGGGCTGCTCAAGATCCGGCACAACCCGCAGGAGCTCTTCGACGTCATCGCGCTGCCGGTGGTCTTCGCGGTCATGTTCTCCAGCATCTTCGGCGGCGCCATCGCCGGGACGGTGACCGGCTACCTGCCGACGCTGATCCCCGGCGTGCTGGTGCAGGTGGCGGTGGCCGCCTCGGTGGGCACCGGGGTGAAGCTGCGCGAGGACATGAACAAGGGCGTCTTCGACCGCTTCCGGTCGCTGCCCATCGCGCGGATCGCGCCGCTGGCCGGGTCGCTGCTCGCCGACATGGTGCGGTACGCGGTGGCCGCGGTCATGACGGTCTCGGTGGGGCTGGTGATGGGGTACCGCCCGGCCAGCCTGGCCGGACTGCTGGTGGCCTGCCTGCTGGTGATGGTGGTGGCCTTCGCGCTGAGCTGGATCTTCGCGCTGATGGGGGTGCTGATGGACAAACCGTCGACGGTGCAGGGGGTCTCGATGCTGGTGCTGATGCCGCTGACCTTCGTCTCCAACGCACTGGTCCCGGTGGACACCATGCCGGGCTGGATGCAGGCCTTCGCACACGTGAACCCGGTCTCGCACCTGGTCTCGGCGGTGCGCACGCTGGCCGACACCGGCCGGGCCAGCACCGAGATCGCGACCTCGCTGCTCGGCGCCGTGCTCGTGCTCGCGGTGATGGCCCCGCTCACCGTCCGGGTCTACATGCGCAAGGCATGAATCAGGGGGCGGGCCGGTCCTCGGTGCGGCGCAGCATGTTCCGCAGCCCGTAGGTGCCGGTGCGGCGATCGTAGGCGCGGATGAGCAGCAGCCGCGCCGCGTGCAGGACCACGATCGACGGCACGTAGACGAGCGCCGCACCGGCGGCCAGCCCCCAGCGCCGGTGCAGCAGCAGGGTGCGCGGCAGGCACGCCATGTATCGGACGAAGGCCGGGATCCCGGTCTCCATCCGGCGCGGCGCCACGCCGACGGTCAGGTTGTTCAGGAAGGCGTTGCGGCCGCCGATCTCGGTGACGCAGAGCCCCATGTCGACATCCTCGAAGACGTCGCGGCGCATGGCGACCGATTCGCGGATGGCGCCCCAGGTCTCGGCGCGCAGGATCATGTTCGAGCCGTAGAGCACCGGCACCTGCTTCACGCCGTCCGGATCGCGCTCGCGCAGCCGCTTCTTGGCCCGGCCCACCCGGTCGCCGTAGGGCAGGCCGTACGCCTCACCCCGCCCGCAGGCCGCGGCCCAGTGCCCGGCGGCGTCCGCGGCGAAGAACCGCACCACGGTGGCGGCCCAGTGCTCAGGGATCCTGGTGTCGGCATCGATCCGGGCCAGCAGCGCGCCGGTGGCGGTGTCCAGCCCGCGATTGCGCGCGTGCACCAGCCCCTGCCGCTCCTCGCGCACCAGCACGATCTGCGGGAACCGCTCCGCGTAGCCGCGTACGATATCGGCGGTCTTGTCGGTGGAGTTGTTGTCGACCACCACGATCTCGGTGATCGACCCGAGCTGGGCGGTGAGCCGGTCGAGGCACTCGCCGATCACCTCCTCCTCGTTGTACGCCGGTACGACCACCGACAGCGTGCCCGCCTGCACCGCATCCCCTCTCGATCGGCGGGTGGCCACCTCGGCCACCCGTTCGGCGATCCGCACCGCCCGCTCCGCCGCCACCGCGGGCGGGACGAGCGCCGCCGCCGCCCGCGCCGCCACCGCGGCCCGCTCCGGGCGCAGCACATCGACGAGCGCGGACTGTAGCCGCTCGGCCGTCAGCCCGGCGACCGGGACCGCCGTCCCCGCCCCGAGCGCGCGCAACCGCCGGCCCCAGAGCGGCTGGTCGGCGCCGTGCCAGCAGACCAGCGCCGGACGCCCCGCGCGCAACCCCGCCGCCACCGTCCCGGCCCCGCCGTGGTGCACCAGCGCGACGCAGCGCGGCAGCACCGCGGCGTGGTCGACGCTGCGCACCACCCGGATCCGGTCGCCGTGCGCCGCGAACTCGGTGCCGTCGAGGCCACCCCAGCCGGAGACCACCAGCACCCGCAGGCCGAGCTCGGCGGTGACTTCGGCCAGCGTGCGGGCCAGCGCCGCCGGGTCGGCGACCATCATGCTGCCGAAGCCGACGTAGAGCGGCGGTGGCCCGGCGGCGAGCCAGGCATCCAGCCCGTCGTCGGCGGGCGCGGGGTCGACGAGCGCGCGGGTGTCCGGCGCGAGGCCGAGGAAGCCGGTGAGCGGCCGGGCCGCGCCCCACTCCGCCGCGAGCCCGGGGAAGAGCAGCGGGTCGTAGGCCTGGATCTCCGGGACCCCGGTGCGCGCGATCCGGCGCGCCGCCGGGCCGACCGGCGCCGACAGCCCGAGATCGGCCGCGAGCGACCGCTCGGCCCCGCGAATACCCAGCCAGAGCAGCTGTTCCAGCCCGGACCAGCTGGCCCGGTGCACCGCGGGCGGCAGCCCGGCCGCGGGCAGCAGCGAGACCACCCCGTTGCGGCGCAGCGGGCAGTAATGGACCGGGAGGTATGGGATGTCGAGCGCGGTGGCCACGTTCAGCGCCCGCTCCTGCCCGGCGCTGCCGCCGATCAGCACGGTGGCGCCGTCGGCGATCTCGGCCAGCTCGCGCTGCGCGCGTCTGCCGTCGCGCAGCGTCAGCTCGGCGATGGCCCGCAGCCGGGTGCGCGGATTCGCCGACTTCAGCTGTTGCGCAACGAGTTCCGAGCCGAGCAGCGCGCCGGTGTCGGCGCCGGAGGGGTGCGTCTCCAGCCCGGCGGCCCGGCCGAAGCCGACCAGGTTCGGCGGCACCGCGAGCCGCACCGCGTGGCCCGCGCCCGCCAGCGCGACACCGAGCGCCACCGCGGGCTGCACATCGCCCCGGCTCCCGGCGAACGCGAGAACGAAAGTCATAAGGCCCTCCTGGCACCTCGGAACCGGGACGGAAGAACCGCCAGCGTAACCACGGCTCCGAGCGTGGAGCGCGGCGGGAACAGATCCCGGTGCTCCTTCTCACAGCCACCCATACGGGCGGACGGGCGGGACGAATCCACTCCTTCGGTCGCCATTCGCCCAGGTGAGCGCAGCCGGGCATGGCGCCGGTCACATCCGGCCAGCCACGCCGGGCGTCCGCGCCGAATACCCCCTACAGTGCGGTCGATCCGACAGCAGGGAGATCCGGTGAAGTTTCTGCTCGCGTTCAACGGGACCCGCGGCGACGTCCAGCCCGCCGTGGTCGCCGGCGCGGAACTGCAGCGGCGCGGACACGACGTGGTACTCGGCGTCCCGCCCAACCTGGTCGAGTTCGCCGCCGCGGCCGGGCTCGACGCGCACCCCTTCGGCTACGACACCAGGGCCCACATGAACTCCGAGCCGGTCAAGGCGGCGCTGCGCGGCGGCGGGCCGAGGCAGCGGCTGCGCGCCTTCGCCGAGGTGCGCGACCTGGGCTGGGCCCAGGCCGTGCGGGACATGGGCGCGCTCGCCGACGGCGCGGACGCCATCGTCACCGGCTTCGTCACCGAGCAGATCGGGCTCGCCTACGCCGATGCCCGCGGCATCCCCGGCGTCCTGCTCCAGCACGCCCCCATCCGCCCCAACCGCAGCACCTTCCCGGTCCCCGGCGTCTCGCCGGAGCTGCCCGGCCCGGTGAAGGCCGCGGGCTGGTGGGCCGCCGAGACCGCCATGTGGGCGCTGACCCGCACCCGGCAGAACGCACTGCGCCGCGCGCTCGGCGCCCCCGCCCGCGCACCGCGCTCCCCGCGCGGCGCCGCGGAGATCCAGGTCTACGACCCCGCGCTCTGCCCCGAGCTGGCGCGCGAGTGGGCGGGCACGAACCGCCCCTTCACCGGCTTCCTCGACCTGACCGCCGAGCAGCGCGCCCGCATCGGCACCGACACCGGCCCCGAACTGCTGGACTGGATCGAGCGCGGCGACCCGCCGCTCTACGTCGGCTTCGGCAGCATGCCGATCGCCGACCCCGCCGCCACCGTCGCCGCGGTGACCGCGGCCTGCGCGCACTTCGGGGCGCGGGCACTGATCAGCGGCGGCTGGCACGACCTCCCGGTCCCCGCGACCGAGACCGTGCGCCCGGTCGGCGCCGTCGACCACGCGCTGATCTTCCCGCGCTGCCGCGCCGTGCTGCACCACGGCGGCGCGGGCACCACGGCGGCCGCGCTGCGCGCCGGGGTGCCGAGCCTCATCGCCTGGATCGGCTCCGACCAGCCGTTCTGGGGTTCGGTCTGCGAGCGGTTCGGGGCGGGCGCCTCGATCCGGGCGCGGGACCTCACCACCGAGCTCCTGATCGACAAGCTCCGCACGGTGCTCGCCCCGCAGACCGCGGCGGGCGCCGCGGCGCTCGGCGCCCGGCTGCTCGGCCCCGGCGAGGCCCGCACCCGCTGCGCCGACGCGCTGGAGGCGAGCCTGTCCCGCACGGCGGCGGGGGCGGGCGCGTGGTGACGCTGCGCGCGGCCCGAATGCAGCCGGAGGACAGCACCTACTGGTTCGTCCGCGAGGCATTCGGCTGGTCGGTGGTGCTGCAGCTGGTCTGGCGCTTCCCGCGCCCCCCGGCGCCGGAGGCGCTGCGCGGCTTCGCCGCCGGGCTCGCCGACGGCGTGCTCTCCCGCCGCATCATCGTCCCGCGCACCCCGCTGGCCCGGCCGCGCTGGCAGCACGAGCCGCACCCCGCCGTCCTGCTCACCGACCCCGGCGCCATCCCCGCAGGCACCGTCGAGGCGTGGGCCGGAGCCGAAATGGACAGCACCCCGCTCGATCCCGAGCGCCGCCCCACCTGGCGGCTGCGCGGCACCGCGCTCGACGACGGCGGCTACGCGCTCTCGCTCACCACCCTGCACCTGGTCGCCGACGGCCGCACCATGGTCACCGCCGCGCTCGACGCGCTCGCGGGCACCGCCGCCGACCCGCTCCACCGCCGCCCCGAACCCCGCGCGCTCGCCGACACCGTCGACGGCATCGGCGTGCTCGGCGCCGCCGGTCGCGGCGTCGCCCGCGCGGCCGCCGCCGCCACCCGAACCCGCTCCGCCGCACCGGAGATCACCCGCGACCGCTCCCCCGCGCACGAACGCGCCCCGCTGGCCCGCCCCGCCTGGACCACCGTCACCGTCGCCGCCGAGGCCTGGGAGAAGGCGGCCCGCGCACATGGCGGCACCCCGAACACGCTCTTCGTCGCGGTGCTGGCCGGGGTGCTGCGCGCCGCGGGCTACACCGGGCCGCTCAAGCTCGGCATCCCGGTGAGCACCCGCGCCGACGGCGACGCCGAGCGCGGCAATGCCACCGCCGGGGTCTCGGTAGCGCTCGCCGGCGACCCCGCCCCGGGCGACGACCTCACCGCGCTGCGCCGCGCCTGCAAAGACGCCTTCACCCGCCTCGCGGCCGGAAACCGCACGCCGCTGGTGCATCTCACCCCGCTGCTCGGGCTGCTGCCGACGAAGGCCGTGGTGAAGGCGGTGAGCTCCGGCTCCGGCATGCCGGACGCCGTCGCCTCCAACCTCGGCGACTTCCCGGCCGAGCTGGCCCGCGTCGGCGACGTCACCGCGAGCGCCGTCGCCTTCCGCGGCACCGCCCAGGGCGTCGACCCCGCGCTCCCCTACCGCTTCGGCGACGGGGTGCAGTCCTGGCTGCTCCGGATCGGCGGCTCGATCACCTTCTCGGTCGCGGCATTCGACGAGCAACACTTCCCCGGCAGCACCCTGCGCACCCTGCTCGGGGCCGAACTCGACCGCTGGGGCGTGCCCCGGGTGCTGTGGTGAACCCCCGCGACCACCACTCGACCGGCGGAGATGCGATCCCGCCGCAGAGCCACTACCCTGCGGGAATGGACCGTGTTGCCGGAGCAGACGAGTCATACCTCCTCGCCGAACGGCTTTTCGGGATGTCGGCGCCGATCCAGTACGCCTGGATCTTCCCCGCCGAGCCCGATCCCGCCGCGCTGGCCCGATTCGGTGATCAGCTGGCCGCCGGGCTACTGAGCCGCAAGGTGGTTCCCGCGGTGGTGCCGTTCGCCAGGCACCGCTGGGTGCGCTCGCCGCACCCGCCGGTGCTGCGCATCGAACCGGAGCCGGTGCCGGACGCCGAGATCGGCGCCTGGGCCGACCGCACCCTGCGCACCGCCGACCTCGACCCCGCCGCCGGGCGCGGCTGGCAGCTCGTCGGCACCCACACGGTGTCCGGCAAATTCGTGCTCTCCCTGCTGATCTCGCACATGGTGACCGACGGCCAGGGCCTCTACAACGCCTTCGCCGCCGCGCACGCGGGCACCTCCATGAGCGGGCTGCCCACCGAGGACCAGGTGCGCGGCTGGCCCAGAGTCCGCGCCGACCTGAAGGATTCGCGCACCGCGCTCGCCGAGGCCGCCACCTCGGCCAAGGTGATCGGCACCGAGCTCTGGCGGCAGCGCAAGGCCGCCAAGCCGGCCGCCGCGCCGAAGGCAGCGCCGCGCTCCGGGACCGCCGAGTCCGGCTCCACCCTGGCCATCGTCGATGTCGACCGGCACGCCTGGACCGCCGCCGCGACCGCCGCGGGCGGCACCGGCGCCAGCCTCTTCACCGCGCTGCTCGGCGGCCTGGTGCGCCGCTCCGGCTACCCGCTCGCCCCCGACGGGCTGCTCAAGGTCTGCATCGCGGTGAGCAACCGGGAGGACGGCGACGACCGCGCCAATGCCTCCGGCGGCGTCTGGATCCGGGTGCCCGGCGAGATCGGCCCCGAGACCGGGCTCGCCGAGATCCGCGCGCTGAGCAAGCAGGCCTTCATCGAGTACCGCTCGCGCGACGACAAGCTCACCGAGAACCTGCAGCCGGTGGTCCGGCTGCTGCCCAAGGCGGTCATCCGCAGGCTCATGCGCGCCGTCCCCGGCCCGGACACCACCGTCTCCAACCTCGGCGCCGCGCCCGACAGCGCGCTGGAGATCGGCGGGCAGCGCGCCGAGTCCTTCGCCATTCGCGCCATCATGCAGGGGCAGTCCGCCGCCGAGCGGCGCAGGCAGGGCCCGGCCATCGCCGCCTGGGCGGTGGAGTACGACGACAAGCTCACGCTCACCTTCTTCGGCATCGACCCGGACCACTTCGGCGACGCCGAGCAGCTGCGCAAGGCGATCGCCGCCGAGCTCGACTCCTGGGGGCTGGCGGGCACGCACTGGTGAGGGTCAGCGCAGCCGGTGCCGCCGGGCGGCGAACTCCGCCCGCCACCGGGCCGGGGTGGTGCCGGTCCACCGCTTGTAGGCGTGGATGAAGCTGGCCGCCTCGGCGTAGCCGAGCCGCACCGCGATCTCCTCCACCGAGTCGGTGGTCTCCGCGAGCAGCCGGTCGGCCGTGGCGTGCCTGGCCTGGTCCAGCAGCACCCGGAAGCTGGTCCCCGCCGCGGCCAGCCTGCGGCGCAGCGTGCGCGGGCTGACGCTGGCCCGCGCCGCCAGATCCTCGAACGAGGGCACGCCGCCGCCCGCCGTGCTCAACCGGGTTCGGAGCTCGCGCGCCAGCGCCGCCGCGTGCGGGTCGCGGCGCCTGGCCTGCAGCGCCCGGCACTGCTCGAGGCAGCGGGCGTGGGTCTCGGCGTCGGCGTGCGGCAGCGGCCGGTCCAGCACCTCGACCGGGAAATCCACCGAGCTACCCGGCTGGCCGAAGCGCAGCGGGCGGCCCATGAGCCGCTCCAGCGCCGCGGCGTGCGCCGGCTCGGGGTAGGAGAGCCGCACCGCGCTCGGCAACTCCGCCGCGCCCGCCATCTCCGCGATCACCGAGAACCCGGCGAGCAGGTCGCGCTCGATGATCAGCGGACGCAGATCCTCCGGCAGCCCGTGGTCCAGGTAGTGCACCCGCAACAGCTCGTCGTCGACCTCGAGCCGCGCCCCACCGAAGGCATAGCTGAGCTCCCAGAACTCCACCGCCACCCGCAGCGCCGCCTCGACAGTCGCGCTGGTCAGGCAGGCGTAGCCGTACACCCCGAGTGTGCTCACCCCGTAGTAGCGGCCGAGCGCGAGGCCGAGTGCGGGTGGGTGATCCAACCCGGTCGCCAGGTTGCGCAGCGCCGTCAGCTCCTGCCTGGCCGAGACCAGCGAGTCCGGCCCGAGCAGCTCCGGCGTGCGCACCCCGGTGCCCGCGAGCACCGCGGCGGGCGAAAGCCCACGCTCCAGCGCGAACTCGACGATAATGGCGATGCCGAGCCCGGCGCGCGGGGTCTCGGCGGCGATTTCCCCGGATGCCCGGTACGGCCGCGGTCTTCCGGTCGGCATGAATCGCACCCTAGCGACTCTTCCGCAACCGAATGGCCGGTTTCATCAATTCCTTGTCCGGCACTATCCTTCTGCCCAGCTCCGGAGCGGCTTAGGTTCACCTGAGGTTCGAGGTGTCCCGGAGGAACAAACCGCATGCAGCCCACCAAGGTCGCCGTCATCGGCTCCGGTGCCGTCGGCACCGATCTGCTGATGAAGGTGCTGCACGGCGCCCCCGGGCTGGAGATGGCGGCCCTGATCGGCATCGACCCGGACTCCCCCGGGCTGGTGCGGGCCGCCGAGCTCGGTATCCCCACCTCGTCGCGCGGGCTGGCCGGGCTGCTCGCCATGCCGCACTTCGACGAGATCGCGCTGGTCTTCGACGCCACCACCGCGGGCGCGCACCGCGCCAACGTGACCGCGCTCGCCGAGCACGGCAAGCGGATCGTGCACCTGACCCAGTCCGCGCTCGGTGCCCGGGTGGTGCCCGGGGTGAACCTGGACGCGCACGTCGGCGCCGGGAACATCAATGTGCTCACCGGGAGCGCCCAGGCCACCGTCCCGCTCGTCGCCGCCATCGCCCGGATCACCCCGGTGCTGGAGGCCGCGGTCGCCGCCGTCGTCGCGGGCGGCCACGCCACCGCTATGACCAGGGACCGGATCGCCGCGCTCACCGACACCACCGCGCACGCCCTGACCACCGTCGGCGGCGCGCTGCGCGGCCGCGCCTCGCTCGACC
Organism: Nocardia sp. NPDC050697; assembly: GCF_040654395.1. Lineage (NCBI taxonomy): Bacteria > Bacillati > Actinomycetota > Actinomycetes > Mycobacteriales > Nocardiaceae > Nocardia > Nocardia sp. NPDC050697. The sequence continues at coordinate 900,135 of NZ_JBFAHY010000001.1, forward strand.
TGGACCGCAGCGATCCGCCCCGCACCGCCGTCACGACGCTGCGCGCCGCCGTCGGCGAGCTCGACCGCCGCGGCCGCGCCGCCGTCGCCGCGGCCGTCCGGGAGGCGGCGAGCCGGGTCACCGGCTACTCCCCCGGCTTCCGGCTCACCGGGGAGGTCGAGATCGAGGAGGTCAGGGCCCGCACCCACGAGGTGACGGTCGGGGTGGAGCTCACCGGCGCGGGCGCGCACCTGCCCGTGCACGCGGGTGGCCTCGACCTCATGACCGCGGCGGCCGTCCGGATCGCGGAGCGGGTCGCGGTCAGCTCGGCGCGCTGAACGTCACGGTGACGGGAACGTCGTCCTGCCAGGGCTGGCGCGTCACCATGTCGGCCACGTTCACCTCGCCGCGCTCGAACTCGCCGGTGGCGGCATCGACCAGCCGGTAACTCTGGGTCTGCCGCTGGATCGGCTGCGCGTCGAGCAGCACCACCCGCACCTCGCCCGGCTCGAACCCGCAGCGCTCCTGCAGCGCCGCTATGAGCTGCTCGCCGTGCAGGTGCCCGTCGCCGAAGTTCCAGCCCAGCGCGGTGCTGCAGATCCGCTCCCCGTCGGTGATCACGTACTCGCCCTGCCGCCCCTCCGGCATGGCCCGGTGCACCAGCGTGAAGAGCGCGCGGCCGTGCGTGTTCATGGCGCGGAAGGCGTAGCCGAGGTATTGCAGGATCTCCGCCCTTCCCCCGCCGTAGGCCTTCTCCAGCTGCGCCTGCGGCATGGCCGCGATGGCGACCACATGCTCCCCGATCTTCGCCGCGCCCGACGGCTTGACGCACCACACCGTCGTATCCCAGTTCCCGGCGTAGTACCGCATCCCCGGCAGGAACGAGACGCGCCGCGGGAACAGATTCCCCGTGATCACCACCGCCGCGCTCACCGCGGGGAGCAGCAGCACCGCCGGATGCTCCAGGTCACCGAGCCCCACCCCGGCGTGCCCGACGAACAGCGTGACGATCCCGATGATCATGAACACGTTCCACTCCAGCGGCACCCCCATCGGAATCGCCGTCAGGATCACCAGGTGGAAACAGATCATGATCGCCGCCGCGACCGCGGTGACCCAGCTCCCCGTCGCGAAGAAGAGCACCACCGGCACCAGCAGCTCCACCGCCGTGCCGCCGTGCGCGAAGATCCGGGCGCGGCGCCCCGGCCGCAGATCGTCCGGGAAGTTCTCGAAGAACGACCGCTTGAGCCGCTTGGAGCGGACCATCGGGCTGTTCGACATCATGGTCGCCACCACGAACGGGAAGTGCTTGTTCAGCTTCGAGGTCGCGGCGCCCATCCAGATCACCACGAAGATCAACTTGGCGGCCACGATCAGATCGGCGCCGGCGAAGAGGAAGGTGACGGTGAGGGCTCCGTACACCTCGCCGCGGGCCGCGAGGAAGATCACCTTGTCGCGCAGCGCGAGTACCCCGAGCAGGGTCAGGATCAGCGCTATCTGCCAGACCGGCAGCAGTCCGACGCCGTACCCCGGGTCGGGGCGCGTGCCGTCGCTGCACAGCGCGATCACCACCGCGATCAGCAGCGCCGCGTACAGCGCCACATCCACCGGCGTCCGCGCCGTCCCCCCGGTCAGCGGGATGCGCGGCCACGGCGGCAGCCGGATCGTGCGCGGCCGCAGCCAATACAGGATCGACCCCATCGGCGGGTTGTAGCGATTGTTCAGCGGGCCGAAGCCGCAGCCGAGCCCGACCACCTCGAAGAGCAGGGTGAACAGGACGACCTTCTGGAAGACGATCGGCTCGGTCCACCACTGCGAGATCGGGCCGTCGATGCCCGCCGTCGACAGGGCGATCAGGTACAGCGCCAGCAGGTAGGCCAGGATCTTCCCGACGTAGAACAGGTGCAGCAGCACCGGCGTCCCGAACCCGACCTCGGCCCAGTGCCGTGCCATGGGGCGGATGCGCTCACTCCTGGACCCGGCGCGCCAGGTCTCCAGGTCGACGACCGGCAGGTCGGGGGTGCGAAAACCCATCAGGAACCTCCGCGTCGCGCGTCCGGGCCGGGTGGCCCCGGACACGGTGACACGTGTTGCAGTTTTCTGTCAATCGGTTGATAGATCCCGGCTGGCCAGGACAGCGGGCAGGATCGCCAGGGCGAGTACGCCGCCGGCCAGGGTCAGGACCGGGTAGCCGGCGGTGGCGGTGACCGCGCCCGAGGCCAGCCCGCCGGTGGTGCCCGCGACGGCGACGCAGACATCGACCAGGCCCTGGGTCTTGGCGCGGGTGGCCAGCGGCACGGTGTCGGTGATGATCGCGGTGCCCGCAATCAACCCGAAGTTCCAGCCCAAGCCGAGCAGCCCCAGCGCCACGGTGAGCCACACGAGCGAATCGGGCGGGGTGGTCGCGGCGAGTACCCCCGCGGCGAGCAGGGTGAGCGCGGACGCGGCCGCGACGGTCGCGCGCCCGAACCGGTCGACCAGCAGCCCCGACAGCGGGGAGGGCAGGTACATCGCGCCGACATGCACGGCGATGACGAACCCGGCGGCGGCGGTGCCGTGGCCGTGGTCGTGCATGTGGACCGGGGTCATGGTCATGATCGCCACCATCACCAGCTGGCTCACGATCATCACCAGCGCACCGAGCAGCACACCGCCCCGGCCGGTGACCGCGGACCGAGCCGCGGCGGTGACGTCGGGTGTGGTGCCCGCGGCCAGGACTCGGGCGGTCAGCAGCGGGTCCGGGCGCAACCACACCGTGAGGATCGCGGCCGCACCGATGTAGGCGAGACCGGCCAGCAGGAACGGCCCGGCCAGGTACGGGATCGACAGCTGCTCGGCGATGGCGCCGGTCGGTGCGGCGAGGTTGGGGCCGAGCACACCGCCCAGGGTGGTGGCGACCAGCACGGTGGAGACCGCGCGGCCGCGGTGGGCCGGGTCGGCGAGGTCGGCGCCGGCGTAGCGGGCCTGCAGGTTGGTGGCATTGCCCGCGCCGTAGACGAACAGCGCGGCGAACAACGCGATCGGGTTGCCCGCGACCGCCGCCGCGATCACCGCGGCGCTGCCGATCGCTCCGGTCAGGTAGCCGGCCGCCAGCCCGACTCGGCGTCCCCGGGCCTGGGAGAGCCGCCCGACCGCGACAGCGGCGAGCGCGGACCCGGCGGTGAACAGGGCACTGGGCACCCCCGCCCACCCGGTAGAGCCGAGCATGTCCTGGGCCAGCAGCGCCCCGACGGTGATCCCAGCCGCGAGCCCGGCACCACTGAGGATCTGGGATCCGACCAGCACCGTCAGGACACGGCGCTGGACCGCAGCGGCGGTGTCGGCAGTGGTGAGTGCGCTGTGGCTCATGGGGTTATCCGATCAGGGCGCTGGAACGCTGAGACCACGGGGTGTCGCCGAGCACGCGGCTCACGCTGTCCGGTTCGGCGCTGAGTCGTGATCACCACCGCATGGCGCTGAAGTCGATCGGTTGGGGGCGAGGGGCTTTCACATGTTTGGCCGGGCCTCGCATCCGGAGCGGAGCCGGTTCAGGTGCTGCTGTGCTGCGACCGGAACCGGACGAGGTCGTGCCACCGATTGCCGCGGGCGTCGAGGTAGCCGAAGCCGTGCGGCTCGCTGAGCGCGCGGAGCCGGTCCACCTCGAACCGCTCCGGATCCGGGAAGGTCTCGAGGAAGACCAGGAGCCCCGCGGGTTTCAGCACGCGGTGCAGCTCGCACAGGCAGCCGTCCTTGTCTGGCACCTCGCCGATAACGCTGACCAGGAATACCGGGTCGAAGGCGTTGTCGGAGTAGGGAAGTCCGGCGCCGGCGTCGCCGGTGCGGAAGCCGACCCCGCGGTGGCCCGCGCGCTCGAGTTTGCGCCGAGCCTTGGCCAGCATCTCCGGCTGCACATCGAACAGCTCCAGCCTGCCCTCGGGGAGCGCCGCGGCCACCGGGCGGCTGAAGAAGCCGGAGCCGGGGCCGAGTTCGAGGACGTGCTCGCGGCCGGTGAGGGCGAGCGCGTCGAGCAGGCGCCGCGGGTGCCTGCTGAATGCCGCCCGTACCGGATTGTCCAGCCACGCGCTGGCCTGATGCGGGAACAGCCCCGATTGCAGGCGGCTGTTCTGTCGGGTCGCTCTATCGAGCCAGCTGGTCGGCACGGTGCGCTCCTCCACATTATGCGATTACGTCTTTGACATTACTGCATAATGTGAATTCCCGCGTGGGGCAGGATGGGGTGATGGGCAGAGCTGATCAGCGGGACGCGTCCCGCGCGCTACTCCTCGATGTGGCGCGCGACCTCTTCGCCCGGCACGGCTACGACCGGACCAGCGTGGCGATGGTGTCGGAGGCCGCCGGGGTGACGCACGGCGCGCTCTACCATCACTTCGGCTCCAAGTCGGTGCTCTTCGACGAGGTGCTGCGGGCGGTGGCGAGCAGCGTCGCCGAGCGGATCGCCGAGCACGCCAGGGCGCTCTCCGGCTGGGACCGGCTGGTGGGCGCGCTCGACACCTTCCTCGACCAGTACGCCGAACCCGACGTCATGGCGATCATGCTGAACGACGGGCCTCGGGTCCTCGGCCGCGAGCGGTTCGCGGAGATCGATCGCATCGCCAACGACTCGCTACTGGCGGGGCTGTTGCGGACCGCCATGGACGAGGGCGTGCTCGCCGAGCGCGATGTCACGGTGACCGCGCTGGTGCTCACCGGCGCCCTGGAACACGCGGCCTCCGTGGTCGCGGACGCCGAGCCGGCCCGCAGGCCGCGGGTGCGCGCCGAAGTCCGTGCGCTGCTGCTGGCCTGGATCGGCGCGCTGCGCGTGCCCGATGCGCGGCGGTGAGCGACGGCTACCGGGTATGGGGTTGCCACGTGGACGCCGCGGCCCACATGATCACGATATCGATCGCGATGATAGTGACGGCCCACAGCGGATAGTGCGGCAGCGCGAGGAAATTGGCCAGGATCGACAGGGCCGCGATGAGCACGGCGGTGACCTGGGCGACGACGGATCCGATCCAGAGCGCGATACCGGTCACCACCATGACGATGGCGACGAATACGTGGACCCAGCCCCATGCGGTCAGATCGAAATTGTAGGCGTAGTTGATGCTGTCCACGAACAAGTCGTCGTGGGCGATGGCGGAGATTCCCTGGGAGAGGTGCAGGAGACCGGCGACGATCAGCATGATCGCCGCCAGCAGAAGCGTCCCCGACTCCGTTCTCCTGGCGAGGGCACCGTCTTTCCGATCGATACGGGCGTATTCCGACATGGTGTGTTCCTCATGTTCTCCCGGCAGGACTTGCGCGTACTCTGCTTCCGCGCCCGTCCCGGCGCCTCACCCGTATCAGGTGAGATGGCACTCGGGTGAGAACCTGCACCGAGCAGGGGCTGTGCGGTGGGGGAATCCGAAATGACCCGAGAGAGTAACTGGGTTGGCGACGGTCGTAGTGTTCTGTTCCCCTGCCGTCGCCCAGGACACCGGCGGTGGCGGTTTGGGCAGCTCCGCGCCCGTCGGCTTTCTCTCAGTTGGGGATGATTCTCGCCGGAAGAATCGAGTCCGGATTTCGAGCCGCGCCCCAGCTTCGGTTCGGGCAATCGACCCGGCGGTCGCCGGCTATCCGGATCACCGCTTCGCGTAGTCGGCGACCCCCTGCCAGTCGATCATGACGCAGGGCTCGTCCCCGACGGTCCAGGCATCGTGGCCGGGCGGGACCATCATGAAATCGCCGGGCCCGTACTCCTGCTTCTCGCCGTCGTCCATGACCACCGCCAGGTGCCCGGAGACGCAGTAACCCATGTGGGGTGCCTGGCAACTCTCGGTGCCCGCGATCGGTGCGACATGTTCCGACCAGTGCCAGCCGGGCCGGAAGACCGCCCGGCCCACCGGGCCTGCGTCGAGATTGACCAGATCGAGCTGGCCCGTGTCCGCCTCGAACGGACGGGTTTCCTCGGGCGAATCGAAATTCTTGCGTACCAGACGGGACATGACCGTTCTCCTGGGTACCGTGCCCCCGCTGTGGTTTCGTCGCGCAATATTCGTGCGTCGGAGCGGTACACCTCCACCCGCACCGCTACCGGCCCACACTCACCTCCGGAGTGTGATGGGGGTCTCATTTTACGATGACGGGCGCGGGTGCGGCAACCGGCACCGCCGCCACTATCGCGGTGAGCGCGGGCGCGGTGGCGATCTCGCTGGGGCCGTACCGCAGCCGCCCGGCCTGCGCTTCGCTGTCGGAGATGCCCGCCTCGGCATCGGTGTGCAGGGCCGAGACCGCGGCGGCGGCGCGGCGTTCACGGGTTCCCGGGGGCAGGCCCGGTGCCGACCGGCACGATCCGATTCGGCAGCAGCGAGGCCGCGAGGAAACCCCCGACCCCGATCGCGCCGAGGGTGAGCATGGCGGCGGCATAGGCGTGCGCGCTCAGGCCGGCGACCAGGATGGTGCCGGCGACGGCGGTGCCGAGCGAGGAGCCGAGGTTCGACACGCTGCGCGAGAGCCCGGAGATCTCCCCCTGTTCGTCCTCGCCGAAGCTGGACTGCACGACGGTGACCGAGGGGGTCAGCATCATCCCGAGCCCCGACCCGATGAGGAGCAGCCCCGGCGCGAAGGCCCAGGGATTCACCGAGTTCCCCGCCATGGTCACCAGCACGGCGATCCCGGCGACGGCGAGGACGAAACCGGCGCGGATCAGCGTGCGCGGGGTGCGGCGGGTGGCGAAGCGCTCCGCCGACAGCGAGGTCACCAGCACGCCGAGGGTGGCCGCGGTGAAGATGACGCCGGTCTCCACGGCGTTGTAGCCGCGCACCACCTGCAGGTAGGTCGCGACCACGAACGAGGTCCCCATGAGCAGCAGCCACTGGAGGTTCTGGGTGATGAGCCCGAGGTTCGAGGTGCGGTTGCGGAACAGCGCGATCCGCAGGAGCGGTTCCCGCCCCTTCCGCTCCTTCGCGCGGATGGCGAGGAAGAAGGCGGTCAGCACGGCCGCCGCGAGCGCGAGCAGCACCAGGCTCAGCACGAGGTCGTCGTCGACGACCATGATCCCGGTGACGAGCAGGATCAGCCCGCCCGCCGAGAGCACCGCGCCGAGCAGGTCGAAGGAGCGGCTGCGGTCCGCGGGCAGCGGATCGAGGACCCGGCGGCTGGAGATGATGATGAAGACGATGACCAGGGCCTGGAAGGCGAAGGCCGCGCGCCAGCTCAGCGCCGAGGTGATCAGCCCGCCGATCAGCGGCCCGGCCGCGGCGCCGACGCCGCCGAGCGCCATGATCATCCCGAAGGCCTTCGCGCGGCCGACGGGCTCGGTGAAGAGCAGGGTGGTCAGGATGTAGACCGGCGGGATGAGCAGGGCGGTGCCGACGCCCTCCAGGATCGAGTTGCCCAGGATGAGCACGCCGAGGTTCGGGGAGACCGCGCTGATCACCGCGCCGATGCCGTACACGGCCAGCCCGAGCACGAAGCACCGCTTCCGGCCGAACTTGTCGGTGAGCGCGCCGCACGGAATCATCAGCGCCGCCATCACCAGCAGGAAGATCGTGATCGCGATCTGGACCCCCTGCACCGTGGTGTTCAGGTCGGTGCTGATGTCGGAGATCATCACGTTCATGTTCGAGCCCGCGAAGCTGCAGATGAACTGTGCCAGTGCCAGCGGCACCAGCACCCCGCGGGGGCGGCCCGTTCCGGTCGGCCCGCTCATCGGCTAACCGACCCGGCCGGCCCGCGCCTCGGCGCGGTCGAGCTGCTCGTCCAGCGCCAGCGCCGCGGCGACCAGCGCGAGATGGGTGAAGGCCTGCGGGAAGTTGCCCAGCTGCTCGCCCGAGGGGCCGATCTCCTCGGCGAAGAGCCCCACGTGGTTGGCGTAGGTGAGCATCTTGTCGAAGGCGTACCTGGCCTCGGTCAGCCGGCCCGACCGCGCCAGCGCCTCCACGTAGAGGAAGCTGCACAGGTTGAAGGTGCCCTCCGAGCCACGCAGCCCGTCCGGGGAGGAGGCCGGGTCGTAGCGGTAGACCAGGCTGTCGCTGACCAGCTCCTCGCCCATCGCGTCGAGCGTGCTGAGCCACGCGGGGTCGTTCGGGGCGAGGAAACCCATCCGCGGCATCAGCAGCAGCGAGGCATCGAGCACCTCGGTGTCGTAGTGCTGGACGAAGGCCTGGCGCTTCTCGCTCCAGCCCCGCTCGGTGATCTGGGCGAACACCTCGTCCCGCGCCGTCGTCCACCCGGCGATGTCGGCCGGGCGCGAGTACGTGGTGGCGAGCTTGATCCCGCGGTCGAAGGCCACCCACGTCATCAGCCTGCTGTAGGTGAAATCCTTGCGGCCGCCGCGGGTTTCCCAGATCCCCTCGTCCGGGCGGTCCCAGTTGTGCACGAGCCAGTCGAGCAGCCCGGCGAAGACCCGCCAGCCCGCGATGCCGCCGATGTCGGAGGTCCGGGCGAGCGCGTCGGCGGCCTCGCCGTAGATGTCGAGCTGGATCTGATCGGCGGCGGCATTGCCCACCCGGACCGGGCCCGACTGCCGGTACCCCTCGAGGTGGGTGAGCACCTCCTCCTCGAGCCGGGGTTCGCCGTCGATCCGGTACATGATCTGCAGTGGCTCGCCGGAGGCGGTGTCCCCCGCGTCGAGGCGGTCGCGCAGCCAGCGCCGGAACGCGTAGGCCTCCTCGGTGAAGCCGAGGTCGACCAGCGCCCGCACGGAGAGCGAGCCGTCCCGGATCCAGGTGTAGCGGTAGTCCCAGTTGCGCTCGCCGCCCACCTGCTCGGGCAGCCCCATGGTGGCCGCCGCGATCGGCGCGCCGGTCGGGGCGTAGGTCAGCAGCTTCAGCGTGATCGCCGAGCGGTTGACCATCTCGTGCCAGCGTCCGCGGTAGGTGGAGGCGCGCAGCCACGAGAGCCAGAACTCGCGGCACTCCTCGAAGGCGTCGAGCACCGATTCCCGGCTCGGCCGCGGCGGCGGCTCGGCACCGGAGTCGGTGCCGGTCAGCACGAACGCCGCGCTCTCCCCGCTGTTCAGGGTGAACCGCGCCTCGACGTCGTCGCCGCTCGCGCGCAGCTCCGGCGCCCCCGAGACCTGCAGGTGCAGATCGACGCCGGGGCCGGCGAAGACCGCGCGGTGCTCGTCGTGCAGCGTCAGCGTGTGCTCGGCCCGCGCGTAGTCGAAGCGGGGGCGGCAGGTCAGGGCGAACGGCAGGCGGCCGCGGACCACCCGCGCGATCCGGGTCAGCCGGTGCGTGCCGCTCGGCTCCCTGCCCCGGATCGGATCCATGAAGTCGACCACCTCGCCGACGCCGTCCTCGGCCATGAACCTGGTGATCAGGACCGCGGTGTCGGAGAGGTAGAGCTGCCGGATCGTCATCCGGTCGGCGGGCAGGTCGGCGATCAGCTGGCAGTGGCCGCCCTTCTCGCTGTCGAGCAGCGAGGCGAAGACGCTCGGGGAATCGAACCGCGGCGTGCACCACCAGTCGACGGTGCCGGTGGCGCTCACCAGAGCCGCGGTCTGCAGGTCGCCTACCAGGCCGTGGTCGGCGATCGGCGGATACGGATTCACGGGCACACCTCCGGGTTGTGGATGACCGCGCCGGCCGGGCCACCTCCGGTGAACGGAGGGGCCGGGGGCGGCGAAACTGCATCCAGCAAACTCCGGCGGCACACCCCGTGTCGAGGGCGCGACCCGCATATCACCCGAAATGGGTGAGGGTCGGCGCCCGGCTGCGGAAGAATGCGGCCGAGGCCGATCGTGGCGTACGCTTGCCGCACCGGTGCCGCCCCGTGGTGTGGCGAATGCGCGGGTATCCTCGAATCCCCGGAAACCTTCGCTGCCGGACAAGCAGGTTCACCCTTTTCTCGTAACGGAAAGAGGCTGCAATGAGCGAAACAGATATCGACCTGTTAGGTCCCGTCGACTATCTCGTGATCGAATTCCCCGCCGATCGGCCGCCGGACGGCTCGGCGCTGCCCCTGCTGTTCGACCTGGTCGAGCGCGGCGTCATCCGGGTACTCGACTTGGCCTTCGTCCACAAGGACGCCGCCGGGTCGCTCGTCGGCGTCGATATCGCCGACGTCGGCTTCGGCGGCGATATCGATATCACCCTGTTCGCGGAGGCGGAGTCGGGGCTGCTGGACGACGACGACCGCCTGGAGGCGGGCCGGGCGCTGGAGCCGGGGTGCTCCGCGGCGGTGCTGGTCTACGAGAACCGGTGGGCGGCGCCGTTCGCCGCCGCCCTGCGCCGCAACGGCGCCGAGCTGGTGGCCACCGGGCGCATCCCGATGCAGAGCATCCTGTCGTCGCTCGATGCCGGATGAATCGGAAATTCACCGCGCGACAATTCCATTCACCCCAACAGTCGAATCGAACGAGGAGAGCGTCATGCCCGGACTTCTTCGCGGCGTAGCCCGCACCGCCGTGGTCGCCGGTACCGCGACCGCCGTCTCCAATCGCGTTTCCCGGCGGCAGGGACAGCGCTGGGCCGCCCACGAGGGGCAGTCCACTCCGGCCTCCCCCGGCGGCGGGGAAATGGACCGGATCGGCGCCCTGAAGGAACTCGCCCAGCTCAAGGCACAGGGGGTGCTCACCGATTCCGAGTTCGACGCGGAGAAGGCCAGGATTCTCGGCTCGTGAATCCATTCACCACGTGCTCAATTTAATCTAGCAAACTTGTAGTAATCTCTCCGTCGAGAGGGAGCGCCACCATGACATCCGCAGTCTCGACAGATCTCCACGGCACGGCGACCGTGAACACCGCACGCTGCTTCACCGTCGGCGTGGAAGAGGAATTCGTTCTCGTCGATCCCGATTCCGGGGAACCCGCACTGACCAATACCCTGGTCGCCGCCGAGCCCGATGTCGACCTGCAGCTGGAGCTGTCCCGGTGCCAGATCGAGACCTGCACCCCGGTCTGCACGAGCATCCCCGAGCTGCACCGCGAGATCCGGCGGGCGCGAGCCGCCGCCGCGGCGGCCGCGGCCCGGACCGGGTCACTCATGCTGGCGACCGGGGTGCCGCTGCGGGAGCCACCGCCGGGCTCCATCACCGACACACCGCGCTACCAGCGCATGGCCGAGCGCTTCGGTGTCCTGGCCGAGCAGGTGATCTGCGGCTGCCACGTGCACATCGGCGTGGCCGACCGCGAACTCGCCGTCCAGGTGAGCAACCACATCCGCCCCTGGCTGCCCACGCTGCTCGCGCTCACCGCGAACTCGCCGATCACCGCGGGCGCCGACACCGGACAGGCCAGCTGGCGGCACCGGCTGTGGGCCCGCTGGCCCAGCGCGGGCCCACCGCCCTACTTCGACTCCGCCGCGCACTACGACGAGATCGTCGCCGAGCTCGCCGACAGCGGCCGGATCCTCGACCCCCGGATGGTGTATTGGGACGTGCGGCTCTCCGACCACCTGCCCACCATCGAGATCCGGATCAGCGACGTCCCGGCCACCACCACGGAGACCGCGCTGCTCGCCGCCCTGGTGCGGGCGCTGGTCTCGACCTCGGTCGCCGCCGTGGAGAAGGGGTGGCGCGCCGCCCCCGTCGACCGGACGGTGCTGCGGGCGGCCTGTGATATCGCCGCCCGGCGCGGCCTGACCGGCTCCAGGGCGGGCACGAGAGCCGGTGAGCCGGGGCCCATCCAGGGCCCCACCGCCCACCTGCTCGGCTATCTGCGCCCCGCCCTCGAGGAGTCCGGCGACTACGACTTCGCCCGCGCCGCGCTGGCCGCGGTCCTGGCCGGCGGCAACGGCGCCGTGCGCCAGCGCGACGCGCATCGGGCCGGCGACCTGCGCCACGTCCAGGACATGCTGTCGCACTTGACCACCGAAGGCTGCGCGGACGAGAACGCCGCCCGATAGCAGGCTCGACCTCAGGAAGGCGCAATCGGCACGAAGGGCCGGATGGCGTCGGCACCCGCGCCCACGATCGCGGCCGAGGATTCCGGCACTTCGTTCCACGCCCCCTCGAGATCGCGCAGCGGCTCGGACACCACGAAGCGCGTGCTGTCGCCCAGCTCCCGCAGCACCTCGACCTCGGGGTGCAACGCGCGCAGCTGGGCGATCCCGGTGGAGAAGTAGAGCGAGCGGGACTTCCGCTCGCTGGAATACCGGAATACGTAGAGGAATTCGCCGTCGGTCGTCGCCACGGTCATCTGGACCGGCCGCTCGATGCCCTTGGCGCGCCCGACCTCCTCGACGAAGCCGACGGCCCTGGCGACGGCACCGAGGGGGTCGTCGACGAGGCCGAAGGTCAGGGCGAGGTAGAACAGCGCCTCGGTGTCGGTGGAGCCCTCGATGTCGGGGAACAGCGCCGGATCGACCGCGAGCAACAGGTCGCGCCGCAGCTCCCGGAAGCCGCGCAGCAGGCCATTGTGCACCCACAGCCATTTCCCGTGCCGGAACGGATGGCAATTGCTGCGCTGCACGGCGGTCCCGGTCGAATACCGGACGTGCGCGAGCAACATCGGCGTTCGCACCTGGCGCGCGATCTCGCGCAGATTGCTGTCGTTCCAGGCCGGCTCCGTGCTCTTGTACACCGCGGGTTCACTGCCCTCGCCGTACCAGCCGATGCCGAAGCCGTCACCATTGGTCGTGCTCTCCCCCAGCCGGGAGTGCTGGCTCTGGTCGATCAGGGAATGTTCGGGTCGGAAGAGAAGATCGTCCGCGAGAATCGGCTCACCCGAGTACGCCATCCATCGGCACATAGCGCCATTCAAACACCGGCGAGAGCGATTCGACAGCACCCGCCGCCGACCGAATAGCCCTGTCCGGTGCAAGTCCCGGACCGAATTACATCGGGGGGATATTTCACCTCATACGGGTGAGGCGCCAGGTGGGCCGCGACGTCACACTGAGCCCGAATCTGTCCGCCCGCCCGGAGGGACACCCGAAATATGCACACGTGGGCACTTCCCGCGATCGCCGCGGTGCTGCTCGCCTTCTCCGCGATATCCGGACGCATCGCGGGCACCCCGATCACCGCACCCATCATCTTCACCGCGGGCGGCCTCGCACTCGGCAGCGCGACGGCCGGCCTGCTCGAGGCGGAGACCGGTGCGGAGGCGGTCAAACTGCTCGCCGAGATCACCCTGGCGCTGGTGTTGTTCTCGGACGCTTCGCAGGTTAACCTCGCCACGCTGCGCGCCGAGATCTCGCTGCCCGCCCGGCTGCTCGGGATCGGCCTCCCGCTGACGATCATCGCCGGGTTCGCCGCGGCGCTGCTCGTGCTGGACGAGCTCGGCTGGGCCGAGGCGCTGCTGCTCGCGGTGATCCTCGCGCCGACCGACGCCGCCCTCGGCCAGGCGGTGGTCACGCTCCCCATCCTGCCCTCGCGGGTGCGGCAGGGGCTGAACGTCGAGAGCGGGCTCAACGACGGCATCTGCGTGCCGCTGTTCCTCATCGTGCTCGCGGTCGCGCAGGCCGAGGCCGGTGCCATCGGTGACGGCGCCGCAGTCCGGCTCGTCGCCGAACAGATCGGCTACGGCGGCGCGGCCGGTGCCTGCGCCGGCGCCATCGGCGCTGCCCTCCTGATCACCGCCGGACGCCACCGCACGATCGATCCGGCGTGGGCGCAGATCCTTCCGCTCACGGCCGCCGGGCTCGCGTACACCCTCGCCGTCCCGCTCGGCGGATCGGGGTTCATCGCCGCGTTCGTCGGCGGGCTGGTCTTCGGGGCGCTGCGCCGCCGCCACGCGCCCGGCGATGATTCGGCGGGCATGCTCGACGAGGCAGGCGACGTGTTCAGCGCCGTGACCTTCGTCGTCTTCGGTGCCGTGCTGCTCGGCCCCGCGCTCGGCCACCTGTCCTGGAGCAATGCCGGGTACGCGCTGCTGAGCCTGACCGCCGTGCGGATGATCCCGGTCGCGCTGGCACTGACCGGCACCCGGCCCGGCATCCCCACCACCGCCTTCGTCGGCTGGTTCGGCCCCCGCGGGCTGGCCACCATCGTCTTCGTCATCCTGATCCTGGAGGAGGAGCGGGAGCTGCCGCACCGGGACCTGCTCCTCACCGGCGCCGTCGTCACCATCGGGCTCTCGGTGCTGGCGCACGGGCTCACCGCCGCACCGCTGGCCCGGCGCTATGCCCTGTGGTCGCAGCGCAACCGCCCCACCTCGGAGACGCCTGCCTGAACGGCGGCGGGCACCGGAAAACACCGGCCCCGGCGGGGTGCCGGTCAGCCCGCGGCCGGCTCCGGCCGGGTCGGTGCGGCGGTGCGGCGGTGGGCTTCGGCGAGAAAGGCGTCGAGCACCACCCCCGTGATCTCGGCCAGTTTGCGGTGGCCGTCGTCGAGCGCGGCGCGGTGCGCGGCCCGCCAGCGCGCGATCGCGCGGGCGATCGCCTCGTCGCTCTCCGCGCTCAATTCCGGTGCCTGCCTGCCGGTCATCGCAGATCACGCTCCGGATCAGGGGTGACGACGTCGCGCAGCGCGTACTGCCGGTGGGGGTGCAGCCGGGCGCTTGGCTCGGGCAGAGCGAGCGGGGCGGAGCTCTCGCGCACGGTGATCACCGCGGTCAGGTCGGCGTAGGGTGCCGAGCCGAGCGCCATCCGGTGCCCGAGCCGGGCCAGGGCCAGCCGCGGCCCGTACTTCACCCGCAGTGCCTCGGCCACGGCATCGGCCAGCGGGCCCGGCCCGAACAGCACCACGCTGCCCTCGTGCTCACGCGAGCCGAGCGCCGGTCGGCCGGCCGGGTCCCCCGCCTGCACGATCACCCGCTGATCCCGCCACAGCTGACCCGCCTCGGACGAGTGCGAGGACAACCGGAACGCCAGGCTGCCCCGCCCCACCGGCACCACCAGCCGGCGCAGGAACTCCCAGCGGCCGGTACCGGCCTCCCGGATCACCACCACGGTCGACGCCGTGGACCACGGTGACGAAGGACGCCGATCATCGAGGCCGAACCCGCGATACGGCACCCGGTTGTCGGCTCCGCACCGATCGGCCCTGCGCCCGCGCCGCGGGCCGGTCTCCACCAGCACCGCCCCGGCATAGGGCCGGCCGCCGGACCCGGTACCCCATCGGTCCGCACCTGGCATCGCCATCACCACCCCGACTCTCGCCCGGCCACGGCGGCCCGGCCCTCCCCCACGATCACCGTCCGCACGGGGGCGCGCCTCACCCGAATCGAGTGATCTCACAATCGGCGCGCCCGCCCCCGCCGGGGCACGATCAAATCTCGTCGGGCACGTTCTCGGCATCGCAGAACACGCCCCATTCCGTGACGCGGGCGGAGGCCGTTTTCTGCTCGATCCGGTTTTCGATGCGCCCCGGCCACTCGCCGATCACGCCGAGTTCTTTCCTGGCCCGATAACGGAGGTAGGCCTGGACGTCGTCGGGGTGCATCCGCGAGGGCACGGCGATCGCCAGATACTCGGGTACGACACGCGCCATCGTTTCCTCCTGGAACTCTTCCGTCACAGTATTCTCACCAGAAACACCTCGAAATCGTTTCGAGACCGGAAAGTCTCCACGGTTACTCTTTCGAGATGTGAACGACCTGGCGTTCGCAACTTCTGTGTTTAAGATTGAGGAGCTTGCTCGCCGGGGGAAAGATCGCGAGCCACTCGTTTCGACCAGCTGAATGCGCGCTCTCTCGCGCCGCGAACCGAATACCGATATCCCGGATGCGGGAGGGTGAAATGTCGATGTCCGAGCAGGATGAAGCAGCACAGGTCGAGCAGGTGGCCGTCCGGCTGCACCACCGGTACCCGCTGATCCCGGCGGCCGACCTGGAGTTGCTCGTGCACACCATTCACCGCCGCTACGCGGGCTGCCGGGTGCACGACTTCGTCCCGCTCCTGGTCGAGCGGACGGCGCGGGAGATCGCCGCCCGGCTTCCCGCCGACGTCCATTTCCGCACCCCGGAGCTGTCGCCCATCGTGGTGATCCGGGGATGACCGGCCTGCGGCACCGGGCGGCGCCGTCGCGGCGGTTCGAGTCCGGGACGGCGTGCCTGGTGGTGCTGATCGTGGCGACCCTCGGCACCGGCGTCGCCGTGCTCTCGACCTCGCTCGTCGCCACGGTGCTCGTCGTGCTCGCCATCACCGCGGTGCTCGGCATCGTCGTCGTCGTGCTCTGAGCAGAGCGCGTCATTCCCGGCAGGCATCCCATGCCGCCCCTTCCCGCTCGCGATCCGCGACGCTTCGCCGAGCGACGCTAGGGGCGGAGAGCGGCGCCCGGGTCACCTCTTCCGGGTGAACCCGTGGTTCTCACCCGGAAGAGGTGAGGCCGCGCGGACGCGGGCGACGGACGATCGGAAGATCCGCCGCACTCCGAGGGAGACCGCCATGACGAGCATGTCCGACGCGCGCACCGATCCGCCCGCCGAGCCGATGCAGAAACAGAGCCTCGCCCTCGGTATCTCGGCCGTCGCGGCCGTCATGCTGATGGTCGTCGCCGCGCTCTCGATCCTGGAGGGCACCGTGGCCATCGCGGGCGACGAACTCTACTTCGCCGGTCCCGAATACCTGTACGCCTTGGACACCACCACGTGGGGGTGGGTGCACGTGGTGCTCGGCATCGTCGGCATGGTCTGCGGCATCGGGCTGCTCTTCGGCACCGCCTGGGGCCGATACGCCGCCATCGGGATCGCCGCGCTCGTCATCATCGCGAACTTCCTGTCGCTGCCCTACTACCCGATGTGGTCGGTGCTGGTGATCGCGCTGAGCATCGCGGTGATGTGGGCCGTGGCCACCTGGCAGCCGGAACGCTGAACGGACGGGGCAGCGCATGGGTAAGGAGAAGCACGGCGCCCGCTCCGGCGAGCTGCTCGACCCGGCGGGCGGCGCACCGCGGGATCCGAGGAAGAACCGCCAGGGTCAGCCCGCGCGTGTTCCGGGTGGTCGCGCTGCCCGCGCCGACCGAGCGCGAGCGGTCGCGGGCCGACGGCTACCGCCCGCCGACGCAGCCGCTGCACCGGATTCCGACCCCGTACTGACAGTCATCCGAAACCGGTGCGCCCGCACCGCCATTCCAGGAAAGGGCCTTCGATGAACACTGGATACGATCGGAACCCGGTCAAGCAGGGCTTCGCCGCCGGCACCACCTTCGCGGCCGCGGCGCTGCTGCTCACCGTGTCGATACTCGCCGTGTTCTCCGGCATCTCGGCGCTGGCCGCGGACGAGCTCTTCGTCGCCGGCCCCGAGTACATCTATCAGTTCGACGTCACGACCTGGGGCTGGGTCGTCCTGATCCTCGGCGTCCTCGGGGTGGTGATCGCGATCGGCATGTTCGCGGGCGCGGTCTGGGCGCGGGTCGCGGCGATCGTGATCGCGGCGCTCTCCATCGTCGCCAATTTCCTGTGGCTGCCGTACTACCCGTGGTGGTCGATCGTCGTCATCGCCGTCGACATCGTCGTCATCTGGGCCGTCGCGACCTGGCGGGTCGACTGACCACCGGATCGCGGAGGAGCTCGCATGAGCACGGATTCGCTGGCCGGTGACGAACGCGCCGAGCTGCTCCGGCTGCGCGCGGAGGTGGCGGCGCTGCGCGGGCGGCCCGCCGCGCCGGACGCGGAGCCGCCCGCCGCCCGGCCGCCCCGCACCGGGCTGCGCTGGACCGCGGTGACGATCCTGCTGGTCCTGGTCGGGGTGCTGGCGTTCGGCTCGGTGACCGCGCGCTTCGTGCGCGGCCAGCTCCTCGACACGGACCGCTACCTGAGCACCGTGGCGCCGCTGGCCTCGGATCCCGCGCTGCAGGCCGACATCACGAACCAGATCACCGACGAGATCTTCGCCCGGCTCGACGTGCAGGAGCGGACGAAGGAGGCGCTGACGGCGCTCACCGCCCGCACCGATCTCGCCGCGAACGCGCCCCGGGTGGACGCGGCCATCGTCGGTCTCGCGCCGGTGATCACCGAGCAGGCGAAGGACTTCGTGCACGAGACGGTCGGCTCGATCGTGCGGTCACAGCAGTTCGAGGATCTCTGGCTGCAGGCGAACCGGGCCGCGCACGCCGCGGTCGTCGCCGTCATGACCGGTGACCACCGCCCGGCCGCGATCGAGGTGGATCGCAGCGGGACGGTCAGCGTCTCGCTCGGCACGGTCCTGGAGCGGGTCGAGACGGCGCTCACCGAGCGGGGCTTCGCCTTCGCCGAGCGGCTTCCGGCGGTGGATAAGCAGTTCGTGCTGTTCCGCTCGCCCGAACTGGTGCGGGCGCAGCGCGCCGTCGACGCCCTCGACCGGGCCGCGGCCGTGCTGCCGTGGCTCGGCATCGGCTGCGCCGCCGCCGCGGTCGCCGTCGCACCGCGCGGCCGCAGGCTGCGCGCGCTCTCGCTGACCGGGCTCGCGATCGCCGCGGGGATGCTCGTTCTCGCCCTGTCGATCCTCGTCGGCCGCGCGCTCTATCTCGACAGCGTTCCACCCGACGTGCTCTCGCCCGGTGCGGCGACCGCGGTCATCGACACCGTCCTGGTGCCGCTGCGGACCAGCCTGCGGGCGGTCGCGGTACTCGGGCTGGTGATCGCGCTCGGCGCCTTCCTCGTCGGCGGCTCGTCCTCCGCGCGCGCGGTGCGGCGCGCCTACGGGCAGGCGCAGGACTTCGTGCGCAGACCGGCCCGGGGGCGGGAGCCGAACGCGGTGGAGCGGTGGGCGCTCCAGCTCCGTACCCCGCTGCGCTGCGCGATCGTCGGGATCGCGGCGGTGCTGCTGATGTTCTGGCGCTACCCCACCGGGGCGGTGGTGCTGTGGATCGTGCTCGGCGCGCTGGTCGCGCTCGCGGCGCTGGAGCTGCTCATCCGGCCGGCCCGCATCGCCGCCCATGATCGATCCGCCGACGACCTCGCGGTCACGGCTGACCGGTGACGAACGCCTGGACGGCATCGGTGAACTCCGGCCCGCCCATGATCGATCCGCCGACGGCTCCGCCGATCAGCACGCCGAGCGGGATGCTGACACCCCAGATCAGGAACAGGCAGGCGCCGAGGAGGCCGCCCACGATGGCGCCGCCGACGACGCCGGGCATGTTCTTGTTGATCTGCTCCACCAGCCGGTCGTAGGAGCCGATGGCCTTCGCTTCGGCCACCGCCGCCGGCGGCGGTGTGAGGGTCAGGGTGCGGCCGTCGGCGGCGATGTGCTGCGCCACCGTGATCGAGCGGCCGTCGGCGGCGAGCTGCCGCGGCACCTCGAGCACCGCCGCGCCCTCGGCCGTCTCCAGCATCAGCGCGCCGTTCTCCGCGAGGTCGAACCGGCCGTTCTCGAGGGTGGCGGTGACGGCCCCGTCGAGCGGCGAGACGGCGATGCGGTAGCCGATCCCGTGGTCGATACCGGAAGTCGTCGCGCTGCCCGCCGGTTCCGCCTGGGCGGTCGCGGCGGTGATGGTCATGGCCGAGGCTGTCAGGAAGACAGCGGCGGTCGTCTTTCCGAGCTTCATTCTTCGAACCCCTCTATGCGGTAAGCCCTGCTAGGTGGATCGAGTCGGACCGGAAGCGGTCGTCGGCGAGCAGCAGTGTACCCAGGGGGCGCGGGTTCGGAGCGGCGGCGGGCGGTCAGGCGGCGATGGCGGCGCCGCAGATCCCGCAGGACTCGAACTGCGTGCGACCCCAGCGCAGCACCGGGATGAAGAAGATCGTGAGCTGGGTGTACTCGCGCAGCCGGGTCCACTGGGTGGTGTTGTGGCAGCGCGGGCAGGTCCGGGTCGCGCCCGGGCCGATGGGCTTCTGTCTGCGGCCGTATCCGAAGAGGAGGAACATCTCTGCCAGGGTAGCCGGGGCGTGCTGCTCGGTCAGGACGCTTTCTCGTGGTGCGCGATGACCGCGAGCAGCTCGCGCACCCACGCCGGGCGCTGCTCGCCGTCCCCGGCTTCGGCCACGTCGCGCTCGATCAGCGAGCGGATGTAGGCCGACTGGGACAGCCCCAGGTTCGCGGCGCGCCGCTTGCAGGCCTGGTCCAGCTCGCGGGTGAGCTTCACCGAGCGGGGGAACAGGACGGGTTCGGGGCCGGGCTCGATCGCCACCGGTTCGCCGGTGAACTCGAGGCGGCCGGACATCGCCGCCACCTCGTCGGGGCTCATGGCCGAGAATGGATCAGTCATTGCGGGTTGCCTCCCACTTCTGCAGCTCCGCGGCCTGGTCGGCGGTGAGGTACGCGGCGTTGTACACCTCGATGTCGCGGCCCGAGCGGTGGGCGAATACCGCCAGCGGTATGCCCTCGTCGGTGCGACCCCAGATCACCAGGGACGTCAGCCCCGTGGCCGGGTCGACGGCGGTCCGCAACCACACCCGCCGTGCGCCCCTCGTCCACGCGTCCACCACATCGAACACGTGGTCGAGATCGGTGCCTGTGCGTGCCAGCAGGTGCGCCAGCGCCCAGTACCACTCGATCGCCACCGTTCCAGACTACCGCAGGGACTACCGGCTGTGCGCCCGGCCGCTAGAACCCGAGCCGCTCGGCGACCTCGGCGATTCCGGCGTCGGTGAGCGAGCGGAGCACCAGGTCGGCGCGGGAGAAGTCGAGTTCGGCGGTCATGGCATTGGGCACCGCGACGGCGCGCAGCCCGGCCGCCTTCGCCGCGGCGACGCCATTGGCGGAGTCCTCGACGGCGATGGCGTCGGCCGGGTCGATATCGAGGCTGTCCAGGGCGAGCCGGTAGACGGCGGGGTCGGGCTTGGGCCGCGGCACCCGGTCACCGGTGGCGAGCACGGCGAAGCGCTCGAGCAGCCCGAGCCGCTCCAGGTGCTGCCCGACCCACTCCCGGCCCGAGCTGGAGGCCAGCCCGACGGCGAGCCCGAGCGCCTTCGCCTCGTCCAGCCAGCCGACCACGCCGGGGCGCACCACCTCGTCCGCGATGAGCGCGTGGTGCCTGGCCAGCCGGGCGGCGCGCAGCGCGGCGCGGTCGACGGGGTGGCCGACCAGCTCCTCCAGGTGGCGGACGGCGTCCCAGCCGTGGGTGCCGATATTCGCGGCCCAGAGTGCACGGTCGAGCGCGGCACCGAGCCCGGTGTAGGTCTCCTGCCAGGAGGTATAGGCGGGGGTCTCGGTGTCGAGGATCAGGCCGTCGAAGTCGAAGATCACCGCGCGGAGTACCACCGCTTCACCGTACGCGGGCGGCGCCGGGCCGCCGCGCCTACGGGCCGAACTGCCGGACCAGCGCCGGGAGCTGCTCCGGGGTCAACCCGGCGACCACCACGATCCCCGCGTCGCCGAAGATCAGGCGGGCGCGGGCGATATGGTCGGCGGAGGTCACCACGACGGCATCGCGGGCGCCGATATCGCGCAGGATCCGGGCGGTGAATTCGGCGTTTTGCACCGTGGAGCCTGCCTCGGATTCGATATGCACGCGCTCCGGCGCGATTCCGTGCGCGATCAGCCAGTCCGCCATCGCCGCCGCCTCGGTGACGCCCTGCTGCGGATTCCCGCCGGTGACGACGATCGGCGAGGCGGGGGCGAGCAGCGCCTGGACATAACCGGCCTGGAGCCGGTGCACCAATTCCGGCCGCATGGTGCCGTCCGGAAGTAGCCCGTAGCCGAGGACGACCACCGCGGTCTCCGGTCCGCGCACCGAGGGCGGCCCGGCCACCGCCGTCGCCCCGGCCGGAATCACCCCGCTGAGCAGCGATCCCGGCCCGGCGGAGCCGGAATCGGCTGCGGCGGTTGCCGGAATGGCGACCGCGGCGACGAGCCCGGCGAGCGCACCGCCCGCCCTGCGGAGCGAACGGGGTGCGGGCTTGCGATGCCTACCGGCCATGGAATTCCCCTGAACTGCGCGTGAACGAATACGTCCATGGTCGGGCGGCGGCGCCGCGGAATTCCGGTAATGCGGTCTTGTCTGGACGGTTCACGAACTCCGCGCACCCGGCATTGGCATCGGAGACTGTCGCCTTGTGAACTGCTACCGAGCCGGTCGAAAGGAGTTATGACGGTAGGGTGGGCGCATGGGCGAACAGCGCGACGGGGTCGAGCTGACCAATCTGGACCAGCCGCTGAGCCAGGACGCGGCGGCCACCAAGCGCGACCTCGTCGAGTACCTGGACGCCGTCGCCGACCGCATCCTCCCCGGCCTCGCCGACCGCCCGCTCACCGTGCTGCGGGCGCTGCGCGGGCGGGCGCCGTTCATGCAGAAGAACGTCCCGAAGTACACCCCGGAGTGGGTGCGCACGGTGCCGATGTGGGCGGAGTCCTCGCACCGCGAGGTGCGCTACGCGCTCTGCGACGACCGGCGCACGCTGCTCTGGCTGGCCAATCAGCGCGCCATCGAGTACCACCCCACGCTCGGCCTGGCCGCCGACATCTACCGCCCCACCCACCTCATCCTGGATCTGGATCCGCCGGAGGGCAGCAATTTCGCCGCCGTGGTCGCGGTCGCGCACCTGGTGCGGCGGGCGCTCGCGGACTGCGGGCTCGCGGGCGCGGTGAAGACCAGCGGCGCCAAGGGCGTGCACGTCTTCGTCCCGGTCGACGACAGCGCCCCGGTCGACGATGTCGCCGCCGCCACCCGCGCGCTCGCCGCCCGGGCCGAGGCGCTCGACCCGGACCGTGCCACCACGGCGTTCATCGTGGAGGACCGGAAGGGCAAGGTCTTCGTCGACTCCACCAGGGCGGGCGGCGCGACCGTGGTCGCCGCCTACAGCCCGCGGTTCCGGGCGGGCACCCCGGTCTCCTTCCCGCTGGACTGGTCCGACCTGGACCGCGTCACCCCGGCCGACTTCACCGTGCGCACCGCGCTCGACGCGCTGGCCGGGCGCGACCCGTGGGCCGCGGCCATGCCCGCACCGCAGCGGCTGCCCGCCGAACTGATCGAGCACGGCCGCACCATCCCGGTGGCCAGGGTCGCCGCCATGCACGAGGGCAAGCGCCGGGCGAGGGCCAAGCGCGACGCCGGGTAACGATCCGGACAACCACCCGAAAACCGCACCTACACTCGCAATCATGAGTAGCTGGGTGCTTCCGCTCTTCCTCGGGCTCGGCCTCGCGGCCGCCTGCGGGTTCCGTGCCTTCCTGCCCTTGCTCATGCTGAGCGCCGCCGCCCGCTTCGACCTGTTCGGGCTGGATCTCAACGAGTCCTTCGCCTGGATCGGCTCCACCGGCGCGCTCATCGCCCTCGCCGTCGCGGCGGGCACCGAGCTGCTCGCCGACCTCATCCCCTACGTGGACAACCTGCTGTCCATCGTGGGGAATGTCACCGGGCCGATCGCGGGCGCCATCGCGGCCGGGTCGGTGTTCCAGACCGCGGATCCGAGCACGGCGGCGATCGCCGGAATCATCGTCGGCGGCCCGACCGCGCTCGCCTTCAGCACCACCCAGACCGGGGTGCGCGCGGCCAGCACCGCGACCACCGGCGGGCTGACCAACCCGGTGGTCTCCATCGTGGAGAGCATCCTCACCTTCTGCACGGTCCTGCTCGCCCTGGTGCTGCCGGTGCTCATCCCGGTGCTGCTGGCCGGGCTCGGCTATCTCATGTGGCGGGTCACCCGCCGGTTCCGGCGGCGCCGCGCCGCGGTGGCCGCGCCCGTCTGACCGGCGGCCCCGGCCGGTAGATCCGGCAATTCGCCATTCCCCCGCGGCCCTGTACCGTCGCTGAGGACATCGCGGACGAGAGAGTGTGGAGGGTGCGTGGGCGAGTCGATGACCTGGGTCCAGGCTTTGGTACTCGGGCTGGTGCAGGGGCTCACGGAGTTCCTGCCGGTCTCCTCGTCGGGGCATCTGCGGATCGTCTCGTCGGTCTTCTTCGGCGAGGACGCGGGTGCCTCCTTCACCGCCGTGACCCAGCTCGGCACCGAGGCCGCGGTGCTGGTCTACTTCGCCAAGGACATCGCGCGGATCATCGTGGCCTGGTTCGCCGGGGTCGGCGCGCGGCTGCGCGGCAAGCGGGAGCCCGAGACGGTGCCGATCACCGACCAGGTGACCACGAAGCTCCCGGTCTACAACCCCGGCGACCCCGCCACCATGAAGCTGCCGGTGATCACCGAGACCGCCGACGCGCAGCGCGATCTCGACTATCGCATGGGCTGGTACGTCATCATCGGCACCATCCCGATCGGGCTGCTCGGGTTCCTGTTCAAGGACGAGATCCGCACCGGCGCCAGGAACCTGTGGCTGGTGGCGATCATGCTCATCCTCTTCGCTCTGGTGATCGCCGCCGGTGAGCACTACGGCCGCAAGCTGCGGCCGCTCGAGCAGCTCAGCACCAGGGACGGCATCATCATGGGGCTGGCCCAGTGCCTGGCGCTGATCCCCGGCGTCTCCCGCTCCGGCGCCACCTCCACCGCCGGGCTCTTCCTCGGGCTGGAGCGCGCCGCCGCCGTGCGGTTCTCCTTCCTGCTCGCCATCCCCGCGGTCACCGCCTCCGGGCTCTTCAGCCTCCCGGACGCCTTCGAGCCCGCCGGCGAGGGGCTCAATGCCTCCGGCGCGCAGCTGCTGGTCGCCACCGTCCTTGCCTTCTTCGTCGGCTACGCCTCGATCGCCTGGCTGCTCAAGTTCGTCGCGAACCACTCGTTCTACTGGTTCGTCGGCTACCGGATCATCCTGGGGTTCGTGGTCATCGGGCTGCTCGCCACCGGCGCCGTCGCCGCCACCTGACTCCGGTCAGAGCCGGGCGAGGATATCGAGCGCCAGCCGGGTCGCTGCGGCATTGCCCTGCGCGTCGTCCAGGTCGAGGTCGCCCATCATGGAGAGGCTCCAGCTGATGGTGAGCAGCGCCTGCCGCGCGTGGAAGACCGCGAGCGGCGGCGCCTCCGGCCCGGCGATCAGATCGGCCAGTTCCCGGAACTCGTAGCGCAGCCCGGTGCCGATGCCGAGGTCGCGGAAGGCGGGCTGATTCTCGGCCCAGAATCGCATCATGCTGCGGCCGAGGCCGTGCAGCAGCGCACCGTAGCGGAGCACGATCTGCTCTGACCGGGCCCGGCCCGGCGGCTCCGCCCGCGCCCACTCCACGATGTCGTCGACGCCGCGGCGCAGGTCCTCGGAGAGGCTGACCACGATGTCTTCCTTGGTGCGGAAGTGGTAGTAGAGCGCCGCCTTGGTGACGCCGAGCCGGTCCGCGATCTCGCGCAGCGAGGTCTTCTCGTAGCCGCGCTCGCCGAAGAGCTCCATGGCGACGGTGCGGATCCGCTCGCGGGTATCGCTGCGGCGCTTGTCCATCCCGCTCCTCTGCTTGACGACCGGCGAGGTGGGAGCCTACCGTGCGAGATATCTAGCCGGACGGCAAGTTAGTTATCAGGAGGGGTGGCATGGCGTCGGTACCGACGACGGGGGTGGCGGTCACTGCGATCGGGGTCGCGGTGATCCGGGCGTGGGAGGGCGAGCGGGTGGATCGGTTGTACGAGGATCCGCTGGCGGGGGCGTTCGTGGCGGCGGCGCGGGCGGGGTTTCCGGCGGAGCGGTGGGAGCGGTTGACGGCGCTGGCCGGGGAGTTCGCGGCGGGGCGCACGGTCGCGGTGCGGCTGGTGGACGATCGGGTGCGGGCCGGGGTCGCGGATGGGTTGCGGCAGATCGTGCTGATCGGGGCCGGGCTGGATACGCGGGCGTTCCGGATGGGGCTCCCCGGGGAGGTGACGGTGTTCGAGATCGATCTACCGGAGACGTTCGCGTTCAAGGAGCCGGTGCTGGCCGGGGCGGTGCCGAGTTGCCGACGCGAGGTCGTGGCCGTCGATCTGCGCGGGGACTGGGAGACTCCGCTGCTCGAGCGCGGATTCCGTCCGGAGCTGCCGACGCTGTGGATCGACGAGGGTTCGCTGGGCCACCTCACCGAGGAGTGGAATCAGGGGGTGGTGCGCACGCTGACGGCGCTCTCCGCACCGGGCAGCCGATTCGCGACTGATCGCGTGGCCGCCGATCAGGACGCCACCCGCTATCGCGACCTGCGCACCCTGGTCGGCACCCCGGGCCGCACCGAGGACGCCGTTTTCGATGTCGAGCGGTGGCTGCGCGACCTCGGCTGGCAGACGGAGTTCCGCGCCTGGAACGAGGCTGTCGAGCCGTTCGGCCGCGATGTCGCGCTCCCCGACCCGGCCGTGGGCACCATCCACGCCGTCCGGCGCTGACTGTCGCACCGCACCGGTAGCCTCGCGCACGGGCGGAGGGAGTTCCGGATGGTCGCGAGCATCGCCATGGGCGTATTCCAGATCGCGGTGGTGGGCGGGGCACTGCGGGCGCGGGGTGATGCGATCGGGTGGTTCACCGTGTTCGCGGTCCTGGTCACCCTCGGCACGCTGCCGCTGTTCCTCATCGTGACCCCGGTCGTGCTCGGGTTCACGGCACCGCTCCCGGCCTACCCGCTGCTGCTCGGCGCGGACATCCTGCTGGTGCTCTTCGCACTCTGCTTCATGGATGTCGGCGACAACGGCCCGATGATCCCGCGGCTCGACCACCGGGCGGCGGCGGGCGCGGAGGGCAGGCGGCGCGGCCGGATCGGTTTCTGGGCCGGAGCCGGGTATGCCGCGACCCTGGTGGTGCTGATCGTCTGGACGCTCCGCACCTGACGAATCCCGCTCCCTCGGTGCGAGGGAGCGGGATTCGATCACCCGCGGGCGAAGTCGGCCAGCAGCGCGGGCACCGCCGCGTCGAAACCGGCGACGTCGAGCATGCCGGCGTCGGACGGGTCCGCGATGCTGAACCCGGTCGCGGTCATGCCGACCACCACCAGCTTCGCGGCCGGATTCACCTCCCGCCGGTACTGCCGCAGCGCCTGGAAGGGGTGCGTCTCCCCCGCCCAGGTCTCGTTGTCGGTGTACACGGAGAACACATCGACCTCGAGCCCGGTGCGCAGCGCGTGCCGCATGGGCAGCGAGCAGTCGGTCGCGCCGAACGGCAGGTTCGCCGTGCCGGCGAGCACGTCGTCCAGCCGCTGCCGCGGCCCGATCGCGAGCGGCCGCAGCCCGGAGCCGTCCTGCCAGCGCTTCCCGGCGGCGGTGAAGCCGACGATGGTGTGGCGCCGCTCGGTGGCCGCGGTGACCATCGCCAGGGCGGCCGAGGCCTCCCGCGCGCTGATCGGCAGCCCCGCGATCATCGCCCCCATCGACCCGGAGACGTCCAGCGCGAGCAGGTGCCGCTTCCCGGTCGGCCGCACCGCGCCGAACGCCGCGTAGAACGCGGCGTCCAGCGCGTCCACCACCGGCCGCGACGGCTGCCAGCTGCCGCCACCGCGCACCCCGCGCCCGGAGGCGTAGGTGCGCAGCGCGACCAGCACCGCGATCGGGTGCACCCGGCCGCGCCGCAGCCGCTCGCCGTCGGTGAGCTGCGCGCACACCGTCGCCGTGCGGTCGCCGAGCGGGTCGAGCAGCCCGAGCCCGGTCAGCCGCGGCAGCTGCCGCAGCAGCGCCGTCTGCGGAATCCCGTTGTCCAGCAGCGCCTCCCACACCGCGCGCGCGCCGAGCGCGTGGTCGGGCAGCATCTCCCAGGACAGCCGGTACTCGCGCACCAGCGCGGGCAGCGCGGCGACCGGAGCCGTCCGCGCCCGCTCGAACCCCTCGACGATCCGCAGCCCGTCCAGCGCCGGCTCGCGCCCGCAGATCCAGTCGAAGAGCCGCTTGCGCTCGTCGTCGACGGTCTCCGGGTGCGACAGCCGCAGCAGGTCGCGGTGCGACCAGCCCTCGCGCTGCCGGTACTTGACCGCCTGGAACGCGAGGTCCTCGACGGTCTTGGCGGTGTACCAGCTCGCGACGCCGCGGCGCAGCCCGCGGCCCCAGCCGCGGAACTGCTCGATGTAGCGCGCGAACAGGAACAGGTGCGTACCTGTCCGCGCCACCAGCGGCAGCGCCGCCAGCGCGGTGCGCCGGCCCTCGGCATCGCCGAGCGAAGCCGCCGCGGCGAGCGCGAACAGCGCCGGGTTCTGCTTCGGCGCCCGGCCGGAGGTGGAGATCGCGACGATCTCGCGCACCAAGTCGTCGGTGCGCTCACTCGCGAAGTGCAGCACGACCTCGGCATTGTCCGCCGTCAGCTCGGGCGCCCGCACGTAGAAGGTGCCGCCGTCGGTGCCCAGCGTCAGGAATCGGCGCAGCCGCACCTCGGGCGTCACCGCGAAGACGAAGCCGCCCGCGGAGTTCGGCACCTGCTCCGGACGCGCCCGCTCGCCCTGTGGGGTCTTGCGGCGATTGATCTTCGACAGCACGTCCATTGTGGTTCCTCCTCCCGTGCGGTCACGGCGATCCGGGTGGGCGGTCGTGGGGTGCCGACCGGCGAAAGTGCTCTACCAGCTGAGCTACGGGAGCCCGCGCTCCCGGCAGGACTCGAACCTGCGACCGCTCCAGTGAAAGTGGTAACCGATCGACTCCGGCCCGCCCACCTCGGATTGCCTGGAATGAACTGTAGAGAACGAGCACCGGCCGCCGCCAACCATTTTCGGCGCGACCTGGGATCGGTAGGGCGCGGCCGCCGCCTACGGTCGTCCGGACCCCCGCCCCCGGCCCCCGGAGAACCGCCATGAGATTCCGCGCCCGCCCCGAACCCGCGCCGATACCCGGCCTCGCCACCGTCCGCGCGGTCCGGCACACCGGGGTCGGCGTGCGCGGCGAGCCGCGGCTGCGGCTCGCGCTCACCGTCGAGGCGGGCGGGCGCGCGTTCGAGACCGAGACCGTGCTGGTGGTGCCGCTGAGTGAATTGTCGCTGCTGCGCCCCGGCGTCGTGCTCCCGGTCCGCTGCACCGCGCGGCGGGTGGAGCTCGACCTGGACCGCACCGAGCGCGGCATCGCCGCCGAGGCGGTGGTGCGCTGGTTCGCCGTGCCCGGCGAGGTGCGCGCGGGCAGGCCGCGGGTGCTGCTCGGCCTGCTCGTCATCCGCCCGGACGGGAGCGCCTTCCACACCCGCACCGAGCAGTATCTTCCCGCCACCGCGCTCGGCGAGGTCGGGGTGGGGCGGGCGGTGCGGGTGCACTACCTGCCCTCCGCCGAGCGGGAGGTGGTGGTGTCGGTGCTGGTCAGCGCGTAGTGGCGTGCACCAGGCGGATTCCGGCGGCGGCCGGGTGCGCGGTGGGTGCGCCGTACTCGCCGAGCAGGTCCCCGGCCGTGCGGTCCTCGAGCAGGGTGAAGCCGTGCAGCAGGGCGCGCATCTCGGCAACGGTGAAGTAGCTGAGCCAGGGCTCGCCCCCGGCGGCGACGCGCTCGGCGCGGGCGCGGGTCTCCGGGCTCGGCGGCACGGGGTAGTCGAAGACGAGGTCGGCTTTCGTGCCCGCGATGTAGCCGAGGGTGTCGTCGATGGAGGCGCGGGTCAGGTAGACGATGACGCCGAGCCAGACGAAGACCGTGTCGGCCGAGCGGTCGAGCCCGGCGGCGGCCAGCCCGGCCGCGAGGGTCGACCGTTCGAAGTCGACGGGGGCGAAGGTGAGGGTCGGTGGTGGTTCCATTCCGGCCTCGCGCAGCCGATTTCGCTTCCAGGACTGCGTGTCCGGGTGGTCCACCTCGAAGTAGCGGACCTCCGGGTGCGGGTTGCGGTAGGCGGCGGTGTCCAGCCCGGCGCCGAGGATCACCACCTGGCGGGTGCCGCGGGCGATGGCGGCGGCCACCCGGTCGTCGGCGAAGCGGCTGCGGGCGGCGATGACCAACCGGCGGACCCGCGCCACCTCCGCGTCGACGCCGCGGTCGAATTCGCCCGCGGGCTCGGTGCCGCCGACGATGCGGGCCGCGAGGGGGTCGGTGAAGATGCGCGGATCGTCCAGCGTCTGGTGCTGGGCCCGCGCCCCGGCGACGGCCAGCGCGGTCCTGCTCGGTTGCCCGGTCTCCATCTCGCCACCCTACGACAGCTGCCCGGTACCGACCGCGGTGAACACCATTTAGTAAATGGTATTCACAAATCGGTGAGTGATGTGGTTCACTGCAAACGAACCCGCTCCGAGGAGGTACCCGTGTCCGTCACGCACGACTTCGACTTCACCGACCCCGACCTGCTCGCCACCCGCCTCCCGATCGAGGAGTGGGCCGAGCTGCGCCGCACCGCGCCGGTCTGGTG
Source organism: Nocardia sp. NPDC050697 (assembly GCF_040654395.1). NCBI lineage: Bacteria > Bacillati > Actinomycetota > Actinomycetes > Mycobacteriales > Nocardiaceae > Nocardia > Nocardia sp. NPDC050697. The sequence continues at coordinate 929,937 of NZ_JBFAHY010000001.1, forward strand.
GGTCGACCAGCCGGACGGCGTGAGCGGCTTCGACGACGGCGGCTACTGGGTGGTCAGCAAGCTCGACCACATTCGGGAGATCTCCAAGGACAGCGAGACCTACTCCTCCGCCGCCAATACCGCGGTCATCCGGTTCAACGGCGATATCGCCCGCGAGGAGATCGATATCCAGCGCGCCATGCTGGTCAATACCGACCCGCCCGCGCACGACAAGCTGCGCCGCATCATCTCCCGCGGCTTCACCCCGCGCGCGGTGCAGACCCTGCGCGACGCCCTGCACGAGCGCGCCGAGCGGATCGTGCACGCGGCGAAGCGGACCGGCGGCGGCGACTTCGTGCAGCAGATCGCCTGCGAGCTGCCGCTGCAGGCGATCGCGGAGCTGCTCGGCGTGCCGCAGTCCGACCGCGGCAAGCTCTTCGACTGGTCGAACCAGATGATGGGGTACGACGACCCGGAGTTCGACGGCAACCACCGGGTCGCCACCGCCGAGATCATGGGGTACTCCTGGAACCTGGCCGAGGAGCGGCGGCGGTGTCCGGCCGACGACATCGTGAGCACCCTGGTGACCGCGGATATCGAGGGCGAGGCGCTCGGCTCGGAGGAGTTCGCCTGGTTCGTCATCCTGCTCGCGGTGGCGGGCAACGAGACCACCCGCAATGCCACCACGCACGGCATGAAGGCCTTCGTCGACTTCCCCGAGCAGTGGGAGCGGTACCGGGCCGAGCGTCCCAAGACCGCGCCGGACGAGATCGTGCGCTGGTCCACCCCGGTGGTCGCCTTCCAGCGCACGGCGCTGCGCGACACCGAGCTCGGCGGCCAGCAGATCGAGCGGGGCCAGCGGGTGGGGCTCTTCTACGCCTCGGCCAACTTCGACGAGGAGCGCTTCGACGACCCGTTCGCCTTCGACATCACCCGCAACCCCAACCCGCACGTCGGCTTCGGCGGCACCGGCACGCACTACTGCGTCGGCGCCAACCTGGCCAGGCTGCAGCTCGACCTGATCTTCAACGCCATCGCCGACGTGATGCCGGAGCTGCGTCAGCTCTCCGAACCGGTCCGGTTACGCTCGGGGTGGTTGAACGGGATCAAGAGCTGGCAGGTCGCCTACGAATGACGAGTCCGGGATGACGGCCCGCCGGGGCCGGGTGCCCGCGGTCAGCGACGCGGACATCCGGCGGGTGGCGCGGGCCCAGCTGGCCGCGCACGGGCCGGAGGCGCTGACCCTGCGCGCCATCGCCGGCGCGCTCGCGGTCACCGCGCCCGCGCTCTACCGGTACTACGGCTCGCGCGACGAGCTGGTGGCGGCGCTGCGCCGGGACATCTGCCTCGGCCTCGCCGACGAACTCGCCGCCGAGGCGGCCGAGCTGCCGGAGGACGGGCTGGGTCAGCTCTTCGCGCTCTGCCGCGGCTTCCGGCGCTGGGCGCTGGCCAATGCGCACGAGTTCACCCTGGTCTTCGCCTCGCCGCAGCTCGGCGGCGAGGGGGCGCGGCGCTTCGAGGAGCCCTTCGGCCGGGTCTTCCTGGCCTCCGCCGGGCGGTTGCTGGCGACCCACGACCTGGCGCTGCCACCCACCGACGCCATTCCGGAGGCGCTGCGCGCGGACCTGGTCGGCTACCAGAACGACCTGCTCGCCATGCTCGCCGCCGCGGGCCAGAAGTTCCCGGCGGAGAAGCTCGACCTCGGCGTCACCTACCTCATGATGACGCTCTGGGCCCGGCTCTACGGCCACGTCACGCTGGAGGTGTTCGGCAACTACCCCATGCGGGTCCGCGATCCGGACGCGGTCTTCGAGGCGCTGCTCACCGAGCTGGCCGCCGGAATCGGCATCGGCAGCCCCTGATCAGCTCCGCCGCCGGCCCGGCAGCGGGTGCGGCAGGAAGCCGTCGGCGAAGTAGAGCAGCGAGCCGCAGCCGTCGCAGCGGTAGCCGTGCTGCTTGTCGACCAGCTGCCCGAGCTCGCTCGGCGAGTCGGACAGGAACCCGGTGTGGCCGGTGACGAAGCCGATCACCCCGAGATAGCGGCGCGGCTGCTCGCACCACGGGCAGTCCAGATCGATCCGGGCCGCCCTGCGCTCGATCTCGGCGCCGCGCTCGGCGATCCGCCGCTCGGCCTGCCGCACGTAGTACTGCCCCTCGGAGACGGTGATCCGGCTCGGAGCGCTCCACGGGCTCTCGTAGCCGCTCTCCAGCGCGGTGCGCAGCTGCGCGAACTCGGCCCGCGAGGCCGGCACCACCCGGCTGCCGCGCAGCCCGCCCGCGACCCGGAACGTGACCTCGGCGCGCGAAAGCCGTTCCGGCAGCCCCTCGTACAGCCGGACCCGCTGCGGGTCCGACCGGTCCGGGGTGTACTCGACCCCACGCTTCGCCACGCCGCCACGCTAGCGGCGCCGGGTTACCGGCCCAAGAATTCCGGGGGCTGCGAACAGTGCTGTTCTTGGATACCGTGGCGGCACGGCTCGACGGAAGGACATCCGATGCCAGCTCCACGCAGGGCAGCACTGCTCGTGCTCGCCGTATTGCTCGGCGCCGCGGTATTTCTCGTTCCCCCGGCGCCCGCGTCGGCGACCGGGATCGTGCGCTGGGAGAACCGAGTCAGCGACCGCATCCTGGACATCGGGATCTCCTCGCCGAACCTGGAGGGGCCGGACTGGTCGGTCAAGGTGGTGCGGCTGCTGCTGCCGCCCGGCTGGTCCAAGGACGCCAACCGCACCTGGCCCACGGTCTGGGTACTGCACGGGGGCTTCGACGACCACAAGTCGTGGAGCGACAAGGGCGATCTCGCGGCGCTGACCGCGGGCAGGGACGCGATCTTCGTGCTACCCGAGACCAGCTGGTGCAGTGCGTACACGGATTGGTACAACGGCGGCGCGTGGGGCGCCCCCGCGTGGGAGAAGTACCTGCTCGGCGATGTGCGGACGGTGCTGGAGTCCACCTACCGGGCCAATACGACGCGCGCCGTCGCGGGGAACTCCATGGGCGGGCTCGGCGCCATGAAGTTCGCGGCGAAGTACCAGGGGATGTTCCGGTCGGCGGCGTCGTTCAGCGGGAATGTGGATCCGCTGCACGCATCCGGCGCGCCGGAGGGCCCCGACCTGCCGGGACAGGGGTGCGCCGCGGACTGGAGGCGGGTGTGGGGCGACCTCACCGACCAGGCGGACATCTGGCGGGCGAACAACCCGTACAGCCAGGTGGACAAGCTCACCGGCATCCCGCTCTTCGTCTCCTACGGGCAGGGCGACGGAGTCGAGGCGAAGGTGTATCAGCAGAACTTCCGCTTCGTCGACGCACTACAGGGCGCGGGCGCGCAGGTCGACGAGCGCTATGTACCGGGGCAGGGCCACAACTGGGACGCCTGGAAGATCCAGATGGGCAATGCGCTGCCCATGCTGCTCTCCTCGGTCGGCGCGTAACTCACGGCCGACCCTCCGCGGCGGCATCGGGATGGGCGGCGATCGGTCGTGGTGCACTGAACACGTGCCCCCTCCGCTGCCCGCCGCCACCGAAGCCCAGCTCACCCGGCTCGCCACCGGGCTGACCGGTGCGGTGGTGATCTGCGGCTTCCCGGCCTCCGGGAAGTCGACCGCGGCCCGCTTCCTGCACTCCCGCACCGGCGCGCCGATCCTGGACAAGGACCGGTTCGCGCCGCTGCTGGAGGAGACGCTCATGGCCCGGCTCACCGGCGACCCGCACGACCGCGACTCGGCGACCTACCGCGCGCTGCTCTCCCCCGGCATCTACGACGGGCTGATCCGCACCGCGCTCACCGTGGCGGCATCGGCCCCCGTGCTCGTGGACGCACCGTTCCTCTCCGTCATCCGGGCCGCGCACGCCGCGGGCCGCTCGCTCGCCGAGCACTTCCGGGCCGTGAGCGGCACCCCGGACTCGGTCCCGGTCCGCACCCTCTGGCTCGACGCGCCGCCGGAGCGGATCCGGGAGCGGATGATCGCCCGCGGCGCCGAGCGGGACGCGCCGAAACTCGCGGACTGGGCCGCCTACCACGACGGTGTGCTCGCGGCGGGGAATCGCGAGCAGGCGCACGCCGTCTGCGATCTCGTGCTGGAAACCTAGGCCAGCACCTCGCGGACGACCGCGCCGATGGTCCGCGCCTGCTCGGCGTCGGCGGCGATCAGCGGCGGCCGGACGGCGAGCGGGAAACCCGGGAGCCGTTCGGCCAGAGCCGCTTTGGCGAAGGCGATATCGATGAGCGGCAGCGCGCGGCGGCAGGCTCCGTACCGGTCGAACACCCGCTGCAGACGATCCGCCTCGGTACCGTCGCCCGCGGCGGCGATGGCGACCGGGAGTTCGGCGACCGGCCCGCCCGCGCCGCTCACGACACCGTCGAGGCCCAGCTGCCGGATGCGGGCGCCGATCCCGTCGTCACCGAGCAGGACGGTGAGCTGCGGGCAGCGCGCCTTGTACTCGGCGCTGATGGCCCGGTCCTTCCCCGAATCCTTGATTCCGGCGACGACTTCCGGGAACTCGGCGGCGAGCAGGGCGAGCGATTCGGGCGCCAGCGGGGTCTGGGTGTGCCGGGGGAAGCTGTAGAGAAAGGTCGGCAGCCGGAGCCCGGCCAGGATACGGCGCAGGTACTCCTCCACCCCGGCGCGCGGGGGGCCGGCGTGGAAGAAGGGGGTGATGACGGCGAGCAGGTCGGCGTGGTCGTGCGCGTGCCCGGCGCGGGCGAGCACGTCGCCGATCGGCCCGCCGCCGATGTGGGCGATCAGCGTGCCCGGCCACTCGGCCCGGCACAGCTCGAGCACCGCGCGGCGCTCGGCGTCGGTGCAGGCGGCGAACTCGCCGGTGGTGCCGTTCACCAGCAGCGCGCGCACCCCGGCCGCGGTGAGCAGGTGCAGCTGGTCGCGCAGCGCCGCCGGGTCGACGGCGCCCGAGCGCCGGAACGGGGTCAGCGCGGCGACGACCGGCGAGAGGGCTGGGATGGACACCCGTCCGAGACTAGGTAATGTCGATCGTCGCAGCACAGGAGGACCGATGGTCAGCTTTTTCACGCCGGACGGCGATGCGGTGATCCCGGAGAAGGTCGCGCGCAGCGGCTGGGGCGGCGGGCACCTCGGGGGCCCCGGCGTCTGCGGGCTGATGGCGCGCGAGGTCGAGCGGTACTGCCCGGAGGGGTTCGTGCCCGCCCGGATGACCGCGGACCTGTTCCGCCCGGTCTGGGACCGCCCGATCACCGTGCAGAGCGAGGTGGTGCGCACGGGCAGGCGTATCACCGTCGCGGATGCCAGAATCGTGCAGGACGGTGCGGTGCGCGCCCGCTCGACCGTGGTCTTCCTGAGCACCGGCGCGGAGCCGCCGGGGCAGCTCTGGCGCCCGGAGCGCGAGCTGCCGGTGCCGCCGGTCGGCATCGTGCCGCCGGAGGGCGCGCGCCCGCTGTTCCGCAGCGGCGAGCGGGAGTGGTCCCGCGAGTACGGCGACCACCAGAACGCCGAGCGCAAGATCTCCTGGCACGCCATGCCCGCGCTGGTCGCCGGCGAGAAGCTGACCCCGTTCCAGCACGCCGCCATGGTCGGCGACACCGCCAACCACATCTGCCACTGGGGCTCCGAGGGCGCGGGCTACATCAATGCCGACATGACGCTCACGCTCTCCCGGCTGCCCCTCGGCTTCGAGCTCGGGCTGCGCGCCGAGGACTCGCTCGCCACCGACGGCGTCTCGATCGGCACCGCCACGATGTACGACCGCTCCGGCCCGCTCGGCACCTGCGTGGTGACCTCGCTCTCGAACGCCGACAAGCTCATCGACTACACCGCACCTCGTCGCTGAAACAGATTGCGCCACTTTACATCTCGGTTACCAACAATTTCGGGAACCGACGCTTCCCGCGCTGCCGGAGCCGATACCCTGGAGGGGTGACCAGACGGATTTTCCGAGCCGGTTCGGCGGTGGCGATCACCGCGTTCCTGGCGGTGGGGTGTGGCGATGGATCCGGCGGGCTGCCCGACCCGCAATTCCTGCTCCGCGGCGCGACCGCGGCCAGTGCGGCCGTGACCAGCGCGCACGTGCAGATGAACAGCGAGGGGCGGCTGTCCGGGCTCGATGCCAGGGAGCTGAGCGCCGACGTGCGGGCGCGCGGCAAGGCCGGGCCGGGCGCCTCCGTGGGGACCGCGAAGGTCACCGGCGCCACCCTGGCCTTCGTCGAGCAGGAGGGCAGGTTCTACACCCGCGGCCCGGACGGGAGGTACAGCGCGGCGCAGCTCCCGGCCGGCGCGGCGCTGCCGCGCCCCTCGGAGCTGCTCGATCCCGAGCGCGGGCTGGCCAAGCTGCTCGGCGGGTTGCGCGAGGTGCGCACCGAGGCGCGGGAGGAGCGCGAGGGGGTGCTCGCCTTCCGCGTCGTTGGGACGGTGCCGCGGGCCGACGCCGCGGCCTGGCTGCCGGGCAGCACCGGCGATCCGACGCTGACGGTGTGGTTCGCGGCGCAGGGCAGGCACCTGCCGGTCGGCACCAGGCTCAGCACCGTCAACGACACCGGCCAGCCGGTGACCATCGACTTCGCGCTGAGCGAGCTGAACGAGAAGGTGCAGATCCCGGCGGTCGACTGATCCGGTGGCCCCCGCCCGGCGGGGGCCACCCCGAGCTCTCAGCGCCGCACCCGCAGAGCGACCGCGACCGCCGCGAGCTCGCCCTCCACCTCGGCGCGCAGCCCCCACTCGTCCGGCTCGGCGCGCCGCTCCACCGTCAGCAGCACCTGGTCACCGGGTACGACGAAGCGCCGGAAGCGCAGGCCGCGGGTTTCGCGCAGCCGGAGCAGCGGCTCGTCCGCCACCGCGCGGACGAGCGCGATCCCGCTCTCCAGCAGCAGCATTCCGGGCAGCGTCGGGTAGCGCGGGAAGTGCGCGGCGAAGACCGGCAGCGTCCCGGTGACGTTCAGCAGCGCGGTGCCGCACTCCCCCGGCCGCACGATCTCGACCGCGTCGAAGGCGGGTGCGCCGTAGGTGGCCGGCGCGGTCACGACGCGCTCCGCGCCGGGGCGTCCAGCGGTCCGGCGCCGAGCAGGGTGGCCGCGGTCCGCGCGGTCTCGGCCGGGTCGTCGAAGCGGTCGGCGTCCACGAAGGCGCACATGATCCGGCGGGCGATCAGGATCGGCTCGCCGTCCACCCGCACCGTGCCGTCCACGCTCGCCGTGCGGGCGCCGGCCTGGGTCACCTCGACCTCCAGCCGCAGCACGGCGCCGCGCCCGGCATCGCGCAGCACCGTCACCTCGGCGATGTTCAGCAGCGCGGCCCGCTTGCGGTGCTCCGAGCTGAGCAGCACCAGCCAGGCGCCCGCCTGGCACAGCGCCTCCAGCACGATCCCGGCGGGCACCACCGGCCCGGCCTCGGACGGCTGCCAGTAGTCCTCGTAGATCGAGGTCGCCTTGCTGGCGCGCAGCGTCCGCATCGGCTCCCAGGCCTCGATGCGGTCGATCAGCTGGAATTTCACGTCGCCTCCGCCGCCAGCAGCGCCCGCAGCCGCTGCGCCAGCTCCGGCGGCGCCACCCCGGCCACGCGCGCGATGGACTCCGGGCCGGGCAGCAGCTCGGCGGCGGCCGCGAGCACGGCCGGATCCAGCTCGGCCAGGCAGGCCCGGAGCTGGGGTTCGGTCGCGATGTCGAGCATGCCGGCGAGCGTGGGGTGGTCGGCGTGCGTGACGAGTTCGCGCGCCACCCGCACGGCCAGCGGCACCGGGAGCGCGGCGATCACCGCGCCGGATCGCGCCAGATCCAGGTGCGTCGCCACCCGGGCCAGGTACTCCGGCGGGAGCCGCTGGGCCACCGCGGCGGCCCTGGCCGGCTCCATCACCGCCGCCAGGTGCGCGGTCATGAGCGGGCTGTCGTTGCGGGTGGCCACCTTGGCCGCCATCGGCGGCGGCACCAGCCGGGTGGCGGCGGCGACCGAGCTCAGCCCGGCCTCCTCGGTGATCCCGAAAATGCGGTCCGACACCAGGACTCGCAGCGCGGCGAGGTCGGCGGCGGGGACCTCGGTGAGGTAGCCGATGCGCTCGGCGGTGACCCCGAGCAGCCGCGCCAGCGCGGTGACGGCGGCCCGCCGGACGGCCGGTGAGTCGGTCACAGCCCCACCGCCCGCCGGATCGCCGGGCGCAGGAAGCCGGGGATGGCGTCCAGCGCGTCCTCCGCCGCGACGGTCAGCTCCGCGATCCGCTGCGTGCAGGCGGCGTCGACGAGCTCGGCGAGATCGGCGCGGTTCGCCGCGGGCAGCGCGGCTATTCCGGCGGGAAGCGGCGTGCCGAAGAGACCGGCCAACCGGTCCTCCGGATCTTCGGATTGCGTCATCACGACCTCCACGGCGACAGGGGGCAGCGCCCTACGCCCGCATCGGCACCGATGCGGACCGGGGACAAGACTTTTGGGACGATCCGAGCGGGAGAGCGAACCTGCGTGGTCCGACGGCCGGAGCGTAGCACGGCGCGCCGGGGGTCGCCGGGCGTTCGCGTTCACCGAGCGATCGCTCGGTAATGCAATTCTCGGCAATTCGGACAGGATGCTGGACTGTCGCGAATGTATTCGGCCGTGGATACCCGGAATAGCGGATAACCGGCCGTGTGCGGCGTGTCCGTTCGTGTCACCCGAATGCAAATAGTCGCCCGTCCAGTTCTGTGCAGATTCACATCTGTGCCGAGACCTGTTGACGCTGAGACACTCTCGTTCTAATCTCGAACCCGGCACCCGGCCGGTCGGCATGTTGTGAGGAATGGGGGAATCCTCTGTGCCGGCAGTTGTGAAACTCGACATCGCCGTCGAGGGGTGATCCGGTACTCGTCGTCGCCGACGAGGTTGCACATTTCCTTGGCTACCCGCGCTGCGCACCATTTGTGCGTCGTCTGCGGGGAAAGGTCGGTCAATAATGTCTGTCGATGTAGCGATCCGCGACGATATCGCAGAATTCCTGCGCGCCCACTACGACGTCGATCTGGATGTCGTCTCGCCCGATGCCACGCTCGACGACCTGGGGCTCGATTCCCTCGGCGTGCTCTCGGTCGCCGATCTCATCGAGAACAAGTACGGCATCTCGCTGGACGACGAGCGAATCGCCTCGGTGCGCACCTTCGCCGATCTCATGGGGTTGATCCGGCTCAAGGCCGCCGAGGTCTCCTGACCGGCGCGTCCTCCTTTCCTCGCGTTTCCGCACAGCCCCGGTCACCGATTCGAGAAGGCACGACTTCATGGACGCATACATCACCGCAACCGGCCGCTTCCTCCCGGGCGAGCCGATCACCAACGACGAGATCGAGGAGTACATCGGCAAGGCGGGCCGCGCCTCGTCCGATCTGAAGGACCAGATCCTGCAGAACAGCGGCATCAAGACCAGGCACTACGCCATCGACAAGGACCAGCGGACGGTCTATTCGAATGCCCGCATGGCCGCCGAGGCGGTGCGCGCGGCGGTCGGCCGGGCCGAGCTCGCCCCGGACGACGTCGAGCTGCTCGCCGCCGCGACCACGCTCCCCGACCTCATGGGGCCCGGCCACGCCAGCATGGTGCACGGCGAGCTCGGCTACCCGCCCATGGAGATCATCACCGCGCACGGCATCTGCAGCTCCGGCATGATGGCGCTGAAGAATGCCTACCTGCAGGTCAAGGTGGGCGAGAAGAAGACCGCGCTCGCGGTCGCGAGCGAGCTGGCCAGCCGCGGTTTCAAGCACACGCGCTACGCCGAGATGAAGACCACGACCGAAGACGGCTCGCTGCCGATGGAGACGGCGTTCCTGCGCTACATGCTCTCGGACGGCGCCGGCGCGGCGGTGGTCTCGGATACCGCGCCCGCGGATCGCACGAGCCTGCGGATCGACTGGATCTCGCTCACCTCGTACGCCAACACCGAGAACGCCTGCATGTACTTCGGCAGCACCAAGAATTCCTGCGAGAAGACCTGGGGCGATTATCCCTCGGCCTCCGAGGCGGCCGCCGCCGGTGCGCTCGCGCCGCGGCAGAAACTGTCGCTGCTGCCGCACCTGGTGCGGGTCGGAATCGACGAGTACGAAAAGCTCGCAAATGCTGGGAAATTCGATCCGGACACCGTCACCTGGTTTCCCGCGCACTACTCCAGTGAGCGCATGAAAACGATGCTGACCGGAGAATTGAAACGGCGCGGGGTCTCCGCGGGGCGCCCGGAGGCGTGGTTCAGCAACCTCACCAGGGTGGGCAATATCGGCAGCGCGAGTATCTACGTCATTCTGGACGAAATGCTCACGCAGAATCTGGTGCAGCCGGGCGACACCCTGCTCTGCATGGTGCCGGAATCCGGGCGATTCGCCATCTCCTTCATGCACCTGACGGCGGTGCGCGGCCCGATCGAGCATTCGGGCGCCGCATGACCGGACGTGCCGGAATCCGGGCCGTCGAGCCGGAGGGTGCCGTCGGCAGCGGCGCCGACAACCGCCCGGTCGTGGTCTTCGAGTACTCGCAGACCGGGCAGCTCACCGAGGTGGCCGACGCACTGGTGGCCCCGCTGGTGGCCGCGGGCAGGCCGGTGCGCCGGGTGCGGTACGCCCCGGTCGAGCCGTACCCGTTCCCCTGGCCGGTCGCCCGGTTCTTCGGCGTATTCCCCGCCGCCACGGACGAATCGGCGCGGGTCGCGCTCGCCGCCGATCCGGCGGAGCTGTACACCGCCCCGGACGAACTGGTGATCCTGGCCTACCAGGTGTGGTACCTGGCGCCGTCGGTGCCGGTGCGCTCGCTGCTCGCCGCGCACCCGGAGCTGTTCGCCGGGCGCGAGGTCGTGACCCTCGTCGCCTGCCGCAATATGTGGTACTCGGCCGCGGCCGAGGTGCGCCGAACGCTCGCCGGGCTCGGTGCGCGGACGGTGGGCACGGTCGCCGCGATCGACACCCGGCCGCAGGGGATCACGCTGGTCACCACGCTGCGCTGGCTGCTGCTCGGCTCCAGGGACGGCTTCCTCGGCCGGGCCGGGGTCGGCGCCGACGAGCTGCGCCGGGTCGGCGCGGCGGGCGAACGGCTGGCCGCGGCCGCCGGGCCGGACGAGACCGCGCTCGCGCTGGCCGACGCGGCCCCGGTGGTTCCGGTGCTCGCCGCCGCGGATCTCGTTGCCGGACAGGTGTTCCGGCGCGCGGGAGCGGCACTCCGCCCGGCGCGCGGGGTGGCGCGGGCCGCCGGGCTGCTCGGCTTCGCGCTGACGCTCGGCGTCGCCATCGTGACCGGGCTGCCCGCCCTGGTGGCGGCCCGGCTGCTGCTCGGTAAGCGGTTCGACCGGGTGGTGCGGGCCCGGCTGGCCGGGGTCACCGCCGCGACGAGCGCGGGAGCGCCGCGATGAGCCCCCGCGTCGCCGTCGTCGGGGCGGGCCCGGCCGGGCTGGCCGCCGCGCACGCGCTGGGCAGGCACGGGGTGGAGACGGTCGTGCTGGAGAAGCGCACCCGGCCGCCCACACACCCGCAGGCCACCCTGGTCAATGTCCGCACCTGCGAGATCCTCCGCGAATTCGGGCTCTTCGACGCCGCGCTCGCCGCGGGCACCCCGCTGGAGCAGGCCGCGCGGGTGCGCTTCCTGACCGCGGTGGCAGGCACCGAGCTGGGCCGGCTCGAGCTCATCGAGGACACCGACAAGCTCATGCGGCTCGCCGCGCAGAGCCCGGCCCGGCCCATGCTGTGCCCGCAGAACCGCCTGCAGGAGGTGCTCGGCGCCGGACTGGCCGAGCTCCCCGGGGTCACGCTGATCACCGGCGCCACCGTGGACGCGGTCTCGACCGGAGCGGACGGCGCGGTGCTCGAGTACACCGACGGCACCGGCGCGCACCGGCTCGCCGCCGACTACGTGCTGCTGGCCGAGGGGCTGCACGGCACGCTGCGCGCGCAGGCGGGCATCACCCGGACGGCCGGTCCCCCGCTCGGCAGCCTGCTCGACGTGCACTTCCACGCCGATCTGGGCCGCTGGCTCGGCGGCGCCGAGAGCGTGCTCTCCTGGATCGTCAACCGGGAGCTGCGCGGTGTGCTCATCACCGTCTCCCCGGATCGGGACGAGTGGCTGCTGGAGATCCCGCTCGCCGCCGCCGACGGTGACCGCACCGGTGAGGCCGCCGCCCTGGTGGCCGCCGCCATCGGGGCACCGGTCGAGGTGGAGATCAGGGGCGCCCGCACCTGGACCATGGGCAGCACCGGGATCGACCGCTGGCGGGACCGCTCGGGCCGGATCTTCGCGCTCGGCGACGCCGCGCACACCTTCCCGCCCACCGGCGGGTTCGGCATGAACACCGGCATCCAGGACGCGCACAACCTGGCCTGGAAACTCGCCGCCGTGCTGGCCGGGTGGGCCGACGAGCGGCTGCTCGACACCTACGGGCCCGAGCGCGAACCGGTGGCCCGCTTCAATGCCGCGCAGAGCGAGCACAATGCCCGCGCCATGGCCGAATTCGGGGCGCTGGCGCTGGCCGCGCCGGACGCGGCGGCGCTGGCCACCGGGATCGAGGAGCAGCGCCCGCACTTCGACTTCTACGGTCAGGCGCTCGGCTTCCGGTACGGCGCGGAGCCGGTGGTCGGCGATGTCATCGACTACACCCCGGAGGTGCGCCCCGGCAGCCGGGTGCCGCACCACTGGCTGCGCGATGCCGACGGCACCCCGGTCTCGACGCTCGACCTGACGGGCGGCGGATTCGCGCTGCTCGCCGCCGAATCGGCCGGCGACGCCTGGGCCGACGCGGTCGGCTACGCGCACCTGATGAACACCGTGCCGGTCACCGCGTTCACCCTGCTCCCCGGTTGCCGCGCCGGCGCGGCGGCCGCGCTCGGCGACCCCTCCGGCGCGGCTACGGCGGCGCTCTGCGCCGAGCCGGGGCAGGCGGTGCTGGTCCGCCCGGACGGGCACGTGGCGGCGGTGCTGCCCGGCCGCGACCCCTACAACGAACTCATCGCGGCCGTGATCCGCGCCGTCACCGACGGTTCAAGCACAGCGGAGGTATTCGTATGAACGCAGTGGAGACGGCGGCCCGGCTCGCCGCCGATACCGGGAAGGCGAGCCGCGCCCAGATCGAGGATCTGCTCTCCGGTGAGCGGGCGCGGGTGCGCCGGGTGGTGGAGGTGCTGCCCGCCGAGGATCTGCTCTGGGCGCTCGGCACCGAGGTCGGCGCGCAGGCGCTGCGCAATGCCATCGCGCTGATGCCGGAGTACTACCTGCCCGGCCGGTTCGACCGCGAGGTCGCGGTCCGCTTCGAGATCGCCCGCCCGCCCGGCGAGACCGTGGTGGACACCGTCTCCTTCGGGCCGGAGGCGTGCCAGGTGCTCGGCCCCGAGTACCCCGGCGCGGTGGCGCTGACGGTGTACCTGGACGGCGCCGGCTTCACCCGGATCGCCACCGGCCTGGACAAGGGCATGGAGCTGATGATGCGCGGCGAGCTCCGCGTCCAGGGCGACGTCCAGGTCGCCATGAAGATGGAGGCCTTCTTCGGCCTCGACCCGAAGGGGAAGAAGCGATGAACGGCGATCGCAAGCGGGTGGTCATCACCGGGATCGGGCTGGTGACGCCGATCGGCATCGGCACCGACCGGTACTGGAAGCAGCTCACGGCGGGGGTGAGCGGGGCCCGGCTCATCGAGTCCTTCGACGCCTCGTTCAACCGGGTCCGGATCGGCGCGGAGATCACCGATTTCGATCCGTCGGACTGGCTGGAGTACAAGGACGCCAGGCGCTACGACCGGGTGGGGCACCTCGCGGTTGCCGCCTCCGACCTCGCCCTGAACGACCAGGGCATCGACGGGCTGGACCGCGCCGAGATGGCCACCGTGATCAGCTCGGCGCTCGGCGGCACCGCCACCGCCGTGCAGAACATCGAGGCGCGAGCCGGGGGCCGCAATGCCTCCCCGCTCTTCATCCCGATGACGATGGCGAACTTCGCCGCCTCCGCGGTCGCCTTCCGGCACAAGCTGGGTGGCCCGAGCTACGCCCCGCTCAGCGCCTGCTCCTCCTCGGCCGACGCGGTGGGCCAGGGCTACCGCATGATCCGCGACGGGTACGCGGAGTCGGCGCTGGTCGGCGGCGCGGAGGCGGCCATGGAGCCGGTGGTGCTCTCCGGCTTCACCAGCATGCGGGCGCTCTCCGCGCGCAACGACGACCCGAAGGGCGCGAGCCGCCCGTTCGCGGCCGACCGGGACGGCTTCCTGCTCGGCGAGGGCGCCGGCATGCTGGTGCTGGAGTCGCTGGAGTCGGCGCGCGCCCGCGGCGTGCACGTCTACGCCGAGATCTGCGGCTACGGCCAGGTCGTCGACACCCACCACGTCACCGCCCCGCGTGCGGACGGCGCCTGCGCGGCCAGGGCCATGCGGCTGGCGCTGCGCGAGGCGGGCGCCGAGCCCGAGCAGGTCGGCTACATCAACGCGCACGGCACCGGCACCGCGCTCTCCGACCCCGCCGAGACCAGGGCGGTGCACACCGCGCTCGGCGCGCACGCCCGCTCGGTGGCGATCAGCTCCACCAAGCCGATGACCGGGCACATGCTCGGCGCCACCGGCGCGGTGGAGGCGGCGACCTGCGCGCTCGCCATCGACCGCGGCCTGCTCCCGCCCACCATCAACCACACCGTGCCGGACCCCGAGTGCGACCTGGACTACGTCCCGAATGTCGCGCGCGCCGCGACCGTCGACCTCGCGCTCTCGAATTCGATCGCCTTCGGCGGGCACAACGTGACCCTGGCCTTCCGTCGCCCCGCGGACGAGGAGAACTGACCGTGGAACTCACCCGAATCGGCACCGTCACCGCGCACCTCAAACCGCCGCAGATGATCGGGCCCGGCCCGTACGGCATCCGGATGTTCATCGAGATCATGGACGGCACGCTGGAGGGCGACCCCTCGGTGCCGGAGGTGAACTCGATCGCGGGCACCGTGCTGCCCGGCGGCGGCGACTGGGTGCTCATCGGCGCGGACGGCTACGCCCGGCTCGATGTGCGGGTCCAGTTCCTCACCTCCAGCGGCGCGGTGGTCTTCGCCGAGTTCCTCGGCCTGATCGAGATGACCGACAAGGTGCAGGACGCGCTGATGTCCGGCGCCGCCACCGAATTCGAGGACCAGTACTTCCGGGTCACGCCGCGGCTGGAGACCGGTGACCCGCAGCTGGAGTGGGTGAACCAGGCGGTGTTCCTCGGCGAGGGCCGCTTCGTCGAGGGCTTCGGCCTGCAGTACGTGATGTACCGGGTGGGCTGAGCCGATGGCCGCCCCTGACAACGCCGCCGTTGTCGTCGAGGAGCTGCGGGTGCGGCGCGGGGAGGCGGAGGTCCTGCGCGGCCTGTCGTTCGCCGTGCCCACCGGCGCCGTCACCGGGCTGCTCGGCCCCAGCGGCTGCGGCAAGACGACGCTGATCCGCTCGGTGGTCGGCGTCCAGCAGATCCGGTCGGGCAGCATCACGGTGCTCGGCGCGCCGGGCGGCAGCGCGGCGCTGCGCTCCAGGATCGGCTACGTCACCCAGTCGCCCTCGGTGTACGGCGATCTCACGGTGCGCCAGAACGTGCGCTACTTCGGCGCGGTGTACGGGGTGCCGGCGACGGCCGCGGATGCCGCGATCGCCGACGTCGGGCTGACCGAGCACCGCGGCAGGCTGGTGGACAACCTCTCCGGCGGCCAGCAGGCCCGGGTCTCGCTGGCCTGCGCGCTGGTCGGCAAGCCCGAGCTGCTGGTCCTCGACGAGCCGACCGTCGGGCTCGACCCGGTGCTGCGCCGCGACCTCTGGCAGCACTTCGCCGAGCTCGCGGCGGGCGGCGCCACCCTGCTGGTCTCCAGCCACGTCATGGACGAGGCGGACCGCTGCGACCGGCTGTTGCTCATGCGCGAGGGCAGGCTGCTCGCCGACCAGACCCCCGCCGAGCTGCGCGCCGAGACCGGCACCGCCAACCTCGAGGAGGCATTCCTCGAGCTGGTGCTCGCCAGTACCCGCGCGCAGGATCCCGAGACGACAGGAGCGCAGTGATGTCACCCCGGCTGACCTGGTGGACCGTGCGGCGGGTGCTCACCCAGCTGCGCCACGACCGGCGCACCATCGCGCTCATCCTGGTGGTGCCGAGCGTGCTGCTCACGCTGCTGCGCTACGTCTTCGACGGCCGCCCCGACATCTTCGACCAGATCGGGCTGCTGCTGCTCGGCATCTTCCCGTTCACCTCGATGTTCCTGATCACCAGCGTGGCCATGCTGCGCGAGCGCACCACCGGAACGCTGGAGCGGCTGCTCAGCATGCCGCTGCACAAGCTGGATCTGCTGCTCGGCTACGGCATCGCCTTCGCCCTGGTGGCCATGGTGCAGGCGGCGGTGGCGGCGACGGTGGCCTACGGGTTCCTCGGGTTGCAGACCCAGGGCGCGATCGGGGTGGTGCTGCTCATCGTGGTCGCCACGGCCGTCCTCGGCTCCTCCACCGGGCTCTTCACCAGCGCGTTCGCCCGCACCGAGTTCCAGGCGCTGCAGTTCGCGCCGTCCATCATCATTCCGCAGCTGCTGCTGTGCGGGCTGATCTGGCCGCGCGAGGAGATGGCGGGCCCGCTGCGCGCGGTCTCCGACGTGGTGCCGCTGCGCTACGCCGCCGAGGCGCTCGGCGAGGTCGGCACCTACCCGCTGCCGACCACCCTGCTCTGGCGCGACCTCGCCGTCGTGCTCGCCTTCGGCCTGGTGCTGCTGGCGCTCGGCGCGGTCACGCTGCGCCGCAAAGCCCGCTGACCATCCCCCGCTCCCCGACGACCCCGAGGTGAACCACCGTGACCACCGCGCTCGGCGTCGCCAGGCACCTGGTGCCCGCGCCGTCGATGAAGGACATGCTCTTCCACACCCGCCGCTTCCCGGTCACGCCGGGGCCGGTGGCCCGCCGCTACGAGGGCGTCTCCCGCGCCGTGCTGGAGGGTTTCGAGTGCGGCGCCGACCTCCGCGACCCGGCCGAGATCGCGGCCCGCCTGGAGTGGGTGGACCCCTTCTACCGCAGCCTGGCCTGCGAGGGTGCGGTCGCGGCGCTGGCGCTGCGCGACCTCATGTCGCCGCGCAGGCGCAGCCGGGCGGTCGAGTTCACCCGCGGGCCGGGCGCGCCGCACGCGCTGCTCGCCTACGTCGGGTTCGGGCTCGCGCTCTCCCGGCTGCCCCGGCCGCTGTGGCGGCGCGCGCTGCCCCGGCTGGAGCTGGCCGAACCGCTGCTGGCGCACCTGAGCTGGCTCGCGGTCGACGGCTACGCCTTCGACCTGGCCTTCTTCGACCCCGAGCGGTGGATCGTGCGCCGCGAACCGGCGCCCAGGTACCGCTGGGAGGGCCGCTCGGACTACTTCGGCCGCGCCTTCGATCAGGGCGTCGGCCGGGCCGTTTCCTTCTACCACGCGGGTGATTTCGACGCCGTCGCCGCCACCATCGGCGGCTTCGAGCCGGAGCGGCGCGGCGATCTCTGGAGCGGCGCGGGCGCCGCCATCGGCTACCTCGGCGGCCCGGACCGCGCCGGGCTGCTGCGCGTGCTCGCCGCCGCCGGCCCGCACGTCCCCGACCTCGCCATCGGCGTGGTGATGGCGGCCGAGGCCAGGCAGCACGCCGGGTATGTCCCGGAGAACACCGAACTCGCGGCCGAGGTGGTCTGCGGCGCGGACGCCGCCACCGTCGCCGCGCTCGCGGTGCAGACCGCGCAGGACCCACCGGACCCGGCCGGGCTGCCCGCCTACGAGCAGTGGCGGCTGCGCATCCGCGACCGGTTCAGCGAGCTCGCGGTGGTGCCGCGGTGAGCGCCGCGCCGCTGCGGCTGGTCACCGCGCCGGTGGCCGACCGGCCCCCGCTGGACACCTTCGGGGTGCGCGAGGCGGCGAGGGTGCTGATGATCGGCCTGGTACTCGGCGGCACCCTGCTCGCCGGACTCGCCCGCCACGGCATACGGAAAGCGCTGCGCCGCAGTGGGTCCGGCTGGCGGGAGGCAGCGGCGGAGGCCACCGTCGACGCCTTCGAACGGCTCGGCCCGCTCTTCGTGAAGCTGGGCCAGCTCATCGCCTCCTCCTCCGGCGCCTTCCCGCCCGCGCTCTCCACCGCCTGCCTGCGCTGCCTGGACCGGGTGCGCCCGTTCCCGGCAGCCGCGGCGCGACAGATCGTGCGGGCCGATCTCGCGCGGCCGGTGGACGAGCTCTTCCGCTCCTTCGACGACACCCCGCTCTCCGCCGCCTCGGTGGCGCAGGTGCACGCCTGCGTGCTCCCGGACGGCCGGGAGGCGGTCCTCAAGATCCAGCGCCCCGGCATCGCGCGCCGCATGATCGTCGACCTGCGCGCCGCCCTGCGCACCGCCCGGCTGCTCGAGCAGTTCTCGCACGCGGCGCGGGTGGCGAACGCCGTCGGCGTGGTCGACGACCTCTACGAGGCCACCGTCGGCGAGCTGAACTTCCTGGTGGAGGCCGAGAACCAGCGCCGAATCCGGGCCGACCTCACCGCCTTCGGCGACAACGAGGGCGTCATGGTGCCCGAGGTGCACACCGCGTACTGCGGCCCGCGGGTGCTGTGCATGGAGCGGGTGCGCGGCGTACCGCTCGACCGCTTCGACGTCACCGCCGCCCACCCCGACCCCGAGCTGCTCATCCGCAGGCTGGTGAAGGTCTGGCTGGAGGGCGTGACCGTGCACGGCCTCTTCCACGGCGACGTGCACGCGGGCAATCTCTGGCTGCTCGACGACGGCAGGCTCGCCATGCTCGACTTCGGCATCGTCGGGCGGATGACCGCGCCGTGGCGGCAGCTGGTGCGGAACATGTTCCACGCCAGCGCCTTCGACGGCGACTTCACCCCGGTCGCCGCCTCGCTGCGCGAGCTCGACCTCTTCCCGGACCAGAGCAGCGACGACGCCGCCATCGGCAGCCAGCTGGCCATGGTGCTCGGCCCGATCCTCTCCGGCGAGCTGGCCGAGCTGGATCTGAAGACGGTCACCGGGCTCATGCTCGACTTCGGCACCGACAGCGGCATGAGCGGCCCGCGCCAGCTCATCCTGATGGGCAAGCAGCTGGGGTACTTCGAGCGCTACGCCGTCACCCTGGCGCCGGACTGGCGGCTCGGCACCGACCTGTTCCTGCTGCGCAATATCTTCCCCGACGAAGTGGCGGCGGCGCGGGCCGAGCTGCCCGCCGCGGACCGCTCCGAGCGCTCCGGTTAACAGCGGGCGCGCGCGGGGATATCTTCGAGCGGAACCCGCCGTGCGCCCGGACCCGGACCACGCCGGACGGGTTCGCGCTTCCTGGAGGCAGCCGTGCCCACTCCCCTCGTCCGGATCTCCGCTACAGCGGCGGCGCTCGCTCTCGCCGTACTCTCCCTGACCGCCTGCAACGACGAAGTCGGTACCGCCACCCCGGCCTCCCCGTCGTCGGCCGCTCCCGCCGCGGGCGCCCCCGCGCCGGGCGGTCGCTCGGGGCAGTCCACCGTGCGCACCATCGGCAAGACCGGCTGGTACGACGATTTCACCATCACCGTCGACAAGGCCACCGTGGTCCCGGACCAGTACGGCGGCGCCGAGGTGACCATCGACCTCACCTACGCCAACACCGGCCTCACCGACCGCATGCTCGGCCTCACCCCGACGCTGCTGGTCAACGGCGAGCTCGACGGCGGCGCGACCTTCGACAGCCCGACCGTCGCCGCGGGCGGCAAGGGCAAGGGCAAGGCCGAGACGCCGGTGCAGTCGCTGGACGACGCCGAGCACCTCATCGACACCCTGACCATCGTCTACGGCACCGCCACCGACAACCAGACCATCATCCCGCTGGCGGCCGGCGAGAAGGTGCAGAGCGTGCAGCCGCGCAGCTTCCCGATCTCGGCCACCCTCACCCAGGGCGACACCACCGCCACGATCACCGGCGCCACCCTGCACCCCAGCTACAGCACCGGCGACCGCGGCAAGTCCGACCTCTCGCTGCACGTCACGCTTACCGGCGGCGCCGGGATCCCGGCGGGCGGCGCGAACATCTACTACCAGTACTTCAGCGTGCGAACCCCGGACGGCCGCACCGTGCCCGCCGACTTCAAGGGCCCGATCAACGAGCTGCTCGCCGCGAACCAGACCATCGACAAGCCGGACAACGTCGCGGTCTTCGTGGTCGACTCCCCCGGCACCGGCACCTACACGCTCTCCTACAACGCCCTCGGCGCCGAGGGCGAGGGCTCCGCGCCCACCGCGCCCATCACCCTGAACTGACCCCGGGAACGCCGACGGCGGCCCCGCACCTCGTCGTGCGGGGCCGCCGTCGCCGGTGACCGCTACTTGCCGGCCGAACCGGAGCCGATCAGGTTGCCGAGCCCGGTGAGCAGGTTCGACGACCCGGCGCTCCACCCGTCCAGGTACGGGTTGGGGTAGCCCTCGACGACCGGCGTCGGCAGCGGCTTCACGCCGCCCGAGCCGGTGACCAGCAGCCGGGTGAGGCCATCGGCGAAGTTGGCCGAGCCGGTGCCGACGTCGGTCTGCGCCGACGCCACGCCGGAGCCGCCGAGCACGATGCCCGCGGCGATCGCGGCCACACCGAACGCACGAATTGTGCTCATACATTCCCTCTTCTCGAAAATCGCGCCGGTAGCTCAGCTACCGCCG
The DNA here is from genome assembly GCF_040654395.1 of Nocardia sp. NPDC050697. Taxonomy (NCBI): domain Bacteria; kingdom Bacillati; phylum Actinomycetota; class Actinomycetes; order Mycobacteriales; family Nocardiaceae; genus Nocardia; species Nocardia sp. NPDC050697. The sequence goes on from NZ_JBFAHY010000001.1 coordinate 950,450, forward strand.
GGCCAATGTCTAGGCAGCCGATGCCGCCATCGGACGACCGGCGGATGAACGCCAGGTCAAGGGCGGATGGCCACCCGCTCCGACCCCGGCACAACCGGACTTTTCCGGCGTACGCGGACGGTGCGCGGCGATTACGCTCGGCTCCGTGCGGATCTCGCGACGGCAGCTGTCCCTCGGCGCGGAGTTCGCGCTGCTCTTCGGCGGCGGCGCCGCCCTCTACAACGCGCGGTTCCGCGGCACCTCACCGATTCCGGTGCTGGTCGCGCTCGGCGCCGGGGTGACGCGGCAGCTGCGCCGCTCGGCCACCTTCGACCGCCGCGCGTTCTGGCGCGCCGAGGCGCTGCGCCCGGAGGCGGGGTCGATGGCGCTGCTGGCCGGGGCGAGCGCGGCGGCGCTCACCGCGGTGGTTGCGGCGGTGCGTCCCACCGATCTCTTCGAGCTGCCGCGCCGGCATCCAGGGTTGTGGGCGGCGGTCGTGGTGCTGTACCCGGTGCTCAGCGTGTACCCGCAGGAGCTGGTGTTCCGCGCCTTCGTCTTCGACCGCTACGCCCCGGTCTTCGGTGACGGCGCCGCCATGATCGCGGCCAGCGCGGCCGCCTTCGGCCTCGTGCACATCGCCTTCGGCAGCTGGATCTCGGTGCTGCTCAGCGGGGCGGGCGGGGTGCTCTTCGCGCTGCGCTACCGGCGCACCGGGTCGCTCTTCGCGGCCACCGTCGAGCACTCGATCTACGGCGTGCTGGTCTTCACCGTCGGGTTGGGGCGGTACTTCTACCACGGTGCGGCGGCGGCAACGCTCGCCGCCGCCGCGCCGGTGGCGGCGCTCACGACGGCGGCCCCGTCCGAGGACGGGGCCGCTGCTCGAACGGCGCTCAGCGCGCGCCGGTCGTGGTCGACGTCGGGGATCCGGTCGTGGTGGCGGCGGAGCCGGTCGTCGTCGGCTGCGGTGTCGTGGTCGGCGGCGCCGCGACCTGCGGGGTGGTGACCGGCGCGGGCGTCGTGGTCGGCGCGGCGGCCGCGCTCTCCGGCGTCGTGGTCCCCGCGGTGGTGCTCGACGCCGCGCTGCCCGGCGTGCCGGTCACGGTCGGCTTGGCGGTGGTCGTCGCGGTCGGCTTGGCGGTGGTGCTCTGCACCGCGGCCTGCACGGTGGCGTAATCCTCGGCCTGCGGCTTGGCCTTGGTGTCGACCGGCTCCCCGGCTTGCGCCTGCTTGGCCAGGTGGGTGAGCCAGGCGGCGGCGTACTGGGCGGAGGTGAGCGGCCGGTCGTTGTTCGGGTCGGCGTCGTCCCAGTAGTCGAAGTGGTGGCCGGTGTGGTCCGGGCCGAGGGTGAGCTGGTACGGGTCGCTCATGACCACCGGGATGGTGTTCTCGTTGGTGGCGATCAGCCCGACGATCTCGTCCAGGATCTTCTGCGGCAGGTAGGCCAGCGGCGAGAGCTTGTCCGAGGCGATGGTGTCGGCCTTGGCCGGCTTCTGCGGGGCGGCCGCCGGGTCGTACTGCGGATCGGAGACCCGGAGCAGCACGTCGAGGAAGGTCTCGTCGCTCTGCATCCAGTTGCCGAGCCCCTGGGCCTGGATATCGGCGAAGGCGGCCAGCGCGATCCGGCCCAGCGCCACCGCGACGTCGCCGCCGGTGGCCGGGGTCAGCCCCTCGGCCTGCAGCCGGTCCACGTCGAGCTGCCTGCCTACGTTCACCACGAGCTGCAGCAGCGAGATGTTCTCCGGGGCGGCGCAGGTCAGGTCGCCGTCGGAGCAGAAGGAGGCGATCTTGCCGTCGAGCGCGCCGAAGCCGCCGGTGGTGCCGGCCACCGCGCCCTGACCGGAGGCCGGGGTGCAGGTGGCGTCCTGGTACTTCTGGTCGAAGCCGTCCGGGTTGCTGCAGGCGTTCGCCGCGCCGATGAACGGGCCGTCGCCCGGCGAGCGGCCGGAGTCGGCGAGGATCACCACGCCGACCACGTCGTCCGGGTCGACGATGCCGTACTCGCCGTCGGCGCCGGGCTGCTGGTTGCCGATCTCCATGGCGACCCGGCGCACCACGTCGGCGCCCTCGCTGTAGCCGACGATGGCGAAGCGGGTGTCCGGGCAGGCCGCGCTGATCTCGCTCATGACCTGCTTGGTATTGGCGACGCCGGTCTCCACCGCGTCCTCGTAGCTGGACATGTTCGCCGGGTAGGCGATGTAGACGGCGGCGTAGGAGTCCGGGTCGACGGCGCCGTCCGGCGCGTTGACCACCGGGTCCACCCACTCGCTGTTGTGGTCACCGGCGAGCGCGGCGGGCAGCGGCTTGCCGTCGGCGTCGACCAGCAGCTTGGTGCTGTCCTCGGCGGGCGCGTCGTTGCGGCCGGCGACCGAGATGGTCACCATGTCGTGGCACTCGGTGACCGAGCTGGTGAGCTGCGTGGCGTCGTCGCGCCCCGGCGCGCTGATGGCCCAGGTGGCCGCGACGATGGCGACCACGCCGAGCGTGGCGGGCGCGACCACCGCGGTGGCGATGCGATGGCGCGCGAAGAAATCCCGAAGTGGCATCCCGGTATCCGTTCCTGATTCGACAAGCGGACGGACAGGCCCCCCGACGGGCCGTATGTCACCAGGCACGTCGGGATTCCAGGGGTTGGTGTTACGGGTGTTTCTCGAGCCGTCTTCCGTCGGGTGGGTCACACCCGTATAGTCGAACTCGGTTATTCGACTTCGACCGATTGGCTCCGGATGCCCCCTCGCGCCGCCCGCACCCCGCTCACCCTCGCGGTGCTGAGCCTGCTCGCCGAGGGCCCGCGGCACCCGTACGAAATGCAGGCGCTGATCCGGCAGCGCCACGTCGGCGACGTGGTCCGGCTGCGCGGCGGCTCGCTCTACGACGCCATCGCCCGGCTGGCGGGCATCGGGCTGATCGAGGCGGTGGGCTCGGATCGCGCGGGCGCCCGCCCGGAGCGCACCGTCTACGCCGTCACCCCGGCGGGCCGGGTGCAGCTCACCGAGCAGCTGCGCGAGTACCTGGCCGAGCAGGCCGAGGAGTTCCCGGTGTTCCCGGCCGGGCTCGCGCACGCCCTGCACCTGCCCGCCGCCGAGGTGGTGGCGCTGCTGCGCCGCCGGGCGGCCGCGCTCACCACCCGGATCGCCGATGTGGACGCCGACCTGGCGGTCGCGCACGCCGCCGCGGTGCCGCGCGCGGTGCTGCTCGAAGCCGAGTACGCCCAGACCCTGCGCCGCGCCGAACTCGCGTGGCTGGACGGGATCGTCACCGAACTGGAGTCGGGCACGCTCGCCTGGCCGGAACTGGAGGAACAGTGAATCAGGTCGCCCTGCCGCGCAAGGTGCGGTTCTTCAACGTGGTCATCAAGGGGTTGCAGCGAGTGGGGATCGCGCTGGGCCCGGTCACCGTGCTGACGGTGCGGGGCCGCAAGAGCGGGCAGCCGCGCAGCACCCCGGTGACCCCGTTCCGGGTGGACGGCGCCGAGTACGTGCTGAGCGGCATCCCCGGCTCGGCCTGGGCGCACAATGTGCGCGCCGCCGAGACCGTCGAGCTGCGCAGCGGCCGCCGCACCCGCACCGCGCGCATGGTGGAGGTCCCGGTGGCCGAGCGCGGGCCGATCCTGCGCGCCTTCGTCGAGCAGGTGCCGCGCGGGGTGGAGATGATGCTGGACGCCGGGGTGGTGCGGACCGGGTCGGCGGAGGAGTTCGAGGCCGCCGCCGACCGGCTCGCCCCGTTCCGCATCGACCCGGCCTGACCGCGCGTCAGTCGAAGACCACCGGGCGCAGCCGCCCGGTGTACTCCCCCGCGCGGTGCAGCGCGTCCGCGGCGGCGGCCAGTTCGATGGCCGCCTCCTCGAGCACCTCGCGGGCGCCTGCGACGCAGTAGCCGGGGGTCATGAGCGCGCCGATGCCGGGGGTGTCGAGCAGCACGCCCTGCTCGGGCAGCGCCCGATAGCCCGCGGCGAGGTCGGCCACCCCGGCTCGCAGCGCCGCCAGCTCGGCGGCGAGCAGCGCGCGCCGGGCCTCCAGTTCGATCGGATCGCTCATGGGCTCAGTCTGCCGCCCGCCGCCGCCGCCCGGGCCCGCGTTCGCGCTGCGCGAAATCGTAGGCCGCGCGGGCCCGCTCCACGGCCGCCAGATTCGGCGACCGGTCGGCCAGCGCGGCGAAGAGCGGCGTCCCGGTGGTTTCGCCTCGAATCGCCGACGCCTTCCGCTGACCCTTCACTCGATCCGGTGCTCGGTGACCGGCGAGCTCAGGTCGGTGCCGTTCAGCGCGAGGTACAGCACGTCCTCGGTCACCGAGACGCTCAGGGTGTTGCGCCGCTGCACCAGCCCGGCGGCGGCGTCGACGAACGCGCGGTCGAAGGCGCGCACGGGGATCTCCGCCGCCCGGTGCACCTTCTTGCCGGTGAGCTGGGCGAGCACCTTCACCGGGTCGCGGTGGGTGTAGACGGCGACCCGCTCGGCGAGTTTGCTGCCGCGGTGCACCCGCTCGGCGTCCGGGGCGCCGACCTCGATCCAGGCGGTGATCTGCCCGGTGTGGTCGCGGGCGAGCACGGCGGGCTCGTCGGTGGAGGAGACGCCGCCGTCGCTGAAGGCGATCCCCTCCCGGTACTCCAGGCAGTAGGCGAGCAGCCGGGTGATCATGAACTCGGCGGTCTCCGAGGGGTGCCGCGCCACCCGCGTCTCCCACTCCTCGTAGACGCCGCGGTCAATATCGGCCAGGTGCACCGCGAAGGTGTGCAGGGTCGCGCTCAGTGCCATGAACGCAGCAGCCTAGCCGGTGCCGAGCACCCGCTCGCGCACCTCCGTGCTCCACTCGACGTACTCGACCACCGCGCCGTCCGGGTGCGCGGCGTAGAGGAAGCGGCCGGTGGCCGACTCCTCGGGGCCGTGCGTGACGGCGGCGCCGGCCGCCGCGAGCAGCTCTCGCAGCGCGTCCAGGTCGGCGACGATGAGCGGGCCCACGGTGCTGCGGTAGCGGTCGGTGGCGGCGGGCGGCCCGGCGATGAGCAGCAGGTCGCCGACGGCGGCGAGCTCCGCCGCCTCGAAGCCGAAGCGCAGGTCGGCGGCGCGGCCGGCGAGCTTCTCGTAGAGCGGCAGCGCGCGATCCAGGTCGGTGACGAAGAGCCGGGCGTAGGTTTTGAGGATCACCTCCGGCACGCTACGGACCGATCCGGGCGGGCGGGAGTACGCACTTTCGAGTGAGAGGGGTCGCGGTGCCGACCGAGCGGGAACAGGCGGCGGCGGTCGCGCGCCGGGTATTCGGCGTGCTCTCCACCAAGTGGGCGCTGGCCGCGCTGGAGGCGCTCGGCCCCGGCGAGCGCCGCTTCGCCGACCTGCACCGCGACCTCGACGGCATCAGCTACACCGTGCTCACCCGCACCCTGCGCGCGCTGGAGGCGGAGGGCGTGGTCGCCCGCTTCGACCACGGCACCGCCGCGCCGCGGGTGGACTACGCGCTCACCCCGGCGGGGCGCGAGCTGCTCACCACGGTGCACGGCCTGTGCACGTGGTCGCGCACGCACCTGGACGACCTGCTCGCCCCCTGACGCACGAAACGGCCCCGGCGCTGTCGCCGGGGCCGCCGCTCGATCTCCCGGATCAGGCGTTCGCGCGCTTGGGCAGCTTCCAGCCCGGGCGCGGGTAGTGGCAGGTGTAGCCGTTGGGGTAGCGCACCAGGTAGTCCTGGTGCTCCGGCTCGGCCTCCCAGAACTCGCTCGCCGGGGTCACCTCGGTGACGACCTTGCCCGGCCAGAGGCCGGAGGCGTCCACGTCGGCGATGGTGTCCAGCGCGACCTGCTTCTGGTCGTCGTCCAGGTAGAAGATGGCCGACCGGTAGCTGGTCCCGATGTCGTTGCCCTGCCGGTCCTTGGTGGACGGATCGTGGATCTGGAAGAAGAACTCCAGCAGCGCACGGTAATCCGTCTGCGCCGGGTCGTAGACGATCTCCAGCGCCTCGGCGTGGCCGGGGTGGTTCCGGTAGGTGGGGTGGTCGTTGCTGCCGCCGGTGTAGCCGACGCGGGTCGACAGCACCCCCGGCTGCTTGCGGACCAGGTCCTCCATGCCCCAGAAGCACCCGCCGGCCAGAATCGCCCTACGCGTGTCGGTCACGCCTCCTCCTTCGTGAACAGAGCGGTGTACTGCCCGTATCCCTCCGCCTCGAGCCGGTCGAGGTGGACGAAGCGCAGCGCCGCCGAGTTGATGCAGTACCGCAGACCGCCCTCGGCGCGAGGGCCGTCGGTGAACAGATGGCCGAGGTGGCTGTCGCCGTGCGCCGAGCGCACCTCGGTGCGGATCATCAGGTGGCTGAAATCCTTCTTCTCGACCACGTTGTGCGCGTCGATCGGACGGGTGAAGCTGGGCCACCCGCTGCCACTCTCGAACTTGTCGACCGAGGCGAACAGCGGCTCACCGGAGACGACGTCCACGTAGAGCCCGGGCTCGTGGTTGTCCCAGTACTCTCCGGTGAACGCGCGCTCGGTGCCGTTCTCCTGGGTCACACGGTACTGCTCCGGCGAGAGCGCCGACAGTGCCGCGGGGTTGCGGTTGTACTCCTGTGCCACACGACCTCCTCGTTCAGGCTCCCCGTACAACCGAGAAGCAGCCCGGAAAAGTCCCGTCGCGCCCGGCCCGCCCGTGCGCGGCTACTGTTGCGGGGGTGACTGCGCCGACGCCGTGCCCCGACCCCGGAGAACCCGCGCTGAACTGGTCATATCGGACACGCTACCGCGGTCGCGGGACCGCTCGCGGCGCGTGAGCGGGGCGGCGAGCCGGCTCCGGGTGCTGACCAATCCGGGCGTCGCGGTGTCGATCGCCCGGTTCCACCTGCGGCCGCTGCGCCGCCTCGCGCAGGCGGCGGGCGGCGCCGGGCTCGCCCTGGACACCGCCGAGGTCGCGCCCTCCGGCAGCACCGTGCACGTGCGGCTGCCCCGGCTCACCGACGCGCCGGCCTGGCGCTCGGCCCGGCTGCGCAACCGGGAGGCGATCGAGCCGTTCTGGGTGAGCACCGGCCGGGGCTGGGGTTCCCAGCACACCGACCGGGCCTGGGCCGGCCACTGGCTCACCGCCCGCTGGGGCGCCCGCCTCGGCACCTTCCTGAGCGTGGTGATCGAGGTGGACGGGAAGTTCGCCGGGCAGTGCGAGCTCCGGATCGAGGAGCACGACCGGCGCGGCGAGGCCGGGATCTGGCTGGACGCCGGGCTGGCCGCGCCGGGCACCGCGCTGGTCGCCGGGCGGCTGGTGCTGGCCTACGCCTTCGGCCCGCTCGGGCTGGTCCGGGTGGCGGCGCCGGTGAGCACCGAGAACCAGCGCGCCGCGCGGCTCGCGGCCCGGCTCGGCTTCGTCCGCGAGGGCACCATGGCCGCGTACATGACGGTGGGCGGGCAGCGCCGCGACCACGACCTGTGGGCCGTCACCGTGGACAGCTGGCGCCCGTAAACCATTGGCGCCGCGCCGGTGCCGCTCTCTACCGTCTCCCCATGGAGCTGGAGTTCACCCCGGACGCCGCCACCTTCCTGGCCGCGGCGGGGCCCCACCTGGCCGCGGAGCCGGTGCTCTCGACGGTGGTGGCGACGCAGGCCGATCGTCAGGTGACGCAGCGCGCCGACGGTGTCGCCATCCCCGACGACCAGTGGTACCTGACCGTCCGGGACGGGAGCGGAGTCGCCGGGGCCGGAATGCGCACCGCCACCTTCGGCCGCCGCCCCGCCTACCTGCTTCCCATGCCCGCCGCCGCGACGCTGGAGCTGGCGCGGGTGCTGCACGGGCGCGGCGAGGAGCTCACCGCCGTCAACGGGGTGCTTCCCGTGGTGTCCGACCTGCTCACCGAGCTGGCCCGGCTTTCGGGGCGCGGCACCGTCGAGACCCGCGTCCGAACCCGGCTCTTCGAGCTGGGCACCCTGGTGCCGCCGGTCGGCGTTCCCGGTGCGCTGCGCGCGGTGCGTCCGGCGGAGGCCGAGCTGGCCGCGGCCTGGCTCGCCGCCTTCACCGCGGAGAGCTACGGGCCGGACGACAGGCCCGACCCGCCCGCGCTCGACGATGTCCGGTACCGGATCGCGAAGGGCAGGCTCTGGTTCTGGGAGCACGACGGGCAGCCTGTCCACCTGACCGGTACCAATCCCGCGGTCGCCGGGGTAGCCCGGGTCGGCCCGGTCTACACCCCGCCCGAGCAGCGCGGCCGCGGCTGGGCCTCGGCCGCCGTCGCCGAGGCGTCCCGGCTGCTCGCCGCGCCGGGTGCCCGGGTCTGCCTCTTCACCGATCTCGCCAGCCCCACCTCGAACGCGATCTACCGGCGCATCGGCTACCGGCCGGTGACCGATATGGCCGAGCTGGTCCTGGTGTAGCGGGGTGGAGTTCAGCGATGGTGCCGCCCCCGCGTCACACTGAACCCATGCGGACGACGGCGTGGGCGCGGGAACTGGGGCTGCGGATTCCGGTGGTCAATGCCCCCATGGGCGGGGTCGCGGGCGGGCGGCTGGCCACCGCGGTGAGCGCGGGCGGCGGGCTCGGCATGATCGGTATGGGGAGCGCGGGGTCGGCGGCGGCGCTGCGCGCTCAGCTGGCACTGGCGGGTGACGGCGTCGGGATCGGCGTGGTCGACTGGGTGATCCGCGCCGAGCCGGAGCTGCTCGAGCAGGCGCTGGCCGCGCGGCCGCGGCTGCTCTCGGTGAGTTTCGGCACCGACCTGTCCTGGGTGGCGGCGGCCCGCGCGCACGGCATCCGCACCGCCACCCAGGTGTACTCCGCCGACGAGGCGAAGCGCGCGCACGATGCCGGGATCGACGTCGTGGTGGCGCGGGGCGCGGCGGGCGGTGGCCACGGCACCGCCGCCCCCGAGCTGCGGCCGCTGCTGGACGAGGTGCTCGCCGCCGTCCCGATCCCGGTCCTGGCGGCGGGCGGGATCGCCACCGCGGCCGAGCTCGCGGCGGTGCTGGCCGCCGGGGCATCCGGGGCGTGGATCGGCACCCGCTTCGCGGCCTGCGCCGAATCGCTGCTCCCCGCCCCCGGCCGGGCCGCCCTCATCGCCGCCACCGGCGCGGACACCGTCCTGACCAGTGCCTTCGACATCGCCGCCGAGCTCCCCTGGCCCGCCCGGTTCCCGTCCCGGGTACTGCGCGACCCCGCCACCGACCGCTGGGCCGGGCACGAGGACGAGCTGCGCGCCGACCCCGCCGCGCGCGCTGAACTCCGCTCGCGCGCCGCCGATCCGGCGACCGCGCCGGTGGACGCCGGACGCGGGGCCGGGGCGATCACGCGGGTGGAGACCGCCGCCGAGATCCTCGAATCGCTCAGCGCAGCAGCGGAATGACCGGGGCGAAGGCCTCCATGCTGTCCTCCAGCACGGTGATGTAGCCGAACCCCCAGCGCTCCCGCCGCTCGCGCAGCCGCTCGGCCATCTCCGCCGGGGTGCCGACCAGCAGGATCGGCAGCTCCTCGGGCCGCCCCTCGATCTCCGCGGGCAGCATGGCGCCGAACTGCTCCAGCAGCGCCTCCCGCTCGCCCGGCGCGGCGACCCGCTGGATGAGCAGGTTGAACTCGACGTCGTCGGCGCGCGCTCCGAGCAGCCGGCGGGCGGTGGCGATCCGCTCGCCGTAGGCGGCCGGGCCCGCGGCGACCAGCGGCCCGCCATTGCCGGCGGCGGCCGCGCCGGTGAAGCCGATGATGTCGGCGTGCTCGGCGGCGAGGCCGAGCAGCTTGTCACCCCACCCCGCGATCAGCACCGGCGGGCCGCCCGGACGGGACGGCGCCGGCCGATAGCCCGGGTCGGCGAGCAATTCCCGGATGGTGCCGAGCGATTCGGCCAGCTGCGCGATCCGCGCGCCACCGCTGCCGAAGGGGATCGCGGCGGCGTCGAACTCCGCGCGCACGTAGCCGGCGCCGACGCCGAGCTCGAGCCGCCCGTCGGTGATGCCGTCCACCGTGGCGATCTCCCTGGCCAGCAGGGTCGGGTTGTAGAAGGGGGTGTTCAGCACGAAGGTGGTGAGCCGCGGGGCCGTGGTCACTTCGGCGGCCAGCACCAGCGAGGGGAAGGGCGCGGGCATACCGAGGTGGTCGGCGACGCCGATGACGTCGAAGCCGAGCTCCTCGGCCCGCCCGCACTTGGCGGCCCACTCGGCCCGCGACCCCGAGGCGATCATGTTGACACCGAACCGGAACGATCGTTGTGCGCCCACGGGACCTGTCTACCGTACGGCCCCGCCCCCGGTCACCCCGCGTCGACCGGCTCCGCCTGCTTCGGCGCGGCGGGCACCCATTCCCGCAGCGGCTGCACCACGGCGCCGTAGAAGGTGTCGGTCGCGGTGGTGACCCCGGCGACGAAACCGGCGGCGGTGCCGGAGCGGCGCGCGCCCATGGGGAAGGTCTGGCGCAGGGTGAAGGCGACGACGGTGCCCGCGCGGCCCTGGGTGAGCACCCTGGGGTTCGCGCGCACGGCGTCGAGCCGCTCGCACGCCTCGTTGCCGCGCTCGGAGAACACCGCCTCCACGGTGATGTCGGCCGGTGCCTCTTTGAGCTGGCGCAGCAGCCAGGCCACGCGGCGCCCGGCGGCGCCCTCGTCCGGAGCGTCCAGCGCGACCTCACAGCGAATTTTCGCGGTGCGCACGTCGGCGACGACCACCAGATCGCCCGCGGTCTCCGGGATCCGCAGCACCGCCTCGAAGACGCCGTCGGCGGCGAGCCGCTCGGCCACCGCGGCGCTGCGCGCGGCCGGGTCGGTGCTGTGCTTGCGCGGGAGCACGTGTTTCACGGTGACGCCGAGCTCGGCGGTGAGCCGCAGCGCGAGGTGCCGGGAGAGCGAGGTCCAGGTGTCGGCGACGGCCAGCGCCTTCTGGTCGCTCGCGCGCAGCGTGCCCGCGGTGACGGCGTCGCGCACCGCGACCCAGTGCCTGCCCATGTCGACGAACTCGCTCGCCCCGGAGCGGGGATGCTCCAGGTAGCGCAGGAATTCGGCGAGCAGCCAGGCGCGCAGTTCGTCGTCGATGCCGCCGTGCGCGAGCAGCATTCGCGCCTCGTGCGCGACCTCGGCCCAGGAGAGGTGGCGCAGCGCCACCTTGGCGAGTTTGCGGCGGTCCACCTCGACCGGCAGCTCGCCGGGGCCGGCGGGGACGTCGTTGGAGAGGCTGACCACGACGTCGTACTTGCGGCGGCGGGCGACGTCGAGGTAGCTCTCCAGCTGGTCCCGGCGCAGCCTGCCATTGCCGGTCTTGACCTCGAGCAGCGCGGTCCAGGTCCGGCCGCCGCGCTGCACGCGCAGCACCGCATCCGGCACCACCTTGCCGTCGCCGCGCTCGTACTGCACCTCGAGGTAGCCCTCGAAGGCGCCGACCGGGGCGCCGATCCGGGCGCAGACCGCGCGGGCGAACGGCTTCACCGCCTGCATGGTGGCGACGAAGGCCGAGGTGGCGCGGCGCTCCTGCTCGTCGCCGGCGCCGATGCCGGCGACCGAGAAGAGGCGGGCGGGTTGCCAGCCGTCCTCGCCGAGGACGAAGGTCATCGGCTCGGCGCGCTTGACCGCCGCGCGCTTGGCGGTGCGGACCCCGCGGCGGGCGACGGTGCGCACCGGTTCCGGGGTGGCGGTGGTCCGCGCGGCGGCGACGGCGGTCTCCGCCGCGGCCACGGCGGTCTCGGCGGCGGCGACGGCGGTTCCCGCGGCCGCTACCGCCGGGTTCGCGGCGTTCGTGGCGACGGTCGAATCCGGTGCGGCCATGTCCGTGGCGATGGCGGCGGACCGCGTGGCGATCGTGCCGGGGTCATCGGCACCCGCGAGCGGCCCGTCAGACTCCGCCGCACCGATCGGGTGCACCGCGTCGCCCGCCGGACCCGGCGAATCTTCGTCCTCGTCGACATCGACCCCGAAATCGGCGGCCAGCCCGGCGAGCCCGGAATCCCACCCCTGCCCGACGGCACGCACCTTCCACGCACCGCCGCGCCGGTAGATCTCGCCGAAGACGAAGGCGGATTCGGTGGTGGCGTCGGCGGTGACGTACTCGGCCAGCGAACCGCCGGCACCGTCCACCACCCGCAGCGCCAGCTTGCCGAGATCGCCGAAGGCGCCGGTGCCGACGCTGCCAGCCAGCGCGATGGTGTGCACGGCGGCGGGCACCGCGGTGAGGTCGAGCGCGATCCGCGCCTGTGCCCCCTCCTCGGTCGCGCTCGTGCCGAGGAACACCACCGAGCCGTCGGCCGATTCCGGCTGGTTGTAGAAGACGAAGTCGCTGTCCCCCCGCACCTTCCGGTCGGCGCCGAGGAGCAGCGCGGAGGCATCCACCTCGACCTCGTTCTCGGTCCAGCCGAGGACGACGTCGATCCGCTCGACATCATCGGGCAACGCGATGTTCTGCCCCTTGGACAGCATCGGAGACGTCACTGCCGCACACCCCTCACTCACGCGATCGGAAGAACCCCCGTCGCCCACCCGGGCGACGCAGCACATGTCGCGCGAACTGTGGGCGCCGTTACAACCGATAGGCGCGGGACATCAGCAGGTGAGCGCGAACGTGGCGACGGGCAGCGTGACGGCTGCGGCGGACAGCGCGATACCCCGCGCCCGGATCAGGGCCGAATCCCACACCCGCGCAACCACTTCCGCGAACCGCGAGGGCTCCCCGGCGGACCGCGCCCGGCGCAGCACCCCGAGCACGGCGAGCACGACGGCGGTGACGATCACGCGGGCACCAACCCGGCCGCGGGCACCAACCCGGCGCGGATCAGGCTCTCGGCGGTGTCGACGATCGACTCCCGCACCGGCCGCATACTCCACCCCAGCTCAGCACGGGCCTTCTCGGCGCTGACCCGTTCGCGGATCCCGAGATTGGGCACCGTGAGCCGGACCCCGCGGTCGAAGATCGCCACGGTGCGCACCACCAGATCCGGGATGGTCCGGCTCGGAATCCGGTACCCGCGCGGCCCGAACTCCGCGTCGAGCACCCGCGCGATCTCGGCGAAGGTGAGCGAATCGCCCGCGCAGATGTAGCGGTTGCCCGCGGCGGCCGGGGTCTCCAGCGCCAGCCGGTGCGCGACCGCGAGATCGCGGACGTCGACCGGCACCCACGTCACCTTCGGCATGCCGGGCATCTCGCGGGCCAGCAGCCTGCGCACCGGTTCGTGCGAGGTGCTGGTGGCGGTGCCGAGCAGCGGGCCCAGGATCATGCCGGGGTTGAGTACGACCAGCTCGGGGCCGTCGTGATGCGCGGCGGCGAAATCCCAGGCCGCGCGCTCGGCCAGCACCTTGCTCTTCGGGTAGGCCGTCGCCTTCTCCAGCACCGTCCAGTCGGCCTCGGTGCGCACCCCGTCGTCGCCGTGGCCGTAGACGATGGCGGCGGTCGACGAGGTCTGCACCACCCGGCGCACCCCGGCGGCCGCGGCGAAGCGCAGCACCCGCAGCGTGCCGTCGACGGCGGGGCGGATCAGGTCGTCCTCGTGCTTCGGCGGCGCGGAAGGGAACGGCGAGGCGACGTGCAGCACGCCGTCGACCCCGGTCATGGCCTCGGCCCAGCCGGCGTCGGCGAGCAGGTCGGCCTCGGCGAATTCGAGGTCGCCGCCGAGCGCGGTGAGGTGCTCGCGCCTGCCGGTGGCGGCGGCGTCGCGCACCGTGGCGCGGACCGCGTACCCGGCGCGAAGGAGTTCGGCGATGCAGTGTCCGGCGACGAATCCGGTCGCGCCGGTGACGAGGATGCGGGGGCTCATCGGGGGCTCCTTCGGTAGGCTGGCGACGTCGATCTGAGCGCCGCTCAATTAATCTAAGCATCGCTCAGACGGGCTGTCCACTACGCTGATCGGGTGCGCCGGACCACCTATCACCACGGAGCGCTCCGCGAAGCCCTGATGGCGGCCTGCCTGCGGCTGCTGGAGTCGGAGGGGCTGGCGGCGGTGAGCCTGCGCCGGGTCGCGCGCGAGGCCGGGGTGAGCACCGGCGCGCCCTACCACCACTTCCCCGACCGCTCCGCGCTGCTCTCCGCGCTCTCCGTGCAAGGCTTCCAGCTGCTCGCGGGCGAACTCTCGGCGGCGCGCGCCGCGGCCCCCGACCCGCTGGCCGCGCTCACCGCGCTGGCCGGCGCCTACGTCGGCTTCTCCCGCGACCACCCGGCACACTTCCGGCTCATGTTCCGCCCCGAGCTCTCGCAGCCGGAGAAGCACCCGGACGCCACCGTGGCGGGCGACGCCGCCTTCGCCGTCCTCACCGACACCATCGCCGAGTGCGTGGCGGCGGGCGCGCTGCCCGAGCAGGGCGCGGAGACCCTCGCGGTGACCTTCTGGGCGCTGGCGCACGGCCTCGCCTCGCTCTGGCTGGACGGGCAGCTGGCCAAGCGCAGTGACCAGCTCGGCACCAGCGCCGAGCAGCTGGTCGCCGAGATCCTGCGCACCTTCACCGCGCTCGCCACCCCGGCTGCGGGCTGACTACAGTCGGCGCCGTGCTGCTCACCCCCCGCTACGGCGCAGGCGCGCTCGCCGACCTGCTGCCCTCGGTCCTCGCCGCGCTCGGCGTGCCCGGCGAGCGCGACCCGCTGGCACTGGAGCTGGACCCCGCCATCGACCGGATCTGCGTGCTGCTGGTCGACGGCCTCGGTAGCCACCAGCTCGCCGCGCACGCCGCCGACGCCCCCACCCTGACCGCGCTGCCGCGCCGCACCCTGACCGCGGGCTTCCCCAGCACCACCGCGACCAGCCTGGCCTCCTTCGGCACCGGGCTACCGCCCGGCGAACACGGCGTGGTCGGCTACCTCATCCGGGTGCCCGGCTTCGACCGCGCGGTCAGCGCCCTGCGCTGGACCCTGCACGGCGACGGCGAGAAGGTCGACCTGCTGCGCGCGCTGCCGCCCGAGGAATTCCAGCCAAGGGCGACGGCTTTCGAGCGGGCGGCGGCGCACGGGGTCACCGTGACCCAGGTGGCGCCCGGCTACCAGAACGGCTCCGGGCTGAGCCGGGCGGTGCTGCGCGGCTGCGAATTCCGGCTGGAGGTGTCGGTCGGCGACCTGGTGGACGGGGTGCTCACCGCGCTGGAGGCGGGGCCGCGCGCGCTGGTCTACGCCTACCACGCCGACCTGGACACCACCGGCCACCTGCGCGGGCCGGGGACGCGGGCGTGGCGCGGCGAGCTCGCGCACACCGACCGGATCGTCGCCGAGCTTGCCGAGCGGCTGCCGCCGAGATCGGCGCTGCTCGTCACCGCCGACCACGGCATGGTCACCCACACCGGCAGCGTGGATTTCGACGCCGACCCCGCGCTGCGCGCCGGGGTCGAGCTGCTCGCGGGCGAGCCGCGGGTGCGCTACGTCTACACCGCCGACGGCGCCACCGCCGATGTCGCCGCGGCCTGGAGCGCCGCCCTCGGCGCGGATTTCGCGGTGCTCACCCGCGACGAGGCGATCGAGCGCGGCTGGTTCGGCCCCGCGGTCACCGACGTCGTCCGCCCCCGGATCGGCGACCTGGTGGTGGCCGCGACCGGCACCCGCGGCGTCGTACGCACCGGCGCGGAGCCGATCCAGTCGGCCATGCTCGGCCACCACGGCTCGCTCACCGCGGCCGAGCTGGAGATTCCGCTCGCGGTGGCAACCGCGCTCTAGGCTCTCACCCCATGCAGACCATCCCGGCCGCCCGCGGCGCGCTCGCGGCCGCCGCGCTCGCACTCGCCCTCACCGGTTGCACCGACGTGGAGCGCTTCCTGAACAAGGGTGGCGACACCCCGTGCAGCGAGTACATCCGCCAGGATCAGGACACCAAGCGCACCACCATCACCAAATTCGTGCAGCAGCAGCAGAAGACCGACGCCCAGCCCGCCGGCACCGCCGTCGACGCCACCATGATCTCGGTCGACCTGCTCTGCGGGGCGCAGCGCAATGCCGAGACCCCGATCAAGAACGCCGATATCGCCGGGATCTTCCTGCAGCGTTAGCGGCCGGGCAGGAAGCGCAGGCCGCGGGCGATGCTCATCAGCACCCGCTGCCAGACCGCGGCGGGAACCAGCGGCGGGGTGTCCAGGTTCAGGAACCGGGTCACCACCACGGTCTGCGGCTCGGTGTACTTGAGCAGGCCGTCGGCGCCGTGCCTGCGCCCGACCCCGGAGCTGCCCATGCCGCCCATGGGCGCGCCGGTGGTGCCCCAGGCCGGGGCGTACCCCTCGTCCACGCAGACCGTGCCCGCCCGCAGCCGGGCGGCGATCCGCTCGCCCTCGGCCTTGGTGCGCGCCCAGACGCTGGCATTCAGCCCGTACTCGGTGTCGTTGGCCAGCCGGACCGCCTCGTCCACGCTGTCCACCGGGTAGACCGAGACCAGCGGCCCGAAGGTCTCGGCGCGCCCGCACTCCATCTCGTCGGTGACATCGGCGAGCACGGTCGGCTCGAAGAACAGCGGCCCCAGATCCGGCCGCGCCTTGCCGCCCGCGAGCACGGTGGCGCCCTTGGAGGTGGCGTCGGCGACGTGCTTGGTCACCGTCTCCAGCTGCGCGGCCGAGATGAGCGAGCCGATCTCGGCGGTGAAGCCGTACCCGGCGCCGAGCCGGGCGGCGCCGACCGCGCGCAGGAACTTCTCGGTGAACTCGTCGGCGATCGAGCGCTCCACGTAGAGCCGCTCGATCGAGATGCAGAGCTGCCCGGCATTGGAGAAGCAGGCGCGCACCGCCGCCCTGGCGGCGCGATCCAGGTTCGCCCCGCGCGCGACGATCATGGGGTTCTTGCCGCCAAGCTCGGCGGAGAAGCCGATCAACCGGCGCCCGGCCCGCTCGGCCAGGATGCGGCCGGTGGCCGAGGAGCCGGTGAACATGAGGTAGTCGCAGGCATCGGCGATGGCGGTGCCGACCTCGCTGCCCGGGCCGGGCACCACCTGCAGCAGCCCGCGCGGCAGCCCGGCGCGGTAGAGCAGGTCGGCGGCGGCCAGCGCGGAGAACGGGGTCTGGCTGTCCGGCTTGACCACCACGGCATTGCCCGCGAGCAGCGCGGGGATGGCGTCGCCGACCGAGAGCAGCATGGGGTAGTTCCACGGCGCGATCACCCCGACGACGCCCTTGGGCTGGGTCCGCACGCTCGCCCGGTTCAACAGCGGGAACGCGCCGGGCACCGGCTGCGGCCGGAGCAGCGAGGGGGCGTTGCGGGTGAACCAGCGGGCCGCGAAGAGCATGCCCATGATCTCCTCCTGGGCCGCCCAGCGCGCCTTGCCGGTCTCGGCCTGGACGATGTCCATGAGTTCCTCGCGGTGCCGCACGAGCAGCCCGCGGAACCGGTCGAGCACGGCGGCCCGCTCGCCCGCGTCCCTGGCGGCCCAGCGGGACTGCGCGGCCCGCGCGGCGCCGAAGGCGGCCTCGACGTCGGCGGCGGTGCCGACCGGGACGGTGCCGAGCGGCTCGCCGGTGAAGGTCTCCGGGATGGTGCGGGTGCCGCGCGCGGTGACCTCGTCGATCGCGGCGAGATCGCTGAGGCGGCGGAACACAGCGGGGGCGGGAGCGGGCATCGTCGGCCTCCTACTAGTCGGTAACCCCGGATGACCAGAATCTACGCCGCACCGGCCGGGATGCCCAGCCGGGCCGGGAGGCCGGTCGGTCTGTCCCGGAAAGTCAACTCGAGTCCCGTTCACCGGGACAGAATCGGACTACGAGTAGGTAACTGACTAGTTTTAGCGGATGTTCACTGCGAGACTCGGTGTCCGCACCAGGGTGTTGGCAATCGCGCTCGTCCCGAGTCTGTCACTCTTGGCGGTCGGTGTCGGGACCACGTCCTACCTGGTGTCGGAGTCCAACCGGACCCACGAGTGGGCGGTGCAGACGCAGGCCGCGCTGGCCGGCACCCGCGACCTCGTCGAGGGCGCGCAGGCCGAGCGGCTGGCCTCGATGGCCCGGCTCACCGGCAACAACGAGGCCGCCGCGGGCCTGGCGGCCGCGCGCGCGAAGCTGGACGGCTCGGTGCGCGCGCTGGAATCGGCGAAGACCTCGCTCGGCGCGGTCGAGGACGACCTCTCCGACGTCGGCGGCATCGACGCCATGATGAAGTACCTCTCCCAGCTCCGCACCGCCATCGACGCGGGCCAGCTGCCCGCCGCGGACGCCTACAACTTCTTCAACCAGGTGATCGACGGCATCGTCCTCGGCTCGCAGATCTCCCAGACGCTCGCGCCGGATGCCGAGATCGGCGTCGAGCTGGCCGAGGCCATGCAGGTGCTGAAGTCGGCCGAGGCCATGTCGCGGGCGACCGCGCTGGCCGTGGCGCTGGAGTCCGGGCAGGAGGCGCCCGCGGTCCCGGTCGAGGAGTTCGCCCGCCAGGTCGGGTACTACCGCATCGAGATCGGCAACCTGAGCCGGGACGTCGATCCCGAGCAGAAGGAGGTCGCGACCGCGCTCACCAACAGCGTCTCCTGGCAGAAGCTGGACGTGGTGGAGAACGTCATCGGCTGGCGCGCGGTCACCCGCGCCGCCGCCGCGGCCGAGGGCGCCGCGCCCTCCGGCGGCACGAGCTCCGCCGCCCGGTCGGCCGCGCTGCCGCCGCTGCCGATGCCGAACGCCGAGTGGCAGGCCGCCGCCGCGGATGTGAACCGGCAGCTCATCGACATGTGGATCGCGCAGAGCGCGCGCACCAACGGCATCGCCGAGGACAAGGCCGACGAGGACTCGCAGAACGCGCTGCTCGCCGGGATCGGCGTCGGCACGATCAGCCTGCTCGCCATCGGCGTCTCGGTGCTGCTCGCCAACCGGATCATCCGCCGCCTCAAGCGGCTGCGCTCCGAGACGCTCACCCTGGCCGACGTCACACTGCCGGAGATGATGCGCAAGCTGGAGAACAACGAGCCGGTCGACCCGGCCGCGGAGATGCCGAAGCTGGACTTCGGCACCGACGAGATCGGCGAGGTCGCCCAGGCCTTCGAGCACGCCGCCGGTGCGGCGGTCAACGCCGCCGTGGCCGAGGCCCGCACCCGCGAGGGCGTGAAGTCGGTCTTCCTGAATATCGCGCACCGCAGCCAGGTCGTGGTGCACCGGCAGCTGGAGATCCTGGACGAGGCCGAGCGCAAGCAGGAGGATCCAGCCCTGCTGGACACCCTGTTCCGCCTCGACCACCTCGCCACCCGCGAGCGCCGCAACGCCGAGAACCTGATCATCCTCGGCGGCGGGCAGGTCGGGCGGCAGTGGCGCAACCCGGTCGCCATGATCGACCTGGTCCGCTCCGCGGTCGGCGAGACGCTGGACTACTCCCGGGTCCGGGTCGCGCGCATGCCCCAGGTGCACGTCCTCGGCGGCGTGGTCGCCGACCTCGTGCACCTGCTGGCCGAGCTGGTCGACAACGCCACCAGCTTCTCCCCGCCGCAGTCGCGGGTCGAGGTCACCGGCAACGTGGTCGGGCGCGGCGTGGTCGTGGAGATCGAGGACCAGGGCATGGGCATGCCCACCGGCGATATCGTGCGCACCAACCAGATGATGGCCGACCCGCCGGACTTCGGCGTCGCCTCGCTCTCCGGGGATTCCCGGCTCGGGCTCTTCGTGGTCGCCCGGCTGGCGGTGCGGCACGACATCGCGGTCAAGCTCGCCGAGTCGGACTACGGCGGGATCCGGGCCATCGTGCTCATCCCGTCCGCGCTGCTCGCGGGCGCGGTGCCGGACGGCCAGGCCACCAGCACCCCCGCCGTCGGCCGCCCGGCCCCGGTCGCGGCGCTGGAACCGCCGGTGCGGCACGCGGAATCGGCGGCGAGCGCCCCGCTCCCGGCCGCCACGCTGGTCGCCGACCCGCCGATGGAGACGCAGACCTTCCGCCCGCCGGTCGAGTCGCAGCCCTACCGGCCGCCGGAGGCGCCCGCCTACACCGGCGAGCGGCCGCGGCCGTACAACCCGAACACCCCCGCGCCGACCCCGCCGCCGGTCTCGCAGCCCCCCGCTGCGCAGCCGCTGCTGCAGGACGGCAGGCCCGCGCTGCCGCGCCGCAACCGGCAGGCGAATCTGAACCCGCAGCTCGAACGCGACCCGGAGCCGACGACGCAGACCCGTGCGCCGGAACGCCCTCGGCTCACCGCGGAGCAGGCCCGAGATCTGATCTCGGCCATCGAGAACGGAACCCGACAGGGACGCAAGCCGCTCAGCGGCGACGCGTCCGGTAACGACAGACAGGAAGGCTGAGGTGAACTCTCCCAACCCCGGCGATCTCAACTGGCTTCTCGACGACCTCGTCGACCGACTGGCCGGTGTCCGGCACGTGGTGGTGCTCTCCACCGACGGCCTCCTGCTCGGTCGCTCGAACGCGCTCACCCAGGAGGACGCCGAGCACTTCGCCGCCATGTCGTCCACGCTCTACGGCCTGGCGCGCAGCGCCGGTGCCCGCTTCGAGGGTGGCGGAGTCCGCCAGGCCATGATCGAGCTCGACCGGGCCGTTCTGTTCGTGACCTCGGCGGGCAGCAACGCGTGTCTCGCGCTCCAGGCGAATGATTCCGCGAATCTCGGTATGGTCGCCTACGAAATGAACCTGACCGTGCAGCGGGTCGGCAACTACCTGTCGACCACACCGCGCCATAGATTGGCCGAGCTCTAGGATCGCGATGACACGACAGGGCGAGCACTGGTTCGACGACGCGGCCGGTCCGCTGGTCCGGCCGTACGCACTCACTCGGGGCCGCACCATGGGTGCGGCCCACGACCTGGACATGCTGACGGTCGTGGTGGTCACCCACCCGGCCCCGATCCTGCGGCGGGTCGAGCCCGAATACGCGGAAATCGTTCGCCTGTGCGCGGTTCCGCAGTCCGTGGCCGAGGTCTCTGCAACACTGAAGCTACCTCTGGCTGTGACGAAGATCCTCGTCGGTGATCTGATCAGCGAGAACCACCTGATCTTCCGGGCACCGGTTCAAGCCGACGCCGGGCCCGGCGACATCAACATTTTGCGAGCGGTGCTGGATGGTATTCGAAGAATCTGACCCGAATCGGCAGGGCGCCGGTGTCCCGAACCTGGCGGCCTCCGTCAAGATCCTGATCGCGGGAGGGTTCGGCGTCGGTAAGACGACGATGGTCTCCGCGATCAGCGAGATCGCGCCGCTGCGCACCGAGGAGCTGATCACCGAGGTCAGCTCCGGGGTGGACGATCTGTCCGGGGTGGAGCAGAAGTCGACCACCACGGTGGCGCTCGACTTCGGCCGCATCTCGATCGACCGGGACCTGGTGCTGTACCTGTTCGGCACGCCGGGGCAGGACCGGTTCTGGTTCCTCTGGGACGAGCTGGCCCGCGGCGCGCTCGGCGCCGTCGTGCTCGCCGACACCCGCAGGCTGGGCAATTCGTTCGCGGCGATCGACTACTTCGAGCGGCGCGGGCTGCCGTTCATCGTCGGCGTGAACTGCTTCGACGGGGCGCCCAGCTACAGCGAGGACGAGGTGCGCGACGCGCTCGACCTGGACCCGGGCACCCCGGTGCTGCTGTGCGACGCGCGCTCGCGGCAGTCGTCGAAGACGGTGCTGCTCACGCTCGTCGAGCACCTGATCGCCAGGGCGAACCGGGCGCCGGTCCCGAGCTGAGCATTCGGCGGCCCGCACCCCCGGTGCGGGCCGGCCGGGTCAGCGCAGCCCGCCCGCGGCCGCCAGGTCGTCGAAGAGCAGTTGGTCGACCGGCGGCACCAGCGGCCGGTCGGCGTAGCGGAACCAGGCGAGTTCGTCGATCTCCGCGCTGGCGGTGATGGTGCCGCGGTAGTCGGCGGTGTAGCAGGCCATCCGCACCGAGACCGCGCCGTCGACCGCCTCGTAGGTGCCGATGTGCCGCACGCTCTCGGGCAGCAGCGCGACGGTGAGCTCCTCGGCGATCTCGCGCAGCAGCGTCTGCTCGTCGCTCTCCCCCGGCTCGCGCTTGCCGCCGGGCACGTAGAAGACGTCCTTGCCGCGCGGCCGCGCGCAGAGCACCCTGCCCTCCCGCACCAGGATCCAGGCCACGGTGTCGATCAGCTGCGTCACCGGTGCAGCCTAGCGGCCCGCCTCCCGGAGCACGGCCAGCGCCCGCTCGACGTCGGCACCGGTGTTGTAGAGGTGGAACGAGACCCGCAGCCCGCCGCCGCGCGCGGAGCCGAGCACGCCGCCCGCGGCAAGCGCCGCGGCGTGCACGCCGCCGCCGGGAATCGTGACGATGGGCGAATCGCCGGGCACCGCATCGAGACCGAGCTCCGCGAGCCCGGACCGGAAGGCCGCGGCGAGGGTGCGGTCGTGCGCGCCGATCGCCGCGACGCCGAGCTCGTGCACGAGCCCGAGCCCGGCGAGCGAGGCGGTGACGCCGAGCCAGTCGGGGGTGTCGTCGAGGCGGTGCGCGGTCGTGGCGAGCGGGCCGAAGCCGTACATGTCGCCCCAGCGGTCGGCGCCCGCGTACCAGCCCGCGGCGAGCGGTACCGCGCCGTCCAGCGCCTCCGGCTGCACGGCGAGCAGGCTCACCGAGCGGGCGCCGAGCAGCCACTTGAAGGTGGCGCAGACCCAGAAGTCGGCGTCGGCGAAGCGCAGCGGCAGCCAGCCCGCGGCCTGGGTGGCGTCGATGAGCAGGCGGGCGCCGTGCGCGTGCGCGGCTTCGCGCAGCGCGGCGGGGTCGACGGTGCGGCCGTCGGCGGACTGGGTGAGGCTCACCGCGATCAGCGCGGTCTCGGCCCGCACGGCGTCGGCGAGTTTCTCCAGCGGCACGGCGCGCACCTCGAGGTCGCCGCGGAAGCGGAACGGGTTCGGCACCGAGGCGAAATCGCCCTCGGCGACCAGGACTTCCGCGCCCGCGGGGAGCCCGGCGGCGACCCGGCCGATGAGCCCGGCGACGGTGCCGCCGATGGCGATATCGGCGGCGGTGGCGCCGGTGAGCAGCCGGGCGAAGCTCGCGCGCAGCTCCGGGACCAGATGGTCGTAGCTGCCCGGGGTGCTGCGCCCCGAGCTCCAGCCGGCCTGCACCGTCTCCAGGACGGCCCGGCCGCGGGCGGGCAGCAGCCCGTGCGAGGCGGTGTTCAGGTAGGTGACCTCCGGGGCGTACTCACCGGGAGCCAGCGAAGCGGCGGGCGTCATGGTTCTCAGTGTCGGCGGCAGGCCGGACAGCGGTCCATAACCACCCGCTCGCCGCTGGACCGATTTCGCGCAACGCGGCGGCCTCCCGGCGGACCTCGGAGCGGCGCGTCAGCCGAGGCGTGCCCGCAGTTTCGTGCCCGCGGCACTCGACAGCCGGGCGGCGGCCGCGTCCAGCGCTCGCGCCGGAGGCGCCTTTCCGAACGGGGTGACGACGATGTCGTCACCCTCCCGCTCCCAGGTCCCGGTGACCCGCCCGCCCTCGATCACCACCGGCGAGATCCACCCGCCGGGGCGGCTCACCGCGGTCCGGTGCGCGGCGGGGACCAGCGCGGTGTCGGTGGTCCCGGGCCCGAGCACGTACTGGTCGAAGCTGCCGAGCAGCAGCACCCCGGGCACCGGTTTCGCGGCGGCGAGCTCGTCCAGGTCCTCGGTGCGGGCGAAGCAGCCGCGGCCGTCCACCTCGACCGGGGTGAGCGCGTTGCCGAGCTCGGCGAACCAGCGGCGGAGCACGGTCTTGCGCAGCGCGTTCCGGCTCAGCCAGGTGTCGAAGGTCTCGGGGGCGGCCGGGCCGTAGGCGCCGAGGTAGGCGGGGATGAGGGTGGCCGCGGCGGCGTCCGGCTCGGGCAGCCCCGGCCAGCCGGTGACGGCCCGCGCCGGGCTGGTGAAGGTGACCCGCCCGCCCTGCGCCGCTCCGTGGCACAGGATGCCCTGCCAGGCCAGCGGTTTGAGCACCGCGCCCCAGCCGGAGCGCAGCTGCTCGTCCAGGTGCCCGAGCCCGGGCCTGGCGATCACCGCGGCGACCAGCTCCTCCCGGGAGAGCGTGGCCGCGGCCAGGATCTCGGCGACGGCCGCGCCGAGCGCGGTGATCTGCTCGGGGGTGGCGCCGAAGTTGCGGGTCCAGACCGGCTTCTCCCAGGTGCGCGCCGAGGCCATGAGCGCGAGCGCGGCGGCGGCCAGTTCGGGCGTCAGCACGTGCAGCGTCCCGCGCATGGCCCAGGTGCGCAGCACCTTTCGCGCGCCGAGCAGCTCCGCCAGCGCGTCGGCGGCCGGCTCGGCGCAGCGCAGCGCGACCGCGAGTTCGGCGGCGGAGGCGACCTGCGCCTGCACCCCGGCCAGCCGCCGCACGACCGCGAGCGCGGAGCCGGCGGGTTCGGTGAGGAACTGCCTGCGCAGCCGCCAGGCGAAGACCTGCGCGGCGGTGAGCCGCAGCGGCGCGCCGCTCACGAGATCCCCGGCGTCCGGCGCGCCGCCGGCCCGCGCAGCGCGGCCCGCAGCCCGGCGCTCTGCTCGGCGCCGATCAGCTCGACGAAGTGGCTGAAGACCAGGTCGGCCCGGCCGCCGGAGCCGAGCGCGTCCGCCATCACCCGCGCGCTGTGCTCCTCGCGGGTCAGGGTGGGCCAGTAGCGGTAGGCCTTGCCCGCGCGCTCCCTGGCCAGCCAGCCCTTGCGGTGCAGGTTGTCCATGGTCGACATGACCGTGGTGTAGGCGATGTCGCGCTCGGCGGCGAGCTCCTCGTGGATCTCCCTGACCGTGGTCGACTCGGTATCCCGATCCCAGAGCCGATCCATGACGACCGCCTCCAGCTCGCCGAGACCCCGCACCGCTGTTCTCCTCCCGCCGGGCCGCTCCGATGCCGGCTCAGCGTACCGGGCAACGGCACCGGTTCCGCCCGCGTACCGGACAACAGACCACCCAGTATGCGAACATATGTTCGTGTCCGGCGACGGCGGTCCTCCCCCCGCGGCGCCCCGGCCGCGGATCAGCACCCGCGCCGAGGCGTCGATCCTGCACGCCGACCTGGACTCCTTCTACGCCTCGGTGGAGCAGCGCGACGACCCGGCGCTGCGCGGCAGGCCGGTGATCGTGGGCGGCGGGGTGGTGCTGGCCGCGAGCTACGAGGCCAAGGCGCGCGGCATCCGCACCCCGATGGGCGGCGCGCAGGCGCGCAGGCTCTGCCCCGAGGCCATCACCGTGCCGCCCCGGATGGCGGCGTACGCCGAGGCGAGCAGGCGGGTCTTCGAGATCTTCCACGACACCACGCCGGTGGTCGAGGGCATCTCCATCGACGAGGCGTTCCTGGATGTCGGCGGGTTGCGCCGGATCGCCGGCGAGCCGGTCGGGATCGCGCGGCGGCTGCGGGCCAGGGTGGCGGACGAGGTGGGGCTGCCGATCTCGGTGGGGATTGCGCGCACCAAGTTCCTGGCCAAGGTGGCGAGCGCGGTCGCCAAGCCGGACGGGCTGCGCGAGGTGCCGCCCGGCACCGAGCTGGAGTTCCTGCACCCGCTGCCGGTCGAGCGGCTCTGGGGGGTCGGCGAGGTGACCGCCCGCACCCTGCGCGAGCACCGCGTCACCCGCGTCGGCGACCTGGCCGAGCTCGGCGAGCGCGGGCTGCGCGGCATCCTCGGCCCGGCCGCGGCCACGCACCTGCACGCCCTCTCCATGGCCCGCGACCCGCGTCGAGTGACCCCGGGCCGCAGGCGCCGCTCGATCGGGGCGCAGCGCGCGCTCGGCTCCCGCCCGCGCCCGCCGGAGGAGATCGAGGCCTACCTGCACGGCCTCGCCGACCGGCTGGGCCGCAGGCTGCGCGGGGCGAACCGGGTGTGCCGGACGGTCGTGCTCCGGCTCCGCTTCACCGACTTCACCCGCGCCACCCGCTCGCACACCCTGCCCGAGGCCACCGACGACGGCGCGGTGCTGCTGCACGCGGCCCGGCTGCTGCTGCACGCCGCCACCCCGCTCATCGCCGACCGCGGCATCACCCTCATCGGGCTCGCGCTCACCAACCTCGGCGACGCCGGCACCGTGCAGCTCGCGCTGCCCTTCGAACCCCGCGCCGGGCACACCCTGGACGCCACCCTGGACGACCTGCGCCGCCGCTTCGGCAGCGCCGCCGTGACCAGGGCGGCGCTGCTGCACCGCGGCGAGGGGGTCTCGGTGCCGATCCTGCCGGACTGAGGAGGGGGCCGAAGTAGCCCCCTCCTCCACTCCGGCCGCCCGCCCTGTCGACGGTAGGGGCCATCGCTCCGGCGCCGCGACCCTTTTCCTGCCCGATGGCGGTCGTTTACCGCATGCGAGACCGGCCGGTAGATTCTTTGCCGAGGGCAGGGTGCGGGAAGGGTCGGTGGGGTGGCGGAGTACCGCGCGGAGGAGTTCGCCGCCGATGTCGAGGATCCGACCGGCTCCTGGGTCACCTATGTAGAGGCCAGGCAGGGATCGATCGGGCTGAGTTTTCCCGCCGACGAGTTCCGGTCGGCGGCGTCGGCGCGCGATGTCGGCAGGTTGCAGACGGTCCGGTTCAGCACCGGAGCGATCGGATACCGGCGCTCGGCGCGGCACATTCGCCGGGGTGACGGCGAGAACAGCCATCGCCTGCTCATCCCGCTGCGCGGGCGGTTCCGGATCGAGCAGGGCGACGCGCGCGAGTTCATGCAGCCGGGCAGGGTGGCGTTCTTCCACTGGGGCAGCCCGCTCGCCATCACGCACGACGAGGAGATCAGCGCGCTGATCCTCACCGTCCCCGAGGGCATGGTGGACGCCGCCCGCGCCGCCAAGGCGCCGCTGGCACTGGATGATCGGCGCGCGCTGGTGCGGGGGCTCGTCGCCCAGGCGCGGTGGCTCGACGAGGCCGACGGCTGGACCGCCGCGGACTTCAGCATCGCCTACACCACCGTGCTGGCCCAGCTGGACGGCGCGCTCAACCCGCACCCCGCGATCACCACCGGCCGCCTCGCGGAGCAGGTCGAGCAGGCCATGGCCTTGATCGAGGAGCACGCCGGCGACCGCGACCTCACCCCGGCCGTCATCGCGGGCCGGGTAGGGGTGGCCGAGCGGACCCTGTACCGCGCCTTCGAACAGGCCGGATACCCGGCACCGGGGGTGGTGCTGCGGAGTGCGCGGCTCGCCCGCGCCCACCGGCGGCTGTGCGAAGCGCTGCCGGTGGACCTCACCGAGCTCGCGCGCGAGACCGGCTTCCCCAGCCCGCGCCGGTTCCGCGAGGCGTATCGGGAGCAGTACGGCCGCTCCCCCGCGGAGTTCCGGGCGGAGCTGCTCGGCGAGCGCGCGCCTAGAGCCGCTCGATGATGGTGGCGTTGGCCAGCCCGCCCGCCTCGCACATGGTCTGCAGGCCGTAGCGGCCGCCGGTCTGCTCCAGGTGGTTCACCAGGGTGGCGAGGATGCGGGTGCCGGAGGCGCCGAGCGGGTGGCCGAGCGCGATGGCGCCGCCGCGCGGGTTCAGCTTGGCCGGGTCGGCGGCGAGGTCGTGCTGCCAGACCAGCGGGACCGGGGCGAACGCCTCGTTCACCTCGTAAGCGTCGATGTCGTCGATGCTCAGCCCGGCCCGGTCCAGCACCTTGCGGGTGGCGGGGATGACGGCGGTCAGCATGAGCAGCGGGTCGTCGCCGGTGACGGCGAAGGAGTGGAAGCGGGCGCGCGGGCGCAGGCCGAGCGCGTTCGCCTTCTCCTCGCTCATGATGAGCGCGGCCGAGGCGCCGTCGGTGAGCGGCGAGGAGTTGCCCGGGGTGATGGACCACTCGATCTCCGGGAAGCGCGCCTTGTGCTCGTCGTTCACGAAGGCGGGGCGCAGCCCGGCGAGCTTCTCGGCGGTGGTGCCGGGGCGGATGGTCTCGTCCGCGGTGAGCGTGCCCGCGGCGACCAGTTCGTTGTCGAAGCCGCCCGCGACGGCGGTCTCGGCGGCCAGCCGGTGCGAGCGGGCGGCGAAGGCGTCGAGGGTGTCGCGGTCCAGCTTCCAGCGCGCGGCCAGGATCTCGGCGGCGGTGCCCTGCTGGATGAGCCCCTCCGGGTAGCGGTGCGCGAGCGGGGCGCCGTTGGCGTCCTTGCCCTGCGCGTTGGAGAACATGGGCGCGCGGCTCATGGACTCGACGCCGCAGGCGATGGCGATGTCGTAGGCGCCGGCGATGACGCCCTGCGCGGCGAAGTGCGCGGCCTGCTGGCTGGAGCCGCACTGCCGGTCCACCGTGGTGGCGGGCACCGATTCCGGCAGCCCGGCGGCGAGCGCGGCGGTGCGGGTGATGTTGAACGCCTGCTCCCCCGCCTGCGTGACGCAACCGCCGATCACATCGTCGATCAGCGCCGGGTCGATGCCGGTGCGCTCGATCAGGGTCGAGAGGACACCGGCGAGCAGCGTGGCCGGGTGCACATCGGCGAGCCCGCCTCCGGCTTTCCCCTTCCCCGAAGGGGTGCGGACGATGTCGACGATGACTGCGGACGGCATGGCGGCTCCTGGCTCCGAGGCATCCGCCCGCCACGCGGCGCGTGCGAATGCCGATTAACTTACTGGCACTGTACGCGGTCAGGCCGCCGGCGCGGAAGGGCGCTCAGGACTGGTGCGGGGAGTCGAAGGTGCAGACCCGGCCGCCGAGCAGGAGCTGGGTGCCGGGCGCGAGCGTCATGGGGTGGCCGGGGATGGCGCGGGTCCACTCGTGGCGGCCGGCGGCGCGCAGGTGGGTGCCGTTGGTGGAGCCGCCGTCGACCACGGTGACGTCCCAGTCCACCAGCCGGATCTCGGCGTGGGCGCGCGACATGCCGCCGGAGGGGTCGGCGATCCGGATGGGCCTGGCGCCGCGCGCCGCGACGGCCTCGTGGTGCTCGGGTTCGCGGCCGAGCACCAGGTCGCCGTCGAGGACCAGGGTCTGGCCGTCGTCGAGCAGCAGGATGCCGAGCGGGGGGCGCAGGCCGTCGGTGAGGCTGCGGCCTGGGTGGTCCATGGCGAGTCCGCACACCGCGCAGTAGGAGACCCTGGGGTCGTTGAGGTGGCGGCGCGGGCACGGGAAGCCCTGCACGACCACGCCGCCGATGCGGTCTTCGGTGTGCGCGGGCGGGGCGGGGTTGCGCACCGCGTCGGCGGCGCTCGGGACGACGGTGTCCTCGAGGTCGGCGGGGATCAGGGGGCGCGGGGCGGTGGTGCGGCGGGGGTCGGGGCGCTCGGTCGGGGGTCGGGGGTCGCGGGGTGGGTCGGGGCGCTCGGTCGGGGCGTCCGCGGGTTCCGGGGGCCGGTTTCCGGCGCTGCCCTCGGCGGAGAGCCGCTTGTCCAGCACGACGCCGGTGCGGTGCCGTGGGTCGGTGGGCCGGAGCAGGGCGGGGCCGTGCCCGTCGCCGTCGGTCCAGAGCACCGCGGCGGCGCCCGGGACGGTGCCGCCGCTCAGCCCGAACACCCCGCGCACCGGCAGGTTCTCGACCTCCCGCTCGGGTTCGTCGACGAAGAGCCCGATGCCGACCGCGGGCGCCGGGGTGACCAGCCGGTCGACGGTGAACCCGGCGTCGCGCCCGCGCAGGATCTCGGTGCGCCGCTCGGCGTCGAGCACCGCGCGCACCCCGCCGTGCAGGAACACCGCGACGCCCGCGCCGACCGGGGTGAGCACCCCGAACTCGACGCTGCGCTCGTCGGCGAGCCCCATGAGCCAGGTGGTGGCGAGGCGGGCGAAGGCGCGGCCCGGGTTCTCCGGGTCCTCGGCGATGGCGGCGGTGACCAGGTCCAGCACCGCCCCGGCGTGCCGCCAGGCCAGGGAGATGGCGGTCACCGGGGTCTCCGCGCGGTGCGCGACCACCGCGACCACGCCGTCCGCGACGGCCACGATGTGCCGGCCCGGAATAACCTCCACCTGCGCGGTTCCCGCGAGGCCCCGCATGCGCGCCCCCTCGCCGACGACGGTCCGGCGGTGCCGGAGCTGTTCTGGGGCAAATGCTAGAGCACCGGCGGGGTTCGCACCCGGCACGCCGGGCGATCCGGGCGAACCTGCCACGCGCGCGGGGTCGCCGGACGTACCATTCCGGCGTGGTCGATACCGCTCGCCCGCTTCGGGTCCTGGTCTACAGCAACGATGCCGACACCCGGCAACAGGTGATCACGGCCGTCGGTCGCCGGCCGTCCGGGGAGCTACCCGAGTTCGAGTACCTCGAGGTCGCCACCGGGCCGGTCGTGCTCGAGCGGGTCGATGCCGGTGCGGTGGATCTCGCCATCCTGGACGGTGAGTCGGCGCCCACCGGGGGGCTCGGGTTGGCCAAGCAGCTCAAGGACGAGGTTGCCGACTGCCCTCCGGTGCTCGTGCTCACCGGGCGGGCGGATGATGCGTGGCTGGCGACGTGGTCGCGGGCCGAAGCGGCGGTTCCGCATCCCATCGATGCGTTTCGGTTGGTCGATGCCATCGTCGCGGTTCTTCGGGGGCGCAACGCCGCGTAACGCTCGGCTGAGTCGTGCGGTCCGCCTACCGCCTAGGTCGCCCGCTCCGCGCTCGACCGAGTTGTGCCGCAATGGAGGTTGGTGCGGCACCACCAAGCTCGCCCGCTTCGCGCTCGACTGATTTTCGGCCGCGAGGTGGGTGCGGCACCATCGAGGTCGCCCGCTTCGCGCGCTGAGTAGCCCCGCTCAGCGGGTCGGCCCGCGATAGCCGCCGGAGGCGAGCGACCGCATACCTGGGCAAGGCGAAATCAGTCGAGCGCGGAGCGGCGACGTACTGCACCAGCGAACGCTGAGCGACCTATTCATGCGTGATCGACATGACTAGACCGCCCGGGGCGCCCGGCGAAGGACCCGCCGGTTCTGTCGATGACGATCAAGCCCCAACCTTGCGGACCACGCAACATTACCCCCGGACCGCTCATGAATCGCAGTCCCGAATTCGATCAAACCGCACCCCGTGAACCGAACCGGACACCGATCCCCGGTTGTACTCTGTGCCCTAGCTCACAGAGACGTGGTGCCCCGCATGGCGGACGAGCCCGGCAGCCCCCGGACCCGGCCCGCCGGGCGCCCGCGCGCCGAGAGGCCCGCGACAGCGCCGACCCGAGCCGCCGGGCGGTTCACCCCGCCGACCCCAGCTCTCGAGGAGGGGAAGTGCCGTCGTGAACATCGAATTGCCCGCCCTGGTCCTCGGCGGCCTCGCCGCCGGATTCGCCGTCTTCTCGATCGGGCTCGCCGCCGTGATCGGCCCCAAGCGCTACAACCGGGCCAAGCTCGAGCCGTACGAGTGCGGGATCGAGCCGACCCCGCACGCCGTCGGCGGCGGCCCGGGAAACGCAGCGGGACAGCGCTTTCCGGTGAAGTACTACCTGACCGCCATGCTCTTCATCATTTTCGACATCGAGATCGTCTTCCTCTACCCGTGGGCGGTGCACTTCGACGCGCTCGGGGTGTTCGGGCTCGCGGCGATGGCGCTGTTCGTGCTGAACGTCTCGGTGGCCTACGCCTACGAATGGCGCCGCGGCGGGCTCAGCTGGGACTGAGCGGCGCACCCGACAACCGAGGACACACCATGGGTCTGGAAGAGAAACTGCCGAGCGGTTTCCTGCTGAGCACCGTCGAGGATCTCGCCGGGTACATGCGCAAGGGGTCGCTGTGGCCGGCCACCTTCGGGCTGGCCTGCTGCGCGATCGAGATGATGGCGACCGGCGGCGGCCGCTTCGATATCGCCCGGTTCGGGATGGAGGCGTTCCGTGCGTCGCCGCGGCAGGCGGATCTGATGATCGTCGCGGGGCGGGTGAGCCAGAAGATGGCGCCGGTGCTGCGCCAGGTCTACGACCAGATGACCGAGCCGAAATGGGTGCTGGCCATGGGGGTCTGCGCCTCCTCGGGCGGCATGTTCAACAACTACGCCATCGTGCAGGGCGTCGACCACGTTGTCCCGGTCGACATCTACCTGCCCGGCTGCCCGCCGCGCCCGGAGATGCTGCTCAACGCGATCCTCGCGCTGCACGCCAAGATCCAGGAGACCCCGCTCGGGGTGAACCGGGAGGAGGCCGTCAAGGCGGCCGAGGCGGCGGCGCTGGCCTCGACCCCGACCATCCGGATGGAGGGGTTGCTGCGATGAACGCGCCACGCTCGGAATCGGAACGGGGTGGGCGGGACGACGCGGTGCCCGCCGGCGACCGGGTCTCCCCCGGCGCCGGGCCGGACGGCCCCGATCCCGGCCGGCCCGCGTCCGAGATCGACGCCGCCGCGACGGCGGGCCCCGAGGGCACGATCCCCGACCCGCGGGGCGACCCGGAGGTGATCGGCGTCCGGCACGGCATGTTCGGCGTCCGCGGCACCGGCGACACCTCCGGCTACGGCGGGCTGGTCCGCCCGGTGAGCCTGCCCGGCGGCACGCAGGGCCCGTACGGCGGCTGGTTCGACGGCGCCGTCGCGACGCTGCGCGCCGCGCTCGGCCCGGTCGCGCTGGAGCAGGCGCTGGAGAAGGTGATCGTCTTCCGCGGCGAGCTCACCCTGCACGTGCACCGCGAGCACCTGCCGCTGGTGGCGCGGGCGCTGCGCGACGACGAGGGGCTGCGCTTCGAGCTGTGCCTCGGCGTGAACGGCGTGCACTACCCGGAGGACGCGGGCCGCGAGCTGCACGCGGTCTACCAGCTGTCCTCGATCACGCACGGCTACCGGTTGCGCGTCGAGGTCTCGGCGCCGGACGCCGACCCGCACATCCCGTCGCTGTTCGAGATCTACCCGACCACCGACTGGCACGAGCGGGAGACCTACGACTTCTTCGGCATCGTCTTCGACGGGCACCCCTCGCTGACCCGCATCACCATGCCGGACGACTGGCGGGGGCACCCGCAGCGCAAGGACTACCCGCTCGGCGGGATCCCGGTCGAGTACAAGGGCGCGCGCATCCCGCCGCCCGACCAGCGGAGGGCCTACAGCTGATGAACCACACCGATATCGAGAACCGCCCGAAGCACGCCAGGCCGGAGGCGGAGCCGCCGATGGTGACGCTCGCCGGGCAGGACTGGGATCAGGTCGGCGCGGTGCTGGAGAGCGTCGCCGAGGAACGCATCGTGGTGAACATGGGGCCGCAGCACCCCTCCACGCACGGCGTGCTCCGGCTGATCCTGGAGATCGAGGGCGAGACCGTGGTGGAGGCGCGCTGCGGCATCGGCTACCTGCACACCGGGATCGAGAAGAACCTGGAGTTCCGCACCTGGACCCAGGGCGTCACCTTCGTGACCCGCATGGACTACCTCTCCCCGTTCTTCAACGAGACCGCCTACTGCCTCGGCGTGGAGCGGCTGCTCGACATCACCGAGGCGATCCCGGAGCGCGCCACCGTGGTCCGGGTGCTGCTCATGGAGCTGAACCGGATCTCCTCGCACCTGGTGGCGCTGGCCACCGGCGGCATGGAGCTGGGCGCGCTCACCGCCATGCTCTTCGGTTTCCGGGAGCGCGAGCTCATCCTCGACGTCTTCGAGACGGTGACCGGGCTGCGGATGAACCACGCCTACATCCGCCCCGGCGGGCTGGCCCAGGACTTCCCGGACGCGGCCGTCACCAAGGTCCGCGACCTGCTCACGCTGCTGCCGAAGCGGCTGCGGGAGATGGAGCTGCTGCTCAGCAGCAATCCGATCTGGAAGGCGCGCACCAAGGGCGTCGGGTACCTGGATCTGACCGGTTGCATGGCGCTAGGCATCACCGGGCCGGTGCTGCGCTCGGCCGGGCTGCCGCACGACCTGCGCCGCGCGCACCCGTACTGCGGGTACGAGACCTACGAGTTCGACATCCCGACCGCGGCGGGCTGCGACTGCTACGGCCGCTACCTGATCCGGGTGGCGGAGATGAAGGAGTCGCTCAAGATCGTCGAGCAGTGCCTGGACCGGCTGCGGCCGGGCCCGGTCATGGTCGACGACCGGAAGATCGCGTGGCCCGCGGATCTGGCGGTCGGGCCGGATGGGCTCGGTAATTCGCCGCAGCACATCGGGAAGATCATGGGGTCGTCGATGGAGGGGTTGATCCACCACTTCAAGCTGGTCACCGAGGGGGTCCGGGTGCCGGCCGGGCAGGTGTACTCGGCGGTGGAGTCGCCGCGCGGGGAGCTCGGGGTGCACATGGTCTCCGACGGCGGGACGCGGCCGTACCGGGTGCACTACCGCGACCCGTCGTTCACGAATCTGCAGGCGGTGGCGGCGATGTGCGAGGGCGGGCTGGTGGCCGATGTGATCGCCGCGGTGGCCAGCATCGACCCGGTGATGGGCGGGGTGGACCGATGACCGAGATCCTGCTGCGGCTCTCCACCCGCCCCGATCCGTACCCGGAGGCGGTGCGCGAGCGGCTCGCCCGCGATGCCGAGGTGATCGTGGCCCGCTATCCGCAGCCCCGCTCGGCGCTGCTGCCGCTGCTGCACCTGGTGCAGGCCGAGGAGGGGTTCGTCTCGGCCACCGGCATCGACTTCTGCGCGCAGCTGCTCGGGCTGACCGCGGCCGAGGTGACTGCGGTGGCGACCTTCTACTCCATGTACCGGCGCACGCCGACCGGCGACTACCACGTCGGGGTGTGCACGAACACGCTCTGCGCGGTGCTCGGCGGGGACGCCATCCTGGCCCGGCTGCGCGAGCACCTCGGGATCGAGCACGGGCAGACCACCGCGGACGGCGCGGTCACGCTCGAGCACATCGAGTGCAACGCGGCCTGCGACTACGCCCCGGTCGTCATGGTGAACTGGGAGTTCTTCGACAACCAGACCCCGGATTCGGCGCAGGCGCTGGTGGACGCGTTGCGCGCGGGTGACCAGGTGGTGCCCACCCGCGGCGCCCCGCTCTGCCGCTTCCGCGACACCGCCCGCATCCTCGCCGGTTTCCCGGACGAACGCCCCGGCGCCCTGGACGGCATGGCGGGTGAACCGACGCTGGCGGGGTTGCAGGTCGCGCGCGAGCAGGCGAAATCCGACGGGGAGCCGGCATGACCGCGCTGACACCGGTGCTGAGCCGGTACTGGGACTCCCCCCGCTCCTGGACCCTGGACACCTACCACGAGCACGGCGGCTACGACGCGCTGCGCACCGCGCTGTCGATGACCCCGGACGCGGTCATCCAGCTGGTCAAGGACTCCGGGCTGCGCGGCCGCGGCGGCGCGGGCTTCCCGACCGGCACCAAGTGGAGCTTCATCCCGCAGGGTCCGGGCCCGGACGGCACCGTGCCCCCGCACTACCTGGTGGTGAACGCCGACGAGTCGGAGCCGGGCACCTGCAAGGACATCCCGCTCATGATGGCGACCCCGCACGCCCTGGTCGAGGGCGCGATCATCGCCGCCTACGCCATCCGCGCGAGCCACGCCTTCCTCTACGTGCGCGGCGAGGTCGTCCCGGTGCTGCGCCGCCTGCAGGCCGCGGCCGCCCAGGCGTACGCCGCCGGCTACCTGGGCCGGGACATCCTCGGCTCGGGCTTCGACCTGGAGCTGATCGTGCACGCGGGCGCGGGCGCCTACATCTGCGGCGAGGAGACGGCGCTGCTGGATTCGCTGGAGGGCAGGCGCGGCCAGCCCCGGCTGCGCCCGCCGTTCCCGGCGGTCGCCGGGCTCTACGCGCGCCCGACGGTGGTCAACAATGTGGAGTCGATCGCGAGCGTGCCGCCGATCATCAGCAACGGCATCGACTGGTTCCGCGCGATGGGCAGCGAGAAATCGCCCGGCTTCACGCTGTACTCGCTCTCCGGGCACGTGGCCCGCCCCGGCCAGTACGAGGCGCCGCTGGGGATCACGCTGCGCGAGCTGCTCGGCTACGCGGGCGGGGTGCGGGCGGGGCACCGGGTGAAGTTCTGGACCCCGGGCGGTTCGTCCACGCCGCTCTTCACCGACGAGCACCTCGACGTCCCGCTGGACTACGAGCACGTCGCCGCCGCGGGCTCCATGCTCGGCACCAAGGCGCTGCAGATCTTCGACGAGACCACCTGCGTGGTGCGCGCGGTGCTGCGCTGGACGGAGTTCTACGCGCACGAGTCCTGCGGCAAGTGCACCCCCTGCCGGGAGGGCACCTACTGGCTGGTCCAGTTGCTGCGCAGGCTGGAGACCGGCGACGGCACGGAGGCCGACCTGGACACCCTGCTCGATCTCTGCGACAGCATCAACGGCAAGTCGTTCTGCGCGCTCGGCGACGGCGCGGCGAGCCCGATCCTGTCCTCGCTGAAGTACTTCCGCGACGAGTACCTGGAGCACCTGCGCCGCGGCGCCTGCCCCTTCGACCCCGCGGCCTGCACGGCCTGGGCCGACGGCGGCTGGCAGAAGGCGGGCGCGGACCCGGAGGAGACGCCATGACCGCCACCGTCCCCGGCACCGGCCGGGAGCAGGCCGTCACCGACCTGGTGACGCTGACCATCGACGACACCGAGATCAGCGTGCCGAAGGGCACCCTGCTGATCCGCGCCGCGGAGCTGGTCGGCATCCAGATCCCGCGGTTCTGCGACCACCCGCTGCTCGACCCGGTCGGCGCCTGCCGCCAGTGCCTGATCGAGGTGGAGGGCCAGCGCAAACCGGTGGCGTCGTGCACCATCGCGGTCACCGACGGCATGGTGGTGCGCACCCAGCTCACCTCGGCGGCGGCGAACCGCGCCCAGGAGGGCGTGATGGAGCTGCTGCTCATCAACCACCCGCTGGACTGCCCGGTCTGCGACAAGGGCGGCGAGTGCCCGCTGCAGAACCAGGCCATGTCCTCGGGGCGCGCCGAATCCCGCTTCGACGGGGTGAAACGCACCTACCCCAAACCGATCCCGCTCTCCACCGCCGTGCTGCTGGACCGGGAGCGCTGCGTGCTGTGCGCGCGCTGCACCCGCTTCTCCCAGCAGGTGGCGGGCGACCCGTTCATCGAGCTCATGGATCGGGGCGCGCTGCAGCAGGTCGGCACCGCCGAGGCCGAGCCGCTGGATTCCTACTTCTCCGGGAACACGGTGCAGATCTGCCCGGTGGGGGCGCTCACCGGCACCGCCTACCGGTTCCGGGCGCGCCCGTTCGACCTGGTCTCCAGCCCGAGCGTGTGCGAGCACTGCGCGTCGGGCTGCGCGCAGCGCACCGACCACCGGCGCGGGAAGGTGCTGCGCCGCCTGGCCGGGGACGACCCGCGGGTGAACGAGGAGTGGAACTGCGACAAGGGCCGCTGGGCCTTCGCCTACGCCACCGCGCGCGACCGGATCGGCACTCCGCTGGTGCGCGGCGCCGACGGCGAGCTGGCCCCCGCCTCCTGGCCGGAGGCGCTGGCCATCGTGGCGACCGGGCTGACCGAGGCGCGCGGCGCGGCCGGGGTGCTGGTCGGGGGCAGGGCGACCGAGGAGGACGCCTACGCCTACGCCAAGTTCGCGCGGGTCGCGCTCGGCTCCAACGACATCGACTTCCGGGCGCGGCCGCACTCCGCGGAGGAGGCGGAGTTCCTGGCGGCGCTGGTGGCCGGGCGCGGGGTCGGCGTGGAGTACGCGAGCCTGGAGCGGGCGCCGATCGTGCTGCTCGCCGGGTTCGAGCCGGAGGAGGAGTCGCCCATCGTCTACCTGCGGCTGCGCAAGGCCGCGCGGACCGCGAAGGTGCCGGTGTACGCGATCGCGCCGTTCACCTCGCGCGGGCTGACCCGGATGTCGGGCACGCTGCTGCGCACCGAGCCGGGCGGCGAGCCCGCGCTGCTGGACGCGCTGCGCACCGACGCGGGCACCGCGGCGCGGCTGCTGCGCGAGCCGGGCGCGGTGATCCTGGCCGGTGAGCGGCTGGCCGCGATTCCGGGGGCGCTCTCGGCGGTGGCGCGGCTGGCGGCGGAGTCCGGCGCGGGGCTGGCCTGGGTGCCGCGGCGGGCCGGGGAGCGCGGTGCGGTCGAGGCCGGGGCGCTGCCGGGGCTGCTGCCCGGTGGCCGTCCGGTGGCGGATCCGGCGGCGCGCGGGCAGGTCTCGGCGGCGTGGGGCGGGGCCGAGCTGCCGGTCTCGGCGGGCCGGGACACCGCAGGCATCCTGGCCGCCGCGGGTGAGCTGCGCGCCCTGCTGCTCGGCGGGGTCGACCTGGACGATCTGCCCGACCCGGTCGCGGCCCGCGCGGCGCTGGCCTCGGCGGCGTTCGTGGTGAGCCTGGAGCAGCGGCACAGCGCGGTCACCGAGTACGCGGATGTGGTGTTCCCGGTGGCGGCGGTGGCGGAGAAGGCGGGCACCTTCCGGAACTGGGAGGGCAGGGCGCGGCCGTTCGAGGCGGCGCTGGGCGGGTCGACGGTGCGCCGCACCGCGGCCCCGCTGCCGGACCTGCGGGTGCTGCACGCGCTCGCCGAGGAGATGCGCACCCCGATCGGGCTGCGCGATGTCGCCGCGGCGCGCGCGGAGCTGGCCGGGCTCGGCCGCTGGACCGGAGCCCCGGTCCCGGCGCCGGAGCACGACCACCCCGAGCTGCCGCACCCGGAGTCCGGGTCGGCGATCCTCACCGGCTGGCGCATGCTGCTCGACCGGGGCCGCATGCAGGACGGGGAGGACGCGCTCGCCGGGTCGGCGCGGGCCGCGGTGGTCCGGCTCTCCGCCGATACTGCCGCCGAGATCGGCGCCGCCCCGGGCGAACCGGTCACCGTGCGCACCGGCCACGGCGCGATCACGCTCCCACTGGAGCTCGCCGACCTGCCGGACCGGGTGGTGTGGCTGCCCTGGAACTCACCGGGCAGCACCGTGGGCGCGACGCTGCGCGCCCGCCCCGGCGACGTCGTCTCGATCGGCCCGGCCGCTACCGAAGGAGCCCCGCGATGAACGGCGTGTTCGGCACCGACCCCTTCTGGCTGGTGCTGCTGAAAGCGGTGGGCGTCTTCGTCTTCGCCATCATGATCCCGCTCATCGCGGTGCTGGCCGAGCGCAAGGTCGTGGCCCGCATGCAGATGCGGATCGGCCCGAACCGCACCGGCCCGTTCGGCATCCTGCAGAGCATCGCCGACGGCGCCAAGATGGCGCTCAAAGAGGACATCATCCCGGCGGTGGTGGACAAGCCGATCTACATCATGGCGCCGATCATCTCGGTGATCCCCGCCTTCATGGCCTTCGCGGTGATCCCCTTCGGCCCGGAGGTCTCGATCTTCGGCCACACCACCGCGCTGCAGCTCACCGATATGCCGGTGGCGGTGCTCTACATCCTGGCCATCACCTCGATCGGGGTGTACGGGATCGTGCTGGCGGGCTGGTCGTCGGGGTCGACGTACCCGCTGCTGGGCGGGTTGCGCTCGACCGCGCAGGTGATCTCCTACGAGATCGCGATGGCGCTCTGCTTCGCGGCGGTATTCCTGCTCTCGGGCACCATGGCGACCTCGGGCATCGTGGCCGCGCAGACCGGCACCTGGTACGTCTTCCTGCTGCTCCCCTCGTTCCTGATCTACTGCGTGGCCATGGTCGGCGAGACCAACCGGGCCCCGTTCGACCTCCCCGAGGCCGAGGGCGAGCTGGTCGGCGGCTTCCACACCGAGTACTCCTCGCTCAAGTTCGCCATGTTCATGCTGGCCGAGTACGTGAACATGGGCACCGTCTCGGCGCTGGCGACCACGCTGTTCCTCGGCGGCTGGCGGGCGCCGTGGCCGCTGAACATGTGGGACGGCGCGAACACCGGCTGGTGGCCGCTGCTCTGGTTCACGCTCAAGGTGTGGACGTTCCTGTTCGTCTTCGTCTGGCTGCGCGGCACGCTGCCCCGGCTGCGCTACGACCAGTTCATGAACCTGGGCTGGAAGCTGCTCATCCCGACCGCGCTGCTCTGGGTGATGGTGGTGGCCACGGCCCGGGTGCTCGGCAACGAGGGCTACCCGGTGCAGACCTCGATCCTGGTGCTGGCCGGGCTGGCGATCACCGCGGGCATGGTCGCGCTGTTCCTGCGCGCCGGCCGGGCGCCGACGGTCCCGGACGAACCGGCCGAGACCGGGCCGCCCGCAGCGGAATCCGGCGGCAGGCACGGTGCGGTGTACCTGGGCTTCCCGACCCCGCCGGTGCCCGCCGGGCTGACGCACGCCGACGCCGCCACCGGCGGGCTGCTGGAGCCGCTGGCCGGGTTCGCGGTGACCGCGGCGACCATGTTCAAGAAGCCGATCACCGAGTTCTACCCGGAGCAGAAGGTGCCGACCGCACCCCGCTACCACGGCAGGCACCAGCTGAACCGGCACCCGGACGGGCTGGAGAAGTGCGTGGGCTGCGAGCTCTGCGCCTGGGCCTGCCCGGCGGACGCCATCTTCGTCGAGGGCGCCGACAATACCGAGGGCGAGCGGTTCTCCCCC
The DNA here is from genome assembly GCF_040654395.1 of Nocardia sp. NPDC050697. Classification (NCBI taxonomy): domain Bacteria; kingdom Bacillati; phylum Actinomycetota; class Actinomycetes; order Mycobacteriales; family Nocardiaceae; genus Nocardia; species Nocardia sp. NPDC050697. The sequence continues at coordinate 990,349 of NZ_JBFAHY010000001.1, forward strand.
GGTGAGCGGTACGGGCGGGTCTACCAGATCAACTACCTGCGCTGCATCGGCTGCGGGCTCTGCGTGGAGGCGTGCCCGACCCGGGCGCTGACCATGATCAACGACTACGAGCTCACCGACGACAACCGGGCGGCGCTCATCTACGAGAAGGACGCGCTGCTCGCCCCGCTCGGGCCCGGCATGCAGGCGCCGCCGCACGCCATGGTGCCCGGCACCGACGAGGGTGACTACTACCGCGCCGGCGTCACCGGCGACCTGCCCGACCCGGGCCCCGCGGCCCGCGCGGCGGCGCCGGTCCCCGCCGCGTCGACCGGAGGTGTCCGATGAGCGCGCTGTCGACCCTGGCGGCGGAGCTCCCCGCCACCGGAACCGGTGAGGCCGTGCAGTTCTGGATCCTGGCCCCGGTGGCGATCCTGGGCGCGCTCGGCATGGTCTTCGCCCGCAAGGCGGTGCACTCCGCGCTCTGCCTGGCGGCGACCATGATCACCCTGGCCATCTTCTACATCGCGCAGGACGCGCTGTTCCTGGGCGTGGTGCAGATCGTGGTCTACACCGGCGCGGTGATGATGCTGTTCCTGTTCGTGCTCATGCTGGTCGGCGTCGATTCGGCGGAGTCGCTCACCGAGACGCTGCGCGGCCAGCGGGTGGCGGCGACGCTGGTCGGGCTCGGCTTCGGCGCGCTGTTCGTGGCGGGGCTCTCCCGTGGCGTCCGCGCGGCCGAGATCTCCTTCCCGGCCACGGGTTTCCCGGGCCGGGATGTGATCGCGGAGCTGGCCGAGCTGATCTTCCTGCGCTACGTGTGGGCCTTCGAGCTGACCGGCGCGCTGCTGATCACCGCCACCATCGGCGCCATGGTGCTGGCGCACCGCGAGCAGTTCGGCCCCCGGTTGAACCAGCGCGAGCTGGTCCGGCGCCGCTTCCACGGCGGCGGCACCCGCCCGACCCCGCAGCCCACCCCCGGCGTGTACGCCAGGCACAACGCCGTCGACGTCCCGGCCCGGCTGCCGGACGGCTCGTTCGCCGAGCAGTCGGTGAGCACGATCCTGCGGCAGCGCAAGGACAAGGCGCTCACCGACCCGACGGTGCTCGACGAGGAGGAGAACCGGTGAACCCCGCGAACTACCTGTTCCTGTCGGCCCTGCTGTTCACCATCGGCGCCGCCGGTGTACTGCTGCGGCGCAACGCCATCGTGGTGTTCATGTGCGTCGAGCTCATGCTGAACGCGGTGAACCTGGCGTTCGTGACCTTCGCCCGGCTGCACGCGAACCTGGAGGGCCAGGTCTTCGCCTTCTTCACCATGGTGGTGGCCGCGGCCGAGGTCGTGGTGGGGCTGGCGATCATCATGACCATCTTCCGCACCCGCCGCTCGACCTCGGTCGACGACGCCAGCCTGCTGCGGTTCTGACATGGATACCGTGACGCTCTGGCTGCTGCCCGCGCTGCCGCTGGCAGGCGCGGCCGTCCTGCTGCTGCTCGGCCGCCGCGCCGACCGCTGGGGGCACTGGCTCGGCTGCGCGACCGCGCTCGCCTCCTTCGCCCTGGCCGCGGTGGCGTTCTTCGCCATGCTCGGCCGGGCCACACCCGATCGCGCGATCGGCGCCGACCTGTACTCCTGGGTCCCGGTGGACGGCCTCCAGGTGGATCTGGCGCTGCGCCTGGACCAGCTCTCGATGTGCTTCGTGCTGCTGATCACCGGCGTCGGATCGCTGATCCACATCTACTCGACCGGCTACATGAAGGACGACCCCGGCCGCCGCCGCTTCTTCGGCTTCCTGAACCTGTTCCTCGGCGCCATGCTGCTGCTGGTGCTCGCGGACAACTTCCTGGTGCTCTACCTGGGCTGGGAGGGCGTCGGGCTGGCCTCGTACCTGCTGATCGGCTTCTGGTTCCACAAGCCGTCGGCGGCGACCGCGGCCAAGAAGGCGTTCGTGGTGAACCGGGTCGGCGACACCGGCCTCGCCATCGCCATGATGGTCATGTTCGCCACCTTCGGCTCGGTCGATTTCGGCACCGTCTTCGCCGGGGTGCCCGGGGCGAGCGAGGGCACGGTGCTGGCGCTGGGGCTGCTGCTCCTGCTGGCGGCGTGCGGCAAGTCGGCGCAGGTGCCGCTGCAGTCCTGGCTCGGCGACGCCATGGAGGGCCCGACCCCGGTCTCGGCGCTCATCCACGCCGCCACCATGGTCACCGCCGGCGTCTACCTGATCGCCCGCTGCCATGCCGTCTACGACCTGTCGGCGGGCGCGCGGCTGGCGGTGGTGCTGGTCGGCGCGGTGACGCTGCTGTTCGGCGCGATCATCGGCTGCGCCAAGGACGACATCAAGAAGGCGCTGGCCGCCTCCACCATGAGCCAGATCGGCTACATGGTGCTGGCCGCCGGGCTCGGCCCGGCCGGGTACGCCTTCGCCATCCTGCACCTGCTCACGCACGGCTTCTTCAAGGCCGGGCTGTTCCTCGGCGCCGGGTCGGTCATGCACGCCATGAACGACGAGACCGACATGCGCCGCTACGGCGCGCTGCGGGCGGCGCTGCCGATCACCTTCGCCACCTTCGGGCTCGGCTACCTGGCGATCATCGGGGTGCCGCCGTTCGCCGGGTTCTTCTCCAAGGACAAGATCATCGAGGCGGCCTTCGCCGAGCCGGGCGCGGCCGGGATCGCGCTGGGCGCGGTCACGCTGCTCGGCGCCGGGCTGACCGCGTTCTACATGACCAGGGTCATGCTGCTCACCTTCTTCGGCGAGCGCCGCTGGGCCGAGGACGCGCACCCGCACGAGGCGCCCGCCTCCATGACCGGCCCGATGATCGTGCTGGCCTTCGGCTCGGTCGGCGCGGGCGGGCTGCTGGTGATCGGCGCCGGATTGCAGACCTGGCTGGCCCCGGTGGTCGGCGAGGCGCACGGCGAGCACACGATTCCGGCCTGGGTGGTCACGGTGCTGGCGCTGGCCACGGTCGCGGTGGGCGTCGCGGTGGCGGTCCGGCTCTACGGGCGCCGCCCGGTGCCGCGGACCGCGCCCGAGCCGGTGTCGGCGCTGACCACGGCGGCGCGCCGGGATCTCTACGGCGACGCGGTGAACGAGGCGGCGTTCATGCGCCCCGGTCAGCACCTGACCCGCTCGCTGGTCTTCGTCGACGCCCGCGGGATCGACGGCCTGGTGAACAGCACCGCGGCCGCGATCGGCGGGCTCTCGGCCCGGCTGCGGCGCGCGCAGACCGGTTTCGTGCGCTCCTACGCCCTGTCCATGTTCACCGGCGCGGCCCTGGTGGCCGCAGCCCTGCTGGCGGTGAGGATCTGGTGAACGATTTCCCCTGGTTGACGGTTCTGTGGCTGGTCCCGGCGGCGGGCGCGCTACTGGCCGCGGTGGTGCCGGCCGCGCGCCCGGCCGCGGCGCGCTACGTCGCGCTCGGCGCCGCGCTGCTCACGCTGGCGGTGGCGATCGGGATCGCGGTGGGATTCGAGCCGGGCGCCGGCCGCTACCAGTTCGTCGAGGACCACCGGTGGATCCCGGCCTTCGGCGCGGGCTACACCCTCGGCGTGGACGGCATCGCGCTGGTGCTGGTGCTGCTCACCGCCGCGCTCATGCCGCTGCTGCTGCTCGCGGGCTGGCACGACGACCGCACCGCGGGCGCCGGGCCGCGCGCCGCGCACACCTATGTGGCGCTCATGCTGGTGGTCGAGGCGATGGTGCTGCTCTCCTTCACCTCGCTCGACATCCTGCTGTTCTACGTGTTCTTCGAGGCCATGCTGATCCCGATGTACTTCCTCATCGGCGGTTTCGGCCCGCGCGCCGGCGACGAGCAGGCGCGGCAGCAGCGGTCGCGGGCGGCGGTGAAGTTCCTGCTCTACAACCTGTTCGGCGGGCTGGTCATGCTGGCGGCGGTGATCGGGCTCTACGTGCTCACCGCGCGCGAGGGGCTCGGCCCGGACGGCGGCGGCAGCTTCGACATGCGGATCGTGGCCGAGGCGGCGGCGAACGGGCAGCTCGGCGCGGCGGCGCCGGTGCTGGACGCGCTGTTCCTCGGCTTCCTCTTCGCCTTCGCGGTGAAGGCGCCGCTGTGGCCGCTGCACACCTGGCTGCCCGGCGCGGCGGTGGCCGCGACCCCGGCGGGCGCGGTGCTCATGATGGCGGTGGTGGACAAGGTCGGCACCTTCGGCATGCTGCGCTACAGCCTGCCGCTCTTCCCGGACTCCGCCCGCTCCTACGCCCCGGTGATCGTCACCCTGGCGGTGATCGGCATCCTCTACGGTGCGCTGCTGGCGATCGGCCAGACCGACATCATGCGGCTCATCGCCTACACCTCGATCTCGCACTTCGGCTTCATCATCCTCGGCATCTTCGCCATGACCGGGCAGGGCCAGACCGGCGCCACGCTCTACATGGTGAACCACGGAATCTCCACCGCCGCACTGTTCCTGGTGGCCGGGTTCCTGGTGTCGCGGCGGGGAAGCACGCTGATCGCCGACTACGGCGGGGTGCAGAAGGTGGCGCCGGTGCTGGCGGGCAGTTTCTTCGTGGCCGGGCTGGCCACGCTGTCGCTGCCCGGGCTGGCGCCGTTCGTGAGCGAGTTCCTGGTGCTGGTCGGCACCTTCACCCGCTACCAGGTGGCGGCGATCGTGGCGGCGGGCGCGCTGGTGCTGGCCGCGATCTACATCCTGTGGCTCTACCAGCGGGTCATGACCGGCCCGGTGCGCGACGAGAACGCGAAGCTGCCGGATCTGGTGCCGCGCGAGCTGCTGGTGGTGGCGCCGCTGCTGGCCGCGCTGCTGTTCCTCGGCGTCTATCCGAAACCGGTGCTGGAGGTGGTGGATCCCGCGGTCCGCCAGACGCTGACCTCGGTCGGCGTGCAGGATCCGGCGCCGACCGTTCCCACCGCCGAAGCCGGGGAGGGCCCGAAGTGACCGTGACCGTTGTGGCGGCGGCGCTGCCCGCGCCGAGTATCGAGTACGGGCTGCTCTCCCCCATGCTGCTGGTCTTCGCGGCCGGGGTGCTCGGGGTGCTGGTCGAGGCGTTCGCGCCGCGCCGGCTGCGCTACCCCCTGCAGCTGGCGCTGGCGCTGGCCGCGCTGGTGGCGGCGTTCGTGGCGGTGCTGCTGCTGGCGGGCACCGAGGCGACGGCGGTGGCGGGCGCGGTCGCGGTGGACGGGGTGGCGCTGTTCCTGCAGGGCGCCATCCTGATCGTCGCGGTGCTCGGCGTGGTCTTCGCCGCCGAGCGCGGCCTCCCCGCCCCCGGCCGGGCCCGCTCCGGCCCCGGCACCTGGACCGCGGCCGCCGCCCAGCACGCCGCGCGCCGGGTGGACGCCTTCACCCCGCAGGCCGCGGCGGTGCCCGGCGGCGCCGACGAGGACGCGGCCGCGCGCGCCGGGATCGCCACCACCGAGGTGTTCCCGCTGCTGCTGCTCGCGGTGGGCGGGCTGCTGCTCTTCCCGGCCGCCAACGATCTGCTGACCATGTTCGTGGCGCTGGAGGTGCTCTCACTGCCGCTGTACCTGCTGTGCGGGCTGGCCCGGTACCGGCGGCTGCTCTCGCAGGAGGCGGCGCTGAAATATTTCCTGCTCGGCGCCTTCTCGTCGGCATTCTTCCTGTACGGGGTGGCGCTGCTCTACGGCGCGGCGGGCACGGTACGGCTGAGCGGGATCGGTGCCGCGCTGGCCGGGCAGTCCGGGGACGCGCTGCTGGCGCTGCTCGGGGTCGGCATGCTGGCGGTGGGGTTGCTGTTCAAGGTGGGCGCGGTGCCGTTCCAGGCGTGGGTGCCCGATGTGTACCAGGGGGCGCCGACGCCGGTGACGGCGTTCATGGCGGCGGCGACCAAGATCGCGTCGATCGGCGCGCTGGTGCGGGTGCTCGCGGTGGCGGTGCCCGCGCTGCGCGACGACTGGCGGCCGGTGCTGGCGGCGATCTGCATCGCGACCATGGCGCTCGGCGCGGTCATGGCGGTCACCCAGACCGATGTGAAGCGGATGCTGGCGTATTCGTCGGTGGCGCATGCCGGTTTCCTGCTCACCGGCGTGGTGGCGGCCGACGACGCGGGCACCGCGGCACTGCTGTTCTACCTGGCCGTCTACGGTCTCGGCACGCTCGCGGCCTTCGCCGCGGTGGCGCTGGTGCGCGCCCCCGACGGGTCGGAGGCGACCGCGCTGGCCGACTGGGCCGGGCTCGGGCGGCGCAGCCCGTGGCTGGCGGGCGCCTTCGCGCTGCTCCTGCTCTCCTTCGCCGGTATCCCGCTGACCAGTGGCTTCGTCGCCAAGTTCGCGGTGTTCGGGGCGGCGGCCGGTGCGGACGCGGCGGTGCTGGTGATCGTGGGCGTGCTGTGCAGCGCGGTGGCGGCGTTCTTCTACGTGCGGGTGATCGTGATGATGTTCTTCACCGACCCGCCCGCGGCCGGGCCGAGCGTCATCACCCCCGCGCCGACCACCGCGGTGGTGGCGGTGGGGTCGGTCGCCACGCTGCTGCTCGGGGTCTTCCCGCAGCCGCTGCTCGACCTGGCCGAGCGGGCGGCGGTATTCGTGCGCTGAGATCGGTGCGCGGCGTAAGCCGGGCGACAGCCGCGCACCGGATGCGGACACTCGTCCCGGCACGAAGCGATGTGATGCACCCCGCTGAATTCGCGGAAGCGATCGCCGCCGCGTTCAGGACAGAATGAGCGCGAAAGCGGCGAGCAGCCAGAGCAATTGATACTGCAGCAGGACGGGGACCTGGAAGGTGTTCATCGGGAATTCCTCCGGGAGCGGCGATCCACTCACGGTAGGGCCGATCCCGGGCCGGCGGTAGCCGTGAATTGTCACGCCCCCTATGCGGCCGCTGAACCGCTGACGGCTACCGGTAGGTGGCGGCCACTCCGTCGATCATCCGCTCCAGCGTCTCCGAGGTCGGGGTGTCGACGACATCGATCACGTCGGCCGCGACCGGCACCCGGTGCTGGGCGGTGACCGCGCCGAAATCGGCGGTGCGGAAGCCGTGTTCGGCCGCGAGGCGCTGCAGTTCGGGGTCGCCGGCGAGCAGCGCGCCGACCCGGTCACCCTGGTCTCCGAGCGGGATCAGGGTGTGCTGGGAGAGCACGGTCGGCGAGGGGTAGGCCAGCACCATGCCCGGCTTCGTCTGCCCGGCCACGACCGCCTCCACGAACTGCGATTCGTAGATCCACACCAGCGGCGCGGGACCAATGCCGCCGGAGAGGTACTCGCGGAAGGGGCCCTCGCTGGTGCCCTCGGTGCGGCCCTGGCCGGCGAAGAGCCTGCCGAGCAGCGGCAGCACCCTGCGCTCGGCCTCGGCATCCGAGACAACGGCATTGTCGTTGGCGACGAAGCCCGCGACGGCGAGGTACATGGCGGCCGAGCTGGAGGTGCGCGGGTCGGTGGTGGAGACCAGCACGTTCTTGCGCACCGGGTAGGTGGTGTTGCCGGGCAGCCGCTCCCATTCGATGTTGTCGCGCACCAGCTGCAGGTAGCGGGCGACGTCCAGGGTCGGGACCTGACCAGGCCGGATCACGCCCGCGGCGGTGAGCGCCTCGACGATCGGGGTGAAGGTGGCGATGGCCATGGGCGAGGAGAACGGGGTGTACCTGGTCGCCACGTTCTGTTCGCGCTGGATGCGGTCGGCGGCGGTCGCGCTGGACGGGAAGACGAAGCCGTAGCCGGTCAGGTCGAGGCCGGCGATCTGGCGGGAGCCGGCCGGTTCGACCTGCACGTCGAGGCCGTTGGCGGCGAAGACGGCGGCGACCCGCGGGTCGGCGAAGAACGCGGCCTTCTCCGAGCCGACGAGGCCGCGGACGGTCACCGGGGCGGTGGCGGCCACGGGTGCCGGTTGCTCGCCGCCGGAGCGGGTGGCGGCGACGCCGAGGACCGCCGTGAGGACCAGGACCAGGCCGACTGCCAGGGGGACGACCGGGCGTTCGATGGCCCACTTGCGGGCGACGCCGAAGAAGCTGAGGTGGTCGTCGGCCGGGGGGATGGTGATGACGGGGATGTCGGGGGCGGCGTGTTTCGGGCCGATGGTGGATCGGGTGTTGCCGTTCGTGGTGGGGGTTGCGGTCGCGGCGCTCGGTCGGCTTTCGCGCACAACCGCTTCGGCCGGCCGCGCGCCACCGGTGCCGCCCTGCGTGCCTGCCCCGCCCTGTTGCCCTGTGACCGCATCCGCTGCGGCAGGCACGGCGGCGTCCGCAACAGGCTGTACCGCCGCCGGCTGCTCCGCCTTCCGGATGGAGACCGCCGGCTCCGGGCGCACGGTGACCCGCTCCGCGGCCGGGACCTCCCCGAGTTCGCGGCGCGCGACGCGCTCGACGAGGATCGGGACGAACTCGCGCACCGGGTGCCCGGCGAACCGCTGCCGCACGGTGTGCACGGTCCGTTCGATCCGGTCGGCGGTGTGCGTGTCCGCGAAGTTCTCCACCAGCGTGCTCGTCACCCGCTGGATCGCCTGTTCCTCGCGGTTGCCGCCGGCCGCCTCGTCACCCACCACATACTCCTCACCTCGCCCGGATTCGCCCGCGCGTGGCCACCCCCGCCGCCGCGCCGCGGGAACCCTACTACCGGCAGGTGACGGCCGATGCCGTCGAAAACGTTGCGGGCAGGGCCGTTTCGCGGTTCCCGCCACACCGAATGCGCTGGTCCGCACCGAAACCCGGATGATGGCGACCGCGCGGCGAACGAAGCGCGCGCCCGAAGATTTCACCTGCCCTCCGCCCGATCGTCGAACGGCGTTCGAGCCGCGTTACCCGCTCAGCGCGGCTCGGCGAGCAGCGCGTCCAGCTGCTGCTCGGCGCGCTCGGCCCTGGCGAGGGTCTGCGCGCGGGCCTCGTCCAGCGCCTGCGCCCTGCGCGCCGCCTCGGCCTCGGCCTTGGCCAGCGCCGCCGCCGCTTCTCGACGCAGCTCCGCCGCCTGCTCCGTGCCCGCGCGCCGCGCCTCCGTCAGCTCCGCGCGCACGGCGGCGGTCTCGGCGCGGGCACCGTCGAGTTCGCGGCGGGCGATCGAGATATCGGCACGGGCCGCCTCGAGGTCGGCCCGCAGCCGCTGCACGTCGTCCCGCGCCGCCGTCAGTGCCTCGCCGCGTTCGGCGGCGATCTCCTCGGCCCGCTCCGCGGCGCGTTCGGCATCGGCGGCGCGCTGGTTCGCGCGCGCGGCATCGGCGTCGGCGGCGCCGATCCGGTCGACGGCCTCGATGCGGACCCGCTGGATCTCCGTCTCGGCTCGTTCCTCGGCAATGGAAACCCGTTGCCGCGCTTCGGTTTCGAGGCGCTCCCGCGCGACCTCCAGCTCGGTGCGCGCGGCGGCGACCTGCTCGTCGGCGGCGCTGCGCGCGGCGAAGACATCCTCGGACGCCTGCTCGGTGATCCGCCCGACCTCGGCGAGCGCCTCCTCGCGCGCCGCCTCGGCCCGCTCGGCGGCGCTCGCGGCATCGTCGGCGGCGGCTTCGGCGGCGGCTCGCCCCTCCTCCGCGGCGCGCCGCCGCTGCTGCGCCTCGGCGGCGGCCACCTCCGCCTCGGCGATCCGGCGCGCGGCGTCGGCCTGCGCGGCCTGCACCTGGGCCTCGGCGACCGAGGGGTCGGCCAGCGTGCCGAGCTCCGCCACCGCGGCATTCAGCGTGCCGCCGAGTTGCTCGGCGAGTGCGCGGAACTGGGTGAGCAGTTCGTCGGCGCGCAGCCGGGCCGCCGTCACCGGCGCCCTGTCCGTCACAGTGACAGCGGGTGCGCTCTCCGCGCCCTCCTGCTGCCGCTGCCGTTCTCGCCAAGCGCGCCAGCGGGTGTGGTCGGGGTGGTCGCAGTACTCCGACGGCCTGCCCGGACCGCCGGTGCGGGTGACGGGCCGGTGGCAGCCCGGGTAGTTGCACATGCTCGATGCCACAGGGCGCATCGTAGCCAGCGCACCCCCGTTGCCCGGCGATCCGCCGCCGCGCAGCGCGCACCGGATGCTGCCGTGCGGTGCGGGCCGCGGCCCGAGGAAGTCGCGGCACCCGCCGTCGCCGACATCGCCGGCGCCCAGCCCCGGCGGCCGAGCCGCCCCCCTCGACCTCCGCACCTTCCCGATCAGCGCAGAGCGCGCAGGTAGCGGCGGCGGAATCCGCGCTGCGCGACGAGCAGCAGCGGGAACAGCGCCCGCCACGGCCCGCGCGGCGCGGGCGCGGTGAGCGAGCGCAGGGTGAGGTGCACGGTGTCGGCGGGGCGGGTGGCGCCGGGCGGGCCGTAGGTGAGCTCGCTCATGGCCGGAGCCTACGGTCCAGCTCGCGCAGGAGCTCGCCCGCGCGGCCGCGTCCGGCGGGTGCGGGCGGGTAGCGGCGCAGTACGGCGACGACCGCCGGGCTCGGCGCCAGGGGCGGCGGGGCCGGCTCGCCGTCGAGTTCGGCGGCGTACGCGGCGTGGGCGGCCGCGCCCAGGATGTGCCACACCTGGGTGGCTTTCGCGATCGGGTGCAGGTAGGCGGCGCTCGCCGCCGCCACCGCGGACCTTGCCGCCTCGCTCGCGGCGCGCTGCCCGGCGTCGCGGGCTTCGCCGTACGCGCGCTGCGCGGCCCAGGCCGCGTCCCGGATGGCCTTGGTCCGCGGCCCGCCCCCGGCGAATTCGCGCGCGGCTTCGAGGGCAAGCCGAGCCCGCGGGTCGCCGGGGCGGTGCCGTTCGAAACGGATGAGCGCGGGTTCGGCGCAGGTGACGGCGTAGGCGGTGACGGCGCGCAGTTCGTCGAGGTCCATGTCGTTCGACCGTATCGTTGAACGCCCGGTTGGCGGTTCGGTACCGGTTCGCGCTGCCCGGGCGGCGCCGACCCTCAACCGCGGGCGGGGTACGGACATCGCCGTGTCCGCCCGCTTCGCCGACCGGTCCGCGGCACCCGCGCACCATGGAGCTGACTACGATCGCAGTCCACGACGAAAGGGGACGGTGGAGTGGGAGCCGGTGTGCGGGTCGCTGTGGTCATGTACGGCAGTCGCGGCGACATCCAACCCGGCGTCTGCCTGGCGCTGGAGCTGCAGCGGCGCGGGCACTCGGTGGCGGCGCTCGTCCCGCCGAACCTGGTCGATCTCGCGCGCCGCGCCGGGGTGGCCGAGGTGCGCGAGCTGGGGGCGGAGACCGAGCAGGCGTGGTCGTCGGCGGAGGCGACGGCGTCGATGAAGGCCAGGAATCCGCTGACGCGGGTGCGGTTCGCGCTGGCGAACGTGCGGCGCGGTTTCGCGGCCTTCGATGCCGACCTGTGCCGGCTGTTCCTGGACGCGGGCGCACCGTGCGGCGATGCCGAGGTGCTGGTGGCCGGGCCGCTGTGCCAGGACCGCGGGCTGGCGGTGGCCGAGGCGCTCGGCGTGCCGCTGGTGGTGCTCCGCTTCGCGCCGCTGTCGGAGAACGGCCTGCTCGGCCCGATCCCGGGGGTGAGCGATCGTTGGTCGCCGGAGTGGAAGCGCCGCTCCTGGCGCGCCGCCGACCGGGTGACCTGGTGGGCGACCGGCTGGAACGAGCAGTCCTTCCGCTCCCGGCTCGGGCTGCCGCGCGCGGCCGGTCCGCTGCCGCGGCGGCTGCGCGCCGCCGGGATCCCGCAGCTGCAGGCCTACGACGAGGCGCTGATCCCCGGGCTCGCCGCGGACTGGGGCGAGCACAAGCCGATCGTCGGCTTCCTCGACCTGCCGCCGGACTCGCGCGCCGGACTCCCGGAGACCACCCCCGCCGACACCGCGCTCGCCGACTGGCTCGCCGCGGGCGAGCCACCGGTCTTCGTCTCCTTCGGCAGTATGCCGCTCACCGACCCGGACGCCGTGATCAGCACCTTCCGCACCGCCTGTCGCGGCGCAGGCCACCGCGCCCTGTTCGCGATCGGCGACCGCCGCGGCCCCGACCCCCACGACCCCGGCGTCTACTTCGTCGGCCCCACCGACCACTCGGCGCTGCTCCCCCGCTGCGCGGCCGCCATCCACCACGGCGGCGCGGGCACCACAGCCGCCACCCTGCGCGCCGGGCTGCCCACCCTGATCTGCTCCATCACCGCCGACCAGCCGTTCTGGGGGCAGCGGGTGCGCGCGGTCGGCGCCGGCGGGACCCGCCGCCTGCGCACCGTCACCGCCGACGAGGTCGGCGCCGAGCTGCGCACTTTGTTCGCGCCGGGCACCCGCGCCGCGGCCGCCGGCCTCGCCGCCGCGCTGGTGCCCGCCGAGAAGGCGGCGGCGCGGGCGGCCGAGCTGGTGGAGCAGCAGGTCCGCTGAGCGGGTACGCACCCGGAATCCGCTGAGCGGCAGTGCCCTACGCTGTCGGGCGTGCAGGAGAGCGTGACCATGCGGAGGCCACTCGACGGAGAGCGGATCGACCGGCGGCTGGCGATCATCCGGGACCTGTTCGGACGGTCGGCCGCACTGCGGCCGGACGCCCGCGCGGCGTATCCGCCGGTGCCGGAGGCCGACCTCGCCGCCCTCGAAGCCCGGCACGGCCTGCGACTGCCGGAGAACTACCGCCGCTACCTGCTCGAGTTCGGCGAGCCGGGCGGCGCGCTGATGAACTACGGACCGCGCGGGCTCGCCGACCAGCCGGGGCCCCGCTCGGCGCTGCCGTTCCCGCTCGACGCCCCGTGGGCGGGCTTCCCCTCGGAGATCACCGAGTGGGAGGAGGAGCAGGAGGGCGACTTCTTCGAGGACGGCCCCGGCGAGGCCGAGGCCGCGCCACCGCGATGAGTTTCCGGCCGGGGCCACGTCTGCACCGACGAGCCCCGAACCGAGCGAACCCGAGGAGCGCAACGTGACCGCCACCTACACCTTCGATGTCTACTCCACCCTGGACGGCTTCGCCTCCTACGACGAGCACGGCGACTGGGGCGGCTACTGGAGCAAGGAGGGGCCGGAGTTCCTGGCGCACCGCGCGGAGGTGCTCGGCCCCGACCAGCGCATGGTGCTCGGCGCGACCACCTTCCGGCAGTTCACGCGCTTGCTCGGCCCGATCGACCCGGCCGAGCTCGACCCGGTGAACGCCCGCATGCGCAGCATGCCGACCACGGTGGTGTCGCGGACCCTGCCCGGCACCGGCGACTGGCCGGACGCCACCCTGGTGCCCGGCGACGCCGTGCGGGTCGTCGCCGACCTGAAAGCGGCCTCCCCGGTGCCGCTGCGCTCGCACGGCAGCCTGTCGCTGAATCGGTCACTGCTGGCCGCCGGGCTGATCGACCGGGTACAGGTGACGATCTTCCCGGTGCTCAGCGGGCACACCGGCGCCGAGCGGATCTTCGCCGGCGTCGGCGACTACGACCTCGAACTGCTGGCGAGCCGCACCTTCGACGGCCGCATCCAGGAACTCACCTATCGCCCCACCCCGCACGGCTGACTCCGGCCATGTCCGGACCGCATCACCGGGAGCCGGGCCTAGACTGCTGCGAACGAGCCGGAACGGGTCGCCGGGACCCGGCCGCTCGGCACTAGGGACGGTGCACGACGCGCGGTCGGGACCGAGGGTGACGGGATGAACGACGGCAAGACGCTGCTGGCCTGGTGGAACGATCCGGTCGACTACGCGTGGCTGGTGGGCACGCTGGCGGCGCGCAAGGCGCTGCGGCCGCTCCAGATGCTCATCGGGCTGGCCGGGGTGTCGATGGCGGTGATGGGGATTGTGATCGCGGGCACGCCGATCGGGCCGGTGCACCCCGCGGTCACCTCGACCATCGGGGTGGGGACCGCGATCCTGTGGGCGCTGCGCTGGTGGCTGCTGCGGTGGCCGGGCCGGACCGAGTCGCTGGTGCTGATCGGCCTCGCCGACGTGCTGTTCACCCTGGAGTTCCTGCAGGTGCCCGACCGGCTGTTCGGGGCCATGGGGGCGATGCTGCTCGTGGTCACCGGGAGCTATCTCGGGTTCTTCCACAGCGCGCGGGCGCTGGCGGTGCACACGGCGTGGTCGCTGCTTTCGGTGATCGTGTTCTCGGTGCGGATCGCGACCGGCGGCGGGGACGTGCGGCTGGCGCTGGCCGTGGGGTTGCTGCTGGTGGCGGCGGTGGTGAGCGTGCTGCCCGCGCTGCAGATCCTGTACTGGCTGCTGCGCACCGAGTCGCTGTCGGACCCGCTCACCGAGCTGCTGAACCGACGCGGGCTGGAGATCCGGCTGCCCCGGCTGGTGCACGGCCACCCCGCGGTCTGCGTGATCGCCTTCGACATCGACCGGTTCAAGGAGGTCAACGACACCTACGGGCACCGGGTCGGCGACACCGTGCTGGTCAGCACCGCGCGCCGGTTGCACGCGGCGGCCGGGCCGGGCGCGGTGGTGGCGCGCACCGGCGGCGAGGAGTTCGTGGTCGCCGCCCCGCTGGGCGCGCCCGCCGCGCGCGCCGAGGCCGAGCGGCTGTGCCGGGCGGTGGCCGAGCCGCGCGCCACCGAGGTGGAGGTGACCGCCAGCGTCGGCGTCGCGGTCTTCGACGCCACGCGCTCCCCCGGCTCCCCGCGCCCCACCCCCGAGCGGCTGCTGCACGCCGCCGACGCCGCCATGTACCGGGCCAAGCAGGCGGGCGGGAACCACGTCGTCGTCGACGAGCTCGCCGCGCCAGGGACGTAGCCGCGGCCGCCGCCGCCCTGCTCGATCCCCCGCCCAGCAACCCGCCAGCGACGCGTCGCGCCCGCTGTCGGAGCCGCGACGTAGGGTGGCGCGAATGAGCACACGAGGGGTGGAGGGGGCGTACCAGGGCGCGCTGCGCGCGTTCAAGACCCCCATGCTCGATCTGCTGCACCAGACCTATGCCCCGTTCGTGGTGACGGTGCTGGCCGTGCTGTTCACCGCCGAGCGCCCGACGGTCCCGGTCACCGACGCGCACGCCGAGATCGACGACGCCATCGCCCAGCTGCGCGCCGCCGGCTACGACGACGCGGAGCGGCTGCCGCTGCCGGTCGGCGCCGCCCGCGATCTGTGCAGGCAGTGGGTGAACGCGGGGTGGCTCATCCGTCAGGTGCTCGACGACGACGTCGAGGTCTACCGGCTCTCGGCGCACGGGGTGGGCGCACTGGAGGTGGCGGGCCGGGTCGGCGGGGCGCGCACCCGGGTGTCGGAGTCGCGGGTGCGTACGCTGCTGAGCGCGGTGGCGCAGCTCGCCCAGGACGCCGACCCGGATGTGGCGGCCAGGATCACCCGCCTGCACGAGGAGATCGGGCAGCGGCAGCGCGAGCTGACCCGGCTGGAGCGCGGCGGCGAGCTCGCGGCGGTCGACCGCGAGCAGCTGCTGGAGGCGGCGGAGCACGTGCTGCACCTGGCCCGCGAGCTGCCCGCCGATTTCGCCATGGTCGCCGAGTCGATCAAGCAGATGCAGCGCGACGTGGTCACCGAGCTGCGCCGGGACGCCCGCCCGACCGGCGAGGTGCTGCGCGAGTACCTGGCGCGCGGTGAGCAGATCATGGACGCGACGCCGGAGGGGCGCGCCTTCGCCGGCGCGCTGCGGCTGGTGGGCGACCCGGAGCAGATCGACGACCTGTCGGCGCAGCTGCGCACGGTGCTGCGGCACGAGTTCGCCGGGCAGCTGCCCGCCGCCCGGCTGCGCGAGCTCGGCACCATCGCGCGGGTGATCGAGCGCGGGGTCGCCGAGGTGCTGACGGCGCAGCGGCAGGCCTCGCACGTGATCACCACCCAGGTCCGCAACCACGACCCGATGCGTGACCGGCAGGTCGACGAGCTGCTGCGCGAGGTGATGACCGGGCTGCACCGGTGGGTGCCGTCGGCGCGGCGGGGCGCGGCGGTGGAGCCGCTGCGCCGGCTGCCCGCGGCCGATCTCGGGCACCTGCGGCAGTCGGTGAGCGACCTGTCGCCGCCGCGCCCGCCCGCGCCGCTGCACGAATCGGATGGATCGGGCGCGCCCGACGGCGACACCAGGGCCTGGGGCGGCCCGCACTACGCGGCGCTCGCCGCGCACCTGGACGCACACTCCGGCCCGGTCGACATCGCGGCGGCGTTCGGCGCGGCGCCGGCGGAGCTCCGCCGCCCGGTCGACCTGCTCGGCCTGCTCGAGCTGGCGCACCGCTCGGAGCTGGCCGAGACCGGCGAGGTCGTGGTGGTCGAGGCGGTCCGGCCGGACGGCAGCACCCGCCGCTTCGCCTTCGACGGGGTGGTCGCGACGACGGGATCCGCTGATGAGTGACCCCGGTTTCATCGACCCGGTCCCGATGGAGGACGACCCGGCCGAACTCTTCGCCGGCGACGCGGGCACCCTCGACGCCGAGGTGCGGCGCGTGCTGGTCCGGCTGCTGCAGCGCCGTTTCCTGCTGGCCGAGAAGAACTCGGCGCAGTGGCGGGTGCTGATGGAGAACCGGCAGCTCATCGAGTCGCGGCTGCACGACCTGTTCGTCCGGCTGGTGGTCGACCACGACCGCGGCCTCGCCTACAAGCAGCAGGTGCGCTCGGCGGAGCTCGACGTGCCGATCCTGCTCAAGGACGAGCCGTACAACCGGGCCGAGACGCTGGTCCTGGTGCACCTGCGCACCCTGTTCCAGCACGAGCGCGCCGCGGGCGAGAGCTCGGCGCGGGTCGATATCGAGGAGCTGGAGCAGACCGTGCTCACCTACTTCGACCCCGACGACACCAATGTCGCGCGCGGCCAGCTCGAGATCCGCAATGCGGTGCGACGGCTGGCCACCGAGGGGCTGATCGTGGAGGACAGCCCGGGCCGCTACCGGATCACCGCGCTGGTGGAGGTGGTGCTGAGCGCGGAGAAGCTCGCCGAGCTCGACCGCTGGCTGCGGGCCCGCCCCGAGACCGAGCCGGAGGCCGCACCGTGAGCATGCTCGACACGCTGTTCGGGATGATCCCGGCCGCCTCCCGCGGCGAGCAGTGGGTGGCGCGCGACCTGCAGCTGGTGAACTGGGGCGGCTACGACGGCTACCACCGGGTGCGCTTCGCGCCGGGCGCGACGCTGCTGTGCGGGGCATCGGGGTCGGGCAAGTCGACGCTCATGGACTCCTACATCGCGCTGATCATGCCGCACACCATGCCGTTCAACGGCGCCTCCAACGGCGGCGTTGCCGGCCGCCCGCGCGGCAAGGACCAGCGCAATATCGTCTCCTACGCGCGCGGCAAGCTCGACGAGTCGCGTGCGGGCGGCGAGACCAGGGCCAGGGTGCTGCGCGGCGCGGACCGCGACACCTGGTCGGCGATCGCCATGACCTGGGCCGACGACCACTCCGGCGCGACCTTCACCGCGGTGCGCGCCTGGTACGTGCCCGCCACCGCCCGGGTGGTCGACGACCTGACCTCGGTCCGCGGCACCCGCGACGACACCTTCGACCTGCGTGCGCTCACCGCCGCGGCCGAGCGCCGCTTCACCGACACCGCGGTCCGGGCGGCCGGGCTCACCCCGCACCGCACCGACCGCGACTTCACCGCGCGGCTGCACACCGCGCTCGGCATCGGCGCCGCCGGCGACGGGCACAAGGCGGTCGCGCTGCTGGGCCGGATCCAGGCCGGGCAGCAGATCACCACCGTCGACGCGCTCTACAAGACGATGGTGCTGGAGGAGCCGTCCACGATCGCCACCGCCGAGGAGGTGGTGCGCCAGTTCGACGAGCTCTCCGGCACCCGCACCCAGATGACCACGGCCCGCCAGCAGGTCCGGGCCCTGACCGCGATTCGCGGGCACCGCGCCGACATCGCCGCCGCCGCCGAGCGGGCGGCGCTGCTCGCCGGCATCGGCACCTTCGGCGACCCCGCCTCCCCGGCCGGCCGGTGGCGCCAGGAGCGCAGGGTCGCCCTGCTCGAGGCGGCCGAGCGCGAGCTCACCCAGCGGCTCGAGCGCACCGCCCGCGAGGTCGCGGAGCAAGAGCTGCTGGTTACCGCGGCCACCACCACCAGGGACGCGCTGCGCGACACGCTGCGCGCCGCGGGCGGTGACCGGCTGGCCACCGCCGCCCGCGAGCTCGAGGCCGCGCGGGAACGGCTCGCGCAGGTCCGCCGGTCCCGCGCCCAGCTCGACCTCGACCTGGCCGCGCTCGACGCCACCGCCACCGACGCCGCCGCGTTCGCCGCACTGGCCGAGGCGGCGCACCGCGCGCTCGCCGACGGCGACGCCAGGAAGACCGCCCAGGCGCGCTACGCCGAGGCCACCGCCGCCGCCAGGGATGCCGACCGCACCGTCCTGGCGCTGCGCGCCGACCGCGCGGCGGTCGCGGCCCGGCGCGACAATATCCCCGGCAACCTGCACGCCGCCCGCGAGGCGCTCGCCCGCGCGGCCGGGCTCACCCCCGCCGACCTGCCCTTCGTCGGCGAACTCATCGAGGTGCGCACGCAGTTCGAGCCGTGGCGGGAGGCGTTCGACCTCGCCTTGGGCGGCTTCGCCACCAAGATGCTGATCGATGTCGCCCACCTCGGCGCCTTCCGGGACGCCGTGAACGCGGTGCGCACGCCCGTCCGCCTCCGCTACGAGGGCGTGCCGACCGGTGGGCGCGCCGACATCGGCCTCGACGACCGCCGCCTGCCCGGCCGGCTGGACTACCGGCCGTCGGTGTTCACCGCCTGGCTCAAGCACGAGCTGGTCCGGCAGTTCGACTTCGTCTGCGTCGACACCCCCCGTCTGCTCGGCCAGTACGACAAGGCGCTGACCATCGCGGGCCAGACCGCGGAGGGCAGGCGCGGCGCGCACGGCAGCCACGGCCGCACCACCGTCCTCGGCTTCACCAACCAGCGCAGGCTCGCCCAGTTCGACACCGAGATCGAGCAGGCGGAGAAGCTGGCCGCCGATGCCGCCGCGTCGGCCGCCGAGGCCCAGTCCGCGCTGGACCGGTTCGAGGACCGCCGCGGCGCCTACCGCAGGCTCACCGAGCTGACCTGGGAGCAGGTCGACATCGACGCCGCCACCGCCGACCGTGACCGGTGGCGGGCCGTCATCGACGACATCGACTCCGGCGACCCCGATATCGACCGGCACCGGGCGAGCCTCGCCGAGCAGAACGAGCGCGTCACCGAGCTCACCGAGGGCGCGGGCAGGCTCAAGGGCCGCGAGGAACAGCTCGCGGCCACCCTGGCGGCGACCACCGCGCAGGCCGAGCAGGCCAGGCGGGCACTCGCCGCGCCGGCCGAACTCACCCCCGCCCACCGCGACTACCTCGGCTCCCTGTTCCCCGCCGCCGAATCCGACCCGCCGGAGCAGGCCCTGCGCGCCTTCGACGACGCCGCGGGCCGCGCCGCCGACCGCCTCGGCGCCGACCTGGCCGCCGCGCGCGCCACCGCCGAGCACGCCCGCACCGCACTGGCCGAGATCTTCGCGACCTTCGTCGAACGCTGGCCCAACCCCAACCTCGGCACCGACCCCGACGGCTCCTACCCGGATTTCGAGCGCCTGCTCACCGACCTGGAGACCAGCAGGCTGCACGAACTGGAGACGCAGTGGCGCGACAGCCTGCTGAAGCTCTCCGGCAACGACCTCACCAGCCTGGACAGCGAACTCGCCGCCGCCATCCGGGAGATCAGGGACCGCATCGAACCGGTCAACCGCATCCTGGCCGCGCTGCCCTTCTCCGACGACGAGCACCGGCTGCGCATCGACCCGAGGGAGAGCCACTCGGCGGTCCGCGCCCGCTTCCGCAGGGAGCTGCGCGAGGTCCGCGCCCGCATCGACGCCGCGGCCACCGACGACGACCGCGAGCGCGTCTACCGCAGGATGGCCAAGCTCATCGACCGCATCCGGCGCACCGCACCGGATTTCGCGGACCTGGTCGACGTGCGCAACCACATCCGGATCAGCGCCGAGAAGGTCGACGCCGACGGCGCGCACGTCGCGCTCTACGACCACATCGGCGAGAAGTCCGGCGGGGAGTCGCAGGAGCTGGTCGCCTTCATCGTCGGCTCCGCGCTGCGCTACCAGCTCGGCGACGCCGGCGCCGAGCGCCCCCGCTACGCCCCGGTCTTCCTCGACGAGGCGCTCATCAAGGCCGACGCCCGCTACACCGGCCGCGCCATCGGCGCCTGGCGCGGGCTCGGTTTCCAGCTCGTGATCGGCGCCCCCAACGACAAGACCAGCGCCATCGAGCCGCACATCGACGCCGAGTATCTCGTGCTCAAGAACGCCGAGAACCGGTCGTGGGCGAAGCCGATCATCGGGGTGCCGGAGCAGGACGGGTGAGATTGCCTCCGGTTTGCCACCTCCTGTCGTAACAACTACAGTTACGACAGGAGGTGACGGCAGTATGAGCGCGAACAGCAGGCTGACCATCGCGGCACATGCCCTGACGTGGATCGGGCTGTATCAGCGGCGCGGGAACGAGGTCGCCACCTCCGAGCAGATCGCGACGAGCGTCGATACCAACCCGGTCGTGATCCGCCGGCTGCTGGCCGAGCTGGGCAAGGCCGGCCTGGCGGAGTCGCGGCGAGGGGCGGGGGCGGGCTGGATGCTCGCGCGGGATCTGGCGGAGATCACCCTGCTCGACGTCTACCGGGCGATCGAACCGGGGCCGGTCTTCGCCCTGCACCGCTCGACGCCCGATCCCGGGTGCGTCGTCGGCCACGGGATCGGCCCGGCCATGTCCGCCGTGTACGACGGGGTGGAGGACGCCCTGCGCAGGGAGCTGGCCAAGACCACGCTCGAAGACGTGCTGCGGGACGTCCTGAAAGCCGCCTGACCACAATCGGTTGCGAGACATGGTTGCTCGCACCCCTCCGATGTAACTGGATCGGTTACATCCAATTCGATGAGAGGCTCACCACAATGGCAACCGATACCCGGACCTCGCGCACCGTGGCCGAGAAGTTCGTGCAGCGCCTCGGGGCGCAGGACCCCGCAGGCATCCAGGAGCTCTTCGCCGAGGAGATCGACTGGTTCGTCCCCGGCAGCGACACGCTGTCCTGGACCGGCCGCCGGACCCGCAAAGACGAGGTGGCCGAGTACTTCACGACGATGTGGCCGCACTTCGTGCCCGGTGCCAGCGAGGTCGGGCTGGACCGCGTCATCGTCGACGGCGGCGACGTCATGCTGCTCGCGGTCTGGACGCACACCGTCGCGGCCACCGGGAAGGCGTTCACCACCCCGGCGGCGCTGCACCTGAAGGTCGAGGACGCGCGGATCGTCCACATGCACCTCTACGAGGACACGCTGACCGTGGACGAGGCATTCACCGCCGGCTGAGCAGCACGCCTCGGCGCCCACGCCGGCGGCGGACGGCCCCGCCGAATCGGCCCGCACCGCGTCGAAGGCGGAACGCGGGGAGAGCGACGCGTGCGAGCGCCCGCCGATCACTGGCCGGCCGGGCACCAGGGCCCGCGCTCCTCGAAGTCGCGGGCCAGCCGCACCAGCAGGTCCTCGCGGCCGTACGGGGCGACCAGCTGGATGCCGAGCGGCAGGCCGGAGGCCGAACGGCCGAGCGGCAGGCTGATGGCGGGCTGGCCGCTGACATTGAAGTACGAGGTCAGCGGCGTCATCGCCACCCCGCGCTGCTCGAGGCCGGTGTCCCCGCCCGCGAGCGGCAGCGGCCCGGCCAGGGTCGGGGTGACCAGGAT
This sequence comes from Nocardia sp. NPDC050697, assembly GCF_040654395.1. Taxonomy (NCBI): domain Bacteria; kingdom Bacillati; phylum Actinomycetota; class Actinomycetes; order Mycobacteriales; family Nocardiaceae; genus Nocardia; species Nocardia sp. NPDC050697. The sequence goes on from NZ_JBFAHY010000001.1 coordinate 1,011,744, forward strand.
GTCGATCTCCCGCTCCCACCAGCGGGCGAGCTCCGCGCTCCACCGCCCGAGGCGGTAGCGGGCGTCGAGGTAGTCGACGCTGCCCGCCGCGGCGGCGCGCGCCCGGTGCTCGGTATTGCGGGGCGCCAGCTCGAGCTCGCCGCGGCCGAGCCCGGCGTGCGCTTCGATGCGGCGCGCGAGCAGCTCGACGTCCACCGCGACCAGCAGCGCGAAGTCGGCGCCGAAGTGCGGTGCGGCCAGCGCGGGCGGCGCAGCCGGGGCGACCCGGTGCCCCCAGCCGTCGAGGACGCCGGCGATCCGGTCGACGAGCGCGGCGGCCTCCCGGTCCGGGAACGGCGCGCCGCCGGGTAGCGCGCCGAGCACGCCGACGCGCAGCGCCGGGGTCGCTTCGGCGAGCGCCGCGGACAGCGGGATCGGCAGCGCCGGCGCGGTGTACGGGTCGCCGGGGAAGTGCCCCGAGATCACCTCGAAGGTGGCGGCGGCATCGCGTACGGTCCGGCACAGCATGCCCTCGGTGGTGGCGCCGCCCCAGGACTCGCCGGTGTCCGGGCCCAGGCTGACCCGGCCCCGCGAGGCCTTGAGCCCGACCAGCCCGCAGGCCGCCGCGGGCACCCGAATCGACCCGCCGCCGTCGGTGGCGTGCGCGACCGGCACCATGCCCGCCGCGACGGCGGCCGCCGAGCCGCCGCTGGAGCCGCCCGCAGTGAAGGCGGGATCGTCCGGATTGCGGGTCACACCGGCGGCATCGGACTCGGTGATCAGCGCGGTGGCCAGCTCCGGGGTCGTGGTGCGGCCGAGCACGACGAACCCGGCCGCGCGGATGGCGCGGTAGATATTGCTGTCGGAGTGCCACGGCCGCGGCTCCCGGGTGAGCGCGGCGGTGCCGAACCGGGTCTCCTGCCCCGCGGCCAGGCAGCGGTGGTCCTTGAGCAGGATCGGCACGCCGCGGAACGGGCCGTCCGGCAGCTCGCCGCCGGCCTCGGCCAGTGCCTCCTCGAAACGGGTCCAGGACAGGGCATTCAGCGCCGGGTCGGCCCGCTCGATCCGCTCGGCGGCGGCCCGGACCAGCTCGGCCGGGGTGACCTCCCCGGCGCGCACCGCCGCGGCCGTGCCGACCGCGTCCTCGGTGATCATTCGACCAGCTCGCCGTCGGCGACGACGGTGACGTCGCCGATGCGCACGGTGCAGCCGCGCATGGCGATGTCGAGGTGGGCGTAGGACTCCTCGCGGCCGAGGAACGGGTGCGGGCCGGTGGACCACAGGAAGTTCCCGGCGTAGGCACGCGCGTCCATGCCCATGATCTCGTGCTTGGCGTACATGGCGGTGGCGAACCAGTCGGCGCTGCGCATCATGCCCCAGCCCATGTGCGACAGGGACCGGGCCCACTTGTCGTCGGAGTCGGCGAAGAAGCGCTCCAGGAAGGCGGCGTCGGCGGCGCCGGTGACGGCGTCGATGTGCCCGCCGGAGATCTCCAGCACCACCTCGTCGCGGACGTACTCCTTGAACGGCAGCAGGATGTCGCCGGGGCTGAGCACGAGCCGCCCGCGGGAATCCTGCGGCCAGCACATCACCATGGTCGACGGCCAGTGGTCCCAGGTGCCGGGGCGGTCGACGAAGCCCTTCTGCGCGCCCGGGTGCGAATCGGTCAGGTCGACGGTCAGGTCGGTGCCCGCGGCCGAGGTGACCCGCATGGTGGCCGCGCCCTTGATCAGCTCGACCCCGCGCGCGACCCGCCCGGAGTCGGCGGCGGTGGCCAGGTTGCGCGCCAGCACGTCCGGGGCGTCGCAGACGAACAGGATGCGGGTCCGCGCCGCCAGGATCTCCTGCTGGACGGGGGCGTGGATGAAGCCCTCCCTGGTCAGGTCGACCACGAAGTCGGCGTTCTGCAGCAGCTGCTGCACCGCGGTGTCGGTCAGCACCGACACCAGGCCGGCGCCGGAGCCGGTGTGGGTGGACGGCACCGGGGTCGGGCTGCCCGCGGGGACCACCGCCGACACCACGTGGGCGCCGGCGAGCTGGGCGGCGCCGAAGGCCGCGGCCACGTAGTCGCCGCGGCTGGTGGGTTCGGAGAGCACGACGACGTGCTCGCCGGGGGCGAGCGCGCACAGCTCGAATTCGGCGGCGAAGAGCCGGATCAGGTCGGCTGCGGAGAGGTCGGTCACGAGCGGTACTCACTTCCGGGTGTGGTGGCGAGGGCGGTGGGCGCGCAGGCGCTGAGGTCACGCAGGTACGGGATGGCGGTGCGGGCCGCGTCGAGCTGCGCCGCGTCCAGCTCGGCCACGAGCGTTCCCGGCCCGTCGGCGAGCAGCGCGCGCCGCCCGCCGTGCGGGTCGACGATGGTGGAGTGCCCGCCGAAGTCGAACCCGCCGCAGGGGCCGGCGGCATTGGCGGCGAGCAGGTAGCAGCCGTTCTCCAGCGCGCGGGAGCGGGTCATCAGCGTCCAGGCGTGCAGCCGGGCCCGGCCGAAGGCGGCGGGCACCGCGATGATCTCGGCGCCGTCGAGCGCCAGCTGCCTGACCACCTCCGGGAATCCGGCTTCGTAGCAGATGGCGACCCCGACCCGGCCCACCGGCGTATCGGCGACGATCCGCTCGTGCGGGGCGCCGGGGGCGAAGATGCCGGGCTCCGGACCCCACAGGCAGCGCTTGGCCCCGGCGGCGGCGATGCCGTCCGGGGTGACGACGACGCCGGTGTCGCGGAGCAGGCCGTCGGCGCCGCGGGTGGCGATCGCGGTGACGACGGTGAGGTCGAGCGCCGCGGCGAGCCCGGCCAGCCGGTCGCCGGTCGGGCCCGGGATCGGGTCGCTGATATCGGCCAGCTCGGGGGCGACGGTGTAGCCGGTGACGCACAGCTCGGGCAGCACGACGAGCCGGGCGCCGTCCGCCGCGGCCCGGCGCAGGTACCGCTCGATCACCGCGGCGTTGCCGGCCAGGTCGAAGGGGGCGGCGGTCATCTGCACGACCGCCGCGCGCGTGCTCTTCACGGCTGCCACACCTCTCCGGTAGCGCTGTCCCACAGCGGAATCGGCGGCGACGGCGTGACGGCGGGGTCGAGGCAGTACGCGGCGCCCGCCATCCGGCCCACCGGGCGCAGCGCGGCGGTGTCGACGTGGAACGCGCCGTCCACGAGCCCGGCGCCGGCGTGCAGCCACAGCGCGCGGGCGAACACCGCGGTGTCCGTGCCGACCTGCTTGGCCTCGTCGAGCACGCACTCGATCGCGACGGCCGCCTGCGCCACCCGCGGCGGCCGCACCCGCGCCGAGGCGACGGCATCGAGCCCGGCGAACGCGAATTCGTCGACATCGCCCGGTACCTCGGCCGAGCTGCGGGCCATCGCCTCGAGCACCGGGGTGGAGACGATGTTGACCACCAGCTCGCCGGTGTCGAGGATATTGGCGAGCGTGTCCTTGAGCCGGTGCCCCGGCCGCGCGGTGGCCCCGATCGACAGGAACAGCGTCACCGGGTCCCTGGAGGCGACGGTGAAGAACGAGTACGGGGCCAGGTTGCGCACCCCGGCGTGGTCGACGGTGGAGACCCAGGCGATCGGACGCGGCTGCACCACGCCGGTGATCAGCTTGTAGGCGTCGCGCGGCTCCATGGTGTCGAAGCAGTAGCTGCGCATCGGGATCGGGCCCTTCTGGTCGGCTTCGGAGCGGGGGCGGGCCGCGGTCACGCGGTGACCGTTCGGCACCAGCGGTGCACCAGCTCGAAGGCGGCGGTGGAGTTGGTGTCGAAGATCAGCCCGTGGCCGTCGCCGCGCAGGCCGTGCGCGCCGAGTTCCAGGTGTTCGACCGGGACGCCGCGGGCGCGGAGGAACGCGGCGGTGGCGGCGTCGCGCGGCGCGTGCCCCGAGGCCTCGGCGCTCACGACGAGCGTGGGCACCAGGGCGAGCCCGGTGCCCGGCGCCGCGCCGAGCACGAAGGCGGCGACGCCGTGCGCCAGCGCCGCGGCGTGCCTGGGCCCGCCGTGCGGCGGGCCGAGCGGCTCCACCGCGACCACCGCGCGCACCAGCTCGGGGTGGCGGTCGGCAGCCAACCAGACCCCCGGCGCGCCCGCGCTGTGCGCGACCAGGACCGCGGGACCGGTGCGCGCGAGCAGCGCGGCCAGCCGGGCGGCCTCCACGGTCTGGGCCCGCGGCGTGTCGTGCGGCAGCCCGGTCGCCGGGGCCTCGATCGGGGTGAGCTCGGGTGCGCCGCCCGCCCGGTCCAGCCCGAAGAGCGAGCGCAGCGCCGCCGCGTCCGGTGCCGGGTCCCGTGCCCCCATGGTGTCCGGATCCCACGGCGACCGGCCGTGCCCGGGGCGGTCGAACAGGTAGGTGGGGTGGCCCGCGGCGACGAAGAGCTCGGCCCAGCCCGGCTGCCCGGCGCTCGCCCACATCCAGTCGGTCGACTGCCCGCCGCCGCCGTGCACCAGGATCACCGGAGGCAGCGCCGGATCCGGTTCGGCCGGCGCCTCCCACTGCACCCAGGCCGCCCCGGTCCGCCGGTCGCGCTCGGGATCCCGATCCCCGGCGAGGAAGAACCCGCCGCGCCGGCGCGACACCGCGGCGGCGAGCGCGTGCGGCGGCGCCGTCACCCCGGTCACCCGGCCCGGCCCAGCCGCAGCGGCACGTACTCGTGGCCGAATGCCTGGTAGTTCATCGCCGTGCGGGGTTCGCCCGCCCGCTCGATGCTGGCGACTCGCTCGACCAGGCTGCGCAGCAGGGTGGTGGCCTCCATCCTGGCGACCAGGTTGCCCGCGCAGGTGTGCAGCCCGAAACCGAAGGCCAGGTGGCCGTTGCGCATGTCGCGGTCGATGACGAAGGTGTCGGGGTCGTCGTACTCGCGCGCGTCCCGGCCGGCGCCGAGCCACATCATCAGCACCTTCGCCCCGGCGGGGATCTCGTAGCCGTCGACCACCGCGCCCTGCGGGGTCCAGCGGCCGCCGAAGCGGTTCGGCGGGTAGAGCCGGACCGACTCCTCCCAGGCGGCGTCCACCAGATCGCGGTTGCCGCGCAGCTTCTGCCACTCGCCGGGGTGGTCGCCGAAGGCGCGCAGCATGGAGGCGATGCCGTGCGTCGAGGTGTCGAAGCCGGCCGCGAAGACCGTCTTGACCAGATCGCGCGCCTCCTGCTCGCTGATCCTGCCCTCGTCGGCCATGGCGTAGAGCTGCCCGCCGAGGCCGTCCGGGGTGAGCGAATCCCTGCCGATATTGCGTTCGATCCACTCCACCGCCTTGGCGCCGGTGGCGAGTTTGCGGTCGCGCAGCTCGCTGGGCGGGCCGAAGGTGTTGAGCCCGGCGCTGCCGAAGTCGAGCAGCGCGCGGCGGCCCTCCTCCGGCATGCCGATGACGTCGGGGAAGACCTTCAGCACGTAGTCGACGGCCAGCTCGGCGTAGCCGTCGAGCTCGACCGAGGGCCGGTCCAGGATGCGGTCGAGCAGCAGGTCGGCGTGGCGGGCGAAGTACTCCCCCATCCACCCGAGGTTGCGCGGGCCGAGCACGTCCATGATCGCGGACTTGGTCCTGGTGTGCGCGGGCGGCTCCTCGAACAGCACGATCCGCGGCCGGAACGGCGAGTCCTCGTAGAAGGGCCGGTCGGTGGAGGAGAACCGGCGCCAGTCCCGCAACGCCTTGCGGATATCGGCGAACCGGGTCACCGCGTAGTAGTCGTGCTTCTCGATGTAGACCACCGGGGCGATCTCGCGCACCGCGCCGTCGGCGGCGAACGGGTCGCGCAGGCTGCCCGGCGCGAAGGGATCGATGTCGGTGCTCGGGATCGGGCGGGTCTCGCTCGTGGTCGTCGCCATGTCGATTGCTCTCTGGGAGTGCGGGTTCGGGAAGATCAGGTGCCTGCCACCCGGCTCGCGGGCGCGCTGCCGGTCAGCAGCCAGTCGAGCCGCTTGCGGAGCGCGGCCTCGGCCCGGTCCGGGTGCGGGAGCACGAAGAAGCGGCGCCGATCGATGGCATCCAGCACCATCGCGGCCACCTCGGCGGCGGGCAGCCCCTCGGCCTCCTGGCGCGCGCGGAACTCCGCCATGGCCCGGCGCCGGGCCGGATCCTCGTCCAGCGCGACATCGGCGGGCGCGTTGCGTTCGGCGTCGATCATCCGCGACCGCACCGGCCCGGGCGCCAGCAGGTGCACGTGCACGCCGCTCCCGGCCGCGCGCAGCTCGATCTCCAGGCACTCCGCCAGGCCGTGGATCGCCATCTTGGAGGCGCAGTAGGGCGTCATGAACGGGGTGCCGGTGGCGAAACCGGCCAGCGAGCCGGTGATCACCAGGTGGCCGGCGCCCGCCGCCTCCAGCAGCGGCAGCGCGGCGCGCGCGGTGTTCAGGGTGCCGAAGTAGTTCACCTCCATCACCCACCGCCACGCGGTGTCGGCGACCTCGAGGAACCGGCCGCCGGTCTCCACCCCGGCATTGGCGCAGACCACGTCCACCCGGCCGAAGGCCGAGCGCGCCGCCTCGCACAGGCCGGCGACGGAATCGAACCGGGCGACGTCGGTGGGTACGCCGAGCACCTCGCCGCCGCCGGGCACTGCCCGCAGCCGCTCGGCCGCGGCCGCCAGCGCGGGGGCCTCGATATCGCCGATCGCCACGTTCCTGCCGCGTGCCAGGAAGGCCTGCGCCAGCGCGAAGCCGATGCCGCTGGCCCCGCCGGTGACGATCGCGGTCTGTCGTGTCGCATCCATCCGCGCGACCTCCTAACCCACCGGAAGCGGTGTCTCGAGCGATTGGGGGAAGAGCAGCCTGGCGCGCGCGGCCTCGGCGTCGGTGGCCAGCCGGCGCACCCGCTCCCAGGCCGCGCTGCCCGCCTCGGTCTCGGTGGAGCCGAAGACCAGCTGCTTGTTGGCCGTAGCGGCGGGCGAGACGGATTCCTTGAAGACCCGGCGCCGCTCGTGGGCGTAGTGGTCGAGCACCCAGTCGTCGAGCGTGCCGTGCACGACGCCGGCCAGCGCCTCGACCAGGTAGTAGGTGTCGAAGAGCCCGCTGGTGAGCCCGAGCCCGCCGGTCGGGTTGGTGGCGTGCGCGGCGTCGCCGGCGAGCAGCACCCGGTTGGTGCGGAAGGCGCCCGCGCAGCGCTGGTGCATCTTGTAGGGGCTGTAGGCCGCCAGGCTGCGCCGGTCCGCGCGCGGCAGCACGGTGCCGAAGAAGCCGTCCATGCGGTCGCGCACGCCGTCGGCGGGCAGCTCGGCCGGCTCGCTGTAGGTGTAGCGCCAGAGCCCGCCGCGATCGGAGTTGTCGATCTTGACGATGATGGCGCCGAACACCTCGTCGACCAGGAAGGTGGTCTGGTTGTACCCCTCCTCCTCGAACGGGTAGACCACGTCGGTGGCGACGAACCGCTCCGGCCAGGTGAAGCCCTCGAACGGCATGCCGAGCAGCGTGCGGACCGCGCTGCCCGCGCCGTCGGCGCCGAGCACCCAGTCGGCGGTGAACCGCTCGGGCGAGCCGTCCGCGCGGCGGGCCGTGACGACCGCGCGGTCCTCCAGGTTGCGCAGCCCGATGACCTCCCGGCCCCAGCGCACCTCGACCGGGAGCGCCTCGTCGGCGATGATCCGGAGGATCACGTCGACCAGCCGGTCCTGCCCGAGGTGCAGGTTGTAGGGGTGGGCCACCTGCCCGTCCAGCACCGAGAGGCCGTACCGCACCTGCTCGCCGGTGCGCCAGTTCCAGAAGCAGTAGTCCTGCTTCAGGAAGCCCGCGCGCACCGCCGGTTCCAGTACCCCGAGGCGGTCGAGGCCCTCCAGGGTCGCCCAGTGGTAGACCACCGCCCGCGGGGCCCGGACCACGCTCTCGTGGCGTTCCAGCACGATCACCGGGATTCCCCGGCGGGCCAGCCCGAGCGCGTTCAGCAGGCCGACCGGCCCGGCGCCGACCACGACTACCGCCGCGTCCCTGTTCGTTGTCGTCACGGTGTTCCTGTCCGCTCGAAGGTGTGCTCAGGCGTCGATGACCAGCGCGGAGCCGCGGCGGCCGCGCGAGCAGCAGATCATCATCGTTTCGTTGTCCCGCTTCTCCTCGTCGCTGAGAATGGAGTCGCGGTGGTCGGCCTCCCCGGCGAGGATCGGGGTCTCGCAGGTGCCGCAGGTGCCTTCGCGGCAGGAGGAGATCACCGGCAGCCCGCGCTCCTCCATCACTTCGAGGATTGTTTTGTCCGCGGGGATGTGCAGGTCGACGCCGGAGCGGTCGAGGCGCACGTCGAAGGGTTCGCGGTCGCGGATCAGCGCCTCCGGGTCGGCCGGGCTGAACCGCTCGACGTGCAGCGCCGCGGCGGCCCGGTCGCCGAGCGCGCGGGTGACCGCGTCGAGCATGCCGTCCGGCCCGCACGCGTAGACCAGTTCGCCCTCGGCGAGCCCGGCCAGCACCTGGCCCATGTCGGGGCGGCCGTTCCGGTCGTCGGAGCGCACCTCGACCCGCGCCGGGTGGCGCTGCCGCAACTCCTCGGCCCACGCCATCGACTCCGCGGTTCGCCCGAAGTACGCCAGCCGCCACGGGGTGCCCTCGGTCTCGGCCTGTTCGATCATCGCGAGCAGCGGCGTGATGCCGATGCCGCCCGCGATGAACAGGTATCCGGGGGCCGAGCGCAGCGCGAAGTTGTTGCGTGGGCCCGCACACCGCAGCGCTGTTCCCGGCCGCAGCGCGCTGTGGATGTACTCCGAACCACCGCGCCCGGAAGGCTCGCGCAGCACCGCGACCCGATATCGGGAGCGGTCGCCGCCGTTCGGGACGAGCGAATAGTGCCGGACCAGCCCGTTCGGCAGGTGGATATCCAGGTGCGCGCCGGGCTCCCATTCCGGAAGCGGGATATCGCGGGGGCCGGCCAACACCAATTCGACCACGCCCGCCGCGACCGGAGTAATCGATTCGATTTCCGCCCGGAAGGACTGAGTCGGATTGTCGTCGGGGTGTGGCATCGCGGCTCCAGGGGTGGACTGTACATTCGAATCGGCTGTCATCGGAATGTAGCCGGGCGCACCGGGGGCCGCGGCCGCCATAATCGATCCGGTATCGGTGTATAGCTTTCCTGTATGATCCGCCGCATGGAATTGCGGCAGCTCCGGTACTTCGTGGAAATCGTGCGACACGGTTCCCTCTCCGGTGCGGCCAAGAGCCTGCACATGAGCCAGCCGCCGCTCAGCGCGACCATCGCCGCGCTGGAGAAGGAGCTCGGCGTGCGGCTGCTCGACCGCACCGGCCGCGGCGTCGAGCCCACCGACGCGGGCCGGCTGCTGATGCTGCGCGGCGAGCAGATCGTGCGCGAGGCCGACCAGCTCGCCGAGGAGCTGCGGCGGCACGGGATGGGCGTGCTCGGCTCGCTGCGGCTGGTCGCGTACATGCCCTACGTGCAGACGATGCTGCCGCGGGTGCTGGCCGCCTACCGGCGGGTCGCGCCCTCGGTCGACATCCAGATCGTCGACGTGCGCCCCGAGGAGGCGCTGTCCGGGCTGGAGCAGGGCTCGATCGATGTCGCGCTGATGACCACCAGCAACCACGAGCTGAGCCTGCAGCTGAACCGGCTCTCGGTGGAGATGCGCCGCCTCGGCGAGGTGGAGCTGGTGGCCGTGCTGCCGCCGCAGGAGTCCTGGCCGAAGGCCATGTCGTGGGCCGACCTGGCCGAGCACACGATCTTCACCCCGCCGGTCTCCGCGCGCTTCCCCGGGCTGGGCAACCTGGTGCTCGCCGAGCTCGCCCAGCACGCCGACCGCAGGCCCGACATCCGCACCGTCAGCCAGCACCAGGCGGTGCTGGCCCAGGTCTCGGCCGGGCTCGGCGTCGCGGTCAGCGTGCGCAGCGCGACCGGCACCGACCCGGCCTGCCCGGTGGCGATCCGGCCGCTGGCGCACGGGCGGCGCACCCTGACCATGGAGCTGGTCTGGCCGGGCCGGCGCGAGCTGCCGGAGGCGGTGACCCGATTCCTCGCCCTGGCGTCCGACGAACTCGGCCCGCGCCACTGACGGCCGCCACCCTTTCCTCGGTAATTTCTGTATTACCGATGCATTGCCGCTACCAACCGATCGGTTCGTGAGCTGCGGAAAGCGCTCGACCGCCTCCTATAGGGCTCCTGTTGCAGCCCATACGTTCGACGAATACCTGGGGATTCCGGCGAATACGGGCCCCTATCGTGATCCGATCAGTGGCACACGCCACACGTTTCATCCATCGAGGAGTACCCACCATGGGTTCGTCATCCCAGCCTTCGGGGCGCGTTCCTTCGCCCATCCGGAGAATCGCAGCCGCCTCCCTTGCCGGAAATACCGTCGAGTATTTCGACTTCGCTATTTACGGGCTCGCGGCGGCGCTTTTCTTCCCGAAGTTGTTCTTTCCCGGGGCGGATCCGCTCCTCGGCACATTGCTCGCCTTTTCGACCATGGCCTCCGGCTATTTCGTGCGGCCGCTCGGGGCGATCGTCTTCGGGCACTTCGGCGACAAATGGGGGCGCAAGCCCGTCCTGGTCATCACCCTGCTCCTGATGGGCGGCTCGACCATAGCCATCGGTTTGCTGCCGACCTATGACCAGATCGGAATTCTGGCGCCGTTCGCGCTGGTCGCGCTGCGCCTGGTGCAGGGATTCTCGGTGGGCGGTGAATGGGGCGGCGCGGTGCTCATGGCCTTCGAGCACGCCCCCGTGCGCAAGCGCGGCTTCTACGCCTCGGTGCCGCAGGTGGGCCCGGCCGCGGGCACGCTGCTCGGCCAGGCCGTCTTCCTGCTGACCACGCTGCTGCCCGAGGAGCAGCTGCTCGACTGGGGCTGGCGGCTGCCGTTCCTGCTCTCGGCGCTGCTGGTCGTCATCGGCTACGTCATCCGGCGCAGGCTCGACGAGTCCCCGGTGTTCCTGGCCGCGGTGGCCGAGCGGGCGCACGTCGGCTCGCCGCTGGCGCACGTGCTCCGCACCGACCTGCGGCGGGTGCTGCTGGTGACCGGCGGCTTCCTCGGCTTCGGCGCGATGTCGACCGCGGTCGCGAACTACTTCATCGGCGCGGGCACCTCCATCTACGACATCCCGCGCAGCACGCTGCTCACCGCGGTGCTGATCTCGACCGCGGTGCAGATCCCGGCCATCCTCTTCGGCGGCAGGCAGTCCGACCGCTCCCCCTCGCGGACGCCGCAGCTGGTCGCGGGCGGGCTGCTCTGCGTCGGCGGCATCTTCCTGATCGCCTGGTCGGTCTCGACCGCGAGCGCGGTGTTGATCGCCCTGGCCTACGCGCTCGCCTTCGGCATCTTCTACTCGGTGGTCTACGGCGCGCAGCCGGCGATCTTCGCCGAGAGCTTCGACCCGGCCCGGCGCTTCACCGGCATGTCGCTGGGCTACCAGCTCGGCAATGTGCTCGGCACCGGCCCGATGCCGGTCTTCGCGGTCATGATCTACGGCGCCACCGGCAGCATCTACGCCGTCGCCGGCCTGGTCGCGGTGCTGCTGCTGATCTCGGTGTCCTGCCTGATCCCGCTCACCAGGGAGGCCGATGCCCGCAGGAAGCGGGAGATCGAGGCCGATGCCACCGACGACCGCGTCTACACCGCCTGATCCGCCACCACCGCTCGACAAAGATGAGGAATACCCCTGTGTCCGCTTTCCGTAAGTCCGCCGCCGCGCTCGCCCTCGCGCTGACCGCCGGCGCCGCCGGCGCCGGCGCCGCGCACGCCGCCCCCGACCTGTCCGTCGAGGTCGCCCCCGGCGTAGCCTACCGCGCCTACCACGACGGCACCGCCGCGGTGATCAGCATCGACTCCGGGTCGCTGATCGTGGAGAACGGCACCTTCCAGATCCGCGCCGCCAGTGGTGAGGTCCTGGCCGGGGTGCCGCTGGAGTTCACCTACGACGACATCGCCTTCCCGATCGAGGCCACGGTCGAGGGCAACACTGCCCGGCTGACCCCGGTGGTGTCGATGGACCGGGCCCGGTACAACCCCGTCGCGCTGCCGTTCGAGGACAGCGCGCCGTGGAAGACCCCCTACGACCGTGAGGTCGCGGCCTGGACCCGGATGACCTCGACGATCTCGATGGCCTCGACCATCAGCGCGGTGATCGGCGGGGTCGGCTCCGGGGTGATCGGCTGCCTGCTCGGTGGGGTCGCGGGCACCGCGCTGACCGGCGCGCTGGCGACGCTGTTCGGTGCGGGCCCGCTGGCGGGTTGCCTGATCGGCGGTGCCGCGCTGGCTCCGATCGGCGCCATCGCCGGTGCGCTGGTGATCGGCGCGCCGGTCGCGATCGCGGCGTTCATCCAGTACTCGAACACCGTGAACGCGCCCTTCCCGGCCAAGTAGGCGATCCACGCTCGGCCCCGCGCGCTGTCCCGTGCGGGGCCTGGTTCGTCATTCCGGACGCCAGCGACCGCGCGCTCCTTCGAGCAGGTCGTTCACCGGCCGCTCGGTCCGTGACCGCGGATGGAAGACCGTCGCACGAGGCGGGCTCATGCCTGCGGTCGGCGGACCGCAGGCGCCACCGCGCGCACAGCGTCGATCAGGGGCCGACGATGTCCACGGGCAGGGCGAACACGGCGCGGACGGCCTCGTCCCGGCCCGCGGCCTCGGCGACCTGGCGGCTCGCGTGGCCCTCGAGGACGATGCGGATCTCGAAGAGTTCGCGCACCCCGCGCACGGAGATCGGCGCCACCCGGGCGCCCTGGCGGTCGATGAGCGAGACCAGGCCGTCGGATTCCAGCCGGAGGAAGGCGTCGCGCACCGGCGTGCGCGAGGCGCCGAACCGGGCGGCCATCTTCAGCACGCTCAGCGATGGCTAGCCGGTGCATCCCCGTTGCGAGGCGGAACCCTGACCTCCGATAAGTGAACATTATCGGCGGCCAGACTGCCGAGTCGTTCACCGGCGCCGCGACCTGGCCCTCTATTACGTTTCGTTTCGTTGGGCGACGCTAACGCTACTTTTCTGGGCGCGAAACTTGTCTTCGACCTTTGCGTTGGAATGGACTCGAAAGCTTGTTTCAAAGCAAGCGAGCTTTACTGGACTTTCTGGCGTTTCAGCATTACTAGTGAGTAAAGCGTGCTACCAAGGAGATCTGATCCGCTCCGCTCCTCAGGAGAGTCCGATGCACGACTACCGTCCAACTCGCCGCCCCCGCTTCCGGCGCACCCTCGTGGCCGGTCTCATGACCATCTCCGCGGTCGTCGGCGCCACGGGCGCCGCCACGGCCGCACCGCCCTACGAGGTCGAGTACGGGCTCGGCGCCGGCCTGGCCCACCTGCTCGACTCGACGTCATCGCCGCCCGGCGCGAACGACTGGTCCTGCCGGCCGAGCGCCGCCCATCCCGAGCCGGTCGTCCTGCTGCACGGGCTGACCGCGCCGATGGCGGCGAACTGGCCGACGATCTCGGCGTTGCTGGCGAACAACGGCTACTGCGTGTTCGCCCTGAACTACGGCATGCAGCCGGAGCTGCCCGCGCCGTTCGACACCATCCCCGGCCTGGGCGACATGGTCGAGTCGGCGACCGAGGAGTTGGCGCCGTTCGTCGACCGGGTCCTGGCCGCGACCGGCGCCGAGCGCGTCGCCTTCGTCGGCCACTCCGAGGGCACCGTCATGCCGCGCTGGTACATCAAGAATCTCAGCGGAGCGAGCAAGGTCGCCAGGTCGGTCAACCTGACCCCGATCAACAACGGAACCCACGTCAACGGCGGCGCGCTGCTGGCGGCGCTGCTGGACCGGCTCGGCCTGTGGGACGACGCCCAGGAGCGGCTGATCGACTTCGGCTACGGCGCCGGAGTGCAGCTGACCGCGGGCTCGGATTACCTGAAGGAGGTGAACTCCGGCGTCGCCTACGACCCCGGCATCCAGTACACCTTCATCATGACCCGCTACGACGAGCTGGTGGTGCCCTACACCAGCGGTTACGGCCCCGCGGCCCCGAACGTCACCAACGTTGTCGTCCAGGACCGGTGCCCGCTCGCCGTCTTCGAACACGCGGGCGCCGCCTCGGACCCCGTCGTCGCGCAGCTCGTCCTGAACGCGCTCGATCCCGCGAACGCCACCCCGGTCAACTGCTTCGCGCACCCGCGCAACGGCTGACCGCCGCCCGGTCAGGGGGCGATGCCGAGCAGCGCCCTCTGCACCTGGCGCAGGTGGGTGACGTCGCCGCGCACCCCGGCGACCACGTCGTTGTACAGGAAGGCCTCGCCGAGCCGCGCCAGTGCGTAGGCCAGCACCGCGCTCTCGATCGGCGGCTCGTACCGGTCGTACCGGCGGGCCCGCTCGAGCAGCGCCTCGATCACCGCGACGCTGCCGGTGTGCACCGGCTTGTCGGCGCGGGTGATCAGCCGCAGCGCGGAGCTCTCCTCGGCCTCCACGAAGCGGCGCAGCGCGGCATCGGCGACGAGCGCGCGGGTCGCCCGGTGCAGCACCTCCGAGACGCGCACCGCCCCCCGATCGGTCCGGTCCCGGTCGACGCGCCCGACGAGCAGCTCGAACTCCAGTGCGAGCGCCGCGCCGAGCAGCCCCTCCCTGGAGCCGAACCGCCGATACAGGGTCGTGCGGCCGACCCCGGTCGCCACCGCCACCGCACCCACGTCGAAGCGGGCGTCGGCGCGGAAGGTCCGCACGGCGGCGGCGAGGACCGTGCCCACCGTGGTCGCGCGCCCGACCACCTCCCCCAGTACCGCCGGGTCGGTGACCACCAACTCCGGGTACGGCTCCCCCGCCACCGGCAGGGATGCGCGAGCAGGCCGGGGCGCGGCGGTGCCGTCGACGGCTCGGGCGGCCCCGCCGTCCAGGTGGCGGAGCGCGGCGACGATCATCGAGATGGTCAGCTCGGCGGCCGCGGTGAAGTCCAGCTCCTGCTCCAGAGCCTGGATCACGCCGCGCACCGCGATGTCGGCCACCACCGCCGCGCAGAAGTCGGCGCTCGGACCCCACCGCGGCTCCCCGTGCTCGGCGCGGATCAGGGCGGCGACGAGTGCCACGACAGGCTGGGTCACCTCCTCGGAGACGCGGCGGGCCAGCGGCCCGGCCGCGGAGCCGAACAGCAGCCGGAAGCCGGGGCCGTGCCGGTCCGCGTAGTCGAACAGGGCGCGCGTGGTGACCTCGGTGTGGCCGCGGATCCCGCGGCCCGCCGCGCGCGCGTAGCTGTCGAGCATCCAGCGTCGCAGCGCCTCGGCCTCCCGCCGCACACACTCCTCGAACAACCGGTCCTTGCCGCCGAAGTGGGCGTAGAGCGTCGGCTTGGTCGTCTCGGCCGCGGCGGCCAGCTCGTCCATGGTGGCCCGGTCGAACCCGGCGACCGCGAAGACCGTGACCGCACCGTCCAGGAGGGCGTCGTCGGTCGGGCGGACCGCCGTCGACCGGCGACGCCGGGCCGCGCCGTCCGGACCGGGGCCGGTGGGAGACGCCGTCACCGCCTCAGGCTACTTTCCTGCCGGTCGCGCCGAGCGGCCGGAGGGCGCGACCTGCCTCTCGAAACCGATCGCTGCCCCGGTACGACACGGTTTCTCGGATGAACGGAGCGGGGATGGACTACGTCCGGTCGGCCGCGGTGCGCGGCTTGCGCGCCGTCGTCGCGGAGCTGGGCGGCGACGCCGAACGGTACGCACGCTCGGCCCGGCTGCCGGTCGCGGTGCTCGACAGCGACGACGTCCTCGTCCCGGCGCGCGCGATCGGGGAGCTGCTTGAGCTCGCCGCGGCCGACCTGGCGTGCGCGGATCTGGGGCTGCGGCTGGCCGCGCGCCAGGACCTGACCATGCTCGGCTCGCTCGAGGTGGCCGTGCGGAACTCCCCGACGCTCGGCGACGCGCTGCGCTGCACCTCCCGGTACCTCTTCGTGCACGCGCGCTCGCTCAGCCTGACCATCGGCGACGACCCGAGGGGCGCCGGCGACGTCGCGGGGCTCTACTACGGCCCTGCCACCGCCGACGGCCCGCGCCAGGGCACCGATCTCGGCGTCGCCTTCATCCACCGCGCCATCGGCTACCTGCACCGGGCCGACTACGGCCTGCTCGAGGTGTCGCTGCCCTACCCGCCGCCCGCGGCCACCCGGGTCTACCTGGACTTCTTCGGTGCTCCCGTGCGGGCGTGCCGGAACCGCGGCGCGGCGGTGCTGCGGATCCCGCGCCCGGTGCTCGACATCGAACTCACCGCGGTGAGCGAGAACCTGCGCCGCCTGGCACTGGCCTTCCTGACCGAGCAGGCGGCGCAGCGCCCCGCGGTCGCGCAGCGGCACGATATCTCTGGGCGGGTGCGCTCCATCATCGGCCGATCGCTGGGCACCCGCACGGTCGACATCGTCGCGGTGGCCGGGCTGCTCTCCCTGCACCACCGGACCCTGCAGCGGCGCCTGGAACGGGAAGGGACGACCTTCGCCGCACTCGTCGACGAGGTCCGCCGGGACACCGCCCACCGGCTGCTGACCACGACCGACCTGCCGCTGGGGCAGGTGGCGGGCATGGTCGGCTACGCGGAGCAGTCCGGGTTCTCCCGCGCGGCGCGGCGCTGGTGGGACGCCTCGGCGCGGGAGGTGCGGGCCCGCACAGCCGCCGCCGGCCGCCCGCCGCGCCCCCTCAGCGCGGAACCGGAGGGCTGAGCGGGCTCTGCCCCACCGGTGCCGTCCGGCGCCGCAGGCCCGCGCGCACGGCGCGGATCGCCACCGGGTAGCGCACCGGCAGCAGCCGGGCCAGCACATCCGGGATCACCGCGGAACGGCAGACGAGGACTCGGGCCCGGCGCCGGGCCACGCCTTCCAGAACGAGCGTCGCCGCCCTATCGGCCGGGAAGGTGAGCAGACTCCCGATGTCGCCGTCCGCGGTCGCGGGCCCCGCGCCGGCCGCGACCCGCGCCGTCTCCGCGATGCGGGTGCGGACACCGCCGGGAAAGACCGTGGTCACGCCGATGCCATCGGGTTCGAGTTCCTGCCGCAGGACCTCGCCGAACCCGCGCAGCGCGTACTTGCTGGCACAGTACGCCGGCTGCCCCGGCACGCCGATGAGGCCGAAGACGC
The DNA here is from genome assembly GCF_040654395.1 of Nocardia sp. NPDC050697. Lineage (NCBI taxonomy): Bacteria > Bacillati > Actinomycetota > Actinomycetes > Mycobacteriales > Nocardiaceae > Nocardia > Nocardia sp. NPDC050697. The sequence continues at coordinate 1,028,659 of NZ_JBFAHY010000001.1, forward strand.
TGGAGACATTGACGATATGGCCGCCGTGGCCGCGGCGCAGCGCGGGCAGCAGCGCCCGGCACAGGGCGACCGGCGCCTGGAAGTTCACCGCCATCACCCAGTCGAACTCCGCCGCCGACACCTCGCCGAAGGAGCCGCGCAACGCCACCCCGGCATTGTTGATCAGCAGGTCCAGCGGCTCCGCCGCCAGCCGCTCGGCCCACCGGACGACGGCTCCGAGATCGGCCAGATCGACGACTTCGGCCGCGACGGACAGGCCGGGGTGCTCGGCGCGGATCCGGGTCGCGACCGCGGCCAAGCGCTCGGCGTCGCGGTCCGCGAGCACCAGGTGGGTGCCGCGTGCGGCGAGCTGATGAGCCAGCTGCTCACCCAGCCCGCTCGCGGCGCCGGTCAGCACCGCGCGGGCGCCGGTGAACGGAAACGGAGTCGTGGTCATGGCAGGTCCTTCCTGACGGTTCCGGCCACGCAGATGCCCGGGGGCACGACGTGGACGGAGACGAGTGATCGAAGTGGATCGGGCCTCGCGGCGCACGGTGGTGGTGGGCACGAGCGGTCAGCGGTCCAGGGTTCCCGGGTGCTGCGCCCCGTCGTCCGATTCGGCGGTAGCGTCCGCCAGCACGGCCCAGAACCGGGCGCGCTGCCTGGCGTGGTCGGCGGCGCTCCCGATCGTTCCGGGGCCGACCCGCACGGTGCTGTCGGTGGCACCGTAGCGATGGGCGACGGCACGGATCTGCTCGATGCCGGTGGCCTGCTCGGCGGCGGACCAGAAGGGGGCGGGCAGCTCGGCCAGCGCGCCGAAATCCTCCCCCGGCACCCGCAACTCGACGCTGCGCCGCACCCGGCCACCGGCCTCGAAGTAGTGCTCGCTGAACTCGATCTCCCAGACCAGGCCGACGGCTTCGCGGTGCAGCGTCAGCGCGGGGCGCTCGATCAGATCGGGCGTGGCCCACCAGGACTCGTGCACCAGGTGATAGGTCAGCGACCCGACCTCGGGATCCCAGCCCCGTGCCCGCACTCGCACTTCCGCACCCGACCCCTGCCCGCGATGCCGCACCCCGGCGGAGTCGATGAGCCACACCGCCACGACATCGGTCTCCGCGTAGGTGGCCAGCAGGTCCGCGAGCCGCGCGTACACGCCGGCCTCGGCGGCGGTGAACCAGCCCAGTTCACCCCCGGGAGCCAGCACGTGCAGAACGCCAGCGACGCCGGGTGACAGCTGTTCGATGTGGTCGAGCGCCACCGTTTCGGCGTACTCGACCACCTGCGACCAGGAAAGACTGATCCGAGGGCCGTGCGACGGCGGGGTCATGGGATTCCTCTCGGCTGCGGAGTACGCGATCGCCTCGATCCTTCCCGTCTGCCGGCAGCAGGGCTTGCCGGGAGACGGCGAAAACTTGCCCCCGCACGACAATCACGCCGACCACCCCGGTGCCGCAGCCCGCGGCCGCCACCGCACCGAGCGGTTATCCTCGACCCGTGCCCGACCACCCCGTCGCCATCCCCGACCCGGTCCAGGCACGACTGCGCGCGGGAGTCGGCACCGTCCTCATCGACACCGCCGCCCTGCGCCGAGTCCGCGAACGCTTCGACGACACCCAGGCCGGCGCCCTGAGCCGCTACCTGCAGGCCGCGCAATCGGAGAACACCGTGCGCGCCTACCGCGCGGACTGGATCGCCTGGGCCGCCTGGTGCGCCAGCGAGCACCGCCAGGCACTCCCCGCCGACCCGCTCGACCTCGCCGTCTACCTCGCCGCCGCGGCCGATGCGCGAAAACACGACGGGCGCTGGGCATTCGGCGCGGCCACCCTGGAACGCAAGTCCTCGGCGGTGGCGGCGGTACACGCCGCGAACGGACTCCCCTCCCCCACCCGCTCCGACGTCGTCCGCATGACCCTGCGCGGCATCCGCCGCACCCGCCGCAGCGCCCCCCTGCGCAAACGCCCGGTGCTCCTGCACACCCTCGAGCAGCTCCTCACCTGCCTGCCCGCACCGGGCATGCCGACCGAGCCCGCGCGCCGCCGCGACACCCTCCTGCTGCTCACCGGCTTCGCCGGGGCCCTGCGCCGCAGCGAGCTCGCGGCGCTGCGCATCGGCGACATCACCGTCCACACCGACCACCGCACCGGCGAACCCGTCCTGGTCCTGCGCCTGCCCGCCACCAAGACCGACCCCACCGGCACCGCCGAACACCGCGTCGCCCTCCCCCGCGGCAACCGCCCGCCCACCTGCCCGGTCTGCGCCTTCGCCGACTGGCTCGAACTGCGCGCCGCCGACCCCCGAGCGCCACTTCCCCCGCGGGATCCGGCACTGCACCGCTGCCACGGCTTCACCGGCACCGACCTCCCCGGCGAGCTCCCCCTCTTCCCCGCCATCAACCGGCACGGCGGAATCGGCGACCGCGCCATCTCCGGCCGCGCCGTAGCCGAACTGGTCAAGCGGTACGCGGCGAAGGCTGGGCTGGACCCGGCCCTGTTCTCCGGCCACTCCCTGCGCGCCGGCTTCGCCACCCAGGCCGCGCTCGGCGGCGCCGCGGACCGCGAGATCATGCGCCAGGGCCGCTGGTCCAACCCGCGCACCGTGCACGGCTACATCCGCACCGCCGACCCGCTCGACGACAACGCCGTCACCAAACTCGGCCTCTGAGAGCTCAGGAACCCGGATACGCCGGATACTGCTGCGCCTGCAACACCCGCGCAAGGTGCGCGGCATTGCGAGCCGCGGCGGCGTTGGTGCTCTGCACCGGCTCCGGCACCTCGTCCAGATCGAGGTAATCCGTCCCCTGCATCGCCTCCCCGTTCCAGTACGTGCACCCCTGCGCCGGAATACTGAACCCGATGTCGTTCAGCGCCTGGAACAGATCCGCGACGATCTTGTGCGCCCCGTCCTCGTTCCCCACCACCGCCGCCAGCGCGACCTTCCCGACCATGCTCGGCCGATTCTCCGCATCGGTCTCCGACAGCTCCGCATCCAGCCGCTCCAGCACCCGCTGCGCCACCGACGACATGTGCCCGACCCAGGTCGGGGCCGCCACGATCAGGATGTCCGCCGCCCGGATCCGATCGCGGAGCTGCGGCCACTGGTCGCCGTCGCCCTCGTCGGCGCTCACCCCCGGGCGCACGTCGTAATCGACCACCCGCACCACCTCACCGGACACCTCGTGCCCGGACAGCTCGTCCAGCAGCTGCCTCGCGATCAGCTCACTGCTGGAATCGGCCGGGGACTTCTTCAGCGAACACACCAGCGCGAGCGCGGTCAGCGCCATCGGACAACCTCCTGGGAAACGGGACCGGCGAACACCGGCGCTGTGCCCGGCCACCCGCCGGGCAAACCCCGGTTCAGCCCGCCCGCACCGGGTAGGAGCCGACCATGAGCGAGCACACCCCGCACACCATCGACTACCCCGGCCACACCGGCGACATGGCCGAACACCCCCGCGACGAAATGCGCGCGTGGGTCGGCCGCGGCCTGCTCGACGGCAAGAAAGCCGTCGTCACCGGCGGCGACTCGGGCATCGGGCGCGCCGTCGCCATCGCCTTCGCCAAGGAGGGCGCCGACGTCGCCATCGCCTACCTGTCCGAGGACGCCGACGCCGAACACACCCGCGACCTCGTCACCGCCACCGGCCGCGCCTGCCACCTCTACCGCGGCGACCTCGCCGACCCCGGCCACTGCCGCGGCGTGATCGACCGCGCCGCCCGTGACCTCGGCGGCCTCGACATCCTGGTCAACAACATCGCCTACCAGCAACCCGTCGACGACTTCGCCGAACTCACCCCCGAACAGTGGCGCCGCACCTTCGCCGTCAATATCGACAGCTTCTTCCACGCCATCCAGGCCGCCCTCGACCACCTCACCCCCGGCGGCGCCATCATCAACACCAGCTCCATCAACGGGCTGCGCGGCAACGCCACCCTCATCGACTACGCCGCCACCAAGGGCGCCATCAACGCCCTCACCTACTCCCTCGCCCAATCGCTGAAGGAGCGCGGCATCCGGGTCAACGCCGTCGCACCCGGCCCGGTCTGGACCCCGCTCATCCCGGCCACCATGGACGCCGAGAAGGTCGCCGACTTCGGCAAACAGGTCCCCTTCGAACGCGCCGCCCAGCCCGACGAGATCGCCCCCTCCTACGTCTTCTTCGCCGCCGGAGCCATGTCCTCCTACTACTCCGGCGAGATCCTCGCCCCCATCGGCGGCGAAACCCTGCCCGGCTGAAGCCCGCGCCACCGCACGGCAGCGGCGAGCACCGGGGTGGCGGCCACCGTCAGCGCCGCCCCGGCGCGCGTATCGGTGAACAGGATCCAGCGCACCGGACCCATGGCCGCCCGCAGCACCTCGGCGCCCCGCTCGCGCATGGCCGCCTCGAAATCCGCCACGCCCGAGGGGGAACCCAGCCGGGCGACCAGATCGGCCGCGTCCCGAATGGCCGCGCCGGCGCCCATTCCCGCGGTCGGTGGCGTGGCATGGACCGCGTCGCCGAGCGCGGTGATCCGCCCCGCGCGCCACGGCGCCAGATCACGCGCCCGCGACGACGCCGCATTGAAGCGGAACGCCCCCACACTGTCCGGATCGGCCGCTTCGAGCACCTCCAGGACCCGCGCACTCCAGCCCAGCTCCCGGAACCGGCCCACCAGCGCCGAACGCAGAGCGCTCCCCCGCAAACCGCGCAGCGCGCCGGTCACCGGCGAGTCGGGGAACATGGCACCCCAGATGAAGGTCGGCCCGGTGGTCACCGACGCCCGCAACTCCGGACGATCCAGCACCGCATTGCCGACCGGATCGAGGAACCCCAGATACAGCGCCGCCCCGTGCGGACCGACCACCAACCCCGACCGCGTCCACAGCCGCTCCCGCTCACCCGCGCTCAGATCGCGCACCGCGGTCCGGCCGGAGAACCCGATGATCCCCGCGGGCGCATTCGTCGGCCCACCCGCCAGATAGCGCGCGACCAGCGAGTGCGCGCCATCCGCACCCACCACCAGGTCACCGGTCACCCCGGAGCCGTCCTCGAACGACACCCGCGGCGCGCCGTCCCCGCCGTACCCGACCCCGCGCACCACCTTCCCCAGGTGCAGATCATCGCCGACCGCCTCCGCCAGCAGCGCGCGCAGCGTGATCCGGTCGATATCCAGCCCCGGATCGGCGCGCAGATCGCGCCCGTACCCGAGCACCCGCCCCCGCCGATCCCAGAACGCGTCCGGAGCACGCAGCCGCAGCGCCGAACCCGACGCCAGGATCCGCTCCAGCACCGCCGGCGCGACCAGACCGCGCAGCGCCTCCTGCGCCCGCCCGTCCAGGGTGATGTGGTACCCACCCGTCGCCCGCACATCGGTGTCCCGCTCGAACACCGCCACCTCCACCCCCGCCCGGCGCAGCCCCGACCCCAGCGCCAGCCCGCCGATTCCGCCTCCGACCACAACGACCCGCATCCGCGTCCACTCCTTCGTCCGGCAACCTCCCCCCGAACGATTCCGCCGATACCGGACACCGGATGACCACTACCGCGCGCACCATGAATTCCGTGGCAACAACCTCACGGCGCGCCCTGCACCTGCTCTCCCTGCTCGCCGCGCGCCCGCACTGGTCGCTCCCCGAACTCACCGAGCGGCTCGAGGTCAGCCCGCGCACCGTCACCCGCGATATCGACACCCTCCGGCAGCTCGGCTACGCCATCACCACCGTGCGCGGCCCCGGCGGCGGCTACCGGCTCGGCGCGGGCACCACCCTGCCGCCGCTGCTGCTCGACGACGACCAGGCGCTCGCCGTCGCGGTCGCGCTGCAGACCGCGCCCGCCACCGTCTTCGGCCTCGCTGACGACACCGCCCGCGCCCTGGAGACCCTCACCCGCGCCATGCCGCCCCGGCTGCGCGCCGCCATGGGCACGCTGCGCCTCACCCAGCTGCGCAACTACTGGGAGTTCCCGGCGCCGCCCATCGACCCGCGGGCACTCGCCGCGGTCGGCACCGCCGTCCGGCGCAGCCACGTCCTCATCGTGGAGACACTGCGCGCCGACGGCACCCGGCCCGGCCCCGGCGACCCCGACTTCACCCCCGCCAGGCGCATCGAACCGCACCACCTCGCGGTGTGGGCGGCGCGCTGGTACCTGGTGGCCTGGGACGACGGCTGGCGCGTGCTCCGGGTGGACCGGCTGCTCCCGCGCGCCACCACCGAACCGTTCCCGGTGCGGGAGCTACCCGGCGACGTCGCCACCTTCGTCATGACCAGCCCCGACCGCGGCGACACCCCGGCCGCCTGGCAGTGCCGCGGGTCGGCGCGGCTCGCCCTGCCCGCCGCGGTGGTCGCCCGGTGGGCGCCCGGCGGGTCGGTCGTGGAACAGCTCGACGCCGGGCACTGCCGGCTGACGCTGGGCGCGTGGTCCTGGGCGGGCATCGCCGGAATCCTGGCCACCTTCGACACCGATCTCACCGAGGTCCGGCCGCCGGAGCTGGTCCGCGCCTGCGCCCGAATCGCCCAGCGCTGGGCGCATTTCCCGTCCTGATCCTTGCCGTCTTTGTTCTTTTTCGAGAAGGTGAGGGATAGATAGTTAGATGCGCATATCTAGGTACCACAATTCTAGACACATTCGGACGATCGACCAGTTACGCTGATCCGCGATGCGTATCGTGGCCGTCCTCATCGCCCTGCTCCTGTTCGCTCCCCCGCAGGCCGGAGCCGAACCCGGGGCACCCGCTCCCCTGCCCCGCGACTTCCTGTGGGGCGTCGCCTCCTCCGGTTTCCAGTCCGAAGGTCATGCGCCGGACAGCAATTGGTCGCGGTACGCCGCGCGCCGGCACGAGCCGTACGGCGACTCCATCGACTTCCACACCCGCTTCCGCGAGGACATCGCGCTGGCGAAGGGGCTGGGGGTACAGGTGTATCGGATCGGGGTCGAGTGGGCGCGGGTGCAGCCCCGGCCGGGGGTGTGGGACGAGGCAGGGCTGCGGTTCTACGACGAGGTGGTTGGGGCGATCCGCGCGGCAGGGATGCGGCCGATGATCACCCTCGACCACTGGGTGTACCCCGGCTGGCAGGCCGATCGCGGCGGCTGGGCGGATCCGGAGATGGTGCCGAACTGGCTGGCCAACGCGCGCACGGTGGTCGACCGCTACGCCGCCGCCGACCCGCTCTGGGTGACCTTCAACGAGCCGGCGGTCTACCTGCTGCGCGAGGTGCAGCACGGGACCCTGCCCGCGACCGACGTCCCGGTCATGCAGGAGAAGATCGCGCAGGCGCACCTGGCGATCTACGAGCACATCCACCGGGTGCAGCCCGGCGCCATGGTCACCAGCAACGCGGCCTACATCCCGGCGGTCGACGGCGCGGTCAACGGTGCCCTGCTGGAGCGGATCGGCGGCGCGCTCGACTACATCGGCATCGACTACTACTACGGCCTCTCCCCCGCCGCGCTGCGCACCCCGTACGACTTCGAGAAGCTCTGGCAGAACCCGCTCGAGCCCGAGGGGATCTACTACGCGCTGCGGCACTACGCCCGCCAGTTCCCCGGCAAGCCGCTCTACATCGTGGAGAACGGCCTGCCGACCGACAACGGCAAGCCGCGCGCCGACGGCTACACCCGCGCCGACAACCTGCGCGACACCGTCTACTGGCTGCAGCGCGCGGTCGCCGACGGCATGCCCGTGATCGGCTACAACTACTGGACGCTCACCGACAACTACGAATGGGGCAGCTACGCACCGCGTTTCGGGCTCTACACGGTGGACGTGCTGACCGACCCCGCGCTCACCAGGCGCCCCACCGACGCGGTGCCCGCTTACACCGAGCTGATCCGCGCGAACGGCACCCCGCCCGGCTACCTGCCGACCCGCGACCCGGCGGCGTGCTCGCTGGTCGACGGCGGCGCCAGCTGCGCCGAGCCGGTCACCGTCCCGCGCTGAGGCGGTCGGCCCCGCACCGCTCGGCTAGGCTGGCCCTTTCCGGGTGGTTGGAAAGGATCGACGGGGATGACCGAGGAGCGCGTGCCGCAGGAGAGCGAGCGCGAGCTGTTGGAGTCCGAGATCTCCGCCGACTTGCGCGCGCTCACCGCGGTCTCGGAGCAGCTGGGGCACGTCTTCGCCCGCGCCAACGAACTGCGGCCGACCGATTTCCGTGCCCTCATGCACATCGCGACCGCCGATATCGAGGGCGACCCGGTCACCGCGGGGCGGCTGGCCAAGCTGCTCGGCATCTCCACCGCCGCGGTGACCTACCTGGTGGAGCGGATGATCGAGTCCGGGCACATCCGCCGCGACACCGACGCCGCCGACCGGCGCAAGGTGCTGCTGCGCTACGCCGATCACGGCATGGACGTCGCGCGCGGCTTCTTCACCCCGCTCGGCACCCGCACCAGAGCCGCCATGGCGGCGCTGCCGGACGAGGACCTGGCCGCCGCGCACCGGGTGTTCAGCACCCTGATCGATTCCATGCGAACCCACTTCGACGAGCTCACCCGGCGCTGATGCACGCCGTCGGCCGGACCGGGGGCCGAAACCCATCCGGGTGCCCCAGCCTGTCGAATCACTCGGTTTCCGCAGGTCGCAGCGGTGCACCGGACGGAAAACAGGTCGTTTGACGCGTCGATTTCGCGTCATTACTGAGTCACCTGTTCCGTACGACCCAGGAGGAACGACCATGACAACCTCTCCCATGCGCCGCGCCGCGGCCGTGCTCGCCGGCGCCGGTGCGGCCGCCGCCTGCGCCCTGCTCGCCGCGCCCGCGGCGAACGCCGACACCGCGACCTGCCCGGCCTCCGGCGGCGAGGTGCGCGCCGTCACCGCCGCCGATGCCTCGTGCGCGTCGGAGAGCGTCGGCGGCTCGGCGGCGCTCGCCATCGGCGCCGGCGGCACCGCGGACGCCGACGCCAATGCCGCCGGGCTCTCCCTGGCCATCGCGCAGAACGGCGGCGCGGCCACCTCGGAATCGGGGTACCTGTCGGCTCCGGCGGCCGTCGCGCTCGGCCCGGGCGCGAGCGTCATCACCCTCGGCGTGCGGCCGGGGCTCTCGATCGGGATCGCCGGGCCCGGCGCCACCGTCGTGGTGGACGGGGTGAACCGGCCGACCTGCTCGGGCGGGCTCGCCTTCGCCGGCGATTTCCAGACCTTCCAGGGCTGTCTCTCCACGCAGTAGCGCGCGGACGGCGGAAGGCGGGTGCCCGGTGGGCACCCGCCTTCGCTCGTTCAGGACGCGGTGGCCTCGGCGGCGCCGGTGATATTGCGGGCCATGCCGCCGAAGATCACCGCGTGGAAGGGCGCGATGGCCTTCCAGTAGAGGTGCCCGGCGAGGCCGTGCGGCTCGAAGAGCGCGCGCTGGTGGTAGACCGCGCCGGTGCCGTCCGGCTCGACCCGCAGCTCCAGCCAGGCGCGGCCGGGCACCCGCATCTCGGCGCGCAGCCGCAGCAGGTGCGGGCGCTCCAGGTGCTCGACCCGCCACCAGTCCAGCGCCTCGCCCTCGCGCAGCCGGTGCGGGTCGCGGCGGCCGCGGCGCAGCCCGGCCCCGCCCGCCACCCGGTCCATCCAGCCGCGCACCGACCAGGCCAGCGGGAACGAGTACCAACCGTGCTCGCCGCCGATCGCCTCCACCACCGCCCAGACGGTCTGCGGGTCGGCCGGGGTGGCCAGCGAGCGTTCGTCGCGGTAGAGCGAGCCGCCGGACCACTCCGGGTCGGTGGGCAGCGGATCCGAGGGCGCGGTGCCCGCGTCGGCGTCGGACCAGCGGGTGGGGACGTCGAGGTCGCGGATCTTGGCCAGCGCGAGCTCGACCGCGTGGTCGTAGCCGACGAGGCCGTCGGCCGGGTCGGGGATGTGCTCGGCGATGGCGTGGTCGCGGCAGACCACGTCGTTGATCAGCGACTCCATCAGCGGCACCGCGATGGCGCGCGGCACCGGGGTCACCAGGTTCACCCACTGCGCGGAGAGCCACGGGGTGAGCACCGGGACCGGGACGATCACCCGGCGCGGCAGCGCGGCGACCCGGGCGTAGCGGCGCATCATCTCCAGGTAGCTGAGCACGTCGGGGCCGCCGATGTCGAAGGCGCCGCGCACCTCGGGCGCCACCTCGGCGCCGCGGGTCAGGTAGTAGAGCACGTCGCGGACCGCGATGGGCTGGATCCGGTTGCGCACCCAGCGCGGCGTCACCATGGCGGGCAGCCGCTCGGTGAGGTAGCGCAGCATTTCGAAGCTGGCCGAGCCGGAGCCGAGGATCACCGCCGCCTGCAGCACCAGCGCGGGCACGGGGCCGTCGAGCAGGATCCGGCCGACCTCGGCGCGCGAGGCCAGGTGCCGGGAGAGATCCTGCCCGGCCGGGGTGATGCCGCCCAGGTAGACGATGCGCGACAGCCCCTGCTCGGCGGCGGCGCGGACCACGAGCTCGGCGGCCTTGCGGTCGACGGTGTCGAAATCCGCGCGGGTCAGCGAGTGCACCAGGTAGTAGAGGACCTCCTGGCCCGCCAGCGCCCGCGCGACGTCACCGGCGCTGGTGACGTCGCCCTGCACCACCTCGACCTCGTCGTGCCAGGGCGCGTCGGCCAGCTTGCCCGGGGTGCGGGCCAGGACCCGGACCGTGTGCCCCGCCTTCAGCAATTCCGGCACCAGACGGCCGCCGATGTACCCGGTCGCTCCGAACACCACACACCGCACGCGCGTTCACCTTCCGTCGGGAGGTCCGGTTGCGCACTCGCCGCGGACCGGGGCACCACGCCCCTGCTGGCTTGGCTACCCGCCGCACCTGCGGTTACGCGCCCGCCGCGCTGTGATCCCCGCCCTGGTCAGGGCAGGGGCAGCGGGCCATCGGGGTCCAGCTCGATGCCGAGCGCGCGCAGCCGGCGATCGAGCAGCAGCCAGGACTCCGCGGTGAGCAGCTCGACCAGCTCGGCCTCGGTGCAGCCGCCGTGCGCCAGCCACCAGCGCACCGAGGCGTCGATCAGCCCGAGCAGCGCGACCACCAGCCGGTCGGCGGCGGCGCGGTCGGTGCCGAAGCGCGGAATGTAGCGCCCGGCCGCCTCGGAGATCTCCGAGGCGAAGGCGCTGCCGCCGATCCTGGATTCCTCCTCGGCGCCGCGGGAGTAGTTGCGGCGCAGCAGGAAGCGGTACAGGTTCGGGTGCTCCCCCGCCCAGGCGACGTGCTCGGCGATCGGCGCGCGGATGACGTCGAGCGGGGTGCCGTCGATGGCGAGCGCGGAGCGGATGCGCTCGGTGAGCTCCTCGTGCGCGCGCCGCGCGACCGCCAGGTCGAGCTCCTCCTTGCTGGCGAAGTGCCGGTAGAAGTGCGTCCTGGCCAGCCCCGCGCGGTCGGCGATCTGGCCGGTCAGCGCGTCGGGGCCGTGCTCGCTGATGGCGGCGATCGCGGCATCGACCAGCGCGCGGCGGCGCTCGGCGCGCACCGGGGAGGGCGCGGCGGCCCGGCGGGTGCCGGTGGTGTCGGCGCGTCCTCTGGTCATGCCGGAAAAGGCTAGCGCACTCGACGGCGGCGAGTGACGGGCACTACAGTGACGCTGGGACACCCTGTACCCGTTATCCACGGTTACAGAAGAACGAAAGGAACCCGATGGCCGCCTACCGGTCCGTGTGGATGGACGACGACCTGGACGCGCTGCGCTCGCTGGCGCGCGCGTTCTACGACAAGGAGGTCGCGCCGAACATCGACAAGTACCTCGCCCAGCACCACGTCGACCGCGAGCTCTGGAACAAGGCCGGCGAGCTGGGGCTGCTGTGCCTCTCCATCCCGGAGGAGTACGGCGGCGGGGGCGGCACCTTCGCGCACGAGGCCGTCATGATCGAGGAGCAGGCCCGGGTCGTCGACACCGCGTGGGGCGCCAGCCTGCACAACGGCATCGTGGCGCACTACCTGCTGCACTACGGCACCGAGGAGCAGAAGCGGCACTGGCTGCCGAAGATGGCCAGCGGCGAGGTGGTCGGCGCCATCGCCATGACCGAGCCCGGCACCGGCTCGGACCTGCAGAACGTCAAGACCAAGGCGCTGCGCGACGGCGACGACTACGTCATCAACGGCTCGAAGACCTTCATCACCAACGGCTCGCAGGCCGACCTGATCATCGTGGTCGCCAAGACCGACGTCAGCCAGGGCGCGGCCGGCATCAGCCTGGTGCTCGTGGAGGCGGACCGGGCCGGGTTCCGGCGCGGGCGGGTGCTGGACAAGATCGGGCAGAAGGGCCAGGACACCTCGGAGCTGTTCTTCGAGGACGTCCGGGTGCCGGTCGCCAACCTGCTCGGCGCGGCCGAGGGCCAAGGCTTCGTGCAGCTCATGCAGCAGCTGCCGCAGGAGCGGCTGATCATCGCGGTGGGCGCGGTGGCGGGCATGGAGACGGCGCTGGAGCACACGCTGCGCTACGTCAAGGAGCGCGAGGCGTTCGGGCGGCCGGTCTTCGGCTTCCAGAACACCAAGTTCAAGCTGGCCGAGGTGGCGACCGAGGCGCGGGTGGCCCGGGTCTTCACCGACGACTGCGTGGTCAGGCACATCAAGGGCGAGCTGGACATCCCCACCGTGGCCATGGCCAAGTGGTGGACCACCGAGCGCGCGCTCGAGGTCGCCAGCGAGTGCCTGCAGCTGTTCGGCGGCTACGGCTACATGACCGAGTACCCGATCTCCCGCATGTGGGCGGACAGCCGGGTGCAGATGATCTACGCGGGCACCAACGAGATTATGAAGGAGATCATCGCGCGCTCGCTCTGACGTGCACTTCAGGACCGGGCGGTCTTTCGCGGAGATCGCCCGGTTCCGTGTTTCCGCGCACGCCGGGGAGTACATTCCAGCCGGAACCCATCCGAGCACCGAGGCATGTCGAAAGCCAGTCATGCGGACAGGGACACGACCATGACCAATGAACCGGCGTTCGCGCCGATTCGCCTGCACAGCGCCGACACCGGCGACCAGGATCCGGCATGCCCCGCCGACCCGGAGGGCCGCGCGGCCACCGTCGCGCAGAACCGGCAGCTCATCGCGTTGCTCGCCGCCGTCGCCGGCGGCGACCGGAATGCCTTCACCGACTTCTACCGGCACACCAGCCACCGGGTCTTCGGGCTCGCGGTGCGGGTGCTGCGCAGCCACGCCGCCGCCGAGGAGGTCACCCAGGAGGTGTACCTGCAGGCCTGGTCGATGGCGGCGCGCTACGACGAGAGCAAGGCGAGCCCGATCGGCTGGCTCATGATGCTCACCCACCGCCGCGCGGTGGACCGGGTGCGCACCGAGCAGAACGCCGCCAGCCGGGACTCCGTCTACGGCCACGCCCACCTGGGCCGCGCGCACGACAGCGTGGCCGAGGAGGTCGGGCAGCGCCTCGACGAGCAGGCCGTGCTGCGCTGCCTGGAGACGCTCACCGCCACCCAGCGCGAGGCGGTCGGGCTCGCGTACTACACCGGCCGCACCTACCGCGAGGTGGCCGACCACCTCGCGGTGCCGCTGCCCACCCTCAAGAGCCGGATCCGGGACGGATTGAAACGGCTGGAGACCTGCTTGACCGGAAAGACCAGCGATGCCTGACACCGACCGCGACGAGGCGGACCTGCTCGACCTCGCCCCGCTCTACGCCCTCGATGCCGTCGACCCGCGCGAGCGCGCCGCCATCGAGGAGCGGGTCGCCGGTGCCGACGCGGCGCTCGCCGCGGAGTTCACCGACGCGGTGGGGCGGACCCACGAGGTGCTCGCCGAGCTCTCCGCGGTCGATGCCGTCGCGCCGCCGCCGGAGCTGGAGGGGCGGCTGCTGGCCGCGCTGGACCGGCTGCACGCCGAGGGCGTGCGGGATATCCGCAGCGCGCGGCGGTTCTCCGGGAAGCGGCTCGGGTGGCTGGCCACGGCGGCCGCGGTGCTGGTGGCCGCGGTGGTCGGCGGCGCCGTGCTGGCCGGCCGGGATGCCGGGTCGCCGGATCCGCGGATCACCGCCGCGACGGTGCTGGAGCAGCCGGACGCGCGCGCCGCGACGGTGGCGGTGCCGAGCGGCGGCTCGATCACGGTGAACTCGTCCAGTTCGCTCGGGGCGGCGGCGATCTCCTTCGCCGCCATGCCGGAGCTGCCCGCCGACCGCGACTACCAGCTCTGGATCATCCACCCCGGCGGCGATCCGCTGCCGGACGCGGTGGTGCCCGGTTCCGGCGAGGTCATCGCCCGGTACTCGGCCGCGGACACCATCGCCGTCACGGTGGAGCCCACGGGCGGGTCGCGGGCGCCGAGCGGAAGCCCGATCGCGGCCATGGTCATGGACTGACCCGTCCGCGCGGGGCGCGGGATCGAACTCCTCCGGCATTCGAGACGATCTGGAGGGCGCGATGACCGCGACCGAGCAGCACACCCCCGGCCGGGCCGCGGCCGCGCTCTCCGGCGTTCTCGCCGCGGGAACGGTCCTCGGCGTGGGGCACCTGGTGGCGGCGGTGGTCGCTCCGGCCGCCTCGCCGTTCCTGGCCACCGGGGCGGGGATGGTGGATCGGACGCCGCGGGAACTCAAGGACTTCGCCATCCGGGAGTTCGGGAGCAGTGACAAGCTGGTGCTCTTCGCGAGCATGGCGGTGGTCATGGTGCTGCTCGCCGCCGTCGCGGGGCTGCTGGAGCGCAGGTTCCGGTACGCGGGGTGCGGGCTGCTCGTCGTTCTCGGGCTGGTGGTGGTCGGGGCCGCCCTGCAGCGGCCGGGCGCGACAGCGCTTTTCGCGCTGCCCGCGGTGCTGGGGGTGGTGGCGGGAGTTCTCGCCCTGCGGGTCCTGATGCGGGCCGCGGGCGGGAACGTGCACGGTACGACGCGTGCGGGCGGCGTGGGCGCCACCCGGTCGCACCCCGACGACACGGCCGTGCCGCCGAAAGCAGCCGACGATGCCGCCGCGCGCGAGACGGGCGACGCCGCCCGGCCGCGAGCGGATCGCACCGACGCGGCGCCGGAGGCGGGCGACGCCACTACCGCCGCGGCACCGGTAGCGGGCGAGCGGGCGCCGCGCGATTCCGCCGGGAACCACTCGCGGCGCGGGTTTCTCGGGATCGCCGCCGGGGTCGGCGCCCTGGCGGTCGCCACCTACGCCGCCGGGCAGTACATCGGCCGGGCGCTGCGGGATGTGGCCGCCGACCGGGCCGGGTTCGTGCTCCCCCGGCCCGTCCGCCCGGCACCGCCCATCGCGCCGGACGTCACCTTCCCGATACCGGGCATCTCCCCGTTCACCACGCCGAACGGCGGCTTCTACCGCGTGGACACCGCACTTCAGCTCCCGGCGCTCACCTCGACGGACTGGCGCCTGCGCATCCACGGCCTGGTCGAGCGCGAGGTCGAGTACACCTTCGACGACCTGCGCGACCGCGCCGCCGCCGAGTCCACCTTCACCCTGACCTGCGTCTCCAACGAGGTCGGCGGCGACCTGCTCGGCACCGCCACCTGGACCGGCTACCGCCTCGCCGACCTGCTCGCCGCGGCGGGCCCGCGCCCCGAGGCCGACATGGTGCTCTCCACCAGCGTCGACGGCTTCACCGCGAGCACCCCGCTGGCCGCGCTCACCGACGGCCGCGACGCCCTGCTGGCCGTCGGCATGAACGGCGAGCCGCTGCCGGTGGCGCACGGCTACCCGGCGCGCATGGTGGTGCCGGGGCTGTACGGCTACGTCTCCGCCACCAAGTGGGTGGTCGACCTCGAGCTCACCCGCTTCGACCGCGCCACCGCCTACTGGACCGACCGCGGCTGGGCCGCCGAGGCCCCGATCAAGACCTCCTCCCGGATCGACGTCCCGGCCTCCTTCGCCACCGTGGACGCCGGGCCGGTGGTGGTCGCCGGGGTGGCGTGGGCGCAGCGGCACGGCATCGACCGGGTCGAGCTGCAGGTGGACAGCGGGCCGTGGCAGCGGGCCGAGCTCGCGGCCGAGTGCTCGATCGACACCTGGCGGCAGTGGCGCTGGGCGTGGGATGCCGCGCCGGGCACGCACACCCTGCGGGTCCGCGCCACCGACCGCACCGGCGCCACCCAGACCGACGCCCGCGCCCGCCCCTTCCCGGACGGCTCCACCGGCTGGCACAGCCGGGTGGTCACGGTGCGGTGAGCGCGCCCCCGAGCGGCCGGGTCGCGGTGGCGGCGAGCTCCTCGTGCTCGTCGTTGATCAGGTGGTAGGCGGCGGCGAGGTCGTCGAGCGCGGCGCGCCAGAGCGTCTCGGTCTCGGCGCCGAGCGGGTGCCTGCTCAGCTGCACCAGCACCGCGGCGGCGTCGGCGGCCCGCGCGGCGGCGTCGAGCAGCACCGGGACCGGCTCGGCGGCGGCGTCGGCGGCGAGCACCTCGATACGGTTGCTGAGCTGCCGCGCGTCGAACCGGGCGCGCTCGGCGGTCACCTCGGCGGCGGGCGGGGGCTCGTCCGCGGCGGCACTCCAGCGGCGTTCGCGCTGGTCCGGGTCGGCGGCGGTGCCGATCACCCGGCGCACCTCGTCGCCGAGCACCCGGTGCACCAGACCGGCCAGTTTCGCCTGCTCCACACCGTGATCCGGATCCACCGGGCGCAGCACCCCCGGCTCGTCGGGCTGCACGTTCAGAACGGCGAGCACCGCCCGCAGCTGTGCCATCGTGACCATGAACCCCGCCTTTCCCCGACCCGGGCCGCCCACGCCTGCCCGATAGCGGAATAGTAACTATTCCGCGACGGGTGCGCGGGCGGCGCGGCGAACCGGGTCCGCGCCGACCATCCCGAGCAGACCGTCCAGCTGGAATTCGAAGAGCTCCGCGCGGTCGGCGAAGGTCCGCGCCCCGTACATGTCGAAGACATCGGCGCTCACCGCGCCGATCAGCCCGGCGTACAGCGCGGTGCCGCGAGCGATGAGCCAATCCGGCAGCGGCAGCCCGAACTCGGCGCGGATGGCCGCGAAGTCGGCGCGCAGCGCGGGCGAGGCGGTGGGCACGCCGGCGGGTTCGGTGAGCACGCCCGCCTCGTGTGCCGCGGCGAGCAGCCGCATCAGGGTGACGATGAGCCGGGTGCCGGACTGCACGGTCTGCTCGGCGGGCGCGTGGTAGCCGGGGACCGGGGTGCCGAAGAGCAGGCCGTAGCGGGCGGGTTCGGCGAGCGCCCAGCCGCGCAGGGTGCGGCCGAGCACGCGCAGCGCGGGCACCGGGTCGCCGGGGCCGGCGGCGAGCGCGGCGTCGACGGCGTCGCCGAGCGCGGTGTAGCCGTCGACGAGCAGCAGGGTGAGCAGTTCGTCGCGGCTCCGCACGTACCGGTAGACCGCGGAGGAGACGACGCCGAGGTCGCGGGCGATGGCGCGCAGCGAGAGCGCCGCCGCGCCGTCGGCTGCCAGGTGCCTGCGCCCGATCTCCACGATGTCGGTCATGGTCTGCGCCCTGGCGCGGTCGCGGGGTGTGGCCATGACCCCAGCCTGACCGTCTTCGGAGAGCAGTGTCAACTCCGGTGAGCACCGCACTCGGATACGCGCGCCCTTTGCCCGATTCGTCGCACCCCGGCCTAGGCTCGGGCCGGAGCACGAAGGAGGACGGATGACGTCGGAGGAGACCGCGCCGGTCCGGCGCCGGGACGCGGCGGCGACCAGGGCCGCGCTGCTGTCCGCCGCCAGGACCCTGTTCGCCGAGCGCGGGTACGAACGCGCCTCGGTGCGCGCCATCGCGGCGGCGGCCGGGGTCAACCAGGCGCTGCTGTTCCGCTACTTCGGCACCAAGGCCGAGCTCTTCCGCGCCGCCTTCACCGATCGCGGGCAGCGGTTGCTCGACGACGGCGCCGCGGCGTCGCTGCCCGCCCGGCTGCTCGCCGCCGTCCTCGACCCGGACGGCTCGGCCGCGCAGGGCGACTGGCTGGTCACCGCGCTGCGCTCCGCGGACCGGGAGGACGGCGCGCTGCTGATCCAGCGCGAGCTCGGCGACGAGTACGCCCGCGCGCTCGCGACGCTCACCGACGCCCCGGACGGGGAGCTCCGCGCCGATCTGCTGCTCGCCTGGCTGCTCGGCATCGCGCTGGTGCGTTCGGTGCACGGCCGCGAGCCGCTCGCCTCCGCGGAGCCGGCGGCCGTGGCCGAGCTCGTGCTGCGCGCGACCGGGGCCGTCCTGGAGCGCGCCGACCTCGATTTCCCACCGCGCTAATCGATTCCGCTGTTGACGGCGGCGGGGCACCGGCCTACCGTGAAATTGTAAGCGCTCGCTTACATCAGGCGTTTCGCGACCGACTTTCCGCACCGAGGAGAGCGCATGACCGTCGACAGCCAGGTTCGCCACTACCCGTTCGGCGACCCTGTCCGGCTCGAACTCGACCCCCGCATCGACACGCTCCGCCGGGAGGAGCCCGTCTCCCGGGTCCAGCTGCCGCATGGCGGCGAGGGCTGGCTGGTGACCCGCTACGAGGACGTCCGGCTGGTCCTCAACGACCGCCGCTTCAGCCGGACCGCGACCGTCGACCGGGAGGACATCCCGCGCTCGACCCCGGAGCCGCCGCGCGCCAACGGGCTGCTCACCATGGATCCGCCGGAGCACACCCGGCTGCGCAAGCTGGTGGCGAAGGCGTTCACCGGCCGCCGGGTCACGCAGCTGCGGCCGCGCGTCGAGGAGCTGGTCGCGGGCTGCCTCGCCGGGATGGAGCGCGACGGCGCCCCGGCCGATCTGGTGCGGGCCCTCGCGCTCCCGCTGCCGGTCGCCGTCATCTGCGAGATGCTCGGCATCCCCGACTCCGACCAGCACCGCTTCCGCGATTTCTCCGACGCGATCCTCTCCACCACGGCCTGCACCCGGGAGCAGATCGCCGCGGCCCGCGCTGAGCTGGAGGGCTACCTGGCCGAGGTGATCGCCCTGCGGCGCGCCGACCCCACCGGCGACCTGCTCGGCGCGCTCACCCTGGCCCGCGACGAGGACGACCGGCTCAGCGAGGCGGAGCTGGTAAACCTCGGCATCACCATCCTGATCGCGGGCCACGAGACCACCGCGAACCAGATCGCCAACTTCGTCTACACGCTGCTCACCCGCCCCGGCGAATGGCGGCGGCTGCGGGCCGAGCCGGCGCTGCTGCCCGCCGCTATCGAGGAGCTGCTGCGCTTCGTCCAGCTCGGCTCCGGTGGCGCGGGCTCCGCGCGGATCGCCACCGAGGACGTGGAGCTGAGCGGTGTTCGCATCCGCGCGGGCGACCCGGTGCTCGTGCACATGGGCTCGGCCAACCGCGACGACGCCGTGTTCGCCGCCGCCGGGGAGCTGGAGCTGGGCCGGGAGGTGAACCCGCACATCGCCTTCGGCTACGGGGTGCACCACTGCCTCGGCGCCCAGCTGGCGCGGCTGGAGCTGCGGGCCGCGCTCGGCGGGCTGCTCGCGCGCTTCCCCGGGTTGCGGCTCGCCGTCCCGGTCGCGGAGGTGCCGTGGAAGCACGGGCTGCTGGTGCGCGGGCCCCGCGCGCTCCCGGTGGCCTGGTGACGCGGCTCCGAGAGAAAGGTGTAACCGGGAGTTTCGCGTAGAAGCTACCGGGGAGTAGTGTTGCTTCCGTCACTACTCGCCCGGATCGAGGAGCAGCCCATGGACCAGCGGACGACCGACTACGACGTGCTCATCGTCGGCTCGGGGTTCGGCGGCAGCGTGACCGCGCTCCGGCTGGTCGAGAAGGGCTACAAGGTCGCCGTGCTGGAGGCGGGGCGCCGCTTCGAGGACGACGAGCTGCCGAAGACCAGCTGGGACCTGCGCAAGTTCCTGTGGGCGCCCAAGCTCGGCTGCTACGGCATCCAGCGCATCCACCCGCTGCGCAATGTGCTCATCCTCGGCGGCGCCGGCGTCGGCGGCGGCTCGCTGAACTACGCCAACACCCTGTACGTGCCGCCGGAGCCGTTCTTCCAGGACCCGCAGTGGCGCGACATCACCGACTGGCGCGCGGAGCTGACCCCGTACTACGAGCGGGCCAAGCAGATGCTGGGCGTGGTGCAGAACCCGCACATGACCCCGGCCGACGAGATCTTCAAGCAGGTCGCCGAGGACATGGGCGTCGGCGACACCTTCGTGCAGACCCCCGTCGGGGTGTTCTTCGGCGAGCCCGGCGAGACGGTGCCCGACCCGTACTTCGGCGGCGCGGGCCCGGAGCGCACCGGCTGCCTGGAGTGCGGCGACTGCATGGTCGGCTGCAAACACGGCGCCAAGAACACCCTCGTCAAGAACTACCTCTACCTCGCGGAGAAGGCGGGGGCCGAGGTGATTCCGCTGACCACGGTGACCGCGCTGCGCCCGCACAGCGACGGCACCTGGGACGTCACCACCGAGCGCACCGGCGCCTGGCTGCGCAAGCGGCCGGGCACCTACTCCGCCAAGCAGGTGGTGCTGGCCGCGGGCACGCTCGGCACCCAGAAGCTGCTGCACGCCATGCGCGACACCGGCACGCTGCCCGAGCTCTCCCCCCGGGTCGGCGAGCTGACCCGCACCAACTCCGAGTCCATCGTGGGCGCCGCCACCCGCAGGGTGGACCCGAACCTGGACGTCACCCGCGGCGTCGCCATCACCTCCTCCATCCACCCCACCCCGGACACGCACATCGAGCCGGTGCGCTACGGCCGCGGCTCGAACTCCATGGGGCTGCTGCAGACGCTCATGGTGGACGGCGGCGGCCGGGTGCCGCGCTGGCTGCGCTTCCTCGGGGTGGCGCTGCGGCACCCGCTCACCCTGCTCAGCTTCCTGAGCGTGCGGAACTGGAGTGAGCGCACCATCATCTCGCTGGTCATGCAGCACCTGGACAACTCCATCACCACCTACACCACGCGCGGGCTCTTCGGCCGCAAGCTCACCAGCAGGCAGGGGCAC
Organism: Nocardia sp. NPDC050697; assembly: GCF_040654395.1. NCBI lineage: Bacteria > Bacillati > Actinomycetota > Actinomycetes > Mycobacteriales > Nocardiaceae > Nocardia > Nocardia sp. NPDC050697. The sequence continues at coordinate 1,049,378 of NZ_JBFAHY010000001.1, forward strand.
GGCGAGCCGAACCCGACCTGGATCCCGGCGGGCAACGACGTCACCCGGCGGGTCGCGGAGAAGATCGGCGGCGTGGCGGGCGGCACCTGGGGCGAGGTCTTCAATATCCCGCTCACCGCGCACTTCCTCGGCGGCGCGCCGATCGGCGCGGACCGCGAGCACGGCGTGATCGACGCCTACCACCGGGTCTTCGGCTACCCGACGCTGAGCGTGGTGGACGGCGCCGCCGTCTCCGCCAACCTCGGCGTCAACCCCTCGCTCACCATCACCGCGCAGGCCGAGCGGGCCGCCGCGTACTGGCCGAACAGGGGCGAGGCCGATCAGCGGCCGCCGCAGGACGAGAAGTACCGCCAGGTCGCCCCGGTCGCCCCGGAGCGCCCGGTGGTCCCGGCGCACTCCCCCGCCGCGCTGGTGCTGCCCATCGTGCGAATCAGCTCCGGGCAGCCCGGCACCGCCGCGGTGCGCTGACCGCCTCGGCTCGATTGCGCGTTTCGCGGACCGGGCCCGCGCATTCCTCGTAGATTGACGACAGATCCCCACACCGGGCGCCGATCGGAGCGTGCAACTGTGTCAACGGATGAAATCGACGCCGACTACGTGATCGTCGGGGCGGGCTCGGCGGGGGCGGTGCTGGCGAATCGGCTCAGCGCCGACGCGAACACCCGGGTGGTGCTGCTGGAGGCCGGTCCCGCGGACAAGAACCGGTTCGCGCACATTCCGGCCGCGTTCGCCAAGCTCTTCCGCAGCGAGGTGGACTGGGACTACCTGACCGAGCCGCAGGAGCAGCTCGGCAACCGGCAGATCTACTGGCCGCGCGGCAAGATGCTGGGCGGCTCGTCGTCCATGAACGCCATGATGTGGGTGCGCGGGTTCCGCGCCGACTACGACGAGTGGGCGCTGCTCGCGGGCAGCGAGTGGGGATTCCAGGCCGCGGTCGAGCAGTTCCGCCGGATCGAGACCGTCGAGGGCGCCGAGTACCCGGACGAGGGCACCACCGGCCCGCTGCACATCCAGCACCAGCGCAGCCCGCGCGGGATCACCGCCGCCTACCTGGCCGGGGTGCGGGAGGCCGGGTACCAGGTGGAGCCGGCGAACCGGCCGGAGCCGCAGGGCTTCTCGCAGACCATGGTGACGCAGCGGGCGGGCCGCCGGTGGAGCACCGCCGACGGGTACCTGCGCCCGGCGCTGCGCAGGCCCAACCTGCGGGTGCGCACCGAGGCGCAGGCCACCCGGGTGCTCTTCGACGGCACCCGCACGGTCGGCGTCGAGTACCGGCAGCAGGGCGCGACGAAGGTGGTGCGGGCGCGGCGCGAGGTGGTGCTCAGCGGCGGCGCGATCAACAGCCCGCAGCTGCTGCTGCTCTCCGGCATCGGCGACGCCGATCAGCTCGCCGCGCACGGCATTCCGGTCGTGCACCACGCGCCGGAGGTGGGTGCGGGGCTGCAGGACCACCTGGTGGCCGCGCTCGGCTATGGGGTGGGCGGCGACTCGCTCTTCGCCGCGGAGAAGCCGCGCGAGCTGCTCGCCTACCTGCTGCGGCACCGCGGCATGCTGACCTCCAATGTCGGCGAGGCGTACGGCTTCGTGCGCAGCCGCGGCGACCTGGAGCAGCCGGATCTGGAGCTGATCTTCGCGCCCGCGCCCTTCTTCCACGAGGGGCTGCGCGACCCCGAGGAGCACGGCGTGGTGCTGGCGACGGTGCTGCTGCGCCCGTTCAGCCGCGGCACCATCACCCTGGCCTCGGCCGACCCGCTGGCCAAGCCGCGCATCGACCCCCGCTACCTGACCGACAGCGACGGCGCCGACCGGGCCGCCGTGCTGGCCGGGCTGCGCGCCTGCGCCGAGATCGCGCAGACCCCGGCCATGAAGGCGGTGCTCGGCGATCTCATCTACCCGCCCGAGCCGCCCGCGGAGCTGGCGGCCGCCATGGAGCTGACCCTGGAGCAGTACTCGCACACGCTCTACCACCCGGTCGGCACCTGCCGGATGGGCACCGACGCGGCCAGCGTGGTCACCCCGCGGCTGGAGGTGCGCGGGGTGCAGGGGCTGCGGGTGGCCGACGCCTCGGTCATGCCGCTGCTGGTGCGCGGGCACACGCACGCGCCCGCGGTGTTCATCGGCGAGCAGGCGGCGACCTTCCTGCAGAGCGCCTGAACCGCGGTGCCCGGGCTGTCGTGGAGTAGGGCATGAACGGGCTTCCGCTCCATCCCCTCGTCGTGCACGCGGTGGTCGTGCTGGTTCCGCTGGCCGCGCTCGGCGTGGTCGTCATCGCGCTGTGGCCCGCCGCGCGCGCCCGGTTCGGGTGGCTGGTGGTGGCGGTCGCCGGGGTGGCGGCGGTGCTCACGCCGATCGCCACCAGCAGCGGCGAGGAGCTGGAGCACGCGCTGCCCGCCAACGAGCTGATCGAGCGGCACGCCGGGCTCGGCGACTCCATGCTCTACCTGGTGATTCCGCTCTTCCTGGTGGCGCTGGCGCTGATGCTGGTGCAGCGTGCGTCGGCCGTGTGGGCGCGGCCCGTGCTGATCGCGCTGGCGGTGGTGGCGATCGCGGTCGCGGTGCTGGCCACGGTGCAGGTGGTCCGGGTCGGCGAGTCCGGGGCGCGGGCGGTGTGGGACGGGGTCGGCGCGCTCACGGCACCGCGGTGACCAGGGCGGCGACCGCCGCCGCGAGGTAGGGCAGCGGGTAGCCGACATCGCGGTAGGCGCGGGCCCGGAGCACGGTGGCGGCGGCGCCGAGGAAGTACAGGACCAGGCCGAGCGCGGCGGCGGTGCCGATGGCCGGGAAGGCGAGACCGGCGAGCAGCCCGGCGGCGCCGAGTGCCTTCACTCCGGCGAGCCAGGGCAGGGCGCGGTCCGGGATGCCGTAGCGGCGCATATTGCCGCGCACCCAGTCGGCGCGGACGGCGTCGATGAGGGCGGCGAGAGCGGCGAGGGCGGCGGCGAGCAGAGTGGTGATCAGGCGGGCGGTGGACACGGGTCTCCTTCGGGGCGTCGGCGGCGTCGTACAGGTGACGCCCGACCGCGACGAGAGGTGACCGATGCGCACTGCGGAGGATCTGTTCCTGGCCGAACGACCCCGGCTGCTCGCGCTCGGCTTCCGCATGCTCGGGTCGGCCGCCGATGCCGAGGACGTGGTACAGGAGGCGTGGTTGCGGCTGCACGGGGCCGCCGCGCCGGACAATCCGGCGGCCTGGCTCACCACCGTGACCACCCGGCTCTGCCTGGACCGGTTGCGGGCGCGGGCGCGGCGGCCGGAGCAGCTCGGGGCCTTCACCCCCGAGATGGCGGGCGGGGTGGATCCGGTGGCGGAGACGGTGCTGGTCGACGAGGTGGGGCGGGCGCTGCTGGTGCTGCTGGACCGGCTGGGGCCGGAGGAGCGGGTGGCGTATGTGCTGCACGATCTCTTCGCGGTGCCGTTCGCCGAGATCGCGCCGATGGTGCGGCGGACGCCGGCGACGGCCAAGAAGCTGGCGAGCCGGGCCAGGGGGAAGGTGCGCGGGGCCGGGGCGCCCGAGGCCGGGGATCGCGCGGTGGCGGAGCGATTTCTCGCGGCGGCGCGGAGCGGGAATATCGGCGCCCTGCTCGCCGTCCTGGCACCGGACGTGGTGCGCACCGCCGAGCCGGCAGCGCTGCCCCTCGGCGCGGAACCGGTCCTGCGCGGTGCGGACGAGGTCGTGCGGGAGACGGTGCTGCTGCGCGCCCGGGCCCGCTACGCCGCGGTGCTCCTGATCGACGGCGCTCCCGGTCTGGTCGTCGCACCCGATGGCGTACCGCGCGCGGCACTGCGGCTCACGGTGCGGGAGAACCGGATCGCGGCCTACGAGGTGATCGCCGAGCCGTCACGCCTGGCGAGCCTGACGCTCACGCGCTGAACCGCAGGTCGAACCCGCGTTCAGTGCGCCGGGACGCGGGCGAAGCCGAGCGGCGGGGTGGGGTACGGATTGCTCCGCAACACCGGCCGGAAGTCGGCGAGTGCGGGCAATACGTCGGCGTTACGGGCGGCGTAGCACCGGACGAGCGGCAACCGCCCCGCCACCTCGGCGCGCTCCAGCGGCTCGGGGTCGACGAAGCCGATCACGTCGAGCCCGACGCCGAGCGTGCGGGCGATCCGCAGCACCGCCCCCGACTTGCGCCCCCACCCCACCTCGACGGCGGAGAAGTACTGGAGCACGCCGTGCCGGGCCAGCGTCGCCACCGTGCGGTCGCGGTGGCCGCGACCCGCGACGGCGTGCAGCACGCCGCGGTCGCGGAGCAGCCGCAGCGTGCGCAGCGCGGCGGGGCGCAACGCGCCGCCGGAGCCGTCGCTGACGGCGCCGTTCCACAGCGTGTGGTCCGGTTCCCACACCAGGCAGTGCAGAGCCGGTCTCATCCGCCCGCTCCCCTCGATCGTCGCCGCGCGGGTCACGCGATCGCGCCCTCACCTTCCTCGTCGCGACACGAACCGGGCAAGCCCCCGGTTTCCGGTGCTGACGAGCCGGCACGAACTCTACAATCCGCCGCCCCCGCGTTCGGTGGATCGGCGCCGACCGAACCGGACGTGATATGACTCACGCCCTGTTTCGGCTACGCTTTCCGGACCGGCTGTGATCGGTCACAGTGGTATTTCGTGCGACGACGCCGGGATTCACAGAAGCACGGGATTCGTTCCCCGGACAGCGTGCTGCGATTACTGTGATCAACCTGCACAGCTAGTAAATCCGGGGGCAGAAGGAGTCGCCTATGTCCGTCGACAGTTCGACCCGAGCGGGACTGACCCTGTCGGGCAAGCCGATGTCGTCCTCCCTGCAGGACGTACGGTCGCTGTCCCGTCAGATGGTGGGGCATTTCGTCGCGAACGTCGTGCCCTGCGGAACCCTACCCGGCGACGCCATCTCCGGCGACGTCACCACGATCACGCGGGTCTGCCTCGAATTCGCGGTCAGCATGCTCGACGGCAAGGACATTCCGGAGAAGCTGCAGCGGCTGCAGGACGCGGCCGCGGGGTGGGCGCGCGAGGGCGTGCCCATCGACACCATCCACCACTCCATCCACGAGGGCTTCAAGATGGGGCTGGACCTGGTGGTCTCGCAGGCCAGCATCAAGGACTACGACAACCTGGTCGACGGCGCCAAGACCGTGGTCGAGATGCTCGACATGATCACCACCACCATCTCCATGGCCTACGTGCGCGAGCTGCGCTCGGTGGTGAGCGAGCACCACACCGCGGTGCACACGCTCACCTCGGCGCTGCTGGGCGGGCACAGCACCTCGACCATGGCCCGCGAGTGCGGCATCGCCATCGCGACCTCGTACGCGGTGCTCGCGGTCGCCATCCCGCCGCACCGGGACGAGGCCAACCCGACCCTGGACGGCCTGGTGGTGGCGCGGCGCAAGCTGCGCCGGGTGCAGGCCGAGCTGGCCACCCGCTGCGGGGAGAGCGCGCTCTCGCTGCTCAGCGTGGACGGCGGCACCGTGCTCATCCCGGCCGCGCGCTTCGACCGCGAGGGCTTCGACGCCCTGGTCGAGCAGTTGTCGCGGGCGGCGCAGGTCGGCATCACCGCGACCGTGGTGGAGGCGACCCCGGAGCAGATCCCGGACGCCGCCGACCAGGCGCACGAACTGCTGGACATGGTGCAGCGGCTGCAAGCGGTGGCCGGGCTCTACCGCTTCGACGAGCTGGCGCTGGAGTACCAGCTCACCCGCCCGGGCCCGGGCCGGGAGTACCTCGGCTCGCTGCTCGACCCGCTGGACGAGCACCCGGAGCTGTTGGAGACGCTGCAGCGGCACATCGCCAACAACCTGAACCGGCAGCGCACCGCGCGGGTCCTGCACGTGCACACCAATACGGTGGACTACCGGCTCAAGCGGATCGGTCAGCTCACCGGGTTCGACCCGTCCCAGCCGTCCGGGCTGTGGTACCTGCGCTCGGCCCTGGTCGCGCGCACCTACCGCGCCTCCTGACCCGATCGCGGTAACGGCCCCCGGCAGCCCGCCGGGGGCCGTCGCCGTTCACGGCCGGCGGATCATGGTCCAGAAGCGCGGCATGCCGTCCGGCCGGTGCGTGGACGCGACGTCGAAGCCGTGCCGCTCGTAGAACGGCACATTCGCCTCGTTCACCGTCTCCAGGTAGACGGGGTGGGCCGACTCGGCGAGCACCGGGTCGATGAGCGCGCCCGCGTGCCCGCGCCCCTGCTCGTCCGGGTCGACGCCGAGGATGAACAGGTGCAGGAAGGGCTGCTCGAGCACCGCGCGCTGGGCCCGCTCCAGCTCGGAGGTGAAGGCGCCGAAGCGGCGGAAGGCGCCGAGCCCGAGCCGCACCGGCGCGGCCAGCAATCCGGCGCCCGCCAGTTCGCGCAGGCCGAGCCCGCGCCCGGGCAGCAGCCAGATGGCCGCGCCCGCGCCGGGCCGCTCGTCGAGCCTGCCGTACTTCGCGCCGAGCCGGGCGGCGGCGCCGAAGAACCACGGCAGCACCGCCGCGCGGCGGGCGGGGTCGGGCTGGATGTAGGTGAACATGGGGTCGTCGTGGAAGGCGCGGGCCAAGATCCTGCCGGGTCCGGTCATGCCGGGATCGTAGAGCGCGGCGCCGCTCCCGGCAGCCGATTTCCGGGCGGGTACAGCGCTGCGCGCACCGTGATTCCGATCTTCGATCGGGTGTTCCGATCAGCACCGATCAGTGTTGGCGAAATACGAATTCGGTTGTGCGCCAATCATTGACCGTGCCGGATCGGGCGTGCTGGAGTCGGTCCCATGTCTGCAGAGCACGAAGCGCCCCGGCGGTCCGGGAACAGGTTGGGCCGCCGCCGGGCATGGCCGATCGCGGCGGTGATCGCGGTCGTCGCGGTGGCGGTGGCCGGGATCGTGGTGGCCACCCGATCGGGCTCCGATTCGGCGGCCGCGGCCCCGGCCCGCAGCGGGACGCTGACCTACGCGGTGGCCGGTACCCAGGTCTCGCTGGACCCGGCGGTCGCCGCCACGGCGGTGACCAGCGTGATCAACCGGAACATCTTCGACTCGCTGGTGGTGCAGACCGGCCCGGAGAGCTTCGCCCCGTGGCTGGCCGCCGCGTGGACCGTCGCCCCCGACGGCCGCACCTACGCCTTCACCCTGCGTGAGGGGGTCACCTTCCACGACGGCACCCCGCTCGACGCCGCCGCGGTGCGCGCCACCCTCGACCACGTGGTGGATCCGAAGACCAAGTCGGCCTACGCGGCCTCGCTCATCACCCCGTACCAGGAGACCAGGGTGCTCGACGCCCGGCGGCTCGAGATCGTGCTGAAGCAGCCGTTCACGCCGTTCCTGCAGGCGCTCTCCACCCCGAGCCTCGGCATCCAGAGCCCGCTCGCGCTGACCGCGCCGGAGTACCGCCCGGTGGGCACCGGGCCGTTCGCCTTCGAGCAGTGGGAGCAGGGCAAGCGGGAGACGCTGGTGCGCAACGAGACCTACAGCTCGCCGCCGACCGGCGCCGAGAATCAGGGCGCCGCCTACCTGGACCGGCTGGTCTTCGAGTTCGTCCCGGAGGACGCCACCCGCTACGGCGCGCTGACCAGCGGCCAGGTGCAGGGCATCGCCGGGGTGCCGCCGGTCTCCGCCGCCGACCTGGACGGCCTGGACGGCTTCGAGCTCTACAGCACCGAGACACCCGGGCTGAACTACAACGTCTACCTGAACCGGTCCAGGGGCGCGCTGCAGGATCCGCTGGTGCGCCGGGCGCTGAGCTCGGCGGTGGATGTGGACGCGCTGGTGCGCAACGTCTACTTCGGCCGCTACCCGGTCGCCGACAACGCGCTGAGCCGGATCACCGCCGACTACGACGGCGGCGCGAGCGCCGAGCTGGCGAAGCACGACCCGGATGCCGCGCGCAGGCTGCTCGACCAGGCCGGGTGGACCGGCACCGACGCCGAGGGGTACCGGGTCAAGGACGGCAGGCGGCTCACCCTGGTCTGGCCGTACTGGCCGGAGGGCACCAAGGACCAGCGCGAGGTGATCGCCGAGGGGTTCAAGGCGCAGGCCCGCACGGTCGGCATCGAGATCGCCAGGCCGACCGTCGACACCGGCACCTACGTGGACCGCTACCTGATCGGCGGCGAGTACGACCTGGTGGACGTGAGCTTCGCCCGCCCCACCCCGGACGTGCTGCGCTTCGCCTTCTTCTCCGCCAATACCTACGCCAAGGCGGGCGGCAATGTGGCGCTGGTGAACTCGCCGGAGATCGACGCCTGGGTGACCGAGGCGGCGGCCGACCCGGCCAAGGCGAGCGCGGCCTACTCGGCGGTGCAGCGCGAGGTGCTGAAGCAGGCGTACATCGTGCCGGTCTACACGCCGGTGAGCCTGACCGGGTTCGCGGATTCGGTGCGCGGGGTGGTGTTCGACGCGCAGACCTACCCGCGCTTCGCCGACGTCTGGCTCGCCCCCTGAGCCGGGTGCCGGAGCCGCTGCGCTGGCTGGCCGGGCGGCTCGCGCTGGCGCTGCTGGTCATGTGGGGCGCGGCCACGGTGACCTTCGCCGGGCTGCTGCTCATTCCGGGCGATCCGGCGCGGGCGGTGGCGGGCGGCGTCGCGGCCACCGCCTCGCCGGAGGTGCTGGCCCGGATCCGCGCCGACTACGGCTTCGACGATCCGGTGCTGCTGCAGTACCTGCGCTTCCTGAGCAGGCTGGTCCGTGGCGATCTCGGCCGCTCGTACCAGCTGAACCAGCCGGTGCTCACGGTGGTGGCCGACCAGGCCGGGGCGACGCTGGCGCTGGCGCTGGGCGGGATGGCGCTGGGGCTGCTGCTCGCGGTCGCGGTGGCGGTGGCCACCGCGGGCAGGCCGCGGCCGCGGGCCTTCGCCCGGGTGGCGGAGTTCGGGGCGCTCTCCATGCCGACCTTCTGGATCGGGTTCCTGCTGCTCGCGCTCTTCTCCTTCCGCTGGCACCTGTTCCCGGTGCTCGGCAACGGCGGCCCGGCCGCGCTGGTGCTGCCCTGGATCACCCTCGCCATCGCGATCGCCGGGGTGCTCTCCCAGGTGGCGCGGGACGGGATCGAGGAGGCGCTGGCGCAGCCCTTCGCGCTCACCGCGCGGGCCCGCGGCGCCACCGAGACCCGGGTGCGGCTGCACCACGCGCTGCGGCACGCGGCGCTGCCGGTGCTCACCATCTCGGGCTGGATGTTCGGCAATCTGCTCGGCGGGGTGGTGGTCGTGGAGACCGTCTTCGCCCGGCAGGGGCTGGGCCAGGTGCTGGTGACGGCGGTGCGCGGCCGCGACTACCCGGTGGTGACCGGGCTGGTGGTGCTCACCGCGGCGGCCTTCTCGCTGATCGGGATCGCGCTGGACCAGCTGTACCGGATCGTCGATCCCCGGGTCGGGGCGGTGGTCCGGTGAGCGACACCGCGGCGATCACGCCGGGCCGCTCGGTCCGGCTGCCCGGGTTCGGGGTGCTGACGGCCGGTGCGGTGCTGGTGCTTGTCCTGCTGGCGGCGGTGGCGCCGGGGCTGCTGGCCGGCTCGCCGGACGCCATCGACCCGGCGATCGCGCTGCGGCCGCCGAGCGTGGCGCACCCGTTCGGCACCGACTGGCTGGGCCGCGACGTCTACGCCAGGGTGGTGCACGGCACCGCGGCCACGCTGCTGGTCGGGATCGGCTCGACGCTGGCGGCGAGCCTGGCCGGCGCGGTGTGGGGGCTGCTCGCGGCGCTGGGCGGGCCGGTGGCCGACCAGGTCGGCATGCGGCTCGCCGATGTCTTCCTCTCCTTCCCGGCGGTGCTGATGGCGCTGCTGGTGGTGGCGGTGCTCGGGCCGGGCACCGGGAATGTCGCCATCGCGGTGTCGGTGGCGCTGGCGCCGGGGTTCGCCCGGATCGTGCGGATCCGGACCCACCTGGTGCGGCAGTTCGCGTACGTGCGGGCGGCGCTGGATCTCGGCATCGCACCGGTCCGGGTGGTGCTGCGGCACGTGGCGCCGAATGTGCTGATCCCGCTCGGGGTGCTGGTGGTGATCAATATCGGCACCGCGATCATCATCGGCGCCTCGCTCAGCTTTCTGGGGCTGGTCGCGGAGTCCTCGGTGCCGGAGTGGGGTTCGCTGCTCGCGCAGTCGCGCAACTACCTCTCCGCGCAGTGGACGCTCGCGGTCTTCCCCGGGCTCGCGGTGACGGTGACGGTGCTGGCCGTGAGCGTGCTGGGCCGGGCACTGCAGGCTCGTTCGGAGGGAGCGTCGTGACCGGCCCGCTGCTGGAGGTGCGGAAGCTGTCCGTGCGGTTCGGGGAGGGCGCGCCCGCCGTGCGCGAGGTCGGGCTGGAGCTCGCACCCGGGCGCTGCCTGGCGCTGGTCGGCGAGTCCGGCTCCGGCAAGAGCGTGGTGGCCAGGGCGCTGCTCGGGCTGGCGGGGGCGAACGCGGAGGTGCGGGCGGAGCGGCTGAGCTTCGACGGCACCGACCTGCGCGCGCTGCCGGGGCGGGCGTGGCGCCGAATCCGGGGCAGGCGCATCGGTTTCGTGCTGCAGGACGCGCTGACCTCGCTCGATCCGCTGCGCCGGATCGGGCACGAGGTGGCCGAGCCGCTGCAGATCCACGGGCTGGCGAAACCGGATGAACTGGACGACGCGGTGCTCGAGCTGCTGAGCGCCGCCGGTATTCCCGACCCCGATGATCGGCTGCTGCAGTACCCGCACGAACTCTCCGGCGGGCTGCGGCAGCGGGTGCTCATCGCCTCCGCCGTCGCGGCCGCGCCGGAGCTGATCATCGCCGACGAGCCGACCACCGCGCTCGATGTCGGGGTGCAGGCGCAGATCCTGCGGCTGCTGGACGAGCGCAGGGCCGCGGGCAGCGCCGTGCTGCTGATCAGCCACGATCTGGCGGTGGTCGCGGGCAGCGCGGACGAGGTGGCGGTGCTCTACGCCGGGGTGGTGGTGGAGCGCGGCAGCACCGCGGAGCTCTTCGCCGCACCCGCGCACCCCTACACCGTCGAGCTGCTCGCCGCCGCGCCCCGGGTGGACGGCCCGGCCGAGCACCCCGCGCTCGCGCCGTGGGCGCCGCCCGCGGCGTCCGGCTGCCCGTTCGCCACCCGCTGCCCGCTGGCCGAGCCGCGCTGCCGGACGGCGCTGCCCGCGCTGACCGAGCTCGGCGCCGGCCACGCGGTGCGCTGCCTGCACCCCGGCGAGCACCGCCCGCGCGCCCGGCTCGCGCCCCCGGCGGAGCCGCCCGCGCCGGAGGGCCCGCCGCTGCTGGAGTTCCGGGCGGTGGCGCACGAGTACCGGCTGCCCGGCGGCGCTCGGCGGCGGACCGTCGAGGATGTGTCCTTCACCCTGGCCCGCGGTGAAACCCTGGGCGTGGTCGGCGAATCCGGCTCCGGCAAGTCCACCATCGCCCGGCTCGCCCTTGCCCACCTGACCCCGGCCGCGGGCACCGTGCACTTCGACGGCGAGCCGTGGAGCGACCGCTCCGAACGCTCGCGCAGGCCGCTGCGGCCGCGCGTCCAGCTCATCGACCAGGACCCGCTCAGCGCCTTCGACCCGCGCTGGAACGTCGGCCGGATCGTGGCCGAGGCGCTGCACCGGGAGCGGTCCCCCGAGGCGCGGGTGGCGGCGCTGCTGGTGTCGGTGGGGCTCGATCCGGAGCTGGTGCGGCGACGTCCGGCGCAGCTCTCCGGCGGGCAGCGGCAGCGGGTGGCGATTGCGCGGGCGCTGGCCACCGAGCCGGCGCTGATCGTCGCCGACGAGCCGGTCTCCGCGCTCGACGTCACCATCCAGGCGCAGATCCTGGAGCTCTTCGACCGGGTGCGGCGGGATACCGGCACCGCGCTGCTCTTCATCTCGCACGACTTGGCGGTGGTGCGCAGGCTCTGCCGCCGGGTGCTGGTCACCAGGGATGGCCGAGTGGTGGAGGCCGGGCTTACCGAGCGGCTCTTCGCCGACCCGCGGCACCCGTACACGCGCCAGTTGCTGGCCGCCGTCCCGCGCGCGGCCGTCCCCGTTTCCCTCCCGAAAGGATCGATGTGAGCGCACCCTCCCCCACCGGAGCACCCCGCGTGGTGCTCGTGACCGGCGCCGCCTCCGGCATCGGCCGGGCCACCGCCGAGCTCTTCGCCGAGCGCGGCGAGCACGTGGTGGCGGTCGACGTCTCCGCGCGCGGCCTGGAATCGCTCGGCGACGGCATCGTCACCCTGGTCGGTGACGTCTCCGCCGAGGAGGTCAACCGGGCCGCGGTGCGGACCGCGCTGGAGCGGTTCGGCCGCCTGGACACCGTGGTGCTCAACGCGGGCACCGGCGGCACCCCGCCGCTGGAGACCCCCGGCTCGGTGGAGGCCGCCGACCGGATCTTCGGGGTCAACCTGCGCGGCCCCATCCACGGCCTGAAGGCCGCCATTCCGGCGCTGCGCGAAGCCCGCGGCTCGGCGATCATCACCTCGTCGGTGGCGGGGCTGCGCGGCGACCCGGGCAACTGGGCCTACAACGCCTCCAAGGGCGCGCTCGTCAACCTGGTGCGCGCCTTCGCCATCGACTACGCCGCGCAGGGCGTGCGGATCAACGCTCTCGCCCCCGGCCTCACCCGCACCGGCATCACCGCCAATGTGCACCGGGACCCGGAGCTGCTCGCCGTGATCGAGCGCCGGATCCCGCTCGGCCGCTTCGCCGAACCGCGCGAGCAGGCCGAGTCCATCTGGTTCCTCGCCTCCCCCGCGGCCGGCTACATCACCGGCACCACGCTGGTGGTGGACGGCGGGCTGGACGCCAACCTCGGCATCCTCCCGCTGCCCGGCCAGCCGTTCTGAACCCCGCACCGCACCAGAAGGAGAGACTGTTGACCACCACCACGCAGACCAACAGGGACGTCGCGCGCCGCTTCTACCACGAGGTGATCACCGAGGGGCAGCTGCACCTGCTGGACGAGATCATCGCCGACGACGGCACCGACAGCGCCGTCCCGGCCGGGAACGTCAAGGGCCGCGGCGGTTTCGTCGAGCACATCACCTGGCTGCGGGCCAATGTCGAGAACGTCACCGCCACCGTGGTCGACACCGTGGCCGAGGACGACCGGGTCGTCGTCTACTGGACCATCGAGGGCAGGCAGCGCGGCGAGCTCTTCGGCGTGCCGGATACCGGGCGGCGCTTCACCGGCTTCAGCATCAGCACCCTCCGCTTCCGGGACGGCCGGATCGTGGAGTACTCGGTGCTGCCGGACCGGGCCGGGATCATCGCCCAGCTCGCGGGCTGATCCCGCCGACGACGAGGGGCCTCCCGATCCGATCGGGAGGCCCCTCGTCGTGGATCAGGACTCCAGCTGCCGCAGCCACTCCCGCACGGCCGCGGCGGTGGTCGGGCCGTGCTCCTCCAGCGCGGTGAAGTGGTCACCGGGGATGTCGGCGGTGCCGTGCGGCACCGGCCAGTAGGCCCGCCAGTCCCGCTCGCCGCCGACGGTGGTGCCCGGCAGCGCGTTCCGCGCGCGCAGCAGGTGGATGGGGGTGGCGATGGGCCCGGGGCGCCAGTCGGCGAAGATGCGGTTGTAGGTGCCCATGGTGGTGAGCCGGTCGTCCTGCACCGCGAGGTCGAAGCGGTCCACCCGCTCCAGCATGCCGCCGATCATGGCGCCGACCCACCACTCCATGCCGGGCTGGGTGGCGGCGTCGATCGGGTAGCTGTCCACCAGCACCAGCCCGCGCGGCCGGATGCCCTCGTCCTCCAGCGCCGCGGCGACGGCGTGCGCGGCGCAGCCGCCCATGGAGCGGCCGAGCACCACGAAGGGCCGGTCCGGCGGGAGCGCGGCGCGCAGCCCGTCGATCCCGAGCCGGACCAGGGTCTCGATGGAGTCCGGCAGGTCGTCGCCGCCCGCGGTGAAGCCCGGCCACGGCACCACCAGGAAATCGCGCTCGCCGCGGAACTCCTGCGCCACCCGCGAGTACTCGTGCGGGCCGGAGATGGCGCTCAGCGCCGGGAAGGCCACGACGGCGGTCGGGGCGGGGCCGGTGGCGAGCCGGATGGGTGCCAGGGCATGGCGTTCCCGCTCGGCCACCGGGAAGGTGGCGCGGGCGTGCGAGGCGGCGATGAGCAGCTGGGCGGCCTCGGCGTGCTTGCCGCTCTCGTGGATGCGGCGGTGCAGTGCGGCGAGCCCGGTCGGCGCCGGTTCCGCGGCCGCGGCGGCCGGGGTCTCGATGCGGGTGGCGAGGAAGGTGGCGATGGCCTCCGGGGTGGGGTGGTCGAAGGTGAGGGTGGCGGGCAGGCGCAGGCCGGTGGCGCGGGCCAGGCCGTTGCGGAGTTCGACCGCGCTCAGGGAGTCCAGGCCGAGTTCGACCAGGGCGCGGCCGGGTTCGATGGCGGCGGGGTCGGGGTGGGCCAGTGCCGCGCCGGTTTCGGTGCGGACCAGGTCGAGCAGGGCCGCCTGCCTGGCGTCGGGGTCGAGGCCGGCGAGGTCGGTGGCGATCGAGCGCTTCGTGGCACGGCGGGTGCCGGTCAGGGTGCGCAGGATCGGGGGGACGGCGTCGGTTTCGGCGCGCCTGCTCAGGGCGGCGGGGTCGAAGCGGGCGGCGACCACCACCGGGAGCTCGCCCGCGAGGGCGGCGTCGAACAGGGTGGTCGCCAGCTCGGTGGGGAGGGAGCGGAGGCCGCCGCGGGCGATCCGGGCGCGGTCGGCGGGGGTCAGGTGGGCGGTGGTGCCGCTCGGCCGCTCCCAGAGACCCCAGGAGATGGCGGTCGCGGGGAGGCCGGCCGCGCGGCGGGCGGTGGCGAGGGCGTCGAGTTCGGCATTGGCCGCTGTGTAGGCGCTCTGGCCGGGGCCGCCGAGCAGGGCGGAGACCGAGGAGAAGAGGACGAAGCGGGTGACGGTTCCGAGCTCCGCGGTGAGTTCGTGCAGGTGCCGAGCCCCTTCGGCCTTCGCGGCGCGCACGGTGGCGAGGCGTTCCTGGGTGAGGTCGGCGAAGAGGGCGTCGTCGACCACGCCGGCGGCGTGCACCACGGCGGTGAGCGGGTGTGCGGGTGAGATGTCCGCGAGTGCGGCGGCTACTTCCTCGCGCTTCGCGATGTCGGTGGCACGCACCTCTACCGTGGCGCCCGCCGCTTCCAGTTCGGCGATCAGCTCCGGGGCGCCCGGGGTTTGGGTGCCGCGGCGGCCGAGCAGGAGCAGGTGCCGCACATTGTGCGTGGTGACCAGGTGTCTCGTGATCTCGGCGCCGACACCGCCCAAAGCGCCGGTGATCAGGACGGTGCCGTTCGAGTCCCATTCCCGCGGTTCGGCTTCCGGCGCCCAGCGATTCAGCCGGGGTACCGAGATCTCGCCGGTGCGGATGACGGTCTGCGGGTCGTCCGCGGCGGCGAGCGCGGGCAGGGCCGCGAGGGCGCGGAGGGACTCGTCGGTGCCGTCGAGGTCGGTGAGGATGAGGCGGCCGGGCTGTTCGGCCTGGATCGAGCGGACCAGACCGCCGATGGCGGCCTCGGCGGTGGCGACGATCAGCGGCAGGGCTTCGCGGGCCGGGTCGGCCAGCCATTCCTGCAGGACGGGGAGTGTCTCGTCGAGGGATCTCGCGGTGAGCAGGGCGGCGGTGTAGTCGGCGGCCGGAGCGGATTCCTCGTCGGCCCGGTGGCCGAGCGCGCGGAGGCGGGTGGCGATCTCGCCGTCGTTCAGCACCAGGAAGGTGCCGGGCGCGGCGGGCGTTGCCGGGACCGGAACCCAGATGGGCTCGTAGAGCGCGTCCCGCAGTTCCGAACGCGCCGCACGCAGCTGGGCCGCGGAGACGCGCCGCGCCACGAGGCTGTCGATGGTCAGGACCGGGGCGCCGGTGGGGTCGGTGGCGTGCAGAGCGACGGTGTCCGGCGCGATCTCGGCGATCCGCACGCGCAGGGCGGCGGCGCCGGTCCCGTGCACCCGGACCCCGTTCCAGGCGAACGGGAGCCGGTTCGTCCCCGGCGGGATGTCGGCGAGCGCGCGCAGGGCGGGCAGGTGCACGGCGGCGTCGAGCAGCGCGGGGTGCACGGCGAAGGCGGCCGCGCGGGCGCGCTCCGGCTCGGGCAGCTCCACCTCGACGTACAGCTCGCCACCGCGTTCCCAGGCGCGGCGCAGCCCCTGGAAGGCGGGGCCGTAGGCGAGGCCGGTGCCGAGCAGTTCGGGGTAGATGCCGGTGACGTCGACCTCGGTGGCGTCGGCGGGTGGCCAGGTGCGCAGGTCGGGGAAGGGTTCGCCGGGCTCGGCGCCGAGCAGGGCGGTGGCGTGCCGGATCCACGCGCCGCCGGACGGGCGGGAGTGGATCCGCACCTCGGCGCCGACCGCGGTGACCTGGAGGTCGACCGGGTCGTCGCCGAGCACCAGCGGCGCCTCCACGAGGAGTTCGGCCACCCCGTCGGCGCCGGTCTCGGCGCCTGCCCTGGCGGCCAGGTCGAGCAGCGCGGTTCCGGGCACGATGACGGTGCCGAGCACGGCGTGGTCGGCCAGCCACGGGTGGCTGCGCAGCGAGACCTGTCCGGTGAGCAGGACCCCGTCGCCGGTGGCGAGGGTGACCGCGCCGGTGAGCAGCGGGTGGTCGATGCCGGGGACGGTCCCGCGGGCCCGGCCCGCCTCCGGCTCCGCCCAGAAGCGGGTGCGCTGGAAGGCGTAGGTGGGCAGCGGGGTGCGCGGGGTCTCCGGGACGAGCCCGGCCCAGTCCACGGGGTGCCCCTGGGCGAAGGCGGTGGCGGCGGCGGTGAGCGCGGTGCCGGGCTCGGCGCGGCCGCGGCGCAGGACCGGTGCGACCACGGTCTCGGGGGCGCGCAGCAGCGGGGTCAGGACGGCGTCGGCGCCGAGTTCCAGCACGGTGCCCGCGCCCTGCTCACGCAGGGTCCGCACGGCGTCGGCGAAGCGCACGGTGCCGCGCAGGTGCCGCACCCAGTAGCCGGGGCCGGCCAGGTCGGCGGCGGTGAGGACGGCGCCGGTCGAGTCCGAGACCAGGGTGGCGGCGGTGGGTTCGGTGAAGACCAGCTCGGCCACGACCTTCTCGAAGTCGGCGAGCACCGGCTCCATGAGCGGGGAGTGGAAGGCGTGCGAGACGGTGAGCCGCTTTGTGCGGCGGCCCCGCTCGGCCAGCCCCGCGGCGATCGCCAGCACCGGGGTCTCGGCGCCGGAGAGCACGACCGCGCGCGGGCCGTTCACCGCGGCCGGTGCCACCTCG
Organism: Nocardia sp. NPDC050697; assembly: GCF_040654395.1. Lineage (NCBI taxonomy): Bacteria > Bacillati > Actinomycetota > Actinomycetes > Mycobacteriales > Nocardiaceae > Nocardia > Nocardia sp. NPDC050697. The sequence goes on from NZ_JBFAHY010000001.1 coordinate 1,066,458, forward strand.
GCGCCGGCCGGGTGCTGAGCGAGGGCGTCGAGCACCTCGGCCTCGGTGGCCTCGACGGCGACCATGGCGCCGCCGGGCGGGAGCTCGCCCATGAGCCTGCCGCGGGCGGCGACCAGCCGGGCGGCGTCGGCGAGCGAGAGCGCGCCGGAGACGTGGGCGGCCACGATGCCGCCGATGGAGTGGCCGGCGACGGTGTGGAAGGTCAGGCCCCAGGCGCGCAGCAGGCGGTACAGGGCGGTCTCGACCGCGAAGATCACCGCCTGGGTGTAGACGGTGGAGTCGATGAGCCCCTCGGTGCCCGGTGCGCCGAAGGCGACGTCGCGGACCGAGTGTCCGGCGACCGGAGCGAGGTGGCGGTCCAGGAGGGTGACGGCCTCGTCGAAGGGGGTGCGGAACTCCGGGAAGCGGTCGTAGAGTTCGCGGCCGGCGCCCGCGCGCTGGCTGCCCTGTCCGGCGAACACGGCGGCGAGCTTGGTACCCGAGTGGGGGGCCCGGGTGATGGCGTTCGGGGCGGGGCGGTCCTCGGCGATGGCGGTGAGGCCGGTGATCAGGGACTCGCGGTCGGCGGCGAGGACCACGGCCCTGGTGTCGTGCTCGACCCGGTGCCGGAGCAGGGACGAGGCGGTGGCGTCGAGATCGGCTCCCGCCGCGACGAACTCGGCCAGCCGGGCCGCCTGCGCGGCGAGTCCGGCTCGGCCGACGCCGGAGATCACGAACGGGAGTTCCGTTCTGGAGGCGCGTGGGACACCGGCAGCCGCCGAGGGGGCGGGTTCGGCGGCGACAGCCGGTGCCTGCTCCAGGACGACGTGCGCATTGGTCCCCGACACCCCGAAGGCGGAGATCCCCGCCCGCCGGGGGCGGCCCGTCTCCGGCCACGGCCGCGCCTCGCTGAGCAGCGCGACGTGCCCGGAATCCCAGTCCACCAGCGGCGACGGCGCGTCCAGGTGCAGCGACGCGGGCAACCACCCGTGCGCCAGCGCCTGCACCAGCTTCACCACCCCGGCCACCCCGGCAGCGGCCTGCGCGTGCCCGATATTGGACTTGAGCGACCCCAGGTACAGCGGCTCACCCCCGTCCCGCGCGCCGTAGGTGGCGAGCAGCGCCTGCGCCTCGATCGGATCACCGAGCACCGTGCCGGTCCCGTGCGCCTCCACCGCGTCCACCTCGCCGACGCCGAGCCCGGCATCGGCGAGCGCCTCCCGGATCACCCGCTGCTGCGCCGGGCCGTTCGGCGCGGTGAGCCCGTTGGACGCCCCGTCCTGGTTCACCGCGCTCCCCCTGATCACCGCGAGCACCGGGTGCCCGAGCCGCTGCGCGTCCGAGAGCCGTTCCAGCAGCACGGTTCCCACGCCCTCGGCCCACCCGGTGCCGTCCGCGGCCGCGGCGAAGGCCTTGCACCGGCCGTCGGTGGCGAGCCCGCGCTGCCGGGAGAACTCGGTGAACCCGATCGGCGTCGCCATCACCGACGCCCCGCCCGCCACCCCGAGGTCGATCTCCCCCGAGCGCAGCGCCCGCACCGCCAGGTGCACCGCGACCAGCGACGACGAGCACGCCGTGTCCACCGTGACCGCGGGCCCCTCGAACCCGAAGGTGTAGGCGATCCGCCCGGAGACCACGCTGCCCAGGTTGTTGATCGCCAGGTACCCCTCGAGCTCCTCCGGGACGGGATCCAGCCGGGAGCCGTAGTCGTGCCCGGCCAGCCCGGCGTAGACCCCGGTCCGGCTGCCGCCGAACGCATGCGGGTCCAGCCCGGCGCGCTCGAACGCCTCCCAGGTGGTGCGCAGCAGCAGCCGCTGCTGCGGGTCCATGGCGAGCGCCTCGCGGTGCGAGATGCCGAAGAAGTCCGGGTCGAAGTCGGCGACGCCGGTGAGGAAGCCGCCGTGCCGGGTGTAGGAGGTGCCGGGGCGGTCCGGGTCGGGGTCGTAGAGCGCGGCCAGATCCCAGCCGCGGTCGGCCGGGAACTCGCCGACCGCGTCGCCGCCGGCCGCCACCAGCTCCCACAGCTGCTCCGGGGACTCGATGCCGCCGGGCAGCAGGCAGGCGGTGCCGACGATCGCGATCGGCTCCCGCGATCTCGCCTGCAGGTCGTCGAGGCGCTGCTGCAGCTTCTGCTCCTTGGCGATGGAGCGCTTGAGGTAATCGCGGAGTTTGGCTTCGGTTGCCATGCGTCAGGTCCTGTCTACCAGGTCGAAGAGTTCGTCGTCGGAGGCGGAGTCGAGGTCGCCGGCGGCCGGGCCGTACCCGCCGTCGAGCCGGTCCGCGAGGGCGCGCAGCCGCTCCGCCAGCGCACCCGCCTCGCCGTTCACCGTGGTGAGCGCGGATTCCAGGGTGCGGAGCACCGATTCGGGGTCGCGCGGCTCCGGTTCCCCGCCGTCCGGGAGGGCGGCGACCACGAATTCGGCGACCGCCTCCGGGGAGGGGTGGTCGAAGATGAGCGTGGCGGGCAGCGCGAGCCCGGTGGCCGCGCGCAGCCGGTTGCGCAGGTCGACCGCGGTGAGCGAGTCCAGGCCGAGGTCGCGGAAGGCGCGGGAGACCGCGACCTCGTCGCCGCTCGGGTGTTTGAGGACGGCCGCGGTCTCGTCCCGGACCAGCGAGAGCACCGCCGCCCGGCGGGCCGGGGTGTCCAGCCCGGTGAAGCGGTCGATGGTGATCGGGGCCGGTTCCGGCGCCGCCGTGCGGGGGGCGCGGTCGTCCCGGCGGGCGCCGGAGCGGTCGGCGTCGATCCAGTAGCGGGTGCGCTGGAAGGCGTAGGTGGGCAGCTCGATCCGGTTGCCGGGCGGAACGGCCCACTCCACCGCGATGCCCCTGGTGTGCGCGGCGGCGAGCGCGGTGCCGAAGCGGGCGAGGCCGCCGTCGTCGCGGCGCAGGGTGCCGACGACCGCGCTCGCGGGGGCGCCCGCCGCCTCCAGCGTCTCCTCGACGGTGGTGGCGAGCACCGGGTGCGGGCCGATCTCGACGAAGGCCCGGTATCCGGCCTCGGCGAGGGCGCGGGTGGCCTCCTCGAAGCGGACCGTGCCGCGCAGGTTGTCGAACCAGTAGCCGCCGGTGAGCGCGGTGCCGTCGATCCACTCGGCGGTCACCGTGGAGAGCAGCGGGATGGCCGACTCCCGCGGGCGCACCGGTTCGAGCGCGGTGCCGAGCTCGGCGCGCAGCGCCTCCATGGTGGGCGAGTGCGAGGCGTAGCCGACGGCGACCCTGCGATTGCGCACACCGTCGGCCTCCAGCCGGGCCAGGATCTCCTCGATGGCCGCGATCTCGCCGGAGAGCACCACCGAGGTGGGTGAGTTGACCACGGCGAGCGCCACCCGGTCGGCCCACGGCTCGATGAGCTCGGCCGCCGCGGCGGCGGGCAGCTGCACCGCGGCCATGGCGCCGGGGCCCGCGGTGGCGGCGATGGCGCGGCTGCGCAGCGCCGCCACCCTGGCGCCGTCCGCGACCGAGAGCGCACCCGCGACGACGGCGGCGGCGATCTCGCCCTGCGAGTGCCCGACCACGGCGTCCGGCTCGACGCCGTGCGCGCGCCAGAGCGCGGCGAGCGCCACCATGGCCGCCCAGAGCGCGGGCTGCACCACGTCCACCCGCTCGTCGTCGATCTCGGCCGCGCCGAGCAGCACCGGGAGCGGGTCCCAGTCCACGTGCGGGGCCAGGGCCGCGGCGCACTCGGTGAGCCGTTCGGCGAAGACCGGGGCGGTGCGGTACAGCTCGGCGGCCATACCGCGCCACTGGCCGCCCTGGCCCGGGAAGACGAAGACGGTGCGCCCGGCCACGTCGGCGGTGCCGCGCGCGGCGTGCTCGGGGAGCGGGCCGCCCGCGGCGAGCGCCTCCAGCCCGGCGCGCAGTGCCGCGTCGTCGCCGACCAGCACCGCGCGCTCGGCCAGCGCCGCCCTGCCCGTCAGCAGGGTGCGGGCCACGTCGGCGGCGTCGACCTCCGGCCGCGAGCGCAGGTACGTCGCGAGCGCGACCGCCTGCCCCCGCAGCGCCGCCGGAGTGTGCGCCGAGAGCACCCAGGGCAGCGGCTTCTCGGCCGGTACCGCGGCTCCGCGGGTCCCCGCCACCGTGCCCACGGACGTGTCCGCGGCACCGATGCCGGGCACAGCCGGGCCGACGGCACTATTCGGCGTGCCGCTGCCGAGCGGCTCGGGAGCGACGGGCGGCTCCTCGATGATGACGTGCGCATTGGTGCCGCTGACTCCGAAGGACGAGATGCCCGCGCGGCGCGGGCGGTCACCCGGCTCCCAGGGGACGGGCTCGGTGAGCAGCCGGACTCCCCCGTCCGACCAGTCCACGTGCGGGGTGGGCGCGTCCACGTGCAGCGTGCGCGGGAGCGTCCGGTTCCGCAGCGCCAGGATCATTTTCGCGATCCCGGCCCCGCCGGCCGCCGCCTGCGTGTGCCCGACATTGGACTTCAGCGACCCCAGCCACAGCGGCCGCTCCGGATCCCGGCCCGCCCCGTAGGCGGCGATCACCGCCTGCGCCTCGATCGGATCGCCGAGCGTGGTCCCGGTGCCGTGCGCCTCGACCGCGTCCACCTCGGCGGCGGTGAGCCCGGCATTGGCCAGCGCCTGCCGGATGACCCGCTGCTGCGCGGGCCCGTTGGGCGCGGTCAGCCCGCTCGACGCACCGTCCTGGTTCACCGCGGACCCGCGCACCAGCGCGAGCACCGGATGCCCGTTGCGCCGCGCGTCGGAGAGCCGCTCCAGCACCAGGATGCTGACCCCCTCGGCCCAGCCGGTGCCGTCCGCGGCGGCGGCGAAGGCCTTGCACCGCCCGTCGGGGGCGAGCGCCCGCTGCCGGGAGAACTCCACGAAGGTGGCCGGGCTCGACATGACCGCGACCCCGCCCGCCAGCGCCAGCTCGCTCTCCCCCGACCGCAGCGACTGCGCGGCCAGGTGCAGCGCGACCAGCGAGGAGGAGCAGGCGGTGTCCACGCTGATGGCGGGCCCCTCGAACCCGAAGGTGTAGGCGATGCGGCCGCTGGCGATGCTGCCCGCGCTGCCGTTCACCAGGTACCCCTCCAGGTCGGCGGGCGCGTCCTGCAGGTGCGGGGCGTAGTCGTGGTACATGGTGCCCGCGAAGACGCCGGTCCGGCTGCCGCGCAGCGAGTTCGGGTCGATGCCCGCGCGTTCCAGCGCCTCCCAGGAGGTCTCCAGCAGCAGCCGCTGCTGCGGGTCGGTGGCGAGCGCCTCGCGGGGTGACATGCCGAAGGCGGCGGCGTCGAAGTCGGCGACGTCGGTGAGGAAGCCGCCGTGCCGGGTGTAGGAGGTGCCCGCGGTGGCGGGGTCGTCGTCGAAGAGCGCGGCCAGGTCCCAGCCGCGGTCGTCCGGGAACTCGCCGACCGCGTCACCGCCGGACTCCAGCAGCCGCCAGAGCGCCTCCGGGCTCGCGATCCCGCCCGGCAGCCGCAGCGCGACCCCGACGATGGCGATCGGGTCGTCGCCCCCGCCGCGCTGCGCGACCACCGCCCGCTCGCCGGTGCCGCCGCCGAGCAGCCCGTCCAGGAAGGCGGCGATGGCGTCCGGGGTGGGGTGGTCGAAGGTGAGCGTGGCCGGGAGTCTCAGCCCGGTGGCGGCGGCCAGCCGATTGCGCAGCTCGACCGCGGTGAGCGAGTCGATGCCGAGATCGGTGAGCCCGCGGTCGCCGCGGATGCCGGCCGGGTCCGGGTGGTCGAGCGCGGCGGCGGCCTCGCGCCGCACCAGCTCGAGCAGGGCCGGGCGGCGGTCGGCCGCCGGCAGCGCTGCCAGCCCCGAATCCTGCTGTGCCGCCGCGGCCTTGGCCCTCGTGCGCCGGACCAGCCCGCGCAGCAGCGGCGTGTGCGCGGTGCCGGTGAGTGCGAGCGGGGCCGGGACCAGCAGGGCGCGGTCCCGGTGGAAGACGGCGGCGTCGAAGAGCGCGAGCCCCTCGTCGGTCGCCAGTGCCCGGACGCCCTGGCGGGCCAGCCGGGCCCGGTCGGCGGCGGTGAGATGGGCGGTGACGCCGGTGGTCTCGGCCCACAGCCCCCAGGCCAGCGCGGTGGCGGGCAGGCCGTCGGCGCGGCGGCGCGCGGCCAGCGCGTCGAGCCCGGTATTGGCCGCGGCGTAGGCGGCCTGCCCGGCGGTGCCGAGGATGCCCGCGACCGAGGAGTAGAGCACGAAGCCGGCCAGGTCCAGGTCGCGGGTGAGTTCGTCGAGGTGCCGGGCGGCGGTGAGCTTGGGGGCGAGCACGGCGTTCAGCCGCTCCGGGGTCACCGCGTCGAGCACGCCGTCGTCGACGATGCCCGCGGTGTGCACGACCGCGGTGAGCGGGTGCTCCGGCGCGACGGCGGCGAGCAGCCGGGCGACGGCGTCCCGGTCGGCGACGTCGGCCGAGACCACGAGCACCGTGGCGCCGGCGGCGCGCAGCTCGGCCGCGAGTTCGGTGGCGCCGGGGGCGGCCGTTCCGCGCCGACCGGCCAGCAGCAGGTGCCGCACCCCGTGCGCGGCGACCAGGTGCCTGGCGAGCGCCGCGCCGAGCCCGCCGGTGCCGCCGGTGATGAGCACGGTGCCGTCCGGATTCCAGGCCCGGCCCGCGGCGACGGTCGTGGAGCGGGTCAGCCGGGGCAGGTAGGCGGTGCCCGCGCGCAGCGCGAGCTGCGGTTCGCCGTCGAGCGCGGCGGCGATGGCGTGGTCGAGGACGGCGGCGGAGGCGGCGGTGTCGTCGGTGTCGAGCACGATGACCGCGCCGGGGCGTTCGGCCTGGGCGGTGCGGGCCAGGCCCCAGATCGGGGCGGTGCCCGGGTCCGGGCGGTCGCCGTCGAGCACGCCGATGGCGCTGTGCGTGAGCACGACCAGCGGGTGGTCCGGCTCGGCGTGCTGGAGGGCGGCGAGGGTTTCCGGCAGCGCGGCATCCCAGAGGCGGTGTCCGAGCGGGGTGGCCGCGGGCAGCGGGTGCTTCGTCCAGCCGACCTCGTACAGGTCGGCGACGGCCGGGGCGGTGCCGGTGGCGGCGCGCAGGGTGAGCGCGTCCACGGTGAGCACCGGGCGGCCAGCGGGGTCGGTGGCCCGGAGCGCGGTGAGACCGTCGGCGGTGGCGGTGAAGGTGACGCGCAGCGCGGTGGCGCCGCCGACGTGCACCCGGACGCCGGTCCAGGCGAACGGGATGCGCGGGGCGGCAGAAGCGCCGGTGAGCACGGCGAGCGGGTGCAGGGCGGCATCGAAGAGCGCCGGGTGCACGGTGTAGCCGCCCGGTTCGCCGTCCGGCAGCGCGACCTCGGCGAAGAGGGTGTCGCCGCGCTGCCACACGGCGGTGAGGCCGCGGAAGAGCGGGCCGTAGTCCAGCCCGGCGGCGAGCAGCCGGGCGTAGACCTCGGCCGGGTCGAGCGCGGTGGCGCCGGCCGGTGGCCAGGGTCCGGCGGTGCCGGGCGCGGCGGTGTCCGGCCCTGACCGGGATCGGCCGGGGCCGCCCGTCGGCGTCGCGTCGAGCGCGAAAGCAGCGGGCGACCCGGCACCGACGCTGCCAGCACCGGCGCCGGGACCGGTGCCGCGCAACGTGCCGGTGGCGTGCCGGGTCCACGGGGTCTCCGGCCGGTCGGCCGGGCGGGAGTGGATCTCGACGGCGAACTCGTCACCACTGCGGCGCGCCTGCACCTGCAGCTCCACCGCGCCCTCCGGCCGCAGCACCAGCGGCGCCTCGATGACCAGCTCGTCCACGGTGTCGGCGCCGACCGTGTCGGCCAGCTGCACCGCCAGCTCGACCAGCGCGGTCCCTGGCACGAACACCGCACCGGCCACCACGTGCTCGCCCAGCCACGGGTGGCTGCGCAGCGCGACCCGCCCGGTGGCGACCGCACCGTCCCCGCCCGCCAGCGCGACGACCGCGCCGAGTAGCGGGTGCCCGCCGGTCGCGCGCTGCCCGGCTTCCACGGTGGCCCAGAACCGTTCGGCGCGGAAGGCGTAGGTGGGCAGCGGGACCCGCGGCGCCTCGGGCACCACCGCCGCCCAGTCCACCGGGTGGCCGTGCGCGAAGACGGTCGCGGCCGCCGCGAGCACGGTCGCCACCTCGTCCCTGCCCTTGCGTACGGTCGCCACCGCGGCGACCCCGTCCTCGAGCGTCGCCGCGACCAGCGGCGTCAGCACCGCACCGGCACCGACCTCGACGAAGATCCCGGCACCGGCCGCCCGCGCGCCGCGCACGGCGTCGGCGAAGCGGACGGTGCCGCGCAGGTGGCCGGTCCAGTAGGCGGGGTCGGCGAGCTCGGCACCGGTGACGACCGCGCCGGTGGCGTCCGAGACCAGCACCGGCCCGGTGGGCTCGGCGAAGCTCAGCCCGGCCACCACCGCCGCGAACTCCGGCAGCACCGGATCCATGAGCGGCGAGTGGAACCCGTGCGAGACGGCGAGCCGCCTGGTCCGCCTGCCCGCCGCGGTGAACTCGGCGGCCAGCGCCAGCACCGGCTCCTCGGCGCCGGAGAGCACCACCGCGCGCGGGCCGTTCACCGCCGCCACCGAGACCAGCGCGGTGTCGATGGCGGTGCGGCCGAGCAGCTCCCGCACCTCGTCCTCGGTGGCCTGCACCGCCACCATGGCGCCGCCCGCGGGCAGCGCCCCCATGAGCCGGGCCCGCGCCGCGACCAGCCGGGCGGCCTCCGGCAGCGTCAGCACCCCGGCGACGTGCGCGGCGACGATCCCGCCGATGGAGTGCCCGGCCACCACCCCGATCTCGATCCCCCACGACTCCAGCAGCCGGTAGAGCGCGGTCTCCACCGCGAAGATCACCGGCTGGGTGTACTCGGTGGCGTCGATCGGCCCGTCCGCGCCGAAGGCGACATCGCGGATCGACTGCGGCGCGGCCTGTTCGGCGTCCAGCAGCGCCGCCGCCTCGTCGAAAGCCGCACGGAACACCGGGAACCGGGCATACAGCTCCGCGCCCGCCCCGGCGCGCTGGCTGCCCTGCCCGCTGAACACCACCGCCACCGAACCGGTCGCGGGCTGCTCCGGACTCTGCACCACGCTCGCGGCCGAGGTCCCGCCGGACACCGCCGCCAGCCCCGCCCGCAATCCACCGTGCTCGGCGGCGAGCACGACGGCCCGCGCCCCGAACCGCACCCGATCCCGGACCAGCGACGACGCCACCGAGCCGAGCGGTGCGGCCGCGTCCAGGTGCGCGGCGAGCCGCTCGGCCTGCCCGCGCAGCGCCTCCCCGGTGGCGGCGGAGAGCACGAACGGCGTGATCCCGGCCAGCGGAACCGGCTCGCCGGCGGCGATTTCCGGCGCCTGCTCGAGCACGACGTGCGCATTGGTCCCCGACACCCCGAAGGCCGAGACCCCGGCCCGCCGCGGCCTTCCGGTCTCCGGCCACGGCCGGCCCGCGGTGACCAGCTCGACCCGTCCGGCATCCCAGTCCACCAGCGGCGACGGCTCGTCCACGTGCAGCGTCGGCGGCAGCACGCCGCGCTCCAGCGCCAGCACCGCCTTGATCACCCCGGCCACCCCGGCGGCGGCCTGGGTGTGGCCGATATTGGACTTCACCGACCCCAGCCACACCGGCGTCTCCCGGTCCCGGCCGTAGGTGGCGAGCAGCGCCTGTGCCTCGATCGGGTCGCCGAGCGCGGTGCCGGTGCCGTGCGCCTCGATCAGGTCGACATCGCCGGTGCTCAGCCCGGCGTCGGCGAGCGCGTCCCGGATCACCCGCTGCTGGGCCGGGCCGTTGGGCGCGGTGAGGCCGTTCGAGGCGCCGTCCTGGTTCACCGCCGACCCGCGCAGCACCGCGAGCACCCGGTGGCCGAGCCGCTCGGCGTCGGAGAGCCGCTCCACCAGCAGCACCCCGACGCCCTCGGCCCAGCCGGTGCCGTCGGCACCGGCCGCGAAGGCCTTGCACCGGCCGTCCACCGCGAGCCCGCGCTGCCGGGAGAACTCGACGAAGATATCGGGCGCGGCGAGCACGGTCGCGCCGCCCGCCACCGCGAAGTCGATCTCGCCCGCGCGCAGCGCCCGCACCGCCAGGTGCAGCGCCACCAGCGAGGACGAGCAGGCGGTGTCGACGGTGAGCGCGGGCCCCTCGAAGCCGAAGGTGTAGGCGATCCGCCCGGAGAGCACGCTGGCCGCGGTCCCGGTGACCAGGTACCCCTCGACGGCGGCGGGCACCGGGCCCGGGCCGGTGACGTAGGTCTGGCCGTTGGTGCCGGTGTAGACGCCGGTGCGGCTGCCGCGCAGCGCGCGCGGGTCGATCCCGGCCCGCTCGAACGCCTCCCAGGTGGTGTGCAGCAGCAGCCGCTGCTGCGGGTCCATGGCGAGCGCCTCGCGGCGGGAGATGCCGAAGAACTCCGGGTCGAAGTCGGCGACGCCGTCCAGGAAGCCGCCGCGGGTGGTGTAGGTGGTGCCGGTGTGCGCGGGGTCCGGGTGGTAGAGCGCCTCGGTGTCCCAGCCGCGGTCGGCCGGGAAGTCGCGCAGCGCGTCCCTGCCCTCGGCCAGCAGCTCCCAGAACTGCTCGGGGGTGTCGGCGCCGGGCAGCCGCAGCCCGGTGGCCACGATGGCGATGGGTTCGCGGGCGGCGGCGGTGACCTCGCGCAGTTCCTCGCGGGTCTTGTAGAGTTCCGCGCTCACCCGCCGGAGCAGGTGCCGCATCTTGTCGTCGGGGGCGACGTCGTTCACAGCGTGACCTTTCGGGTGTCAGGAGATGCCGAGTTCGGAGCCGATGAAATCGATGAGGTCGTCGTCGGAGGCGCTCGCCAGGGCGGCGGTCCGGCCGGAGCCGCCGGTACCGGTCTCGGTGAGGCGGCGGAGCCGGTCGAGCGCGACGGCGCGGTCGGCGTCCGGGATGGCGCTGCCCGCCAGCACCTCGGCGATCCGCTCCAGATCGGCGAGGACGGTGTCGAGGAGCGGCGGCGGGGGCGGGGCGAGGCGGTGGGTCAGGAGGTCGGTGAGCGCGGCAACCGTCGGGTGGTCGAAGACCAGGGTGGCGGGGAGCTCGAGCCCGGTGCGGGCGCCGAGCCGGTTGCGCAGCTCCACCGAGGTGAGCGAGGTGAAGCCCTGGTCGCGCAGGCCGCGCTCGTCGTCGATGGCGGCGGTGCCGATGTGGCCGAGTGCGGCGGCGACCTCGCCGCGCACGAGTTGTCGCAGGTGCGCGCGGATTTCGGCGGGGTCGAGGCCGGCGAGGTCGGGGGTGTCGGTGCGCTCCGGCTCCGGGAGGAGTTCGGCGAGCAGCCCCGGCCTGGCGCGGGTGGCGGTCCAGTCGATATCGGCGACGATCACCCGGGGCTCACCGTCCGCCACCGCGCGTTCCATGGCGTCCAGTGCCGTGGCCGGGTTCATGGGGCGGAGGCCGTTGCGGCGCAGCTGTTCGGCCGCGTCGGCGCCGGCGATGCCGTCGCCGTCCCAGTGGCCCCAGGCGATGGCAGTGGCGGGGAGGCCGAGCGCGTGGCGGTGCTCGGCGAGTGCGTCGAGGACGGCATTGCCCGGCGCGTAGTTGCCCTGGCCCGGGCCGGGGACCGTGCCGGTGATGGAGGAGAAGAGGACGAAGGAGTGCAGCGGCAGCTCGCGGGTGAGCTCGTGCAGGTTGAGCGCTCCGGTGACCTTGACCCGGTGCACCCGGTCGATCCGTTCCCGGTCCAGGCCGGTGATGAGGGCGTCGTCGAGGACGGCGGCGGTGTGCACGACGTCGGTGAGCGCGCGGTCGGGCGGGATGGCGGCGATGACCGCGGCCAGAGCACCGCGGTCGCCGATATCGCAGGCGACGACGGTGGCGCCGAGCTCCGCGGCCAGCTCGGCGGCGCCGAGGGCGTCCGGGCCGCGGCGACTGAGGAGGAGCAGGTTCGTGCAGCCGTTGGCGTGCAGGCGGCGGGCCACGTGGGCGCCGAGGGCGCCGGTGCCGCCGGTGATGAGGACGGTGCCAGTGGGGCGCCAGGGCGCCGGTGGGGCCGCCGGGGAGACGGGGACGATGCGGCGGATTCGATCGATGCGGGTCGCACCCGGCTCCTTCATGGCCAGCGCGGCGACGACCCGATCCGCTGTGGACGGAGCGTCCGGGATCTCCAGAACGGCCGGTGCCGAACCGGTTTCGAGGGCGAGGACATCGAGGAAGGCGCGGTGCCAGGCGGCTTCCGGGGTGCGTACCGGGTCGGGGGTGAGCACGCGGAGGGCGTCCGGGTGCGGGACCGCGCGGGCCAGGGCGGCGCTGTCCGCGAGCGCGGTGTGCGGGGAGAGCGGGAGGAGCGAGACGATCCGGCTCGGGTCGCCGGTGATTTCCGGTACCTGTCCCGGCTCCAGGCGCAGGGTGCGCACGGTGACGCCGTGCGCGGTGAGCGCGGCGGTCAGGCTTGCCGACCATGAATCGGCGGCGCCGTCGGCGGGGGCGATGAGGAGCCAGGTGCCGTGCGGGACGGCGGCGGGGTCCGGGATATCGCGCCACTCGACGCGGTAGGTCCAGGACTCGAGCGCGCCCGCCTCGGCTCGGCGGGTGCGCCAGGTGTCCAGGGCAGGCAGCAACCCGGCCAGCGGCTCCGCGCCGACGCCGAGGGTGGTGGCGAGCGCTGCGCTGTCGCCCGCGCGGACGCGTTCCCAGAACCAGCGGTCGGCGGCGGATTCGGTCTCCGCGGGCTCCTCGATCCAGTAGCGAGAGCGCTGGAAGGCGTAGGTGGGCAGAGTGATCCGGGGTGCCGGGGGCACGATGGCGGCCCAATCCACCGGTTGCCCGGCGGTGAACACCGTGGCCGCGGCGGTGAGCAGGCTGCGTACCTCGTCCCGGCCCGCGCGCAGGGTGCCGGTGGCGACCGCGGCGTCCAGGGTGTTCAGCACCTGCGGGGTGAGCACCGGTTCTGCGCCGACCTCGAGGAAGATCCCGGCACCGGCGGTGTGGGCGGTGCGCACGGCGTCGGCGAAGCGGACGGTGCCGCGCAGGTGCCGCACCCAGTAGCCGGGGTCGGCGAGCTCGGCCGGGTCGATGAGCGCGCCGGTGCTGTCGGAGACGATGGCGCGGTCCGCGTCGTGGAAGGTCAGCCCGGCCACCACCCGCTCGAACTCGGCGAGCACCGGGTCCATGAGCGCGGAGTGGAAGGCGTGCGAGACGGTCAGCCGCTTGGTCCGGTGGCCCGCCGCGCGCAGGGCGTCGGCGAGGTCGAGGACGGCGTCCTCGGCGCCGGAGACGACCACCGCGCGCGGGCCGTTCACCGCGGCGAGCGAGTACTCGCCGCGCGCGACGGCCGCGACCTCCCCCTCGGTCGCCTCCACCGCGACCATGGCGCCGCCGCGCGGCAGCGCGCCCATGAGCCGGCCGCGTGCCGTCACCAGGCGGGCGGCGTCCGGCAGCGTGAGCACCCCGGCCACGTGCGCGGCGACCACCCCGCCGATGGAGTGCCCGGCCACGAACTCCGCTCGCACCCCCCAGGATTCGAGCAGCCGGAAGAGCGCGGTCTCCACGGCGAAGATGACCGGCTGGGTGTACTCGGTGTCGTCGATCGGGCCGTCCGGGCCGAAGGCGACCTCGCGGATGGAGTGGGGCAGGGTGCCCGCCGCGTCCAGGGCGCCGGCGGCGGCGTCGAAGGCCGTGCGGAAGGCCGGGAAGTGGTCGTACAGCTCGCGGCCCGCGCCCGCGCGCTGGCTGCCCTGGCCGCTGAACAGGACGGCGAGGCCGCCGGTGACCGGGGTCCCGGTGACCACGTCCGGGGTGGGTTCGCCCGCCGCGAAGGTGGCGAGGGCCGTGCGGTCGAGTGCTACCGCGCGGGTGTCGAAGACGGTCCGCTCGCGGACCAGGGCGGAGGCGATCGCACCGGGATCCGCGGTGCTCGCGGCGAGCTTCGCCGCCTGGCCGCGCAGCCCGGCTTCGGAGCGGGCGGACAGTACGAAGGGGTGACGGGGCGACACGTCGGCAGACTCCGTACCGGATGCCGATCGGTGCGACCCCGCCGCCCGGACGTCCGCCGACGCCAGATGGCTGGTCACCGGCCCCGGCTCCTCGGCGACTCCGACACCGGGCCGACGACCGAGGTCGCCGGTGTGCTCGGCCGGTGTGCGTAACGCACCCACCTCCGCGACCTGCGGCGCCTCTTCGATCACGACGTGCGCATTGGTCCCGCTGATCCCGAACGACGAGATCCCGGCCCGCCGCGGCCGCTCCCCCTGGACCCACGGCCGCCCCTCGGTCAGCAACCGCACCGCGCCGGACTCCCAGTCCACGTGCGGCGAGGGCGCGTCCACGTGCAGGGTCGCGGGCAGCACGCCGTGGCGTAGCGCCAGCACCATCTTGGTCACCCCGACCGTCCCCGCCGCGGCCTGGCTGTGCCCGATATTCGACTTCACCGACCCCAGCCACAGCGGCGTCGCCCGCTCCCGCCCGTAGGTGGCGAGCAGAGCCTGCGCCTCGATGGGGTCGCCGAGCGCGGTCCCGGTCCCGTGCGCCTCCACCGCGTCCACCTCGCCCGCCGCCAGCCCGGCATCGGCGAGCGCCGCCCGGATCACCCGCTGCTGCGCGGGGCCACTGGGGGCGGTGAGCCCGTTCGACGCGCCGTCCTGGTTCACGGCGGTCCCGCGCACCAGCGCGAGCACCTCGTGCCCGTTGCGCCGCGCGTCCGCGAGCCGCTCCACCAGCAGCAGGCTCACCGCCTCGGCCCAGCCGGTCCCGTCGGCGCCCGCCGCGAAGGCCTTGCACCGGCCGTCCGCCGCCAGCCCGCGCTGCCGGGAGAACTCGGTGAACATGCCGGGGTTCGCCATCACCGTCACCCCGCCCGCCACCGCGAGATCCGCCTCCCCGGCGCGCAGCGCCCGCACCGCCAGGTGCAGCGCGACCAGCGACGACGAGCACGCCGTGTCCACGGTGAGCGCGGGCCCCTCCAGCCCGAAGGTGTAGGCGACGCGCCCGGAGAGCACGCTCGGCGACACCCCGGTCAGCCCGAGCCCCTCCGCCGCGCCCGGCATCCGATGCAGCCGCGGACCGTACTCCTGCGGGGTCGCGCCCAGGTAGACGGCGGTCCGCGTGCCCGCGAGCGTTGCCGGGACGATGCCCGCCCGCTCGAACAGCTCCCAGGTGGCCTCCAGCACCAGCCGCTGCTGCGGGTCCATGGCGGTGGCCTCGCGCGGGGAGATGCCGAAGAAGGCGGCGTCGAAATCGCCCGCCGCGCGCAGGAATCCGCCGCGGCGGGCGTAGCTGGAGCCGGGGCGGGCGCCGGCCGGGTCGTACAGGTCGGTGCGGTCCCAGCCGCGGTCGCCGGGGAAGTCGGTGAGCGCCTCGCCCGCGGTGGCCAGCAGGTCCCAGAGCTGTTCCGGGGTGTCGAGGCCGCCCGGGTAGCGGCCGCTCACCGCGACGATGGCGAGGGGTTCCGACGGGTCGGCCGGCATGGTCGCCGCGCTCTCCCGCCGCTCGCCGGCGAGGTGGGCGGCGAGCGCGGCGGGGGTCGGGTGGTCGTAGACGGCGGTCGGGTCGACCCGGGTGCCGAGCGCGCGGGTGAGCGCGGTGGCGAGTTCGGTGGCGCCGAGGGAGTCCAGGCCCAGTTCGCGGTAGGTGCGGCGGGGGTCGATGCGGGCGGGGTCGGGGTGGCCCAGGACCGCCGCGGTGGTCGCGAGGACCAGGGTGGCGGGGTCCGCCGTCGTCCGCGCGACCGGAGCCCGCTCGGAGCTGGTCCCGGATGCCCCGACCGCCACCTCCGGCACCACCGCGGTGCCGGACGCCGGGCCGGCGGCGCGCTCTACCACCGCAGCGGTCCCTGGAGCCGCCTCGGTGACGTCGACGGCAGTGCGCTCTGCCACCGGAGCGGTGCCGGAAGCCGCTGCGGCGGCATCGACATCGGCGCGCTCTACCACCGCGGCGGTCCCGCGAGCCACTCCGGCGGCATCGACATCGGCGCGCTGTGCCACCGCGGCGGGGCCGGAGAGCGAGGTGCTTCCGGCGACCGGGGCGGCGGTGTCCAGCCAGTGCCGCTCGCGCTGGAACGCGTACGTGGGCAGCGACACCGGCTCGGCCGGGGGGACGACGGCCGCCCAGTTCACGGCGTGCCCGTGGGTGAAGACCGTCGCGGCGGCGGTGAGCACCGTCCGCACCTCGTCCCGCCCGCGGCGCAGCGTCCCGACCGCCACCGGCAGCCCCTCCGCCTGCGGGGTCAGCACCGGCGAGGCCCCGACCTCGACGAACACCTCCGCACCGAGCCCGCGCAGGGTCCGCACCGCGTCCGCGAAGCGGACGGTGCCGCGCAGGTGCGCCACCCAGTACGCCGGGTCGGAGACATCGGTGAGCACCGACCCGGTCGAATCCGAGACCAGCACCGGTCCGCTCGGCGCCCGGAAGCCGAGCCCGGCGACCACCTCCGCGAACTCGCCGAGAATCGGCTCCATGGCGGCGGAGTGAAAGGCGTGCGACACCGCGAGCCGCTTGGTCCGGCTGCCCCCGGCGGCGAGCCGCGCGGCCACCTCGGCCACACCCCGCTCCGCACCGGAGAGCACCACCGCCCGCTCCCCGTTCACCGCCGCGATCGACACCCCGTCGACCAGCACCGCCCTGACCTCGGCCTCCGTGCCCTCGACGGCGATCATGGCGCCACCGCGCGGCAGCGACCCCATGAGCCGCCCCCGCGCCGCCACCAGCCGGGCGGCGTCCGCGAGCGACAGCGCGCCGGCCACGTGCGCGGCGACGATCCCGCCGATCGAGTGCCCGGCGACCGCGCCGACCTCGATCCCCCAGGATTCGAGCAGCCGGTACAGCGCCGTCTCCACCGCGAAGATCACCGGCTGGGTGTACTCGGTGGCATCGATCGGCCCGTCCGCGCCGAAGGCGACAGCGCGGATCGAGTGCTCGGCCGCGAGTTCCCGATCCAGCAGCGCGACGGCGGCATCGAAGGCCGCGCGGAACACCGGGAACCGCGCGTACAGCTCCGCGCCCGCCCCGGCGCGCTGGCTGCCCTGCCCGCCGAAAAGCACCGCCACCGAGCCGTCCACCCGCGTCCCGGTCACGACTCCGGGCCCGCCCGTGCCCGCCGCCAACGCCGTCAGCCCGGCGTGCAGCTCGGCGCCGTCGGCGGCGAGGACCACGGCGCGCGCGTCGAGCACCGCCCGGTCCCGCACCAGCGCGGAGGCCACAGCCGCCGGGTCGGCGGGCGCGACGGCGGTGCCGGATGCACCGGCGACGAACTCCGCCAACCGCTCGGCCTGCGCGGGCAGTGCCGCGGCCGATTTCGCCGTCACCACGAACGGCGTCACGACCGCTACCGCCCCAGCCGTTCCGGGTGTCGCGGCGACCGTTTCCGCCGTACCGCCGGCTCCCGCGCCGACTGCGCCGAACTCACCGTCGCGCACCGCCGACCGCCCCGCCACCGGCGCGGACTCCACGACGACGTGCACATTCGTCCCGCCCATCCCGAACGAGCTCACCCCCGCCAGCACCGACTCCGGCAGCTCCTCGGCCGCCGTCACCACCCGCACCGCGCGCGGATCCAGTGCCGGATGCGGCTCGAGGTGCCCCAGGGTCGCCGGAATCTCCCGATTCCGCACCGCGAGAACCACCTTCAGCAACCCGGCCAACCCGGCAGCCCCTTCGAGATGCCCGATATTCGCCTTCACCGACCCCACCGCGACCGGCGCCCCGGCCCCGCCGAACACCTCGGCGAGCGCCGCCGCCTCCACCGGATCCCCCACGGCCGTCCCGGTCCCGTGCAACTCCACGTAGCGGACCTGCCCCGGCGCCACCCCGCCCCTGGCATGTGCCCGCCGGATCACGGCGACCTGCGCCTCCCGCACCGGCACGGTCAATGCCGTCGCGTCCCCGTCGTGCGCGAGCGCGGTCGAGCGGATCACCGCGTGCACCCGATGCCCCTCCGCCACCGCCCGTTCCAGCGACTCGAGCAGCAGCACGACCCCGCCCTCACCCCGCACGTATCCGTCCCCGGACGCGTCGAGCACGGTCGCCCGCCCGCTCGGCGAAACCCCGCCGAACCGCTCGGCCGCCAGCGCACCGCCCGCGGTCAGGTTCAGCTGCACCGCCCCGGCGAAGGCCGCCGCCGACTCCCCGCTCCCGATACTCGCGCAGGCCGCGTGCACCGCCGCCAACCCCGACGACTGCGCGGAATCCACCGCCAGGCTCGCCCCGCGCAACCCGAGAACGTGCGAGAGCCGATTCGCCAGCACCCCGTGGTTCAACCCGGTCAGCGTGTACCGCGTGACCGCGGCGTCCCCGGCCTCGGCGGTGAGCGCGGCGTAATCGCTCGCGATGGCACCGGCGAAAACCCCGGTCTCGCTGCCGCGCAGCGCGGTCGCGGGAATCCGTGCGTCCTCGGCCGCCTCCCAGGCGAGTTCGAGCAGCAGCCGCTGCTGCGGATCCATGGCGGCCGCCTCGCGCGGCGCTATCCCGAAGAAGGCCGCGTCGAAGCGGTCGACCTCGTCCAGGAAACCGCCGGTGAGCCCGGCGATCCGGGGGTCGGCGGCGGCGCGGCGCGGCGACGGGTGCCCGAGCGAATTCCGCCCGGCGCGCAGGAGTTCCCAGAACCGGTCGGGATTGTTCGCGCCGGGCAGCCGGCAGGCCACGCCGACGACCGCGATCGGACGAAAGTCAACCACTTGAATTATCTCCCTCTGATCCGGGGGAATTGCCGTCGATTTTCGCAATTGTGCGGTGCCCGGAATAACCCGGCAACCCGCTATGAGCTGCCTCACAGCGCCGCCGGACAGTCCAGAAAGCGCTGCTGGACAGGGGTTTCCGCACAGACCGATCGGCTTCACCGATACCCGCGGATACGAAATTCCGATCGAACCCTATTTACGATCGCCCCCGGAGAAATTACACCTAACAATTCCGGAGAGGAACCGGAGCACTTGGGATCGTCACGATTCAAAGGGTGCGCAGCGCCCGAGATGTGTAGTTCGATTATCGTCCAGGGATTCTCGACGAGGGGTGAAGTGACGGCTATGGCGGACCCGCTGGATCTGGTGCATCTACGAACACTCGTCGCGATCGCCGACACCGGTGGCTTCCGGCGGGCGGCGGACGCGCTGCACCTGAGCCAGCCGACGGTCAGCCAGCACGTCCGGCTGCTGGAGCGCCGGCTCAAGCGCAGGCTGGTGCAGAAGGAGGGGCGCGGCTCCCGGTTCACCACCGACGGTGAGCGTTTCGTCAGCGAGGCGCGCACGCTGCTCGCCGCGCACGATCGGCTGCTGGACCGCTTCGTCCCGGCCGACCCGGACCGGATCACCATCGGCTCCACCGAGCACGCGGGCGACGGGCTGCTCCCGGAGCTGCTCGGCGTGCTGCGCGCCGCGTACCCCGATGTCTACCTGCGCTTCCGCATCGACCGCTCGACCAGCCTCACCGAGTCGGTGACCAAGGGCGCGCTCGACCTGGCGGTGGTGCTCGGCGGCAACAGCGAGCCGACCGGCGCCGAGGTGGGCGAGCTGGCGCTGCGCTGGGTGGCGGCGCCGGGGTGGCAGGCGGCGGCGAGCGGCGGGCAGATTCCGCTGGTGGCCTTCGAGGAGCCGTGCGGGCTGCGCAGGCGGGCGGTGCACCGGCTGGCCGAGCAGGGGTACAGCGTCAGCGTGACGGCGGAGTCCGGCACCCTGGACGGGGTGCTCGCCGCCGCGCAGGCCGGGCTCGGGGTGGCGCTGCTGCCGTTCCACGGCGCGGTGCCGCACGGCCTGGCCGAGGTGGCCGGGTTCCCGGCCATGGGCACGATCGATGTCCGGCTGGTCACCCGGCGCGGCCTCGGCCCCGATATCGAGCTCACCGCGATCGAGACCATCACCGCGCACTACCGCTCGATCACCGGCCGGCGGCTGCGGGGTGCGGCGTGAGCGACTGGCGGAACGCGGGCGTCCGGGTGATCAGGGGCGACCAGCTCGACACCGATACCGCGCAGACCCCGGGCATGAACCGGGCGGCCGCGATCGACGCCGCCCGGGTGGGCGCGGCGAAGCTCTGGGCCGGCACGGTGGTGATCCACCCGGACGCCAAGACCGGCGCGCACCACCACGGCGAGCTGGAGAGCGTGATCTACGTGCTGCGCGGCCGGGCACGGATGCGCTGGGGCGAGCGGCTGGAGTTCGTGGCCGAGGCCGGGCCGGGCGACTTCGTCTTCGTGCCGCCGTTCGTGCCGCACCAGGAGATCAATGCCAGCACCGACGAGCCGCTGGAGTGCGTGCTGGTGCGCAGCGGCGGCGCGGCGGTGGTGGTGAACCTGGACATCGAGCCGGTGGAGAAACCGGACACGGTACACTGGGTCGACCCCATCCACCGCCACCCCTGACCGCTACTCCGGCACGCCCATCCCGCGCGCCAGCACCGGCCAGGACGCCTTCAGCGCGTCCTGCCAGTACCCCCAGGAGTGCGTGCCGGTGGGCTGGAAGTCGTAGGTGGCCGGGATGCCGAGCCCGTCCAGCCGCTGCCGCAGGTTCTGCGTGCAGACATTGACCGCGGCCTCGATGACGCCGCCGAGCACCAGCTGGTTCAGGTAGCCGCGCGGGCCGGGCTGCATGTGCGCGCCGTTGTAGACGTCGTAGAGCCCGGGCACGCCGGTGCCGGTGGAGACGAAGAGCTCCAGCCCGCGCAGTTTGTCCGCGTTCACGTAGGGGTCGTTGGCCGCCCACGCCGGGTCACCGGCCGGGCCGTACATATTGTCGGTGTCGCCGCCGCCCCAGGTCTCCACCGCGAGCTTGACGAACTCCTGCCCGAGCGGGTCGCTGATCTGCGCGCAGCCGCTGTAGGCGGCGACGGCTCCGTAGAGCCCGGGGGCGGCGATGGGCAGCTGCAGCACCGAGGTGCCGGAGGTGGAGAGCCCGGCCAGGGCATTGGCGCCGGTGGTGGCGAACTCGGCGTCGACGAGCGGCGGCAGCTCCTCGGTGAGGAAGGTCTTCCACCGGTTCAGCCCGAGTTTCGGGTCGGGGGCGCGCCAGTCGGTGTAGTAGCTCCAGCGGCCGCCGACCGGCTGCACCACGTAGACGTCCTTGGTGGCGAGGAAGCCGGAGACCACGTCGGTCTGGCGCTGCCAGGTGGCCGAGTCCTGGCCGCCGCCACCGCCGTTGAGCAGGTAGAGCACCGGGCGCGGGGCGCCGGTATCGGCCGGGCGCAGCACGTCGACCATGATGTCCTGGCGCATGGCGGCCGAGTACACCCGCAGCTGCACGGTGCGGTCGTCCTTGGCCCAGCGGCCGGTGATGGCGGGGGCGTCCGGTGCGGCGCCCGCGGGCACCTGCTGCCCCGCGGTGAGCGCGGCGGCGATGGCCGCGACCGCGAGGGCGCGCAGGCCGCGGCTGCGGCGGGATCGGCTCGGGCCGAGCATGGGCGTTTCCGTTTCTCTCGGGGGCTCCCGGTTCCGGCCGGAACCCACCGGGCCGGGCGGCCCGGTGGGTCCGGTCACCCGCGCGCTGCGGGCCGGGGCGGGTGGCGGGGTCGTGCGATGCCGCCCCGCCCGCGCGGCGCGCGGGCACAGGTGCATCCGCGGCGCGGATCGGGAGCCTTTCGGACCGTCCGCGGATGCACGGCTCTCCTGGTGACCGCGGGCTGACGCTACGGCCCGGACCACCCGGTTCCACTCCGCTCCGGGAAGTTCCTGGACGAGTCACGAACACCGCTTCGGCGCTCCGGTGACGGACCACAGGAAAACGCCCGGCGGACCGGAGAACGCCCTTTCCGCCGCGGCCAAGTGGCGTCCCACCAATCGGCGCAGCGGGTTTCGGTGACTTCTCCAGACAATGCCCGGCGGGGGCCACCGCCCTGGGTACCGGCTCGATCATGTGGGAATCGGTCCACGAATGGGGGAACGGCGACAGGAGTTCGAATGCGCAGCACCGCCACCCGGCAGCTTTCCGCGCCGGTGCACCGGATCGACGGCCACCGCTACCGGGCAACGGCCCAGGTCGAGGTGACCGCGGCGGCCGTCCGGGAATTCGCCCGCGCGGTCCGCGACGTCCACCCGGCGCACGTCAGCGCGGCCGCGGCGGCCGAACTCGGGTATCCGGCGCTCATCGCCCCGCCCACCTGGAGTTCGATCGTGCTGGGGCGGGTGCAGCGGGAGATCCTGGATATCGTCGGCTCCGGTCCGGAGAGCGCGCGAATTCTGCACGCCGACCAGGTGATCGATATCGGGCGGCCGCTCTTCGCCGGTGATCTGCTCGGCTGCGATATCTACTTCGAATCGTTCCGGCAGTTCGCCGACTACGACGTCATGGCGATTCGCAGCGCGCTCACCGCCGCCGACGGGACCGTGGTGCAGACCGGCTCCGCCGCGCTGCTCGCCCGCACCGGCGAGCGGGAATCGGTGCTCGGCGAGGTCGCGCGCCGCATCACCGAGCGCGGTTACACACCCGTCGACGGCCCCGCCCGCGAGGCGCCGCTCCCCGCCCGCACCGATCGCACCCCGCGTCCGGCCGTGCGCTTCGACGAACTCACGCCGGGTGCCGAGATCCCGCCCGGCTCCCTGCTCCTCGCGCACGAGGACCTGGCCCGCTTCGCCGCCGCCACCGGCGAACCGGCCCGCCCCGACGCGGGCGGCACCGCGCCGGGCATGCTGCAGCTCGGGCTCGCCTCCGGCTACGTCAGCAACTGGCTCGGCGACCCCGGCGCCGTCACCCGGATCCGCGCCCAGTTCGGCAGCTTCACCCACTACCTCCGCATCCCCGCCGCCGGCGCGGTCGCGGTCACGCTGCGCGGCCGGGTCGACCAGCTCGACCCGCGCACCCGCCGCGCCACCCTCGCGCTCGACCTGCGCTCCGGCGGCCGCCCCCTCTTCGGCTACGCCGCCGCCGAGATCCGCTTCCCCTGACCCGCACCGCCGGAACGGCTTTCGCCGCGGCGAGGATCAGGCGGGTTCCTGCTCGGTGAGGGCCGGCTCGAGCGCCGCCCAGGTGCGCGGCAACTGCGCGGCGAAATCGGGCCAGGTGTGCATACCGTCCGCCGCGTACTCCACGGTGGCCGGAATCCCGAGCTGGGCCAGCCGCCCGGCGAAGAGCTCGGTGCAGGCCCGCGACCCGGCCTCCAGCGCCGCTCCACCCCCGGCCTCGGCCAGCGCCTCCGGCACCGACGGCGCCTGCGCGATCGCGACCAGGTCGGCGGGGGTCGGCAGCCCGGGCGAGGCGGAGAGGTAGACCGTGGTGCCGCGCAGCGACTCCGCGCCGAGCACGCTGTCGTGCGCGGTCCACTCCGGGGAGCCGGGCGGCCCCCACAGGTTCTGCACGTCGCCCCCGCGCGAGGCGACGGTGATGGTGGTGACCGCCCGCCCGAGCGGGTCGGCGGTCGAGTAGCACCCGCTCATCCCGGCCACCGCCCGGTACATCCCCGGATGCCGCTGCGCCAGCATGATCGCGGCCTGCGCCCCCATGGAGACCCCGGCGACCGCGCGCCGCCCGTCGGAGCGCAGCAGCGACTCCACGATCGGCGGCAGCTCCTCGGTCAGGAAGGTCTCCCAGCGGTTCAAGCCGAGCGCGGCATCGGTCCGCTCCCAGTCGCTGTACATGCTCCCGGTCCCGCCGCCGGGCACGACGACGTCGACCGGCTTGTCCGCGAAGAACTCCGCGGCCCGCCCCTTGGTGAGCCACGCCGAGGTGGCGTCCCCGTCGACCCCGTCGAGCAGGTAGAGCACCGGCCGCGGCCCCGATCCCGACCCGTGCAGCACGTCGACCGAGATGATCCGCCGCATCCCCGCCGAGGCGATCCGCAGCGTCTCCCTGCCGTCGCTCCGCATGATCCGCTCGACCAGCCCGGACCTGGTCATGGCCGGATCGATCGGCGGCGGGGTGGCGGGCGTGCCCGCGGGATCGGCCGGACCGAGCAGCGGCGGCGCGGGCGCGGGCGGCGGCAGCGGGCTGCCGGACGGCGCCGCCACCACCCCGGTCCCGGAGGCGACGGCGAGCGCGAGCGCCGCCGCGGCGGCGACCCCGAGCGGAATGCGGCGGCGGGTGGCGCGGCTCATCCGGCGACCGCCAGCGGTAGCGCGGAGCCGGTGCCGCACAGCGCCTCCTGCTCCCGGAGGTACGCGTCCAGCGCGGCGCGGGCCCGCTCCCCCGCGGGACCGAGTTCCCGGTCCCGGACCCGCCACATCCGCAGCGTGGGAAGCAGAACCTCGGTCAGGTGCACGGTGGAGTCGTACCCACCGTAGGCGGCGAATATCGCGGCTTCCCTGCCGAATCCGGGCAGCGCGGCATGCGGCGGCCGGAACTCCGCGACCACCGCGGCCACCGCGCGCATGGCCGCGTCCGGGGCCAGCGCCAGCGCGGCGGCGGTGAGATCGCGGAAGGCGATGAGGTGCAGGTGCTCGTCGGCGGCCACCCGGCGCAGCATGCGCTCGGTGCCGGGCTGGGCGCAGCGCGCGCCGACCCGCCGGTAGGCGGTGCGGATGGCGGCGTGCGCGAGGGTCGCGTAGACCAGCGCGGGCAACGGCCCGGCATCCACCTCCGGCCAGCGCACCCCGGCGTCGGCGCGGGCCAGCCTGGCCGCCTCGAACTCGGCGGGGTCGGCGACGCCGGTGCCGACGAGGTGCTCGCGGAGCACGATCGCGTGCCTGCCCTGCTCGGCGGTCCAGCGCCCGATCCAGGCGCCCCAGGCGCCCTCGCGGCCGAGCGCCGAGCAGAGTGCGCGGTGCCAGGCGGGCAGGTCGTGCTCGAGCAGCGCCAGCGCGATCAGCATGCGGCGGGTACCGGGATCGGATTCCGGAATCGGTGCGAGCGAGCGAATTCCGGTGCGGTCGGCGATATCCCGGCCGCGCGGCCGGTGCTCATCGGGATCCCATTCCCGCGCCTTGCGCAGATGATCGCGCAATGCGCGCCCGGCCACCGGTTCGAGATCACGCGCGACGGCCAGGTCGGTCGGCATGGCAGAAAACTCCTCACCGGCCCGGAAACGCCGGGCCCACCTGCCACGATAGGCAACGGCGCTCAGGCCGAGCGACCGATCCGGGCGGCATTGGGCGAGGTGACGACTCCCCTGCGCGGCTGCTGGGGCGCGTCACAAGCGCGGCCGTCGGCGATATCCGGAATGGAATACAACCCGGGGCCGCGGCCCGCCTCCCGGATATCGTCGAGCATGTCGTGCGCGCGCGCCGCCAATTCCGGGATGCGCCCGGTGGCGCCCGCGGTGACGGCGGCGGTGAGCGGCACCTCGGCGGCCTCGCTGAGCACCGCGAGCGTCTCGGTGCGCATGGTCGCGGCGGTGAGCGCGGCATCGGCGTCCAGCGGCACCAGCACGGTGCCGCCGTCGGCGCCGAGCAGCGCGAGCGCCCGCGAGCCGAAGGGGATGGCGAGCGCCGCCTGCACCCGGCGCAGCTTGCGTCTGGCCACCGAGGCGGCGCCGAAGCCGCGCTCCTCGTCCGGATGCGGGGGGATAGCCAGCGCGATCACCTGGTAGGACTCGGCCACCCGGATCCCGCTCTGCCGCGCCATCCGGTGCACCCCGTGCCCGCCGAGCAGCGCGGCCACCAGGGTCTGCGCGGCGGTCTGGTGCTCGCGGGCCACCGCGCGGTGCTCGTCGGCGTAGGCCGCCGACGCCAGCACCGTCACCCGCTCCAGCGCGCGCAGCAGCAGCTCGGCGCCCTCGACCACCGGCAGCGCCTCCGGCCCGGACTCCGCGGCGAGCAGCTCCAGCCCGGCCCGCACGCCGTCGTGGCAGGCCTCGAGCACCGCCTCCAGCGCGATGCCCTCGCGCGCCCAGCGCGCCGCAGACCCGCTCGGATCGGTCGCGGCCACCGCCGCGGTGCTCCGCGGCCGCAGCGAACCGGCCGCCTCGGCGATCAGGGTGCGGGCGGCGTCGGCGACATCACCGCCGGGCAGCCCCCGCCCGCGGGTGAGATGTTCGACGAGTTTCGATTCCAGGCTCGCCGCGCTGGTTCCGTGTGTGCCCACCATGACTACCGAAGGCTAGCGATCCGGAGCCGGAATGCACCCGCCCCGAACCCTTCTTGCGGGAAAATCATCAGCTCGCCGCCGAGCCACTGGGGGGAATCACAAGCAGATCACGGCGGCCGCGGGAAACGGGGCCGAGGATACCCGCCGGAGCGCCCGAATCCCAGGCGGGACCAGCGGTCCAGCGGGGTAACGGTAATTCCGGAATGGCCTGGCCGGGAATTGGATCCAGCCGACCGGCATTCGCCGCATTGTTGCCGGAGCGCGGTGGAGACGCAGCGCCGGCCGCGCATTCCCGGCGCTGCGTCGCGCCCACGATAAACCCGGCCCGCACCGGCCCCCGGTACCGCCCGGCAATTCTGGAGACCTTCATGACGCGACGCCGCGCGGCGCAGGGACCGCGCACAACGCGCGGCGCGGCCGCGGCTGTGAAGTGTCCAGGAATCACCCCGGCCCCCGCACCGCGGGGCGGTCACCGCTAGCATCGGGCCTTCGCCCGCCGACGGGCAGGGGCGACGCCGACAGTTCGAAGAAGGTAGACGAGTAGACGATGAGCGGTACCCGAGAGAAGCTGGAACAGCTGCAGGCCGTCCTGGAGCTGGCCGAGGAGCCGGCCGGTGAGGCCGGGATCGCCAAGCGCAAGGACAAGGAGATCCCGAGCGCCCGCGAGCGGGTCCGGATGCTGCTCGACCCGGGCACCTTCGTCGAGATCGGCGCGCTCGCCCGTCAGCCCTACACCCCCAACGCCATGTACGGCGACGGCGTGGTCACCGGCCGCGGCTACATCGACGGCCGCCCGGTCGTGGTGGTGGCGCACGACCAGACCGTGTTCGGCGGCTCGGTCGGCGAGATGTTCGGCCGCAAGGTCGCCGCGGCGCTGGACTTCGCGCTGCAGAACGGCTGCCCGGTGGTGGCGATCAACGACTCCGGCGGCGCCCGGATCCAGGACGCCGTCACCTCGCTGGCCTGGTACGCGAAGATGAGCAGGCGCCAGGAGCAGCTCTCCGGCTTCGTGCCGCAGGTCTCGATCATGCTCGGCAAGTGCGCGGCGGGCTCGGTGTACGGCCCGGTGAACACCGACATCCTGGTGGCCACCGAGAAGTCGTACATGTTCGTCACCGGCCCGGAGGTCATCAAGGCGGTCACCGGCGAGGAGGTGACCATGGAGGAGCTCGGCGGCGCGCGGGTGCAGGCCGACAACGGCACCATCCACCACGTCGCCACCACCGAGCGCGAGGCCTTCGACTGGGCCCGCAAGTACCTCAGCTACATGCCGACCAACTGCCTGGAGACCCCGCCGCTGGTCAACCCCGGGCTGGAGCCGGAGCTCACCGACTCCGACCGCGAGCTGGACTCGATCATCCCGGACTCCGACCGCTCCGGCTACGACATGCACGACATCATCCTGCGCTGCTTCGACGACGGCGACTTCCACGAGGTCGCCGAGGACAGCGCGCGCAACCTGATCGTCGGCTTCGCCCGGGTGGACGGCCGCGCGATCGGCGTCGTCGCGAACCAGCCGATGGTGCTCGGCGGCGCCATCGACGCCGCGGCCTCGGACAAGGCCACGCACTTCATCCGGCTCTGCGACGCCTTCAGCCTGCCGCTGGTCTTCCTGGTCGACAACCCGGGCGTGCTGCCCGGCGTCGAGGAGGAGCGCAACGGCGTCATCAAGCGCGGGGGCCGGTTCTTCCGCGCCGTGATCGAGGCGACGGTCCCGATCATCACCGTGGTGACCCGCAAGGCCTACGGCGGTGGCTACGCGGTCATGGCGTGCAAGCAGCTCGGCGCGGACATCAGCCTGGCCTGGCCGACCGCGCGGATCGCGGTCATGGGCGCGGAGAGCGCGGTCGGGATCGTCGGCAAGAAGCAGCTCATGAAGGTGCCCGAGGAGCAGCGGGCCGCCGTGCGCGACTACATGATCGACCAGTACAACACCACCACCGCCACCCCGTGGATCGCCGCCGAGCGCGGGTACATCGACGCGGTCATCGAGCCGTCGACCACCCGGCTGGAGATCCGGCGCGCGCTGCGGCTGCTGCGTGAGAAGGAGCTCACGGTGCGGCACAACCCGCGCAAGCACTCGCTGTTCCCGGTCTGACCGGGGGTCAGGCGCCCGCCCAGGGCGCGCAGGCCCATTCGCGGTCCCAGGCGCGCGAGCGCCTGCGGTCGAGGGCGAGCCGCGCGGCGAGGTAGCCGCTGGCGCACAGGGTCAGCGCGGTGAGCAGCACACCGGCGGTGAGCAGGACCGCGCGCCCGAGCGGCTTGGCCGGGGGCGGCGGCTCCACCGGCTCCCCCGCGGCGTTCAGCCAGACGGTCACCGAGGCGCCGGGCTGCAGCAGCCCGGTGGCCCGGTGCACCGCGGTGCGCTCACCGCCGTCGAGCCCGGTGAACCGCACGGTCGCGCTGGAGACCGGGGCGTAGAGCGGCGCGTGCTCGGCGGTGAGCACGGTCGCCGTCACCGGCCGCAGCCTCGCCTGCTCGGCCGCGACCGCCGCCACCTCCGCCCGGTACACCGGCACCGCGACCAGCAGCGCGGTCAGCGGCAGCGAGGCCAGGAAGGCGAGCAGCAGCAGCGCCGCCAGCACCGTCTGCACGCGGTCCTCCGGGCGGCGCATGGGGTTGCGGTCCAGCCCCGCGCGCCTGCAGGTGCGGCGCAGCGGACCCGTCTGCCTGAGGCTCATGTCAGGGACTCCTCGGGGATGACGCTCGCGGCACCGGCCACGAGCAGCAGGTGCGCGTCGAAGAACTCGCCGACCAGCCGGGGCAGCGCGTCCGGGTCGTCCCCGATGGCCCAGGTCTGGAAGGCGGCGAGCAGCACGCCGGAACCCGCCGCGACGGCCGCGGCCGGACGCCGGTCCACCGCCGGGTCCACGCCGAGCCGGTCGGCCAGGATCTCGACGGCGGCGCGCTGCCCGGACAGCCGGATGCGCTGGTAGCCGGTGAAGAGCCGGGGCTCGCTGTCGAAGCGGCGGAACACCACCCAGCGCCGGGTCCAGAGCGGGACGTCGCCGCCGTCGGCCCGCCCGGCGGCGGCCAGCCAGGCATCCACCGCGTTGCGGTAGGCGAGCAGCGGGGGTTCGAGCAGCGGCCGGTCCCGCAGCGCGGCGTTGAACACGTCGACATCGCGGTCGATATCGCCGAGCACCGCGTCCTCGATGGAGGCGAAGTGCCTGCTGAAGGTGCGCCGGGTGACCCCGGCCCTGCCCGCGATGTCCTCCACCGCCACCCCGGCCAGCCCGCGCTCGACCAGCAGGTCGAAGGCGGCCCGCGAGAGCGCGGTCCGGCTGCGCCTGGTGCGCTGCCTGCGGCCGTCGCGGTCGACATCGTCGTCGCCACTCATGCCCGCAGTGTAGCGCGCTATTGTCCCGCGGAGACATAACTTCGCCGAACCGGTCCGGCAGTGCGGTTTCACAACGAAACAGCGGTCGCCGCGGTATCTTTCACGAATTTTTCGAAAGGGGTGCGGGGCCGTCTCGGGCAAATTATGCGCCGCTTTCTCCGTCCGAGACGGTGAAACGCCGTTCTTGCTCCGAAATTTCACTCTCTCCGACAGCCTGACCAGGTACGACGGGACGGCACTTGACCAAGTGTGTGTCCACGGTTACAAATAAAATTCCCGCCGACCCGAGCTGTTCGAACCGGCCGACGAGAAGTGCAAGCGCTTGGTTACCGACGTTATCGACGTGGTCACGGAGTTCCCGATCGACCGCAAGGCTGTATCGGATCTGCTGCGGATCCCGGACACCTACCCCCGACTCTTCCCCGGCATCGGCGCGTGCGACCCGCTGGAGTCGGTCGGGGGCGATCCGGTGATCCGTTTCCGGGTCGGCACGCCCGCGACCGAGATCCGCACCCACGTGGTGCGCATGACCACCGCGCGCGACGGCGACAGCATCGAGCTGCACTGCCCCGCGCAGGGCAGCTTCGCCTCCATCCGGCTGCAGGGCGACCAGCGGAAGACCCGGGTCACGGTCACCTTCTTCGCGCCCGCGCGCATGCACCCCGGGCTGGCCGAGCTGCCCAACTCCACGGTGGTGGACTGGGCCGTGCGCGGCCTGAAGCGCCTGGCCGACCTGGTGCTCGGCACCCCCACCTCGGTGGTGGTGAACGGCGAGGACGCCCCGCTGCGCCGGCGCGCCGATATCGCCAGGCAGGTGGTGGCGGGCGGCGTGCTGCGCACCTACCGCCCCGATTCCGCGGTGCGGCAGCTGCGCCGGCTGGCCGAGTACGGCTTCAACCTGGCGGGCGGCTACGCCTCCGGCGCGATCCGGGTGCCGGACCGCCCCGCCGTCATCGACGCCTGGGGCTCGCGCAGCTTCGCCGAGATGCACGAGCGCACCGAGCTGCTCGCCGCCGCCATGGCCGAGGCCGGGCTCGGCGCCGGCGACGCCATCGGCATCCTGGCCCGCAACCACGGCGCCATGGTGGAGACCATGGTGGCCGCGGGCAAGCTCGGGGTGGACGCGGTGCTGCTGAACACCGGGCTGCCCGCGCGGCGGATCGAGGAGATCGTGCAGCGCGACCGGCTGGAGGCGCTCTTCGTCGACGCCGAGTACGACCACCTGGTGCAGTACCTGCACACCGACCTGCCGCGCTTCCGCACCGAGAACGCGCCGGGCGACGGGTGGACCGTCACCACCGACGACCTCATCGGCGACGGGCACCGCGAGTACCGCAAGCCGGGGCAGCCGGGGCGGCTGGTGGTGCTCACCTCCGGCACCTCGGGCACGCCGAAGGGCGCCCGCCGCCCGCACCCCAAGGGGTTCGGCACGGTCGCCGCGCTCATGTCCCGGATCCCGCTGCGCAGCGACGAGAACATGCTCATCCCGGCGCCGCTCTTCCACACCTGGGGACTGGCCGCGCTGCAGCTGAGCACCGCCATCCGGGCCACCGTGGTACTGCCCGACCGGTTCGACGCCGAGGAGTGCCTGCGCCTGGTGCACGAGCACCGGATCACCACGCTCATCGTGGTGCCGATCATGGTGAACCGCATCCTCGACCTGCCCGCGGCCGTGCGCGAGCGCTACGACACCTCCAGCCTGCGCATCGTGGCGAGCTGCGGCGCCCCGCTGGCCGGGGCCACCGTGCTCGACTTCATGGACACCTACGGCGACATCCTCTACAACGTCTACGGCTCCACCGAGGTCTCCTGGGCCACCATCGCCGACCCCGACGACCTGCGCGTCTCCCCCACCACCGCGGGCCGCCCGCCGCTCGGCACCCGGCTCGGGGTACTCGGCCCGGACCGCAAGCCGCTGCCGGTGGGCCGCACCGGGCGGGTCTTCGTCGGCAACCACATGCTCTTCGACGGCTACGTGAACTCCGCGCCGCCGGACGAGGCCGACGGCATGCTCGACACCGGCGACCTCGGCTACCTCGACGCCACCGGCAAGCTCTTCATCGCGGGCCGGGACGACGAGATGATCATCTCGGGGGGCGAGAACGTCTTCCCGCGCCCGGTCGAGGAGGCGCTGGCGCACCTGCCGCAGGTGAGCGAGGTCGCGGTGGTCGGCGTCCCGGACCGGGAGTACGGCCAGCGGCTCGCCGCCTTCGTGGTGAAGCGGGAGGGCGCCGGGCTGGATTCGGACATGGTGCGCAACTACGTGCGGCACCGGCTGAGCCGCTTCTCGGTGCCGCGCGACGTCACCTTCCTGAACGCGCTGCCGCGCGGCGAGACCGGCAAGATCCTCAAGCGGATGCTGGTCGGGGCCGGGGGTGACCCGCCCCTCCCTCCCCCGGCCCTGGGAACGGTGATCCCCTGATCGATCAGGGCAGCTGAGTCCGCCCGACCCGCAAGTCGGGTCCCGGCAAACCGGACCCGGGGCAGAGCACCAGCGAATCGCCGTGGGCGGCGGTTCCCGCACCCCGCCGCGGCGGCTCCTCGGCCCCCGCCAGAACCGGGAGCCCGTGCCACGGGCGGTCGCACCAGCCGTGCGGGCAGCGCGGGAAACCGGCGCTGTTCAGCGGTTCCGGCGCGAGCCGGGCCAGTGCCTCCAGAAAACTCCCCGACCTGACCATGATCCTCACCCCGTCTTCACCGGTCGCCGCCGTGCACCCGATCGAGTGTCATTCTGCGGGGTCGGCAACTGATCCGCAACCATGCCGCGGTCAGTCCCACCAGAGCCGCCAGATCGGCCGGAGCAGCCGCTCGGCCACCCCGTCCAGGGAGCCGTGGTCCTGGTGCACCGCGTCCGGGCAGTAGGCGGAGACCTCCGCCGCCGCGGCCAGCGCAGTCGCTTCGTCCGGCAGCGGGGTCAGGTGCCGGAACCACATCGTGTCGAAGCCGAGGGTGAGCAGCTCGGCCCGGTACAGGTGGTGCCAGCGCCGCAGCACCGCGGCGTGCTCGGCGCCGTCGAGGTCGTTGTTGCAGGCGCCCTGCCAGCCCAGCCGGGCCGGGACCAGCCAGGGTGCGGCGACCGGGACCAGGGCGATGCGGTCGAAGTCGTCGCCGATGACGGCCCAGGTGTCGGCCCAGTCGAAGCCGTCGTAACGGTCCGGGTCGGCGGCGTCGCTCAGGTCGACCTGCTTGCGCACCGGGTCGTCGTCGGCGCGGGCGGTCAGCACGGCGGCGCCGTCGAGTAGGCCCGACACGGTCTCCGGTTCGGCGGGGTGGTCCAGCGTGGTTGCCTCGAGGAGGATCGGCCAGAAGCCGGTGTGCTCGAAGCGATCACGGAAGGTGGTCCACCGGTCGCAGGCCGGGTAGCCGGGCTCGACCTCGGCCACCCACACGCTGCCGCCGTCGCGTTCGGTGCCGGGGAGCGGGGTGAAACCGGCCGCGGCGAGTTCCGGCTCGGCGGTGAGCAGTTCGCGCAGTGTGGTGTCGCGGCCGGGTGGGACCGGCGGGGCCGGGACCGGTGGGTCGGGGGTGAAGGTCGGTGCGGTGGTCATGGGGCCTCCCGTCGGCGGTGTGCGGCGACCGTAGCGGGTGCGGGTGACAGGGGGAATTCCCAGCGGAGGGGGCCGGGGTCCGGGGGTAGGCTCGAAGTCGCCCGCGCGAGCGCGCGGACGGGGGAGGAAAGTCATGCTGTACGCACTCGCGGTCGTCGCCCTGCTGGTCGGAATCCTGCTCGGCAGCACCGTTCATCCGGTCGCCGGCATCGCGCTGATCGTGGTGGCGGTGCTGTTCCTGGTCGTGGCGGTGGTCCGCGCGCAACGCGGGCAGGCGCAGTGGCGGGGGGCGTCGCGGCGGCGGGCCGGGCGCGACAGCTCCTGGGCCGCGGGCGGGTTCTTCGACGGCGGGCACGGGCACCACGGTGGCGGCTCCGATTCCGGGGGCGGCTCCGGTTGCGGCGGTGGATCGAGCTGCGGTGGGGGCGGTGGTTGCGGGGGCGGCGGGGGCAGCTGAGTTCCCCGCGGAGCGACCGCGGCGAGCTGTCCGGTTGCGCGACCGCGCACTCCCCGGTGCTGCAGCGCGCGTGTGCCGCCGGACGAAGCCGGCGGCGAGTTAGCCGCTGAGGCATCGCGGCTCGGCGCGCCTCTCCGGCTGAGCCGCTACTCACTCACGCGGCGGCCACCGGCGCGGTAGGTTCCCCGGGGAATCATCGACGAGGAGCCGCGCATGATTGATGCCGATCTGCGGGAGCAAGTCGCGGGCACCGCCCGCCGCTTGGCCGCCGAGGGGTTGCTGATCGGCACGGCGGGCAATGTCTCGGCGCGCGCGGGCGATCGGATCGCGGTCACCGGCACCGGCGTCGTGCTCGGCGAGTGCACCGCCGACACCGTCACCGAGGTCTCCCCGGACGGTGAGCTCCTCGCCGGCCGCCTCCGCCCCACCTCGGAGCTCGACCTGCACCTCGGCATCTACCGCGACACCGCGGCGGGCGCCGTCGTGCACACGCACGCCCCCGCCTCCACCGCCGTCGCCTGCCTGGCCGGGCTCACCGCCCTACCCGTCCTGCACTACCAGCAGCTGCTGCTCGGCGGCGAGATCCCAATCGCCCCCTTCGCCCCCTTCGGCACGCCGGAGCTGGCCGCGCACGTCCGCGCCGCACTGGCAGGCAAGCAGGCGGCGCTGCTCGCCAACCACGGCGCGGTCGCGCTCGGCGACACCCTGGAGCAGGCGCTGGACAACGCGCTGCTGCTGGAGTGGGCGGCGGCGCTGTACGCCAGGACCACCGCCATGGGCACCCCGCGCGCGCTCACCCCGGCCGAGCAGACCGCCGTGGTCGAGCAGGCGATCCGCCTGCGCTACGGAACGATCCAGGAGAACCCGCATGACTGAGTTCACCATCGCCACCGTCGGCATTCACGTGCTGGATGTGCACGTCGTCGGTATCGACTCGATCCCGGAGGGTTCGGAGGGCGCACTGGTCGAGTCCATCGGCTTCTCCCCGGCCGGCACGGCGGGCGGCACCGCGGTGGTGCTGGCCCGGCTCGGCGCGGCGGTGCGCACGCACGGCGCGATCGGCGCCGACCCGCTCGGGCGGACCCTCAGCACGCTGCTCGCCGGCTACGGCGTCGACACCCGCGGCCTCATCACCACGACCTCCGCGCAGACCTCCGGCTCGGTCATCCCGGTGCGCCCCAACGGGGACCGCCCGGCCTGGCACTGCGTCGGCGCCAATGCGGCCTTCACCCTCGCCGACCTCGCCCCCGACGCGCTCGACGGCATCGACCACCTGCATCTCGGCGGTCCCGAGTTCCTCGGCGGCGAGGCGGCCGGGCAGCTGCTCGCGCGGGCCCGCGAGCGCGGTATCGGCACCTCGATCGATATCCTCGCGCCCGGCGATCCCGGGCTGCTGCAGTGGATCGCGGGCGCGCTGCCGCACACCGACTTCCTGCTGCCCAACGACGAGCAGGTGCGCGGCTGCACCGGCACCGACGATCTCGAGGCGGGTGCCCGCGCGCTGCTGGAGTACGGGGCCGGCTGTGTCGCGCTCACCCGCGGTGCGGAGGGGGCACTGGTCGTCACGCCGGAGACCACACTCGAGGTCCCCGCCTTCGCCGTCGATGTCGTCGACACCACCGGGTGCGGGGACGCCTTCTCCGCCGGGTTCGTCACCGGCTGGCTGAGGTACCGGGATCTCGGCCGGGCCGCGCGGCTCGGGTGCGCGGTCGCGGCGCAGGTGGCGCAGGGTGTCGGTACCGGGGCCGGGGAGTACGACCTGGCCCGGGTGGAGTCGTTCGCCGCCGCGGCGCCGGCCCGGTAGCTCACCTCGGTGCGGTGAGGTCGTACAGGGTGACCTCGCCGAGCGGTACCGGGGTGAAGGTGCCCTGCACCCACTCGGTGATCCGGGTGCCCTCCGACTCCCGGTTCCGTCCGGGGCCGAGGGCGAGGAACCAGTGGATGTCGCCGTCGGCGACGTACCGCTGGAACTCGGCCAGGGTCGGCGCGGGGTCGCCGCCGGCGAAGCCGCCGATCGGCATGATCGGGACGTCGGCGGCGAGCTGGTAGTCGGCGGCGCCCATGGAGGCGACGGTCGCGCCCGCCCAGCGGAAGTTCCCCGCGTCGGCGCGGAGTTTCGCGATCACCCCGGGGTCGGGCGGGGCGCCCATCGGGCCGCGACGCGGACCGGCGCGGCCCGGTCCGCCAGTGCCGTTCGGTGCGGCGCCGCCGGCAGGAGGGTGCGTGACATCCGGTTCAGCAGCTGACGGGCCGCCGGAGGCCGGAGGCAGGCCCGGCGGCACAGCGTCCAGCCCCGCGCCGGCGTCCGGCGGCGGACCTTCCCGGACCGCACCGGAAGGCGGCCCCCCGCTCCCCGGCATTCCGGGCGGCGCGCCCCCGGGACCCGCGCCGGGCGGTCCGCCGAACCCACCGCCGGTATCGGGCCCGGCCAGAACGATGCCACCGCGGTGCGGACTCGACACCGTCTGCACCACATACGCGACCGGCCCCGCCAGCGCACCGACAGCCACGGCGACCAGCGTCACGACCACGAGGGCCCGCCGCTGGAACACGTCGAGCAATCCGGCCACCGCGAGCACCGTCGCCACCACGACGACCCACCGCAACCACGGCACGAACCCCTCGGCCCGCCCGAGCAGCACGAACGCGGTCACCCCGGTCAGCACCATCGCCACCGCAAGCGCGACCCGCACCCACAGCCGCTCCCGCGCACCCCACGCCACCACCCCGCCCGCACCGACGGCGCCGGCCACCGCGGGCGCGAGCGCCACCGTGTAGTACTCGTGGAAGATCCCGTGCATAAAGCTGAACACCACCCCGGTGACCAGCCCCCACACCCCGAACAGCAGCAGCACCGCCCGCCGCGGCCCCTCCCGCCTGCACAGCACCAGCCCCACGACCACCAGCACCATCGCCGCCGGAACGAACCACGCGATCTGCCCGCCCACCGACGCGTCGAACAGCCGCCCGATCCCCGGCGCCCGCCCGAACGGCCCGCCGCCCGGCGGCCGCCCACCGCCGCCGGCCGAGCCGAAGTTCCCGAGCCGATCCAGCCCGTTGTAGCCGAGCGCCAGCTCGATGGTCGAGTTGTGCTGCGAGCCGCCGAAATACGGCCGGCTCCCGGCGGGCCAGAGCACCGCGAGCAGCAACCACCATCCGGCGCCGAGCACCAGCCCGCCCGCGGCGGCGCCGAGCCGCACGACCCGCCGCCCGAACCCGCCCCGCGCCGCGACCAGGTAGGTCACCACCAGCGCGGGCAGCACCAGCATGACCTGCAACTGCTTCGCCAGGAACCCGAGGCCGACCAGCACCCCGCAGAGCACCAGCCACCGCACGCGATCGTCCTCGACCGCCCGCAGCAGTGCCCAGCACGCGCCGATCATGAGGAACACCAGCAGCGCGTCCGGATTGTTGAACCGGAACATGAGCGCCGCCACCGGCGTCGCCGCGAGCACCAGCCCGGCCACGAACCCGGCCGCGGCCCCGAACCACCGCCGCACGATCACCCAGAGCAGCGCCACCGAGCCGACCCCGAGCAGCACCTGCGGCAGCAGCATGCTCCAGCTGGAGAAGCCTAAGAGCCGGCCGGAGAGCTCCATGGGCCAGAGCGCCGCCGGTGTCTTGTCGACGGTGATGGCGTTGCCCCAGTCCGAGGAGCCGAAGAGGAACGCGGTCCACGACTTGGTGCCGGACTGCACCGCGGCGGCGTAGAAGCTGTTCGCCCAGCCATTGGCGCTCAGGTTCCACAGGTAGGCCAGGGCGGTCCCGGCGAGCAGGGCGGCGAGCGCGAGCCGCTCGTTCCGGCGGGCGGGCGCGGGCGCGGCGGTGGGCATCCGTGGATTGTGCTGGCTCAGCTTGGCAATGACCTCCCGGTTCCCTGGGAGTTTCCTGGCAATGCCGGTCAGCTGTCGAGGTACAGCACGCCGTCGGCGGCGTCGATCAGCGGCTGCGCGAGCGGGGCGTACCCCTGCTCCGGCCGGGTGTCGGTGCGGGTCAGGGCGGGCGCGACCGTCGCGGTCAGCCCCCACGCTGGGAACCGCCGCCGCAGCGCTTCCTCGTAGGTGCCCGGCTCCGGCGCGCCGAGCCCGAGCGTCGCGCTGCTCCCGAGCGCCCCGAGCAGCACCCGGTACCGCGCACCGAGCAGCGCATCGATGATGGCGCCCGCCGACCACCAGCCGAGCTCCATCCCCGCCATCCGCATACTGCTCGGATTGCGCTGCAGGTGGGCATTGTTGGCGAACACCAGCGTCGGCCCGCGGTCCTCCTCGAGGCCGCGGATATCGAGAAGGTTCTGCGCCATGATGCCGTCCCTGGTGGCGAGCAGCCCGGAGATCCGGGTGCCCTCCTCGACCCGCCGCGCGGCCTGCCGGTGGTAGCGCAGCACGCCGATCCCGGCGGTGAGGTGGATGCGGGCCCGGTGCCAGGCGGCGCGGGACGTCGCCGCGATGAGCTCCGGGGCGCGGGCGTGCAGGGTGCCGAGCAGGTCGTCGGCGAGGGCGCGCAGCCGGGCGGCCTCGGTGCTGTCGCCGATCGAGCGGGTGGCGTCCAGGATCGCCTCGGGCCGGTCCCAGCGGTCGTCGGGCCCGAAATCGGCGGTGTCCGAGTCGATGTCGAGATAGGCGGCCGCGTACTCGAGGTACCGGCGCGGGCTGGGCGCGGTGGTGTTCTCGGTCGGCGCGTCGAAGCCGTGGAAGGAGAGCCGCTCCCCGGCCGGGCGTTCCTCGTTGTAGGCGCGCATGCGGGCGACCAGCTCGCGGTTCGGCTCCAGCGCACCGAAGCCGTGCGAGAAGCCGATGCGCAGAACGTCGTCCAGCGTTCCGATACCGCCCCGCACGAAGTCGTCGACTGCGAGCGCGGCCACCCGATCGGTCTCCAGCGCGATGGAGCGGAACCCGGCCCGCACGAGGGTGGCGAAGAGGTCGTTGCGGAGGAACCCGAAGCCGGGCTCCTGATGGGTCGGCTCCCCCAGTCCGAGCAGCGTGCACGCCGGGGTGAGGAAGTCTCGAATGTCCTGACTCATGCCATTGAATCGTATCCTTGACCGAACGGGTGAAGGTTGAGCCGCGAATATCGAGCGGATCCGGCGTAAAGTCTCCAAGCGGTGACAA
This sequence comes from Nocardia sp. NPDC050697, assembly GCF_040654395.1. Taxonomy (NCBI): domain Bacteria; kingdom Bacillati; phylum Actinomycetota; class Actinomycetes; order Mycobacteriales; family Nocardiaceae; genus Nocardia; species Nocardia sp. NPDC050697. The sequence goes on from NZ_JBFAHY010000001.1 coordinate 1,104,662, forward strand.
CACTGCGCCCCTCCCACCTGGCCCGCGAACACGGCATCTCGACCCAGGCCGTCCGCAACTACGAGCGTGACGGCTTCCTCCCACCCGCCGGGCGCACCCCCACCGGCTACCGCATCTACACCGAGCGGCACGCGGCCGCGCTCCGCGCCTACCTCGCCCTCGTCACCGCCACCGGCCACGCCGCCGCCGGCACGATCATGACGGCGGTCAACGCCGGCGACGTGGACCGCGCCCTGACCGTGCTCGCCGACGGGCACGCGCGCCTCCTCCGCGACCGCGACACCCTCGACCAGGTCCGCCGCGCCATCGGCCCCCTCACGGAACAACCGGAGCTCACCGGAATCTCCAGCATCCGCAGCATCGGCGAACTCGCCCACCGCCTCCGCCTCAGCCCGGCGACCCTGCGCACCTGGGAGCGGGCGGGCATCCTCGTCCCGGCCCGGGACCGGGCGACCGGGCACCGGATCTTCCGCGCGAGCGACGTCCGCGACGCCGAACTCGCCCACCTGCTGCGCCGCGGCGGCTACCCGCTCGACCACATCGCCACGGTCGTGGCGCAGGTCCGCTCAGCGGGCGGAACCGAGGAGCTCGCCGCCGCGCTCGACGGCTGGCAGCGGGCGCTCACCGCCCGCGGCCGCGCCCTGCTGCGCGCGGCGGCCCGGCTGGACGCCTACCTCGAAGGGTGAAAACCTGGGATCGGTAGGGCGCGAAACCCTCCTACCTTCATCTCAACGGCCTCACCGGAGGCTGAACCACCCGAGATCGAAGGAACGAAACCCATGCGCAGCAACCGCATCGCCGCCGTCACCACCGCCGCGGCCGCCGCCCTCGCCCTGCTCGTCACCGGCTGCAGCGACAACAACACCACCACCCCCGCCTCCCCGATCAGCACCACCGGCAACTCCACCGCCCAGGTCGACGGCAAGACCATCGACGCCCGCTTCGACACCACCTGCGCCGAACAGGCCGGCACCCTCGCCCTCGCCCTCACCGACCTGGACAACACCACCTACGGCAACCTCAGCGTCTCGGCCACCATCCAGGGCGGGGACACCGTCCAGGCCGTCGCCATCGCCGGCACCAAGGGCGGCGACAGCGGCACCCCCTACGCCCTCGGCTACGGCGCAGGCGCCCCCGGCGGCACCGCCAAGCTCACCAAGAACGGCACCACCTACACCGTCACCGGCGAAGGCATCGGCGGCGTCGACCTCACCAACCCCCTCGCCGGCCCGAAGAACATCCCCTTCGAGATCACCTTCGCCTGCACCACCGTCGTCAAGGGCTGACCCGCCGATCCCGGTGTCCCCCGCGGGGATGCCGGGATCGCCGCGCGGCCGCGCTATTCCGCTGTGCCGCAGCGCGGAACCGTACCGGCATTCCCGCCTCCGCACCCCCGCGCGCTGCTATTCTGGCTGCTCGCCGGTCGGCCTCGCCGGGGGCGAGAACTCCACCGGCCGCAGCGCGGCGGTATCTCCCGGTGGTGTTCACGTGCGATGCTCGAAGGGTCTGGTTGACGTGACGCGCGGCGAACGCTCGGTATTCGCTCGGTCGTGGCGGGAGGCGGTGAGCAGCACGGGGGTCGCGCTCCCCGAGGTCGTCTTCGATGTGCTCACCGGGCACGCGATCCGCGATTTCGGCGCCGAGCCGTTCGCCCCCGCCGTCGGCGCCGGGCTCGGCGCGGCGCTCGTCGATGCCGGGCTCACCGATCCGGCGGCGCCGATCGCCTCCGCGCCGGTGCTGCTCGCCATCGCGGGCAGCATGGGCCGGGCCGAGGTGGCGGCGGGCTACCTGGTGGCGCTGGGGCAGGGGCATCAGGCGCGGCGCACCGAATCGGTGCTCCCCGACGAGCGGGCGCGGCGGCTCCGCATCCTCTTCGACAACTCGGCCGCCGCCATCGCCATCGGCGACACCGAGGGCCGCATCCTGGAGGCCAACCGCAGCCTCGCCGACATGATCGGCGTCGCCCCGGAGGCGCTGGACGGCATCTCGGTCTACGACTTCGCGCACCCCGACGACCACGACCACATCCGCACCCTGCTCTACGAGCAGCTGATCCCGGCCGGGAAGGGCACCGTCTCGCTGAAACAGCGGCTGGTGCGCGCGGACGGCTCGATCGGCTGGATGAACATCGGCATCACCCTCGCCAAGGGCACCGCCGACGGCGACCCGGACTACCTGGTCGCGGTCGGTGCCGACGTCACCGACCAGTACCGGCACCAGGCCGAGCTGCACCACCAGGCCAGGCACGACCCGCTCACCGGGCTGCCCAACCGCAGGCACCTGATGGAGACCATCAACCGCTACAGCGCCACCGCCGACGACGGCGCCCTGGTGGGGCTGTGCTTCCTGGACCTCAACCGGTTCAAGCAGATCAACGACCGGTTCGGGCACACCGTCGGCGACCGGGTGCTCACCGCGATCGCCGCCCGGCTGCACGCCGACACCCGCGAGCACGGCGACCACCTCATCGCCCGGATCGGCGGCGACGAGTTCGTGGCGCTCATCGCCCCGCCCACCACCGCCGAGCGGGTCGCCGCCGTCTCGCGGCGGCTGGCCGCGGTCTTCCGCGACCCGGTGCTCGCCGACGGCCGCCGGCTTCCGGTGACCGCGAGCATCGGCACCATCACCGCCCGAATCGCCCGCAACGGCGCCGAATCGCTGCTGGCCGCCGCCGATTCCGGGCTCTACTACGCCAAGCGCAACCGCTCGTCGGAGCCGGTGCCCGCGCCGCCGCGCGATCCCGAGGCGACCGCCGAGACCGTGTACCGCCGCACCCCGCACCACCGGCTCGTCGACACCGACCCGGGGTTCGAGCCGGCGCACGGCATCACCCGGCCGCCGCGCTGACGTGAGCACCGATCCCCGGCTGCTCGACCACGCGGCGCTCGAACGGTCCTCGGTAGTGGCGAACACTGCGATGAACCGCGAGCGCGGGTTGTCCGGGGTGAACAGTTACGCGCGGGATCTCGGTCTCGACCCCTTCGCGTCGCTCGCCGAGCGGCTGCCCGCGCCGGTGCGCTGGATCGATGTGTGCTGCGGGTCGGGGCGGGCGCTGCTGGAGGCGGAGGCGCGGTTCGCCGCCGAGTATCCGGAGGCCGAGGTCGCGCTGCTCGGTATCGACCTGGTCGGCTATTTCCAGGGTGCGCCGCGCACCCCGCGGCTGCGGCTCGTCACCGCGAGCGCGCACGAATGGCGCCCCGACGGCGACGCCGACCTGGTGACCTGCGTGCACGGGCTGCACTACATCGGCGACAAGCTGGCGCTGCTCACCGCCATGGCCGGTTGGCTGACGCCCGGCGGAACCCTCGCCGCGCATTTCGACCCGGCCGGTATCCGGCACCGGGACGGCTCCTCGGCCGCGCGCCCGGTGCTCGCCGAATTGCGCAGGGCCGGAGTCGGATACGACAGCCGCAGGCACCTCGTCACCACTCGCGGCCCGGCCACGCTCCGCTTCTCGGCGTCCTACCTCGGCGCCGACGACACCGCTGGTCCCGGCTACACCGGGCAGCCCGCAGTCACCTCACACTACGGTGGTGACTATTCGAGTATTTACTCGAATAGTCTTGACTCGATGATTCCGCGCTGACATTCTCGACCCATGCGCACGAAGGACACGGATCTGACCGTCGAGCAGCTGGCGGCGCACACCGGGGTTCCCACCAGCACGGTGCGGATGTACCAGACCAAGGGCCTACTGCACCCGCCGCGCCGGGCCGGGCGCACCGCCCGCTACAACAGCTCGCACCTGCGGCGCATGGAACTGGTGCAGCGGCTCCAGGAGCGCGGCTTCTCGCTGACCTCCATCGGGGACCTGCTGGCCGCCAGGGAGCAGGGCGCGACCGTCGCCGACCTGCTCGCGCTGCCCGGCGGCCCGGAGGACTGGGTGCCGTTCGGCCTGCGCGAGATCCGCACCATGATCCGGGCCGCCGACCTGCGCCCCGCACTGCTGCGCCGGGCGACCCGGCTCGGCATGGTGCGCTGGCGGCGCGGCCGCCCGCAGGTGCGGCGCTGGGCGCTGACCGCCGGGATGCGCACCACCGAACTCGAGATCCCGCCCGCCGAGGTGCTCGAGCAGATGGCGCGGCTGCGCGCGCACACCGACCGGATCGCCGCCGATTTCGGCGAGATCTTCGAGCGCACCGTCTGGCCGCGCATCCGCGCCGACAGCGCCGACGCCGACCAGCTCGACCGGGTCAGGGCGCTGCTCGAGGAGCTCACCGGAGTCGCCGAGGGCGTGGTGCTAAACGCGCTGCGCGAATCGGTACGGCACCTCGCTGAGGATTTCGTCGCCAAGCACGACCTGCTCCCCGCCGAGGGCGCGGGCCCCGCCTGGCTCGACCGCCCGATCCCGGTCCTCAACGAGCGGCTGCTCGACCCCGGCGACGACGACATCGACGCGGTGGACCGCTTCCTGGCCGCCGGCGAGACCGAGGAGGACTGATGCCGCCCTACACCAACCCCGAACTCCGGGCCGCCGACACCGACCGTGAACGCGTGGTCGCCGCCCTGGCCCGCAACTTCCGCGACGGCAGGCTCGGCCCGCCCGAGTACGCCGAGCGGGTCGGCACCGCGCTCGGCGCCACCACCGTCCGCGAACTCGACGCCCTGCTCACCGACCTGCCGCCCATCGACTGGCCCGCCCTCCCCCTACCCGCCGCCCCCACCCGCGTGATCCGCTCGAACCCGATCGCCACGGCGTCCTTATGGCTCGGAATCCTCTCGCTACTCGCGTGCGGAGTCCCTGCGGCGCTGGCGATTCCGCTCGGCATGATCGGGCTGGCCGAGGAGAAGCGGAATGCCGACCCGCGCCCCGCCACCGCCCAGGTCGGCATCGTGCTCGGCGTGCTCGGCGCGGTCCTGTGGTCGGTGCTCTGGCTGCGCACGAATGCCGCCTGATGCCTATCCTTCACGCCCCCTCGGGTCCGGACCGTATGCATCGGCGCCGTGCGTGCCGTCGACCAGCGCGACGAGAAACCGAGTGAGCGGCTCATGATCACGAGCGCCTACCTCCAGTACGCAGGCAGCGGACCCATGCGGCACGAGGAGCAGCTGCTGGACGAGTGCCTGCGGCGGCGCGGCATCCCGGTGCGGTACTACACGATCAAGCGAATCCTGCGCCGTCAGCTACCGCTGAGCCCGGAGACGTTCATCGCGGGCGACATGGATGCGATGCACGGCGCCATGCGACAGCTCGGGATACCAATCCCCGCACCCGACGACTACCCGAGCAGCCTGCGTGAGTTCCGCCGCCGCGAGGTGTGGACGGCAACGCTCGGCGCGGTCGAACGCGCCCTCGGCGACGGCTCCCTGCCACCGACCTTCGTCAAGCCCGCCGACCGGCGCAAGGGTTTCACCGGCGCCGTCTGCTACTCGGAGCGAGACATCGCGGAGCTGGGCACGGTGAGCCGGCGGCAGCGGGTGTGGTGCTCGGAGGTCGTCGAGTGGCTCGCGGAGCACCGCGTCTACGTCAACGATCAGCGGATCGTGGCGGTGGACCGGTACGCCGGAGACGAATCGGTCCGGCTCGACTTGGGCGTCGTGCGCTCCGCTGTTGCCGCCTACCACCGCTCCGGGACAGCGCCGGCCGCCTACGGCCTCGACTTCGGTGTGCTGGCAGACAAGCGAACCGCCCTGGTCGAGGCGAACGACGGGTATGCGCTGGGCGCCTTCGGCATCACCGCCGACGACTACACGGACCTGGTCGTCCGCCGGTGGTGTGAACTCCTCGAGTCCGCCGAGAAGTGACGCGATCGGTGATACTCGACGGATGAAGCGGCTGCTGCTGAATGGTCCGGGGGCGTTGGCGTGGGAGGAGACCGCAGAGCCCGTCCTGAGCGAGCCGGATCAGGCGCTGGTTCGGCCGATCGCGGTGGCTACGTGCGATATCGATCCGGCGGTCCTGCGCGGCGCGTTCCCGCTGCCCGGCCCGTACCCGTTCGGGCACGAGGGCGTCGCGGAGGTGGTTGCGGTGGGAGACGAGGTGCGCGCGGTGCGGCCGGGCGATCGGGTGGTGGTGCCGTTCCAGATCTCCTGCGGCAAGTGTGGGCCGTGCTCCCGCGAGCGCACCGGGAACTGCGCGAGCCACCCGCCGCTCTCCACCTTCGGACTAGGCACGCTGGGCGGACTGGGCTGGGGCGGGCTCTGGGCGGACCTCGCCCTGGTACCGCATGCCGATGCCATGCTGGTCCCGCTCCCACCGGGCATCGACCCCGCCACCGTGGCCAGTGCCAGCGACAATATCCCCGACGCGTACCGCGCCGTCGGCCCGCAGCTGGCGGACCGGCCGGGCGCGGAGGTGCTGGTGGTCGGCGGCAGCGCGGCGCCGTCGATCGGGCTGTACGCGGCCGGGCTCGCGGTCGCGCTCGGTTCGGATCGGGTCGTCTACGTGGACCGGGAATCGGAGCGGCTGGCGATCGCGGCGGCGCTGGGCGCCGAGGCCCTCGACGGCGATCCGGGGCGGGAGCTGGGCCGCTTCCCGATCACGGTGGAGGCGCGCGGCGGCGGCGAGGCGCTGCGGGCGGCGATCGAGGCGACGGGGTGGGACGGCTGGTGCACCAGCGTCAGCGTGCAGTTCGAGGACGTCGCGCTGCCGGTGTTCGGCATGTACAACCGCTGCTGCACCTTCCACACCGGCCGGGCGCACGCGCGCCCCGCGATACCGGCGGTGCTCGACCTGGTGGCCGCGGGCCGCTTCGACCCCGCGCCCGTCACCACCGCCACCGTGGCCTGGGCGGAGTCAGCGGAGGCGCTGCTCGAGACGCCACTGAAACTCGTCGCTGTCCGCTGATCGCTCGGCGGCCGGTCAGCTCGCGAGCCGCTCGAACCGCGCGGTCCGCACCTTCGGCGAAAGCCTCCGCACCTGCAGGAACAGCGCGGCCCGTGCCCTGACCTGCGCGATACTGTCGAGCACCAGGCTCTGACCCCACCCGTCATGAGCGCGGCGGCGGTGGCGCGCGCCGCCGGTACGGCTCCGGCACCGGCGTGCTCGCCGCTTTCTCGACGGCGGAGGAGAGCGCGAGCAGCGAGGGCTCGTCCGGGTGCGCCACCAGCGCGTCCCGCCGCAGCGGCTCCGGGGTGATGCCCGGCCGGGTCAGGTCACCGACCCCGAACATGTAGGTGTGGTTCGCCTCGTCCACCGCCCCCAGCCGAAGAACCAGCGCACGATCCCGTCGAGCAGGACGCCCGTACGCGCCGACTCGCCCGCCTGCTCGGTGTCGAGTACCGGCGGCGATCCGGTGCGGACGGTGAGTGTGCCGGTTCGCTCGGGGGGCGGCTCCGAGCTCAGCTCCCCGTCGGCGGCTTGCCATGCCTCGAGGCCGCCGTCGAAGGTAGCGCACGTCCGGCACGCCCGCCCAGCGCAGCGTCCACCAGACTCGCGAGGCCAAGGCCGTATTCTCCGTGCTGTAGACCACGACGAGGGAGTTCGCGTCGCTTCCCCACCGGCCGGACCGCGTCCTGCACCTGCTCATCCGTTGGCAGTGGGTGGTTCCCCGAGTGTTCCTTCGCCCCCACCAGATCGCGGGTCAGCGACACCGGAACGGCCCCCGGGATTAGCGGCTCGTCGGTAGCGTCCGGTTCCCGCCGGACCGCCAGGATCACCACCGCCCGCTCGGCCTCGAGTTCGCGCGCACCTGTTCGGCGCTGATCACGGGTTATGGTCGGCGCGAATCGAACCCGGAGGTGTGAGGATGCGGGGAGTTCGGATCGACTGTGTAGTAATCGCCTGCCGGGATCCCGCCCGCCTCGCCGCCTTCTGGGGCGAGCTTCTCGGTTACATCCGCCTCGAGAACTTCACCGACTCGATACGCCTCGGCCCGCCCGACGGCGACGGCGTCGTCCTGCTCTTCGCCGCCGCCCCGGCGCCAACCGCGAACAACCGCCTGCACCTCGACCTCCGACCGGAGGACCGCGCCGGCACCGTCGATCGCGCACTCGCCCTCGGTGCCACCCGCGTCGACTGGGGCCGGGAGATCACCGGGTGGACCGTGCTCGCCGACCCGGAGGGCAATGAATTCTGCGTCCTGCAGTCGCGCTCGGACTACGAGCACTTCGCGGCAGCTCGGGTGGCCGCCGACCCCGATCGCCTGCGATCCGACAATGCCTCCAGCCGAGGATGACGGGGTGCACTCGCGACAGCCATTCGGACAGCCGCGATCGTCGTGCGCCGTCCATCGCAGGAGGCGCGCGGAGGAATTCCGTCTCGTCCTTCGCGTGCCGAGCCTTCGCCTCGAACAGGAGTGCAACCTAGAGAATCACCTCCCGCGACGAGAATAGTTCGCAGGCAACGCATCCCGTTCTAAGCGGCCCATCTGGGCAGCGATTGCACCGGAATTGCCCGGATCGGAACGCCGGGCAATCACTTTCCGGGCAAAAGGGCGAAATATCCCGTATGGACGGCGCTCTACCCCATTCCGCAGGCGATAGGGGAAGCGCAATGAGAGCATTCCGCTAACTGCGCGCCCCCGATAGCCAGGAGAAAACCCATGACCCTCGCCGAACCTCCCCGCCCGCAACGCGGCACCACCGCCGCCGAACGGGGCCCCGACGTCAGCACCGCCCAGCAGGCGGTGGCGGACGAACGCAGCTGGGCCCGCAAGGCCGCGGCGGCGGCGAACCCGAGATTCCTGCTCTCGCAGGCCGAGGGGTATCCGGCCGGGATCAAACAGTTCCTGCAGTTCTGCCTGATCCTGGTCTACCCGGCGTGGCTGTTCGTGCTGGTGCTGTTCTGGCCGCTCTGGCTGGTCGGGAAGGTCGTCGAGGGCATCCTGTATGTGCTGTTCTGGCCGGTGCGGGCCATGCACAAGCGGAACAATCCCGAGGAGTACGCCGCGTTCCAGGCCGAGCTGGCGGCGCGCAAGGCCGCCGGTCGGCAGGGATGATGGGGCTGTTCAGCCGCCGGAAGGACGCGAGTGTCGCCCTCGCTCCGGACGGCCCGTACCGCCCCACCGACACCATCACCGCGACGGTCACGGTGGACAAGGCGCTGGATCGGGTGGCGTCGGCTTCGGTGCAGCTCGGGTACCGGAACGGTTTCCGATACCGCTGGGCGGGGCGCACGAACGCGGCGTTGAATCACGACAACGATTCGCTGCTGCTGGCGGGTCAGGTCGGCACCGATTACGGCTCGGAGAAGGACACCGAGGAGTGGGTGCCGGTCCTGGCCGAGCCGCTGCCGCTGGTCGAGGGCAGCCTGGCCGCCGGGCAGCACCGGGTGCGGCTCCGGCTCCCGTCCTGGTCGCCCGGCTCCTCGAAAGAGGTGGTCCGGTGGGAGATCCGGCTCGTGGTGGAGCGCTCCGGGCGGGATCTCGAGACCGCGGTACCGCTGACCGTGCTCATCGGCCCGCCGGACCCGCTGCCCGACCTGCCGCTGAACCAGAAGAGCCGAGCGCTGGCGAGCACCCTCGATTTCGAGATCGTCACCGAGCAGGGCGCGTACCGGGCCGGTGCGGAGGTGCGCGGGGTGGTCGCGGTGACCGCGCCGGAGACACCGAAGAGAACCGCCTCGGTCGCGGGCTGGTTCCAGCGTGTTCAGGAATCGCATCCGGTGGCGAAGACTCCGGGCAGCCCCACCGAGGCTTTTGTGCGCCCGATGGTCACATTCGCCAAAGATGTCCAGTTCATCGGACGGCAGCGCCAGGAATTCCCCTTCGCTCTGACTTTGCCGAAAGATATCGACCCGACCACCGAGGCGGTGCATTCCTCCATCGACTGGTTCGTGCAGATCAAGGTGGAGTTCTCCGGCGCTACCGGGGCGATCGAGCGGGCCGAGCGCGGGATCGTGGTGTACACGGGCTGATTGCTCACGCACCCCGGGAGCGGCTGCGCGAACCGCAGTCCGCCGTCGCCTGCGCAGCCGCCCGCCGCGTCCGAGCCGCCCCCGCGGCTGCGCACCCGCCCGGGGATCGCTGACGAACTGGCCGCGGTCGCCGGGCGGCGGTGCTCACCCGTATCGGGTGATATCCGGGCAATCGCTCGACACCGCCCGCGCCCCGTAGTTCGCTGAGAGGACAGTGCCCTCGGAAGGAGCGTCCGTGAGCAAGCTGGCGCTGCTGCACCGTCCGCTGTTCGCCAGCGGGCTGCCGCTCGAGCGGGACCGGGCGGCGGCGCGGGTCAGCGCCTACGTCTACGGCAATGTGCTGATCCTGGCCGCGCTGATCCCGATCCCGGTCAGCCCGGGGCACGTCGGCATCCTGATCGTGGTCGGCGTCGCGCTCTCGACCTTCGTCGCGCACGCCTTCGCCGAGAGCATCGGGCAGGGCATCCGGGAGAACCGCACGCTGACCGCGGCCGATCGCCGGGCGGAGCTGCGCGACTCGCTGCCCATCCTGACCGCGGCGGTGCTGCCCTGCGCCGTCCTGGCCTGCGCCTGGCTCGGCTGGCTGGAGCCGCGCACCGCGCAGCTGCTCGCGGAGGGCACCGTGCTGGCCCGGATCGGCGGCACGGCATTCGTCGTCCGGCGGGTGGAGGGGCGGCGGCCGCAGCGGTCCACGCTGATCCAAGCGCTGCTCGTCACCGCGGTGGCGACCGCCGTGGTCGTGGTGAAGGTGATTCTCACGCACTAGTCACCCGCAACGGGTGAGGCGGGACGGGCGCGGGGCGCGGACACTTGGCGCAGCGCCGAGCAGGAAGGACCGACTCGATGAAGCCGATGTCGACGCTCGCCCGGCTGCCCGGCATCGCGACCGCGCGGCACTACCGCCGGGAGTGGCTGCGCGACGACATCACCGCCGGGCTGGTCCTGACCGCCCTGCTCATCCCCGCGGGGATGGGGTACGCCGAGGCCGCCGGGCTGCCCGCCTACACCGGGCTCTACGCCACCATCGTGCCGCTGCTCGCCTACGCGGTGTGCGGGCCGTCGCGCATTCTCGTCCTGGGGCCGGATTCGTCGCTGGCGCCGCTCATCGCGGCCGCCGTGCTCCCGCTGGCCGTCGCCGACGATCCGGAGAGCGCGATCGCGCTGGCCGGGGTGCTCGGGGTGCTGGTTGGGCTGATCCTGCTGCTCGGCGGGTTCCTGCGGCTCGGGTTCGTCACCGAGTTGCTCTCCAAGCCGATCCGGCTCGGCTACCTGAATGCCATCGCGCTGATCGTGCTGGTGGGGCAGGTGCCGAAGCTGCTCGGCTTCGACGGCGACGGCGACAATCTGCTCGGCGAGATCGCCGGGATCGGGCGCGCGCTCACCTCCGGCGCGGTGGATCCGCTCGCCGCGGCGGTCGGGATCGGGTCGCTGGTGGTGATCGTGGGGTTCCGGCTGGTGCTGCCCGCGGTGCCGGGCGTGCTGGTCGCGGTCGTCGGCGCGATCGCGCTCGCCGCGGCGGCGGGGCTGACCGACGATATCGGCATGGTGGGGGCGCTGCCGAGCGGTTTCCCGCTGCCGACGTTCGGCGGCGTCGACTGGGGCGAGGTCGGGCGGCTGGTCGGGCCCGCGGCGGGGATCGCGCTGATCGCGTTCGCCGACACCGGCGTGCTCTCCCGGACCTTCGCCGCCAGGCACGGCGCCGAGGTGAACGGCAATACCGAGATGAAGGCGATCGGCGTCGCCAATATCGCGGGCGGGCTCTTCGGCGGGTTCCCGATCTCGGCGAGCGGGTCGCGCACCCCGGTGGCCGAGCAGAGCGGGGCGCACACCCAGCTGGCCGGGGTGGTCGGCGCGGCCGCGGTGCTGCTGTTCGTGCTGGTCGCGCCCGGGGTGACCGCCTACCTGCCGGATGCGACGCTGGCCGCGGTGGTGATCGTGGCCGCGACCGCGCTGGTCGACATCCGCGGGCTGGTCCGGATGTGGCGGATGAGCAGGGTCGAGTTCGCGCTGGCCGCCGCGGCGCTGCTCGGGGTCGCGCTGGCCGGGGTGCTGCAGGGCATTCTGGTGGCGATCGGGCTGTCGTTCCTGGCGGTGGTGGCGCGCGCCTGGCAGCCCTACCGCACCGAGCTGGTGCGCACCCCGGCCCGCCCCGGCTTCCACGATGTCGAGCGCCACCCCGAGGGGCACCGCATTCCCGGGCTGGTGCTGGTCCGCTTCGACGCGCCGCTGTTCTTCGCCAATGGCGAGATCTTCGACTCCTACGTGCGCTCGGTCGTGGCGCGGGCGCCGGCGCCCGCCGAATGGGTGGTGGTGGCCGCCGAGCCGATCACCGGGATGGACACCACCGCCGTGGACGAGCTGGTCGACCTGGACCGCTTCCTGGCGAGCAAGGGGATTCGATTGGCATTCGCCGAGATGAAGGGGCCGATCAAGGATCGGCTCATCCGGTTCGGGGTCGGTGATCGGTTCGGGGACGGGCACTTCTACCCGACCGTGGAGGCGGCGGTCGAGGCGTTCGAGCGGCGGGCCGGATCATGAGCGCGCACCGGTGGTTCGCCCGCGCCGCGCTGCTCTGCGCGCTGGCCGCCGCGCTGACGCCGATCGCGGCCGCGGGGCTGCGCGGCGCGGTGCTGCTGCTGGCGGTCGGGGCAGGCGGGGTGGTGCTCACGGTGGCAGCGCTGTACTGGGCGCTCACCCGGCGCGGGGTGCTGCGCGCGGCGGCGGTGGGGGTGGCGGTGGTGGCGCCGCTCGTCGTGGTGGTGCTTTTCGTGGCGGCGCACCTGCTGTGGGTGGTGCTGCTGGCCGCCGGGTTCGCGGTGCTGGCGCTGCTGGCCGCGCGGGCGGCGCTGCGGCGGCCGCACTCCCCCGTGCTCGAGCATCTCGCGCCCGAGGCCGAGCATCCGTTCCTGATCATGAATCCGCGCTCCGGCGGCGGCAAGGTGACGAAGTTCGACCTGCCGCGGCGCGCCGCCGAGCTCGGTGCCGAGGTGGCCCTGCTGGACGGTCCGGAGCAGATCGACGTGGTCGCGCTCGCGCGGGCGGCCGTCGCGCGCGGCGCGGACCTGCTCGGCGTGGCCGGCGGCGACGGCACCCAGGCGCTGGTCGCCGGGGTGGCGGCCGAGCACGGGCTGCCGTTCCTGGTGATCAGCGCGGGCACCCGCAACCACTTCGCCATGGACCTGGGGCTGGACCGCGCCGACCCGGTCGCCGGGCTCACCGCGCTCACCGACGGCGTCGAGCTGCACGTCGACCTCGCCCGGATCAACGGCCGCCCCTTCGTCAACAATGCCTCGTTCGGCGTCTACGCCCAGATCGTCGAGGACCCGGCCTACCGCGACGACAAGACCCGCACCGTGCTCGCGCGCCTCCCCGACCTGCTCACCGGCCCCGGCCGGACCCGGCTGACCGCACGGCTGCCCGGCACCGAGATCGACGCCCCGCAGGCGATCCTGGTGAGCAACAACCCCTACGGCTCCAGCGACCTCGCCGGGCTGAGCCGCCGGGACCGCCTGGACGGCGGGGTGCTCGGCGTCGTCGCCGTGACGGTGTCCAGCACCCGCGCCGCGCTCGGGCTGCTGCGCCGCACCCGCACCAGGGGGCTGACCAGGGGGCTCGCCACCAGCGTTACCGTCGAGGCCGACGTGCCGCGCATCCCGGTCGGGGTGGACGGCGAATCGCTGCTGCTCGACACCCCGGTGCGCTGCACCATCGAGCCGGGCGCGCTGCGCGTGCGCGTCCCCGGCGTCCGGGTGCGGCGGCGTCCGGCCGAGCCGGCGGTGGACTGGGTCCGGCTGCTGGAGCTGGCCGGGCCGCGGCGCGGCTGACGCGGCGCTACGCCCCGGCCGCCCTCGTTGCATCGAACGCATCCGCGCAGCGAATGAGCAGCGACTGCAACAGCTCCCGCTCCTCGTCGGTGAAGGCCGCGCCGACGGCGCGCTCCACCCGCACCGCGCGCACATCCGCGTCGCGCATGACCGCTTCGCCGCGCTCGGTCAGCCGGGTCTCCAGCACATTGCGGTGCCACTCGTGCGGGCTGCGCTCGATGAGCCCGCGCTCCTGCAGGTTGGTGAGGATGGTGTTCATGGTGGGCGGGGTGACGCCGCAGAGCCGGGCGAGCGCGGCGGCGGAGATGCCGGGGTTCTCGGTGAGCGAGAGCAGGGCGGCGTACTGCGGGACGGTGACGCCCACCGGCTTCAGCGCGGCGTTCTTCGCCGTGGTCAGAGCCTGCTCGGCGCGCTTGATGTAGTGCCCGAGGCGCTCCGTGGTCGGCATGGACGTCATGCACGCATGGTATCCGCCCACCCTTCCGTCAGACCATTGACGATTATTAGACCTCTAACTTACCTTAGTGCTCGTTCTTCTATTCGACTTCACACAGTGAGGGAGGGGCCATGCTGCCCGCTCGTCTCCGTCTGCCCGTCGCCGCCGCTTTCGCCCTGGTCACGGTCGCCTGCGGAAGCCCGGACACGGTCGGCACCGCGTACACGCTGCCCGGTGACCGCGTCTACCCGGAGGGGATCGCCGCCGACCCCCGTACCGGCGACACCTACGTCGGCTCGTACGCCACCGGCGCGATCTACCGCGCCACCCCGGATGCCACCGAGGCCGAGGTCTTCCTGCCCGCGGGCGCCGACGGCCGCGCCACCGCCAACGGGCTGAAGGTCGACCCCGCCGGGCGGCTCTGGGTCACCGACTCCACCGCGGGCGTCACGGTCTACGACATCGCGACCCGCCGCCCGCTCGCCCGCTTCACCGTGCCCGGCTCGGCCCCGCGCTTCGTCAACGACCTCGCCATCACCCCGGACGGCACCGCCTACCTGACCGACTCGGTGCGCGGCGGCGTCTACCGCGTCACCCCAGACCAGCTCGCGGCCGCCGGAACATCCGAGCTCACGGTGCAATTCGACCTCAGCGGCCGGCTCGCGCCGCGCCCGGCGGACAAGCTGAGCCTGAACGGCATCGTCACCGACGGGCGCTACCTGCTCGTCGTGGACATGGTCCCCGGCGAGCTGTACCGGATCGCGCTGGACACCGGCGAGATCCGCAAGGTCGCGCTGCACGGCGGCGACGTCACCAACGGCGACGGGCTGGAGCTGCGGGACGGCACCCTGTGGGTGGTGCAGAACACGACCGACACCATCAGCCGGTGGACGCTCGGTGACGACGGGGCCAGCGCGACCAAGTCCGGGGAGATCACCGATGCCGCGCTGCACATTCCGACCACGATGGCGCGGGTCGGTGACCGGATGCTGGTCGTGGCGTCGCAGTTCGACAAGGGTGGGCCGATGGGGCCGGGCGAGCCGTCCCGGTTCGAGGTCGTCGCGGTGCACGGAATCTGAGCGGCCGACCTTGCCGGGCGGGCGGGAACTACCGAGCTGTATACCTGGAGCATGCGGGTGCATCTGGACACCGATATCGGCGAGGGCTTCGGCGTGTGGGGCGACCACGACGAGTCCGCGCTCATGGCCCAGGTCTCGGCGGCCAATATCGCCTGCGGCTTCCACGCCGGCGACCCCGACATCCTGCGCCGCACCACCGCGCTCGCCGCGGAGCTCGGCGTCTCGATCGGCGCGCAGGTCTCGTATCGGGACCTGGCCGGGTTCGGCCGCCGCTTCATCGATGTCGCCCGCCCGACGCTGGTGAACGAGATCGTCTACCAGATCGGCGCGCTCCAGGCCTTCGCCCGCATCGCGGGCACCGCGGTGACCTACGTGAAGGCGCACGGCGCGCTCTACAACGTGGCCGCGGAGCACGTCGAGCAGGCCGGCGCCATCGTGGAGGCGGTGGAGCTGGTCGATCCCGGGCTGGCGCTGCTGTGCCAGTACGGGACCGAGGTGTGGAACCGGGCCCGCGAGCGCGGCATCGCGACGATCCCGGAGGTTTTCGTCGATCGCGGGTACACCGCCGCCGGTCGGCTGGTCTCGCGGCAGCACCCGGATGCGCTCGTCACCGACGTGTCCGAGGCCGCCGGGCGTGCGCTGCGCATGGTGACCGAGCGCCGGGTGCTTTCGGTCGACGGCGAGACGGTGGCCGTCGCGCCGGACGACGCCGCCGCGCTCGCGCTCTGCGTGCACAGCGACACCCCCGGCGCGCTGGAGATGGCGACGGCCACCGGCGAAGTCCTGCGCGCGAACGGTTACGTCCCGGAGCCGATCGCGCGCTCCGATCACCGTCACCCGGCAGTTCGGCGAGGCCCGGACTCGGTCCGCGATCACCGCACTTCGAATTCACCGAATCGGGGTGATTGAGCTCCGGAACCCCGGGTATGCCGCGAACTGGACGGGGCGCGTATGAGGGCGCGCACCAACAGTTTCGGAAAGAACGGAGAGTGCCATGCTCGGTCTCGGAATCCTGGGTTGGATCATCATCGGCGGCCTGGCGGGCTGGATCGCCAGCAAGATCGCGAAGACCGATGCCCAGCAGGGCATCCTGCTCAATATCGTCGTCGGCGTCATCGGCGGCCTGCTCGGCGGGTTCATCCTGAAGCTGTTCGGTGTCGACGTCGAGGGCGGTGGGCTGTGGTTCAGCTTCTTCACCTGCCTCGGTGGCGCCGTCATCCTGCTGTTCCTGGTCAACCTGGTCACCGGGCGTCGCGCGGTGCGGTAACGCGCGCGTCCCCGAAACGGCCCGGAGCCTCGGCTCCGGGCCGTTTCGCGTTCTGCCTCAGGGCCGTTTGCTCAGATCCACCCGACCGGGAAGCGTCATCAGCAGATCCTTCTTCAGCTCGATCTTCCGCCGCGGCGCCCGCACCACGCGGCTCCCCGACGCCAGGTCGTGCAGGGCGCGCCGCCGCCCGGGGAGCATCGCGAGCACCAGGCTGACGAGCGAGGCGAAGACCCCGGCCAGGGCGATCCCGTCGAGGAGCTCCGATTCGGGGTATGAGCCGGCGAGCGACATGAAGACGAAGGGGAGAAAGATGATCAGCATGCGAGCCGTCGCCGGTCCCGGGGCCAATCGCGGCCGAGCCCACTCCCCCGCGGGTACGACCCGCAACCCCAGCAGCCCCTTGCCCAGTGTCTGACCGTCGCGGCGCATCAGCAGGAACACCTCGAGCCCCACGTAGGCGAGGAAATAGCAGAGCCAGGCGCCGAGGCCGAGCACGACATCCTCGGAGGCTTCGCCTGCCACGACCGCCACCGGAACGACCACCAGCCCGACCGGTATCGCCACCGCGAAGGTGAGGAGCAGGCAGAAGGCGAGATCGAGGATCCTGGCGGCGAGACGCCGGAAGAACGGGGCGGGTTCGTGGGTCATGCGATCTTTCCGGGTCGGCGGCGAACAACCCGCCGAGTATGCCAGCGCCGCTCCGGCGGCTGGGTCGGCCGAACGTGGGACACTCCCGGACCCGACGGTCCGGAAAGCCCATACAGTGCAGAGCCACGAACAGACCGGATGAGCCGACAACGCGGGTAGCGCTCGCCGACGACGACATCCTCCTGCGCGAGGGCTTGGCCAGCCTGATGACCACCGCGGGGTTCGAGGTGATCGGCCAGGCGGCCGACGCCGGCCGGCGGAGGACCGGGCGGCAGTAGGGTTCCCGCATGGGGAGGGTTCGCGCGGTCATCGATATCGCGGTGCCGGTGGTGCTCACGTCGGCGACGACGATGGTGCTCGCGGCGACCGACACCGCACTGCTCGGCCACTACGGCACCGAAGCGCTCGGCACCGTGGCGCTGGTGCTGCCGATGTGGATCGTGGCCACCGCGCTGGTGATCCCGTTCGGGTCGGCCACGCAGGTCGTGGTCGCGCGGCTGCACGGCGCCGGGGACACCGCGGGCATCCGGGCGCTCGCGCGGGCCGGATCGCGCGCTACGGCGGTGATCGGCGCGGTGGTCGCGCTGGGCGCGGGGGTGGTGGCGCCGCTGCTGGTGCGGGCCACCGCACCGGAGGGGCTGGATCGTGGGCAGGCGACGCTCGTGCTCTGGATCCTGCTGTGCGGCTTGCCGTGCACCGCCGTCACCGCGCACCTGCGCGGGGTACTCGGCGGCACCGGCGACACCCGCACCGGCGCGCGCAATGCCGTGGCGGTGGCGGTACTGAACCTGGCGCTGGCCGCCGTCCTGATCTTCCCCGCCGGACTCGGCCCGATCGGCTCCGCGCTCGGCTCCACCGCCGCGCTCGCCGCCGGGACCGCCGGGCTCACGCACAGCGCGCGGACCCTGCTGCGGGACACCGGGCGAGCACCGCTGCGGGCGTGGCTCGAGGTGGCCGTGCCGGACGTGGGATTCGGCCTGGTCAGCTACGGCGGGGACGCCGTGATCGCGGTGCTGGCGGCCGGCGCGGGGGCGGTGAGCCTGGCCGCGCACCGGACGGTGAGCGTCGCGGTGTCGCTGGTGTGGATGTTCGTGTTCGGGATCGGCGTCGCCATGGCGGTGCTCGTCGGGCACAGTATCGGCGCCGACGACCCCGATGAGCGCCGCGCGGTGGTGCGCGCGGGGGCGATGGTCATGCTGGTCACCGCGTGCGGCACCGCGATCGTGCTGGCCGCGGCGTCGCCGCTGGTCTTCGCGGTACTCTCCGGTGATCCGGCGGTGAGCTCGGCGGCGCGCGGGGTGGTGTGGGCGCTGCCGGTGCTCGCGCCGATCATGGCGGTGAGCATGATCTATGCCGCGCAGTTGCGGGCGGCCGGGGACACCCGCGGCGTGCTGTACGCCTCGCTCTTCTCGGTCGTGGTGGTGGCCCTGCCCGCGGTGTGGGCGCTGAGCGCGGTGGCGGGGCTCGCCGGGGTCTACGCGGGAATCGTCGCGGGGTGGATCGCGCGCACCGGCGCCACCGTGCTGCGCTGGCGGCGGCAAACCCGCTACGCCGTGCCGTAGCGGCGCAGGGTGTCATCGACGCAGCGGGTGACGATGTCGTCGCCGAGCGCTTCTCCGGTCACCAGGACGCGGAAGTAGAGCGGCGCGACCAGGCTCTCCACGACAACGCGCGGGTCGGCCTCCGCGCGCAGCAGGCCCGCGGCGCGGGCGCGCTCGACGATGGGCCGGGTCTGCTCGAAGCGGTGGTCCCAGAACGCCCGGCGGGCGGCGGCGAGCTCGGGGTCGGCGGCGAGCGCGGCGACGGTGGTGAGCAGCCGGGTGATGGCGGGGGCGGCGATGAGATCGCGGACCTGTTCGGCCAGCAGCCGCAGGTCCTCCCGCACCGAACCGGTGTCGGGCGGCGGATTCCCGGCGGCGGCGAGCCCGGTGAGCGCATCGGCGATGAGCGCGGTGCGCGACCCCCAGCGCCGGTAGATCGTGGTCTCCGCGACACCGGCCCTGGCGGCGACCCGGCCCAGGGTCAGCTCGGCGAGCCCGTGCTCGAGCAGCTCGTCCAGGGTGGCCGCGATGACGGCGTCGCGGACCCGGGCGCTGCGCCCGCCCGGACGCCTGCGCGGCGGCTCCGTCACGCCGCCGCCTCGATCCAGTTGGCGAACTCGCAGGCCAGGTGCCAGCGGTGCCCGGCGACCATGGTGGGCAGCGTCGGCAGCGGGAACTCCACGGTGAGGCGGGCGTGGAACCCGGCGCCGGTATCGCGGAACTGGTGCCGCACGCCCCCGATGGGGGTGTCGTCGGCGGCGCGGGCGACACCGGCGATCTGGTGCGGGAACTCCGGGTCGGGGGTGGTGACCAGGCTCGCGAGATCCTCGTAGTCGATGACGAAGCGCGCGGCGAGCGGGCTGCCGCCGGTGGTCTCCAGCACCTCCTGACCGGCCGGGCCGGAGCGGATCAGGAAGTGGTCGGGGCAGGCTCGCAGCATGGCCACCTCGTCGGAGGAGCCGGTGGCGTGCCGGAACCACGCCACGAACTCCGTCGCCGAACCCCGGTCGACGTGCAGCTCGGTCACGCTGCGCCGGCGTCGCGGGCTCACCCGCGCCTGCGTGCGGGCCAGCCGGTCGGCCCAGCGGATATCGCGGGCCAGCCGCCCGCGGATCTCGTCCGCGCCGAGCTCCAGTTTGAGCTGGACGAAAGCCTCGGGCCCGGACGCGGTGACGCCCAGTTTGCGGGCCGCGGCGGCGATCCGGCGCGATTCCCAGGCGCGCACCTCCTCCCGGCTCCGCCGCTGTCCGCCGATCGTCGCGATGATGCCGGGCATGCCAACTCCTTAAAGCCAGTGTTTCTAGCTTTAAGGATACCTCACGATGCCGAGCCGCTGGGCGAGCCAGGGCAGCACCTGCTCGAGCACCCCCGACCACACCGTCCAGTCGTGCCCGCCCGGCACCTCCAGGAACCGGACCCGCGCACCCCCGGCGCGCAGCGCGTCGGCGATTTTCTTCGCCTCCGGCACGGTGTCGTCGTCGGCGGCGCCGACCGAGACCACCCCGGCGAGCTCCGGGTAGCCGCGGGCGCGCAGCAGGGCGAGCGGGTCGGCGCGGGCGAAGGCGGCGGTGTCGCCGCCGAACCCCTCGCGCAGCGTGCGCTCGGGATCGCCGAGGCTGGGCTGGGATTCCGCGGACATGCCGAGGAAGGTCGGATACACCCCGGGCCGGGCGAGCGCGAGCTGGATCGCGCAGGTGCCGCCGTAGGAGGAGCCCGCGATGGCCCAGCCGCCGGCGTCGTCGGCGACGGTCAGGTGGGTGTGGATCCAGGCGGGGACGTCGACCGCGAGGTAGGTGGCGGCGCGGGCCCGGCGGGTGTCGGCGCAGAGCGGGTTCTTCCAGGTCCCGCCGGTGCCGTCGGCGACGACGACCACGGGGGCGAGGCCGTGGTGGCGGGCGGCGAAGCCGTCCATGGTGGCGACCAGGTTGCCGGAGGTGAGCCAGTCGTCCGGGGAGCCGGGCTGTCCGGAGAGCAGCACCAGCACCGGCAGCCGCGGGCGCGGCACCGCGAAGTAGGCGGGCGGCAGGTAGATCTCGGCGGGCCTGGCCTGGAAGCCCGATTCGGCGCCGGGGATGCGGGCGCGGGTGATCCGCCCCGCGGCGGGCAGCCCGGGCGGCGGCTGCCAGCTCCGGTCGAGCGGCCCGGGGCCGAGCTCCGCGACCGGGGCGGGGCGCAGATCGCGGAACGCGATCTCGTTCGGGGCGTGCGGTTCGAAGACCGAGCGCAGGGTGGGGTAGGCGGCGAAGTCGGCATTGACCTGGTTCGCGCAGGCGGCGATCACCAGCAGCGCGATCAGCACCCCGAGCGGGCGCCGCCCGGCGACGGCGAGCAGCGCGGCGAAGACCGCGACCCCGATCGAGCAGTAGGTGCGCGGCTCCAGCGGGTCCGGGAACAGCACGAACACGTCGGTGGCCAGCCAGGCCGCGGTCGCGGTCACCGCACCGGCCGCGACCAGGCAGGCGGTGATCGGCCGCGGCCCGCTGTGCGCCAGCAGCCAGATCAGCCCGGTGAGTGCCGACACCGCGAGCAGCGCCGGCACCGCACCGTCGAGCAGCGCGAGATCAAGCATCACCTGGTCAGCGGGGTTTCCGAGCAGCGCGTCACCCGCCGAAGACTACCGTCAGCCCAGGACGGGGTACCCCTCGTAGCGGGCGGTGAGGGCCTCGAGGTGGTGCCCGGACGGGTCGTCGAAGTAGACGCCGCGCCCGCCGTGGTTGGTGTTGATCTCCCCCGGCCTGCTCTGCCGCGGGTCGGCCCAGTAGGTGACGCCGCGGTCGCGCAGCTGCGCCATGACCCGGTCGAAGGTCTCGTCGTTCACGAGAAAGGCGTAGTGCTGGCCGGGGAAGTCGATGGGTGGCTCGGCGAAGTCGAAGACCCGGCCGTCGGTGAGCCGCACCTCGACGAAGAATCCGGACTCCCGCGGCTCGGGCAGCCCGAAGACCTCGGTGAAGAACCGCGCGGACTCGTGCTTGTCCCTGGCGGCGACGATGGTGTGGTCGAAACGCACGTCGGATTGTGACATGAAGGGCTCCTGGTTTCCGTGGATGGTGCGATGCGCCTCTCGACGGAACTCGGTGGGCCGCGGGCCCGCCCCGGGGTCAGGGGGCGGCCGGGAACCCATCTCGCTCACGGCACGAAGCCGACCCGGCAGTCACGGGTCGACCTTAACAGAGCCGGAACCCGGCGGGCCAGCTGTACTCGAACTCGGGGAGGTCGAAGCCCTGCTCGAAATGGGCTGTGCCGGTGGCGGTCCTGGTGCCGCCGTGGCGTTCGTAGAAGGCGATGGCCGGGGTATTCGCCTGGAGCACCTCGAGGTGGACGGCGCGGCCCGGGTGGTCGGTGGCGGCCCAGTCGAGGACGGTGGCGAGCAGCGCGGTGCCGATGCCGCCGCGGGTGCGGCCGGGTGCGGCGTGCAGGTTGTCGAGTAGCACGCGGCCGTCGGGTACCGGTGTCGCGTAGCCGAAGCCGAGCAGGTCGGCGCCGTCCTCGGCGACGAACAGGCCGGGTGGCACCGCCGCGGCGCAGCGCTCGGTCCAGACCGCGAGCCGGTCGGCGAGCAGGTCGCCGTCCAGGAACTCGCTCGGCATCATCCCGGCGTACGCCTTGCGCCAGCTCGCGGCGTGCAGCGCGGCGATCGCCGCCACATCGCCGGAGCGGGCTCCCCTGATCAGCACCCGGCAAGTATGCCGGGTCCTCTCCGGGACACACTGGGAGCATGGACCCGCGAATCCCCAGCAAGTGGGAAGAGATCACCGCCGCCGACCCGACGCACTCCCCGCGCTACATCGAGCGCTTCCGCAGGCTCGCGGCGAGCGGGGCCGACATCGTCGGCGAGGCCCGGCTGATCGACGCCATGCTGCCGCGCGGGTCCCGGGTGCTGGACGCGGGGTGCGGGCCGGGGCGGGTCGGCGGATACCTGCACACCGTCGGCCACACGGTGGTGGGCGTCGATGTGGATCCGGTGCTGATCGCGGCCGCCGAAACCGATTACCCCGGCCCGACCTGGCTGGTCGGCGACCTCGCCGAACTGGACGTCCCCGGCGAGTTCGACATCGTGGTGTGCGCGGGCAATGTGCTCACCTTCGTGGCGCCGCCGACCAGGACCGCGGTACTCGCCGGCTTCGCCGCGCGGCTGGCGCCTGGCGGGCGCGCGGTCGTCGGCTTCGGCGCGGGCCGCGACTACGCCTTCGACGATTTCCTCGCCGACGCGGCGGCGAGCGGCCCCTCCCCCGACCTCCTGCTCTCGACCTGGGACCTGCGCCCCTTCGGCCCGGACTCGGACTTCCTGGTCGCCGTCCTCTCGCGCAGCGCATCCTGACCGCGAACCGGGGCCGCCCTTGCCACCGCATTTACCGATAGGTATACAGTATGTAGTACTGGCACATCGGCGGCCCACCCGCGGAAGGACGCGATATGACGAAGCTGGACTACCTGGCCATCGACGTGGACAACCACTACTACGAACCACTCGACGCCTTCACCCGGCACCTCCCCAAGGAGTTCAAGACCCGCGGCGTGCAGATGGTCACCAGCGGCAGGCGCACGCTGGCGGTGATGGGCGAGAAGGTCAACCACTTCGTCCCCAACCCGACCTTCGACCCGATCGTCGAACCCGGCTGCCTGGACCTGCTGTTCCGCGGCGAAATTCCGGAGGGCGTCGACCCGGGCTCGCTCATGAAGCTCGACCGGCTGCCCGACCACCCGGAGTACCAGAACCGCGACGAGCGGATCAAGACCCTGGACCGGCAGAAGCTGGAGACGGTCTTCATGCTGCCCACCTTCGCCTGCGGCGTGGAAGAGGCGCTCAAGCACGACATTCCGGCCACCATGGCCTCGGTGCACGCGTTCAACCTCTGGCTGGACGAGGACTGGGGTTTCCACCGCCCGGACGGCCGCATCGTCAGCGCGCCGATCATCTCGCTCGCCGACCCCGATGGCGCCATCGCCGAGGTCGAGTTCGTGCTGGAGCGCGGCGCCAAGATGGTGCTGGTGCGGCCCGCTCCGGTGCCGGGCGCGGTGAAGCCGCGCTCGCTCGGCGACCCGCTGCACGATCCGGTCTGGGCCCGGCTCGCCGAGGCCGGGGTGCCGGTCGGCTTCCACCTCTCCGACAGCGGCTACCTGGCCATCGCGGCGCTGTGGGGCGGGAAGGGCACCTTCGAGGGGTTCGGCAAGAAGGACCCGCTCGACCAGATCCTGCTCGACGACCGCGCCATCCACGACACCATGGCCTCGATGATCGTGCACCAGGTCTTCACCCGGCACCCGAACCTCAAGGTGGCCAGCATCGAGAACGGCTCGTACTTCGTCTACCGGCTGATCAAGCGGCTCAAGAAGGCCGCCAACACCGCGCCCTACCACTTCGTCGAGGACCCGGTGGAGCAGCTGAAGAACAACGTCTGGATCGCGCCCTACTACGAGGACGACGTCAAGCTGCTGGCCGCGACCATCGGCGTGGACAAGGTGCTCTTCGGCTCGGACTGGCCGCACGGCGAGGGGCTGGCCGACCCCACCACCTTCACCGCCGACATCCCGCAGTTCCCGGAGTTCTCCTACGAGGACACCCGGCGGGTCATGCGGGAGAACGCGCTCGAGCTGCTCGGGTCGCGGGTGCCGACGGGTTCGCCGAGCTGATCGGCGATGCCCTCGGCGTCACCTTCGACGAGATCGTCTGCGAGCCCGAGTACGCGGCGACCACCGCGGACGTCGATCTGGGCTCCTGGCGCATCGACGCGGGGTGTGTGGCGGGTATCGCCACCAGCTGGCACGGCCGGGCCGGTGGGCGCAGCGTCGTGGAGCTGCGCACCGTCTGGCGCAAAGGGCAGACGCTGCAACCGGATTGGCCGATCGATACCGGGCATCGGGTCGTCGTGGACGGCCGCCCGCGGATCAGCCTGCGGTTGGACGTCGCTCCGCCGCCGGACTTCCGCGGGACCACGATGAGCGACTTCATGCGGCTGCCGATGATCCTGACGGCAATGCCCGCGGTGAACGCCATCCCGCAGGTGATCGCCGCGCAGCCGGGCATCGTCACCTACGCCGACCTTCTCCCGCTCCCCCGGGGCCTGGTCACTGTTTCCTGACCCATCCCGGACCGGACCCGCGCGCGGTGAGGAAGTCGTCGACGATGCGGGCACACTGCTCGGGCCCGGCCCCGCCGAAGCCGACGAGTTTGGCGAAGACGATGGGCCCGAAGAGCTGGGCCAGAGCGACATCGGGATCGCAGCCCGCGAGCGCCCGCCGCCCCTCGGCACTGCCGAGCAGCTCGTCGAAGGGGCGGCGGTACTGCTCGATGATCCGATTGCGCAGCGACCCCGCCTCCTCGGACCCGTCGCCGGAGATGGCGACCCAGGTCAGCGCCGCGAGGTGCAGCGGCACCGTGTCGATCACCTCGGCCTGCCGCTGGACCAGGTCGAGCAGCCGGTCGCGCAGGGTGCCGGTGCTCGGCGCGGGGGCGACCACGGGCGCCAGCAGCTGGCCGAGCGCGGCCGCCTGCAGCTCCTTGATGCTGTGGAAATGCCGGTAGACGGTGGTGCGGGCGACCCGCGAGGAGCGGGTCACCGCCTCCACCGTGACCGCGTGCACCCCACCGGATTCCACCAGCGCGGTGGCCGCGGCCAGCAGCCGCGCGCGGGAACGCGAGCGGCGCGGGTCGTCTCCCCCATCGGGTGTCATGGCCACCTCCGCGCCGCTCGAGCCCGTTACTTCGGCTGGAACCGCTGCCCGCCGTCGATCCGGATCACTTCACCGTTGATGTACGGATTCTCCAGCAGGTGCTGGGCCAGGAAAGCGTACTCGTCCGGCTTGCCGAGCCGCTTCGGGAAGGGGACGGTGGCGGCGAACTTGGCCAGCCCCTCCTCGCCGATGAGCTCCATGATCGGGGTGTGCATGGTGCCGGGGGCGATGCTGTTGACCCGGATCTTGGTCGCGCTCAGATCCCTGGCCCCGGTCAGCGTCAGCCCGATCACCGCGCCCTTGGCCGCGGAGTAGGCGGCCTGGCCGATCTGGCCCTCGTACCCGGCGATGGAGCTGGTCATGACGATGGCGCCGCGTTCCTCGCGCTCGTCCAATTCCTGGGTGGCGATCTTCGCCGCGACCAGCCGCAGCACATTGAAGGTGCCGGTCAGGTACAGCGAGATGGTGTCGGTGAACCCCTTCAGCGTGTGCGGCGAGCCGTCGCGGTTGACGACCTTCTCCAGCACGCCGAAGCCGCCGTGCGCGATCACCGAGTAGCGCAGCGTGCCCAGCTCGCCCGCCGCGGTGATGGCGGCCGCGACCGAGTCCTCGTCCAGCACGTCGGTGCGCACGTAGACGGCCCGCTCGCCGAGTTCGTCGGCGAGCAGTTTGGCCTTGTCGTCGGCGACATCGGCGATGACGACCGCGGCACCCGCGGCGTGCAGGCGGCGCACGGTGGCCGCGCCTAATCCCCCGGCGCCGCCGGTGACCAGGGCAACCGTTCCTTCGAAAGACACTGTGTTTCCTCTCGTTCGATCAGACTTCGATGACGACGGCGCCACCCTGGCCACCGCCTGCGCACATGGCCGCGACCCCGATGCCGCCGCCGCGGCGGCGCAGCTCGTAGATCAGCGTGGTGATCATCCGGGCACCGGAGGCCGCGATGGGGTGGCCGAGGCTGCATCCGCTGCCGGAGAAATTCACCAGCTCCTCGTCCAGCCCGTGCTCGCGGACCGCCGCGATCGGGACCGAGGCGAAGGCCTCGTTGATCTCCCACAGCGCCACATCCGACGGCTTCAGCCCGGCCCGGTCGAGCACCTTGCCGATCACCTTCACCGCCCCGAACCCGGTATCGGCCGGAGTCACCGCGGCATTGGCCCAGGCGCGGACCCGGGCCAGCACCGCGAGGTTCTCCGCCTCGGCGTACTCGCGGGCAGTGAGCGCCACGGCCGCGGCGGCATCGTTGATCCCACTGCTGTTGCCCGCGGTGACCGAGAAGCCCTCGATCTCGGGGTGCAGCACCTTGAGCTGGGCGAGCTTCTCCGCGGTGGTGTCGCGGCGCGGGTGCTCGTCCACGGTGAAGTTCAGGACGCTGCCGTCCGGCTGCTCGACCTTCAGCGGCACGATCTCGTCGCGGAACTTGCCCGCGTCGATGGCCGCGATGGCGCGCTGGTGTGAGCGGGCCGCCCAGGCGTCCTGCTCTTCGCGGGAGATCCCCGCCTTGCGCGCGGTGTTCCAGCCGACGGTGATCGCCATGTCCAGGGTGGGCGCGTCCGGGGTCTCGGGGTGCGAGGGCGGCATCCAGCCGTCCTGGAACTCGGCGGTGCCGGGGATGCGCCAGCGCGACACCGGGTTGGTGGAGAGCGACTGCACGCCGCCCGCCACGATCACCCGCTCCGCACCGACGCCGATGTGGGCCGCGCCATTGGCGATGGCGGTCAGGCTGCCCGCGCAGTGCCGGTTCACCGCCTGCCCCGGCACCGAGGTGAGGCCGGTGGCGATGGCGGCATAGCGGGCCAGATCGCCGCCGCCGTAGTGCGATTCGGCGAAGATCACGTCGTCCACGGCCGCCGGGTCGAGCCCGGCGCGGCGGATCACCTCGGGCAGGATGGTGGTCGCCAGCGTTTCGCTCGGCACGTTCACCAGCGTTCCCTTGAACGACCGTCCGATCGCGGTCCGTACCGCTCCGACGATGACGGGCTCGGCCATATCTCTCAACCCCTGGGGTGTCGGGCCGCGCCGCTGCGGCGCGGTTCGTTGTCGTAATGCCAATAGTATGTCATGCGGTAAGTTCTTCAGGCGGCCATCGAGGCCAGGTCGATCGGGCCGGTGAGCCGGTCGCGGGGCAGCTCGGCGCCGGAGCCGATCAGGGTGCGGGCGGCGCGCAGCTCGCGCGGCCTGCCCGCCGCGACCGCGCCGACCAGCCGGTCCCCGGTCAGCGCCAGCGCGAGGAACGCGTCCCCGGCGGGGTCGCCGTCGAGGATCAGCTCGGCTCCGGCGGTCGGCCTGCCCGCGGCCTGCACGGTGCGGCCGTACTGAGAAGTCCAGCACCACGGCACCTCGCGATACGGGGTGCGCTCGCCGAGGATGGTGGCCGCGGCGGCGGCGCCGTGCGACTGCGCGTGGTTCCAGTGCTCGACCCGCACCGAGCCGCCGTGCACCGGATCCGGGAACCGCGCGACGTCGCCCGCGGCGTAGATGCCCGGCGCCGAGGTGGCGCAGAACTCGTCGACCACGATCCCGTCGTCGACCCGGAGCCCTGCCGCGCGGGCCAGCTCGTCGTCCGGGGTCATGCCGACGGCGACCACGACCACGTCGGCGATCCACTCGCGGCCGTCAGCCGAGCGGAGCCGGGTGCAGCCGGAGACGGTGTCCGCCCCCGTCACCGCGGTACCGGTGTGCACCGCGACCCCGCGTGCGCGATGCACCGACTCCAGCGCCGCGGAGACCGGCTCCGGGAACACCCGGTCGAGAATTTGCGGCCCCGCCTCCAGAATCGTCACCTGCGCACCGCCGGTGCGGGCCGAGGCGGCCACCTCGGTGCCGATCAGCCCGCCGCCGACCACGAGCACCTCGATGCCGGGCCGGGCCAGCACCTCGCGTAGAGCGGTGGCGTCGTGCCGGTCCCGCAGCGTGAACGCGCCCGGGATTAAAACGCCGAGCGTCCGCGGCCGGCCGCCGGTGGCGAGCAGCAGGGCGTCGTAACCGAGCGCGGTGCCGTCGGTGAGGGTCACCCGCGCGGCGTCCGGGTCGATCGCCGCGACCCGGGTGCCGGTCCGCAGCTCGATGCGCGACTCCGGCCATGCCGTGGCCGGACGCAGCAGCGCCCTCTCCTCCGGGAACGCGGCGCCGAGCAGCTCCTTGGAGACCATCGGCCGTCGGTAGGGCGGCGCCGGATCGGCGCCGAGCAGCACGATCTCGCCGTCGAAGCCGCGCTTGCGCAGGGTCTCGGCGGCGGTGGCGCCCGCGATGCCGGTGCCCGCGATCACGACCCGCCCGGCGGGCGGAACGGTCACCGGGCGACCTCGACCATCTCGAAGTCGGCCTTGGCGGCGCCGCAGTCCGGGCAGCTCCAGTCCTCGGGGATGTCGTCCCAGCGGGTGCCGGGCTCGATCCCGTCCTCCGGCCAGCCCAGCGCCTCGTCGTACTCGAAGTTGCAGACCAGGCAGCGGTACAGCTTGTACGCCGTCGTCACCCCTGCCACGGCTTGGCCTTCACGTAGCCGCCGGCGTCCACCCGCAGCTGGCTGCCGGTGATGTAGCGGGACTCGTCCGAGGCCAGGAAGACCACCAGGTTCGAGACGTCCTGCGGGGAGATGTAGGGCACCGGCATGGCCTGCATGGCGCCGAAGGAGCGCTCGGCGTCCTCCCGGGTGGGGCTCTCCAGGTCGGGGCGGAAGATCCGGTACATGCCCTCGTTGTGCAGCATGCCGGTGTCGACATTGGTGGGGTGCACCGCGTTCACCCGGATCGAGCGCTTGGCCAGCTGGATCGAGAGGTCGTTGACGTAGTGCGCGACGACCTGCTTGGCGAAGCTGTACGCCGAGCCGCCGGGGCCCTGCTTGGTCGAGCTGCCCAGCTGGGCGGCGAGCGAGCCGGTGGCGATGACCGAGCCGCCGTCGCTCAGGTGCGGCAGGCTCGCCTGCACCACATTGAAGACGCCGACCAGGTCGGTGTCGATGGTGTCGGACCAGGACTGGATGGTCTGGCCCTTCCCCAGCGGCGCGATGCCCGCATTGGCGACCACGATATCGAGCCCGCCCAGTGCCGCGACGCCCTGTTCGATCGCGCCCCACACAGCGCTGCGCTCCCGCACGTCGACCACCGCCGACCAGGCGTGGACGCCCTCCTTCTCGACCAGCCGGACCGTCTCCTCCAGGTCCTCCGGCCGGGACAGCGGGTAGGTATTGCCCTCCAGGTCCGCGCAGATGTCGAGCGCGATGATGCTCGCGCCCGCCGCTGCCAGGTTCACCGCGTGCGAGCGGCCCTGTCCGCGGGCCGCGCCGGAGATCACCGCGACCTTGCCTTCGATCCGTGCCACCGATTTCGCCTTTCTGTTCACCGCGGCCGGGGGCTGCGGGTGCCGATCGTCTTGGTCTCCAGGTACTGCTGAAAGCCCTCCAGCCCGCACTGCCTGCCGAGCCCGCTCTGCTTGACCCCGCCGAAGGGGGCGTCGGCGCCGTAGAACATGCCGCCGTTCACCCCGATCGCGCCGGTCCGCACTCGCCTGGCCACCGCCATGCCGCGCTCCGGCGAGCTCGACAGCACCGCACCGGCCAGGCCGTAGTCGCTGTCGTTGGCCAGCCGCACCGCGTCGTCGTCGCCGTCGTGCGGGATCACCACCAGCACCGGGCCGAAGATCTCGTCGCGGGCGATGGGCAGGGTGTTGTCGGCGACGGCGAAGACCGCGGGGCGCACGAAGAAGCCGTCACGCAGGTGCGGGGCGATGTCGTCGGGGATGCCGCCGCCGGTGACCAGCAGGGCGCCGTCGCGGACGCCGCGTTCGATCGCGTCGAGCACCCGGCGCTGCTGGGCCGCGCTGATCAGCGGGCCGACCAGGGTGTCCGGCAGCGCGGGGTCGGCGGGCGGAACGGCGGCGTAGGCGGCGGCCACCTGGGCGGTGATCTCGTCGGCCAGGTGGCGCGGCACCAGCATGCGGCTGGTGGCGGCGCAGGCCTGGCCCGCGTGCACGCACACCCCGATCGCGCTGCGGATGGCCGCCATCGGGTCGGCGTCGTCCAGCACGATGAGCGCGGACTTGCCGCCGAGCTCGAGGAAAGTGCGCTTCATAGTGTCGGCGGCGGTGCGCACGAGGTGCTTGCCGACCGCCGTCGAGCCGGTGAACGAGATCAGGTCCACCCGCGGGTCGGTCGCCAGCAACCCGGCGACCTCGTTGCTCGGCGTGGTAACCACATTGAGCACGCCGGGCGGGAAGTCGGTGCGCTCGGCGACCAGCCGGCCGAGCCGGGTCGCGTTCCACGGGGTGTTCGGGTCCGGCTTGAGCACCACGGTATTGCCCGCGGCCAGGGCAGGGCCGATCTTGTTCAGCACCACCTCGACCGGGAAGTTCGAGGGGCAGATCGCGGCGACCACGCCGACCGGCTCCTGCACCACGGTGCGCACATTGCGCTCCCCGAACAGCCCGCCGCCGGGAAGCACTCGCTCCCAGGCGAATTCGTCGATCAGCCGCAGCGGGTAGCGCAGCGCCTCGGCCAGCGGCCACTC
Source organism: Nocardia sp. NPDC050697 (assembly GCF_040654395.1). Taxonomy (NCBI): domain Bacteria; kingdom Bacillati; phylum Actinomycetota; class Actinomycetes; order Mycobacteriales; family Nocardiaceae; genus Nocardia; species Nocardia sp. NPDC050697. The sequence goes on from NZ_JBFAHY010000001.1 coordinate 1,135,429, forward strand.
CACCTGCGCGTTGCTCAGCGTCATGGCCGGGCAGCCTGCCTCGGCGATCAGCTCCTCGCCGAGCTCGGCCTTCTCGCTCTCCAGCGCCGCCTGCAGCTGCTCGAGGCAGCGGGCGCGCAGGGCGCGGTTGGTCGGCCAGTCGGTCTCGTCGAAGGCGCGCCGCGCGGCGCCGATCGCCCGGTCCATATCGGCGGCGGTCGCGGCGGCGGTGCCGCCGAGCAGCTGCCCGGTCGCGGGGGCGATGTTGTCGAATTCCGCGCCGTCCGCGGCCGCCCGCAGCTCGCCGTCGATGAGCATCCTGCGTTCGGCCCGCGCCGCGGCGCGCGCCGCAACCTCGAGGACCGGGGCGGTCCGTGCTCCGAGAACGTCGCTCACAAGCCCTCCAGTTCATTCCCGACATCGAGTATCGGGTGAGTAACTGTAACTCTTACCGTATAGTACTTCAAGACAGTAAACGGACGTGGAGAGGAGCGGCGATGTCAGGTCTGCTCGACGGTGTGCAGGTGGTGGAGCTGGCCTCGTGGACCTATGTCCCGAGTGCCGGAGCGGCCCTGGCCGACTGGGGTGCGCAGGTGATCAAGATCGAGGACACCCGCGGCGGTGATCCCTGCCGCTACCTCACCATCGGCGGCCTCGACCCCGCCGACGCCAGGGTGCGCGCCAGCGTGATGATGGAGATCGGCAACCACGGCAAGCGCAGCATCGGAGTGGACATCAAGTCCGCCGAGGGCAGGCGGATCTTCGGCGAGCTCATCGCCCGCGCCGACGTCTTCCTCACCAACTGGCTGCCCGCACCGCTGGAGCGCGCCGGGCTGACCGTGGAGCAGATCCGCGAGTTCAACCCGAAGGTGATCATCGCGCGCGGCAGCGGGCAGGGCAGCCGCGGGCCGGAGAAGGACCGCGGTGGCTTCGACGCCGCCAGCTACCTGGCCAGGGCCGGGGTGGCGCACGCGCTCACCGTGGCCGATCAGGAGTTCCCGGTGACCCAGACCCCGGCCTTCGGCGACCTGCAGGGCGGGATCACGCTGGCCGGTGGCATCACCGCCGCGCTCTTCCACCGGGAGCGCACCGGGCACGCCCCGATCGTGGACAGTTCCCTGCTCGCGCAGGGTATGTGGGCGGTGGCCCCCGATATCGCGGCCGCCGACTACTTCGGTATCGACCGCATCCCCGTCGGCAAGGCGGGCACCGCGCCCAACCCCGCGGTGAACCGCTACCGCACCCGCGACGGCCGCTGGGTCCAGCTGGTGCTGCTGCAGGCGGACCGCTTCTGGCCCGGCTTCTGCGCCCGCATCGGCCGCCCGGACCTCGGCACCGACGAGCGCTTCGTCCCGCTGGCCAACCTGGTCGCCAACCAGGACGCCGCCACCGCCGAGCTGCGCCGCACCTTCGCCGAGCGCGACCTCGCCGACTGGCAGAAGGCGCTCGCCGACGAGCCCGGTGTGTGGGCCACCATCGCCACCCCGCGCGAGGTCCTCGACGATCCGCAGGCCCAGGCCAACGGCTACTTCCTGACGCTCACCGACGACGCGGGCGAGCAGTTCCGCACGGTGGCCGCGCCGGTGCAGTTCGACGAGACCCCGCCCGCCCCCACCCGGGCCCCCGAGTACGGCCAGCACACCGAGGAGATCCTGCTCGAGCTCGGCCTGGACTGGGATCAGATCATCGCCGCCAAGGAATCCGGCGCCGTTCTCTAGGAGCTGATCCCATGGATCCCCTCACCACCGTCGTGGAGTTCGAAGTGCTGCGGAACCTCAAGGCCCGCTACTGCCGCTTGCTCGATACCCGCGACTTCGCGAAGGTCTGCGGGGCCGGGCATTACCACGAGAGCTACGTCAAAGCGGACGGGCGGTGGAGGATCGCGACGCTCGAACTGACCCGGACCCTGCTCGAACTGCCCCGATGAGCGCCGCGCCGGTGCTGGTCATGGGGGCCAGCGGGTTCCTCGTCACCCGGCAGCTCGTCGCCCGCGGGGATCGGGTCCGGGTGCTGCTGCGCGAGACCGATGTCGAGGACGCCCTGCTGCTGGCCGCAGAGCACGGGCGGCCGGGCGAGCGCTACATCGTCTCGGAGCGTTTCCTCGCCCAGCGGGAGATCTACCTGATCGCCGCCCTAGCCGGGGGCGTTCCGCCACCGCGCTTCGGTATCCCGCAGTTCGCGCTGGTGGCGGCTGGACGCGCCGGTTCGCTCGCCGCGCGGCTGCTGCGCCGCGACATCGTCCTGAACGCGACCGCGGTGCGCCTGCTCCGCCGCACCGCGCCGCTGGACCACGGCAAGGCCGAGCGGGAGCTGGGCTGGCGGCCGGGTTCAGCCGCGGCGGCGATCGAGCGCGCCGCCCGCTTCGCCGTCGAGCGCAGGCGCCGCCGCGTACTCCATCCCTGACCTTCGAAGGACAGTCACCATGCCTCTCGTCATTCCCCTCGCGACGGTGCCGCGATGAGCGTCTCGCTGCTGCTCGACATGGCCGTCTCCGGCGATCCGGAGCGCACAGCGGTCAGTGCCGACACCGCGTCGGTCACCGTTGCCGAACTCGACGCCATGGCGGACCGGGCGGCCGGATTCCTGCTCGAGTCCCGGGTGCGGCACGTCGCCTACGTGGGCACCGGCGGGCTCGCGCTCCCCCTGCTGCTCTTCGCGAGCGCCCGCGCCGGCCTGCCCTGCACCCCGCTGAACTACCGGCTCGGCGCCGCCGCGCTGCACGAACTCGTCGACCGGCTGCCCGCGCCGCTGGTGGTGGCCGATCGCGAGTACGCCGAGGTGATGCGGGGCGCCGGCCAGCAGGTGGTGGACACCGCGCTCTTCCTGGCCACCGCCCGCGCGCACGCCGCCCCCACCGAGCCGGCCTTCCCCGACCCGGACGACGTGGCGGTGGTGCTGTTCACCTCGGGGACGACGGCGCAGCCGAAGGCGGTCGAGCTGACCCACGCCAACCTCACCGAATACGTCACCGGCACGGTAGATTTCGCCTCCGCCGAGCCGGAGGACGCGGTGCTCGTCTGCGTCCCGCCCTACCACATCGCCGGGGTCGGGGCCGCGCTCTCGAACCTGTACGCGGGGCGCCGGATCGTCTATCTGCGCCGGTTCGACCCGCGCGAGTGGGTCCGGCTGGTCCGGGAGGAACGGGTCACCAACGCGACGGTGGTCCCGACCATGCTGGACCGGATCGTCACCGAGCTCACCGCGCACCCGGCCGAGCTGCCCACCCTGCGCACCCTCGCCTACGGCGGCGCGAAGGCACCACTCCCCCTCGTGCGCCGGACGATGGCGCTGTTGCCGTCGGTCGGGCTGGTCAATGCCTATGGGCTCACCGAGACCAGCTCCACCATCGCCGTCCTCACGCCCGAGGACCACCGGATCGCCGCCGCCGATCCGGCTCTCGCCCGGCGGCTCGGCTCGGTCGGGCGCGCGGTGCCTGGTGTGGAGCTGCAGATCCGCGACGAATCGGGCGCGGTGCTCGGCCCCGGCGCCACCGGCGAGCTGTTCGTGCGCGGCCCGCAGGTCTCGGGCAACTACACCGGCATCGGCTCGGTGCTCGACGCCGAGGGCTGGTTCCCCACCCGCGACCTCGCCGAGCTCGACGCCGAGGGCTACCTGTTCCTCGGCGGCCGCTCCGACGACACCATCATTCGCGGCGGCGAGAACATCGCCCCCGCCGAGCTCGAGGACGTCCTGGTCGAGCACCCCGCGGTGCGCGAGGTCGCCGTCGTGGGCGTGCCCGACCCCGAGTGGGGCCAGATCATCCTCGCCGTCGTCGTCCCGGCCGACGGCGCCGCCGCCGACCCCGAGGAACTGCGCGCCCACGTCCGCGCCACCCTGCGCGGCTCCCGCACCCCCGACCGCGTCGTCTTCCGCGACGAGCTCCCGGTCACCCCGACCGGCAAGATCCTGCGCCGCGACCTGGTCGCGGAGTTCACCGCCATCGACAAGGAGACAGTGTGATCAGGAATGGAACCCGCCTGGCCAGCCAGGTGTGCGAGACCCAGGTCATCGTGGTCAAATCCACCCCCGCGCTCGACGCCCTCACCTGCGGCGGCGCGCCGCTCGTCCCCCTCGGCGCCGAGCAGGCGGGCGCCGTCCTCGACCCCGACTTCGCCGAGGGCACGGTGCTCGGCAAGCGCTACGCCCACGAGAGCGGCGCCGAACTGCTCGTCACCAAGGCGGGGGCGGGCAGCCTCGCCGTCGACGGAATCCCGCTGGGGCTCAGGCAGGCCGCCCAGCTGCCCTCCAGCGACTGAGCCGCGCCGGGCCGGTCCGCGCATGCGCCGGCCCGGCTCCGCACCTCCGCGAGCCGGCGGACTCCGCGCTCACTCGAACGAATAGCCTGCCGCTCGTGCCGAGCGGCAGGCTATTGCCGTGGCCGGATCGGTGATCGAAGCCGGGCGCCGGGCACGCCTAGCCCGACCACACCTCGATCAGCTCGGCCGTAGTCGTGACCGTGGTGAGCAGGGCGAGGGAGTTGGCGATGACGGCGGCGCCGTACTCGGCGGGTACCCCGGCGACCGCGTCGCGCGGCAGCACGACGTCGTAGGCGCGGTTCACCGCGTCCATGACCAGGTTGGGGATCGCCACGTTCAGTGAGACGCCGGTGACGACGAGGGTGCGGATCCCGAGGTTGCGCAGGGTGGCGTCGAGGTCGGTGCCGCCCATGGGGCCGAGGCCGTGACGGCGGGTCGACACTAGATCCTCGGGTTCCGGGCCGAACTCGGGGAGCAGCGCGGCGCCGGGGCTGCCGGGGGTGACGGCGACGCCGCGCCGCCCGAGGGCGAAGAGCGCGGCATTGTGGTTGGAGCCGCGGCCGTCGGCGCGGCGCTCGACCAGGCAGTGCACGACCGTGACCCCGGCGGCGCGGGCTACCGGGAGCAGGGCCGCGATATTCGGCAGCGCCTCTGCCCGCGCGACCTCGGCGAGCGCGGGCAGCCCGGCGGCCGGACCGACGACCGCACCCTGCAGTTCCTGGGTGATCAGCGCGGTCCGGCCGGGGGCGACGAGCTCGGCGGGCAGCGGCCTGCTCACACCTGCGCCTCGGCGGGGACGTCGTAGAACTGCGTCGCCCACTTGCGCAGCGACATGTAGGGCTTGGCGTCCGCCGGCGACAGCGCCGGGTGCTCGACGTACTTCTGGTAGCGCCAGATGCTGAGGTCGTCCCAGACCGTGATGAGGAACTGCCGCTCCACCTTGGCCTGCACCTCCGGCGGCGGCACATCGCCGTCGTCCCCGGGCAGCTTGGGCCACCAGATGGAGTAGAAGAGATCCGAGCTCTCGTCGTCCACCGGGGTGGAGGCGAAGATGAGCCGGTGGTTGGACGAGCCCTCGAAAGCGCTGATCGAACCGCCGAGCCCGAACATCTGCGCGTGGATGCGCAGCGCCATGGCGTCCGGGTCGTCGCTGCGGACGTCGGGCCAGCCGGTGAGGAAGTTCCAGGTGTGGCCCTCCTCGGTCCATTCGAGCATCTTCGGGGTCACCGTGGCGCGGTGCACGTAGCGGAAGTGCGCGCTGTCGGGGCCGTTCTCCAGCACGACCTGCGGGTGCACCGGCTCGCGCTCGGCCTTGCGGGAGAACTCGGGGTAGGGCCGGTAGAAGGAGTCCGGGTCCTTGGCCAGATCGGGGAAGAGGCCGAGGATGTCCGGCATCTCCCAGCTCGGCGGCTCGCCCTCGGGGTGGTGCCACATGAACACGCACCCGTTCTGCTCGTTCACCGGGTAGACCCGCAGTTTGAGCCCGCGGTTGACCCGGTTCTCGCCGGGGATGTGCTTGTTGCGGCCGTCCGGCCCCCAGCGCCAGCCGTGGAACGGGCACTCGATGCAGTCGCCGACGACCTTGCCGCCGTGCCCGAGGTGCGCGCCCAGGTGGCGGCAGTGCCCGGTGAGCACGTGCAGCTCCCCCGCGTCGTCGCGGTAGGCCACCAGGTCCTCGCCGAAGTAGTGCAGCGGGCTGCTCTGCCCCTGCGGGAACTCGGCCGACCAGCCGATCATGAACCAGCCGGTGACCTTCCAGGTGAACGGAACCTTCATGCTGTTCTCCAGTCGTCGTGGAATGTTTCGCCGAAGCGGTCGAGGAAGGCCGCGGTCGCCGCGGGCGAGCTGCCGTCGGCGTGCACCACCGCGGAGGTGGCGCCGCGTTTGCCCAGGTCGGCAAGCACGGCGCGGGCCCGGGCAACACTCGCGGGGTCATCGAAGCGGAAGTGCGGGCACACCACCTGGATCGTCACCGACGCCGGGTCGCGCCCCGCGCGCTCGAGGTCTCGGCGCAGGCGGTCGACCGCCTCCCCGAACTGCTCGGGTGTCTCGAGGGCGGCGGTGCGCATGGCGGCGGCCATGCGCGCGGCGGCGATGATCGGCATCCAGCCGTCGCCGTGCAGGACCACCCGGCGGCGGGCGGCGGCGCCGTTGCCACCGATCCAGATGGGCGGGTGCGGGCGCTGCACCGGCCGCTGCGACCACATCTCGCCGGGCGCGCCGCCCACCGGGGCGGCGGGGTCGGTCCAGATCGAGCGCAGCGCGCCGAGCGCCTCGTCGAACAGCGTGGCGCGGCGCTCGTGATCCACCCCGAGCGCCGCGAACTCGGCGCGCAGGTAGCCGGCCCCGACCCCGGCGATCAACCGGCCGCCGGAGACGATATCCAGGCTGCCCAGCGCCTTCGCGGACAGGTACGGGTTGCGGAACGGCAGCACGTACAGGTTGGTGAGCAGCCGCAGCCGGTCGGTCACCCCGGCCACGAAGCCGAGCGCCGCGATCGGGTCGAGGGTTTCGTGCCCGCCCGCGCCCCGCCACTTGGCCGAGGGGGCGGGGTGCTCGCTCAGCGCGAGCGCGTCGAAGCCGGCGGCCTCGGCGCGCACGGCGACCTCGCGGATCACCTCGGGGCGCAGGAATTCGATGGGGGCGATCGGTTGTTCGCTCGGGTACTCCAGGACGTACTTCACGCGCCGCGCTCCTTCTCGTCCGGTGCGGCCGCGGCGGCGACCGCGCACTCCTCGGCGAAGGCGAGCACGCCGAGGTGGTAGGCGGTGGCGCCGTGCCCCGCGCTCAGGTTGTGCCCGGCGTCGGCCTGGTGGTTGATCGCGAATCGCGGTGCGGCGGGGAAGATGCCGCGGACCTCGTCGAGGGCGGCGTCGTCGCAGCGCCACACCGATTCGTGCTCGGCGCAGGTGAAGCGGACCGGGACCCGGATATCGGGGGCCAGCGCCCGGAAGTCGTCGGGCCAGTCCACCGCGACATCGGCTTCGTAGCCGGGTGCCTTGTCGGCGATCGGCCTGCCGCCGAACAACTCCGGCGGGTACACCCTGGCGGGCTGCCACAGCAGATCGCGGATGCCCGCGCGGTCCTGCTCCCGGACCAGGGCGGCGATCCGCCGGATGGCGAGCTCCTGCCGGACCAGCCCGGTCCCGGCGAGCTCCAGCCCGAGCAGCGCGGTGCCGCGCTCGTCGGCGGCCATCCGGACCGCCAGATCGCACCCGGCCGAGTGCCCGATCAGGAACACCCCGGCCCCGCGGCTGCGGGCGCCGAGCAGGGCGTCCACGGTGCGATACATCGCGTCGACCCGGCGCCGCGGCGGCCGGAACTCGGCCTCGGCGACGGCGGAGGCGCCGTAGCCGGGGCGGTCCGGCGCGAGCACCGTGAAGCCGAGCGCGGCGCCGGTGCGCAGCAGCGAGGAGCGCGGATGGCCGGGCAGGTCGAAGTAGCGGGCATTGGCGGCGCCGCCGTGCACGGCCACCAGCACCGCGCGCGGCTCCTCGACCTCCGCACACAGCGCCGACATGGGGATTCCATCGACCTCGACGGTGCGCGCCCTCATCGGTCTGCCCGCAGGAGCAGTACCCCGCTGGGGGTGAGGCCGCCGCTGGAGACCACCGCCACCGAGGCGTCGGCGACCTGCCTGGCCCCGCCGTCACCGCGCAGCTGCACGATCGCCTCGTGCAGCAGCCCCATGCCGTGGGTGCGGCCGTGTGAGAGCTGGCCGCCGTGGGTGTTCAGCGGCAGCACGCCGTCGCGGGCGATATTCACCCCGCCCTTCAGGAAGTCCTTCGCCTCGCCGATCCCGCAGAAGCCGAGCGCCTCGATCCAGGACAGGCAGTTGAAGGTGAAGCCGTCGTAGAGCTGGGCCACGTCCACATCCGCCGGTCGCAGGTCGGTGCGGGTCCAGAGGTGCGCGGCCTGGCCGATGACCTGCGGTTCGTGGGTGAGGGTGCTCTGGTCCCACTCCAGCCGCTCGACGATCTGGGTGCCGACTGCCTCCACCAGGACCGGCGGGCGGGCCAGGTCGGCGGCAACGTCCCTGGCCGAGACGACGACGGCCACGGCGGCATCGCATGGGACGTCGCAGTCGTAGAGCCCGAACGGGGTGGTGATCGGGCGCGCGTTCAGGTAGTCGTCCATGGTGAGCGGATCGCGATAGATGGCATCCGGGTTCAGAGCGGCATTGGCGCGCTGGTTGAGCGCGATCCAGCCGAGGGTCTCCCGGTCGGTGCCGTAGCGGTGGAAGTGCCGCTGCGCGTTCTGCGCCAGGGTGTGCGCGGCCGAGGTGGCGCCGAACGGAATCTGCCAGCTGTCGGTGCGGCTGCCGGGCTGGGCCAGCCTGCCCGTGCGCACCAGCTCGCCGTAGGTGGACTCCCAGATGGTGCGGAAGCACAGTACGTGCCTGGCCAGCCCGCTCGCCACCGCGAGCATGGCGGCGATCACCGAGCCGCCCGGCCCGAAGGTCTCCGGGCCGCCGCTGTGCCAGGTGGGGCGCAGCCCGAGCGCGGACTCCACCGCGGTCACCCCGCCCTCGCTGAACGGGCCGAGGTTGGGGCCGGGGTAGGTGGAGAGGCCGTCGATATCGTCGAGCAGCAGCCCGGCATCGGCCACCGCCTCTCGGCACGCCTGCACAGTGAGTGCGAGCGGGTCGACCATGGTGCGACGGCCGGGCGGCGTCGCGCCGATCCCGGTGATGGCGACCTTGTCCTCGAACTTCGCGGTGCTCGCCGGAGGGCGGACGTACCGCGCCACGGTCTCGGCCGTGACCTCGTCCTCGGGCAGCGGTGCGGGCAGCGCGGGCGGCGGCGCGGGGCGGAAGAGCGGCAGCCAGACATCGTCGTGGTGCTCGAACACCACCTCCATCGGCATACCGAGGTGCAGGCTCTCCGGGTCGCACTGCACCGCGTTGGTGGTCAGCCGCACCCGGGCGTCCTCGGCCAGCGCCACCTGCGCCACCACGTAGGGCGCGGGCAGCCCGGGCAGCGCGAAGCGGTGGTTGACGGTGAACCCGATCAGGGTCGCCGCGCCGGACACCGCCCGCACGCCCATCTCCGCGCCCCGGCAGTACCGGCACACCGGCTGCGGCGGATGGATGAGCGATGAGCAGGACCGGCACTCCTGCACCCGCAGCCGGCCGTCCGCCCCCGAGGTCCAGAAGAACTCGTTCTGCGGGGTCAGCAGCGGGAGCGGGCGGCGCGGCGCTTCGTTCTCCGGCATCAGCTCGCGGCCACGGGCTGCTTCGGCGGCGCGTAGGCGGGTCTGCCCAGGCCGAGCACGTGCTGGGCGATCATATTGCGGAACACCTCGAGCGTGCCGCCGTAAATCCCGCACAGCGGCGCCCACCGGTACAGGTAGCCCGCGGCGCCCTCGTCGGCGGCGCCGTCGGTGCCCGCGGCGAGCGCCGCCGCCGGGCCGAGCACGTCCATCAGGTCGGGCGAGATGTCGCGCATGGTCTGGGCGAGCGCGACCCGGCCGAACATGTGCGGCGCGCTCAGCGCGGCCTCGAGTTTCGCGACGCTGCGCCCCAGCCGCACGGCCGCCGAGGCGTCCTCGGCCACCCGCTCGGCGGCGAGCCCGGCGACCCGGTCGACGGTGGTCGCCATGGTCGAGCCCTGGTGCGTCATGATCGAGACATCCTGCAGGCCGTCGTTGGCGGCGTCGACCACGCCGTGCTCCTCGTTGAGCGGGCCGAGCAGCACCGCCCAGCCGTCGTTCACCTCGCCCAGGCGGTAGCGGTCGTGCACGCGGACGTCGCTGTAGTACACGATGTTGGTGCGGTCACCGTCCACGGTGCGCAGCCCCTGGATCTCGATGCCGGGGGTGTCGAGCGGCACCAGGAACATGGTGAGGCTCTTGTGCTTCCGCGCCGCCGGGTCGGTATTGGTGATCAGGAAGACGTACCGGGAGTTGTGCGCGCCGGTGGTGAACATCTTGGAGCCGTTGATGATCCAGTGGTCGCCGTCGCGCACCGCGCGGGTCTTGCAGGTCGCGACATCGGAGCCGCCGTCCGGCTCGGTGTAGCCGAGGCACAGCCGCACGGTGCCGTCCAGCACGCCGGGCAGCACCTCGTCCTGCAGCTCCTTCGAGCCGTGCCGCAGCACCGAGGGCACCACGATCTTGGTCGTCCCCCAGGTCACCCACGGCACCTCGGCGCGGCGCTTCTCCAGGTCCCAGAGCCGCTCGCGCAGCCGGTTCAGTTGCGGCCCGCCCTCCTGGTGGAGTTCGGCGGCGAGCCAGCCCGCCGCGGCCATGGCCAGGTGCACGCCCTCGTCGAAGTTGTCGCCGGTCTCCCGGTCGCGGCGGCGCACCTCGTCGGTGACGTGCTCGTCCAGGAAGGCGCGGACCTCGGCCTGGAAGGCGGCATCCGCGTCGGACAGCTCCACGCGTGAGAAATCCATGTCTGCGTTCTCCTAAGCGGAAAGGGCGGCGGCTTCGCGCCGGGCCACGGTCTCGGCGAGTTCGCGGGCGTGCAGGGCGGGGTCGCCGCCGGCCAGCGACCAGCCGCGGGCCCGCACCAGGTAGGCCGCCGACGCCGCTTCGGCCGAGACGCCGAGACCGCCCTGCACCTGCACCGCCATGGTCGCCGCGGCCGGCGCCTCGCCGGTGATGAAGACGAAGGCGGCGGCGGGCAGCTCCGGCTGGTGCTCCGGCTCGTGCTCGAGGAACCAGGCGGCGCGGCGGTTCAGGTTGCGGCCCGCGTTCACCGCGACGGCGATATTCGCCAGCGGGTGCGAGATGGCCTGCAGCGTGCCGATCGGGACACCGAGCGTGTAGCGGGTGGTGGCGAATTCCGCGGCGATGCGCAGGGTTTCGTCGAGCAGCCCGACCAGCGCGGAAGCGGTGAGCACCCGCCACTCGTCCAGCGCGCGCCGGTACGCGGCCACCGCGTCGGGGCCACTGGCGAGCACCGTGGCGGAGTCCGCGGTGCCCGCGTCCACCCAGGCCATCGGCAGCTTGCCGATGTTCTCCACCCGGGCGGGCGGGCTGTCGAAGGTCAGCCGGACCACGTCCTGGCAGTCGAGCACGACGACCTCATCGGCGACCGCCCCGGCGGGGATCAGCCGGGGGCCGGGCCGCGCGGCCGGGTCCGGGTTCAGCGCGACGATCCGCCTGCCGCCCACGATGTCGTCCGGCACCGGCCCCAGCCGGGCCAGCAGCCGCGCGGCGACCACGTGCTCGATCCACGGGACCGGCGCGAGCACCCGGCCCAGCTCCTCGGCGACCAGGGTCAGCTCGACCAGCCCCGCGCCGTCGCCGCCCGCCGACTCCGGCAGCGCCATGCTGGTCGCCCCGGTGCCGCAGAGCTGCTCCCACAGGCTCTTGTCGAACCCGGTGCCCTCGGCGGCGCGGACCGTGTCGATCGGGCAGCGGGTGCGGAAGAACTTGGCGTAGACCGCCTGCAGCTCGGTCTGGTCCTCGGAGAGGCTGTAGTCCTGCCTGCGCAGTTCGTAGCGGTTCATTCCTGCTCCTGACCCGCCCGGCCGTCGAAGAAGAAGTCGTCGGCGTTGGCGTAGAGGTAGTTGTCGAGGACGTCGGCGGGCAGGTCGAGCGCGAGCGCCTCGGGGATCACCCGCCGCATCGGCAGCACCGGCCAGTCCGACCCGAACATGACCTTCTGCTTGCCCCTGGTCCGCATGTAGTGGATCAGGCTGTCCGGCAGCCGCTTCGGCGACCAGGCCGAGGTCATCAGCCGCAGGTTCGAGTACTTGATGAGCAGCCGGATCGCCACGTCCCACCACGGGTCGGCGCCGTGGATCATGCACAGCTTCAGCTCGGGGAAGCGCACGCACACCATGTCGAGGTAGATGGGGTTCTGCACCTCGCCCGGGATGGGCGGGCCCGGGATGCCGGTGTTCATGCAGAGCGGCAGCCCCAGCTCCGAGCACTTGTAGTAGAGCGGGTAGTACACCGCGTCGCTGGGCGGGTAGCGGCCCTCGCCCCAGAAGCTCGCGCCGACGGCGGTGTAGGCGACCGGCAGGTCTCGGGTGAGCGCGGTCAGCTCGCGCAGCGAGGCCACCGGGCGCAGCAGGTCGACGCCGTTGACCGCCAGCGCGAACCGCTCCGGCCGCGCCTCCACGAACTTCAGCGCGGTCGCCGACGGCTTGCGCATGTTGTACATGAGGATCGCCTTCTCGACGCCCTGCTCGTCCATTTCGTCGATCAGCTCGTCCAGCTCCGGCTGGGCGAACATCGACTTCGGGCCCTTGAAGTAGTCGTCGCGCACCTTCAGCATCCAGTCGGGCTGCCGCTCGACCTCGCCGAAGTGCACATTGACGAGGCCATCGATGACTCTGGTCACGGATCAGGCTCCGATTTCTCGTGCGGCGGACTCCAGGGCCTGCTCGGCCGCCCACCGGTAGTCGGGTTTGCCGTTGCCGAGGCGCCGCACCTCGGCCACGGCCAGGAAGTCCTTGGGGATCTTGTAACCGGCCAGCTTTTCCCGGCAGGCGGTGCGCAGCTCCGCCACCGGGATCGCCCCCGACTCGGTGCGGACCAGCGCGACCACCTCGCTCCCCCAGCGCGGGCTCGGCCGCCCGACCACCAGCGCGTCGGCGATGCCGGGGCAGGCGCGCAGCACCTCCTCGACCTCCTCGACGAAGACCTTCTCGCCGCCGGTATTGATCACCAGCGAATCGCGGCCGAGCAGGCGAAGGGTGCCGTCGGCATCGACGGTCACCCGGTCACCGGGCACCGCCATGCGCTTGCCGTCGATCTCGGGGAAGGTGCGCGCGGTGGCCTCGGGATCGTCGAAGTAGCCCAGCGGCACCCGCCCGACCCGCACCGCCCAGCCGACCTCGCTCTCCCCCGGCTCCAGGAACCGGGTGCGGTCGGCGGAGATGGCGGTGCCGCCCGGCATGGGCGCGAAGGTCTCGACCGGGTTGTCCTTACTGCTGCGGCCGAAGCCCATGCCGCCGGTCTCCGAGGAGCCGTACCCCTCCATGATCATGATGTGCGGGAGCAGCTCCAGCAGCGCGCGCTTGTACACCGGATTGGTGGCGGCGCCGCCGGTGCCGATGCCGAAGAGCCCCGAGAGGTCGTAGGAGCGCTCGCGCAGCGCGGCGACCAGCGGCGCGGCATAGGCGTCGCCGACCATGGTGAGCAGCGCCGCCTTCTCCCGCTCCGCGGTCTCCAGCGCGAGCGCGGCGTCGAAGCGGTGCCGGTCGTCGTAGAGGACGATGGTCTGCCCGGCCAGCAGCCCGGCGCAGGCGGTGAAGATCCCCGCCGCGTGCGAGAGCGGGGACATGGCGAACCAGGACTGCCCGGTGGCGCGGGCGAAGGCGTGGAGTACGTCGGTGGACTCGTGGTCGCCGCCGTTCATCGAGGAGACGTACAGGTCGGCCTGCCGCCAGAGCACACCCTTGGGCCTGCCGGTGGTGCCGCCGGTACACAACATCGCCACATCGTCGGGGGATGTCTCGATGACCCGGTCCGGGTCGCCCTGGTTCACCGCGTCCTCGAAGGCGATCGCAGCGGGCAGCTCCGCCGCCCCGCTGCCGTCCTCCACCACGATCAGCAGCAGCTCGGACAGGTCCGGGACCGCCTCGGCCAGCACCGGCCCGAAGGCCCGGTGGTAGACGATCGCGCTGGGCCGCAGGTAGGCGAGCAGCTCGCCGACCTCGTGCGCGGTGTAGCTGGGGTTCACATTGACCGGGACGGTGCGCGCCTTGAGGCAGCCGATCATGACGTCCAGGTAGAGGTCGTTGCGCATGAGCAGCGCGACCCGGTCCTGGCCGCACTCCCAGCGCTCCAACTCGGCGCGCTCGGTGTGCAGGCCGAGCCCGCGATCGGCGAGGAAGTTCGCGAACCGGCGGGTGCGCTCCGCGGATTCGGCGAAGGTGCTGCGCCGCTCGCCGCACACCGTCATCGTGCGCTCCGGCACCGCCGAGGCAACGGCATCGAGCACCGCGCCGATGGTCCATTCGGTCACTGCATTCCTCCACGACGATCCCGGCTGACGCTGTTACTGTATACCTATCGGTAAGGGTTCACACAAGGTTCGGGACGGTAACTCGGATGAAAACCAAAGGCGCTGTGCTCTGGGGGCTCGACACACCGTGGTCGGTGGAGGAGATCGAGATCGGGGAGCCGCGAGCCGGGGAGGTCGCGGTCCGGATGGAGACGGCGGGGCTGTGCCGGGCCGACCACAATCTGGTCACCGGCGCCATCCCGATAAGCGCCTTCCCGGTGCTCGGCGGGCACGAGGGCGCGGGCATCGTCACCGCGGTCGGTTCCGGCGTCTCCGACCTCGCCGCCGGCGACCACGTCGTCACCTCGTTCCTGCCGTCCTGCGGGCGCTGCCCGTCCTGCCGGGCGGGCGTGCACAACCTCTGCGACCTCGGCGCCGGGCTGCTCGCGGGCACCTCGGTGACCGACCGGAGCTTCCGCGTGCACGCCCGCGGCCGCCCGGTGCACCCCATGTCGCTGGTCGGCACCTTCGCCCCGTACGCGGTCGTGCACCGCGCCTCGGTGGTGAAGATCGACCCGTCCATCCCGTTCGACATCGCCTGCCTGGCCGGCTGCCAGATCACCACCGGCTACGGCTCGGCGGTGCACACCGCCCGGATCGCGCCCGGCGAGGACGTGGCGATCATCGGCCTCGGCGGGGTCGGGGCCTCGGCCCTGCAGGGCGCCGTGCTCTCCGGGGCGCGGCAGATCTTCGTGGTGGAGTCGGCGCAGTGGAAGCGGGACCGGGCGGTGAAGTTCGGCGCCACCGAGGTGTACGCCGATATCGGGTCGGCGACGGCGCGGATCGCCGAGCACACCGGTGGCCACATGTGCCAGAAGGTCGTGGTGACCACCGGCCGCTACGACGGCCACGAGCTGGACGACTGGCTCCGGATCACCGCCCGAGGGGGCACCTGCGTGCTCACCGCCCGCGCCGACGTGATGACCTCGGACCTGAAGCTCGACCTGTCGCTGGTGCCGCTGCTGCAGAAGAACCTGCAGGGCAGCCTCTACGGCGGCGGCGACCCGCAACACGACATCCCCGAGGTGCTCGCGCTGCACAAGCTCGGGGATATCGACCTCGCGGAGACGCGGGTCCGCGAGTACCGGCTTGAGCAGATCAACGATGCCTACGCCGAGCTGCTCGGCGGCCACGACCTGCGCGGCATCATCCGCTACACCGACGCCGACCGCTGAACGAACGGTGTCCGGGGGGCGCCGCCCCCCGGACACTCAGGGCACGATGGCCGTGCGCAGCACCGGTTCCGCCACCTGCTGACGGGCGAAGATGCCGCGGCGCAGCGCGGTGAGCAGCGCGTCGCGGGTCTCCTCCGGGCGGATGAGCTCGTCGAAGCCCATGTGCTCGGCGGAGTAGTAGGAGGCCAGCAGCTCCATCTCGCGCAGCTGCGCGGCCACCTCCTCCTCCGCGCCGGAGGCCAGCCCCAGCGCGGCGGCGCTCATGGCGCCCATGGTGGCGCCGGGGTAGGCGTAGGCGGCGGTCTGGTTGTCGAAGCCGATGAGCGACATGACCATCGACCCGAACCCGTACGCCTTGCGCAGCGTGACGTGCAGCTTGATCGTGCTCGCCGTGGTCTGGGCGGCGAACATCCGCGCCCCCGCCCGCAGCACCCCCGCCCGCTCCGACTCGCTGCCCGGCAGCATGCCGGGGTTGTCGGCGAGGAACACCAGCGGCAGGTGGAACGAGTCCGCGACCGTGATGAAGTGCGCGGCCTTGTTCGCCGCCGCGGTATCGATCGAGCCGGCCAGGATCTCGGGCTGGTTGGCGACCACCGCCACCGGGTGCCCGCCCAGGTGGGCCAGCGCGCACACGATCGCGGGGCCGTAGCCGGGCTGCACCTCGAACCAGTCCGGGGTGTCGAAGACGACGTCGAGCACCGTGCGGATGTCGTAGGTGCTGCGGTTGTCCCGGGAGATGATGTCGAGCAGCTCCGGGGTCGCGCGCGGCTCGGTGGCGTCATCGGAGAGCAGGGCGGGCGGGTAGGACCAGGCGCTCGACGGGAAGTACGAGAGGTATCGGCGGATCTCGTCCAGCGCGTCCTCGTCGGTCTCGGCGAGATTGTGGATGAGCCCGCTCGGCACCGCCACGTCCGGACCGCCCAGCTCCTCCTTGCTGATCTCCTCCCCGGTCGACTCCCGCACCACCGGCGGACCGGCGGTGAAGATGGCGCCCTGGCGGCTCATGATCGCGAAATCCGAGACCGGCGCGATGAGCGCGCCGTGCCCGGCCGACGGGCCGAGCACGCCGGTGACCATGGGCACCTTGCCGGAGCACTGCGCCTGCGCGAGCAGGTCGGTGGGGGTGCGGCCGTAGTGCGCGCCGGTCGGCCGGAAGCCGGCGCCCTCCAGCAGCATGATCAGCGGCACCTTGTTGCGCACCGCCAGCTCGGCCAGGCGGTACCGCTTGGCATTGCTACCGGGGGCGATGGTGCCCGCGACCGTGGTGAAGTCCTCCGCGCCGACCATGACCGGGGTGCCGTCGATCAGCCCGGAGCCGGTCACGATGGCGTCGGCGGCGATCTCACCACCGACCAGCGCGCCGAACTCCTGGAACGAGCCGGGGTCGAGCAGGTGCGCGATCCGGGCGCGCGCGTCCAGCTTGCCCTTGGCCCGGTGCTTGGCGACCCGCTCCGGCCCGCCCATCGCCGCGGACCGCTCCCGGCGCCCATCCAGGTCCTCGAGCGTTTCCTTCCAGCTCACGACGGGCTCCTCAGCGCAGGGTGTAGCGGATCGGCAGGTGCTTGAGGCCGCCGACGAAGGTGGTGGCGATGAGCTCCGGCTCCCCGGCCAGCTCCACCGAGGTGAGCCGCGGGATCAGCTCGGCGAAGAAGCGGTTCACCTCGAGCCGGGCCAGCGCCGCGCCCAGGCAGAAGTGGATGCCGAAGCCGAAGGCGACGTGCTTGTTCGGCTCGCGCCCGACATCGAAGCGGAACGGGTCGTCGAAGGCCTCCTCGTCGCGGTTGGCCGAGATGTAGGAGAGCAGCAGCGAGTCGCCCTCGGCGATCGGTACACCGCGCACGGTGGTGTCCGCGGTGGCGGTGCGCATGAACGCCTTGACCGGCGTGACCCAGCGGATCATCTCCTCGGTGGCCTGCGGCAGCAGCGACATGT
Source organism: Nocardia sp. NPDC050697 (assembly GCF_040654395.1). Lineage (NCBI taxonomy): Bacteria > Bacillati > Actinomycetota > Actinomycetes > Mycobacteriales > Nocardiaceae > Nocardia > Nocardia sp. NPDC050697. The sequence goes on from NZ_JBFAHY010000001.1 coordinate 1,152,735, forward strand.
CGGCCTGCAGCCGGGCCAGCTGATCGGGGTTCTCCGCCAGCGCCCGCATGCCGCCGGAGATGGTGCCGCTGGTGGTGTCGTGGCCCGCCGTCGCGATGATGGCGTAATAGGAGACGGTGTCGATATCGCCGAGCGGCTCGCCGTCGATGCGGGCATTGGCGATGGTGGAGGCGAGATCCTCGGTCGGGGTCGCACGGCGCGCCGCGGTGAGGTCGTTGAAGAAGGCGAACATGTCGAGCAGCGCGCCGACCTTCTCCTCCTGCGACGCCGCCGAGCGCTGGTACTCCTCGTCGTCGCTGCCGAGCAGCTCCTGGGTCAGCTTCAGCATGCGCGGGAAGTCCGATTCCGGCACGCCGAGCAGCGACATGATCACGTACAGCGGGTAGTTGACCGCCACCTCCTGCACGAAGTCGCACTCGCCACCCGCGTCGCGCATCTTGTCCACGTACCGCTTGGCCAGGTCGGTGATGCGAAGATCCATGGCGCGCATGGCCTTCGGGCCGAACCAGTCCGCGGCGATGGCGCGCACCACCCGGTGCTGCGGATCGTCCATGTGGATCAGGGTGCGGATGCCGACGGCGGCCTGCTGCTCGTCGGACTCCGCCGACATCAGCACCGGCCGCGGCCAGTTGCTGAACAGCTTGCTGTTGCGCTCGACCGCGAGCACGTCGGCGTGCTTGGTGATCGCCCAGAAGGGCTTGTACCCGGGGACGTCGACGTACGACACCGGGGTGTTGGCGCGGAGGCCCGACAGCGCGGCGTGCAGACGCGGCTCGTCGGTATAGGCGGCAGGCTCCGCGAGTAGCTTCGCGGCTTCATCGACGATCGGCGTGCTCATCTGGGCTGTTCCGTCCTTCGGGCTCGTTGTCTCGGTTGCCAGCGTGATTTATAGTCGACCTTACTGTCAAGCATTCCGTAAGACCTTCGAGCCGACTGGACGGTGATATTCACATGGCACAGCCACAGCGCAGGGTCGTGGTCGTGGGGGCGGGGTCCGGCATCGGCGCGGCCACCGCGGCGCACTTCCACGCGGCCGGTGCGCACGTACTCGCGGTCGACCTGCGCGACAGCGACACTCCGGCCGCCGAGCACCGCCACTGCGACCTGCGCGACGCCGCCGCCATCGAGGCGCTGCTCGCCGGGATCGGCGACGGCTGGGACCTGCTCGCGCACGTCGCCGGCGTGCCGGGCACCGCGCCCGCCGGCGACGTGCTCGCGATCAACTACCTCGGCATGCGGCGCACCGTGACCGGCATGCTGCCGCTGCTGCGCACCGGGGGCGCGGTCGTCACCGTCGCCTCGGTGGCCGCGCTCGGCTGGCAGCAGCGCATCCCCGTGCTGGAGGGGCTGCTCGCGGCGACCGACGAGGCCGCGGTGCGGGCCTGGCAGGCGGGGCAGGACCCGGCCTACCCGGTGTACAGCACCTCCAAGCAGGCGGCGGTGCTCTTCGCCAAGCGGCTCGCGCCCGCGGCCTGGCAGAAGTACGGCGTCCGGGTGAACACCGTCAGCCCGGGGCCGACCGAGACGCCGATCCTCGGCGACTTCGAGACCTCCATGGGCAAGGAGGTCCTCGACACCGTGAAGGCCACCGTCGGCCGCCATGCCACCGCCGCCGACATCGTCCCGGTGATCGAGTTCCTCGGCTCGCCCGCGGCGGGCTGGGTGAACGGCCAGGACCTGCACGTGGACGGCGGCTTCGTCGCCCCGATGTCGGTCGGCGGCCCGCTCGCGCTGTAGCCGCGCGCTCTACCCGAAAGGTGAACTGTGAACAGCCCCGTACGGGACCTCGATCTCCGCGATCCCTACCCCTTCTTCGCCGCCCACCGCCGCGAACACGGCGTCTACCACGGCGGCGTCATGGACTACTCGCGCACCCCGGAGGAGTTCCGGCCGCGTGACTCCTGGTCCGCGCTCTCCTGGTCCGCCACGAACGCGGCGCTGCGGGACACCGAGACCTTCAGCTCCACGCTCTACGACAGCACCATCGGCGTCTTCATGGGCCCGACCATCCTGGCCATGGGCGGCTCCCGGCACAAGGCGCACCGCAACCTGGTGGCGGCGGCGTTCAAGCCGCAGTCGCTGCAGACCTGGGAGCCGGAGATCGTGCGCCCGATCTGCACCGCGCTGATCGACGAGTTCGCCGAGCGCGGCACCGCGGATCTGGTGCGCGAGTTCACCTTCGAGTTCCCGACCCGGGTGATCGCCCGGCTGCTCGGGCTGCCGGAGGAGGATCTGCCCTTCTTCCGCAAGGCCGCGGTCGACATCATCAGCTACACCGGCAATTACAAGGCGGCTTTCACGGCCTCGGCCGAACTGCAGGAGTACTTCCAGGGCCACATCGACCAGCGCCGCTCGCAGCCCACCGACGACATCATCGGTGACCTGGTGGCCGCCGAGATCGAGGGCGAGCAGCTCACCGACGAGGCGATCTACTCGTTCCTGCGGCTGCTGCTGCCCGCCGGGCTGGAGACCACCTACCGTTCCTCGGGCAACCTGCTCTACCTGCTGCTCACCCACCCCGAGCAGTTCGCGGCCGTACAGGCGAACCGCAGGCTGCTCAGCCCCGCCATCGAGGAGGGGCTGCGCTACGAGACCCCGCTGACCCTGGTGCAGCGCACGGTCACCAGGGACACCGAGCTGGAGGGGGTGGCGATCCCGAAGGGCGCGACACTGGACATCGCGCTCGGCGCGGCGAACCGCGACGAACAGCGCTGGGAGCGCGCCGAGGAGTTCGACATCCACCGCAAGCGGTTGCCGCACATCAGCTTCACCGCGGGCGCGCACACCTGCCTCGGGCTGCACCTGGCCCGGATGGAGACCAGGGTGGCGCTGGAGGTGCTGCTCGACCGGCTCACCGGGATCACCCTGCTGACCGAGGACGACCCGCACATCTTCGGCCAGCCCTTCCGCTCCCCCACCGCGCTGCCGGTGTCGTTCGAGGTGGCCGGGTGAGCGAGCGCGACCCGTTCGACCTGTCCGGGCGCTCGGCGCTGGTGACCGGGGCCGCGGGCGGGATCGGCGCGGCGGTCGCCGTCGCGCTGGCCGCCCGCGGCGCGGCGGTGCTCGTGACCGACCTGGACGAAGCCGCCGCGGCCGTCACGGCCGAGCGCATCACGAGCGCGGGCGGCATCGCCGAGGCGGCGGCGCTCGATGTCCGCGACGGGGCCGCGGCCACCGCGGCGGCGGCCCGTGCGGCCGCGCTGACCGGCGGCACCCTGCACATCGTGGTCAACAATGCCGGGGCCACGGCACCGGCCATGTTCGCCAAGACCACCGAGGAATCGGTGCTGGCCATGCTCGACATCCACGTCCTGGGAGCATTCCGCTGCGCCAAGGCCGCGCTGACGTACCTGCCGCAGGACGGCACCGGCAGGATCATCAATGTCACCTCGTCGGCCGGGCTCACCGGCGCGCTCGGCCAGGTGAACTACTCGGCTGCCAAGGCGGGCATCGTCGGGCTCACCAAGTCGCTGGCCAAGGAGCTGGCGCGCAAGCAGATCACGGTGAACGCGCTGGCACCGGCGGCGGCGACGCCGATGACCGAGACCATCCGCACCGACGAGCGCTTCGCCGAGCAGATGCTGGCCCGGATTCCGCTGCGCCGCTGGGCCGAACCCGCCGAGGTCGCCCATGCCTTCGTCTTCCTCGCCTCGGACGCGGCCTCGTACGTCACCGGGCAGGTGCTGCCGGTGGACGGCGGGCTGGTGATTTGATGGCGGGACCGCTCGCGGGCGTCACCGTGGTCGCCCTGGAGCAGGCGGTCTCGGCGCCCATGTGCACCCGCACGCTCGCCGATCTGGGCGCGCGGGTGATCAAGGTGGAGAATCCGCGCGGTGGCGATTTCGCCAGGCACTACGACGACGTGGTGCACGGGCAGGCCGCGCACTTCGTCTGGGCCAACCGGGGCAAGGAGTCGATCGCGCTCGACTTCACCGCACCCGATGGCCTCGCGGTGCTGCACCGGCTGCTGGCCACGGCGGACGTGTTCGTCGCGAATCTCGCGCCGGGCGCACTCGCCCGGCGCGGTCTCGACGCCGCCGCGCTGCGACAGCGCTACCCGGAGCTGATCGCGCTGGAGATCGACGGCTACGGCGCGGGCGGGCCGCTGTCGCACAAGCGCGCCTACGACCTGCTGATCCAGGCCGAGTCCGGCGCCTGCGCGGTGACCGGGTTCCCGGGCGCGCCCGCCAAGCCGGGGCCGCCGGTCGCCGACGTCACCGCGGGGCTCTACGCCGCGATCACCATCCTCGCCCTGCTGTACCGCAGGGGCGGCGGCACCGCGTCGGTGAGCCTGTTCGACACCATGACCGAGCTCATGGGATATCCGCTCACGCACGCCCGCTACTCCGGCACCGAACAGCCGCCGGTCGGCATGGGCTCGCCCGCGGTCGCCCCCTACGGCGCCTACCCCACCGCCGACGGCGCCACCGTGGTACTCGGCACCACCAACGACCGGGAGTGGCAGCGGCTCGCGAGCGAGCTGCTCGCCCGCCCCGAACTGGCGGCGGACCCGCGATTCGCGAGCAATACCGGGCGCGTGGCGCACCGGGCCGAACTCGACAACGCGCTCGCCGCGTGGTGCGCCGGGCTCCCGCTCGACGAGATCCGGCGCCGCGCCGACGCGGCCGGGATCGGCAACGCCAAGTTCAACACCCCCGCCGAGGTCAACGCGCACCCGCAGCTGGCGGCGCGGGACCGGTGGCGCCCGGTCGAGAGCCCCGGCGGCACCGTGACCGCGCTGCTGCCGCCCCCGGTGATCGCGGGCTGGAGCGCCCCGATGGGCGCCGTCCCCGCGCTCGGCGAGCACACCGAATCCATTTTGCGCACAGCGGGTTTCACCCCCGCCGAGATCGCCGCGCTCGGCACCGCCGGGATCGCGGTGCCCGCCCTGGAAGGAATGCCATGACCGGACTCCTGGTCGAGCAGCACGGCGGCGTGCGCACCCTCACGCTGAACCGCCCGGACCGGCGCAATGCCCTCGATCGGGCGCTGTGGGCGGCGCTGCGCGAGCAGCTCGCCGATATCGCCGCGGGCGGGGCGCGGGCGGTGGTTCTCACCGGCGCCGGCGGCGCCTTCTCCGGCGGCGCCGATCTCTCCGCCACCGCCGACGTCGAAGAGTTCCCGGACCCGGCCGAAGAGATGCGCGGCATCAACGAGGTGGTGCGGCGGCTGCACGAACTGCCGGTGCCGACGGTGGCGAAGGTGCGCGGCCCGGCCTACGGCGCGGGCTGGAACCTCGCGCTCGCTTGCGATCTCGTGGTCGCCGCGCCCGATGCCCGCTTCTGCCAGATCTTCACCCGGCGCGCGCTCTCCCCGGACTGCGGCGGGTCGTGGGTGCTGCCGCGGCTGGTCGGGTTGCAGCAGGCCAAGCGGCTCACCCTGCTCGCCGAGGCGATCGGCGCCGAGGAGGCGCTGGCGCTCGGGCTCGTCACCTGGATCCGGCCGGAGCCGGAGATCGACGCCTTCACCACCGAGCTCGCCGGGCGGCTCGCCGCCGGGGCCCCCACCGCGCTCGCGCAGACCAAGGCGCTGCTCGCCGCGGGCGCGGACCGGACGCTCGACGAGGCGCTGGAGGCCGAGACCAGGGCCCAGGCCGTCAACCTCGCCGGGCCCGACGTGCTCGAGGCGTTCGCCGCCTTCCTGGAGAAACGCGAGCCGGTATTCCCGGGCGCGAACGCGAATTCGGGAGCCGCCGCGGAAATGTGACCTGAGATACATTATCGACGAATCGGAATGCGGCGGCGCCGTCGGAAATACTGCACGGTAAACCCCGTGGTAGCATCTACCGTGCGGATTTCGATGATCCGCTTCCGGCATTTTCCCGGCGGCGCCGGACGCCGGAAACACCCGGCAACGCAGAGGAAGTGGGTTCGGCGATGGCGAAGCGCGCAACGCCCGTGAAGCGGCAGCGCCGCGAGCGAGGATCGCTCAATCCCGAGGACATCATCCAGGGCGCCTTCGAACTCGCCGAAGAGGTCTCCATCGACGGGCTGAGCATGCCGCTGCTCGGCAAACACCTCGACGTCGGCGTCACCAGCATCTACTGGTACTTCCGCAAGAAGGACGACCTGCTCAACGCCATGACCGACCGGGCGCTGAGCCAGTACGCGTTCGCCGCCCCCTTCGTCGAGGCCGACGACTGGCGCGAGACCCTGCGTAATCACGCCCGCACAATGCGGCAGACCTTTCTCGGCAATCCGATTCTGTGCGATCTGATTCTCATTCGTTCCGCGCTGAGCCGCGATGCCGCCCGCCTCGGCGCGCAGGGAATCGAGCGCGCCATCAACACTCTGGTCAAAGCGGGATTCTCCGTCGACGACGCCTTCGACCTCTATTCCGCGATCAATCTGCATGTGCGCGGCTCGGTCGTATTGCAGCGGCTCTACGACAAGAACAAGGAACTCGAGGCCGAGGCCTCCGCCTACTACGAGGACATCGCCATCGAGCCGGAGACCACGCCGCTGCTCGCCGAGGCCATGGCGCGCGGGCGGCGCAGTGGTGCGCCGGACGATCGGAACTTCGAGTACGGGCTGGAGTGCATTCTCGACCACGCGAGCCGGGTGATCGCGGGCAGCGCGCCCGCCGCCCCGGCGAAGAAGGCGCCCGCCAAGGCCGCGGCCGCGAAGGCGCCGAACGAAGCCGCGGCGCCGGCCAAGACACCGGCCAAGAAGGCCGCCGCGAAGCGGACCGCCGCCAAGACGCCGGCCACCCGCACCCGGCGCACCGCCGCCGCCTCCTGACCCGTCGAACGCCCCGTTACCCCGGCCCTCATCGGCCGGGGCACGGTCGCGTTCACGGCTCCGGCACGTGGAAGTGCTCGTCCCGCAACCGGAATGCCTCGCGGGTGCCATGCTCGGCCCGCGTCTTGACGAAGTTGAACTCCCCCTCGGCGAACTGCAGATTCGTCCCGAAGGCGTGGAAGAGGTAGCTCGCGACCTCCTCCCCCTGGTACGCCTGGCTCTGCTCCACCAACCGGAACGCCTCCTTGGCGATCACCACCCCGTCGGCGGGCATCTTCGCCACCTTCTCCGCCCAGTACCGCGCCCGCGCGGTCACCTGCCCCGGCTCGCAGGTCTCGGTGAACACCCCCAGGTGCTCGAGCGTCCCCGCCTCGACGATGTCACCGGTGAGCAGCAGCCGCCGCGCCAGCACCGGGCCGAGCCGGTGGAAGAACATGTGCAGGCTGCCGAGCGCCGGGCCGAGGAAGCGGGTGGCGGGCATGCCGAGCCTGGCGTCGCGCGCGACGACCGCGATATCGGCCATCAGCGCCATCTCGAAGCCGCCGCCGAGCGCGAAGCCGCCGATCTCGGCCACGGTGACCTTCGGGAAGCCGAGGAACTCGTGGTAGAAGCCGAAGGACTTGCGGTCGACGGTGAGCCGGCGCCGCTGGCTCGGCCTGCTCTTCCTCGGCGCGGAGCCGTTGCCCTCCCCGTACCAGCCGTAGGCATTGTTCATGTCGGCGCCGGTGCTGAAGACCCCGCCCTCGCCGCGCAGCAGGACCACGGTGATGTCGTCGTCGGCGACCACCTCGTCGAGGAAGCGGGCCAGCCCGTCGCGCATGGTCGCGTCGTAGGAGTTGCGGCGCTCGGGGTTGTTCAGCGTGATGGTGGCGATCCGGCGGTCCTCGTCCACCTCGTAGCGGACGCGGCCGTCAGCGGCGCTGGTCATCGCGGGATCCTCTCGGTCGTCGGCGCGCCGGGGGCCCGGCGGCGGCCGTATCTGGTGCCGGTGAGGCGCTCCGGCGTCGCCGCGACCGTCGTGACCGTGGCGCGGCACAGCACCTCTTCGCCGTGGCGCAGCAGCGCCTGGGATTCGAGGCCGGCCTCGGTGGTGGTGCGCGCGATCGAGAAGTTCAGCTCGGTCAGGAGCGGGGTCGGGCGCCGGTAGGTGATCGTCAGCGATCTGGTCTTGCCGGTCACGCCGGCCGCGCAGCTGTGCTGCTGGACCACGCAGTCGAAGAAGACGCCGAGGAAGCCGCCGTGCACCAGCCCCGGCGGGCCCTCGAAGGTCACCGGGAAGTTCACCCGCCCCGTCGCCGACGCCGGATCGATGGCATCGAAGGCGTACTCCGGGAAGCACGGGTTGTAGGTGCCGATATCGAAGGCGTGGTCGAGGTAGATCCGGCGCTCCGGATCGTCCTCCGCATCGCCCACCCGCGGCCGCGCGTCGGCCGGTGCGGTGGCGGTGAGCGCGCGCTCCCACTCCGCGAAGCGCGGCAGCATCTCCTCGACCACCGCCTGCGGCTGCTCCTGGGAGAGCAGCAGCGCGGTGAGCCGGCGCAGCGCGGCCGCCGCGGCCTCGGTCTGGGCCAGCGGGCGTTCGCCGAAATGGATCTCCACACGCCCACCTTGGCAGACGAGCAACGGTATTGTCTACTGTATCTATCTCAGTAACGATTGGAGGGTGGCTGTGGGCGATGCGGTGACGACGGTGGAGCGGGACGGGGCGGTGCTGCGGCTGACGCTGGACCGGCCGGGGCGGCGCAACTCGCTGACCCCGGACATGGTGGAGACCCTGGTCACCGCGCTGACCGCCGCCGCATCCGACGACACCCTGCGCGCCATCCATCTGCGCGGTGCGGGCGAGCACTTCTGCGCGGGCGTGGACTGGGTCTCCGGCAATACCGGGGACACCAAGCCGCGCACCGGCTCGGTGCTGCGCCGGGTCCCGCACACCGCGCACCGGGTGATCGAACTCCTGCACACCGTGCAGCTCCCGGTGGTCGCGACGGTGCGCGGCTGGGCCGCGGGCATGGGCTGCAATCTGGCACTGGCCGCCGATTTCACCGTGGCCGCCCCGGACGCGAGCTTCTGGGAGCCGTTCCTGGACCGCGGCTTCAGCCCCGACTCCGGCGCCACCTGGCTGCTGCCCCGGCTCGCCGGGCTCGCCCGCGCCCGCCGCATGCTGCTGCTCGGCGAGAAGGTGGACGGCGCCACCGCCGCCGAGTGGGGGCTCATCCACGGGGTCGCCGACGACCCCGACGCCGCCGCCGAGGCACTGCTCGCCCGGCTGGCCGCCGCGCCCACCGTGGCATTCGGGCTGGCCAAGCAGGCACTCGCGGAGAACCTGCACGCCACCCTCCCGCAGGCCATGACCAATGAACTGTTCGCCCTCGAACTCGCCTGCCGCACCCGCGATTTCAAGGAGGGCCTCGCCGCCTTCCGCGATCGCCGGACGCCGGAATTCGAGGGCCGATGAGCACCGACGAAGGGACATCCATGCCGTACGACGCCATCACGTACGAGGTCGAGGGGCATACGGCCACCGTCACCCTGAACCGGCCGGAGGCGCTCAACGCGCTGAGCCCGCACATGATCACCGAACTGCGCGCCGCCTACGCCGAGGCCGAGAACGACGACCGCGTCTGGCTGCTGATCGTCACCGGCACCGGCCGGGCCTTCTGCACCGGCGCCGACGTCAAGGCCATCCCCGGCGACGGCAAGGTGCTGAACGAGCGGCCGTACCTGTCGACCTACGAGCAGTGGGAGGCGCCGCAGGAGGGCACGCCGCCGTTCCGCACCATGGCCAAGCCGATCCTCACCGCCGTGAACGGCATCTGCTGCGGCGCCGGGCTCGACTGGGTGACCACCTCCGACATCGTGATCGCCTCCGAGCAGGCCACCTTCTTCGACCCGCACGTCAGCATCGGGCTGGTCGCCGGGCGCGAGGTGGTGCGGCTGGCCAGGGTGCTGCCCCGCTCGGTGGCGCTGCGCATGGCGATCATGGGCAAGCACGAGCGGATGAGCGCCGCCCGCGCCTACGAGCTCGGCATGATCAGCGAGGTGGTCGAGCACGACCGGCTGCTGGAGCGCGCGCACGAGCTCGCCGCCCTCGTGAACCGGAACGCGCCGCTCGCCGTGCGCGGCACCCGGCTGGCCATCCAGAAGGGGCTGGACCTGCCGCTGCACGAGGCGGAGATGCTGGCCGAGTCCTTCCGCGAGCGGGTCACCCGCACCGAGGACGCGCTGGAGGGGCCGAAGGCGTTCGTGGAGAAGCGGGCTCCCGAGTGGCGGGCCCGGTGAGCGGCTCGGCGCGGCCCGATGCCGCCGAGTTCGACACCGTCCTGTTCGAGGTCGACCCGGCGGCGAAGGTGGCGACCATCACCCTGAACCGGCCGGAGCGGCTCAATGCCTTCGACCGGCGCATGTGCGAGGAGCTGGCCCGGATCTGGCAGGCGCTGCGCACCGACGACCGGGTGCACGCGGTGGTGCTGCGCGCCGCGGGCGAGCGGGCCTTCAGCGCCGGGCTCGACATCAAGTCCAGCTACGGCCAGCCGGAGAGCATCTGGCACCACGAGGATCCGGGCGAGCTGCTCAGCCCCAAGTGGCAGAAGATGTGGAAGCCGGTGGTCTGCGCGGTGCGGGGAATGTGCACCGCGGGCGCGTTCTACTTCGTGAACGAGTCCGACGTGGTGCTCTGCGCCGAGGACGCCACCTTCTTCGACTCGCACGTCTCGGCCGGGCTGGTCTCCGCGCTGGAGCCGATCGGGCTCATGCGCCGGGTCGGGCTCGGCGAGACGCTGCGGATCGCGCTGCTCGGCAATGACGAACGGGTCGGCGCCGCCACCGCGCTGCGCATCGGGCTGGTGACCGAGGTCGTCCCCGCCGACCGGCTCTGGGCCCGCGCGCACGAGATCGCGGCGACCATCGCCGCCAAACCGCCGACGGCCACCCAGGGCACCGTCAAGGCGATCTGGGAATCGCTGGACAAGCCGTACCGCGCCGCCCTGGACCAGGGGCTCATCTACACCCGGCTCGGCAACCCGCTCGGCACCGCCGAACTGGCCGCCGGCGGCCGTCCCGCCCCCACCGAACCGAGGATCCGCTGATGAGCACCTCCGTCCATCCCCTGATCCGCCGCCTGGCCGAGGTGCTCGCGCTGCGGCCGGACGCCCCCGCGATCGAGTTCGACGGCCACTGGCACACCTGGGGTGAGCTCGCGGGCCCGGCCGCCCGGATCGCCGCGCTCACCCGCGCGCACGCCGTCGGTGGCCGGGCGCCGATCGGGATCCTGCTGCGCAATACTCCCGCGCACGTCACCGCCTTCCTCGGGGTGCTCGGGGCGGGCGGCACGGTCGTCGCGATCAATCCGTCCCGCGGCGAGGAGCGCACCCGCGCCGACCTGGTCGAGCTGGACCTGCCGCTGGTGCTCGGGCTGCCCGGCGACCTCGCGGCGGTGGTGCCCGATGGCACCCCGACGGGGTCGCTGGCCGGGCTGTTCACCGGTCCGATCCCGGAGTACGGCGTCGATCCGCTGAGCTGCGATGTGGCCGTGCGCATGCTGACCAGCGGCACCACCGGCCCGCCCAAGCGCATCGACCTGGGCTACGACATGCTCGCGCACAGCGTGATCGGGCCCGGGTTCCGCACCGCGCCCGCCCCGGTCGAGCCGCGTACCGGGGTGGCGATCGTGAACGCGCCGCTGGTGCACATCGGCGGCGTATACCGGGTGCTGCAGTGCGTGGCCGAGGCGCGGCCGTTCGTGTTGCTGCCGCGGTTCGAGCTGGACCCGTGGGCGCGGGCGGTGCGCACGCATCGGCCGCGCGCGGTCTCACTGGTGCCCGCGGCGCTGCGCATGGTGCTGCACTCCGAGCTGACCCGGGAGGATCTCGCGAGCGTCGCGGTGGTGACCTCGGGGACCGCGCCGCTGGCCGCCGCCGATGCCGACGCCTTCTACGAGAAGTTCGGCATTCCGGTGCTCACCTCCTACGCGGCCACGGAATTCGGCGGCGGGGTGGCGGGGTGGACGCTGGCCGACCACCGCGAGTTCTGGGCGACCAAGCGCGGCAGCGTCGGCCGGGCGCAGGGCGGGGCGAAGCTGCGGGTCATCGCCGACGACGGCAGCAAACTGCCCGCGGGCGAGCAGGGGCTGCTCGAGGTGGCGCCGGGGCAGCTCGGGCCGGACGCGGGGTGGATCCGCACCACCGACCTGGCCCGGCTCGACGACGACGGATTCCTCTGGATTCTCGGCCGCGCCGACCAGGCCATCATCCGCGGCGGGTTCAAGGTGCTGCCCGACGACGTGCGGGGCGCGCTCGAGGCGCACCTCGCCGTTCGCGGCGCCGCCGTGGTGGCCAGGTCCGACCCGCGGCTCGGCGAGACCCCGGTGGCGATGGTGGAGCTGCGCTCCGGCGCGCACACCGACGCGGACGACCTCACGGCCTTCCTGCGCGACCGGCTCGCCGGGTACGAGGTTCCGACCGAGATAGCGGTGGTGCCGGAGATTCCGCGCACCCCCTCCGGGAAGCCGGATCTGGGCGCGGTGCGGCGGCACTTCGCCGACACCGCCGTGCATCCCACCGCCGGAGCCGAGGTCGCTGCGGCGGGAGCCCAGGTCTCACCGGCATCGGGCGAGATTCCCGTGAACGGCGCTATCGCCGCCGGGGGCGAGCATGTCCGGTGATTCGCCAGGCACGGACCTCGCCGCGGCTACGGCCGAGCGCGACGATGAGCACCTCGTCGCTGACGCCGCCGGTGCCGCCAGGGGTGCCGACGATGCCGAGGCCAGGGCCGATGCCGGGGAGCGGACTCTGCCGGCTCTCGGGGCCGGGAGCCATTCCGCCACCATCGACGCGGCGATCACCGCCGCGGCGGCCGCCCATCCGGACAAGCCCGCGGTGATCGACCCGGCCCACCGGCTCACCTACCGCGAACTCGACACCGCGACGGCCGAGCTCGCCGCCGGGCTGGTCGCCGTGGGCATCGGCACGGGCACCCGGGTGGGGCTGCTCGCCCCGAACAACACCGGCTGGGTGCGCACCGCGCTCGCGCTGACCCGCATCGGCGCGGTCCTGGTCCCGCTCTCCACCCTGCTCACCCCGCCGGAGCTGCTGGCCCAGCTGCGCACCGCCGCGGTGCAGGTCCTCATCGCCGCCGAGGAGTTCCGCGGCCACCGCTACCTCGACGACCTGCGCACCGCACTGGACTCCCCGCTCACGGCACCGATCCTGCACCCCGAGCTGCCCTCCCTGCGGACCGTGCTGACCAGCGACGAGGCCGCCGCACTGCGCGGCGACACCACAGCCGTGGCCCGCGCCCTCGCCACCGCCGTGACCCCGGCCGACCCCCTGACCATCCTGTTCACCTCCGGCAGCCGCGGCGCCCCGAAGGGGGTGATCCACACCCACGGCAGCGCGCTCGGCGCGGTGCGCGCCGGGCTGGCCGACCGCTGCATCACCGCGGAGACCCGCCTCTACCTGCCGATGCCGTTCTTCTGGGTCGGCGGCCTCGGCGGCGGCATCCTCTCCGCGCTGCTGGCGGGCGCCACCCTCGTCACCGAGGAGATCCCGGACCCGGGCAGCACCCTGCGGCTGCTGGAACGCGAGGGGGTCACGCTCTTCCGAGGCTGGCCGGACCAGGCGCAGGCCCTCGCCCGCGAGGCCGAGACCGTCGGCGCCGACCTCTCCGCGCTGCGCCCCGGCAGCCTCGAGGCACTGCTCCCGCCCGAGCTGCGCTCCAGACCGGGTGCCCGCGCGAACCTGTTCGGCATGACCGAATCCTTCGGCCCCTACTGCGGCTACCCCGCCGACACCGACATGCCGGAGCGGGCATGGGGCAGCTGCGGCCGCCCCTTCCCCGGCACCGAACTCCGTATCGACGCCCCCGCGCCGGGCGAGATCGGCGAGATCCTGATCCGCGGCCCGCACATCCTGCGCGGCCTGCGCGGCCGCACCCGCGAGGAGCTGTTCACCCGGGACGGCTTCTACCGCACCGGCGACCTCGGCCGCCTGGACGACGCCGGATTCCTCTTCTACCACGGCCGCTCCGACGACATGGTCAAGGTCAGCGGCGCCACCGTCTACCCCGGCGAGGTGGAGCGCGCGCTGCGCTCGCTGCCCGCGGTGACCCAGGCCTACGTCACCGACCTGCCCGGCCCGCGCATCGCCGCCGCCGTGGTGTGCCGCACGGACACCTCGGCCGCGGAGCTGCGCTCGGCGGCCAGGGGCGTGCTCAGCGCCTTCAAGGTGCCCGCCGTCTGGCTCCTGCTCGACTCCGACGACCTGGTGCCGCGCGGCGGCACCGGCAAGGTCGACCTTCCCGCCCTGCGCGCGCTGCTCGACGCCCGGGGTACCACAGCGAGGAGTTCACGATGACAGCGCTCGAAGCGATCGGCGACCTGATGAACCGGATCGGCTTCCGCCGGACCACCGAGGACGGCACCGAGTACTGGGAGCTGCCCGCCGCCGCGCACAACGTCAATCTCTCCGGCGGGATCCAGGGCGGGCTGCTCGCCACCCTGGTCGACGTCGCCGCGGGCTCGGCCGCGCTGGCCACCCGGCCCAGCGGCACCGGGGTGGTCACCTCGGACCTGAATATCCGGTACCTGCGCGCCGTCACCGAGGGGACGGCGCGGGCCTACACCCGAATCGTGCACTCCGGCAGGCGATCCACGGTGGTGGAGGTCGAGGTGCGGGTGGTGCCGGGCGACACCCTCGCGGTGATCGCCACCGCGAACTTCGCCAATGTCGGGTTCCCCGGGATCGGCGCCCCGCCGGCCTGACCGTCAGCCGCGGTCGCCGTAGAGCGCGGCGACCGCGTCGGTCCGCACCTTCATGGCGGCATTGCGCGGCAGCTCGGGCAGCACCGCGACGTCGACCGGGATGTGGTGGCTCGGCAGTTCCTCGCGGACGAGCGCCAGCAGCTCGGCCGGTGCCGGGGCAGTGTGGCCGCCGCGCAGCTCGACGGCGGCGAACGGCACCTGGCCAAGCCGCAGGTCGGGCACGCCGACCACGCAGGCGTCCCGCACCGCGGGGTCCGGCGGGCCGGTCGTGCCGCCGGACGGGATGTGCAGCCCCGAAGCCGCCGTGCCGAGTGCCACACGCTGCGGCGGGCTGGTCGTGCCGCCGGACGGGATATGCGGCCCCGGTGCCGCCGCTGTCGCGGTCGCGCCGCGGCGCGCGCACACGGTCCGCCCGATCTCCGCGGCGACGCCCGCGCTGCCCGCCGCCGCGCAGGCCGCGCGGAGTTCGGCGGTCCAGTCCCGCTCGCCCGCGACGATCGCGGCGAGCCCGAGCTCCGCGACCTCGCGCGCGATCGCGCCCGCCGACCGGTAGGAGTTGATCATCACCAAGGGCCGCCGCCGCGCCACCGCACCGAGCACGACCGCCGCGTGCGGCACCCGGTTGCGCACGGTCACGCCGACCGCCTCGCCGGGGCCGACTCCCGCCCGCGCCAGCGCGTCCTCGGTGGCGCGGGCGATCGCGGCGAGGTCGTCGCCGGTGTACCAGCGCCGCTCGAACTCGACGAACGGACGCGCGCCGTACGAGTCGAGCCGCTCCGCGAGCGTGGGGGCGAACTCCGCACCGGGGTCGCGCACTGCCCCCGGTTCGGCATGCACATCGGCGGGGCCGCTCACCGCGGCTGCTCCGCGTCCGGCCGGTAGAAGATCACCAGCTGGGCCACTCCGCCCAGCACGCCGAGCCCGGCCGCGACCAGCCCGAACCACCCGTCCGGCGCGTCGGCACCGAAGAACAGCTGGTCCAGCGAGATCCGCCCCGCCCCCAGCGTGGCCACCGCCACCGCCGACACGGCGAGCACCAGGTTGTACTCCCAGCCATTGCCCACGATGAAGAACCCGTGCGCTCGATGCACCGTCCACGCCGCCACCAGCATCAGCGCGACGAACGCGGCCGCGGCGAGCGGAGTGAGGAACCCGGCCGCGAGCGCGAGCCCCGCACCGACCTCGGTCCCCGCCGCGAGCCGCGCGTGCAGCGCACCGGGCCGCATTCCCATACCGTCGAACCAGGCCGCGGTCCCCGCGATCCGCCCACCGGAGAAGAACTTCGCATAACCGTGCGCCGCCATCGTCAGCCCGAGGCACAACCGCAGGATCAGCACACCCGTTTCGAACGCCGTCATGGCGACCAACTTACCGCTAGTCTTACAGTAAGCACATACACAACGAGGAGGATCGGCGATGACGAGTGCGCCCGGAGACGACGCGGTGACCGAGGACGAGTTCCGCGAGATCCTGGCCCAGACCCGCAAGTTCGTCCGGGAGCTCGTGCTGCCCCGGGAGCGGGAGATCGCCGCGAACGACCGTGTCCCCGACGACATCGTCGAGCAGGCCAAGACCATGGGGCTCTTCGGCTACGCGCTGCCGCCGGAGTGGGGCGGGCTCGGGCTGAACCTGGCGCAAGACGTCGAGCTGGCGCTGGAGTTCGGCTACACCACCCTCGCCCTGCGGTCCCTGTTCGGCACCAACAACGGCATCGCCGGGCAGGTACTCGTCGGCTACGGCACCGACCAGCAGAAACAGCGCTGGCTCGCCGATATCGCGTCCGGGAGCGTGGTCGCCTCGTTCGCGCTGACCGAGGAGGGCGCGGGCTCCAACCCCGCCTCCCTGCGCACCACCGCCGCCCGCGACGGCGACGACTGGGTCATCGACGGACAGAAGCGCTTCATCACCAACGCCCCGGTCGCCGATCTGTTCGTGGTGTTCGCCCGCACGGCCCCCGAGCGGATCGCGGTGTTCCTAGTCCCCGCACGCACCCCCGGCGTCGAAGTCGGGCCCAAAGATCGCAAGATGGGCCAGGAGGGGGCGTGGACCGCCGAGGTCCGCTTCCAGAACGTCCGGGTGGGCGCGGACGCCCTGGTCGGCGGCAGCGAGGACGTCGGCTACCGCGCCGCCATGAGCTCGCTCGCCCGCGGCCGCGTCCACATCGCCGCCCTCGCCGTCGGCGCCGCCCAGCGCGCCCTGGACGAATCCGTCGCCTATGCCGCGGGAGCCACCCAGGGCGGCACCGCCATCGGCGAATTCCAGCTGGTCCAGGCCATGCTCGCGGACATGCAGACCGGGGTGATGGCCGGGCGCGCGCTCGTCCGCGACGCGGCCCGGCTGTGGGTCAGCGAGGAGGATCGCCGGATCGCGCCGTCGGTCGCCAAGTTGTACTGCACCGAGATGGCCGGGAAGGTGGCCGATCTCGCGGTCCAGGTGCACGGCGGCACCGGGTACATGCGCGACGTCGCCGTGGAGCGCATCTACCGCGATGTCCGCCTGCTGCGGCTCTACGAGGGCACCAGCGAGATCCAGCGCCTCATCATCGGCGGCGGTCTGGTGCGCGCCGCTCAGCGCGCGCGATAGCTCTCCAGGGTCTGCGCGACGGCGTCGGTGACGGGCGCCTCGCCGCATTCGACCTCGCCGCTCGGGAGTTCCCAGATGCCGCCCATAAAGTCACCGGGGCGGCGGAGCAGCAGGACAGGCCGCCGACGGTGCTGAGGGAACTACTCTCCGGCAGCGGCCCGGGAGCGCTCGTGCATGGAGGCGATCACCCCGCCGTCGGAGAGGATGTCGGTACCCGTAAGGTAGCCGGCCTTCGCGCTGACGCAGAAGGCGAGCAGCTCCGCCATCTCCTCGGCCCGGCCCCACCGCGGCACCGCGAAGTCGGCGACCATCGCGCCGGCACCCGCCTCGGCCTCCAGGCGCCCCATCTCGGTGTCGATCGAACCGGGCGACACCGAGACGATGCGCAGCCCGCGGCCGTTGAAGCGCTCGGCCTGCGCGGCGCTGTACCAGCGCACGAAGCTCTTGCCGATGGCGTAGGCGTAGCCGGAGCGCGCCTCCTCGGGGGCGAGGGCGCACGCCTCCTCCAGCGCGCCGAGGAACGCATCCTTATCACGAAGAGCCAGTGGAAAATGCTGCGCGGGAACGGCTTCGGCGGGGAGCACGTGGGCGGCCATGGAGGCGACATTGACGATCGCGGCGCCGTCGCCCGCGAAGCCGTAGAACGCCTCGTTCACGGTGAGCGTGCCGAGCGCGTTGACCCGCAGCATGGACGCCGCGTCGCCCATGCTGGGGCTCACCCCGGCGGTGTGCACGACCGCCACGAGCGTTCCGAGTCCGGTGGCGGTCGCGAAGAGCCGGTCGACCGCCTCCGGGTCGGTGACGTCGCAGACGATCGGCGTGGGGGTGATGCCCTGCTCCGAGAGCGCGCGGGCGGCGGCGCCGAGCCGGTCGGCGCGGTTGTCGGCGATGACCACGGTGTGCTCCCGGCCGAGGATCGCGGCGGTGGCCGCCCCCATGCCGCCCGCGCCGCCGGTGACGATCGAGACCGTGCCCTGTGTATCGACCATCGCGACGCCTTCCGATTGCCCTCGTGGAATACCGTTATCGGACGCTACACAGCGGCATCTCCGTGCGGAAGAGTTGCCTGCTCCCGCGCCCAGCGGTAGTCGGGCTTACCGGCCGGGCTCCGGGTGAGCGACGGCCGGAACACCACGGCCTTGGGCAGCTTGTACCGGGCCAGGCTCTGCCCGCCGTGCGCGGTGAGCTCCTCGGGAGTAGCGGACGCACCGTCGGCGAGCGCCACCACCGCCACCACCTCCTGCCCCCAGCGCTCGCTCGGCCGCCCGACCACGATCACGTCGGCGACGGCGGGGTGCGACCCCAGCGCGATCTCGACCTCCTCGGCGAAGACCTTCTCGCCACCGGTATTGATGGTCATGGAGTCCCGTCCGAGCAGCTCGATCCCGCCACCGGCCAGGTGCCGGGCCCGGTCGCCGGGCAGCGAGAAGCGGGTGCCGTCGATGACCGGGAAGGTCGCGGCGGTCTTGGCGGCGTCGCCCTTGTAGCCGAGCGGCGCGTAGCCGCGCTGGGCGAGCCAGCCGATCCCCTCGTGCCCGGGCTCGAGCACCGAGCCGAGATCCTCGGCGACCACACGGGTGTGCGGACCGGCGGTGAAGGTGCCGGTGGAAGGCGCACCGGCGGCGGAGACCTGGGACATCTGCGCCCCGCCTTCGGAGGAGCCGACGCCGTCGATGATCACCAGCCCGGGCTTGGCGGCGAGCAGCCGCTCCTTGAGCGCGGGGCTCAGCACGGCACCGCCATTGCCGATGGCCACCAGCGAGGAGACGTCGGCGATGCCGGATTCGATCGCCGCGAGCAGCGGCCGGGCCATGGCGTCGCCGACCAGGGTGACGACCGCGACCCGCTCGCGCTCGATGGTGCGCACCACCTCGTCGGCGTCGATGCGCTCGACGGTCGGCGGGAAGACCACGGTCTGCCCGGAGCTGAGCGCGGTCAGCGCGGCCCACTGCGCGGCGCCGTGGATGAGCGGCGGCAGGATCATGAGCTTCAGGCCGGGGTTCGCCGCGACCCGCTCGGCGATGATGTCGTAGGACTCCACCACCGCGCCGGTGTTCATGTCCCGCCCGCCGCAGGCGGCGACGAAGAGGTCGTGCTGGCGCCAGAGCACGCCCTTGGGCATGCCGGTGGTGCCGCCGGTGTAGAGCACGTAGAGATCGTCCGGCGTCGGCTCGACCGGCAGCGCCTCCGGGTCGGCCGCGGCGAGCGCGGTCTCGTAATCGACAGCGCCGTCGAGCAGGGCATTGCCGGAGCCGTCGGCGATCTGGACGAGCACCCGCAGGTGCGGCAGCTCGGGCAGCACCTCGGCCAGCCGGGGCGCGAAGGCGGCGTGGTAGATCAGCGCGGTGGCGCCGGAATCGCCGATCAGGTGCCGCAGTTCGTCGCGCACGTAGCGGTAGTTGACGTTGAACGGCGCCACCCGGGCGCGCAGCGCGCCGACGATGCCCTCGACGAACTCGGGGCCGTTGTGGGCGTAGATCCCGACCAGGTCCTGCCCGACCTCGTGCCCGGCGAGCTCGTCGCGCTCCCGGTGGCAGCCGAGCCCCTGGGCGTGCAGGTAGGCGGCGAGCCGCCGGGAACGCTCGGCGATCTCCGCGTAGGTGTAGCGGCGGTCGCCGTGCACCACCAGCTCGCGGCCGGGGATCTGCGCGGCCACCACGTCGGCGGTGTGCACGAGGGTGAACTCGGTCGTCACGGAGCGGGACACTGCTGTCTCCTCGAGGTCGGGGGTGCTCACCGGCCGAGCCGGCGGCGGGCGCGGAAGGCGGCGGCGCGCAGCGCCAGGCCGACGCCGTTGCGCAGGAACGGGGTGAAGGGCGGCGCGGCCAGCGCGGTCACCGGGAACGGCAGCGCGGAGCCGACCACGGTGCGGTGGTGGCTGAAGGTGTCGAACCCCGCCTTGCCGTGGTAGGCGCCCATGCCGCTGTGGCCGACGCCGCCGAAGGGCGCGTCGCTGGGGAACATGTGGATGGCGAAGTCGTTGCGCGCGACCCCGCCGCTGCGGGTGTTCCGGACGAAGGTCCGGAAGTCGGCGTCGTCGGGGCCGAACCAGTAGGCGACCAGCGGCGAGTGCCCGGCGGCGACGTGGCCGGTCACCTCGGCCAGCTCGCGGTAGGGGCGCAGCGCGAGCACCGGCCCGAAGACCTCCTCCCGCGCCACCCGCATGTCGTCGGTGACGCCGGTGATGAGGGTGGGCGCGATCTTGCGGGTGACCGGGTCGGCCGCGGGCTCGTGCGGCGGGGCCAGCGATTCGACCTCGGCGCCGCGGGTGCGGGCGTCCTCGATGAGCCCGACCACCCGGTCGTAGTTGGCGCGGTCGACGCTGGCGGTGTAGTCGGCGTCGTCCTGGATGGCGGGGTAGAGCGTGCGCAGCTCGGTGCGCAGCGCGCCGGTGAACTCGGCGAAGTGCTCCTCCGGCACGAAGACGTAGTCGGGGCAGACGCAGACCTGGCCGCCGTTGACCATCCTGGCCCGCGCGATCCGGCGCGCCGCCCGCCCGATATCGGCGGCGCGGCCGACCACGACCGGGTTCTTGCCGCCCAGCTCCAGGGTCACCGGCACCAGGTTCTCCGCCGCGGCCCGGGCCACGAGCTGCCCGATCCGCGGCGAGCCGGTGAAGAACAGGTGGTCGAAGGGGAGCGCGGTGAAGGCGGCGGCGACATCGGGCCCGCCGGTGACCACGGCCAGCTCGGCCGGGTCGAAGTACTCGGCCGCGAGCCGGGCGGTGAGTTCGGCGGTGCGCGCGGTGACCTCCGACATCTTGATCATCACGCGGTTGCCCGCCGCGAAGGCGGCCGCTGCGGGCAGGATGACCAGGTTGAGCGGGAAGTTCCACGGCCCGACGATGCCGACCACGCCGAGCGGGGTCGGCTGCACCTCGGCGCGGATGCCCATCAACCGCGCCGCCGGGCTGGGGTTGCGCGAGCGCATCCAGCTCCGGACGTGCGAACGGGTGTGTTCGAGCACCGACAGCATGCCGACGATCTCGGCGAAGCGGATGCCGGTGGGCGAGCGGGTGCCGTAGTCGGCGACCAGCGCCTCGACGTAGGCGTCGGCATTGTCGAGCACCATCGCGGTGAGCCGGTCGATCCGCTCGCGCCGGACCGCCGCCGTCGGCGGCCCCTCGCACAGGAAGGCGGCCTGTTGCAGTTCCAGGAGTTCGCGGGCGCCGGTGCGGGCCGCATCCGGCTCCGATTCGGTCAGCGGGAGGTTCATCGTCGGGCCTTTCGCGGTGCGGATCAGGCGAGTTCCAGCGGTCCGGTCCGGATCACGGAGGCCAGCTCCCCGAGGTCGACCCCGAGATCACCGGCGGCCGAGAGGCACGCGGCCACGTCCTTGCGCAGGAAGGGGGCGGCATTGGCGGTGAAGGACGGCAGCCCGCCGGTGGCCCGCACCGCGCCCGCGGCGTAGCTCTCGCCGCTGCATCGCGCGAGCGCGGCCAGCAGCTGCTCGCCGGAGGTGCCGAGCTGCTCCCCCACCCGCACCGCCGCCGCCACCAGCTGGGCATTGGCGGCGAAGAGCGCGTTGTTCACCAGCTTCACGCTCAGCGCGGTGCCGAGCGCCCCGGTGGTGATCACCGGGTCGGAGTAGGCGACGAGCACCGGGAGCGCACGGGCGACCGTCTCCTCCGGCCCGCCGAGCAGCACCGTCAGCCGCCCGGCGGCGATATCGTCGGCGGTGCCGCTGACCGGGCCGTCGAGCAGCACGCCCCGGCCGGGATGCGCGGTGGCGAGCGCCGTCACCGTCGCCACGGTCCCGGTGCTGTGCGAGACCACCGGCACGCCGGGCTCCGCGGCGGCGAGTACGCCGTCGGCCCCGCCGAGCACCTCGATCAGCTGGTCGTCGGAGAACAGGCAGGTGAGCACCGCACCGGCGCCGTCCGCGACCCCGGCGGGCGTCGCCGCCAACTCCGCACCCCACCCGCGCACCCGCTCGCGGACCTCGTCCCGGCGGGC
This sequence comes from Nocardia sp. NPDC050697, assembly GCF_040654395.1. Classification (NCBI taxonomy): domain Bacteria; kingdom Bacillati; phylum Actinomycetota; class Actinomycetes; order Mycobacteriales; family Nocardiaceae; genus Nocardia; species Nocardia sp. NPDC050697. The sequence goes on from NZ_JBFAHY010000001.1 coordinate 1,174,772, forward strand.
GAAGACCCGCACCCGGTGCCCGGCCTCGAGCAACCGGCGCACCATGGGCCTGCCCATCCGGCCCGCCCCGATGAAACCGACGATCTGCGACATCCGCGCACTCCTTCAGCGACGCCCGCGCGAGGATGCGGACGGATAACCCTTCGGTAAGACAGACCGTAGCACCGCCGCGCACGGGGCGGAGCGCTTCCGGAGCTTTTACCGTTGTGCTTACTATATACAGAACGGCACGGGGCTTGCCCGCGGCGGAAGCGATCGAGGAGTGCAATGGCGGGCGAGCTCGAGGGCAGGGTCGTTCTCATCACGGGGGCCGCGCGCGGCCAGGGCAGGGCGCACGCGCTGCGGCTGGCGGGCGAGGGCACCGACATCATCGCGGTCGATATCGCCGGTCCGCTGCCGCCCGCCGTGCCCTACGACTCCCCGACCCCGGACGACCTGGCCGAGACGGTGCGGCTGGTCGAGGCGACCGGGCGCCGCATCCTGGCCTCAGCAGTGGATGTGCGCGACGCGGCCGGGCTGCGGGCCGCGGTCGACGCCGGCGTCGCCGAGCTGGGCCGGTTGGATGTCGTCGTCGCCAACGCGGGCATCAGCATTCCGGAGACCTGGGACGCGATCACCGACGAATCCTTCCGCGACACCCTCGACATCAATGTCACCGGCGTCTGGAACACGGTGCGCGCCGGGGCGCCGCACATCATCGCCGGTGACCGGGGTGGCTCGATCATCCTGATCAGCTCCGCCGCCGGGTTGAAAATGCAGCCGTTCATGGTGCACTACACCGCCAGCAAACACGCCGTCACCGGCATGGCCCGCGCCCTCGCCGCCGAACTGGGCAAGCACCGGATCCGGGTCAACAGCGTGCACCCGGGGGCGGTCAACACCCCGATGGGCACCGGCGACATGGTCGCCGCGCTCGGCCGCGCCATCGAGACCAACCCGCCACTCGCCCACATGATCACCCCTTTCCTGCCACTGTGGGTGGCCGAGCCCGAGGACATCGCCGAGACGGTGTGCTGGCTGGCCTCGGATCGGTCCCGCGCCATGACGGCGGCGAGCGTCGCCGTCGACCAGGGCGTCACCCAGTACTGAAAGGACTTCCATGTCGCTTCTCGCAGGCCGGGTCGCCGTCGTCACCGGCGGCGCCCAGGGCATCGGCTTCGCCATCGCCGAGACGTTCGTGCGCAATGGCGCCGCGGTGGTCGTCGGCGACCTCGAGCCGGGTGATGCCGCCGAGCGCCTCGGCGCGGATGTCGCCAGGGCGGTGCGGTGCGACGTCACCTCCGCCGACGACGTGGCCGCGCTACTGGATGTCGCGGTGACCGAGTTCGGCGCGCTCGACATCATGGTCAACAACGCGGGCATCACCCGCGACGCCACCATGCGGACCATGACCGAGGAGCAGTTCGACCAGGTCATCGCAGTGCACCTCAAGGGAAGCTGGCACGGTACCCGGCTGGCGGCGGCGATCATGCGGGAGCAGGGCCGCGGGAGCATCGTGAACCTCTCCTCGCTCTCGGGCAAGGTCGGGCTGGCGGGGCAGACCAACTACTCCGCCGCCAAGGCGGGGATCGTCGGGCTGACCAAGGCCGCCGCCAAGGAGGTGGCCCGGTTCAACGTCCGGGTCAATGCCATCCAGCCCGGGCTCATCCGCACCCCGATGACCACCGCCATGCCGGAGAAGGTCTGGGATCAGAAGATGGCGGAGATTCCGCTCGGCCGGGCCGGTGAGCCGGCCGAGGTGGCCGGGGTGGCGCTGTTCCTGGCCTCCGATCTGTCGTCGTACATGACCGGCACCGCACTCGAGGTCACCGGAGGGCGGTTCATGTGAGCTGGGAACCGCACACCGTCGTCACCGAGGAGTACCTGGATCCGGGGCCGGTGGCGGCGCTCACCGCGCTGCTCGGCAGCGGCGCGCCTGCGGTGGGGGCGGGTGATCCGCTGCCGCCGCTGTGGCACTGGGCGGCGCTGGCGCGCTGGCCCGCCGCCGCGGAGATCGGGCCGGACGGGCATCCGCGGCGGGGCAGTTTCCTGCCGCCGGTGGAGTTGCCGCGGCGGATGTTCGCCGGGGGCGAGGTGTCGTTCGAGGCGCCGCTGCTGGTGGGGAGCACGGTCCGGCGGGAGGCGACGGTGAGCGCGGTGACGCTCAAGCGCGGGCGCAGCGGGGAGCTGGTGGTCGTGGTCGTCGACATCACGCTGACCGGTTCGGACGGTGTGGTCGCCGTGCGCGAGCGGCAGGATCTGATCTACCGCGAGGCGGGCGCTCCCGGGACCGCCTCGGCTGCCGCGGCCGCCGACCCGGTCGGGGTTCCGCTGGTGCGGCACGGGCCCGGCGAGTGGGAGCTGCGGACCGATCCCACCGTGCTCATGCGGTTCAGCTCCGCCACGGCGAACGCGCACCGCATCCACTACGACCAGCCCTATGCCACCGGCGTCGAGGGGTATCCGGGGCTGGTCGTGCACGGCCCGCTCACGACGCTGGCGCTGGCCGAGACGCTGCGCGTCGACCACCCGGACACGCCGCTCCTGCTCCGCCACCGCAACCTCGCCCCGATCTTCTGCGGTGACCCGGTCCGGTTGCGCCGCACCTCGCCCGGCACCGACGGCACCGAGCTCGCCGCCACCGGCACCGCCGTCACCCACTCTGTGCTCACCGCCGAATTCTCGAACCCGGAGCCGATAACCCATGCGTGATGTCGTCATCTGCGAACCCGTCCGTACGCCCGTCGGCCGCTACGGGGGCGCGCTCGCCGCACTCACCGCCGCCGAACTCGGCGTGGTCGCGCTGCGCGGACTCCTCGACCGCACCGGCATCGCGCCGGAGCTGATCGAGGACGTGATCCTCGGCAACTGCAATCCGAACAGCGAGGCGCCCGCGCTCGGCCGGGTGGTCGCCCTGGACACCGGGCTGCCGGTGACCGTCGGCGGCATGCAGCTGGATCGCCGCTGCGGCTCCGGGCTGCAGTCGGTGATCCAGGCGGTGCTGCAGGTGGGCAGCGGTGCCAACGAGGTGGTGGTGGCCGGCGGCGCGGAGAGCATGAGCAATGTCCCGTTCTACTCCACCGATATCCGGTGGGGCGCCGCCCGCAGCGGCGTCACCATGCACGACGGGCTGGTCCGGGCGCGGGAGACCGCGGGCGGCAAGCACCATCCGGTGCCCGGCGGCATGCTGGAGACCGCGGAGAACCTGCGCCGCAAGTACGCCATCCCGCGCGCCGAACAGGACGCGCTGGCGCTGCGCTCGCACCGCCATGCCGTCGCCGCCATCGAGTCCGGCGCGGCCGCCGAGCAGATCGTTCCCGTGCCGACCCGGACCGGGTCGGTCGACACCGACGAGCACCCGCGCGCCGACACCACCCTGGAGGCGCTGGCGAAGCTGAAGCCGGTCCGCGCGAAGATCGACCCGGACTCCACGGTCACCGCGGGCAACTCCAGCGGTCAGAACGATGCCGCCGCGGTCTGCCTGGTCACCACCCGCGCCACGGCCGACCGGCTCGGGCTGACCCCGCTGGTGCGGCTCGCCGCCTGGGCGGTGGCCGGGGTCGAGCCGAGCCTCATGGGCATCGGGCCGGTGCCCGCCACCGACGCCGCGCTCGCGCAGCTGGGCCTCACCCTGACCGATATCGACCTGATCGAGCTGAACGAGGCGTTCGCCGCCCAGGCGCTGGCGGTGCTGCGCGAGTGGGAGTTCGGCGAGGCCGACCTGGAGCGGGTCAACGTGCACGGCTCCGGCATCTCGCTCGGCCACCCGGTCGGCGCCACCGGCACCCGCATGCTGGCCACCCTGGCCCGCGAACTGCACCGCCGCGACCTGCGGTACGGGCTGGAGACCATGTGCATCGGCGGCGGGCAGGGGCTCGCCGCCGTCTTCGAGAAGGTGGCCTGACATGCGCGTCTTCCGTTCGCTCGACACGCTGCGCGGCGCCGTCGGCACGGTCATCGGCCCCGGCGAGTGGCTGACCGTCGACCAGGACCGGATCGACACCTTTGCCGCCGCCACCGGCGACGACCAGTGGATCCACGTCGACCCCGTCCGCGCGGCCGACGGCCCGTACGGGAGCACCATCGCGCACGGGTACCTAACGCTTTCGCTCCTGCCGCTGCTCGGGCGTGACCTGTTCTCGCTGCAGTTCGGCAGTGCGCGCATCAATTACGGCAGCAACAGCGTCCGGTTCCCGGCGCCCGTGCGCGCGGGCACCAGGGTCCGCGCTTCGGCTACCGTCGCCGAGGTCGACGAGGGCGAGGGCCGGGCGATGCTGACCCTGCGCTGGACAGTGGAGAACGAAGGCAGCGCCAAACCGGCGTGTGTGGCGGAGACCCGCACCCTGGTGCTGCTGTGAACGCTCCCCTGGCCGGGCTGCGGATCGTGGAGCTCTCCAGCTTCGTCGCGGCCCCGCTGGCCGGGCTCACCCTGGCCCAGCTCGGCGCCGAGGTGATCCGGGTCGACCCGCTCGGCGGCGGCCCCGACTACCGGCGCTGGCCGCGCACCGACGCGGGCGAGAGCCTGTACTGGACGGGACTCAACAAGGGCAAGCGCTCGGTGACCGTCGATCTGCGCGCGCCGGAGGGCAGGGCCGCGGTGCTCGGGCTGATCACCGCGGGCAGCGGCATCGTGCTCACCAATGCCGCCCGGCCCTGGCACGGGTACGACGCGCTCCGGGAGCGGCGCCCGGACCTCATCCATCTGGAGATCACCGGACGGGCCGACGGCGGCACCGCCGTCGACTACACCGTCAACGCCGCCACCGGTTTCCCGCTTGTGACCGGCCCGGCGGACCACAGCGGACCGGTGAACCACGTCCTGCCCGCCTGGGATGTCGCCTGCGGGCTCTACGCGGCGCTGTCCATCACCGCCGCCGTGCGCCACCGCGACACCACCGGGGAGGGCAGCCGGATCGTGCTTCCCCTGGAGAACGTGGCACTGGCGATAGCCGGACACCTCGGCTTCCTCGCCGAAGCGGCGGTGAACCGCACCGAGCGCCCGCGCATCGGCAACGCGCTCTTCGGGCAGTACGGCGCGCCGTTCACCGCCGCCGACGGCACCACCTTCATGATCGTCGCGCTCACCGCCAGGCACTTCACCGACCTCGTCACCCTCACCGGCACCGGAGCCCCCGTCGAAGCGCTGGCGAAGGCGCTGGACGCCGACTTCGCCGACGAGGGCGACCGCTACCGCCACCGCGCCGTCCTGACCGGCCTCTTCACCCCCTGGTTCCGCGAGCGCACCGGCTCCGAGGTCGAAAAAGCCCTGACCGGAACCTCGCTGCTGTGGGACCGCTACCGCAGCTTCCTCGAGCTGGTCGACAGCCCCCGGGTCACCGCCAACCCGCTCTTCACCACCGTGCACCAGCCCGGCATCGGCGACCTCCCCGCCCCCGGCTCCCCCATGACGGTGAACGGCGCGCACGCCCCCGCCGGCCCGGCGCCACTCCTCGGCGCCGACACCGAAGCCCTGCTGCAGGAACGGAACCCCTCGTGAAACTCGCGCAGACCCACGGCCTGACCGACATCCAGACCGACATCCTCGCCACCGTCCGCACCTTCGTGGACAGGGAGATCATCCCGGTCGCCCAGGAGCTCGAGCACACCGACACCTACCCGCAGGCCATCGTGGACCGGATGGCCGAGCTGGGGCTGTTCGGGCTGATGATCCCCGAGGAGTACGGCGGGCTCGGCGAATCGCTGCTCACCTACGCGCTGTGCGTGGAGGAGCTGGCCAGGGGCTGGATGAGCGTCTCCGGGGTGATCAACACCCACTTCATCGTCGCCTACCTGCTGCAGCGGCACGGCACGCCGGAGCAGAAGGCGCGCTTCCTGCCCCGGATGGCGACCGGCGAGGTGCGCGGCGCCTTCTCCATGTCCGAGCCCGAACTGGGCTCCGATGTGGCGGCGATCCGCACGAAGGCGGTGCGCGGCGCCGACGGCGGGTACACCCTCGACGGCCGGAAGATGTGGCTCACCAACGGCTCCACGGCCACCCTCGTTGCGGTGCTCGTCCGCACCGACGAGGGCGCCGAGCGGCCGCACGACAACCTCACGGCCTTTCTCATCGAGAAGCCCGCCGGGCTCGGCGAGGTCGCGCCCGGGCTCACCATTCCCGGACGCATCCACAAGATGGGGTACAAGGGCATCGACACCACCGAACTGCTGCTCGACGGCTACCGCGCCGCGGCGGACACCGTGCTCGGCGAGGCGCCGGGCCGCGGCTTCCGGCAGATGATGGACGGCATCGAGGTGGGGCGGGTCAATGTGGCCGCCCGCGCCTGCGGGATCGCCATTCGCGCCTTCGAGCTCGGGGCCCGCTACGCGCAGCAGCGCTCGGCCTTCGGCAAGCCCATCGTGCAGCACCAGGCCATCGAGTTCGCGCTGGCCGAGATGGCGACCAAGGTGGAGGCGGCGCACCTCATGATGGTGAACGCGGCCCGGCTCAAGGACTCCGGGGAGCGCAGCGATGTCGCCGCCGGGATGGCGAAGTACCTCGCCAGCGAGTTCTGCAACGAGGTGACGCAGGCGGGGTTCCGCATCCACGGCGGGTACGGGTACTCCAGTGAGTACGAGATCGAGCGGCTCATGCGGGAGGCGCCGTTCCTGCTCATCGGCGAGGGGACCAGCGAGATCCAGAAGCGGATCATCGCCCGCGGGGTGCTCACCGACTACCGGCTCTGAAGCCGCCGCTCAGCTACCGGCGGTGACGGGGTCCGGCCGGTCCTCCGCTGCGGGAGCCGTGGCGGGGCCGGCGGTTCCGCCGCCGGAACCCGGGCGACGGCTGCGGACGGCCAGGTAGGCGGCGATGAGGACCAGCAGCCCGCCGACGACGGCGATGCCGATCGGCACGTAGACGAAGACCAGCCGCAGCGATTCCCGCCCGTCCTGCGCGGAGCGCGCCAGCGCGGACACCGTCTCCGGGGTGAACCGCAGCTCCCCCGCGTACACCACGACCCGGTTCGGGTCGCCGGGGGCGGCGGCGAAGTACGAGGTCGGCTGGACGACGGTGTCCACGACGCTCCCGGTCTCCGGCTCCACCCACATGTCCTGCACCAGCGTGTAGTACAGGTTCATGGTGAGCACGTCGTCACCGGGCAGCCCCCACTTGGCGGCGGGCAGCGGGAGCCGAGCCGGCTGGCTGTTCGCGGGCGAGCCCGCCATGTCGTAGTCGCGCACCTCGAAGCGGAAGTGCAGCACCGGCTGCCCCTCGATCGCCCGGTCGGCATCGAGGTACCTGGCGGTCACCGGGGTCAGGGTGGCGGTGTCGAAGTACGGGAGGTCGGCGCGCGGGGTGTCGGCGGGGAAGGTCCAGTAGGTCCCGGTGCGCGCGGGAGTCGGCTTGGCCGTGGCGGCCGCGGGCGCCTGCATGGTCGATTCCGGTACGGCGACCGCGATCCGGCTGCCGGGGTCGACGGTCACGACATCGACCGCGCTGTGGAACTCCGTTCCCGCGCCGGTGACGCCCTTCGCCTCGGTCCGCACCACGAGATCACCGCTGTCGGTGCTCGATTCGGCCTTCGTCAGGGTATCGATCCGGATCTCGGTGCCCTCGTCCACCTTCAGCGGCCCCGGCACCATCACGCTGGACCGGTCGAGCAGGCTCGCGGTGCCCGCCAGCACCGTCTCCTGGGTGAAATCGACCGGTACCCGGACCGCGGAGTCGCGTAGCTGCCCGGGCGCGAGCACGGCCGCGGCCACCAGCAGGACACCGAGAACGGCGAGGGCGGAAACGAGAATCTTGCGTGTCACAGAACGACACTCCCTATATCGGCAAAGACGAGCGGTTCGACCGTAGTCACAACTGTTGCTCTGCCGGTCGGAAACGAAGTACTTTCCGCCGCCGGTATTTTCGATTCCCGGATCAGGGCAGGTAGACGCGGCTGGCGAGCCAGCGGCCGTCGACCAGCTCCATGGTCATGGCCACCCGGCTGCGGTCCACCCTCGGATCCTGGGCGGCGGCATTGGTCACCGTCTGGTCGATGAAGAGCAGGACTTCGACCTTCGTCTCGGTCGCCGATTTCACCGCAGCGTCGAGCACGGTGCCCTGCCCCGTCGCCTTGTTGTCCACCAGCAGCTGGCGGAGCTGGCCGCTGGAGCGGGAGTACATGTCCTTGAACTCGCCGGTCGAGCCGTCCAGGACGGCGGCGAAGCCGTGGTCCAGGTTGTCGGAGTCCACGCTGGTCAGCGTGGTGCCGTAGGCGCGGGCGGCATCCAGCGCCGCGGCGGCGGCATCGTCGACGTCGCGCTGCTGCTTCAGCTGCCAGGCCAGGATCGCCACCGCGACCAGCGCGGCGACGGCCACCGCGGCGATGATCGGCAGGGCGAAGCGGCGCACCGTCGCGACCAGCACGAGCAGCACGAGCTTCGCCTTGCCCGGCATCACGAACTCCGGATTCCCGGCCTCGGGCGCCACCTCGGACTCGGCCGTCGCGGTGGGCTCGGTAGGTTCGGCGGCACTCGAGTTCTTCGACATCGATACTCCTCGGTGGTCGGTGCTCAGCGCGGCGGCTGGACGGTGGTGCGGGTGTCCTCGACCGGCAGCGGGATCGTCCACGGCCCGGTCGGCGCGGGTCCGGTGGTGGCGCTCGGATCGGCGCCCGGCGGGGCGAGCCCGGGAATCGCCGCGCCCGGCGGGCGCGGGGCATTGTTCGCGCCGCGCACCAGGATGGAGGGGTCGTTCGCCGGGCAGCCGGTGTAGAGGTAGGGCTCGGGGTAGTCGGGCACCGACGGTGCGTGCCTCGGCACCCGGTAGTCGCAGGAGTAGCGGGGGTAGAGGTTCACCAGCCCCCAGATCCCGCCGTCGCGGATCACCATCGACAGCGCGTCCAGCGCGGACCCCGCCCGCTGGGCCGGGAAGAAGAACTCCCGCAGCGCGGGCACCCGGGAGTTGGTCATCTCCGCGAGCGTGGACAACCCCGTGAGCAGCCCGACGATCGAGCCGCCATTGTCGCTCAGCACCGAGTCCACCGCGGCCAGCGTGCCCGGCGCGGTGTCGAGCAACCGGACGTAACCGCCGGTCTTGGCCTCGACCCCGCGCAGCGTCTGCGCGGTATCGGCCGCGAGCGCGCGCAGCTCGTCGGTGCCGCCCGCCACCGTGGACGAGACGACGGCGGTATCGCGGATGAGCGACACCGTCTGCGGCAGCACCGAATCCAGCGTGGACACCAGGAACATCCCGCCCTGCACGATGTCGCTCAGCTTGCGCGGCGCCTCCGGACCCGCGCCCAGCTCGTCCACCACGGCCTGCAGCCGGCCCGGATCGACCTGCGCCAGCGTGGAATCGAGGGTGCCGAGCAGCCGCCACAGCGGCACCGGGGTCGCGGTCCGCTCGACCCCGATCACCGAGCCGTCGCGCAGGTAGGGGCCGGATTCCCGGGTCGGCCGGAAGTCCAGGTACTGCTCCCCCGCGGTGGAGAGATCGACGACCTGGACGGCGCCGTCGTCCGGCACCGGGTACGCGGCATCGATCTCCGCCTCCGCCACCACCCCGCCGCCCTCGAGGTGGATGGCGCGGACGTGCCCGACCGGGAACCCGCGCAGCGTCACCTCCTGGCCGGGCAGCAGCCCGCCGGATTCGGCGAGCCGGACCCGCACGGTGAAGGTCTCCGCGGCCGGGTCGGCGCCGAGCGCGCCGAAGGTGAGGTAGCCGCCCGCGGCGACCAGCGTCACCACCAGCCCCGCCGCGGAGAGCGCGAGCCGGCGCGGCACCAGCGCCCGCACGGTGGCGAGCAGGGCGCGGGCCGGGAGATCGGCGAGCGCGGCCGCCCGGCTCATCGCCCGGCCCCGTTCAGCCGGTCCTGCAGTTTCAGCAGCGTGTAGGTGAGGCTGCCGACGATCGTGCTCAGGTCGCCGCCGTCCGGGATGCGGCTGCCGGGGTCGGCCTCGTGCGCGGGGTCGGCGAGTGCGCCCACGGCGAAATCCTCCAGATCGATATTGCCGTGCGCCGAGGTCCCGCTGGTCAGTTTGAGCAGGGTGGGGATCAGGGCGTTGAGCGTGACGAGGCTGCCGTCCGGGCTGGTGGCGGCGTTGTTGAGCTCGGCGGCGAGCCGGCCCAGGTTCGCCACGAGCCCGACCGAGTCGCCGCGGATCCCGGGCATGCGGGACAGCTCGCCGCTCAGCTGGTCGAGCACCCGGATCAGGGCGAGGGCCCGTGGCGCCGCAGTGTCGGCGGTCTGCGCGGCGGGGCCGGCGGCGGTGAGGAAGGCGTCGATATCGGGTTGCCGGGCGGAGAGCTCGCCGGTGAGCCTGGCCGTCTCGGCGAGCGCCGCCTGGATCTCGCCGGAGCGCGCGGACAGCGTCCGCACCAGCGTGGTCGACTGGTCGAGCAGCGCGTCCAGCCGCTCGCCGCGCGTGCCGACGGAGCTCCCGAGCCCGTCCACTACGTCGGTGAGATTGCGGATGGCGCCGCCGTTGACGAGCAGGGCGGCGGTGGTGAGCAGCTCCTCGACGGTGGCGGCGGCACGGGTCGCGGCGAGCGGGATCTCGTCGCCGTCGCGCAGCACCGCCGGGGTGACGTCGGCGGGCGGGGTGAGCGCGACGAAGACATCCCCGAGCGGGGTGGCGGTGCGCAGCTCGGCCCTGGTGCCCGCCGGGAGCCGCACCCCCTCGTCGATCCGCAGCGTGACGACGGCGGTGTAGTCGCGCACCTCCATCTGCCGCACCTCGCCGACCTCGGCGCCGAGCAGCCGCACGGCGGCCCGGTCCGGCAGGTTCAGCGCGCTGGCGAAGGTGGCGCGCACGGTGTAGCCGGAGTCGGTGCCGGGTGGTGCGAGCGGGACGTCCTGCAGCCCGACCCCGCAGCCGGTGGTGCACAGACACAGCGCCAGGACGGCGATCCGCGTGATCATCGCGGCACCGTCGCCATCGCCTCGAGCAGGTCGCTGATCCCGAAGTCGGGGCCGAAGTCCCGCAGCGTTCCGGTGGCACAGCCGAGCTGGCGCAAGCCGAGAATATTGCAGACCTCCTTGACGATCTGGCCGTCGAAGAAGACCTTGTCCAGCAGCGCCCGCACCCGGAAGCCCCGGTTCGGGATATCGACGGCGTTGTAGCCATTGGCCAGCAGCATGGGCGTCAGGTCAAGGAACTCCGCAACCTGGTCCCGGTACTCGGCGACCGCGCCGAGCACCACGTTCGCGTCGGCGGTAGTGGCGCGCAGCGGTTCCCGATTGTCGGCGAGCAGCTGCTCGGCCTCGGTCAGCAGGGCGGTGAGCTGCGCGCCGGTATCGCCGGAGCCGATCTCCAGGTCGGCCAGCACATCGCCGAGCTGCCCGGCGGAGGTGCCGAATTCGGCGATGGTCTGCTCATTGCGGGCCGCGGCGCCGGTCAGCTCGGAGAGCTGGTCCACGATGGCGGTGACGGTGTCGCGGGTCTGCGCGCCGCCGTCGTCGCCGACCCGCAGGGCGCGGGCGAGCTCGTCCAGGGTGGCCCGCATGTCGTCGCCGCGGTTGCCGGTGCTGGCGGCGGCGACGTCGAGCAGCCGGGCGATCGGGCCGTTCCCGGCGCCGTCGCCGCCCAGCTCGCCCGACATCCGCTCGGCGGCGCCGACCAGCCGGTCGATCCCGACCGGGGTCCTGGTGTGCTCGGGCGTGATCCGGGCGCCGTCGGCCAGGGCGGGGCCGCCGCGGTAGGGCGGGGTGAACTCGATGTGGCGGTCGGTCAGCACCGAGGTGGAGAGCATGACGGCGGTGGCGTCGGCCGGGATCGGCACGTCGGCGTCGAGTTCCATGGCGACGTCGATGTGGTCGCCGCGCGGGGTGATGGCGGTGACCTTTCCGATCGGCATGCCGAGCACGGCGACGGCATTGCCGACGTAGAGCCCCGCGCTGTTGTCGAAGGCGGCGACGACCGCGATCCGGTCGGGGCCGCCCGGCACCGCGCAGCCCCCGGCGGCGACGACCAGGACGATCAGGAGGAGGGTTCGCAGCACGCTCATCGGCAGTCTCCGAAGTACGGGGGCAGGTTCAGCCCGTTCGCGCGGCCGGAGAGCGCGCACATCCAGGAGTCGACCAGCACGCCGGCCGGGGCGGTGAAGTCGACGTCGTTGCCGGTGCCGGAGGCATTGGTCAGGTTGCGCACCGGCACCGGCAGGATCTCCAGGATCGAGCGCAGCAGGTCCTGGTGCCGGGCGAGGCTGCCGAGCAGCCCTTCCAGCCCGCGCACCAGCTCGTCGATTCCGGCCCGGTCGTTCACCACGAGCCCGCGCACCTGCTCCACCAGCCGGGTGGTCGCGGTGATCAGCCCCGTGAGCGCGTCACGGCGGGCCACGATGTCGCGCAGCAGATCCCGGCCGACGGTGGCCACCGTGGCCAGATCGTCCTGCTGCTGGCGCAGGACGGTGGTCAGCTCCCTGACCCCGGCCAGCAGCGACCCGAGTTCGGCGCGGCGGTCGCCGAGCAGCTGGGCCAGGGAGCGGACATTGGCCAGCACCTCGGGCAGCACGGCGGGCAGCCCGTCGAGCTGGGTGGCGAGGGTATCGAGCGAGCGCCCGATCTGGGCGGCGTCGACCTGGTCGAAGGTGGTGGCGGCGTTCTCCAGCGCCTGCTGCAGGTCGTAGGGGACGCTGGTGTGCGACAGCGTGATGCGATCGTCCGGCGGGGACCCGTCCCCGGCCGGGCTCAGCTCCAGGTAGCGGGCGCCGAGCAGCGTGGTCAGCTTGATCGCCGCCTTCGTCTCGGCGCCGACCCGCACGCTGTCCTCGATGCGCGCGGTGACCAGCACGTGATCGCCGGCGAGCCGCTGTTCGGTGACGGTGCCGACGCCGACGCCTGCCACGGTGACCCGGTCCCCCACGCTGAGCCCCGCGGCCTGCGCGAACTCGAACTCGTAGCTGCGCTGCCCCGGGCCGAGGTTGTTCACGCCCAGTGCCGCGAGCAGCACGACGGTGAGCGTGGCCAGGGCGAGCACGCCGATGGTGCGCGGGCCGAAGGAGGAGGGATTCCCCCACCACTGCCGTCGCGTGCGCATCCCCGTCACCGGCAGATCGGGGACTGCTGAGCCGTCCCGCTCGGCGAGGCCAGCGCCACGATGCCCGGAATCACCCGGGACAGCGCGGGCAGCGCGGTGAAGTTCAGATTGCACAGATAGACGTTCAAGTACGAACCCTCCTGGCTCACCCGCGCGATGCCCTTGAGCAGCGCGGGGAGGTTGAATCCGAGATAGGCGAACTGGTCCTTGTGCTCCAGGAAGTGCCGGGTGAAGCCCGGCTGCCTGTTCAGCATGTCGTCCAGCGCGGGCCGGTCCTGCTCGACGATGGTGGCGATCCGCTGGGTGACCGCGGCGGTGTCGGAGAGCGTGGTGAGGAACTCCTCACGGTGCCGGGCGAGGCCGTCGACGATCGTGCGGGTCCGGGTGATCAGGGTGCGCAGCTCGCCGCTGCGCAGCGCCAGCCCGCTCACCACCGTGTTCAGGTTGCCGATGACCGCACCGAGCACCTGATCCGGCCCGGCCACCGACTGCGCCAGGGCCGACATCTGCTCGATCAGCACCGTGAGTGAGCCGGCGTCGCCCTGCAGCGCCCGCACCAGGGCGGCGGTCAGGTCGTCCACGCGGGCGGGGTCGAGCCCGGCGAAGAGCGGCTCGAAACCGTTGAGCAGCGCCGAGAGGTCGAAGGACGGCTCGGTGTGCGCGAGCGGGATCTCCCCGCCGCCCGCCAGCGGCTCGGGGTCCGGTGCCGGGCCGCGGGCCAGCCCGACGTACCGCTGCCCGATGACGTTCTGGTAGGTGATCGAGGCGATGGTGTCGCGGTACAGCCGCTGGCCCGCGTCGACCCGGAAACCCACCCTCGCGGTGCTGCCGTCCAGCTCGACGGCGTCCACCCGGCCGACCCGCACGCCCGCCATCCGCACGTCGTCACCCACCCGCAGCCCGGTGACATCGCTGAACAGCGCGGTGTAGGTCCGGGTCTCGCCGTCGACGCCGCGGTTCAGGGTCACGAAGGTCATCCAGATGAGCGCGAACGACACCACCAGGAACAGGCTCAGCCCGACCGCCGCGCGCCGGAATCCGGTCATCGGTCCCCCTCCCTCGGCAGCTCGCCGAGCAACCCGCCGAGCAGCCGATCGGCGCCGTCGGCATCGCCGCCGAGCAGCCGGGTGATCAGCTCGCTCAGCTCCGGGGCGGGCACCGCGGTGGGTTCGAAGCCCGCCGGTGGCGGGGCCACGTACGGCTCCAGCGGTGCGGTCCGGCAGCTCGGCCCCTCTAAGGCGCCGTAGCGCGGGCAGTCGGCCCGGACGTACGGGGTATCCGCGGAGAGCCGGATCTGGAACTTGCCGATGCCGTTCTGCAGGTCGGGGCGCCAGAATTCGGCGAACCACCGGTCCGCGAAGTGCCGAATACTGCCCACGATCCCGGTGAAACTCGGCGAGCCGGCGGCCACCACCTCCATGACCGGCGTGAACTGGTCGATCGCCCCGGTCAGCTCGGCACCGTGGCGCTCCAGTCCGCCGTCCACCGTGCCGAGGGTGGCGGTGCCCGCGCCGATGAGGTCGAGCAGCCGCTGCTCGTGCTCGGCGAGCGCCTGCATCGGCAGCACCGCGTGGTGCAGCGTGTCGAGCAGCTCGGGGGCGGCGTCGGCGAGGCCGCGGACCGATTCGGTGAGCGCGCCCAGGGTCGACGCCGTGCCGGGCGGGGCGACGAGCGCGTTGAACTCGCGGGTGATGCGGTCGAGCTGGGCTCCGGTGTTCACCACCTCCGCGCCGCGGCGGTCGGTGGCCTCGGCCACCACGGTGAGCACGCCGACGACATCGCTCTGCCCGACCCTGGCGCTCGCCGCGAGGATATCGCGCAGCTTGGTCAGCGCGGTCTGCAGCTGCACCGTGGAGAGGCTGCGATCCTGCGCGATCTCGGCGCCCGCGGTGAGCGCGGGGGCGGGGCCGTTGTCGACCAGCTGCACCGAGGAGACCGCGAACAGGTTGCTCGGCACCACCCGCGCCGTCACGCTGGCCGGGATCCCCGCGACGTAGCCCGGGTCCAGTTGCAGCAGCACCTGATTCGGCTCGGTGCCCGTCGCGGGGCTGACCGCGGCGACGGTGCCGACCAGCACCCCGCGGAATTTCACGTCCGAGCGCGGCGGCAGGCCGTCGCCGACCTGCTCGAGCAGCGCGGTGACCTCCACCCGTTCGTCGAACCGGCCCGCGGATTTCAGCAGCACCGCCGTCACCCCGGCGGTGATGAGCAGCAGCAGCACGAGCCCGCGCACCATCAGCGCCGTCGCCGACGGCCCGCGGCCGTCCTTGTCCAGAATCACCGGCACGCGCTCACCCACCCAGCCTGGCGCTGGTCCCGATGCCCCAGATGGCAATGGTGAGCAGCAGATTGACGACGATCATCACCGAGATCGCGGCCCGCATGGCGCGGCCGGCCGCGATCCCGACGCCCTGCGGGCCACCGGCGGCGTAGAAGCCGTAGTAGCACTGCAGGGTGGAGGTGAGCAGCACGAACACCACCGTCTTGAGCAGCGAGTAGAGGATGTCGGGGCCGGTCAGCACGAGCTGGAAGTAGTGCTGGTAGGTCCCGGTGGCGAGCCCGCCCGAGCTCGCCACCACGATCTCGACCGCCAGGTAGTTGGCGGCCAGGCACACCAGGTACAGCGGAATCACCGCGACCACCGAGGCCACCAGCCGCGTCGTCACCAGGAATGGAATGGCGTGCACCGCCATCGATTCCATCGCGTCGATCTCCTCGGCGATCCCCATGGCGCCGAGCTGCGCGGTGAAGCGGCAGCCCGCCTGCGCGGCGAAGGCCAGCGAGGCCATGATCGGCGCCAGCTCCCTGGTGGAGGCGGTGGAGGCGACCAGCCCGACCGCGGGCTCCATGCCGAGCAGGTGCAGCGCGTTGTACCCCTCCAGCCCGACGATCGCGCCACCGGCCGCGCCGAGCACGATCACCACGCCCGCGGTGCCGCCGCCCACCACCAGCGACCCATTGCCCCAGGTGATATCCGAGAGGATTTTCACGAATTCCCCGCGGTAATGCCGGAACATCACCGGAATGCCCGCGACGGCGCGCACGAAGAAAGTCAGCATGTGCCCGAGGCGCTGGAAGGAATCACCGATCGCCGACCCGGCGACCGCCAGATTCCGGGTGCCGAACGGCCGATACGGAGCAGCCATCACAACCCCTGCCGCGGAAAGAAGACCATGTACAGCTGGGTGAAGAGCACATTGACCGCCATCAGCAGCAGGATCGAGGAGACCACCGTGGAATTCACCGCATTGGCGACACCGGCCGGCCCGCCCCTGGTGGTGAGCCCCTTCTCGCAGGCGACCACCGCGACGATCGCGCCGTAGACGACCGCCTTGACCAGGGTCAGCACCAGGTCGCCGACGGTCGCAAAGGAGGCGAAGGAGGCGACGAAGCTGCCCGGCGCGCCGTCCTGCACCACGACGTTGAACACGTACCCGGCCAGGAATCCGACGAAGCAGACGACCCCGGTGAGCCCGACGCCGACCAGGATCGCGGCGGCGAAGCGCGGCACGACCAGGCGGCGGACCACCGACACCCCCATGATCTCCATGGCGTCGAGTTCCTCGCGGATCTTGCGCGAGCCCAGGTCGGCGCAGATGGCCGAGCCGACCGCGGCCGCCATCAGCAGCGCCGCCACCATCGGGGCGCCCTGCCGGATGACGGCGAGCCCGCTGGCCGCGCCCGCCAGCGAGGTCGCCCCCACCTGCCCGGCCAGCAGGCCGAACTGGATGGAGAGCGTCACCCCGATGGGGAGCGCGACGAAGATCGTCGGCAGCAGCGCGGTATTCGCCATGAAGGCGCCCTGCCGCACTGCCTCCCGGAACGGGAATTTCCCGGAGCCGAGATCGAGCACGAGGTGCTTCACCGTGTGCACGCCGAGCAGGAATTGACCGCCGACGGTGGCCATCGCGGTTCCGGGATGGCGATCGACCCAGCCCCGCAGCCAGCGCCCGACTTCCCGCGATGCCGCGATATCGCCCTTTCGGGGCACACCAGTGGTCGTCATCGCATTCTTTCCCGATCTGTTTCCCAATATCCGGGCGGCCGTCTGCCTCGGGCAAACGCACGGACATCACTATACAGTGACTCTTACCGTTGGCATAACTATAACCTGTTCCAGCGATCCCGGACCCGGTTCGCCGATCCGGCCCGGACGGGATTCCGTCACGGTAACCTCTACCGTTGCCATAACAGTTCGCCCTGGAGGTTGACCATGACCGCACGAGAGCTCCGCACGGACGACCTCGGGATACCGCTCGGGCCGGAGGGGCTCACCCCGGAGTGGCTCGGCGCCGCTCTCGCCGACCCGGCGCCGGTCGCGGTCACCGGCGTCGCCGTCACGCCGGTCGGCACCGGTCAGACCGGGGCGACGTACCGCCTCACCGTCGACTACGCGACCCCGAGCGACCGGCCGCGCAGCTTCGTGGCGAAGCTGCCCGCCCAGGACGGCTCGGTGCGCGCCGGGGTCACGCTCGGCTACCTGGCCGAGGTCGAGTTCTACTCCGCCGTGGCGCACCGGACCAGCGTGCCGGTGCCCCGCTGCCACTACAGCGCGGTCAACGAGGACGGCTCGGAGTACGTGCTGCTGCTCGACGACCTCGACCCCGCGGCGCAGGGCGATCAGGTCGCGGGCTGCGACGAGGAGACCGCGCGCCGGGCCGTGACCGCCCTCGCCGGGCTGCACGCCCCGTCCTGGTGCGATGCGTCCTGGCTCGAACTGCCCGTCGGCTCCATGCCCAAGCCGGGCGACCTGGCCGCGGCGGGCGGGCTCGGCCAGGTCGTCGAGATGGTCGCCCCCGCGATCCTGGAGCGCTTCGGCCCCTTCCTGGACGACACCGACCGGGAGACCCTGCGGCTCGCGCTCGAGCTCATGGTGCCGTGGCTGCGCACCGACACCGGCCGCTACGCGCTCATGCACGGCGACTACCGGCTGGACAACCTGCTGCTCGACGCCGACCGGCTCTTCGTCGTGGACTGGCAGACCCTCGGCGTCGGGCTGCCCGCCCGCGACCTGGCCTACTTCATCGGCACCTGCCTCGACCCCGAGCTGCGCGCCCACGCCGAGCAGCGCCTGGTCGCGGCCTACCACGCCGAGCTGCTCCGGCACGGCGTGCCCGGCTACGACCTGGAGACCTGCCTGGCCGACTACCGCCTCGGCATGCTGCAGGGGCCGCTGATCATCGCGCTCGGCGCCGCCTTCGCCGCCACCACCGACCGCGGCGACGACCTCTTCCGGGTGATGCTGCGCCGCAGCTGCCGGGCCATCCGCGAACTCGGCACCCTCGATCTCGTCCGCGCGGCCGCGGCACCGGCCTGAAACCACCGCTGTCGAGAGTCTTACTGTTAGCCTCTCGGTAGGAGCGCCGCCCGCGGGCGGCACCGATCGGAGAGGTCGAGCATGGATCTGGGGTTCGAGAACGCGACCGCGGTCGTGGTCGGCGGCAGCCGCGGCATGGGGCTGGCCACCGCGCAGTGCCTGGCCGAGGAGGGCGCGCGGGTCGCGGTGGTCGGCCGCACCGCCGCCGACGTGGCCGCCGCCGCCCGCGACCTGGCCGAACGCGGCAGCCCGGACGCGGTCGGAATCCCCGCCGACGCCAGCGATCCCGACGCCGTGCGCCGCGTCTTCGACGAGCTGGCCGAACGCTGGGACGGCGCGCTCAATGCCCTGATCAACGCTGCGGGCCCGAACGTGCAGGGCCGCTTCGACACGCTGACCCCGGCGAGCTGGCGCGAGGCGGTCGACTACGGCGCCATGCCCATGGTGCACTGCGTCCAGGCGGCGCTCCCGCTGCTGCGCCGCGCCGAATGGGCGCGCATCGTCAATTTCTCGGCGCACTCGACCCAGCGCCAGAGCGTGAACCTGGTGGCCTACACCGCCGCCAAGGCCATGGTCACCAGCATCTCCAAAAACCTCTCGCTGCTGCTGGCACCGGAGGAGATCCTGGTCAACGTGGTCTCCCCGGGCACCTTCGTGACCCCGGCGCTGCTCGACTGGGCCCGCTCGGCGGGCGTGCACACCGACGACCCGAACGAGCTCATGCGCGCGATCGGCGAGCACTTCGGCCACCCCGCGCACCTGCCGCGCGCCGGACGCCCCGAGGAGATCGCCCCGGTCGCCACCTTCCTCGCCTCCCGGCGCAATACCTACACCACCGGCGCCGACGTGAATGTCGACGGCGGCTCCGATTTCACCTGACCTCCCCGGAGCACACCATGACCCGCATCCTCGACGAACTCGGCTACTACCTCCTGCCCGGCGCCGGCGGCGCCGGCCCCGCCGGCGTGCTCGACGAAGCACGGCGCGGCGAGGAGCTCGGCTTCGGCACCGCCTTCGTCTCCGAGCGCTGGAACATCAAGGAGGCGGCCACGCTCAGCACCGCCGCCTGCGCGGCCACCACCCGGCTGCGCGTCGCCACCGCCGCGACCAACCACAACACCCGCCACCCGCTGATCACCGCCTCCTGGGCGACCACCCTGCACCGGCTCTCCGGCGGGCGGTTCACGCTCGGCATCGGCCGCGGCGTGCCCGGGCTGTACGACCTGTTCGGCATTCCGTCGGTGACCACCGCGCAGATGGAGGAGTTCGCGCGGGTCATGCGCACGCTCTGGAGCGGCGGGGTGATCAACGACTACGACGGCCCGCTCGGGCAGTACCGCACGCTCTACCTGGACGGCAACTTCCGGGAGGAGATCCCGCTCGGCCTGGTCGCCTTCGGCCCGAAGAGCCTGGCGCTGGGCGGCCGGGCCTTCGATGACGTCGTGCTGCACACCTATTTCGGGCCCGAGACGCTGCGCCGGTGTTCGGACACCGTGAAGCGCGCGGCCGTCGACGCCGGACGCGACCCCGATCAGGTCCGGGTGTGGTCGTGCCTGGCGACCATCGGCGACCACCTGCCCGAGGAGGTGCGGCGCGCGCGGCTGGTCGGGCGGCTCGCCACCTACCTCCAGGGTTACGGCGACCTCATGGTGCGCACCAACGACTGGGATCCGGCCGTCCTGCGGCGATTCCGCGAGGACAGCGTGGTCCAGTCGATCCCCGGCGCCATCGACCGCGTGGCCACCGACGAGCAGCTCCGGCACATCGAGGAGCTGCTGCCCGCTTCCTGGACCGAGAGCGCCGCCACCGGCACCCCCGAGGAGTGCGCCGCCCGCATCCGCGCCGAGTTCGAGCACGGCGCGGACCGGGTCATCCTGCACGGCGCGACCGCCGACGAACTCGCCCCGATCGTCGCGGCCTACCGGGCGGCCGACACCGTCGAGGCCCAGCCGATCAGCTGACCGGGGGATTCAGTGCGCGGGATCGGGCCTGCGCACATTCCACTCCCCGGTGAACACCGGATCGCGCTTCTCCCGGAAGGCCGCGTACGCCTCCGGCACGTCGGCGGTGGCGAAGGCGACGGACTGGGCGCGCGCCTCCCCGGCCAGCGCCTCCCGCATGCTCCGATCGGCCCCCTCGTTGAGCAGCCCCTTGATCTGCGCCAGCGCCACCGGCGGCCCGGCGGCGAGCCGGGCGGCGGTGGCGTCGGCGAAGGCGTCGAGCTCATCCTCCGGCGTGAGCCAGGTGACCAGTCCGAGGGCGTGCGCTTCGGCGGCGTCGATGGTCTCGGCGAGCAGCGCCAGCCGCTTGGCCTGTTGCAGCCCGATCAGTTTGGGCAGCAGCCAGGAACCACCGCAATCGAGGGAGAGCCCGCGCTGGGCGAAGATCTGCGAGAACCGCGCCCCGGGGGTGGCGATGACGAAATCGCAGCCGAGCGCGAGATTCCAGCCCGCGCCGACGGCGGCGCCGCGCACCTTGGCGATGGTCGGGATCGGCAGCTCGTGCAGGTGCGCGGCCACGTCGGTGATCGCCCGCAGCTTCTCGAACGGCGCCGCGTACGGGTCGCTGTTCACCACGTCCGCACCCGCGCAGAAGGCCCCGCCGGAGCCGGTCAGCACCAGCGCGCGCACCGCGCGGTCGCGCGCGACCTCCCACAGCGCGTCGGCCAGCGCCGCCCACAGCTCCGGGTTCAGCGCATTGCGCCGCTCCGGCCGGTTCAGGGTGAGGGTGCGCACCCCGTCCCGGTCGGAGCGCAGCAGCACGCTCACAGGAACATGTCCTCGGTGAGCGGGCCGTCGCCGGGGGTGACCCGGTACCGGTCCAGGTCGGTGACCCCGTGCGCGCGCAGTACCTCCTCGTCCAGGAAGAAATTGCCGGTGGTCGTGGCCGGGGCGGTGAGCAGCAGATAGGCGGCGTCCGCGCAGATCTCGGGGGTGCGCGAGGCGGCGAACCGCTCCGCGCCCCCCGGCCGGTTGCGGATGGCGGCGGTGCCGATCGTGGTGCGCGGCCACAGCGAGTTCACCCCGATTCCGTCACCGCGCAGCTCCTCCGCAAGCCCGAGCGTCGTCAGCGACATCCCGTACTTGGCGATGGTGTAGGCCAGGCACGACCCCGCCCAGCGCGGATCGAGGTTCAGCGGCGGCGACAGGGTGAGCACCTGCGGATCGCGCCCGGCGGCGGCGGACTTCCGCAGCCACGGGATCGCGAGCTTGGACAGCAGGAAGGTACCCCGGCAGTTGATGTCCTGCATGAGGTCGTAGCGCTTCATCGGCAGCGTCTCGGTGCCGCCGAGGTCGATCGCGGAGGCATTGTTGACCACCAGGTCGATCCCGCCGAACCGCTCGGCCGTCTCCTCGACCGCCGCGGCGACGGTGTCGTCGTCGCGGATGTCGCCGACGACCTTCAGCACCGCCCCGCCCGCCCGCTCGATCTCGGCACCGGCGGTGTGGATCGTGCCGGGCAGCTTCGGGTGCGGCTCGTCGGTCTTGGCGATGAGCGTGATGTTCGCGCCGTCGGCCGCCGCGCGCAGCGCGATCGCCAGCCCGATCCCCTGCTGCCGCCGGACATGATCAAGGTCCGGCCCGCGAGTGACCCCATCAGGTGGTGACGATCGTCGCGCCCGCGGTGCCCGGCGCGCCGTAGAGCAGGGCGAACCCGGCCTTCGGCGCGCCCGCGACCTGCCGCTCCCCCGCGGTGCCGCGCAGCTGGTGCACCAGCTCGTGCAGCTGCCGCATGCCGGAGGCGCCGATCGGCTCGCCATTGGCGATGAGCCCGCCGTCGGTGTTCACCGGCAGCGAGCCGGTGATCTCGGTGGCGCCCTCGGCGATGAGCTTCTCCTGGTCGCCGTGCGCGCAGAGCCCGGTTTCGGCCATGTGGATGACCTCGGCGCCCGCGTCGGTGTCCTGGAGCTGCGCGACGTCGATATCGGCCGGGGAGATCCCGGCCGCCTCGAACGCCGCCCGCGCGGCGTGCACCGACGGCGCTGCCTCCTCCTGGACCGGCGCGTAGGTGGTGTTCACCTCGTAGGCGCCGTAGGCGCGGGTGCGGATCTCGACGGCGCGCACGTACACCGGCTTGCGCGCGGAGAAGCGGTGCGCGATGTCGGCCCGGCACATGATCACCGCGGCGGCGCCCTCGTCGGGGGCGCAGAACATGTAGTGCGTGAGCGGGTAGTTGAGCATGGGCGCGGCCAGGATGTCGTCCTCGGCGACCGGCTTGCGGCGGAACGCGTTCGGGTTCAGCGCGCCGTTGCGGTAGTTCTTGGCGGCCACCTTCGCCAGGGTGCGTTGCGAGATGCCGTGGTCGTTCAGGTAGCGGTTGGCCTTCATGCCGAAGAACTGGGTGGTCAGGTACTGACCGTTCTCGCCGTACCACTTCGGCATCCCGACCAGCGTCGGGTCGACGGTGAAGGCGCCGCGCGGGTGCTTGTCCATGCCGATGGCGATGCCGATGTCGTACTTGCCGAGCCGGATGGCGTCGGCGACGGCCTCGGTGGCGCTCGCCGAGGTCGCGCAGGCATTGAAGACATTGGTGAACGGCAGGCCGGTGAGCCCCATCATGCCGACGATGGCGTCCGGGTTCGCGACCTCCCAGCTGCCGCCGACGGCGAACTGCATGTCCTTCCACTCCAGCCCGGCGTCGGCCAGCGCCGCCCGGATGGCGTCGGTGCCCATCCGCATGGCCGACTTGCCCTCGAAGCGGCCGAACGGGTGCATCCCGACGCCGATGATCGCTACCTCGTTGGTCATCAGGACTCCTTGCTGGAGAGCGGCTGGAAGGCGAAGGTGAGCACCTCGTCACCGGCGGCGTCGGTGCCGAGGTGGACGGCGGTCAGCGCGACCGGCATGCCGAAGGTCAGCTTCTCGGGGTCGTTCTCGGTGAGCCTGCCCTCGACCCGGATGACGTCGCCGAGCTGGACCAGCCCGACCCCGAACGGGACGAAGGTCTCCGGCGTCTCGTCGCCGAGGTACGGGGCTCCGGGCAGGAACCCCTGCGTGGTCCAGGCGACCAGGGTTCCGGTGCGCGGCAGGGTGACTCGTTCGACGGCGGGCTTGCTGCACCGCGGGCACAGCTCCTGCAGCGGGAAGACGGCGGCGGCGCAGTCGGCGCAGACGCCGCCGACCAGCTGGTAATCCTCCTCCGGCCAGGTCGAGATATCCGGTGCGATCATTCTCGGCATCGTGTGATTCCTTTCAGGAGACTTTCTGCGGGGCGGCGGCCGCGCGCAGCACCGCGATGGCGGCGAGCGCGACGAGGCTCACCGCGACGATCCACAGCACCGGGCCCGCGACCGAGCCGGTGGCGAGCAACAGCGCGCCGCAGACCAGCGGCGCGGTGCCGCCGCCGAGCACGGTGCCGATGTTCTGGCCGAGATTGGCGCCGGTGTAGCGCACCGGCGCGGGGAAGAGCCCGGCGATCAGGCCGAAGCCGGGCGCCATCACGGCATTGGTGAGCGTCAGGTAGACCGTCATCCCCGCGGCCAGCAGCACCGGGTTCTCGGTGCTCGCCAGCAGCGCGAGGATCGGCCCGGCGAGCAGGATGAAGCCGCACAGGATCGCGGTCAGCAGCTCGCGCTGGCCGACCCGGTCGGCGAGCCTGCCCCACAGCGGGGTCCACAGCGCGCCGAGCACCATGGCCGTCGCGTACGCGGCCAGCACCGACGCGGCGGACAGGTCGCGGCTGCCCGCCAGGTAGACGCCGAACCACTGGGCCACCCCCGCCGCGCCGTTCACCCCGATGGCGCTCGCGCCCGCGATCAGCACCTCGCGCCGGTAGCCGGCCAGCACCACGCGCAGCGGTGACTTCACGATCCGGTCCTCGCGCACCAGGCGCGAACTCCGGCGAGTCCTCGACGCGGCGCCGGATCACCAGCGTCAGTACCGCCGCGACCAGGAAAGGGATGCGCCAGCCGTGGTCGGCCATGAAGTCACCGGAGGCGAAGGTGCCGAGCAGCAGCGAGACCGCGTCGTTGCCGGCGGGGAAGAACAGCGGCGCGAAGTAGACCGCGAGCACCCCGTAGAGCGCGAAGTCGTAGTACTCGACGAAGGTCCCGACGAATCCGGCCACGGCCGCGCGACGGGCGTACGGCGGGATCCGTTCCGCGCGGACCTTCGTCATTTTCCCGCCCTCCTCGCCCCAGCCGACTTCCCGGTGATGGTACCTTACGGTAAGGTCAACGGTAATTGCTACGAGGTGGAGCCATGAACTCGAGAATTCCCTCCGGGCTGGAGGATCTTCTGCACCGCCCGATAGTCGGCGTCCTCGCCACCGTCGCGCCGGACGGGACGCCGGATCAATCGCCCATGCGGTTCACCTGGGACGGTGCGCACCTGCGAATGAGCCACACCATCCCGCGCCGCAAATTCACCAGCCTGCAGGCCAATCCGAACTACTCGTTCGTCATCACCGACCCGGACGCCCCCGCGCGGGTGCTGGAGACCCGCGGCTGGCTGGTCACCGTCGAGGGCGACCAGGACGGCAAGTTCTACGCCGAGCTGGCCGAGCGCTACGGCGACACCGCGGCCGGCCCGCCCGACGACATCGACGACCGGGTGGTGCTGATCCTGGACACCACCCGCTTCGTCGCCAAATAGCCGCCCGAAGGAGGGCCCTGTGACACATCCCGCGGAGATTCCGATCTTCGATGCCGACGCGCACATGTACGAGACCGCGGACGCACTGACCAAATTCCTGCCCGAGCAGTACCGGCAGGCGGTGCAGTACGTGCAGATCGGCAGGCACACCCGGCTCGCGATCAACGGCCGGATCACCGACTTCATCCCGAACCCGACCTTCGACCGGGTGGCCGCGCCGGGCGCGCACGAGAAGTTCTTCGCCGGCGAGAACACCGACGGCCTCACCCTGCGCGAGATGCAGGGCGACGCCATCGATGCCCCCGCCGCCACCCGCAACCCCGAGGACCGGATCGCCGAGCTGGACCGCCAGGGGGTGCGCGAGACCCTGAACTACCCCACCCTGGCCAGCCTGGTCGAGCACTCCGCCGCCGACGACCCGCAGCTGACCATGGCGATCATCCACGCGCTGAACCGCTGGATGCTCGAGCACTGGACCTACGCCTACCAGGATCGCGTCTTCAGCACGCCGATCATCAACTGCGCCGAGGTGGACGGCGCGCGCCGCGAGCTCGAGTACATCCTGGAGCACGGCACGAAGGTCGCGTTGATCAAGCCCGCTCCGGTCAAGGGCGTCAACGGCTGGCGCTCCCCCGCGCTGCCCGAGTTCGACCCCTTCTGGCGCGACGTGGAGGCGGCGAATCTGCCGATCGTGCTGCACGCCAGCCAGCCCCCGCTGGACGAGTACGTGAACAAGTGGGAGCCACCGGCCACCAAGAACTTCATGGCCATGAGCTCCTTCCGCTGGCTGGCTCTCGGGCACCGGGAGATCTCGGACATGATCGGCAGCCTCATCTGCCACGGCACGCTGACCCGCTTCCCGAAGCTGCGCGTCGCCAGCGTGGAGAACGGGAGTTCGTGGATCCACCCGCTCTTCCACGACCTGCGCGATCTCACCAAGAAGATGCCGCAGAACTTCCCGGAGGACCCGATCGAGGTGTTCCGGCGCAATATCTGGGTGAGCCCGTTCTGGGAGGGCTCGGTCGCCGACGTGGTGGAGACCGTCGGCTGGGACCGGGTCATGTTCGGCTCGGATTACCCGCACCCGGAGGGGCTGCCCGAGCCCAAGGGGTACTGGAAGTACGCCGAGGGCATGGACACCCGGCGCACCTGGGACTTCATGGGCGACAACGCCCGCAGGTTCATGGGGCTGCCGATCGAGAACCCGGACCCGGCAGCGCAGGCCGCGCCCGCCGCGGCCACCGTGTGAAGGAGGAAACCGTGGACAAGAACGACATGATCCTGATCAGCGTCGACGACCACATCATCGAACCGCCCGACATGTTCGCCAACCACCTGCCGGCGAAGTACGCCGACGACGCACCCCGGTTGGTGCACATGGAGAACGGCGCGGACATGTGGAAGTTCCGCGACCGCGTCATCCCGAACGTGGCGCTCAATGCCGTGGCGGGCCGCCCCAAGGAGGAGTACGGCCTGGAGCCCGAGGGCCTCGACGAGATCCGCCCCGGCTGCTACGACGTGGACGAGCGGGTCAAGGACATGAACGCCGGCGGCGTGCTGGCGCAGATGAACTTCCCGTCCTTCCCCGGCTTCGCCGCGCGGCTCTTCGCCACCGAGGACTCCGACTTCTCGCTGGCGCTGGTGCGGGCCTACAACGACTGGCACATCGACGAGTGGTGCGGCGCCTACCCCGGCCGCTTCATCCCCATGGCGCTGCCGGTGATCTGGGACGCCGAGCTGTGCGCCGCCGAGGTGCGGCGGGTGGCGAAGAAGGGCGTGCACTCGCTCACCTTCACCGAGAACCCGGCGGCGCTGGGCTACCCGAGCTTCCACCACGAGCACTGGAAGCCGCTGTGGGAGGCGCTGGTCGACACGAACACGGTGCTCAATGTGCACATCGGCTCGTCCGGCAGGCTCTCCATCCCGGCCTCGGACTCCCCGCCGGACGTCATGATCACGCTGCAGCCGCTCAATATCGTCTCCGCGGCCGCCGACCTGCTGTGGTCGCGCCCGATCAAGGACTACAAGGATCTCAAGATCGGGCTCTCCGAGGGCGGCACCGGCTGGATTCCCTACTTCCTGGAGCGCATCGACCGCACCTTCGATATGCACTCCACCTGGACCGAGCAGAACTTCGGCGGCAAGCTGCCCAGCGAGGTCTTCCGCGACCACTTCCTGACCTGCTTCATCAGCGACCCGATCGGGGTCCGGCTGCGGAACGAGATCGGGATCGACAATATCGCGTGGGAGATGGATTACCCGCACAGCGACTCCATGTGGCCGGGTGCCCCGGAGGAGCTCAGCGGGGTCTTCGCGGCGGAGGGCGTCACCGACGAGGAGACCGACAAGATGACGCACCTGAACGCCATGAAGTGGTACTCGTTCGACCCGTTCAAGCACGTCCCGCGGGAGAAGGCCACGGTCGGCGCGCTGCGCGCCGCCTCGGCCGGCCACGATGTGAGCATTAAGGCGCGCAGCCACCAGCAGACCTCCTCGTCGGAGAAGCTGGCGGCCTTCCAGGCGCAGATCGCCGCCGCCACCGCGCAGAACACGGTGAAGTAGTCCCCGAATCGCGAGAGCCCGGACACCAGGGGGTGTCCGGGCTCTCGCGGTTCCGGCACCGCTCAGCGCGGTACGGCGGCGCGAAGTATCGCGGTCACCGCGCGGCGCTCGACGCGGCCGGGGCGAGCACCTGGCTCAGGAACCGCCCCTGGTGCTCCCGGATCAGCTCGTGGCGGCTCTTGCCCGGGTACACGTCGAAGTGGTCGCACGGGTAGTGGCGCACCCGCGCCCGTGCCCGCGCCGCCGCCTTCACCGCGGCCGACGGCGGCGCGTAGCGGTCGTAGTCGGCGATCTGGACCAGCACCGGGCAGCGCACCTCGGCCGCGGCGCGCAGCGGCGCACTGCGGATCGCGTCGAGCGCGATGCTCGCCGCCACCTCGTTGCGCCAGGTGGGGCCCGCGATGGAGGCGTAATCGGCGGTGGCGCCGGGCAGCGTGAGCAGCGCCAGCTCCCCCGGCTCGCCCACCGCGGGAAGCGTGATCCGCGCGCGCCCGGCCGCGGCGGCCCAGCGGTCGCGGGCCGCGGTGAGCAGCAGCCGCGCGGTGGTGCCCGCCCGGTGCCAGCCCGGTTCGGCGGCGGGCACCGCACCGGCGGGCAGCGGCGCGGGCCGCTCCACCGCGGCGCCGGAGACCAGCGGCGTCAGCGCGATCACGGCCGCGATGTCGTCGCGCCCGGCCGCGGCCTCGAGCACGGTGCCGCCCGCCATCGAGACGCCCCACAGCACCAGCCGGTTCGGGTCGACATCCGGGAGCCGGGTGGCCGCGTCGAGCGCCGCGCGGTAGTCGGCCAGCTGCCCGGCCGGGGAGATCACCTGTCGCGGGGCGCCCTCGCTGGCGCCGAAGCCGCGGTAGTCGAAGGCCAGCACCTCGGCGCCCGCGGCGGCCAGGTGCCGGGCGAAGGACTCCAGACCGGAGTCCTTGGTCCCGGCGAAGCCGTGCGCCATGACCACGGCGGGGCGCCCGGCGGGCCCCGCGAGCCGATCGTCGGCGGCCCGGAAATGCCAGGCGTGGCAGCGCACCCCGGCGGAGTCGAAGGCCGTTGTCTCCATCAGGCCACCAGCTCCCGCACCCGCGCGGCCGCCTGTGCTCGGCGCCTGCCCGCGGGCAGCTCCTCGAGGCGCAGCTGCCGCTCGTAGGGGAAGAACTCGACCTGCTGGGTGTGGCGCGGCCGGTCGAGCACGTGGCCGAGGTAGCGCTGCTCGTCCTCGGTGATGACCCGCTCCATCTCGGCTTCCTCCGGCGGCAGGTACTCGCCCGCCGCGTAGGCGGCGATCAGCCGAGCCTGGCACTCCACGAAGGGGAAGAGCGTCGGCACCGACTGCGCGAGCCCGGCGAAGGCCAGGTCGCGCCTGCCCGGTTGCAGGATCCGCTTGTAGAGCCGGATGCGGTTGCCCGGTGCGCTGAGGAACTCCGGGTCGAAGAACGGGAAGGTGATGTTGTACCCGGTGGCGTAGATGATGACGTCGATCTCGGCGCTGCTGCCGTCCTCGAACTGCACCCGGTCGCCGTCCAGCCTGGAGATATTCGGCTTCGGCAGCACGTCGCCGGAGCCGAGCCGCAGCGGCAGCTCCACCGACTGGGTGCCGTGCGCGTCCAGGAACCGGTGCTCCGGGCGCGGCAGCCCCCAGCGCTCGGGGTTGCCCGAGATGAACTCCGCGAAGGCGTTCACCGCAGCGCGGTAGACCGGGCGCGGGACGAAGGGCAGCGCCGCGCCGTACTTGTCGACCGGCCGCCCCGCCATGTACTTGGGCACGATCCACGAGCCGGAGCGCGTGGACAGGTGCACGGTATTGCCCAGGGAGCGGGACGACAGCTCCACGGTGATGTCGGCGGCGCTGTTGCCGAGGCCGACCACCAGGATGCGCTTGTCGCGCAGGTCGAGCGGGTGCGCGGGGTCGATGTAGCCGTGCGAGTGGATCACCTCGCCGTCGAAGTGCCCGGGAAAGTCCGGGAAGCGCGGGTCCCAGTGGTGCCCGTTGGCGACCACCAGGAATTCGGCGTTGTGCCGCTCCCCGTTGCCGAGGTGCAGCGTCCAGCCGCCCCCGTCGTGGTGCTCGGCGCGGACCACCGCGGTGTCGAAGGCGATCTGATCGAGCAGGTCGAACGAGTCGGCGTAATCGTCGAGGTAGCGCTTGATCAGGCTGTGGTGCGGGAAGTCCGGGTACGACTCCGGGATGGGGAAGTCGCGAAAAGACAATTGGTACTTCGAGGTGTCGATGTGCAGCGAGCGATAGGCGCTGGAACTGCCGTTCGGATTCCCGAACGCCCAATTGCCGCCGATGCGGTCGGAGGCCTCGAAGCAGGTGTACGGGACTCCGTAGTCACTCAGCATCTTTCCCGCGGTCAGCCCGGCGATGCCCGCGCCGATGATCGCCGTCGACGACGGCTGGAACAGTCCCATGTTGTCGAACTTTCTGTTGGTATTTCGGTAAGTCGAATAGTATGGCAATCCACAGAAGTTGGACAGCAAATCGGAGGTACCGTGAGCAACAATCGGACTGCCGTCGTGATCGGCGGTGCGTCGGGGCTCGGCGCCGCGACGGCGCGGGCGCTGGCCGCCACCGGCGCACAAGTCGTCGTCGCCGATCGGGACGGCGCCGGCGCGAGCGCGGTGGCGGCGGAGGTCGGAGGTGTCGGCCGCGAGGTCGAGATCACCGACGAGGCGGCCGTGCAGGCGCTCTTCACCGAGGCAGGCGCCGTGCACACCGTCGTCAACACCGTCGGCACCAGCACCTGGGGCCCGATCGTCGACCACGACGCCGCCGAGTGGCGGCGGGTGCTCGACATCAACCTGGCCGGCGCCTTCCTGGTCCTCAAGCACGCCGCGCGGGCATTGCTCGACGGCGGCGCGATCGTCTCGCTGACCTCGCTCAACGGCAGGCAGCCCGGCGAGGGGCTCTCCGCCTACTGCGCCTCGAAGGCGGGGCTCTCGATGCTCACCCAGGTCGCGGCGCTGGAGCTGGCGCCGCGCGGCATCCGGGTGAACGCCATCGCACCGGGCCTGGTCATCACCCCGCTCACCGCCGGGATCGACGGCATCCCCGGGATCAGGGAGGACTACCTGGAGAACACCCCGCTCGGCCGCCCGGGGAAGCCGGAGGAGATCGCCGCCGCCGCGGTCTTCCTGAGCTCGGACGAGGCGAGCTGGATCACCGGCGAGGTGCTCGACATCAATGGCGGCGCGCACCTCATGCGCTACCCGAACCTGCGCAAGCACCTGGCGGCGCTGGCATGACCGAGCCGTACGGCGGGCGCTTCACCGGCCGCACCGCCCTCGTCACCGGCGGCGGCTCCGGCATCGGGGCCGCGCTCACCCGCGCGCTCACCGCAGCCGGTGCGCACGTGCACTGCGCCGATATCGACGCGGAGGCCGCCGCCCGGGTGGCGGCCTCCGCGCCGGGCCCCGGCAGCGCGACCGCCGTCGAACTCGACGTCACCGACGCGGCCGCCGTGGCGGCGGCGGTCGACGCGGCCTGGCCCCTGGATCTGCTGTTCAACAATGCCGGGATCGTCATCGGCGGCCCCACCGAGGAGCTGACCCTCGAGCAGTGGAACCGCATCATCGACATCAACCTGCGCGGCGTCGTGCACGGGGTGCAGGCCGCCTATCCGCGGATGATCGCGGCGGGTAGCGGGCACATCGTCAATACCGCCTCGGCGGCGGGGCTCATGGCGTCGGGGTTGCTGACCAGCTACTGCGCCACCAAGTTCGCGGTGGTCGGGCTCTCCGAGGCGCTGCGGACCGAGGCCGTGCACTACGGCGTCGGGGTGACCGTGGTGTGCCCGTCAGCGGTCGAGACGCCCATTCTCGACAGCACCGACAGCAGCGGCTTCGCCGGCCGCGCGTTCTTCCTCGGCGCCGAGAACACCGAGCGGGCGTACTCCCCGGAGCGGCTGGCCGTCGACGTGCTGGCCGCGGTCGCCCGCGATCGCGCCCGGGTGGTGGTGCCGGGACGCACCCGGCTGGGGTGGCTGGTCGGCCGCGCCGCGCCGGGCTTCCTGGCTCGCCGGACCGCGCGCTACGTCGGCACCCGGCTACCGCGAGCGGTCACCGGCCCGGCGGCGGGCTGACCGGAGCCGCCGCGCGTGCGCCACGTCATTCCCGCGGCACGGCGCGGCCACCGTCCCGGCCGCCCCAGTTCCGCTGGATGACCTCCATGGTCGACCAGCTCCGCACGGGCTGCTCCCCGCCCGCGCGCTGAACGGTGCCGTGCAGCCACGCTATCCCGAGCGCCGCGGCACAGGCGGCCGCATTGTGCGTTCCGCGGAAATCGAAGGTGTGCCCGCCGAAGGCGAGGCTGGCGGCGTACGGCTGCGCGACACCGTCCCTGGTGTCCCAGAGCACCGTCGACCCGACGTCGCCGCCGACGGCGACGACCGGCGGCTCACCCTGACGGTGGTAACCGGCGGTCGCATAGCCGCCCGCGCCGAGCATGGTGTTGCCGGTCTCCCAGTGGCCGTCCTCGAACTGCGCACCCCAGACGAACCAGTAGTGCTCCAGATGGGCGATGTTGGACGCGTGGGCGCTGAGGCCGGGCAGGCAGTACATGCGGTCGAGGCCGCCGTAGCCACCCACGATCGGCGAACCCTCGATCGTGCCGGTCACCGTGCACCCGGAGCTGGTGTACCCGACGTCGTCGGGCCGGCCCGGCACGTCGATCCGGGTGACGTTCGACGGCAGCGGAGTCAAGACCACATCGATGACGTCGTCTTCCTTCCACACGTACCGTTCGGGTCCGAGGATCACCGTCATGGCGTGCTCGGCGGCCAGAGTCAGGTTGGCCGAGAACGCGTGCTGTGCGCCGTCGCGTTCGATCCACAGGATCGGGCCCCAGTAGAGGTCGTCCTCGCCGGGGATGCGCACCGTCCGCGGGGGACGCCACAGGTCAGCATCCCACTCGTGCAGGTCAGGTCGAGTCCGGGCACGGTGACCTCCTCATCGATCGGCGTCGGTGAACGTGATGACGCCTCGGATATTGCGCCCCTCCAACATGTCCCGGTAACCGTCGTTGACGTCTTCCAGCCGGTAGGTGCGCGTCACCATGTCGTCGAGGTTGAGCTTGCCCGCCCGGTAGAGCGCCAGCAGCCGCGGAATGTCGTGCTGCGGGTTGCCCGCGCCGAAGATCGTCCCCTGGACGTTCTTCTGGAACAGGGTGAGCACCGAGAGGTTCAGGGTCGTCTCGGCCTCGAGGACGCCGCCCATGGCCACGACGACGCAGGTGCCCGCCTTCGCGGTGAGCGCCAGGTACATGTCGAGGTCCCGGCCCTCCATGCGGCCGACGGTGACGATCACCTTCGCCGCCATTCCGCCCGCCGTCAGCTCGGGAACGGCGGCCAGCGCGGCGCCGATGTCCGGGTAGGCGTGGGTCGCGCCGAAGTGCAGTGCCTGCTCGCGCTTCCAGGCCACCGGATCGATCGCGAAGATGTAGCGGGCCCCGGCCAGCACCGCCGCCTGCACGGCCGACGCCCCGAGACCGCCGATCCCGATCACCGCGACGTCTTCACCCGGCCGCACGTCCGCCGACCGCGCCACCGCGCCGAACCCGGTGGTGACGCCGCAACTCAGCAGCGCCGCGACCTCGAACGGGATCTCCGGATCGATCTTCACCACGGAGCTGCGGTGCACCACCAGGTACGGCGCGAAGGTGCCGAGCAGCGACATCGGGTACACGTCCTGCCCGCGCGCCCGCACCCGGAAGGACCCGTCGGAGACCGAGGCCCCGGCCAGCAACCCGGCCCCGAGGTCGCACAGGTTCGTCCGGCCCGCCCGGCAGGAGGGACATCGGCCACAGGCCGGGATGAACGACAGCGCCACATGGTCACCGACCGCGATGTCGTCCACTCCCGGGCTGACCTCGATGACGACACCCGCGCCCTCGTGCCCGCCGAGGATCGGAAAGGAGGCCATCGGGATGTCACCGGTCACGAGGTGGTGATCGGAGTGGCAGAGCCCGGCGGCCTCCATCCGGATCTTCACCTCACCGCCGCGCGGCTCCCCGATCTCGATCTCCTCGATCGACCACGGCTGATGGAAATCCCAGATCAGCGCACCCTTGGTCTTCATCGACCGCACGACCGGTCGTTCACCACACCAGCCCGTTGAGCACCGCCGTCTGCGGAATGTCCTCGACCGACACCAGCCCGGCAGGGGCGGCGCAGACCCAGTCGATGGCGTTGACCACCCGCGCCGCGGTGGAGATGCAGCCCGCGTCGGTCGAATCGAAGATCGGGTGCGAGACGTGGGTGTTGATCTCGATCCGCGGATCGCCCTCGACCACCACCCGGTGCACGCCGGAGTGCCCGTCCGGCGGGAAGTCCCAGTCCGGCGCGGCGGCGGCGGTGAGCCGGTTGACGTGCTCCATCGTGATCACCGGCTTGCCGTTCAGCACCCCCTCGGTGGCGAACCGGACCGCGGCCATCTGCCCCGGCTGCACCGTCATCATGGTGCACTCGATGCGCTCGGGGGTGAACCACCGCTCGGTGCGCTGCCTGACCTCGTCCAGGGTGATGCCGAGCGCCGCGGCCAGGCTGCGCACCTGCCCGCCCCACATGGACGCCACCACACCCGGCAGGTACAGCGGCGGCAGCTCGGCGTCCTCGGCGACCCCGAATCCCATGGCGGCGCCGGTGAATTCGGCGTCGTCGTAGTTGCCGTAGTCGAAGATCTCCTGCACCGCGACCGACTCCGCGCGCGTCACCAGCCCGAGTGCGGTGTGCACCAGCGTGTCGCCGGAGTAGCCCGGGTCGACGCCGTTGATGTAGAGCGAGGAGCCGCCCGCCGCGCACGCCTTCTCCAGCGGCTCGCGCACCCAGTCCTCGGCGTGCCGCGGGGCGACCATCCATACCAGCGACGACCCCACCACATTGATCCCCGCCGCGAGGATCGCCGAGAGCTCCTCGATCGCCTCCGCCGGCCTGGTCTCGGCGAGCGCGGTGTACACGACGCAGTCCGGTTTCAGCGCCAGCAGCGCCTCGACGTCGTCGGTGGCGAGCACCCCGGTCGGCTCGTCCCAGTCGCACAGCTCGGCGGCGTCGCGCCCGATCTTGGCCGGGCTCGCGGCGTGCACCCCGACGAGCTCGAAGTCGGGGCGGCCGATGAGGGCCCGCAGCGAATGCCGCCCGACATTGCCGGTGGAGAACTGAACTACTCTGCGCATGGTCTCGCCTGTCTCGTTGGTGGAACTGTCTCTCTCACGGGATGCACGCTGATCGGAATGCCGGTCAGCCGGGACATCCCCGCCAGCGCCTCGATATCCCCCGGCTCGCTCGACATCAGCAGGTTGACATTCACCCCGCCGACCCGGTTGGCGAGCTGCCATCCCCCGGTCCCCCGATGCCCGTACCCGTGCGGAATGGCGACCGCTCCGCGCACGATATCGCCGGTCAGCTCGACCGGGAGCTCGATCGCTCCGGTCGCCGAGCGCACCCGCACCGTCGCGCCGTCGGCGATTTCGCGCTCGGCGGCGTCGGCGGCGTGCATGAGCGCGCGGTGCGGCCGGTCCGGTCCGCGCCGGAGCAGCGGCGCGTTGTGCATCCAGGAATTCTCCGAGCGCGGCTCGCGCATGCCGATCAGCCGCAGCGGGAAGCCCTCGGTGCCGGTGTCTCCGGCGAGCGCCGTGAGCTCGGCGGCGATCTCCGGGCGCCGGAGGTGCACGCGCCGGTCGCCGTAGGCCAGGACCTGGTCGAGCACGCCGGTCGGGACGTCAGGGGCCACGACGACGCCGTGCGGGTGTGCGCCGGTGAGCCGGTCGAAGGTCAGCCCGGCACGTCCGCCGGCGGAGAGCCGGATGATCAGATCGGCCAGCGGACGCGGGTGGAAGCGGCGCCCGAGGCGGTGCGCGACGGACCTGGCTAGCCCCAGCACCGCGAAGAGCGGGGTGCGCCTCGTCATGCGCCGCATCAGGTCGTCGATAATCTCCCACTCGGTGCGCGCCTGGCCGGGCGGGCGCACCACGGCTTCGGTCGCCTGCCGGAACGGCGTCGCCTGGAACTGCTGGAAGGTGAGCGCGAAATCGTCGCGCTCGTACATGGTGGTCACCGGCAGCAGGTAGTCGCAGTGCGCCGCGGTCTCGGTGCGGTAGAAGTCCAGCGCGACCATCAGATCGAGCTGCTCGGTCGCCGCCTCCAGTTCGTCCCCGTTGGGGACCGAGAGCACCGGGTTGCCCGCGCTCACGAAGAGCGCGCGGATCCGGCGCGGGCCGGGCGTGGTGATCTCCTTCGCCATGAGCGCGGCGGGCTCGGCCCCGATGACCGGGCCGAAGCCGCCGATGCGGCCGCGTTTGCGCCGGTAGGTGCGGCGCAGGAACGCGCCCATGACCATCATCGCCCAGCGCTGCCCGGGGATGCCGAGGGTGCTGAAGACGCTGCCGCCCGGGGTGTCGAGATTGCCCGCCACCAGGTTCACGGCATCGATGAGGTAATTCGTCAGGGTGCCGTGCCGGCCGACGCAGGTGCCGAAGCGCCCGTAGACGGCGGCGCGCGGCGTCCCGGCGAGCGCGCGGGCCAGCTCGCGCACCTGCTCGGGCGCGATCCCCGTCGACTCCGCCGTGGCCTCGGGGGTGAACGGCGCGGCCTGCGCGCGCAGCCACCCCAGATCGCGGACCCGTGCACCGGGCCGGGCGAGATCCTCGGCGAACAGCACCTGCAGCAGCGAGAGCAGCAGGAAGGCGTCGGTGTCGGGGACGATGCCGAGCCATTCGTGCGCGGCGGCGGTCTCGGTGCGGCGCGGATCGATCACCACGACCCGCCCGCGGGCGTTGATCTCCCGCAGCCGGTCCCTGATCCTGGGCGCGGTGAGAAAACTGCCGTGCGAGACCAGCGGATTCGCGCCCATCACCACCAGCAGGTCGGTGCGGTTCAGGTCGGGGATGGGCACCGACAGCGGGGAGCCGTAGAGGAATTGGCTGGCCAGCAGCCTGCTGCTGGTGTCCTGGGTAGAGGCGGTGAAATAGTGCGAATGCCTGCCGATGCCCTTGATGAAGGCGATCACCCCCACCAGGTGCGAGTAGCTGAACGCGGCCGGGTTGCCCATGTACCAGCCGACCGCCCCCGACCCGTGCGCGCGCAGCACCCGGGTGAGGCGCCCGGCGATATCGGCCATGGCCTCCTCCCAGGAGACCTCCTCGAACCCGTCCGGCCCCCGGCGCAGCGGGGTGGTGACCCGGTCGGGGTCGTTGACCACCTCGGTGAAGGCGATCCCCTTGGGGCAGGCGAAGCCGCTGGAGAGCGGGTGTTCGCGGTCCGGGCGCAGGGCGGTCAGCCGCCCGTCCTCGACGGTCGCGATCATGCCGCAGAGCGGTTCGCAGATGCGGCAGAAGGTCACCGCGGTCTCGGTCATGGCCTACCTCCCGGCGAGGTTCGCCGTGATCGGCGGCAGCTCAGCGTAGGTGACGATGCCGGGTGCGGCGGCCACGACCGCCGGGATTGCGTTGATCGCGGGCGAGGCGGTCAGCACGGTGCCCATGAACGCCATGCCCTCGGCGGTGATCCGCTCGAGATCCGCGGGGAGGAAGTCGACCCGCATGATCACCCTCGGGTCGGCGTTCACCTCGACGGTGTAACCCATGTCGGTGGTCCAGGCCGGCTCGATCTTGGTGCCCAGGGTCCAGCGGGCGACCAGCTCGATCACCGCGGCCCCGCCCGCCATGCCGGACCAGGTGATTTCGATCCCGGCCACGGTCCCCGCGGTGACGGTGCGCGCGGCGACCGTCAGATCCTCGGTGGCGTGGGCGAATTCGACGTCGTAGCGGATCTCGTCCAGCTCGACGCCGAGCACCCGCGCCGCCACCTCCACCGCGTCGCGGAATTCCGCGACACCCGTGGCGACGTCGTCGGCGTGGCCGGGGTCGCCGGCCGGGCGGCCCCAGCCGAAGTCGTCCTGGTTGCCGTCCGCGGAGAGGACCATGAGGTCGAACTGTTCGATCACGCGCAGCGAGCGCAGATTCCGCGTCACCCCGGAGGCGGCCGCGGCCAGGTACTCGATCCACCCGGGATTCACCCCGCTGCCGAACAGGCTCGCGCCACCGGCCGCGGCGGCCCGCTCCAGCCGGGCCTTCGACTCGGCGCCCAGCGCGGCGCCGGTCATGAACTCCGCGGTGGTGACGATATTGATCCCGGCCTCGAGCAGCCTGCTCAGGTGCTCGACGTCGGGGAAGAGCGGCATGTAGGAGACGCAGTCCGGTCGCAGCGCGATGATGGCGTCGATGTCGTCGGTGGCCGCGACACCGAGGGTGCGGCCGAGCCCGGCCAGGTCACCGGCGTCCCGCCCCACCTTGTCGGCGCTGAAGGCGTACAGCCCGACCAGCTCCATATCGTCGCGCTCGACGATCGACCCCAGCGCCGCCCGCCCGACATTGCCGGTGGTCCATTGCACGATCCGCAGTGTCACAGCGGATTCCTTTCCTCGACGGACGGTGAACTCTCTGTGCGTCGGCGCGACGTCACGCGCGATCCGCGCGCGAGCAGCGTCGTGTAGGAGACGCCGAGCAGGCGCGGGAGCGCGGCGGCGACGCGGCCGTCCGGGCCGACGAGGATCCGCGCCTTGCCCCGGTCGACGCCGCGCAGGATCGTGCGCGCGGTGCGCTCCGGCGTGGTCAGCGCGGCCTTGTCGAACAGCGTCCGCGCCACCTCGGCGTCCTCGGCGCTGGTGCGCATGTTCCTGCCGAAGTTGGTCTTCACCACGCCCGGGTGCACGCAGTGCACGGTCACCGGGCGGGCGTTCAT
The DNA here is from genome assembly GCF_040654395.1 of Nocardia sp. NPDC050697. Taxonomy (NCBI): domain Bacteria; kingdom Bacillati; phylum Actinomycetota; class Actinomycetes; order Mycobacteriales; family Nocardiaceae; genus Nocardia; species Nocardia sp. NPDC050697. The sequence continues at coordinate 1,212,910 of NZ_JBFAHY010000001.1, forward strand.
GATCATCTCTTGGCGCAGCGTCTCGGTCAGCCCGCGCACCGCGAACTTCGAGGCGCAGTAGGCGCCCTGCGCGGGCACGGCGATCAGCCCGAAGGCGCTGGACAGGTTGATCAGCCGAGCCGGGCGGTCCGGGCTCCCGGCCTCGATGAGCTGCGGCAGGAAAGCCGTGGTGCCGTTCACCACGCCGCCGAAGTTGATGCCGAACAGCCAGTCCAGATCCGCGGGCTCCATGTTCTCGATCTCGGCCATGAGGTCGACACCGGCATTGTTGAACAGCATCGACGCCGGCCCCAGCTCGGCACGACCTGCTCGGCGTGTGCGCGCACCGCGGCGCGGTCGGCGACGTCGAGGTGGTAGGTGGCGACGCTGCCCGGCGCGCAGGCCGCGCTCGTCGCGGCGAGCCCGGCCGCGTCGATGTCCGAGGCCGCCACCCGGGCGCCATCGGCGGCGAGCGCGATGGTCAGCGCCCGCCCGATGCCGGAGCCCGCGCCGGTGACGACCGCGACCCGATTTCGATACTTCACGGATGTTCCCCCGTTCGCCGGCGCGCGGCGCCGGATTCGATGATGGTTCCGATGCGCGCGACCGAGGTCTCCAGGTTCTGCCGCAGGTCGGCCCGGCGGTCCCGGACCAGCAGGAACAGCCACTCGAAGGCGAGGATCGCGGTGGGGAGCGCCACGCACATCCGGAATTCCTCGGTCAGTCGCGTGCTGTCACCGCGCGGCTCGAGCCGGTACGTCCACTGCGTCCAATCCCCGCCCATGGCCTGGACCACGAACGAGAATCGTTCGCCCGGAATCGATTCGACGATCTTCGCGTCCGTGCGCCAGACGCCGAGCCGCCGCCGGTTCCAGGAGCGGAACCCGGCCGGGTCCAGCCGCCGCACGCGCACGGTCTCCGGGCTCCACTCGGGTATTCGGGTGATGTCGGAGACCAGCGCGTAGACCGCGTCGGCCGGGGCGGCGATGTCGATCGAGGCGCTCAGTACCTCGCCCGCCTGGATCCGCCGCATCTCAGTGTACGACCCCGGGCAACCGGAGCAGGCCGAGATCGAGGTGGCCGAGCGGCCCCGGTGCGGCCGCGACCACCGCCGGGATGGCGTTCACCGCGGCCATGGCGGTCCAGGTGTAGCCGAGGTAGACGGGGTTCCCGTCCGGCCCGGCGCCCGCGCGCAGTACCAGCTCGGTCGGCGGGTCGCCGTCGATCACCAGCAGGTACTGGCTGTGGCCGTAGTTCCACGCGGGCTCGATATCGTCGTCGCCCATCGTGTACTTGGCGTGGAAGGTGATCAGCGGAACCCCGTCCGACCACGCCGTCCACCGGTGATGCTGCCCGGCGACCGTCCCGGCGGGCACCACACCGTGCACGCCGGGGATGTCGCTGGTCTCCGTCCCGGTGTAGTGGATGTCCGCGGTGGCGGTGGCGAGCTCGATCTCGGCGACGGTGACCTCGTCGACGGTCCGGCCCAGTCCATCGGCGATCACCGCCATGGACTGCGCGAAGTACGGCACCGAGGCACCGAGCAGCGCCGGCTCCGCCCGGAACTGCTCGGGCGTCTTGCCCATGCCGGTCCACTCGATGTACTTCGACGGCTCCTGCCGGAAGTTCACCACCTCGTGCACGTGGATGTGGTCCACCCGGCTGGCGAGCCGGGCCAGGGTCAGCGGCAGCAGGTCGCCTGCGTAGCCCGGGTGGATGCCGCCGCCGTGGAACGAGGTGCCGCCCTCGGCGCAGGCCTGTTCGATGCGCGCGAAGTCCTCCTTCGCGATCTCGGTCGGGTAGTACGGCCCGGTCGAGGTGACGACGTTCTTGCCGCTGCGCAGCAACCGGCAGACGGCATCGGTGTCCGGCCACAGCGGCGAGTAGAAGACGCAGTCGGCGTCGAGCGCGAGGATCTGCTCCACGTCGTCGGTGGCGGCCAGCCCGATGGGGCCGATGCCGGCGATCTCACCGGCGTCCTTGCCCGCCTTCTCGGCGGAGAAGACCAGCACGCCCACCAGCTCGTAGACCAGGCTCTGCGCGAAGTGCCGGAGCGCGGCCTTGCCGACGCTGCCGGTCGCCCACTGCACGACCCGGTACGGTCGCTCCGTTCCGATAGCCACGGTTCAGCGGCCCGGCATGGAGAAGATGCCGCTGGTGTCGATCGGGGCGACATCGGTCGGGGTGCCGTCCTCGTCCAGCGTGCCGAGCAGGGCCTCGTCCGAGCAGATATTGGGGACGACCGGAACGGGCTTGCTGCCGCACTGGAAGGTGCCGCCGGCGGAGAGCGGCAGTGGCGCGGGCTGCGGCATGGCGCCGAGCCGCGCGTTGACCGACTGCCTGCTGAGTTCGTCGGGCATGCCGTCGAGCGCGGAGCGCAGGCCGAGCAGGGTCCGGAACACCGAGGCGGCCTTCTTCGGATCCTTGGCGCCCGAGCCGTCGACGACCGCGTCGAACAGCTTCGTGTCCGGCTGGGCGGGGTCGAACACGGTATTGACGATGATCTTGACGCCCTCGTACCCGCCGGGGATCTGCGCGGCGGTGTCGGCGTCGCCGACGCACTGGGTCACCGCCATGACCGGCTGCGGGGTGTTCAGCGTCCGCATGGCCTTGATCGCCGCCGTGCAGAACGAGACATCGCCGAGCAGGTGGAACATCTCGGGCTGCTTGGCCAGCGCGGCCTGGATCTGCGGGGTCATATCCGCGGTGCCGAGCGGCACCGGCACCACATCGACCTGCGCGCCCGCATTGCCGAAGGCGAAGGGCCCGAGCTGCTTCAGCGGGTCGATGGCGGTCGGCGAGTCCACCGCCAGGATGGCGACCTTCTTGAAGCCCTGCTGCTTGGCATACGCGGCGGGCACGCCCGCCAGCGAGTTGAGCGCGTTGATCAGCACGTAGGTGTTCGGCAGCATCAGCGACTGCTGCCCGCCCGCGGCGGTGAGGTACGGCAGCGCCGAGGGCGAGGTGATCGAGGCGACGGTGTCGGCGTTGTTGGCCTCGCCGCTGACCACCGCGACCGCGTCGGACTGGACGAACTTGTTGGCGCAGTTGCGCGCCAGGCTCACCTGCAGTTCGTCCTCGCAGGGGATCAGCTCGATCGGGCGGCCGTTGAGACCGCCGAGGTAGTCGTTGATGTAGGTGGCGGTCGCCTGGGCCACCTCGAGTTCCTCGGTGTAGACCGGCGCCTTGGGGCCGGTGGTGATCAGACCGATCCGCACCGGGGCGCCGGTCGCCTTGTTCTCCTGGCCGAGCACCGACTTGTCGGCCGGGCTCGGAGCGGAGCCGTCGTCGCTGGAACAGCTGGTGGCGAGGAGCGCGGCCGAGACGGCGAGACAGGGCAGCACCGCCCATCGGGTACGGGTGAAGAAGGACATGACGATCTCCTGTTGACGGGATGAATCAGACGGTGGCGGTGGGGGTTCCGCCACCGAGGTAGGCGGCTTCCAGGCGCTCGGGCGCCCGCTGCAGCTCCGCGGCGGTGCCGCGCAGGGTCACGTCGCCGTGCACGAGCACGACGGCGTCGTCGGCGACCGCGAGGGCCAGCCGCACGTGTTGTTCGACCAGGACGACCGCCACGCCGGCCTCGTCCGCGATGTGGCGCACGGCCGGGAGCAGCTCCTCCACGATGACCGGCGCCAGCCCCATGCTCATCTCGTCGATGAGCAGCACCCGGGGGCCCTGGATCAGCGCGCGCCCGACCGCGAGCATCTGCTGCTCGCCGCCGGAGAGCGCGCCCGCCGCCACCTTCCGGCGCGGCCGCAGCGCGGGCATCAGGTCGAAGATGTCGTCGAGCGGGCGGCCGGTGCGGCGCCGGGCGATGGCGAGGTTCTCGGTGACGGTCAGGCCGGTGAAGAGCGCCCGGTTGTCCGGGACCAGCACCACCCCGGCCCGGTTGGCGCGCGCGGGGCGGCCCTTCGGCAGCGGGGTGCCGCCGACGGCGATCTCCCCGCCCAGCGCCGGGAGCAGCCCGGCGGCGGTCAGCATGAGCGTCGTCTTCCCGGCGCCGTTCGGCCCGAGCAGCGCGGTCACCGTCCCGGAGCGGACCTCGAGGTCCAGGTCGCGGACGATGGCGAGCTTGCCGTACCCGGCGGTGATTCCGTTCAGGCGCAGGCTCATCCGACGACCTCCTCGGCGAACATGGTGCCGAGGTAGGCCTCGGCGACCCTGGGATCGGTGCGGATCTGCTCGGGGGTGCCCGCGGCGAGCGTCCGGCCGAAGTTCAGCACCTGCACCTGATCGCAGACGCCGAGCACCAGGCTCATGTCGTGCTCGATGAGCAGGATCGTCGCCCCGCTGGCCCGGATCGCCAGCAGCCGCTCGCCCAGCCAGCGGCTCTCGGCGGAGTCCAGGCCCCCCGCGGGTTCGTCGAGCAGCAGCACCGCGGGTTTCCCCGCGAGCGCCCTGGCGATCGAGACCAGTTGCCGCTGCCCCTGGGACAGCTCGCCCGCCGGGGTGTCGCAGACCTCGACCAGGCCGAGCAGGGCGAAGATCGCATCGAGCTCGTCGGCGCTGCCCGCCTGTTCGGCCCGGCTCCGGCCGGAGAGCCCGACCAGGACGTTCTCCCGGACGCTGAGGTCCTCGTACAGCTCGATGGCCTGGAAGGTCCGGCCCAGCCCGGCGTGGATCCGGCGGTGCACGCTCATTCCGTCGAGCCGCGCGCCGCCCAGCGCCACGCTTCCGCCGGCGGGGACAGCGCCGCTGATGGCGTCGATCAGGGTCGTCTTGCCGGCCCCGTTGGGGCCGATCAGCCCCACGATCGCCGCCTCCGGCACCGCGAAGCTCACGTCGTCCACGGCGAGAACGCCGCCGTAGTGCACCGTCACCCCGTCCAGCACCAGCAGCGGAGCGCCGGGCACCGCCTCGGTGCGCGGCGGAAGCGCCGGTGCGGTGTCCGCCCGCGGCGCCGCCTTCCGCACGGTGCGGGCGAGCGCCCGCTGTGCCGGGGCGACGATGCCCTCCGGATTGGTCAGCACGGTGATCAGCAACCCGGCCCCGACGATCACCTGGTACCAGGAGCCCGCGGCGTCACCGAGGTTCCCGAGCAGCAGGAACGCCACTCCCCCCGCGCCGAGCACGCCGCTGAGCAGGCCGCCCGCGATCGAGGTGGTCCCGGCGAGGTAGACGATGGCGAACAGGCTGAGCCCGGCCAGCGCGGTGAAGGACTGGAACGACACATTGGTCTGCTGGTAGGCGAGCAGGCTGCCGCCGATCCCGGCGATGAACGCGCCGATCGCGAAGGCCGCCAGCTTGGTGCGCACCACGTCGACGCCGGAGGCCGCCGCCGAGCGCTCGTTGGCGCGCACCGCGAGCATCCGGGTGCCGAGCCGGCTGCGCCGCAGCCAGGCCACGCCCGCCCCGACGACTGCCAGCACCGCCAGGCACAGCAGCCCGAACTCGAGCCGCGGGAAATTCTCGCCGCGGCCGACACCGAGGCTGTGGCCGAACACCACCGGATCCGGGATGTCGATGCCGCTCGACGGCACCAGGTCGAGATTGCGGAACCACACCGCCTCGATGGCGTAGGCCAGGGCCAGGGTGACGACCGCGACCGTCAGCCCGCGGATGCGAAGGGCGGGCAGCCCGACGACGACACCGAGCACGGTCGCCAGCGCCGCCGCCAGCAGCGGCGCGAACGGGAACGGGATACCCCAGTCCGCGGCGATCGGGCCGAGGAGGTGCGCCGCGGCGCCCGCCAGCGCGAGCTGCGCCAGCGAGACCTGCCCCGCGTACCCGGTCACCACGACCTGGGAGAGGCCGATAATGGCCAGGATCAGCGTCGTGATGATCGCGACCCGCAGGTCGCCGCCGGAGAGAATCAGTGCTGCCCCCGCGGCGAGCACGCCGATTCCGGTGCACAGCAGGATCTTTCGCGGATAGGGCGCGGTGCCGAGCTCGGTCACGATGACCGCGCCGCGCGAGGGCAGCGGCCTGGCCCTGATCACCAGCACGACCAGGATGACGATCAGCGGCACCAGCTCCACCAGCCCGCTGGAGGGCAGCCACTCGTAGGTGCGCGACAGGTAGGTGGCGTCGGACTGCAGCATGCCGATCACCAGCCCGGCGGCGACCGCGGCGACGACCGAGGAGAACCGGCCGATGATCGCCGCCGCCAGCGCGGGCACGATGAACAGGGAGTAGCCGATGGGGCTGAGCGGTACGATCGGCGCGATGAGGATGCCCGCCAGGCCCGCGACCGCCGAGCCGATCATCCAGTTGCCCGCGGCGATCCGGTCCGGGGAGAGCCCGCTGACGTAGGCGCCCTCCTCGCTCTCGGCGGTGGCGCGGGTGGCCAGCCCGAAGCGGGTGAACCGGTACAGCGCCGCCAGGACGAGCGCGAGCACCACGATGCTGATGCCGAAATAGATCCGGTCCTGCGGGATCCGCAGCTCGCCGACGGTCCAGATATCGACCGGGAAGATCGCCTTCACACCGATGGAGTTCGTTCCCACCTGCTTGGCGGCGACCGCGACCAGCAGGATCATCAGGGCCAGCGAGGCGACGGCGCGGGCGACCGGCGGAGCCTTGCGCAGCGGCCGGAAGACGACGACGTAGACCACCAGCCCGAAGAGCGCCGAGAGGATCACCGCGATCGCGGCGGACACCGCGAAGCCGGGGTCGCCGCCGATATCGACCGATTTCGGCAGCCCGGGCACGAGGATCACGAACTCGCCCCTGCGCAGGAAGGCGTAGACGTAGGCACAGTTCAGCGCGATCGCCCCGGTCGCGAAGTTGAGCACACCCGAGCTTCGGTAGACCAGCACCAGCGCGATGGCGAGGGCGCCGAAGACACCGCCGCTGCCGATGCCGAGCAGCAGGAACTGGAGATGCTCGGTCATACCGGCCCGATCGCGGGAGGAGGGGTGGGTGAACGCATCGCGTACCTAACTGTGGGATGAGATCGCCGCGGGCCGGAGTTACCGACCGGGCGCCCGGTATTGCCGCTGTTCGTGTGGCGCAGGTAACAGTACGGTAGGTTTTACCGTAAGCACAATAGTCAACCCGTCGGCAATTGCGGGGAAGCACCGGCACTCACAGTGAGCAGCAGGGATACGCAGGACCACGCGCGGAACGACGCGGTAAGCGGCGGCTCGTCGGCACTCCGGCGGCGCGGACCGGCGAGTGCGATTTCGGCCTCGCGCCCGCTCTCCACCGGGCGCGGGCCTACACCCGGTGACCGGGATAGCTGTCGCCCGCGCTCGCGGACGAAATGAACCAGCCGCAGGGCAGGCCGCAGGTGCGGAACACGATTCGCTCGGTGATCCCCTTGGCGAAGGTACGCACTGTCTCCGATTCCTGGGCCGGGTACCCGCAGCGCGGGCAGGCGCCGAAGAAGTCGAGCACCTCGCGGGTGACGCTGGCGATCAGATCGCCGCGAGCAGGCGGGCGCGGCGCCGGCCGGGAGCGCGGGGCGCCGCGGTGGGCGGGCCCCGGCTCGCCCACCACCGCGTCCGTACTCATGCAGAGAACGTTACAGTATATGTTTCAGTCGAGCTGGTGAAACCATGATCAGCTTGCCAGCGCCGCGAGCGCCTCGTCCGCGTGGATGTTCATGTTCAGCTCGCTGTGCACGGCGGCGAGCACCCGCCCGTCGGTGCCGACGACGAAGGTGGCCCGCTTCGCGGGCAGCCCTGGCACCCGCCGCTTCAGGCCGTACGCCTTCGCGACATTCCCGTCCACATCCGCCAGCAGCGGGTAACCCAGCCGGTGCTTCTCGTCGAACCGCTTCTGGGTGGCGACATCGTCATTGCTGAGCCCGAGGATCGTCGCCCCGCGCGCCGCGAACTCGCCGACGATATCGCGGAAGTGGCACGCCTCTTTGGTGCAGCCGGGGCTGAGCGCCGCCGGGTAGAAGAACAGCGCGACCGGACCGGCCTGTAAAACCGTGCTCAACCGGACGAGATCACCGCGCTGGTCGAGCAGTTCGAATTCGGGGGCCTGATCACCCACGTGCAGCATCGTGTCCTCCCGGACCACTCGAGCGCCCATGCCATAGGCTGGGTACAGCGCGAATACGCAGGTCACCTCGGTGGTGACCGAATTAATGCACCACCATGGTGCATGAATGGGGTGAGGTTTGGCAATGGGTTCAGCGACACCGGCGCGGGGCCGTCGCCGCGACCCGTCCATCGACGCGCGGGTGCTGCGGGCCGCCGTCGACGAGCTCGCGGAGCGCGGGATCGCGGGCTTCGCCACCAACCGCGTCGCCGCCCGCGCCGGCGTCGACAAGCGCGGGATCTACGCCCGCTGGCCGGAGCGCGACCGGCTCATCACCGACGCGCTCGGCAGCCTCGCCGCGGGGCTCACGGTGCCGGGGACCGGCGCGCTGCGCACCGACCTCATGGCCATCGTCCCCGCGGTGGCCGCCGTCTTCACCAGCCCCCGCATCGAGATCCTGCAGCGCTGCGTCCAGGAGGCGCAGGAGTACCCGGCGATCTACACCGCCTTCCGCCGCGACTCCATCGACCGCTGCATGGCCGTGGTCGAGGAGGTCTTCCGCTCCGCCGCCCGGCGCGGCGAGCTCACCGGCGATCCGGTGCTGGCCGGGGAGGCGTTCATCGGAATCCTGCTCACCCGAACCGGTTTCGTCGGGCAGTCGACGATCCTCGACCCCGCGCAGCAGGAGGCCATCGTCGCCTTCATCGTGGACGCCATCGCCACCGAGAGCTGACGGCGGCGAGCACCTCCGCCGCGATCCGCACCGATATCCCGCACTCCGCCCGCATCCGGAACTACTGGATGGACGGGAGAGACTACTACGAGGCGGTCTTGAATGTTTACGGGTGTGCACATAGGCTGGGAGCAACATTCCACTATGGAAGGAAGCTCATGCCCGCACTGCCCTGGGCCCACGGAATCCACCGCCCCGCCGACGGCGAGACCCTGCACGTGCTCACCTCGCGCCTGCCCCTGAACCACTACGGCGACATCCCCCGCTTCCTCCGCTGGACCCTGCGAATTCGCAAACAGCTGCGGCAGGCGCCGGGCTGCGTCGGCTACACCCTGGACGCCCGCCTGCCGCGCAAGACCTTCTGGACACTCTCCGCGTGGTCCGACGAGGCTGCGATGGAGGCCTTCGTGCGCAGCGGCACGCACGCGCTCATGCTGGCCGACATGGCGGGGCGGGTGGGCACACCGGGGTTCGTCGCCTCCACGGCGAGCCCGGAGCAGATCCCGCTCTCCTGGGCGGATGCCCGCGAACGGCTCGCCCGGCAGTAGCGGGTGATCGTCACACCGAGAGCAGGAATCGCTCCAGCCGCTCGGCGAAACCCGGTGCCGCCGCTACGAAATGGCCCGCTCCCGGTGCGCGCACCCGCTGGGCGGCCAGGGCGTCGGCGAGTGCGTCACAGACTTGCTCGAGGGCCGGAGAGTGACCGCCGGAGGCGACCAGTACCGGCGTGCCGTGCGCGCGAATCAGCTCCAGCCGCGGGCGCGCCTCGCTCGGCAGCCGGGCGCCGTGCGCGCGCCGCACCGCAGCCATCGCCCCGGCGGACAGCGACTCGGGCGAGCCCGCGAGCGCGAGGAATTCGCGCAGCTGGGCGGGATCGGTCGCGGGCCCCTCGGTGAGCACGGTGTCGCCGAGCCGCCGCAGCGCCCGCACCCGCGGGTCGTCCTCGGCCAGGTGGTACAGCGGCGGTTCGATGATGGTCAGCGAGCGTACGGAGGCGGGGCTGCGGGCAGCCGCGACGAGCACCCCGAGGGTGCCGTAGGAGTGCGCGACCACGTGCGGGCGCGTGTCGCCGATGACCGCGGCGAGATCGTCGGCGTCGACCTCGAAGTCCTGACCGCCGCCGGGCGGCCTCGGACTGGGCGGGAAGCCGCGCCGGTACACCGACATCAGCGTCCACCGCGGCCGCAGCGACTCGAGCCCCGCCCAGGTCGCCGTCGGCCCCGCCCCGCCGTGTACCAGCACCACGTCCGGGCCGCTCCCGGTCCGCACGACGCCGACCACCGGCTCCACCGTCACCCCCGCGGCTCGCCCGCGTCGGCGCGGAGCTGATCGCGCTCGGCGGTGAGCGCGGCATTGTGGTCCTCCAGCTCCAGGATCCGCCCGATCCCCGCCAGATTGACCCCCTGTCCGCTGAGCTCCGAGATACGTTGCAGCCGGACGAGATCGTCCCCGCTGTAGCGGCGGGTACCGCCGGAGCTGCGGGCCGGTGTGATGAGCCCGTGCTGTTCGTAGAGCCGCAGCGTCTGGACCGCGATGCCGGCCAGCTCGGCCGCCACCGAGATCGCGTACACCGCCCGATCCGACCCGGGCACCGGCACCGCCCCGCCGCTCGACCTGTCCACCATCGCCAACTCACCGCCTTTTCCTCGCGCTTCGAGATTATCTCATCGAGGCGCTTGCACTCATCCGATCCGCGTGCTACATAATATCTATGCCAGGCGGCAGAGATTACCTGGCACCACACACACTGAGATAAGGAGTAGTGGAGGTGGCGACCATGCTGATGCGTACCGATCCGTTCCGGGATCTGGACCGATTCACGCAGCAGGTGTTCGGCACGGCGGCCCGTCCGGCGGTGATGCCGATGGACGCCTGGCGCGAGGGCTCGGACTTCGTGGCGGAGTTCGACCTGCCCGGAATCGACCCGGATTCGCTGGACCTCGATGTCGAGCGCAATGTGGTGACGGTGCGCGCCGAGCGCGCGCAGCTGGACCAGGGGCGGTCGATGATCGCCTCGGAGCGTCCGCGCGGCGTGTTCTCCCGGCAGCTCTTCCTCGGCGAGGGGCTCGACACCGAGCGCATTCGCGCCGACTACCGCGACGGCGTGCTGCGGGTGACGATCCCGGTAGCGGAGAAGGCCAAGCCGCGCAAGATCGAGATCATCCGCGGCGAACAGCAGCACGACACCAAGGCACTCGCCGGATCCTGACCCGCCCGCGCCTCCGGAGCACCGGAGCGAACGTGGCCGGGTCCACGACCCGGCCCGCGCGGGTGGCGACACCCGCCGCGCGGGCCCCGCCCGGTCCCCGCAGGGCCCGCGCCCAGACGGTTCGAGAGGGTTCGAGTGGAAGGCAGGTGATGCCCGTTACGCGAATGCCACGTCTAGACACCAGGTTTCACGACTCTTCCCTTCGCGGGGCGGGCCCGGCGGTCACGGGCCCGCCCCGTTCCACACCACGGAGGACGCGATGACCTTCACCCCGACCGGCGGCGACGCCGACCGCGCCGACCAGCGAATCCCGGCCGACCCCGCCGCGCCGCATCCACTCGCCGACCGCATCCGCGGCGCCTTCGAGAGCTCGTCGGCCGCCGACCGCGTCGACCGAGCCTGGGTCCTGCCCGCCGACGACGGCCTCGATCTCCTGGCCTACTGACGCGCCGCAGGCAACGCGGCCCGAGCGATCGACCGCGGTCAAACCTCGGCCGTCCGGTGCACGACCGGCGCGGGGTGCCGGTGCGCCCACGGCCGCGCCTGCTCGAGCTGCGCGGCCAGCTGGAGCAGATCACCGTCGGCCCCCGGCCGCCCGACGAACTGGACCCCGAGCGGCAACCCCGCCGCGGTCCAGTGCAGCGGGACGCTGATGGCCGGTCGCCCGGTGAGGTTGGCGAGCTGGGTGTAGGGCACCCAGCCCAGGTTCTGCTCGATGAGGGTGTCCAGGATGCCGGTCGCCCGCATGACCCGGCCACCGTGCAGGCGGTGCAGGACGCGGGAGCCGCTCTGCTGCCACTTCGGGGTGGTCAGGGTGCCGATGGGCAGGGGCGGGGTGGCGAGGGTGGGGGTGAGGAAGTAGTCGTAGCGGTCGTGGAAGGCGGCCAGGTCGCGGGTGTAATCGTTGATGTGGTCGATGGCCGCCATGAGTTTGCCGACGCCGTTGCAGCGGGCGATCTCGCCGACGGCGAGGGTGTCCGCCTCGAAATCGCGGTCCCGTGCCCCGGTCCGCTCCTTGATCGCGAGGATCTCGCGGTAGAGGCTGGCGAACCAGATCGTGAGGAAGTCCTCGGCCAGTCGCTTGTCGTCGTACGGCGGGCGGACCTCATCGACCTCGTGGCCGAGCCCGGTCAGCAGCTCGGCCGCGCTCGCGACCGCCGCGATCGCCTCCGGGTGCGGGTTCGCGGTGATGGCGGAGGCGGTGGAGTAGCCGATGCGCAGGGTGCCCGGCTCCCGGCGGATGTGCTCGGCGAAGGGGCGCTCGGGCAGCGCGGCCCGGTAGGCGGCGCGCGAGTTCGGGCCGATGACGGCGTCGTAGAGCGCCGCGCTGTCGCGGACGGTGCGCGACACCACGCCCTGGGTGACCATGCCGAACATGACCTCGCCGACCCGCGGCCCGTACGGGCTGAGCCCGCGGCTGGCCTTGAGCCCCACCAGCCCATTGCACGCTGCCGGGATCCGGATCGACCCGCCCCCGTCATTGGCGCCCGCGGCGGGCACGATCCCGGCGGCGACCGCCGCGCCGGAGCCGCCCGACGACCCGCCCGGGGTGTGCGCGGTATTCCACGGATTGCGCGCCGGACCCCAGAACTCGGACTCCGTGACCCCCTTGCTGCCGAACTCCGGGGTGTTGGTCTGGCCGAAGATGACCAGCCCGGCGTCGAGCAGCCGCTGCACCAGCAGGCTGTGCTCGGCCGCGACCTCACCGGCGAGCGAGCGCGAGCCCTCGGTGCTCGGGAACCCCCGGTACTCCTGCTGCAGGTCCTTGATCAGGAACGGAACCCCGGCGAAGGGGCCGGTGAGCTCGCTCGCGGCGCGCTCGTCGGCGACCCCGTCGAAGGTGCGCACGATGGCGTTCAGCGCCGGATCGACCGCCTCGGCCCGCTCCCGCGCCAGCGCGAGCAGCTCCGCCGGTTTCACGTCCCCGCGTGCCACGAGTTCGGCCAGACCGGTCGCGTCGTACTTCAGGTACTCCTCGAGCTCCACCCCTCGGATCCTAGGACGCCGAGCGCGCCCGGCGGGCCCTTTCGTACGGTGGTGCCATGCGGAGTGCGCCGAGCCGAGTGGGCTGTGTGGTTTTCGATTGCGACGGGCTGCTGGTCGATACCGAGGCGCGCTGGTCCGTCGCGGAGGCGGCGCTCTTCGCGCGGCACGGGTTCGGGTTCGGCGCCGAGCAGAAGGCGATGCTGATCGGGCGCACCGTCCCCGACGCGGTGGCCGAGCTGACGTCCTACTTCGGCCGCCCCGGCGAGGACGAGCAGCTCACCGCCGAGCTGATGGCGCTGGTGCGGCAGGAGCTCGACGCCGGCGCCGAGGCGCTGCCCGGGGCGCGGCGCATCGTGGCGGAGTGCGCGGCGCGGGTGCCGGTGGCGGTCGCCTCCAACAGTCCGCGGGCGCTGGTGGAGGCGGCGCTGGCGCGCGCCGGGCTGGCCGAGCTGCTGCCGGTGGTGGTGACCGCCGACGATGTCGTCCGGGGCAAGCCGGATCCCGAGCTGTATCTGACGGCGTGCGCGAAGCTCGGGGCGGAGCCGGGCGCGTCGGTGGCGTTCGAGGACTCCGGGACCGGGGCGGCGGCGGCGCGGGCGGCGGGGATGTACCTGATCACCGTGCCCTCGCTGCCGGGCAGGGCCGTCGACCACGACTGGCTGCTCGACACCCTCGACGACCCGGCCCTGCTGGGCTGGGCGCGGACGCTGGCCCCTATCGCTCGCTGAGCTGCCGCGCATCGGCGGAGACCAGCCGGGTATCGAGCCCACGATCCCCCTCGACCGTCACCGGGAGGTGATCGGCAGCGGCTGCCTTCAGTGCGACGTTCGCGCAGGCCGGACGCGGCCGAGGACGAGCGCAAGCACGATCAGCAGCACCGCCGCGAGCACCGTCCACTTCGACCATGCGACGGCCGCGATGACCCGTCCCGCCCACGCCGGGTCGTACCAATATCCCGCCGCGCCCGCTTCGACGAAGGCCGCGGACAGTGCGTTCTCGACGAGATCGAGTACCGCGGCCGCGGACGGGAGCAGCATGACCACCGGGGTGAATCGCCGCAGGCCGGGCGGCTCGTGCCACCACCAGGTGGCCACCAGCGCCATCGTGCCGAGCAGCCAGTACCCCACCACGATCAGCAGCGAATCGGCGAGAAGCGACCAGCGGAAGTCCGCGAGGGGCGGGAGGGCGCAGCTCTCGGTGACCCGCTGTAGGCGAGCCGAGGTCCCGGAGAGCTGCACCGCGGGATGCAGCCGCACGCAGTCGTCGCTCAGCCGGGATGCCAGCACGAGGCCGGACCCGAACAGCGCGATCCCCAGCGCCATCAGCCCGAATACCCGACGCTGGTCGTCGCGGCACCTTTTCGTGTCCGCCACCGGTCGTCCCCCTCGGCTTCGCTGGAAGCGGCCACCCCCCCGCTCGATGTCCAGTGTGCACCCGGGCCCGGCGCCACCGCGGTCGTGCGCGCTATTCGGGAGCCGGCGGGGCGCCGGGCGGAGCCGATGCCCGCGCGGGAACCGGCGCGGAGCGATCGGCGCGCGGTGCGACCACCGCGGCGATGCCCGCCAGCACCACGAGCCCGGCGAGGGAGTACCAGCCGGTGGCGCCGATCCGGTCCGCCGCCACCGCCACCGGGTTGCCGACCCCGAGCCGATCCAGGAGCCAGCCGAGCGCCGCCACCGCGGCGCAGAGCGCCCCCGCCACCCGCACCGGGGTGTACCAGCGGGTGTGGGCCAATACCAGCAGGCACGGCAGCACCAGGGCCACGACGAGCAGCTGCATCAGCTCGATCCCGAGGTTGAAGCCGAGCAGGCCGGTCACCAGCTCCGGTGTGGACAGCTGTAGTTCGGCGAGCGTGGCCGAGAAGGCCAGCCCGTGCACCAGCCCGAATCCGGCCGCCACCACCGCCTCTCGGCCGGGGAAGAGCGGGCGCAGCGCGTGCACCGCGCCGATCAGGATGCTCACCGCGATCAGCGATTCCACCGGCCCCGCGGGCAGTGCGCCGCGGCCGAGCGCGGCCAGTGCCAGGGTGGCCGAGTGCCCGGCGGTGAAGGCCAGGGTGATAGCGGTCATCCGGCCGACGGCGCGGCGGGTGCCGATCGGGCCGCGCCAGCGTCCGTCCGCCGCCAGCAGCGGCGCGGGCAGCAGCAGGACCAGCAGGAAGAGCAGGTGGTCGGTCCCGGCCAGGATGTGGTCGCCACCGAGGCGGAACATGGCCGCGAAGCCGCGCCACGGCCCGCCCCCGTCCAGGTCCACCGGGAGCGTGGTCACCCGCATGCTGCGGGTGTCGACCGCGATCACCCCGAGCTGCCCGCCTGCCCGCTCCGACACCAGGATCGAGTGCGTGACCACCCGGTGCACGACGGGGTCGGCCGCCAGGGTGAACCGCCGCAGCGGCGCGCCCGGCGGCGGGGTGAGCGTGGCCTCGGCGAGCACCTCGCGGTAGGGGCCGGTGGCGGTGCTCTCGGCCGCGGTGAGCCGGAGTTCGCCGACCACCGCCGACCAGGGTCTGCCATCGGGGGCGAACAGCCGCAGGTGCTCGGTGAGGTAGCGGCGCAGTCCTTCGGTGTCGCGCAGCTCGATCCCGCTGGCCAGCGCGAGATCGTCGGTGGGAACGGAGAGCCGGGCGGTAATGCGGTCGGCGGCCGGGTCGAGTTCCAGCGTGGAGTGCGGCATGGGGTGCGCCGCGGCGGTCGCGGTGGGTGACAGCAGCACCGCCGCGACCGCCGCGAGCGCGAGAACGAGCCGCCTCACCGGAAGGTGAACTCGCCGCCGTAATCGCGGGTGTGGTCGCGCCAGATGGTGTGGTAGTGGATCTGGTCCTGCACGACCACGCCGTTCTGGCAGACGAATTCGATCCACACGCCGGGGCCGTCGAGCCGGAAGTAGTCGCCCTGCGCGGTGAGCCCGGTGCCGCCGGAGTAGGCGAGGTAGGTCTCGTCCAGGTCCTTCTCGTAGCCGGCCAGGGTGGCGGCGGCGGTGGCGTCGTCGGCGATGCCGACCCACGGGCGCATGGCGGCCAGCACGAGCTGCTTCTGGTCGGCGTTCAGCTCGCTCACCGCCAGCCCCTGCTTGGTCTCCGGGAACTGCCCGTCCTTGCCGGGGCCCATCAGCACGTCGGTGAAGGATTCGCCGAGCTTCGCCCTGGCCAGCTGGTCGGCGCTCAGGCCGGCGGTGGCCGCGCGCACGGCGTCGGCCATGTCCCGCAGCGGGGTGTAGGCGGTGCCGCCGGTTTCGAAGGAGGTGGGTTCGACACCGACGAAGTACGGGCTCGGTCCGGCGACCGCGCCGTCCCGGTAGGTGAAGTTGACCGCCAGGTGATGACCGCCGAAGTGCAGGATCCAGGTGCCGTCGGTGCTCGGGGAGCCGAGCAGGGCGAGGTCGTAGAGCCCGGCGCCGTAGCCGCCCAGACCGCCGCCCTGCGGCATTCCGCCGTCCGGCGCTCCGCTCGGCGGGGTGCCGCCGCCCGGGGGCGTCCCCTGGTCCGGCGAGCCGCTCGGCGGGGTACCGCCCCCGGGGCCGCCGCCCTGACCGCTGGACTGCAACCCGGCCAGGTACTCGTCGGCGACGCGCAGCTGCTCGACCCGGGTCCAGCCGCTGTCGCCGGTGCCGAGCGCCGCCTTCAGCAAGGTGTCGGCAAGCGCCTGCTGCTGCTCGGAGAGGTCGCCGAGCGGTACGCCGCCGCGGCAGCTCTGCCCGCAGGGCAGGTTCGACCAGGCGACCGCGTCGGCCTCGGTCAGCTCCAGCAGCGCCTGCTCGCGCTGGGTCTGGTCCAGCGAGTCGGCGAAGGCCTTCGCCGCGTTCACCACCGTCGTCACCTCGGCAACCGCCGACGACGACGAACTCGCCGCCGACGAGGAGTCGGGCGAATCCGAGCACCCGGCGGCCAGCAGCGCGAGGGCGGCCACCGCCGCCGTCCACACCCGGGCCCACCCGGCGGTTCCAGTTCTGCGCACAGCCGATCACCCCTTCTCCGACCCCGCAGCCCTCGCGACCGATTGCCAGGAGTGTGCTGGGTGAGCCGATTCTGCCACGCGAGCGGGCCACGGAACGGCGATTCGACACTCGTTTTCACCTGCCGGACTCCGGTCGGCCGGGAGCGCGTTAGGCTGACCTAAGTCGACGCGCAAGGAGGGGTGATGGAATCCATCAGGGCCGGCATCAGGGCGCGGGGGCGCGCCAATGCGCCGCTGTCGCTGCGGCTCACCGTCGCGGAGGTGCGGCCGCTCTCGCCCGGGTTCACCCGGGTCGTGCTGGAGGGGGCCGGGCTCGCGCAGTACCGCGCACCGCGCCCGGCGGACGCCTTCAAGCTGGAGCTCTCCACCGACGACACCGGCCGCCCGCTGCTGCGCGCCTTCACCGTGCGCGAATTCGACGCCACCTCAGGGCGTTTGACGCTGGACATCGCCCGCCACGCGCGCGGCGCCGCGGTGAACTGGCTCGCTACCGTGAGCCCGGGCGACGCGGTGACGCTGGCCGGGATGCGCCCGGAGTGGGTCGCCGCCGACGGGGTGCGGGACCACGTCCTGATCGGCGACGACACCGCGGTCCCGGCGATCGCGGCGATCATCGACAGCCTCGGGCCCGAGCACCGGGTGTGGGCGTACGTCTCGACCACCGACCCCGCCCTGCTCCCCCGGCACCCGAACCTCGAGCTACAGCTCCTCGACTCCGTCACCGATATCGAAACCCGCACGCCCGCGGCGATTTCCGCGCGCCGCCGGACCCAGGTGTGGGTGGCCGCCGAGGCCGCCGCCGTCCGGCGCGTCCGCGCCCACGTCCTCGGCCCGTGGGGCGTGGCCCGCGCCGACCTGCTCGCGCGCGCCTACTGGAAGCGCGGCCTGACCAATACCGACACCGATGCCGCGAGCCTGCTCGGCTACCGGGAGGCGGTGCTGGCGGGCGGCGACATTCACGATCCGGCGCTCGCCGAACGGATCGATCTGGGGCTCTGAGCCTCCTCGAACTCGGCGATGGCGCCGCCGTGCTCCCGGGCCCAGTCGGTCAGGACGTCGATGGGCTCGACCAGGGTGCGGCCGAGCTCGGTCAGGCGGTACTCGACCCGGCGCGGCGCGTGCTCGGTGCGGTCGACCAGGCCGTAGCCCTGGAGCCGGCGCAGGGTCTGGGTCAGCACCTTGCGGGAGATGCCCCCGATGGTGTCGACGAGCTCGCCGTGCCGGCGCGGCGCCCGGCTGAGCGCGAACAGGACGAGCACGGTCCACTTGTCGGCGATGATCTCGACCGCGAGCCGGGTGGGGCAGTCGACGAGGCGGGAGGCTGCCGTGTCTTGCATGAGATTCGAAGGTACCAGGAGGTAACCACGCGCTCCGTAGCGTTTCCGGCATGCGAGGAAACGAGGGAGGCGCCGTGGCGCGGGTTGTGGTGTTCGACGAGTTCGGTGGGCCGGAGGTCTTGCGCATCGTCGAGGAGCCGGTGGCCGAGCCGGCGGTGGGCGAGGTGCGGGTGCGGATCGAGGCGTTCGCGGTGAATCCGCTGGATCGGATGATGCGGTCGGGGGCTATGCCCGGTGCGGTGACCCTGCCGCATGCTCGGCTCGGTGTGGAGGGGACCGGGGTCATCGATGCGGTGGGTGCCGAGGTCGCGGGGTTCGCGGACGGTGATCCGGTCGTCATCGCGGCGCTCCCGGATGCGGGGGTGCGGGGCAGCTACGCGGAGTACACCACGCTGCCCGCGAGCCGGGTCATCGCCCGGCCCGCCGGGCTGAGTGTTCCGGAGGCGGCCGCGATCTGGGTCGCCTACTCCACGGCGTACGGCGCGCTGGTCGAGAAGGGCGGGATGCGCCCGGGGGACCACATCCTCGTCACCGCCGCCTCCGGCGCGGTGGGCCGGGCGGCGCTGCGGATCGCCGCCCGGATGGGCGCCGTGCCCATCGCCGTCACCCGGGACAGCGCGAAAACCGGCGAACTGCTCGCCGCCGGCGCCGCCGCGGTCATCGCCACCGATCGCGAATCCATCGCCGACGGCGTCCGCCGCCACGCCCCCGGCGGCGCCGATCTCGTCCTCGACCTCGTCACCGGCCCCGGTCAGCGGGAACTGCTCGCCGCCGCGCGCCCCGGAGCGCCGCTGATCGCCGCGGGCTTCCTGGATCCGCGCCCCGCGGACTCCCCGGTCGAGCACTACCGCAGCTTCGAGCACACCCTCGATCCGGTGGTGGTCGAGCGCATGGCCCGCTTCCTGGACGCCGATCGCGATCGGCCCGATATCGACGAGGTGTTCGCCTTCGACGATGTCGTCCGGGCCCACCGCCACCTGGAGCGGGGCCGGTACAGCGGCAAGATTGTCGTCTCGGTCTGACTGGTTGACCGGTCAGTCAAGGGCGGGTTAGGGTCCGGGCATGGACGAGCGGCCCGGGCCACGGGAACGGATCGTGCGCGCGGCGGCGGCACTGTTCCTGGCGCGCAGCTACACCGGCGTCGGCATCGCCGAGATCTGCGCGGCGGCCGACGTGCGCAAGGGCACGCTCTACCACTTCTTCCCGTCCAAGGCCGAGATCGGCAAGGCGGTGCTGGACTGGCACGCGGCCGCCTTCGACCGGCACTTCACCCGCGCCGAGCACGCGAACGGGGAGATCGCCGCGCTGGTGGGCGCGGTGACCGGGGTGCAGTCCGGTATCGAGCGGCGCTTCGGCCGGATCGTCGGCTGCCCGATGGGCAATCTCGCCGCCGAGCTGGCGACGACCGAGGTCGAGGTGCGCGAGCATCTCGCGCGGATCTTCGCGGCGTGGGAGGAGCGCCTTGCGGTGGGGTGCAGGCGCGCGGCCGCGGCCGGGCGGCTGCGCGCCGGTGTCGACCCGGAGCGGATGGCACACCTGCTGCTGGCGCAGGTGCAGGGGGCGATCCTGCTGGCCAAGGCGCGGGAACGAACGGCGGCCGAGATCGTCGCCGACGTGGACGAACTGCTGCGGCTGTACCTGGTCACGGAGGTGGCGGTGTGACGCCGGAGAGCGTTGATTTCCATTTCGACCCCATGTGCCCCTTCGCGTATCAGACCTCGGTCTGGCTGCGGCGGGTGCGCGAGCAGCTCGGCATCGCGATCGACTGGCGGTTCTTCAGCCTGGAGTGGGTGAACCACGTCGAGGGCAAGAAGTATCCGTGGGAGCGCGAGTGGTCCTACGGCTGGTCGCTCATGCGGATCGGCGCGCTGCTGCGCCGCCGCGACCAGGCCGCGCTGGACCGCTGGTACGCCGCCATCGGCGCCGAGCTGCACGAGCGCGGCGGCTCGCCGCACCGCCGCGAGGTCGCCCGGCGGCTCCTGGACGAGCTCGGCTTCGGCGCGGCCACCCTGGACGCCGCGCTCGCCGACCCCAGCACGCACACCGAGGTCGAGCGCGACCACCGGCGGGTGCTCGCCGCGGGCGGCTTCGGGGTGCCGACGCTGTTCCTCGACGGCGAGCACTGCCTGTTCGGGCCGGTCCTGGTCGACCCGCCCAGCGGCGAGCAGGCGCTGGCGCTGTGGCGGGTCGTGACCGGCATGGCGGCGCTGCCGCAGGTGTTCGAGCTGCAGCGCCCGAAATCAGCCGCCGACACCGCGCGCATCGGCGAACGGCTGAAACCGTATGTGCGCGGCCGTGATTGGGTGAGCATCGACCGCGGCCGGCTGATCGACCTCGACGGACTCGTGAACGGAGACACCGATGACCGAGCGTGAACGCATCACCGGCGCACTGGTGGCGCAGTGGCAGGCCATCCGCGCGCTGGCGGCCGGCTTCGACGCGGCGCAGTGGACGGCGCCGAGCCCGTGCCCGGGCTGGCGCACGCGCGACGTCATCGCGCACATCGTCGGCACAGAGTCGACGCTGGCCGGTGCCGAGCCGCCGGAGCTGCCCGACGCCGCGGCGCGAGCGCACGTGCACAACGAGATCGGCGCGCTGAACGAGCGCTGGGTCGAGCACCTCCGCCCGCTCTCCCCCGCCGAGCTGCTCGAGCGCTACGACGCGGTCATCGGCGCGCGCACGGCGGCGCTGACCGCCATGACCGACGCCGAATTCGACGCCCCCTCCTGGACGCCGGAGGGGCCGGGCACCTACGCGCGATTCATGCGCATCCGGATCTTCGACTGCTGGATGCACGAGCAGGATCTGCGCACGGCGATCGGGCGCCCCGGCGGCACCGACACCACCGCCGGCGAGATCGCCATCGAGGAGATGACCGGCAAGCTCGGCTACATCGTCGGCAAGCGCGCCGCCGCACCCGCGCGCTCCACGGTCACGGTGGTGCTCACCGGCGGGCTCGGGCGGACCGTGCCGGTGCTGGTCGAGGACCGGGCCCGCATCCTGGAGACCGCCCCCGACGACCCCACCGTCACCCTCACCCTGCCTGCACCGCTCTTCGCCCGCCTCTACGGCGGCCGGGTCACCCCCGCCGAGGTCGCGGATTCGGTCGGGATCGGCGGCGATCAGCTGCTCGGCCACCGCGTGCTCGACGCCCTGGCCATCACCATGTGACCGCAGACTCGCTGGGGTGAGTTCGTATCGCCTGGCCGAGCCGGCGGCCTGCCGGGAGTCGCCGCCATCGCCCCATATCGATGCCCTCGTGCTGGTCGACGGCGGCACCGCTGCGCAGGAAGTTCGGTGATGTGCAGAGCACCGGCGACAGCGAGCTGTTCGTGAACCCGCTCATGGCCATGTACCTCGCCGTCGACCTCCCGGCGCTGGCACGCACCGTCGGCTACCTGCCGCACCTGCGCTCGCGGCCCGAGCCCCGGCCGGTCACCTCGATCCCGCGCCGACTCGGTCAAACGCCGCTTGAATCACTGATTGAAACATGTTCTACTTCCGGCGTGAGCGAGAAGAACGTGCATGTGATCCTGGCCCGGCTGCTCGGTGGGTCGCGGTGAGCCGGATGCCGCTGGACGGCGCCGTTCTCGTCGTGACCGGTGCGGGCAACGGCATCGGCCGCCGCGTGGCGCTGGAGCTGGTCGCCCGCGGCGCCGTCGTCGCCGCCGCCGATCGGGACGAGCGGGCACTCGCCGACCTGGCGTCGGCGAGCAGCCGGATCTCCACGCACCTTCTCGATATCGCCGATCGCGCCGCGGTACAAGCCTTTCCGGCCGAGGTGCTGGCCAGGCACGGGCGGGTCGACGGGCTCTTCAATATCGCCGGTGTCGGCCAGCGGGTAGCGACCGTGGCCGAGCTCGGCGACGCCGAGATCGAGACGGTGCTGGCGGTGAACTTCTCCGGCGCGGTGTGGATGTGCCGCGCCTTCCTGCCGCACCTGCTGCGGCGCCCGCGCGCGATCATCGTGAACACCTCGAGCCTGTCGGCCCTCGTGCCGGTGCCTGGCTCGGCGATCTACGGCGCCTCGAAGGCGGCGCTCGCGCTCTTCGGCTACGGCCTGGCGCAGGATCTGCGCGGACGCACCGCTGTCACGGTGACCACCGTGCTCCCCGGCGCGGTCTGGACCGATCTGGTCCGGCGCAGCGCGGCGGCGCTCGGCGCGCCGGAGCGGGTCGCGCGCGCCTTCGCCGCCGAGCCCGAGCGGGTGGCGCGCCGGATGGTCGACGCGGCGGTGGCGGGGCGGGGCCGGGTGGTGATCGGCGGGGACGCCAGGGTCTACGACATCGTGCGGCGGGTCAGCACCCGCGCCGCCGACCGGCTGTCGTACCTCCAGGTCGGGCGGGTGTTCTACCGGCGCGCCCGCAGCTGACTCCGGTGGCTCGCAGAGCACGCCGATGATCGCCGATACTGGACGGCGATCATCGACGAAAGGCTCGACGTGCTGTCTGCCATCGCCCGGCTGGCGCTCGCCGCCCCGCGCCGGGTTCTCGCCGTCGCGCTCCTGGTGCTGGTCGCGGCCGCGGCCTTCGGGATACCGGTGGCGGGCAGCCTGTCGGCGGGCGGCTTCCAGGACCCGACCTCGCCGTCGGCGCGGGCGACGGAGCTGCTCTCGGCGAAGTTCGGCCGCGGTGACATGGAGCTGGTGCTCACCGTCACCGCCGAGCAGGGCGCGACCGGTCCGGCGGCGAGCGCCGCCGGGGCCGCCATCGTCGACCGGCTCCGCCGCTCCGAGCATGTCACGCAGGTGTTCTCGGCCTGGACCGTCCCCGCGCCCGCGGCGGCGGGGCTGCTCGGCGCGGACGGGAAGACGGGGCTCGTCGTCGCCGGGATCTCCGGCGGCGAGAACGCCGCGCCGAAGTACGCCGAGGCCCTCGCCGCCGAGCTGACCGGGGACCGGGACGGCGTCACCGTGCGGGCGGGCGGCTCGGCCATGGTCTACACCCAGATCAACGCGCAGACCGAGCACGACCTGCTGCGCATGGAGCTGATCGCGGTTCCGCTGACCTTCCTGCTGCTGATCTGGGTCTTCGGCGGGCTGCTCGCCGCCGCGCTGCCGATGGTGGTCGGCGTGGTCGCGATCGTTGGCTCGATGGCGGTGCTGCGCGGGGCCGCGTTCGTCACCGAGGTCTCGATCTTCGCGCTGAACCTCACCATCGCCATGGGGCTGGCGCTGGCCATCGACTCCACCCTGCTGATCATCTCCCGGTACCGCGAGGAGCTGGCCGGGGGCGCGGACCGGGAAGCGGCGCTCGTGCGCACCATGGTGACCGCCGGTCGCACCGTGCTGTTCTCGGCGCTGACCGTCGGGCTCTCCATGGTGGCGATGGTGCTGTTCCCCATGTACTTCCTGAAATCCTTCGCCTACGCCGGCATCGCGACGGTCGCCTTCGGCGCGGCGGCGGCCATCGTCATCACACCGGCCGCGATCGTGCTGCTCGGCGCCCGGCTCGACGCCTACGACGTGCGCCGCTTCGCCCGGCGGCTGCTCCGGCGCCCGGAGCCGCGGCCGCGCCCGATCGAGCGGAGCTTCTGGTACCGGACCACGGTCGGCGTGCAGCGCGCGGCGCTCCCGATCGGGCTGGCGATCGTCGCGCTGCTGCTCCTGCTCGGCGCGCCGTTCCTCGGCGTGCAGTGGGGCTTCCCGGACGACCGGGTGCTGCCGGAATCCGCCTCCGCGCGGCAGGTCGGCGAGCTGCTGCGTGCCGATTTCGGGCAGAGCTCCGCCACCCAGGTCATCGTCGTGCTCCCCGACGCGGGCGCGGTGACCCCGGCCGAACTCGGCGGCTATGCCGAGCGGCTCTCCCGGGTGCCCGGCGTGACCTCCGTCGCCGCCCCCGACGGCACCTATGTGGCCGGGGCGCGGAGCGGGCCGTCGGCCGGGCTCAGCGGGATCGCCGACGGCAGCGCGTTCGTCACCGTCGGTAGCTCGGCGGCGCTCTTCTCCGCGGCGTCGGAGACCCAGCTCGACGAGTTGCGCGCGGTGGCGGGGCCGGACGGGCGGCCCGGGCAGCTCGCCGGAATCGCGGCGGTGAACAGCGACAGCGTCGCGGCGATCACCGACCGGTTGCCGCTGGTGCTCGGGCTGATCGCGGCGATCACCTTCGTGCTGCTGTTCCTGCTCACCGGCAGCGTGGTGCTGCCGCTCAAGGCCGTCCTGCTCAATGTGCTGTCGCTGACCGCGGCGTTCGGCGCGCTGGTCTGGATCTTCCAGCAGGGCCACCTCGGCGCGCTCGGAACCACCCCGACCGGGACGCTGGTGGCGAATATGCCGGTGCTGCTGTTCTGCATCGCCTTCGGGCTCTCGATGGACTACGAGGTGTTCCTGCTCTCCCGCATCCGGGAGTACTGGCAGGCCGCCGTCCGCGACGGCCGGACCGACCGCGCCGCCAGCGACGAGAGCGTCGCGCTCGGGCTGGCGCGCATGGGCCGGATCGTCACCGCGATCGCCGCCGTCATGGCGATCTCCTTCGCGGCGCTCATCACCGCCGAGGTTTCGTTCATGCGCATGTTCGGGCTCGGCCTCACCCTCGCCGTCCTGGTCGACGCGACGCTGGTCCGGATGCTGCTCGTCCCCGCCTTCATGCACGTCCTCGGCCACCGCAACTGGTGGGCGCCCGCACCGCTGCGCCGGCTGCACGAGCGCTTCGGGCTCGACGAGGCACGATAGCGCTCGTTCACCGGAGCAGCGTCTGCTGCGGAGTGCACCCGTAGACCTCGCGGTAGTACCCGGCGAAACGCCCCGCGTTGCCGAAACCCCACCGGTGGGCGACCGCGGCGACCGTCACGCCGTCGTCGGGCGCGGCGGCGAGCAGGTCGGCGTGCGCGCAGTCGAGCCGGATGCGGCGCAGGTGCTGAACCGGTGTGCTGCCCAGGTGCCGCTGGAAGCCCAGCTGCACCGCGCGGATCGTCACGAAGGCGGCGGCGGCGATATCGGCGAGCGAGATGTCCTCGTCGGCATGGGTTTCCATGTAGGCGATCGCGCGGCGCACCGTCTCGGAGTGTGCGTCGTTGCGGTCGGCGGGGGTGGGCTCGCCGTCGGCGGCGGGGAAGGTGTCGAGGACGACCGCGGTGAGGTAATCGGTGGCGGCGGCGGCCAGCAGCGGATTGCCGGCGAGCGCGGGGGCCTGCGCACCGAAGTGCTCCATCGCTCCGGCCAGGCGCCGCGCGGCCGCCGCGCTCGCGGGGGTATGGCCGCCGAGCCGCGGCGGCCGCTCCCCGGCCGTGCGGTCGGCGACGCGGGCGAGCAGCTCGGGTCCCAGGGTGATCGCGTCGAAGGCGGCGTGCCGCAGGACGCCGCTGTGCGGGCGGTCGGGCGGCTCGAGCGCGAGCAGCTGACCGGGGCGCAGCACCGCCGGTCCGGCGTCGGTGAGCCGCACCAGGGCCGTGCCGTCCCGCACGAGCAGCACACTCCAGCGGCCGATGGGCTGGGTGCTGTAGGCGACATCGGTCCGGAAGTGCAGCGTGGCGTGCGCGGCCGCGCCGACCTGCTGGTGCACCATCCGCACCCCCGCGCGCGAACTCGGGGCGCCGAAGCGCAGCGCCGCGTAGAGCGTGCCGAGCCGCGCCTCGGCCTCGCCCAGGTCGTCGGTGTCGAGCAGGAGGCGGCCCGGCATTCCCGCGCCCGGGGCCGGTCGGACCGCCCCGGGGACTCGGAGGTTCTCGATCATGTGTCCATCACCCGCCGGCGACCACCATGAATTCGTCGGTACCCTCCGGCATCCGGCGCAAACGCGCGCCGCGCACCGGTACCCGGCGGGACACCTCAGTACTGGGGAATCGGTAACTCGCGCAGCGGATTTCCGCCATCGACGCAGAACCGGGCGGTCGTCGCCGCAGCGATCCAGCGCGGCGCCGCCGCCACCGCGGGCTGGGCGGGTGTCACCCCTCCGGCTCCGCCCCGTCCCGGCCGGCGAGCTCGGCATTGTCCGCCCTGGCCCGGGCGAGCTGGTCCTCCAGCGAGACGATGCGGCTCGCCGCCTCCAGTGCGGTGCCTCCGTCGACGAGCTCGCGGGCCCTGGCGGCGAGGTGCAGCTGCGCCCGGGAGTAGCGGCGGTGCCCGCCGGCCGAGCGCTGCGGCTCGAGCAACCCGGTGGCGCCGAGCGCGCGGAGGAACGCCGGCGTGACGCCGAGGATCTCCGCGGCGCGGCCCATGCTGTAGGCCGGGTAGTCCTCGTCGTCGAGGCGGCCGGCCGCGGTCGAGTCGGGATTCACTGCGGTACGGCACCTCTCGGGGATTCGGGCACGACAAGGGGCCCCGGCGCTGGTGCGCCGGGGCCCGGAAGAGTTGACGAGGGAACCGAAATCACTGCCCGGCCGATAGCACCGGGCCCCGCGGTATCGCGGGTGCGTGAGGTCGAGATGCGTGTTCCAGTAGCCACCTCCCAGGTCGACGGTGTTTTCCGTGGCCCCTCCGGCGGTCCGGCCTACTGCACCGGATTCTCTTCTCCGCCGGAGGGGACCGAGGGTTTCGCTTCCGGGCAGTTCCCCTGCCCGGCCACTAATCCTTCGCTCTTCGACGAGAGAGACGTTAGTAAGTTCGCCGCACAATGTCTACCCCCCGGACTACAGATTTTTCCCGGGCACCGCGTGACGTCCCTCGCACGCGCCGAGCGCTCGATCCGGCATAACCGGTGACGAGCGGGGTACCGACTCTTCGTAGACGGAGCTGACGGGAGGCGGGCAGGTGCCGGCGGAGGATTCGACGGGCGGCGGGCTGGGTGACACCACCGCGGCCGAGCAGATCGTGGCCGCGTTCGCGCGGATGGCGGGGATGTTCCTCTCGCACCGGACCGTGGACGAGGCCCTGGCGACGATCACCGAGCTGGCGGTGCGGACCGTGCCCGGCACCGCTGGCGCGGGGCTCACCCTCTTCGACAGCGCGGGCGAGCGCGGCACCGCGGCGGCCACCAGCGACCTGGTCGAGCGCGCCGACGCCCTGCAGTACGAGCTGGGCGACGGGCCGTGCCTCACCGCGTCGGCGGAGCGGATCGTGGTCCGCGTCGACGATGTCGGCACCGACCCGCGCTGGCCGCGCTGGGGGCCGCGCGCCGCGGCGCTGGGGGTGGTCTCGACGCTCAGCGCGCCGCTGGTCGCCGGGGAGCGCGGGCTCGGCGCCATGAAGGTCTACGGCACCGGCGCCTACGGCCCGCGCGAGGAGCACGTGCTCACCCTGTTCGCCGCGCAGGCCTCGCTGCTGGTGGCGCACGTGGTCGGCGCCGCCGAGGCGGAGGCGGTGAGCGGCCGGATCACCGAGAAGCTGCGCGGCCGCGAGGTGATCGCGCGCGCCACCGGCTACCTCATGGGCCGCGACGGGGTCGGCGAGCACGCCGCGTTCCTGACCCTGGCCAACGCGGCGCGCGAGCAGCACACCTCGATGCGGCGCATCGCCGAGCAGCTCACCGCCGCCGACGGGGGCGAGCAATGGTGATTCAGGGCTCCTCCGGCCGCGATCGCGCCGCGGAGCAGCAGCGCAGCTTCACCGCGGCCTTCCGGACCGCCGGGCTCGGCGTCGAGGAGCTGTGGACCGAGTACTTCGGGGTCGGCGGCGATGCCGGTTTCCTGGAGGTCGACGCCTACGTGCACGGCATGACGGCGCTCTCCGCCCGGGATCGCGACATGCTCGCGCACGTCGTCAACGAGTACCTCGACCTGCACGCCGACGCCAGGCGCGCCGCCTACAGCCGCCCCTTCCGCAACCCGCGGCCCACCACCCCGCCGCTCTCCGCGCTGGTCGAGCTGGTCGACGGCGTCCACCTCGCCGCACCGGACCGGCTGCCGGTGATCGCGCACGCCGCGGGCACCGCGCTCGGTGTCGAGCTCACCGTGCACCTCGTGGACTACGAACAGCGCGCGCTGCGCCCCGCCACCGGCACCGGCGCGCCCCCGCTCGACCTCGACACCACCACCGCCGGCCGCGCCTTCCGCGAACTCGAGGCGCTCGCCACCACCGACCGCTCCCCCACCCTGTGGATGCCGCTGCTGGACGGCATCGAGCGGCTCGGCGTCCTCGAGATCGGCGTCCCCGAGCCAGAGGACCTGCGCGATCCCGGGCTGCGCGCGCACTGCCGCTGGGTGGCGCGGCTGCTCGGCCACCTCATCACCATCACCACCCACTACGGCGACGGGCTGGACCGCACCCGCCTCACCGAGAACCGCACCCCCAACGCCGAGCTGCTCTGGTCGCTGCTGCCCCCGCGCACCGCCGGGGTCGGCGACGTCGTGGTCAGCGCCGCCGTCGAGCCGCGCTACGACCTGCGCGGTGACGTGTTCGACTACGCCCTCTCCGAGACCGCCGCCCAGCTGCTCATCCTCGACGCCGCCGGTGACGAGCTCGTCGCCGCCACCGCGCTGGCCGCCTACCGCAGCGCGCGGCACGCCGGGGGCGGGTTGCTGGAGCAGGCCCGCTCCCTGGAATCGACGCTGGCGGGCCGGTTCGGGGCGGGACGGCTCGCCACCGCGGTGCTCGCCGAGCTGGATTTCGACAGCGGGCGGTTGCGCTACCTCAATGCCGGCCACATCGAGCCGCTCATCATGCGCGGCGGGACCGTCGCCGATCCGCTCGGCGCCGAACGGCATGCCGCCTTCGGCCTCGGCGCGGAATTCGAGGTGGTCGCGGAGGACAAGATCCACCCCGAGGACTGGCTGGTCTTCCACACCGACGGCATCACCGCCACCCCCGATCCCGGCGGCGAGCCGTTCGGGCTCGAGCGGCTCATCGAGGTGCTGCGCCGGGAGGCCGGGTCGGGGCATCCGCCGCCGGAGACGGTGCGGCAGGTGGTCACCGCGGTGCGCGAGCACCACCGGGCCGTACTGCGCGCGGATGCCACCGTCATGCTGGTGCGGAAGCTGGATCGGGCGACCGCGCCGCGGCGTCCGGAGGACGAACGGCGCTGAGTCCCTCCGTTCCATCGTTTCCGTGGTACCACGGCGACGTCGTGCACCACCCGCAGCTGCGCAGCGAGCCGGGGTGGAGCCTCGAGTCGCGCGAAAAGTGTCTCGGCCTGTCCTGGAAGCCGCGCGTATCCGAGGTCGGTCATGGCGCGTCGAAGGAGAGTCTCAGAATAGATCCGTGCCGAATCCGCCGATCACGAATTTCGTGTCCGAGTCCGCTCCGTACGCGACAACCTGCGACCGTTGCGGCAAGACCTTCGATGCCCGGGTGACCGAAGCGCTCGTCGGCGACGACCACCGCTGGGATCTCGACGCCCACTGCCCGCACTGCGATCTCGCTTGGTGCGAATGCGCCATCGAACCGGCCACCGCCGGAATGCGGAACGCGATCCTGGCCGCGAACGGCTTTACGGTCCTGAAGGTCGAGAAGGGCAGCGTGACAACCGCATCGGTGATGCGAGCAGTCCGCATCGCGTGCTTCCTGTCGCTCAGCGAGGCGAGATCGGTCGCCGACGAACTCGTGACCTCCGGGCGTGCCGGATCGCTCGTCGAAGTGGAGGTCCTTGCGCGGCTGTTGAGGGCGTCCGGAGCCGTCGTCAGCACGTGGAGGCGAGGCGAACAAGGCTCCGAATGACGGCGGAAATCCGCTGTCGCTCACACCGCTCCCCCGGTTACCGTTGAGGCCCCGCCGGAACTCTCCGGCGGCCCGTGGGAAGGGGGACGCGATGTGGAATTGGAGCGCCCGCGTCGCCGAACACGCGGCCGCGGCGGCTTTCACCCGCCCGGTGACCGATCCGGAGCCGACCGTCGCCGAGCGTTCGGCCCAGCGCGAGACCGGCACCGGCGGTGGCGCGGCGAACGATGATCGATCCGGGGCGATGTGCCCCGAGGCGGCGGACTACGGTCTCGCCGGCTGAACAGGCTCCGTATCGGTTGCACCGGCCGGTACGGAGCTGTTCCGCACCGAATGCAAACCCTCCTCGTTTCCGAAAATGTCCATGTAATTCGCACGCCGAACCGGGGCGGTGCTGCACGAGGCGCCACACGGACCTGTCGCCTACGGCCCCAGGCAGACCGGCGCTTCCCGCCGCGACGCCGCCGCCAGTTACATCCAACTGATCGGGCTCACCCGGGTCGCGAAACGCTTCCCGCAGCAACTCTCCGGCGGTATGCAGCAGCGCGTCGCCATCGCGCGGGTGCTCTGCAACGAACCGGCGGTGCTGCTCATGGACGAACCCTTCGGCGCCCTCGACGCGCTCACCCGCGGATCGCTGCAGCGCGAGCTCGAGCGGATCCACCGCGAGACCGGGACGACCACGCTGTTCGTCACGCACAGCGTGGAGGAGGCGGTGTACCTGGCGGATCGGTTGGTGGTGATGAGCGGCGGGATCTCGCACGGGACGCCGGGGCATGTGAAGGCGGTGGTTCCGGTGAAGCTGGATCAGGTGCGGGATGTGAACGATGCGGCGTTCACCGATCATCAGCGGTGGATCGGTGCGCTCATCGAACACTGACGGTTGCGCGAACTCGGGTCTCCAGGGCGGCGACCGAACATCCCCTCACAGTTCAGGATGGTTGCGGGACCCATAGATCGCGACTCAACAACGGGGTGCTCTCGATCGGAACGAGGCCGTCATCCAGCTCGCGCAGCCTGGCATACCGCGACCGCATTTCCGACTTGCCGTCCACGAGCCCCTTGTGCGCGGCTTTCTCGAGGATCGTGACGGTATTGACGACGAACAGACGCCCTACTGTCTTTCCCGCCGCGCGTCGGCGATGGAGATTCCGCGCCTCGGCGGTCGCCATGGCCGCACCAGCCCGTTCATCGATGATGACAGTGACATCGCGACCTTCTTCGGCAGCGACGAGTGCGTGCGCGAGCACCATCAACTCGCCGAGATCCGCCGCGCGTTTCCGGCGCTCGCTGAGCGGCATTCGCGCCAACCTCGATCCCACCGACTCCAGCGCGGTCCAATCGTCATCGAGAACTTCGAGCCACTTCGGTGTCAGCTTCGACCACTCGTTCACCACCGCCTTGAATTTGACCTCGACGGAGGCTTTGCGCAGCACTTCCTTCTGCACCGTCTCCGGCGTGCTGATCCGTCCCAGCACTCCAATCAGCAGCCGAGTCTGATTGCTGGCGAGAAAATTCAGGGCGGGGCCCACATCGATGATCGGTCGCCGGTTCACTCGTTCTCACCGGCGCGCATGTCCGCGTCGAACTCGGACAGATCGATCTCGACCTCGGGCAGTTCCGCGACCCCG
The DNA here is from genome assembly GCF_040654395.1 of Nocardia sp. NPDC050697. Taxonomy (NCBI): domain Bacteria; kingdom Bacillati; phylum Actinomycetota; class Actinomycetes; order Mycobacteriales; family Nocardiaceae; genus Nocardia; species Nocardia sp. NPDC050697. The sequence continues at coordinate 1,244,200 of NZ_JBFAHY010000001.1, forward strand.
GCCCAGTTCGGCGACTCCCACCTGTCGACTTGGCGAAGCCCGGCAGCGCGCAATTCCTGCTCGGCCACGGCGGCGTCGATGCCCCACAGGGTGGCCACGGTCTGGATCGGCACCACGTTCTGCACCCACCCCGAAATCGCCCGAGCCAGCAGCCGCTGAGGTGCGCGACGCCGGTTCGATGCCTCCGACAGCGACCGATACCTGTCGAGCCAGCCGAACTCGGCCGCCAGTTTCGGGGTGGGCACCGACTTCCATTGTTCTTTCGTGGCCCGGTCGATGTGACCGCCCTGTTCGAGGGCGATCGCCGCTATCGAGGGAGAAACGAGGAAACGCTGCACGACCGCCGACAACATCGCACGCCCGTGCCCGACGTATTCACTCTCGATCGTCTCCTCGACGCCCTGCTGCGGGATCAACAGGTGACGGGCGAACGCGTTGGCCCGGCTCTCGACCGGGTTGGCGGAGTCGATCAGTGGTTCGTCGGCCCAGTCCCCGAACACGACGTGGGCGAGTTCGTGCGCGAGCGTGCTGCGCTGCCGCATGACGCGGGGCGTCCGTGTCACGCCGATGAAGACGGACCCGCTGTCCCCGCGGCGCATAGTCATGCCGTGCTGGTCCTGCTCGGTATCGAGCACGGCTACGTCCGCTCCCACGGACTGCTCGATGAGCATGACCAGATCGCCGAGTGGCGCGCTCCCGAGGTGGTGCTCCGTGCGAAAACGCGCCGCTTCCTGCCTGCCCTCCGATTCCGCGCTCACAGCACCGCCGGGATCGCTTGGTCATCGAGGTAGGCGTCGAGTTCGATGAAGTGCAGCATCTGAGCACGCATCGACTCCATCGACGCCCCGTTCGCCGCTCGCGCCGCGCACTGCACCTGCGCGGCGGCGCGCGAAGTGCCGGTGAACTCCGTCAGCAACCATCCCGTCGCCGCGGCGATCGAGATCAGTTCGTTCATCTTCGCCACCCTGTCACCGCTGATGGTTCGCGACAGGGTCGGCTGCGAGATTCCCGTCGCCGCCGCGAGTTCACGCTGACTCAGCCCGGCTGCGTCGATGGCCTCCGCTATCCGCTCGCCCACCGTGTGTCCGCTCATAGCCACCTCCCCACTGAATCAGATTTTTCGATCTGATTCAGTGTAGAGCGTCCCGGCCAGTGGGCAAAGCCGACTTCGACGCGGCGTTTGTCCGCAACAGTGGCCAGGGACTTGAATAACCCAGCGTGACGACAGACGAAGCGCCGCGCGGCGTCGGACGAGAGCACGACGAACCCCGGGTGGTCCTGGGCGTAGTGGCGGCCCCCGGCCCGGCCTTCGACCTGGCCCGGCAACACCTGGGCGATCAATCCTTCGCCACCGGCCTCGGCACCCGCCTCGCCGGGGCGGAATGGGAGGTCGAGCTGGTCGAAAACCGCCTGGTCACACCCCCGGCCGACGACGGCGAGATCGTGGCCGCCGCCCGCGAACTCATGCTGACCCGCGGCTGGGACGTCGTCCTCGGCGTCACCGACCTCCCCCTGCACGAACGCCGCCGCCCGGTGCTTGCCCACGCCAGCCCGCTGCACGGCGTCGCGGTCATCTCCATCCCCGCACTCGGCCCGCGCGGCCGCGGCAGGCGGTTGAACGACATCGCCGCCGAGCTCCTGGCCCGCCTGCTCGGCCAGGACGCCGGCGCGGCGGACGGCGAGCTGACCCGGCGGGTGCGCGAACTCGGCACCGACACCGAGCCCGGCGCCTCCGCCTTCACCGCCCGGGTCCTGACCGGCAATCTGCGGCTGATCACCGGCATGGTGCGCGCCAATCAGCCGTGGCGGCTCACACTGCGGCTCTCGCGGGCGCTGGCCGCGGCCGCGGCGGCAGGTGTGTTCGCGCTGATCACCTCCGATATCTGGCGGATGGCCGACACCTTCGGCGCGGTGCGCTCGACGCTGGCGATGATCGGCTCGATCATCGCCATCGCGGCCACCCTGGTGATCGGCGCCGAGCTGTGGGAGCGGGCGCCGGGGCGGCGGATGCGGGAGCAGGTGGCGCTGTTCAATATCGCGACCGTCGCCACCGTGCTCATCGGTGTCGGCGCCTTCTACCTGGCGCTGTTCGGGCTCGCGGTGCTGGCCGCGGCGTTCCTGGTGGTGCCCTCCGGGTTCGCCGATGCGCTCGGGCACCCGGTCGGGATCGGGGACTATCTGGAGCTGGCGTGGCTGACGTGTTCGCTGGCCACGGTGGGCGGCGCGCTCGGCGCGGGGCTGGAGGACGACGACACCGTGCGTGAAGCCGCTTATGCCCGGCACAGCGACGCCGGGGCCGAGTGAGTTACCGGCGGCTCAGCCGCAGCGCCTCGGCCGCGGCGTAGGTGCCGGTCAGCGCGACCAGGGGCCAGGCGGCCCGCAGCGGGACGTCGCGCCGCCGGAGGTGGCCGAGCCCGGCCGCGGTGTCGCTGAGGTCGATCAGCAATCCGAGCCACAACCACCGCGCCCGCTCCCCCGCACCGGCGGTGAGATACCCGAAACCCATAGCCAGGGCGCGGATTCCGTACACGCGGGTCAGGTACAGCGACTCCGGCGTGCTGCGCGCCCCGAAGGCGCGGGCCAGTGCGTGCGGCGCACCCAGCGAGGCGACCCCGAGCAGCACCCGGCCGACCGCCAGCGCGGCCGGAATCTGTCCATCGTTCGACGTCATGAGCGAACTCCCCTCTCGATTGTTCTGAGTAAGGAATGGCCAAGCGCTCCTACAACCAGTACTGCGGCGTCGCGCACGCACTGGACCTGCTCGGCGAGCGCTGGTCGCTAGTCATCCTGCGCAACCTGCTGCTCGGCCCGAAGCGCTACACCGACCTGCTGGACGGCCTCCCCGGCATCGGCACCGGCCTCCTCAGCCAGCGCCTCAAGGAACTCGACGCCGCCGGAATCATCACCAGGGCGACCCTGCCGCCCCCCGCGGCCTCGACCGTCTACCAGCTCACCCCCGACGGCGAGGGGCTGCGCCCGGTCTTCCACGCGCTCTCCCGCTGGGGCCTGCCCCGGCTCGGCGCCCCCGAGCCCGAGCAGCACGTCGACCCCGAGCTGGTGGCGATCGCCATGGAGGCGCGGTTCCGGCCGGGCGCGGCCGGGGCGGACGGCGTGTACGAACTCCGCACGGGCGGAGCCGCTTTCCGCTTCACGATCACCCCGGAGCGGATCGACTTCCGCGTGGGACCGGCGGAAGCGCCGCGCGCGGTGATCGAGGCGGACATCCCCGTCCTCACCGAACTGGCCAATGGCACGCTCACCCTCGGCGCCGCGCTCGAAAGCGGCGCGCTCGCCATCACCGGCGACCCCACCCCATTGGCCGCCGCCTTCGGCCTCTCCTGAGATCTGCGGCCCAGCGCCGTTCCATTGACATCACCTGATTCAACAAGAATCATGTGAGTCATCATAGAGCGGAAAACGCCCCGGGGAAGAGGTTCGATGTTCACCGAAGAGAAGTTCCAGCAGGCCCTGCGCACCCCGCGGCTGGCCCGCCCGGTGCCGGAGTTCCTGGACGCCAATCGCGGCACCCCGGTCCGCGCGATCCCCGAGCCCGAGCTGCAGGCCACCACCCGCGCCTGGTTCGACGACTTCGAGCGGAAGATCGAGTTCTACCGCAAGCTCGACGTCGACCTCTCCTGGCTCATGGACTGGGCCAAGAAGTACTGGTGGAGCTGGATCGACCGGGACATGAGCTACAAACACGAGCTCTACGCCGCCGACATGCGCTACACCGACGTCACCACCTTCGGCCGCACCATCGTCGGCATCGACGACTTCGTCACCTACAACATGGCCTTCTTCGACGCCATCCCGGACTGGCGCTACGACCCGCTGCCCGGCCAGATCTACATCGACATCAGCCCGGAACGCAAGGTGCGCACGGTGATCCGCTACATCGGCAGCGGCCACTGGAGCGGCGCGCTCCGGCTCTACCCCTACGACGGCAGCGCCCCGGCCATCTACGGCAACGGCCGCTTCATCCAGTGCCCGGCCGTCGACCGGTACCACTTCGACGAGAACGGGCTGCTCGAGGAGGGCGAGACGCTCTACGACGCGCTCGACGCCACGCAGCGCGCCGGCATCCTGCCGCGCGACGACAGCTGGCAGTTCAAGGCGCTCTTCGCCGCCTCCCGGATCACCCGGCTACCGGCCGCCGCCGCGAAGGTGCGCAGCGCGCTCGGATAGCAAGCCGGATGCCCCGCGGGGTGGCCCGCCGTAACGGGCCACCCCGGGATCAGGTCAGCGCAGCGCCCGCGCCGCCGCGACCAGGTTGCGCAGCGCGGCGGTCACCTCCTCGGTCCCGCGGGTCTTGAGCCCGCAGTCCGGGTTGACCCACAGCCGCTCGGCCGGAACCGCTTGCAAGGCCAGCGCGAGCGCGCTCCGCACCTCCTCGGCGCCCGGAACGCGGGGCGAGTGGATGTCGTAGACGCCGGGGCCGATGCCGAGGTCGAAGCCGATGGCACCGAGATCGTCGAGCACCTCCAGGTGCGAGCGCGCCGCCTCGATCGAGGTGACATCGGCGTCCAGGCCGCGGATCGCCCCGATGACCTCGCCGAACTCCGAGTAGCAGAGGTGCGTGTGGATCTGGGTGGCGTCGGCGACGCCGGCGGTCGCGAGCCGGAACGCCTGCACCGCCCACTCCAGGTAGGCGGCCTGGTCGGCCCGGCGCAGCGGCAGCAGTTCGCGCAGCGCGGGCTCGTCGACCTGGATGACGCCGATACCGGCCGCCTCCAGGTCCAGCGTCTCGTCCCGGATGGCCAGCGCGATCTGCCGCGCGGTGTCGGCCCTCGGCTGGTCGTCGCGGACGAAGGACCAGGCCAGGATGGTGACCGGGCCGGTCAGCATGCCCTTGACCGGCTTGCTCGTCAGCGACTGGGCGTAGGTGCTCCACTCGACGGTCATCACCGCCGGGCGCGATACATCGCCGTACACGATCGGCGGGCGCACGCAGCGGGTGCCGTACGACTGCACCCAGCCGTTGCCCGTGGCGGCGAAGCCGTCGAGCTGCTCGGCGAAGTACTGCACCATGTCGTTGCGCTCCGGCTCGCCGTGCACCAGCACGTCCAGCCCGATCTCCTCCTGGACCGCGATCACCTCGGCGATCTCGGCGCGCATGCGGGTGTCGTACTCGGCCCGGTCGATCGCGCCGCGGCGGAGTTCGGCGCGGGCCACCCGGATCCGGCCGGTCTGCGGGTAGGAGCCGATGGTGGTGGTCGGCAGCAGCGGCAGCCGCAGCCGCTCCTGCTGCAGGGTGCGGCGCTCGTCGGCGGGCGCGCGGCGGGTGGCGTCGGCGTCCAGATCCGCCAGGCGTTCGCGGACCGCGCGCACGCGCAGCCGCGGGTCGGCCTTGCGGTCGGCCACCGCGGCGCGCGCGATCCCGAGCGCCTCGGTCTCGCCCGCGGTGAGCGCGGTGGCGAGCATCCGGATCTCGGCGATCTTCTCCGCGCCGAAGGCGAGCCAGCCGCGCAGCCGCTCGTCCAGGCCGGTCTCCGGGGCCAGGCTGTAGGGGACGTGCAACAGCGAGCAGGAGCTGGAGACGGCGACGGTGACTCCGGCGTCGCGCAGCCCGGTCAGCCGGGGCAGCGCGTGGTCGGGGTCGACGCGCCAGATGTTGTGGCCGTCGACCACTCCGGCCACGATCAGCGTGTCCGTGATCGACCGGGCCGCGGCCAGATCCGCGTCCGCACCGGCGACGAGGTCGATGGCGATGCCCTCGATCCCGGTCTCGGCCAGCCCGGGCAGCGCCGCGCCGAGCCGCCCGAAGTAGGTGGCGACCAGGATCGCCGGGCGCGCCGGTAGCACCGCCAGCCGCCGGTAGGTGCTCCGCACCGCGGCCAGTTCGGTCTCGGTGAGATCGGTGACCAGCGACGGCTCGTCCAGCTGCACCCACTCCGCGCCCGCCTCGGCGAGCAGCCCGAGCAGCCGCTCGTAGAGCGGGAGCAGGTCGGGCAGCCGGTCCAGCAGGTCGCTGCCGTCCACCGACTTGGCCAGTTTCAGGAAGGTGATCGGGCCGATGACGACCGGGCGGGCGGGCACGCCGAGCGCCAGCGCTTCGCGCAGCTCGGCCAGCGGCTTCTCCGGGTGCAGCGCGAACACCGTGTCCGCGGCGAGTTCGGGCACCAGGTAGTGGTAGTTGGTGTCGAACCACTTGGTCATCTCGAGCGGCGCGACCTCGGCGGTGCCGCGGGCGGCGGCGAAGTAGCGGTCCAGGTCGCCGGCGATCCCGGCCACCCGCCCTGGCAGCGCGCCGAGCAGCACAACGGTGTCGAGCACCTGGTCGTAGTAGGAGAAGGTGCCCGTCGGCACGGAATCCAGTCCGGCGTCCCGAGCCGCCGTCAGCTGCGCGGCCCGCAGCTCCTTCGCGACAGCGTGCAGGCTCGCGGCGTCGGCGCGCCCGGCCCAGTACGCCTCGGTGGCGCGCTTGAGCTCCCGATTGGGCCCGACGCGCGGAAACCCCAGCGCAGTCGCGGTGAAATCATTGCGCGAGTTCGACATTGATGAGCTCCAGAGTCAGCGGCAAAGACCGCCACCCATAACGAGCGCACGCTGCTGGAGCCCGACAAGCATCGTTTCCGTGCCCGGGTCCACACGGCGTAGCGCCCGATCCACGAGGCGACGGCCACCGGGGACGGCGTCTCCGGTACAACGGGCAGGTCTTCGGACTCGTGGGCATCGACCCGAATCGGGTCGGCCCCGGGGGCCCGGGGCTGGTCCTACCGACCGTCGCTTCCCAGGCGGGTGCCCAGTGCGGGTGACGGCTGTCGTTCCCACTCACCGCTGCGGGACAGTCCCGGATTCCCACCGGGTTCCCCCTCACCCGCCGGATGTGTTCGGCGGGCTTCGACGCCATCGGACGGGTCAGGGGCTCCTTCGACTCCGCCTCCGGCGAACCAGCTGCACCGACGAATATAGCCAAGCCGGATGGGATCGCAAAGGGCGCCGTCGTCCCCGGCGTGCGAGTGCAGGCGTATCGATCGACAGCTCAGGCACCGTGCGGCGGCAGGAAACGCAGGGTTACCGTCTGGCCCGCGGCGGTGCGCTCGCGTGCTATCGCCAAGACGCCGGGCCTGACCACGACGTCGAGGCGTTCGCCTTCGCCATGCGTAACGCCGGCGTGGTCGCCGTCGGTCGTCATGTTGAGCGGCGGGTAGGCGAGGGCGAGGACCAGCGTTCCGCTCGGCACATCGACGTACCCCATCGGAAGGGTTTCGGTACGTGGCTCGTGTTCGAGGCCGTCCTCCGGAATCGGGCGGACACCCGGCTCGACCGGTGGTGAGATCCAGAGGGTTCCGTCGTCGCTGCGACGCACCTCGTGGTGGCCGTCACCGTGGGCTTCCTCGACGTAGACGCGCAACCCGTCGAGCACCAGTTGCGCGCTGCCCTCGGCGGCGAGTTCGTCGCCGTGGACGTCCCAGCCACCGAACCGCGCCCCCGCATCACACAGAACCAGGAAAAGCCCGTCATGCACGGGATTTCGGATCGATCCGAGGTATTTCACGATGGTTCAGCCTACTGCGGGGGGATCCTTCGGTAATCCCCTCGCGCGGCGGCGGTGGCGCTCCGACGTACAGAAACAGCTGCGCACCGCCGCCTCAGGACCGGTCGAATTCCCCACCGCGGACGCCTGCGGTGAAGGCGGCCCACTCACCGGGGGTAAGGACCAGCGCAGGACCCGACGTGTTCTTCGAGTCCCGGACGCCAACCCGACCATCGTCCAAATGAGCGACCTCGACGCACTCGTTGCTGCCGCCGCTGAAGCTCGACTTGAACCACCGGGCGTTGGATAGGTCCGCTGTCACTGCTCGTACTCCCTTGCTATGCGCCGGAGCGCCTGCTTGCTGTCTGCCACGGATAAGCTGGCGGCTGCGAGACCGTCGAATGTCTCCCGGTACTGCTCGATGGCCGCCGGCTTGTCGTAGTACATGTTCCCACGCCAGCCCTCGACGAAGACCGTCGGCTTCTCGCCCGTGACCCGATCGAAGTCCAGGATGATGAAGGGGCCGGGCGCCGCACCGAGGGGATAGCCAGCGGTGAACGGCAGCAGCCGGATGGTCACGTTCGCCGGCAGATCCGCGAGGGCGAAGAGCTGCTGTTTCATCGTTTGCGGGCTGTGCACCAGGCGCCGGAGAACCAGCTCGTCCAGCACGAGTTCCACCTGCACCGGAGTACGCCGCCGCGAAATGATCCGCTGCCGGTTGAGGCGGACGCTCATCAGTTGGTCGAGCTGCGCCGCGGAGAAGTCCGGGTAGAACCGCCTATCCAAAGCCCCCGCATATCCGGGCGTTTGGAACAGCCCCATGATGATGTCGGGCCGGTACACCGACAGCTTGGTCGCCGCCGCCTCCAAGCTGACGTACAGCTCGAAATCCTTGCGGATCGCGGCGCTGAACTCGTCCCACCACAGCCCCTCGCCTTCGTTCGAGGCCGCGACCTTTGCCAATTCCAGGAGCCCGTCCAGTTTCTCGGTGGTCTCGTACACCTCGCACAGGGCACGGATGTCGAGCAGCCGGATTCGGCCCGCCTCCCCCTTCTCCAGGCGCTGCAGAGTGCCGGTCCCGCGCTCGATCAGCCTCGCGGCGTTGGCAATCGACATCCCCGATTCGAGGCGCATGTCCCGCAGGTGACGGCCGAGCTGGCGGCGCGGGATCGTCGTCGGGGGCTTCTTCGGACTGGGCATTGTGGGCGGCTTCTTCCTGATGGTTGGGCCGGTTGGGCGCGGATGAATGGGTGGCGCGGTCCGGTATGGCGGGAACAGTGTCCAGCCGGTTGCCGGGACGCGAAATGGCAAGCAGTGGAACGTCTTCTGGGTCTATGGGCCGATACCTCTGGGCGTGCCATTGCAGCATCCCACCGGCTCGGAACCGTTGTCTACTGGCGTTGAATCGACCGGCGATGGGCAGGGGGCGCGGCATGGTGACAGTGGACGAGCGATGGCTGGATTGCGGCTTCGATCCCGACCACCTGACCCCGCAAGCCGCCGAACTCATCCTCCGGTGGCACCGGCACGCCCCCGGCCACCACTGCCTCCCGGAAATCGCGGCACTCGCCTTCCTGTCCGAACCCGCCGCCGGGCACGACTGGGAGTAGCCGTGGACAGGCACATACGGATCGCGTTCGCATCCGGCCCGACCTTCGACTACCGGGTCAGCGACACCGCGGCCGAACACCTCGAGAGCACCCTGCGGGACTGGGCCCCGGACGCCGAGATCACCGTGGACAACCACCTCACCGACACGCTGCCCGCGATCCCCTGCGCAGCCCTCTGGGAGCCGTGACGCGGTGGAAGCGGTACCCGGCCGGGTGTGGACCGACTACGGTCGGGTACGACCCCCGCACACCCGCGCTGAGGTCCGGAAGGTCAGGCGATGAACGCTACCGGCGATACCCCCGGCGCTCTACGGCAGGAGTTCCCCGCCGCGGCCGAAGAGCTGGCCCGGGTCCGCACCAGGCTGCGCGAGTGGCTGGCCGGTGTGCTCACCGACCCCGCACACGCCTACGACCTGCTGCTGGCCGCCATCGAGGCGTGCACCAATGCGGTCGAGCACGGGCACCATGAGGATCGGCGGCCCATCCTGCTCGAGGCGCGGGTGCAGCGGGACATGGTCCGGGTGACCATCACCGACCACGGGTCGTGGAAGACACCAGCCACGGGCGCCACGCACCGGGGCCGGGGGCTGGCGCTGATCGGCGCGCTCGTCCCCGAGTCCCGCATCACCGTCGGCGACACCGGCACCGTCGTCGAACTCGCCGCACCCCTGCTCGCCACCTGAGCCGGGGGCCGAGTGATTCAGGTCGACTTTATCGGCCCCGTCGCGGGTGCCTTCACGGCCGTACTCGCGGCCGGGCTGATAGCCACCGGACCGGCAATCGCACTGACCAGCGATTCACTGTGGGACGCGCTGTGCCCCGCCCTCGTCACCTTCCCGATCGGCCTCGCCCTCGTGGTCCAGACCTACCGCTGGCGCCGCACCGCCCGGCGCTTCGACGCCGCCGCCGTCCCGGCCGAGGCCGAGATCCGCGCGGTACGGATCCGCGCGGGCGGCGAGAACCCCGATGTGGCCGAACTGCGGGTCCGCATCACCGGCCCCGGCTTCGACACCTTCGAGGCGGCCTGCGAGATACCGACCGGCGTCCCGCACCCGCGCATCGGCGACCGCCGCCGGGTGCTGGTCGACCCCGCGGACCTGAGCTTCGCCATCGGGTACGACCACCTGTTCGACGAACAGTAAACCGGCCGATACACCTCCCGTTGTCCTTTCGGTAAACACCCCATTGACGAATGTCGATGACATATGTCAGTCTAAAACGGCACTCGACAGCGCGGAGAAGCTGTCGCACAGAACCTTCCACTCGCCACCCCCACCCGCCGTCGACGCACGTCAGCGGTACTGCTGGGATCGAGGTCATGACCGATGCATCCGGAAAACCCCAGGGGCGCGAAGCCCAGCGGCTGCGCACCCGGGATCGCGTGCTCGACGCCGCGATCACCGAGTTCGCGCGCACCGGCTCGGCGGAGGCCGATATCGCGGCCATCGCCGAGGCCGCCGGCGTCGCGCGCGGCACCTTCTACTTCCACTTCCCGACCAAGGAGCACGTGCTGCTGGAGCTGGAGCGCCGCGAGGAGACCCTGCTCGCGCAGAAACTCACCCGATTCCTGCGCGCCGAGCACGATCTGCGCGGCGCGCTCGCCGAGACCGTCCGGCTGGTGCTCGCGCTGGAGCGCAGGCTCGGCAACACCCTGTTCCGCGAGCTGCTCGCGGTGCACTTCTCGCCCAACCGCGGCGACGGCGATCCCAGGGACTTCCCGATGATCGCCACCGTCGCCACCGAGATCGAGAACGCGCGCGACCGCGGCGAGACCCGCGACGGCATCGACCCGTACCACGCGGCGCTGTTCTTCCTGCTCGGGCTGTACGCGCTGCTCGCCACCACCCCGGACAACCGCGCCATGCGGGCCGGGATGCTCGACAGCTACCTGACCACCGCGCTGCACAGCATGGAGCGCTGATGACCACTCTCGAACGGAGCAATCCCCATGTGGCTGGATCTCGTGCGCATCATCGCGGCCTGGGTGCTGGTCTGCGGCATCATCGCCTTCTGGTACTGGGTCATGAAGAACATCGGCACTTTCTGATCGGCCGCCCGCCGGACGGGGCCGTCCCGTGAATCCCCGCGCGCTGGAGCGCGGCTGCGCGCTCACCGCGGTCGCCTTCGCCGCGCGCCGCCGCTCCGGTGCCCGGCTGATCACCGGCGCGCACCGCGGGTTCGGGCTGAACGCGGCGGGCACCGTCGTCCAGGTGCCCTACCCGTCCGCCCCCGGCTGGACCCGCACCACCCTGACCTGCGGCGTCGCCCTGCAGTGCGCGCCGTCCAAGGATGAACTCGCCCGCTATGCGCTGCACGAGCTCTCGCCCCGTGAGCGCGGCGCGCTCACCCTGGTCGAGGGCGGCGTCGCGGCGGCCTGGATCGCCGACCGGCTCCCCGGCCTGCTCCCGGAGCTGCGGCTGCGGCTCCCCGATCTCCCCCTCGACCGCGACCTCGACGTCCCCGCCATGCTGGAGCGCGCCGACCGCCTCGCCCGCTCCGGCGCCCCGCTCCCCACCCACCCGCTGCTCGGCAGCCTCCCGCTCAGCGCACCCGGCCGCGGCGCCCTCGCGGCGGCCGTTCAGCGCACCTACGGCCGCATGCCGTGGACCAGCAGGCGCAGCGATGCCAGGCGCGTGCTCTCGGTCCCGGTCGGTGGCGACGGGGGCGCCCGCACCAGCAATCTGCCGCCCCCGAGCCACCCGGACAACGAGGACCTCGACATCCGCGCCGACCGGCGCTCCGGCATCCCGTACCCGGAGTGGAACATGTGGACCGAGCGCTTCCTCCCCGACCACGTCGCGGTGCTCGAACGCGCCACCCCCACCCGCGGCGCACCGGCACCGCCGGGCGGCGCGGAGCTGCGGCGCTGGTTCGAGCAGCGCACCCACCGCGCCCTGCGCGGCGGGCTCGCCGACGGCGCCGACCTGGACGTGGACCGCTACGTCGAACACCGCCTCGACGCACTCGGCGGCCCGGTCCCCGAACCCCGCGTCTTCCGCGACCTGCTGCCCGCGACCCGCGATGTGACCACCGCGGTGCTGCTGGACGGCAGCTCCTCGCTCGGCAGCCACGGCGGCCGCACCTTCCGGCTGGAGCTGGCCTGCGCCGACGCGCTCTCCCGCGCCATGGCGCTGGCCCGGGAGCGGCACGGCCTCTTCGTCTTCACCGGCAACACCAGGCACCGGGTCGAGGTGCGCTGCCTCAAGGACTTCGACGACCCCCGCTTCGTCGACCCGGGCGGGCTCGGGCTCATGGCGGGCGGCTACACCCGGCTCGGCGCGCCGCTGCGGCACCTGACACACCGGCTCGCCGACCGCCCCGCCGAGCGCAGGCTGCTGCTGGTGATCGGCGACGGCCTCATGTCGGACGAGGGGTACGAGGGCCGCTACGCCTGGGCCGATGTGGCGCACGCGCTCACCGAGGCCGGCGACGCCGGGATCACCGTCTACTACATCGGCGTCGGCCCGGCCCGCGTCGACCCGCTGCCCGAGGTGTTCGGGCCGCGCCGGTCCTGCCGCATCCACCGGGTCGAGCAGCTGCCCCGGGTGCTCGGTGCCGTGCACCGGGCCCTGGTCGCCGCCTGACCCCCACAGCGAGGAGGACCCCGGTGCGAGATCTCTACCACGCCACCGGCGACGAGGTGCGGCTGTTCGAACAGGCGCACCGGCAACGACTTCCGGTCATGCTCACCGGCCCCACCGGCTGCGGCAAGACCCGCCTGGTCGAGCACATGGGCGCGCTGCTCGGCCGCCCGGTGCTCACCATCAGCTGCCACGACGACCTGACCAGCGCCGACCTGGTCGGCCGGTTCCTGGTGGCCGGGGGCGACGTGGTCTGGCAGGACGGCCCGCTCACCCGCGCGGTGCGCACCGGCGCGCTCTGCTACCTGGACGAGGTGGTCGAGGCCCGCCACGATTCGCTGGCGGTGCTGCACTCGCTCACCGACCACCGCCGCACCCTCTACCTGGACCGCTCCGGCGAGGAGCTCACCGCGCCCCCGGAATTCCAGCTGGTGTGCTCCTACAACCCCGCCTACCGCAGCTCGCTCAAGGAGCTCAAGCCCTCGTTCCGGCAGCGCTTCGTCACCCTCGGGCTCGGCTACCTGCCGCCCGAGCACGAAATCGCCGTCATCGCCGCCGAATCCGGGATCGACACCGCGGTCGCGCGGCGGCTGGTCGGCTGCGCGGGAATGATCCGCCAGGCCGACGAGGCCTTCCACTTCGAACCGCCGTCCACCCGGGTGCTGGTCACCGCCGCCCGCATGATCGCCGCCGGCGCCGGCGAACTCGCCGCGGTGCAGGCGGCGGTGCTCGCGCCGCTCTCCGGTGACGGCGCGCTCTCCGACGGCCTGCGCGAGATCGCGGCCGCCGCCCTGCTTCCCCATCCCGCTACCGAGAGGACGGCTCCGTGAACGACCAGGACCGCAGACGAAAGCGCGCGCTCATCGTCTTCCAGCTCACCATCTACGGCTTTCTGCTCGCCATGTTCCTCATCCAGCTCAGCATGTGCGCGACCAGGGATTGGTAGCCATGAACCTCCCCACCTTCCGCCGCGCCCCCGCCCCCGCGGGCTCGGCCTACGACGAGCACCACGAGCAGAGCAGGCAGGCCCAGCGCCGCGCCGACGGCTGGCTCACCGCGGGCACCGCGCTCATGGGCACCTTCATCTTCGGCTTCGCCGGGCTGCCGATCTTCCTGCGCGGGGTCTGGTTACAGCGGAAGGCCCAGCGCGACGGGCTCTCGGTGCGGCCGATCATCGTCACCCTCATCGGCTACCTCGTCATCCTGGACGCCTTCCTGAACAGCATCGGCTGGGTGCTCGACATGCTCGCCAGCCACACCCTGGTCACCCGGGTGTTCTTCACCGCCTGGGGCAACTTCGTCGACAACGGCTACTTCTGGCACTACAACGAGCTCTTCATCGGCGGCGCGGGCGCGCCGGGCGAGAAGGGCTGGGAGGTCGCGCTCATCCTGGTGGTCTTCCCCATGCGGGTCGCGGCGGCCATCGCGTTCCTGCAGATGAAGCGCTGGGGCCACCAGTGGCTCATTGTGACGTGCTGGTTCGGCGTGGTGATCTGGGTCGGCTACGTGGTCAATATGACCGTCTACGCGGATATCCGCTTCGACGGCACCGTGCTCCCGGTCCTCGGCTGGTGGCTCTACGACATCTTCTACATCACGCCGTTCCTCGCGATCCCGTACCTGCACACGGTGAACCGCGAGATCTTCGCCGACTGAGCCTGGAGCCTCCCATGACGACCACCGAACTTCCCCCCGGCACCACCCCCGCCTTCGCCGGCATGCACAAGTGGCTGCGCCGCGGCATCTTCGTCTGCCTCTTCGCCCTGGTCATCGAGGGCGCCTTCACGGTGCCTGCGCTGGCCGTGTGGTACGGCTGGCCGACGCTCTCGCTCACCGAGATCTGCAGCGAGCTCATGAAGGTCCGCTACAGCGACGACACCCTGGAGTGCGAGCACCCCGTGCCCTTCAATGCGCCGCCGCTCGGCGGGCAGCCCGAGGGCGCGGGGCAGCAGACCGCCCGCGACGAGTGGGGCGTGCAGCCCAGACCCGACTACGGGCGGATCGGCTTCCGCGAGCTGATCCGCATCCACGAGGACCGGATAGCCCGCGAGGAGGCGGGCGGCCGGTGACCGCCCGGCGGCCTCAGTACTGCTGCTGCTGGGGCCGCCGGTTGACGGCGCTCGCGCCGACCCCGCCGAGCAGCGACATGATGCAGAGCCCGGCGATCAGGTTGATCGCGGCCGTCGCGATCTTGGCGTCGACCCCGGCGACCAGGGTGAACGGCACCAGCGTCGCGAGCGCGGTGAGCAGCCCGGTGATCCAGTAGAAGAACTGCATCGGGCTGGGCATGAGCGCGAGCAGCAGGTTCAGCAGCCCCGCCGCGGCGATCGCGGCGGCGGCGCCCGCGACCGCGTACGAGGTGGTGGAGACCGTCCCGTAGGCGCCCGCGCCCTCGGGCGAGAGCACCGCGATCTTCAGGATGCCGCGGATCAGCATGATCAGCACCACGATCACCAGCGCGACCACCGCCGCCGTGCCGACGGCGCCGGCCCACAGCCGGCCGAGGTTGATCTTCGGCTCGCGCCGCTGCGGCCGGGGCGGCTCGGCTTCGCGGTACTCGTCCGCCTGGTACTCGTACCCGGGCTGCCCGGCATACCCCGGCTGCTGCTGCTGCGGGTAGGCCTGGGTGCGCGGGTACTCGCGACGCTGCGGGTCCTGCCGACCGTAGTTGTACGACGGTTCCGTCATAGCCCGAAAGTACCCGCTCCGGGCGGAACGACCCACCCGAATCGAGGGCATGTCCACCCGGGTGGCACCTCCGATCACCCGGGTCCCGGTGTTCCGCCGCAGGCTAGGGCCCGTGCAGGAGCCCGAGAAGTTCGCGCTCCAGCGCGGCGAACTCGGGGGCCGCGAGGATCGACAGCTCCCGCGGGCGCGGCAGCTCGACGCGGACCTCGCGCAGCACGGTGGCCGGGCGCGGCGAGAGCACGACGACCCGATCCGAGAGGTAGACCGCCTCCCGGATGTCGTGGGTGATCATCAGCACCGTCCACCGGTACCGCTGCCACACCTCCTGCAGCCAGGACTGCATGTCGGTGCGGGTCAGCGAGTCGAGCGCGCCGAAGGGCTCATCCAGCAGCAGCAGGTCGCGCTCCTGGACCACCGTCCGCAGCAGGGCCGCGCGCTGCCGCATGCCGCCGGAGAGCTGCGCGGGCCGCGCGTCCTCGAAGCCGGTGAGCCCGAAGACCCCGAACAGCGCGCGGGCCCGGCGCCTGGCCTCCGCCCTCGGCACGCCGCGCACCAGCAGCCCGAGGGTGGTGTTGTCGAGCACGGTGCGCCACGGGAACAGCAGGTCCCGCTGCGGCATGTAGGCGCAGTGCGCGTCGGCGGGTTCGCCGTCGTCCCTGCCGAAGTGCACACTGCCGGAGTCCGGGGTGTCCAACCCGGCGAGCAGGCTGAAGACGGTGCTCTTGCCGCAGCCGCTCGGGCCGATGACGGAGACGAACTCGCCGTGCCGCGCGGTGAACGACACCCCCGCCAGCACGTCCCGGGGCGGGCGGCCGCCGGGCAGCGGGAAGGACTTGGTGAGCGAGTCGACGACGAGCACGCCGCTGGGCTCAGCCATGGTCGCTCGCCCACGGGGCGACGACCCGCTGGATCGCGAAGGTCAGCAGGTAGAGCGCGATGCTGAGCACGGCGGTGACCAGCACCGCGGCCAGCACCAGGTCGGTGCGGAACGAATTCTTCTGCAGGCTCATGTAGATGCCGAGCCCCTCGGTCGCGCCGACGTACTCCGCGAAGACCGCGCCGACCACGGCGTAGGTGATCCCGATCCGCAACGCGGTGAAGAAGCGCGGCAGCGCCGACGGCAGCCGGACGTAGCGGAAGACCTGGCGACGGGAGGCGCCCATGCTGCGCAGCAGCGCACCGGCGTCCCGGTCGGCCGCCGCGAACCCCTCGATCAGCCCGATCGCCATCGGGAAGAAGGTGACCAGCGCGACCACCAGCACCTTGGGCAGCAGCCCGAAACCGAACCAGATCACCATGAGCGGCGCGATCGCGATGATCGGCAGCGTCTGCGAGGCGACGAAGAGCGGGACGAAGGCCCGGCGCAGCCACGGCGAGAAGTCGACCAGCACCGCCAGTGCCCAGGCCAGGGTCAGCGAGACCGCGAACCCCGCCAGCGTCACCTGCAGGGTGGCGGCCGCGTTGGCGGCGATCTCGCCGCGGTGCGCCCAGCCCTGCTGCCCGACCCGCAGCGGGGACGGCAGCAGCTGCGGCCGGACCCCGCTGACCTCGACGTACGCCTGCCAGAGCGCGATCAGCAGCGCGACCGTGACGACCGCGGGCAGCAGCCGCCGCGGCCCCGCCCCGCGCGCGCGGTCACGCGGGGGTGAGGTAGTCATCGGTGAAGTACCGCGACCAGTCGGGCTCCTCGGTCAGCGGCCCGCCGTCGGGGCCGGCGAGCAGCCCCTTGCGGTAGAGGAAGCCGGAGCTCGCGGCCCACTGGTCGAGCGCCTGCGCGCCGACCCGGCCGTCGGCGGCCTTCATGTACTGGTTCGCCAGCATGCGCTGGCTCTCGACGACCAGGCCCTCGTCGGTGAAGGCGCCGGGGTTGGCGGCGATGAGATCGCGCGCGGCGGCGTCGGGGTCGTCGGCGGCGAGCTGGTATCCGCGCTGCAGGACCTGGACGAACTTCGCGGCGCGCTCCGGGTTCGCGGCCAGCCAGTCCTCGTTGCCGTCGATCACGATGGCGTAGGCGTCGGGGAAGCCGTAGTCGGTGTACCGGAGGTAGCGCATCGGGGTGCCGCGGTGCTCGGCCTCGATTCCCTCCCAGCCGAGGTAGGAGACGGTGAAGTCGGCCTGCCCGGAGTAGACCGCCTCGTACGCCGAGGTGCCGAGCGTGACGGCGGTGAAATCGCCGGTGCCGCCGTCGTTGCGGATCACCTGCTGTAACGCCTCCACCTCGCCGGGCTCGCCGAAACCGGCGTAGGTCTTGCCGTCGAGGTCGCGCGGGCGGGTGATGTCGGCGCGGTCGGCCCGCACCCCGATCCCGGTCGCCCAGTGCCGCAGCGGCGCCAGGACGGAGAGGGTGTGCGCGCCGGCGGCCCGCGCGAAGGTCGACTGCCACTGGGTGCTGATGCCGAACTCGGCGTTCCCGGCGTCGACCACGGTGCCGACGGCGGTGTTGCTGTAGGGCAGCACCTCGACGTCGAGGCCGGCGTCGGCGAACCAGCCGCGCTGCAGCGCGACGAAGAGCCCGGTGTGGTTGGTGTTCGGCGTCCAGTCCAGCGCGAAGCGGATGGTCTCGCCCTGGTTGCCGCTCGAGCAGGCGGTGAGCGCGGAGAGCACCGCCACCGCGGCGATCGCGCGGGCCAGGGCGCGGCGCAGGCGGCCGCTCATCCGGCGGGCCAGGGCTGCGGGTGCAGGGCGGTGTCCCAGAACATCAGTTCGTAGCGGGTGGCGATGACGAAGGCCGTCTCCATGGCGGCCAGGTCGGCGGGGCCCGCGGTGGCGGCCGCCGCGTCCACCAGCGCGCGGGCCGCGGCGGCGGATTCCTGGAACTCCGGTGCGCCGTAGGCGGAGACCCACTGCGCGTAGGGGTGTTCGGGGTCGGCGGCGAGCACCTCGGCGGCCGTCGCGGCCAGCCCGCGGCCCACCTCGGCGTAGATCCAGAAGCACGGCAGCGCCGCCGCCGCGCCGACCGCGTAGGACTCGGTGGCGGCGGTGGCGATCAGGTAGGAGAGGTAGGCCAGGCAGGCCGTCGAGTGCTCCGGCTCGGCCGACCGCTCCGGAATCCGCCCACCGGCGAGCAGATCCTGGTGCAGCGCGGTCTCGACCGCCACCGCCGTCCCGGCGGACTGCGCCCAGAACCGCGCGGTCTCCGGGTCGGGTGACTTCGCCGCCAGCAGGCTCAGCGTCTTCGCGTAGCCCGCGAGGTAGAGCGAATCCTGCTCCACGTAGGTGCGGAAGACCTCGAGCGGCAGCGTGCCGTCGCCGAGCCGGCGCAGGAACTCGAGGTCGTCGATGGCGGTGCGCAGCTCTTTCGTCCGATCCCACAGGTGGTCGGTGAAGCGTGCGGATTCGGCGGGTTGCGCGCGCAAACCAGGACATCCCTTCGTCAGCATTACCTGAACAGGTTCTCGGGTCTCATCTCAGCCCCGCTCGCGCGGAGCACCCCGTGTCGTTCGGTTTCCGACCATAGCAGCGATGGATGCCCCGGTGGGAGCCCGCTTCCGGTCGCCCGGCTCACTCCGCCGGGGGCGGATCACCGTCCCGCTTCTCGATGCGGCGCGGCCGGGCCATGCGCGGCGCGTTCGGGCGCCGGCGCGGGCGGGCGCCGAACTCGACGATCTGCGCGTCGCGCTCGCCCTCGGCCGGCTCCGGGGCGGGTGGGGTCGGCGGCCAGGCGCCGGTCTCGGCCTGCAGCTCCGTGCGGGTGACGGGGCGGGTCGGGGGCGGGTCGCCGGGGCGGCTGTTCTCCGGGCGCCACGGTTTGGGGTGCTGGCCGCCGGGCTCGTCGGGCACGCGCCGGGGGCGGCGCGGGAGCCGGACGACGTTCGCCGAGCCGTCGTCGTCGCGGGCCGGTTTGATGCCGTCGAGCTTGCGGCGCAGCTGATCGCGCATGCTGCGCTTACCGCCGGTGCCCGGCGCTTCGTCGTCCGACATGCCGCTACGGGTCGAGTTGCGGGCTGATCATGACACTCACGTCCGTATTGTCCCTCGAGATGGGCGCCGGCGTTCCGCCCGGAAGAGCGCGGATCGGTTACGGTGCGGCCAGGAGCCGTGTCTCCGCCGTGCGTGCGGCCCCCGCGGACCGGAAAGCCGGGTCGCCGTTCCCCAGGGTGATCGGGTCGCCGTCGGTGGGACGAACTCCGACGCCTACGCGATCGGCTTCCTGGCCTGCGCCAGGGCCGGGCTGGTGCACGTCCCGGTGAACTTCGCGCTGACCGGCGACGAGCTGGCCGCCCTGATCGCGCAGTCCGGGTCGCGCGCCGTGCTGGCGGATCCGGAACTCGCCCCGGCCGTCGAGACGGTGCGCGACCGGCTGCCCGCGGTGCGGCGGGTGGTGCCGAAGCGGATCCGGTTCGCCGCATCGCTGCCGCGCAACCGGAGCGGGAAGCTGCTCAAGCGCGAACTGCGCCAGCCGCCTCCCTGGCGCCGCGCACCGCGAGCCTGTCGGCGCGCTCGTTCTCCGGGTGCCCGGCGTGGCCCTTCACCCACTCCCACGCGACATCGTGCCCGGCGCAGGCCGCGGCGAGCCGCTGCCACAGGTCGGCGTTCTTGACCGGCTCCCGCTTCTGCGTCAGCCAGCCGTTCGCCTCCCACTTCGGGATCCAGGACAGGATGCCGTTGCGGACGTAGGTGCTGTCGGTGTACACGCGGACGGTCGAGCGCCTGGTCAGCGCCTCCAGCGCCCGGATCGGGGCCATGAGCTCCATCCGGTTGTTGGTGGTGGGGCCGGGATCGCTGCCGTACAGCTCGCGCTCGTGCGCGCCGTAGCGCAGGATCGCGCCCCAGCCGCCCGGGCCCGGGTTCGGGGCGCAGGCGCCGTCGGTGTAGATCTCGACTTCCACGCGGTGAGACTACTGGTGCCGGGCGTAGCGGGTGTCGTACCACCGCTCCCCCACCGGCGCACCGCCGAGATTCCAGCTCCAGGACTCGACGGGCGCGATGCGCAGGTAGTGGCCCGGCCCCACCATCCCCGTGCGCTCGACCGGCGGCTCGGCGCGGCCGTAGACGCGCACGCCCCGGGCGATGAATGGGTCGAGCGAGACCAGATCGTCGACGACCAGGGCCACCTCGGCATTGCCCGCGGCGACATTGCGCGCTTTCCGGGTAGCGGGGAAGGTCGCGCCGCCGCCGACCCAGAAGGCGGTGCCGTCGAATTCGGAGGCGACCGGGACGACGTCGGGCTGCCCGGCGGTGGCGCGGGTGGCGAGGCGGGCGAGCGGCTGGGAGCGGAGGTAGGCGTGTTCGGCGTCCGTGAAGCTCATGGCATCGGGATATCGGGGTCACGCGGCGATGAATTCCCGCGACGGGCGCCGTCTCAGCTCCGGAGATCCCGACGACAGGAGTGCACCGTGCCCGCTACCGCGACCGGCCCCGTTCTCTGGGCCATGATCCACGCCGAGCGCCGCGCGCTCGCCGACGACCTCGCCGAGCTGAGCGCCGAGCAGTGGGCGGCCCGATCGCTGTGCTCGGAGTGGACGGTCGAGGACGTGGTCGCGCACCTCACCGCCGCCGCGAGCACCGGGCCGGTGCGCTGGATCCGCAGTATGGCCGGCGCCCGCTTCGACGCCGCCGTGCACAATGCGCGGCTCCTCGCCCGGCATCGGGGCGCCGATCCCGCCGAGACCCTGGCCCGGTTCCGGGCGGTGCTGGACAGCACCACCGCGGCCAGCGGCCATACCCCCGCCTGGTTGGGCGAGGTCGTCGTGCACGCCCAGGACATCCGGCAACCGCTCGGGCTGCCCGCTCGCCCCGGTCTCGAGGCGTGCACCGAGGTCGCGCGCTTCTTCGCCTCCCGCAATTTCGCGGTGAACAGCAAGGATGCCGTGGCCGGGTTGCGGCTGGAGGCGAGCGATGGGCCGTTCGCGACGGGTGCGGGTCCGCTGGTCACCGGGCCGACGCTCGCGCTCGTCATGGCGATGGCGGGGCGGGCCGCGTACCGCGCCGAGCTCACCGGGCCCGGTGTGGTGGCGCTGCCGACAGATTGAGGGGAACCGCCGTGCAACTTCGCCGTCGTCGCCCGGCGTCCGTGATCACACGGTGAGCAGGACCTTGGTGGCGCGCCGCTCGTCCATGGCGCGGTAGCCGTCGGCCGCATCGGCCAGGGGAAGGGTGAGGTCGAAGACGTCGCCGGGGTGGATCTCCCCGTTCAGGATGAGCTCGATCAGCTCGGGCAGGAAGCGGCGCACCGGCGCGGGCCCGCCGTGCAGGTGCACCCCGGAGAAGAACAGCTCCATCCCGTCCAGCGACACGTCGTGCGACACCCCGACGTACCCGACGTGCCCACCGGGCCGGGTGGAGCGAATCGCCTGCTCCATGGACTCCTGCGTCCCCACCGCCTCGATCACCGAGTGCGCGCCGAGCCCACCGGTGAGCTCCTCGATCCGCGCCACCCCGGCCTCCCCGCGCTCCTCGACGATGTCGGTGGCGCCGAACTTGCGGGCCAGCGCCTGCCGGTCCGCGTGCCTGCTCACCGCGATCACCCGCTCGGCGCCGAGCCGCGCCGCCGCCAGCACCGCCAGCAACCCGACCGCCCCGTCCCCGACCACCACCACCGTCTTCCCCGGCCCCGCTTCCGCGGCCACCGCCGCGAACCAACCGGTGCCCAGCACATCGGAGGCGGCCAGCAGGTGCGGCAGCTGCTCGGCGCTCGGCCGCCCCGGGACGACGACCAGGGTGCCGTCGGCGAGCGGGACGCGGGCCCGCTCGGCCTGGGTGCCGATGGCGCCCATCGGCACCGCGTGCACGCACCGGCTCTGGTACCCGGCCGCGCAGATCTCGCAGGTGTTGTCGGAGGCGAAGAACGAGCCGACCACGAAATCGCCGACCTCCAGCGTCTGCACATCGGCGCCGATCTCCTCGACCACGCCCACGTACTCGTGCCCCATCGGGCTCGGCCTCCGCACCTCCTCGATCCCGCGGTACGGCCACAGATCGGAGCCGCAGATGCAGGTGGCGGCGATCCGGATGAGGGCGTCGGTGGGCTCGGTGATCCGCGGGTCCGCCCGCTCCTCGACCCGGACATCGCCGGGGGCGTGCATGACGACTCCACGCATGGTCAGGTACTCCTTCTGTGTCGTTCCCCCCGCGCGGAATCGAGTCAACCCCGGTTCGCACCGCGGTGGGAGTCCCTGTCGTGAGGTGTACCGGCAGGGCACCCCAGCCGCCGCGAACCACGCCTACGCTGGGACGATGAGCAATCGAGCCGAGGTGCGCGAGTTCCTGATGACCCGCCGGGCCAAGCTCACCCCGGAGCGGGCCGGAATTCCGGCGGGCGGCAATCGCCGGGTCGCGGGGTTGCGCCGCTCCGAAGTGGCCGATCTGGCCGGTGTCAGCGTGGAGTACTACGCGAAGCTCGAACGCGGCGCCATCTCCGGCGCCTCGGCCCCGGTGCTCGACGCCATCTCCACCGCCCTGCAGCTCGACGAGACCGAGCGCGCGCACCTGCTCGACCTGGCCCGCGCCGCCGACGGCATCCCCACCTCCGGCCGGGCCCGCCGCCGGGCGACCAGGGCGGCGGCGGCGCGGCCGAGCCTGCAGTGGGTGCTGGACAGCGTGCGCGACGCGGTCGCCTTCGTCCGCAATCCGCAGGGCGACCTGCTGGCCGCCAACCACCTGGGCCGCGCCTTCTACTCGCCGCTCTTCGGCGCGGGCGGGCGGACGCCGAACCTGCTCCGCTTCCAGTTCCTGGACCCGGTGTCCCGCGAGTTCTACCCGGACTGGGAGCTGTTCGCGGGGATGTGCGTCGCGCAGCTGCGGGCCGAGGCGGGGCGGGATCCGCACGATCCGGGGTTGCAGGGGCTGGTGGGCGAGTTGTCCACGCGGAGCGAGACATTCCGGCGGCTGTGGGGTGCGCACGATGTGCGCACGCACGGGACCGGGACCAAGCGGTTCCAGCACCCCGAGGTCGGCGAGCTGGTGCTCGCCTACGAGGAGCTGGCGATCACCGCGGAGCCCGGGCTCACCATGCTGATCTACAGCGCCGAGCCGGGGTCGCCGTCGGCGGAGCGATTGCGGATTCTCGCGTCGTGGGCGCCCGAGGATCGGCGCGCGGCGGGCGAGCGAACGCTGTAACGTGTTCTACTCCGCATCGAGGGGAGCGATCGAGTGCTGAGTTTCTTCGCGTGGCAGGATGGGCGGCTGGTGCCGCGACCGCTGGCGATCAGTCCATGGGCGCCGGGCAAGCTGAGCGGGACCGGGCTCTGCGGGCTGCTGGCCCGCGAACTCGAACCTCACTGCCCGGCGGGGTTCGTCCCGGCGCGGCTGACCGTCGATCTGTATCAGCCGGTCGCGGCCGCGGAGTTCGAGTTGCGCAGCACCGTGGTCCGGCGGGGGTCGCGGATCGCGGTCGCCGACGCCGAGCTGCTGCAGGAGGGCGCACCCCGGGTGCGGGCGTCGGCGGTCTTCCTCACCCCCGGTGCCGAACCGCCGGGCACGGTCTGGAGCCCCGACGCGGAGCTGCCCGTGCCGCCGCCGGGCAGCATGTCCCCGGACGGATCGCCGCCGCTGTTCAAGAGCGGTGACGGCGAGTGGAGCTCCGATTTCGCCGCGCACCAGAACGCCGAGCGGAAAGTCGCCTGGCAGAGCTTGCCGCCGCTGGTGGCCGGTGAGGCGATCACGCCCTTCCAGCGCGCGGCGATCCTGGGCGACTCCACCAACCACGTCTGCCACTGGGGTTCGGCGGGCGCGGGCTACATCAATGCCGATGTGACGCTGACCCTCGCGCGGCTGCCGATCGGCCACGAGCAGGGGCTGCGCGCGGAGAGCACGATCGCCTCGGCGGGGGTGTCGATCGGCACGGCCACGCTCTACGACCGCACCGGCCCGGTCGGGACCGCGGTGGTGACCACGCTGTCCAATGCCCGGCGCCGGATCGACTTCGCCGCCACCTCCGCCGACGAGCTCGCCGGGACGGGGTGATGCCGGGCCGGGGCGGCTCACCGACACCCGGCCGTCACCACGTCGCCCGGGCGACGCGCAGGAAGTTGGCGCTGAGCACGGCCTCGATGTCGGCGGCTGCCCACCCGCGCCGGGCGAGGTGGTCGCCGAGGGTCAGGAAGGTCTCCGGCGGCATCCAGGTCAGTGGCCCCCAGCGGGTGTAGGACTCGTCGAACAGGTGCGGATTGCGGGCGATCTCGGTGAGGAAGTCCGCGGCGTCGAAGGAGTGGTCGGTGCTGACCCCGACGTGGTCGATGCCGATGAGCTCCACGGCGTACTCGAGGTGGCGGGTCATGGCCTCGAGGGTGGGGGTGTTGGGGCCGAGGAAGATGCCGACACCGGTGATGCCGACGACTCCGCCGGTCTCCGCGCAGGCCCGCGCCTGGTCGTCGGTGATATTGCGGGGGTGCTCCCAGACCGAGCGCAGACACGAGTGGCTGTAGACGACCGGGCGGGTGGAGATCTCGCACATGTCGAGTCCGGTTCGGGCGCTGCCGTGCGAGCCGTCCGGGACGACGCCCGTCGCGTTCATCCGGGCGATCAGGTCGCGTCCCCAGCGGGTGAGGCCAGGGTTGTCGGTGTCCAGGCAGCCGCCGCCCGCGAGATTGGCGTGGTTGTAGGTGGGGGCCAGGGCGCGGACGCCGAGGGTGGCGAGGCGGGGCAGGTTGTCGAGGTCGGCGTCGAGGGGTGCGGCGTCCTCGAGGTCGAAGGCGATGGTGACCGTGCCCGGCGGGGTGCCGGGGAGCTGCCGGGCCGTCTCGGCGAGGGTCAGCCGCGGGTGCGCGGTGATGGCGCCGCGGTAGTGGTGCAGCAGGCGGGTGGTGTCGGCGAAGGTGTGCGGGGAGTAGCCGGCGTTGATCGAGACGAACGTGGAGCCGGGGTGGGCGAAGCGGGTGACGGGCTCCACCGACGCGGCGCAGTGCAGGGGAAGACACGCGTGCTGGTCCCAGAGCAGGCTCATGCTCCGATTCTCGCCCAGGGTGCCCGGGTGCCCTCGGATGGTGGTGTCGCCCGCGGGGACGCACGCCGCGCCCGAGCAGGCGCCGGTCGCGCTGTGTGTGGAGTACGCGGTCGGTCAGCCAGGTGGGTGCGGGTTCGTTGACCCGGAGTAGACCGCGGTCGGGGGCAGCCCCGCGACGCCGGACCGGCGAGTTCGACATCCTGCACGGAACCGCGAACACCCTGCCCTTCCCCGCGCATGACCTGCCGCACGGCGCCACTGCCGGAAGCGCGGCCCCGCGCTGCGGGTCGCACGAACCGTGTTCGCGCTCTATTCGGGCACGAGGCCGTTAGGCTGCATCGATGACCATCGCTGCCGAGTTCCTCCGCGCAGCGCTGGTCGACCGGACCCATGCCCTGGCCGAGCTCGTGCGGGAGACCGACCCCGCGACCCCGATTCCGACCTGTCCCGGCTGGACGCTGAGCGATCTCGTGACGCACGTGGGGCGCGCGCAGCGGTGGGCGGCGGCGATGATCGCCGCCCGATCGGCCACCGAGCTCGATATCCGCGCCGTGCCGGACGGGGCACGGCCCGCGCCCGGCGCGGCGGCCGGCTGGCTCGAGGCCGGGCCCGCCCGCGTGCTCGACGCCATTGACGCGGCCGGTGCGGAGACCGAGGTGTGGATCACGCTGGGGGCACCGCGCCCGGCGCGCTGGTGGCTCCGCCGGCTCGCGCACGAAGCCACCGTGCACGGCGCCGATGCGCTGCTCGCGGTGCACCGGCCGGCCGAGATCGAGCCCGAGCTGGCCGCCGACGCCATCGAGGAGTGGCTGGAGCTGCTCGCCGCCGGGCTCGGAAACCGCGGCGAGGCAGTACTTCCCGACGGCGCCTCCCTGCACCTGCACGCGACGGACCACGAACGCGGCGAGTGGGCGATCCGCCCGGTCGGCAGCTCCATCACCTGGGAGCACACGCACATCAGAGCGACCGTGGCGGTGCGTGCGCCGGCCGCCCAGCTGTTGCTCGCCATGCTCGGCCGCATACCGCCCAGCGCGCCGGAGGTGTACGGCGAGGCCGCGCTCCTCGAACGGTGGCTCCGCCGAACCCGCTTCTGATCCCCCGCTCCGGCCGCAGCCGGGCACAGCTGGTGAGGCGGCACGAAACGGGACATCCCGTACTGCGAATCCAGGTCGGATACCCTGGGCCCGTGGCGGTTCCACCGTATCTCCAGCCCTTCGTGCTGACCCTGCCCGAGCATCCGAGGCGCCGGGAGGGCACGATCGACATCTACTCCCCCGGCTCGGGCCCGCACCCGGTGGTCGTGCTGGTGCACGGCGGGCCGGTACCGCCGGACCTCCCGGTCACCCCGCGCGACTGGCCCATGTTCACCGGGTACGGCGCGCTGCTGGCCGGGCAGGGGCTGGTCGCGGTCACCGTCGACCACCGCCTGCACAGCCCGGCCGCCTACGCCGACGCCGCCGCGGACGTCGCCGCTGCCGTCGAGCGGGCCAGGGCACTGCCCGAGGCCGACCCGGAGCGGGTCGCGCTCTGGTTCTTCTCCGGCGGCGGGCTGCTCGCCGCCGACTGGCTGCGCGAGCCGCCGCCGTGGCTGCGCTGCCTCGCCCTCACCTACCCGCTGGTCATCGCGCCCGAGGGCTGGGGTGTCGACCCCCGCTTCGCGCCCGTCGACGCGCTCGCGGGCGCCGGTGCGTTGCCGGTGCTGCTCACCCGGGCCGGGCGCGAGGCGCCGGAGGTCGCGGCCGGGGTCGCCGCCTTCACCGAGGCCGCCGCGCGGCACGAGATCGGTGTCGAGGTGATCGAGGTGCCGAACGGGCAGCACAGCTTCGACATCCTCGACCACACCGACGAGTCGCGGGCAGCGGTCGAGCGCGCGGCGCGGTGGGTGGGAGAGGCCGTGCGGCGCTGACGCGCGGCCCGGACTATCGACGTCGATCCCGCGGGGAGCGACTGGTCTCCCTGTGCCGCTTTGCGAGCAGGACCGCCAGCACCAGCGCCCAGACCACCGCCAGCGCGATACCGAGCCCGAGCGGATAGTCACGGTCGAGCGACGACGGGTTGTCCGGCACGGCACCCCCACGCCGAAGTACCGGCAGCGCCACCAGAACCAGCGTGACGGTACAGACCGCACCGCAGGCGACCGGCGCCCACCACGCCTCGGGCAGCACCTGCCGCGCACCGACCCCGGCGGCGGCGCAGAGGGGCGCGAAAACAGCGTCGTGCAACAGGATTCCGGCGGCGAACCAGAGCGTGACCGAGATCAGCTCGGGACGGCTCAGGCCGAGCAGGGCGGCGATGCCGTACCAGCCCAGCCAGACTCCGGCGACGAGGAGCGCGACGCGCACCGCGGTGATCACGCGGACACCTCGATCCGGGCCAGCCACTTGGTCTGCAACACGCCGGGCCTGCTGGGGGCGATGAGCCGGCAGGGGTAGCCGTGGTCGATATCCAGCGTCTCGCCGTCGATGGTGAGCGCGATGAGGGTCTCGGCGGCGACGACGTGCTCGGCGGGCAGCACCGAGCTGCGGTAGATCCCGGCCTCCTCCAGCGACTCGACGCGCACCGCGCCACCCCGGTAGTCGACGACGGCGAGCAGCTCGCGCAGCCGCACGCCGGACCACTCGGCCGAAGCCGACCAGCCCTCGACGCAGGCGATCGGCAGCCGCGCGGTGGTCTGCGGCAGCGCGGCCAGCTCGGCGCGGGTGAACGCGCGCTGCCGCGGGCCGGAGGCGACGATCAGCCGATAGCCGGGATCGCGCGCCCGGTCGGTGACCCCGGCCGCCAGCGCGGTGCGATTGATCGGCACCCCCTGCGGCCCCGCACCGCTGCGCGGGGCGAGCACGGCCACCCACCGCAGGAACGGCACCGACTGCCCGGCCACCGCGAGCCCGGCCACCGCCGCCGCCACCCCACCGGCGCTCAGCACCGCGCGGCGCGACACCCCGGCGCTGGGCGGCGACTCGACCGGGCGGGCCAGCGCGTCCCTGATCACCGGCAGCTTGACCGCCAGGTGCACCGCGAGCGCACCCACCGCGACATAGGCCATGGCGTGGTGCGCGACCGGGAAGAAGAACGTCCACGGGTAGTACTGGGCGATGTTCACGAGCCCGGTCGTCAGCTGGAAGATCACCGACCCCACCAGCAGCGCGATCGACCCGCGCTCGGCGAGCTCCAGCGGCGAGAACCGCGGCCGCCGGAACAGCCGCGGATACACCGCCCACAGCTTGAC
Source organism: Nocardia sp. NPDC050697 (assembly GCF_040654395.1). Classification (NCBI taxonomy): domain Bacteria; kingdom Bacillati; phylum Actinomycetota; class Actinomycetes; order Mycobacteriales; family Nocardiaceae; genus Nocardia; species Nocardia sp. NPDC050697. The sequence continues at coordinate 1,272,665 of NZ_JBFAHY010000001.1, forward strand.
CAGCAGCAGCGGGATCGCCGCGACCCCGGTGATCACGTGCAGCCCCTGGGTGAACCGGTACAGCCACACCGGGTGCGCGGGCCACCAGAACCACCCGGGCGGGTGCTGGATCCAGTGGCTGAGCAGCCCGGTCACGAAGCACACCAGGATCGCGATACCGAGCGGGATACCAGCCCTGGCGGCGATCGCCGGGCCACGCGCCGGACTCGGGGCCTCCGGCTCCGGCCCGGCCCCGCTCACGCCGGCACCTCCGGCCGGGCGCGGCCGAGCCAGGCGATGTGCCGCCCGTGCACCTCGGCCGTGGCGCGCACCCGGAACCCGGTCGCGGCGGCCAGCCGCCCGGCGTGCTCGATCCCGACCCGGCTCCACGGGAACCACGGCCCGGCGACTTCGTCGGTCTCCACCCGCTGCATGCGGCGCACGATGCCGGTGCCGGGCGGGTCGAACTCGACGACCGCCGTCCCGCCCGCGCCGAGCAGCGCGCGGGTGCGGGTGAGCAGCCGGTGCGGGTCGGCGCCGATGCCGATATTGCCGTCGGCGAGCAGGGCGTAGGCCCAGCGGCCCGCGCCGGGGAGCGGGCCGAGCACGTCGCGGCGCAGCGCGGGGGCGCCGCGGGCCCTGGTCAGCGCGACGGCGAGCGGGGAGATGTCGACGCCGAGCGCGACGATCCCGCGGCGCAGCAGCGCGGCGACCAGCCGCCCCGGCCCGCAGCCGAGGTCGATGGTGGGCCCGTCGCAGCGCGCGGTGAAGGCGGCGTCGGCGGCCTCGGCGGCGCCGAGCCAGCGCTGGGCCGGGACGGGGTGCCTGGTGCCGTCGGCGGCGCGGAGCCAGCAGGCGTCGCCCGCCAGTGCCCGGTCGAAGGTCTCGGTCATCGGACCGCCGGGGTGAGCCGGTGCACGGTGCCGGCGAAGCGGCCGCCCGCCTGCGCGGCGACACGCAGGGCGTCGTCGAAGAGGTCGACGTCGGAGTGCGTGGGCAGCGTGCGCACGCGTAATCCGCAGCCCTGCATGGCGTCCCGGGTCAGTTCGCCGGTGCGGGCGGTGGACATCGGGACCGTGGTGAGGGCGCGGGCCGGTTGCGGGGTGGGCAGGCCGAGCGCCCACCAGCCGCCGTCGGTGGCGGGGCCGAGCACCGCGTCGCCGGTGCCCGCGAGCTCGGCGGCGGCGGCGGTGAGCTCGCCGGGGGTGAGCTGCGGGGTGTCCATGCCGATCTGCAGGACCGGGAGCCCGCCGCGCGCGGCGTCGGCGTGCGCGCAGGCCAGCCGCTCGCCGAAGGTGCCGCCGCGCTGCGGCACCACCTCGAAGCGGGCCAGCAGCGCGCGCACCTCGGGGCCGCGTTCGGCGGCGGCGAGATCGCCGGTGCAGGCGACGACGCGGTGCGCGACATCGGCGGCGAGCACCGCGTCGAGGGTGTCGAGCAGCGCGGCGGCGGCCAGGTCGGCGGCCTCGCGCGGGGTGAGCGGCGGGCTGAGCCTGGTCTTGGCGAGCCCGGCCACCGGGGCCTTGGCGATGACGAGCAGCGTTGCCGGACAGCTCATGTCAGCACCGCCCAGAAGTCGCGGGTGGCGCGCAGGGAGCCGCGCACGGAGCCCGAGACCTTCGAGGTGCCGCCCGCGCGCGGCCGGTAGCTGACGTCCCGCTCGTCGATCCGCCAGCCCGCCTCCGCCGCGCGGACCAGCAGCTCGAGCGGGTAGCCGAAGCGCGGGTGCAGCGGGCCGAGCGCGAGCAGCGCGTCGCGGCGGGCCACCCGGACGGCGCCGATGTCGTGCACCGGAAGGCCGTAGCGGCGGCGCAGCCGGGCGGCGATCAGCCGGTTGCCGAGCCGGGCGTGCCACGGCCAGCTGCCGCCGCGCACGGGTCTGCGGCGTCCGACGGCGAGGTCGGCGCCGGCGAGCACCGCGCCGACGAGGGCGGGGAGCTCACCGGGGTCCATCGAGCCGTCGCCGTCGAGCACGGCGACGAGTTCGGTCTCGGCGGCGGCGATGCCCGCCTGCACGGCGGCGCCGTAGCCGGGGGTGGGCTCGGCAATCACCGCGGCGCCCGCGGCGCGGGCCAGCCCGGCGGTCCCGTCGGCCGAGCCGTTGTCCACGACCAGGATGCGGTAGCCGCCGGGGACGGCGGCGAGGACTTTCGGCAACGCTTCGGCTTCGTCGCGGCACGGGATCACGACGGTCACGCCGCGCCGGTCGCCCACTGTGTTGGTCACCATGCCGACGCTATGCCCCGAACCAGCGAAAACAGCCGGGAAAATGGTGACCGAAGTCTGACGATGCGGTCCCGAGCACCGCGAACCCGCCGCGCCACGGCGGCGCCGCACCTAGGGTCGGCGCTGTGCCCGACCTCATCGAGACCCCGCGCGAACGCCTCGCCGGCCGCGCCGAGCTGCTCGCCGCCGGTGCCGGGCTGGCGCTCGTCGCCGTCGCCTTCATCGTCCCGCGAATCGCCAGCGAACAGTGGCGGCTCTCGCTCTACGCCGCCTCGGCGCCGATCTTCGGCAGCTTCCTGCCGCACGTGGGCTGGGGCACGGTCCCGGCGGTCGCGCTCGCCGCCGCGGTGATCACCTCCGGCCCCGCGCTGGCCGCCCGGCTCTCCTGGCCGCGGCTGCTCACCCTCGGCTACGTCACGGCACTGGGCTGGGCACTGCTGCTGGCGCTGGTCGACGGCTGGGAGCGCGGCTTCACCGAGCACTTCACCGACCCGAACGAGTACCTGCACGAGGTGCCCGGCGTCACCGATATCGGGGGCATGCTGGGGGGCTTCGCCGACCGCATCCTCGATTTCCAGCCGGACTCCTGGACCACGCACGTCTCCGGGCACCCGCCGGGCGCGCTGCTCTTCTTCGTGCTGCTCGACCGGGCGGGGCTCGGCGGCGCCACCTGGGCGGCGTGGGCCTGCGTCCTGATCGGCTGCACCGCGGTGCCCGCGGTGGCGGTGGCCTTCGACGCGCTCGGGGCCCGCGACCGGGCCCGCGCCGCGCTGCCCTACCTGGCGCTGGCCCCGGCCGCGCTGTGGATCGCGGTCTCGGCGGACGCGGTCTTCGCCGCGGTGGCGGCGTGGGCGGTCGCGCTGCTCGCCATCGCGACCCGGCCGGGGCGGGCGCCGGTCGCGCTGGGCGCGGGGGTGCTGTTCGGGGTGGCGCTCAACCTCAACTACGGCCTGATCCTGATGGGGATTCCGGCGGTGGCGGTGCTGATCGCCGGGCGCACGGCCCGGCCGCTGCTGCCCGCGCTGGCCGGGGCGCTGGCGGTGGTCGCGGCCTTCGCGGCGGCCGGGTTCTGGTGGCTCGACGGCTACCACCTGGTGGTCGAGCGCTACTACCAGGGCATCGCCACCACCCGGCCGCTCGCCTACTGGTGGTGGGGCAATCTCGCGGCCACGGTGTGCGCGGTGGGCCTGGCCGCGGTGGCCGCGCTGCCGCGCGTCGTCGGGCGGCTGCGGGCGCTCGATCCGGCCGCGATCCTGGTCGCGGCGGGGCTCTGCGCGCTGCTCGCCGCGAACATCAGCGGGCTGAGCAAGGCCGAGACGGAACGGATCTGGCTGCCCTTCGATATCTGGGTGCTGGCCGGAACCGCCTTCCTGCCGCGCCGCGCGGACCGGATCTGGCTTACCGTGCAGGCGGTGGGCACGCTGCTGCTCGTCCACCTGATCCTGACGAACTGGTGAGGCACCGTGTGCATTCTGGTCGCCGACGACGACCCCGTCGTCCGTGAGGTGGTACGCCGCTACCTGGAGCGCGACGGGCTGACCGTGCTCGAGAGCGCCGACGGCGCCGCCGCCACCGCCGCGCTGCGCACCGCCGACGTGCGGCTGGCGGTGCTCGACGTCATGATGCCCGCCCCGGACGGCATCGAGATCTGCCGGGCGATCCGCTCCGGCGCCCGCCCCGACCTGCCGATCATCCTGCTCACCGCGCTCGGCGAGGAGGAGGACCGGGTGCTGGGGCTGGAGGCGGGCGCCGACGACTACGTGACCAAGCCGTTCAGCCCGCGCGAGCTCGCCCTGCGGGTCGCCTCGGTGCTGCGCCGGACCCGGCCGACGGCCGCCGCCGGGATCGTGCGGGACGGGCCGGTGGAGCTGCACCCGGCGGCGCGCTTCGTCGCCGTGCGCGGCGCCGCCGTCGAGCTGACCCCGCGCGAGTTCGACCTGCTGGAGTTCCTGCTCCGGAATCCGGGCGCGGTCTTCGCCAGGGCGGAGCTGCTGTCGCTGGTCTGGGGCTGGGACTTCGGCGACCTCTCCACGGTGACCGTGCACGTGAAGCGGCTGCGCGCCAAACTCGGCCCCGCGCACCGCATCGACACCGTGTGGGGCAAGGGGTACGCCTGGCGGCGGGAGCCGTCGGATGGATGACTCGACGCTGCGGCTGATCGGCTACACCGCCGCCGGGTCGCTGCCGGTGGTGCTGGCCGGGGCGATCGTGCTGCGCGGCACCGGGAATCGCTCGCTCACCACCAGCATGGTGGTGCTGGTGCTGATCCCGATCCTCTCGGCGCTGGCGGGGATGGTCGCGGTGAGCGGGCTGATGTTCACCGACGAACTGCACCACACCCTGGTCGTGCTCGGCGTCGTCGCCACCGTCACGCTGCCTGCCGCCGTGCTGCTCGGGCGGCAACAGGCCAGGAAGACGGTGTGGGAGCGGCAGATCCGCGATCAGGAGCGGGCCGCCGAGCAGTCAAGGCGGGAACTGGTGGCCTGGGTCAGCCACGACCTGCGCACCCCGCTGGCCGGGATCAGGGCCATGGCCGAGGCGCTCGCGGACGGCGTGGTGACCGGCGATGCCGACGTCACCCGCTACGCCGGGCAGATCGGCCGCGAGGTGCACCGCCTCGGCGGCATGGTCGACGACCTGTTCGACATGTCGAAGATCAGCGCCGGCGCGCTCCGGCTCGACCTCGGCCCCGTCGACCTGCGCGAACTCGTGGACGAGGTGCTCGCCGCCAACCGCCCCACCGCCGAGCGCGCCGCCATCGCGCTGCACGCCGAGCACCCGGCCACCCGCGTCACCGTCGCCGCCGACGACCGCGCGCTGGTCCGGGTGCTGAGCAACCTGGTGTGCAATGCCATCGCGCACACCCCGCCCGGCGGCCGGGTCGCGATCTCGGCGGGCACCGGCGACGGCCACGCCTGGGCCCGGGTGGACGACACCGGCCCCGGCATCGCGGAGCCGGACCTGCCGCGCATCTTCGACATCGCCTACCGCGGCACCGCCGCCCGCTCCCCCGTCGCCGCCGGCGGGCTGCCCGCGGGCAGCGGGATGGGGCTCGCCATCGCCGCCGGGCTGGTGCACGCGCACGCCGGGGCGATCAGTGCCGAGAACCGGGAGCAGGGGTGCCGCTTCGAGGTCCGGCTGCCGCTGCCCTGACTACGGGGCAACCACCCCCGCGGCTCCGCGCAGCGGCGCGAACGCGAACTCCGCCAGCCCGCGCTCCGGAGGCACCCGCGCGGTGAAGCCGAGCACGCGCCGCGCCGCCGCCGGGCTGGCCACGATGTGCCGGACATCGCCGGGCCGGAACTCCCCGGTCACCACCGGCGCGGGCCCGCCGCGCGCGGTGGCGAGCACCGCCGCGACCTCGCCGATCGTGATGGGCCGCCCGGAGCACACGTTCAGCGCGGTGCAGCCGGGCAGCGGCTGCTCGGCGGCGGCGAGATTGGCGGCCGCGATATCGCTGACGTGCACGAAATCCCTGGCCTGCGCGCCGTCCTCGAAGACGCGGGGTGCGTGCCCGGCCTCCAGCGCGGAGCGGAAGATGGCCGCGACCCCGGAGTACGGGGTGTCGCGCGGCATGTCGGGGCCGTAGACATTGTGGTAGCGCAGCGCGGTGACCGTGCCGCCGGTGGCCGCCGACCACGCCGCCGCGTAGTGCTCCTGGGCGACCTTGCTCGCCGCGTAGAGGCTGCGCGGCCGGAGCGGCGCCTCCTCCGGCACCGGCTCCCAGGTCAGCTCGGCGCCGCCGGCGCGGTGGTCGAAGCGCCCGGCCGCGAGGTCGGCGCGGTCGCGCGGCGCCGGGTCGACCAGCCTGCCCTCGGCGTCGCGGTAGCGGCCCTCGCCGTAGACGACCATGGAGGAGGCCAGAACCAGCCGCCGGCAGCGGTTCTCGCCCATGGCCGCGAGCAGGACGGCGGTGCCGAGGTCGTTGTGCGCGGCGTAGGCGGGCGCGTCGGCGACGCTCACCCCGGCGCCGACCACGGCGGCCTGGTGGCACACCACGTCGACGCCGCGCAGCAGCGGGGTCAGGGCGTCGCGGTCGCGGACGTCCACCCGGTGCACCCCCGCGGGCGCCGGGGCGGCGGGGCCGTGCGCGGCGGGGAGCATGAGGTCGGCGGCGACCACGTCGTGCCCGGCCGCGGTGAGCGTGCGGTGCACCTGCGCGCCGATGAACCCGGCGGCGCCGGTCAGCAGTATGCGGAGCGTCATGGGCCGATTCTGTCCGTGCGCGGGCCGCCGGTCACGGCGACGGTCCGGACGTCATCGTTTCGTCACGGTCCGGGCGCAGCGGGGAGTCTCATTTTCTAAGATATTCCGCGTGCCCGAACCGGACATCAACGCAGACAGAGATGGAGCCCGCCCCGCGCCGGCCGCGCTGGTCGGGGCGTTCACGCTGTGGTTCGCCCAGCGGCGCTGGGAGTGGTCGCCGCCGGTGTACCGGATGCACGGCTACGCCCCCGGCGCCGTCGAGCCCACCACCGAGCTGGTGCTCTCGCACAAGCACCCCGACGACCGCGACCACGTCGCCGAGCTGATCGCGCGCACCCTGCGCGACGGCGAGCCGTTCTCCTCCCGGCACCGCATCATCGACACGGCGGGCACCGAGCACGCGGTCATGGTGGTCGCGGACCGGCTCCTCGACGAGGCCGGGGCGCTCGTCGGCACCAGCGGCTACTACATCGACCTCACCGGCGACCTCGACGCCGAGGGGCGCCACGTCATGGACGAGCGCATGCCCGAGATCGTGCAGGCCCGCGCGGTGATCGAGCAGGCCAAGGGGGTGCTGATGCGCATGTACGGCATCGGCGCCGAGCAGGCGTTCAAGGTGCTGGCCTGGCGCTCGCAGGAGACCAACATCAAGCTGCGCGACATCGCCGCCCGGGTGGTGGCGGACCTGGCCCTGCTGCCCGCCCCGCCGGTCGGCACCGTCGCCGCCTTCGATCACCTGCTGCTGACCAACCACACCCGCATCGACTCCGAGCCCGACGCGTAGCCCGCTCGGCGCCACCGGGGCGATCGCGCCAACCCGGTGCAGGACACGACAGCGCGGCGGGGCGATCCGCCGCGCCCCGCCGCGGGCCGCACACTGGACGGGCGGGCGCCCGGACCGAGCGCGCCCGGATCGGCGCGCGGAGGTGGGCACACGATGCCTCGGGAATGGTTCCAGTTCGTCCTCGACGGGCACGTGGACCCGCAGTTACTGGCCGGGCTCCCCGGCCTGATCCCGGCGGCCGGGGTCGTGCCCGGCACCACCATGGTCACCGCGCCCGCCGACACCGGCACCGAGCTGGCGGCCCTGCTGGAAACCCTGCGCTGCCACGGTCTGACCGTGCTCGGCAGTTTCCGGCTCCCCCGGCCCCCCGCCCCGGAGAGCGGTTAGCACGATTCACGCCGTTCCCCGCAGCCTCCTATCCGGATTGCGCAGAAACGGCGCCCGTGCGCGGGGTGTCGTGATGACCGGGGTAGGACGGCTGTTCGGCGAGCGGAGGGAGAGGGCGCATGGTGGGGCCCGGTTCGGTGGTGGCGGTGGAGTTCGGCGCGCGACCCGAGCAGCTGGGGCTCGGGCGGGTGCTGACCAGGGCCGTCGGGCTCGGGCTCGGGGTGGCGGTCGGCGAGAATGCGGATCTGGAACTGGTGGTGCACGAGGTCGCGTCGCTGCTGGTCGCGGTGGCGGTGCCGGAGTCGGTGGTGCGCTGCGAGTACGGGGTGCACGACACCGTCATCGGGGTCCGGGTCACCGCCCGCACCCGGGAGGAGCCGGTGACCGATGGGTTGGGGTGGTACATCGTGCGGGCCCTGGCCGGAGATGCCGTGCTCGACAGCGGTCCGGCCGAGGCGGGGCTCGCGGTGCGCGTGCTCTTCTCCTGGCCGCACATCCGTGCGGGGTAGGGCGCCCTCGACTCTCTCTCGTACCCGCCGTGTCCAGCTGGGGCCGGTGTTTACGGTTCGGCTGCCGGGTTAGACCGTGCGTAACGTCCGGGCGCTCGTGCCGTGCCCGACCTGCTGGTGCGGGTGGCCGGGCGGGGGCATCCCCGGTGTGGTCGTCCAGCAGCGCGGCGGCTGCCGATCCGGGGTTGCTCCACCCAAGCCCCCCTGCCGGGGGAACGACCAGCGCGGGCCGGTGCGGGCGATGCACCCGGTGACCACGGGAACGGCCCGCGAACCCGGTCTCCCCCGGCAGGGGCCGCGAGCGGGCTTTTACATGCGGACGTGACAACACCTTCCGTTTCCGGCCCGAACCTGGGGGTAGGACAGCTGAACACGTGTTCGCCAGCCGGAAGGTGCACCACCGCATGAGTTCGATCTACACCGAGTACGCCCGCCGCGCCGACACCGCCGGTGACTACACCGAACTCGAGCCCCGCTTCGCCGAGCTGGTCACCCTGCCCGAGGACTCCCCGGCCCGCGCCCGGCTGCGCGAGCAGATCATCACCACCGCACTGCCGCTGGCCGAGCACATCGCGATGAAGTTCGCGCACCGCGGGGAGCCCAGCGAGGACCTGATCCAGGTCGCCATGGTCGGGCTGGTCCAGGCGGTGGACCGCTTCGACCCCGGCGTCGGCAGCTCGTTCCTCGGCTTCGCGGTCCCGACCGTGATGGGCGAGGTGCGCCGCCACTTCCGCGACCGGACCTGGTCGGTGCGGGTACCGCGGGCCACCAAGGAGCTCCAGCAGCGCCTCGGCGCCACCATCGAGACGCTCTCGAGCCGGCTCCAGCGGATGCCGACCGCCCGCGAGATCGCCGCCGAGCTCGATGTCGAGGTCACCGAGGTGACGCAGGCCCTGCTCGCGCGCAACGGCTACCGCAGCGAATCCATCGACTCGCTGCGCGGCGGCGACGACGACGGCGCGGGCCCCTCCCCGCTGGACACCCTCGCCGCCCCCGACCCCGGGTACCGGCTGCTGGAGGACGCGATCACGATCGGCCCGCTCCTCGCCGAGCTCCCCGACCGCGACCGGCAGGTCCTGACCCTGCGCTTCGGTGACGGGCTCACCCAGTCCGAGATCGCCGCCCGGATCGGGGTTTCGCAGATGCAGGTCTCGCGGATCCTGACCCGCGTTCTCGCCGGGCTGCGCGAACGCGCGCTCGCCGAGCCGGAGACCGTCACCGCCGCTTGAGTCCTCCGGTGATCAGTACTGCAGGGCCGCACTCGGGTTGTGGCGGTACTCGGCACGGTAGGCGATCGCGAAGCGGCCGGGGTTGCCGAAATTCCAGTCCCTGGCGACCGAGGCGACGGTCTGGCGGTCCCCCGCGGTGGCGCGCCGGAGCTGGTCGTGGGCGCCGGCCAGCCGCAGCCCGCGCAGATAGGCGAGCGGGGTGGTGCCGAGCTGGGTCCGGAAGGCCAGCTGCACCGCGCGCGGGGTCACGAAGGCCGCCGACGCCACCTGCGCGATCGAGAGGTCCTCGCGGGCATGCTGTTTCAGGAAGGCGATCGCCAGCTGCACGGTCTCCGACAGCCCTTCCTCGGCGTCGCGCACGCCCTCGCCGAGCGGGAAGGCCGCGGCAGCCGCGGCGGTGACGTAACGGGCCAGCGCCTCGATCACCGGCGGCGCGGTCAGCCCGCCCGCGGCCGCGCAGGTCCAGACGTGGTCGATCACGGCGGCCAGCGCCGCCTCCGCGCCGGCGGCGGGGCGGTGCGTGAAATCGCGCCTGCCCCCCGCCGTGGTTTCGCGCGGGAGGAAGGCGGGGTCCACGGACAGGATGTCGTAACCGGAGGCCCGCGAGATCCCGGGTTCGGTGAGCCCGGCGAACCGGCCCGGCTCCCCGGCGACGGTTTCCCCGGCGAGGTCGGTGTGTTCGACAAGGCCGCGCCGCACCGCGCACACCCGCCAGGTGTCGCCGGGGTCGACGACGTAGGACACCGCGGGCCCGAACCGCAGCCGGTCCAGCCGCACCGGGGGGCCGAGCTGAATCCGCTCGACCGAGGCCGGCACCGCCCCGGCCCCGGCGGCGGTGCCGAATCGGGTGCGGGCGTAGGTCGTGGTCATGAACTCCTCGATCACGTCGAGGTCGGTGCTGGCGAACTGCATGTCGAGCGGGCTCCCTTCGAGCCGCATTCACGCTGCCCCTCCGGGCGAGGCAGCTACGGACGGTGTCATCAGCACCTTCCACCCTCCTCCTCCCGGATCGAAAGCGAAAGTGCGGCCCTACCCGAGACGAAGGAGACCGCCGTGCCCGGCCGATTTCACCCGTTTCGGGTGAGACGCGGCGCGGGCAGTGCGTGCAGTGTCGATCCGGGGAATCACCCGCAGGAGGGACACCGGAGATGAAGCACCTGCCCGCACCCGATCGGATCGCGCGGATTCGGCGCGAGGCGCTGCTTAATCGTGCGGTCGAGGCCTACAAGTTCTTCTACCCGACCGTGTCGATGCAGCTCAACTTCGAAGCGCTGGAGGAGCTCGGTGCCCCGATGAACCGGGGCTTCCTCATCCAGCTCACCACGCCGGACCTGGTGACCCTCACCCAGAACTCCGATACGCCGTACGGGCTGGCCTACGGCGACGCGAGCGGCGGCCCGCTCGTCGTCGAGATTCCCCCCGGCCCGATCATGGGCGTCGTCGACGACCAGTACTTCCAGTTCGTCACCAATATGGGGTTCGTCGGCGAGGAGCACGGCGCGGGCGCGAAGTACCTGCTCGTCGGCCCCGGCTACGAGGGCGAAGTCCCCGACGGCTACGTGGTCCGGCGCATGAACGCCAACCGCTTCCTCGTCTGCGCCCGCGCGCCGCTCCCCGACCCGGACGAGGGCAAGGCGCTCCTGCGCACCCTGCGCTTCTACCCGCTCGCCGAGGCGGAGAATCCGCCGGCGAACACCTTCGAGGACATTTCGCACCGCAAGGCGGTCGCGAATCCCTGCGTCGTCGACGGCACGTACGAGTTCTGGGCCGTGCTCGAGCGCGCACTCCGCGGCGATGTCGCCTCGGCCTCCTACTACAACGAGCTCGGCCTGCTCGCCGCGCTCGGGCTGCGCCGCGACCGCCCCTTCGAACCCGACGCCGGGATCGTCGACGTGCTCACCGAGGCGGCCGCGAAGGCGGACGAACAGCTGGTCGTGGCGGCCTTCGCCGACGACGACCCGCAGCGGCTGGTGTGGCCCGACCGCCGCTGGGAGTGGGTCGTCTACTCCGACGGCGACAACGGCTACTACGAGCGCGACTTCCTGCGCCTCTCGGTGCGCGAACGCTGGTTCTACCAGGCCACCTTGGAGACCCCGGCCATGTTCCGGCGCTCCGAGGGGGCGGGGTCGCTCTACTGGCTGGCCATCGTCGACGACCGGGGCGCTCCCCTCGACGGCGCGAACTCCTACACGCTGACCGTGCCCGCTCCGGTGCCAGCCGCGCAGTTCTGGTCGATCACCCTCTACGACCTCGACACCCGCTCCGAGATCAATACGCCGCAGTTCAAGCCGGTGCTGACCTCGCTGCGCGACGACCTCTCCCCCGGCGCCGACGGCACCATCACGCTGCACTTCGGCCCCGAGCCCCCGGCGGGGGGCAAGTCCTGGTTGCAGACGAATCCGGGCGCCAGCTGGTTCGCCTACTTCCGCATCTACGGGCCTGGTCCCGCCGCCTTCGACGGCGGCTGGAAGCCATCGGACTTCACCCGGCGATGAGCGGGGCAGCTCTGGACCATCGCAGGATCTCCCGATAGCCTCTGGACAGTTGTCCAGGCAGTGGTTCATCCGGAGGTTGCGGTGCGTTCAGGTCCGACGGCGAACGACCCCGTCCTCACCCGCGTTCCCGGTGTGCCGAATCTCCTGCTCGGCAGCTACGACCTCGGCGAACTCGGCTACGCGGTCGAGGAGTACTTCGTCGCGGGGACGGCGACCTCCTACCGGCCCGCGGGCGAACTCACCGACGACGGCCACTGGAATGTCGTCGCCGCCGACCGGGCGGAGTACGTGACCCGCGCGGTCACCGTCGCGCCGGTCGACGGCGCCCGGTTCAACGGCACCGTCGTCGTGGAGTGGCTCAATGTGAGCGGCGGGCTCGACGCCCCCGCGGTGTGGCTGATGGGCCATCGCGAACTGCTGCGCGAGGGCTACGCCTATGTCGGGGTCTCCGCGCAGCGGGTCGGCATCGAGGGCGGCGCGAGCCTGGTCGCCGATCTGTCACTGAAAACGGTGGCACCCGAACGGTATGCGCCGCTCTCGCACCCCGGCGACGCCTTCGGTTTCGACATCTTCACCCAGATCGGCACGGTCGTCCGGCACCGCGGTGCCGAGCTGCTCGGCGCGCTGCGCCCGGAGCGGATCCTGGCTGTCGGAGAGTCCCAATCGGCGATGTTCCTGACCACCTACATCAATGCCGTGGCACCCCTGGCTCCGGTCTACGACGGCTTCTTCGTGCACTCCCGGTTCGGCCCCGCCGCCCCGCTGGACGGGCGATCCCTGCTCGACCCCGGCACCATTCCCTCCCTGCCCTGCCCGCGATTCCGCGACGACGCAGCCGCGCCGGTGCTCGCGCTCATCACCGAGACCGACCTGCTCGGCAGCGCACTCCCCGGCTACCTCTCCGCCCGGCAACCCGGCGACGGACCGGCCCGCGTCTGGGAACTCCCCGGTGCCGCGCACGCCGACAACTACACGATCCAGGGCGCCTTCCTCGACAACGGGCGAACTCCGGTCGAGGAGCTCGCCCGGGCGTACCGGCCGACCGACACCCTGCTGGGGCGTCCGCTCGGCCACTTCCTCAACTTCGCCCCGCAGCACCACTACGTCCTGCACGCCGCCATCGCCCGCCTGCACGACTGGGTGCGCACCGGCCGCGCCGCGCCGGCCGCTCCGCGCATCGAGCTGACCGAGCCCGATGCCATCGCCGTCGACCGCGACGGCATCGCGCGCGGTGGCGTGCGCACGCCCTGGGTGGAGGTCCCGCTCGCCGCCACGTCGGGCCGCAACCCCCAGACCGACCGCATGGCAATGCTATTCGGCTCCGGCGAGCCCTTCGACGCCGCCCACCTGGCTCGCCGCTACCCCGGCGGGCATGCGCAGTACCTGACCGAGTTCACCGCCGCGCTCGATCACACGATCTCGGCGGGGTTCCTCGTCGGCGCGGATCGACGGGAGATTCTCGAACTCGCCGACATCACGGCGCAGTGGCAGTTCCCGCGCTAGGCAGTGACGGGGACGGCGGTGAACAGCTCGTAGCTGTGGCCGTCGGGGGCGTGCACGTAGACCCCGCGCCCGCCTGCCAGGTGGTTGATCCGCCGGTCCCACCCGTGTTCCGGGCCGGAGCCGTACTCCACGGCGGGCCATGTGGCCAGCCGCCCCAGCACGGCATCGAAGGTGCCGTCGTCGACGAGGAAGGCGTAGTGGCCGGGCGCCACCCGTCCGCGGTCGTCGAAGTCGAACGTCAGATCGTCGTTGACCCGCACCGGCAGGAACGGCCCGCTCGGCGCGGATACCGCCAGCCCCATCAGTTCGGCGAAGAACGTTGCCGCAACTGCCTTGTCGGTTGCTGAAACGATCGTGTGATCGAGAACTATGGACATCGCTGCCTCCTGAGTCGTGAACCCCGACGGGTCCAATACATGCGATACACACCAATATAGGTGCGAATCACACGCAAGGAGTGGGCCGACTTCCCTACGGCACCAACGCCGAAAATGGCGAGCACCGCGTCGCGCCGGGCTCGCGGGGGCATCATCCCCGCCGGGGTCCGGCTGTTCGACCCGCGCCGAGCTGACCAGCCCGGTTCGCTCAATCCTCGGCGCCGAGCGCCTCGTCCACGGTCGCGTGGACGGGGATCTCGATCCCCTGCTCGGCGAGCCGGCGCAGCACGTCGCGGGTCTGCCCGACGTTGCGGGCGACCCGCAGCGCGACGCCCTGCCTGCGCAGCCCGGCGGAGAGCTCGGTGAGCATGCGGGCGGCGGTGACGTCGATGAACGGCGAGGTCTCGGCGTCGAGCACGACCACGCGGGTGCGGTCGGTGACGAGCGCGCGGATGTGGTCGGCGACCCAGTCGGCATTGGCGAAGAAGAGCCCGGCCTCGACGCGCACGACCACGGCGTCGGCGGGGGCCGGGAGTTCGGGGTGGCGGGCGCGGTCCAGCCACAGCGCGTCGTGCCTGGCGAGCGTGGCGACGTGCGGGCGGGAGGCGCGGTAGAGCAGCAGCAGGACCGAGACGCCGACGCCGATCAGCAGCCCGGGCAGGGTGTCGAAGATGAGCACCCCGGCCAGCGCGGCGGCGGCGGCGAGGAAGTCGACGCGGGCGGCGGGGCCGTAGAGCGCGCCGAGGCGGCGGGTCCAGATCCGGTAGAAGCCGGCGAGGGCGGGGAAGTCGATCAGCTCCAGCACGGCGGCGATGACGACGGCGGCAAGCACCGTCTCGGGCAGGTTCTGGAAGAGCCCCGTCAGGAAGAGCAGGGTGAGCACCGTCAGCACCGCCACCACCAGCCCGGAGGCCTGGCTGCGGGCGCCCGCCGAGCCGTTGACCGCGGTCTTGGAGAGGCTGCCGTTGACGACCATGCCCGCGCAGAGCCCGGCGCCGAGGTTGGCCGCGCCCAGCCCGGTGAGCTCCCGGTTCGGGTCGACGCGGTATCCGGCGCGGGCGGCGTAGGTCTTGGCGGCTCCGAGCCCCTCGGCGAACCCGATCAGCACCACGCCGAGCGCGGGGCCGAGCAGCTCCAGGTAGTCGTGCACCGCCAGCCCCTGCGGTAGCCCGGGCGCGGGCAGCCCGGGGTCGATGTGCCCGACCACCTCGACCCCGCGCCCGGGCAGCTCCAGCCAGGTCGCGGCGACGATCCCGGCCAGCACCACCAGCAGCGACCCCGGCACCCGCGGCAGCCACCGGCGCAGCGCGAGCACCGCGGCCAGGCTCAGCCCGCCGAGCACGGCGGTGGCGGCGTGCAGCTCGCCGAGGTCGCCGAGCACCGCCGCCGCCTTCTCGAAGAAGTTGCCGTGCCCGCCGTCGATGCCGAGCAGCGCGGGCACCTGGCCGATCAGGATGGTCAGCGCGAGCCCGACGATGAACCCCTTCAGCACCGGTTCGGAGATGAACGCGGCCACGAAGCCGAGCCGCGCCAGCCCGGCCAGCACCGCGACCGCACCGGTGGCGAGCGCGACCGCGGTGGTCAGCGCCAGGTAGCGGGCCGGGTCGCCGCCCGCGATCGGCGCGACGATGGCGGCGGAGAGCGCGGCGGTCGCCGACATCGGCCCGACCACCAGGTGCCGGGAGGAGCCGACAGCCGCGTACAGCAGCAGCGCGGGCACCGCCGCGTAGAGCCCGACGACCGGGTCGACACCGGCGATCCCGGCGTAGGCCAGTGCCTCGGGAACGAGCACCGCCCAGACGGTGATCCCGGCCATGAGATCCGGCCGCAGCCAGCTCCGCCGGTACCCCGCCAGCGAGCCGAACACCGGCCACCACCGGCCGGAGCTCACAGCGCCTCCAGCCCCTTGCCGATCAGCGACGCCGCCATCAGCGCCAGCACGATCGCCATGACCAGGTGGTTGTTCGCCGACAGCCAGCGCTGCATGGACTCCAGCGGGGCCCGCAGCCGGTCGGCGGCGAGCCGGTAGCCGATGACCGGGATCACGACGGTGGTCGCGGCGAGCAGCACGAAGATCGCGCCCGCGCCGATCGCCGGCCCCACCGCCAGCTCGGCGGTGCCGAGCAGCAGCCCGGCCGAGACGCAGAGCAGCAGGTTCTTCGGGTTCACCGCGGCGAGCAGCACCCCGAGCCCGGCGGCGCGGGCGAGGGTGAAGCGGTCGATCGCGGTCATCCAGGCCGGTGTCGCGTGGTCGCCGCGGACCTGGAACTGCCGGACGGCCAGCGCCACCAGCAGCACCCCGAGCCCGATCTTGGCCCACGCCACGCCCGGCGACGGCGCGGAGTCCCCGCCGGTGTGGATGGCGCCCGCGGCCAGCGCCACCACCGCGAGCACCGCGGCGATACCGGCGACCCACCCCACCGCGAAGCCGGTGCTGGTCGCCGCGGCATTGCGCGACATGAGCAGCAGCACGACCGCGACGATCGGGATCGGCGAGATCGCGACCCCGACCGCAAGCGGCAGCAGCTGCCCGACCGCGTTCAGCACGACCGGAACCCGTCGCCGGTCAGGCGGCGAAGACGTCGCGGAGCTTGGCTTCCTGCTCGTTCGACAGGTTCGTCGAGAGCAGCTCGGCCCGCTGGCCGGCGAAGCGCTCGTGCACCCGGTCCAGGGTGGCGTCGGAGGTGAGCAGGAACAGCGCCGAGGTGCCGGGGGTGATCTTCTCCTTGGCCCTGGCGATGAAGCCGTCGTCGATCCCGACGTCGGCCAGCGACCCGGTCAGCGCGCCGATCCCGGCTCCGACCGCCGCCCCGAGCAGCGGCACGAAGAACAGCAGCCCGAACAGCAGCCCCCAGAACGCGCCGCCGAGCGCACCCGCGCCGGTCAGCGAGTGCAACTGGTGGGTCTTGGGCTTCTTGGCGCCCTCCGGCCATGCCACGATCGCCCCGTCGTGCACCTCGATGAGCTTCTCGCGCTGCAACTCCTCCAGGGTCCGCAGCGCCTCATCGGCGCCGGTGGCGGAGGCGAACTTCCAGACGGTCAGGGTGGTGGCCACGGGACAGGTCCTTTCGTCGAGGGGGCGCGCCCGGCGGCCCGCCCGTTCCCGACGTTAGGAATCGCGGCGGCCGCGCGCCTCGCCCGAATCGGGTGAGACCCGGGATTCACCCGGAACGGGTGAGGCCGGTGACCGGCCGCGCTCCCGAGACTGGGACACACCCCAGCCGCGCCGTCCGTGGAGGAAGCCATGTGCCCGAAGGAACCGACCTCGTACACCGCCGCGGCGAACCGGGCGGCGGTCCAGCGCTACGCCATGGACGACCACCGCGACTTCGAGGACGCCCGCCGCGGCCTGATCGCCGAGCTGCCCGGCGCCTACACCGGCGCCGACGGCGAGGTCGCCTTCGACCCCGCCGCCTTCGCCTACCTCGCCGAGGCCGGGGAGGAGGCGCCGGACTCGGTGGAGCCGAGCCTGTGGCGGCAGAGCAGGCTGATGGCGCGCGGCGGGCTGTTCCGGGTGACCGACCGGCTCTACCAGGTGCGCAACAACGACATCGCCAACCTGACCGTGGTCGAGGGCGAGAGCGGGCTGGTCGTCATCGACTGCATGGCCGGGGTGGAGGCGGCGCGGCAGGCCATGGCGATGATCCGCGAGCACGTGAGCGACAAGCCGGTGGCGGCGGTGATCTACACGCACACCCACATCGACCACTACGGCGGGGTGAAGGGCGTGGTGGACGCCGATGACGTGGCCGCGGGCCGGGTGCCGATCGTGGCGCCGGGGCTCGCCTTCGACAAGTACGCCATCGGCGAGAACGTGGTCGCCGGGAACGCCATGGCCCGGCGCAGCTTCTACGCCTTCGGCGCGCTGCTGGACAAGGACCCGCACGGCCACATCACCTGCGGGATCGGCACCGACACCGCGAAGGGCGTCACCGTCTCCTACCTCTCCCCCACCGACGCGATCACCGCGACCGGGCAGCAGCGGGAGCTGGCCGGGATCGAGTTCGAGTTCCTCTACGCCCCCGACACCGAGGCGCCGGAGGAGATGCACATCTGGATCCCCGAGCTGCGCGCGCTCACCTGCGCGGAGAACGCCAACCACACGCTGCACAACATCCAGACCCTGCGCGGCGCCCGCACCCGCGACGCCCGCAACTTCGCCCGCTACCTGGACGAGACGCTGGAGCGCTGGGGCGACCGGGCCGAGGTGCACTACGGCCCGCACACCTGGCCGGTGTGGGGCACCGAGAACATCGCCGCCTTCCTCGAATCCCAGCGCGACACCTACAAGTTCATCCACGACCAGGCGCTGCGGCTGGCCAACCGGGGCTACACCCCGCTGGAGGCCGCCGAGATCCTGGAGCTCCCCGAGGAGCTGGGCCGCGACTGGGCCAACCGCGGCTACCACGGCACCCTGCACCACGACGTGCGCGCGGTCTTCACCAAGGAGCTCGGCATGTGGGACGGCGACCCCGTCTCGCTGCACCCGCACCCGCCGGTGGCGTCGGCGAAGCGGCTGGTGGCGTTCGCGGGCGCGGACCGCATCCTGGCCGAGGGCCGCAGGGCCTTCGACGAGGGCGACTACCGCTGGGCCGCGCAGATCCTGCACGCGCTGGTCTTCGCCGAGCCGGAGCACACCGCGGCCAAGCAGCTGCAGGCCGATGCCTACGAGCAGCTGGGCTACCAGTCCGAGGGGCCGCAGTGGCGCGGCATCTTCCTCTCCGCGGCGAAGGAGCTGCGCGAGGGCACCCAGCCGCCGCCGTACGTGACGGCCAGCGCGGACAGCGTCCTCGCCATGCCGATCGACCTGCTCTTCGACTTCGTCGCGGTGCACATCGTGGGCGAGCGCGCCGCCGACGCCGATATCCACCTGAACCTGGACTTCACCGACGCGGGCGAGCAGTGGAACGCCTGGATCCGGCGCGGGGTGCTCAATGCCAGGCGCGGGCACTCGCCGAAGGCCCAGCTCTCGCTGGCCGGGCCGAAGCAGGCGCTGGTCGCGGTGCTGCTCCAGCCGGACGCGGTGGCCGGGCTGCCCGAGGGCGCGCTCCGGCTGACCGGCGACGAGGACGCGCTGACCCGGCTCGGCGAGCTGCTGGACACCTTCGACCCGGCCTTCCCGATCGTCACACCGTGACCCCGGGCAGGAACCGGCCCGGCCCCCGGTCGCGGCCGAGCCCGTCGGCGAAGCGGCCCTCGCGGTAGACCACGGCGCCGTTGACGACCGTCGCGGTGACGGCGCCGTCATTGCGGTTGACCATGCGCCGCAGCCCGCCGTACTCGGCGACCGGCTCCTCGGCGAGGCCGTGCACCGAGGCGTCGAGGCCCTCCGGGTCGATCACGACGATATCGGCGCGGTCGCCGGGGCGCAGGTGGCCCGCGTCCAGGCCGTACCAGTCGGCGAGCTCGCCGGTCAGCCGGTGCACCGCGCGGTTCAGGGTGAGGAACGGGCGGCGGCTGTCCCGCGCGGCGACGACGCGGTGCAGCAGCCGCAGGTGGTAGTTGTAGAAGGCCATGTTGCGCAGGTGCGCGCCCGCGTCGCCGAAGCCCAGGTGGATGTGCTCGTTGGCGGCGAGCCGGTCCAGGTAGCGCGGGCGGTGGTTCGCCACGGTGGTGCGCCAGCGCAGGTCGCGGCCGTACCGCACGACGAGATCGAGGAAGGCGTCGACGGGGTGGATGCCGCGCTCGCGCCCGATCTCGCCGAAGCTGCGGGCGATCAGCGCCGGGTCGGGGCAGCCCACGATGGTGGCGTCGAAGAGGTTGCGGTGCCAGATCTTCGGCGAGAAGCGGTTCTCGTAGTCGCGGCGGAACCAGCGGCGGTACCCCTCGTCCTGGAACAGGGCATTGCGCTCGAGCTGGTCCTTGATGTCGAGCGCGGCCGAGCCGGAGCCGAACTCCTCGAAGACCACCAGGTCGAAGCCGTCGGCGTAGACGGTGAACGGCACCGGCACGTGCTGCCACCGGAAGGCCGCCCGCAGCAGGCGGTTCAGGATCGGGGCGCCGTAGAGCATGAAGTACACGATCGGCGGATACGCCTTGGAGTCGGCCGCGGCCAGCAGCGAGACCTTCAGCCGCCGCCGCCCGAACCGGCCCGCGGAGGCCAGGAAGAACTGCGCCAGGTTGGGGTGGAACGAGATCCGCGGCGTGCTCTGCAGGATCCGGCCGCGCTCGCGCAGCACGGCGTTCAGCGCGCGGAACTCGCGGCGGCGGACGAAGGTCGAGGGCAGCGACCTGGACTTGTAGCGGTCGCCGTCGACCTTGTCGATGAGGTTGGTGGTGGCGGACATGCCGAGGAAGCCGGCGTCGAGCGCCTCGGTGAGGACGGCCCGCATGCGGGCGAGCTCGTCGTCGGTGGGGCGGGCGGCGGGGTCGCAGGCGCGGTCCATGCCCATCACCTGGATGCGCAGGTCGGATTGGCCGAGGAAGGTGGCGATGTTCAGGCCGAGCGGCAGGGTGTCGATCGCCTTGGCGTACTCGGCCGGCGTCGACCAGGTGCGGTGGCGCTCGAGCGCGCCGACGACGATATCGCGGGGCACCGCCTCGACCCGGCTGAAGATGTCGGCGCACTCCTCGTTGCTCGCCAGAATCGTGGTCAGGGAACAGTTCCCGATGATGGCGGTGGTCACGCCGTGCCGCACCGATTCGGTGAGCGAGGGGCGCACCAGCATCTCCACGTCGTAGTGGGTGTGCACGTCGACGAAGCCGGGCAGCACCCACTTCCCGGCGGCATCGATGACCTCGCCCGCACCGGCGGGGTCCAGCCGGGCCGCGCTGACGGTGACCA
Source organism: Nocardia sp. NPDC050697 (assembly GCF_040654395.1). NCBI lineage: Bacteria > Bacillati > Actinomycetota > Actinomycetes > Mycobacteriales > Nocardiaceae > Nocardia > Nocardia sp. NPDC050697. The sequence goes on from NZ_JBFAHY010000001.1 coordinate 1,293,144, forward strand.
CGCGGCCGTCCCGCACGCCGAGATCCCGCACGGCGGGCGGGCCGCCGCAGCCGTCGAACCACAGGCCGCCGGTGACGATCAGATCGTAGTTGTCCACCAGGACTCCTTACATGCAGAGATGCACGGTATTTGTGGAGGAGAGCGCCGGAGAACGGCTTAACAGTGGCGCTGCACCGTGTGTGTACCGTACGGTAACACCAATCCAAACCATGCAACACGGAATGTAGGGGGCTCGGTGCAGCCACAGCTGCTGGAGCGGGTGGCGCCGGAGATCGGCGCGCTCGCCTGGGGAGATCCGGAGGCGCCGCTGGTGATCGCGGTGCACGGATTCCCGGACACCGCCTGGACCTGGCGGCATCTCGGGCCGGAGTTGGCCGGCCGCGGCTGGCGGGTGGTCGCGCCGTTCACCCGCGGCTACGCGCCGTCGGCGCTCGCCCCCGGCGGCGGCTACGACCTCGGGACACTGGTCGCCGATATCGTGGCGATCCGGGCGGCGCTCTCGCCGGACCGGCCGGTCATGCTGGTGGGCCACGACTGGGGCGGCGCGATCGTGAGCGCCGTCGCGGCGAGCGCGCCGGCGGGGTTCGGCGGCGCGGCGATCCTGGCGATCCCGCCGCTGCCCACGATCCTCGACCACCTCCGCAGGCCGCGCCCGGCCGCGCTCGCCCGGTTCCTGCGCCAGGCGCCGCGCTCCTGGTACATGGCGCTGTTCCAGGTGCCGGGGCTGGCCGAGCGGGTCGGGCACCGGCTCTTCGGCCTGCTGTGGCGGCTGTGGGCGCCGGGCTACGACAGCACCTCCGACCGCGCGCTGCTGCACGCCTCGCTGCCGACGACGGCCAGGCGCGCGGCCGCGATCTCCTACTACCGCGCGGTCGTGAACCCGGCCTACCGCAGCAGCTGCCACGCCGGACTCCGCCGTGCGGCCTTCGGCCCGCCCCGGCTGCCGACGCTCTACCTGCACGGCGCCGCGGACACCTGCGGGCGCGTCGAACTCGGCCTCGAGGCCGAGCGGCACCTCCCCGCGGGCAGCCGCCGCGTCGTCGTGCCCGGCGCCGGGCACTTCCTGCACCTCGAGCGGCCCGACGCCGTCAACGAACTCATCCGCACCTGGCTGGACCGGCCGGATGCCGTCACCCGCGAGGAGTCACCGTGCTGAAGCGAGACCGCGGCCGCCGCGATCAGATCGATCCGGGGCCGCTCACCCTGCGCCCGCGCCGGGTCCGTTTCGACCTCTCCGACGCGCCGCTGCACTGGATCCCGGGCGAGCCGGTGGCCTCGCACATCGTGAGCTCGTTCAACTTCGTCTTCCCCGAGGCGGAGCGGTTCTTCGTGGACGCCTTCACCGAGGCGCTGCCCGCCATCGACGACGCCCGGCTGCGCGCGGACGTGCTCGGCTTCATCGGCCAGGAGACCGTGCACGCCGACACCCATCAGCTGACCATGACCGAGTACTTCGCCAGGCACGGCATCGACACCGCGCCGCTGGAGGCGCAGGTGGCGTGGGCGGTGCGGAAGGTGTTCGGGCCGCGCGAGTTCGCCGACGAGCGGCGCCGCCGCCAGTACCTGGTGGAGCGGCTCGCGGTGATCGGCGCGGCCGAGAACTTCACCGCCTTCCTCGGCGACTTCGCGCTGAACAATGCCTGGGACCGGGCGGGGGCGCACTACGGGATGGCCGAGCTGTGGCGCTGGCACGGCGCCGAGGAGATGGAGCACCGCACCGTCGCGCACGATGTCGCGACCTACTTCGACGCCTCCTACCTGCGCCGGGTCCGGGCACTGGTCATCACGCTCGCGGTGCTGGTGCTGCTGTTCGGGCGCTGCGCGCGCTTCCTGGCCGCGCACGACCCCGCGATCCCCCGGCACCGCTTCGCCATCGCCCGCGGCTTCTTCGCCGCCGCGCGCCGGGGGCTGCTGCCCTCGATCGGGCAGATGACCCGCTCGGTCGTCGACTACCTGCGCCCGTCCTACACCCCGGATATGACCGGCTCCATGGCCCAGGCGCTGGCCTTCCTGGCCCAGGTCGAGAGCAGGCACGCCGCGTGAGCGGGTTGCGCGCCGCCATCCCGCCCGACCTGCGCGGGCGGTACCGGCACGACCCGGCGCTGCGGGTGCTGCACACCGCGGCCGGTGCTCTGGTGCGGGTGCTGCCGCTGCTGCGTCAGCCCCCGGCACCACCGAAGGCTCGTGCGGACCGGCTGCGGGTGCGGGTCGCGCGCCGCGTGGCCGCCTCGGTGGACGGCACGGTCGTCGCCTTCGACCTGGAGTCCGCCGACGGGGCGGCGCTGCCGCGCTGGCATCCGGGGGCGCACATCGATCTCGTGCTCGGCTCCGGCGCCGTCCGGCAGTACTCGCTGTGCGGGGATCCCGGTGCGCGGCAGCGCTATCGCATCGCGGTCCGGCGCCTCGACGACGGGCGCGGCGGGTCGCGCGAGATCCACGAAACGCTGCATGCCGGAGCACTCGCCGAGATCGGCGCTCCGCGCAATGCGTTCCCGTTCGCCGTCGGCGCCGGTGCGCTCGCACGGCCGCTCCGGTTCGTCGCCGGCGGGATCGGCATCACCCCGATCCTGCCGATGGCGCGGGCCGCCGCGGCGGCCGGGCTCGACTGGTCACTGGTGTATTGCGGCCGCGACCGCACCTCGCTGCCGCTGCTCGGCGACCTGACCGAGCACGGGCCGCGAACCCGGCTGCGGCTGGATGCCGAGCACGGCCCCGCCGATCCCGGTGCGCTGCTGGCCGGGGTGCCGGAGGGCGCGATCGTCTACTGCTGCGGCCCCGAGCCGATGATCGACGCCGTCACCGCCGCGGCGGCGCGGATCGCGGGCGTGGACGTGTTCAGCGAACGATTCGCGCCGCGCGCGGCACCCGGCGGCACCCCGTTCCGGATCCGCGCGGCCGGATCGGGCAGAACCCTGACCGTGCCCGCGGACCGCAGCGCACTGGACGTGCTGCTCGAATGGAATCCCGACCTGCCCTACTCCTGCGGGCAGGGATTCTGCCGCAGCTGCCGAACAACCACCGCGGCCGGCACGGAGTTCCTGCCGTGCGTGGACCGCCTCGACGGCGGTGAGATCGTCCTCGATCTCTAGAGTCGGTGCGATGACGACCCCGCGACAGCCCCGGCAGGACCGAGGGATCGCCACCCGCGCCGCCATCCTGGACGCCGCCGCCGCGCTGCTGGCCGAGTCCGGCTGGCGGGCCGCCTCGGTGCTCGAGGTCGCCAAGCGGGCCGGGGTCACCCGCGGCGCGGTGCAGCACCACTTCGCGGACCGGGAGGGGCTGTTCACCGCGGCCATCGGGCACCTGCTCGAGCTCCGGCGCAGCGAGTTCCAGGCGGCGGCCCGCGACTTCCCGACCGGCCCGGAGCGCACCCTCGCGGTGGTCCGGACCATTGTCGACCTGCACGTGGGCCACACCTTCGCCGCCACCCTGCAGCTCTGCGTCGCCGCCGCCACCGACCCGGAGCTCCGGCCGCGGGTGGCGGCGATGGAGCTGGAGATGGGCATCCAGCTCTTCTGGGCCACCGCCGCGCTGCTCGACCTCGACGGCACCGACCCGACCGTGCGCACCACCCTGCAGGCCTTCCTGGACAGTGCCCGCGGGCTCGGGCTGGCGGGGTTCATCGCCGACGACACCGCGCGGCGCGGCCAGATCACGCGGCGCTGGGCCGAGATGATCGATCAGCTCCTCGGTTGAGCCCCGGCGACCGGCCGAAGGTCCCGGCGGGCGAGCCGCCAACACACTGAAAATCATATTCAGTAATATCACCGCCGTGACGACCAGCCAGCAGCAGCGGACCGGCAAGCCGGGCACCGGCACCTCGACCGACGATCCGGCGGCGGCCGAGGCGGTCTACCTCGATGCGACCCGGCAGCTGCTGGAGCCGCTCGGGGTGCGCGCCGGCGATGTGGTGGTCGATATCGGCCCGGGCGCCGGGTCCGCGACGGTCGCGCTGGCGCAGGCCGTCGGCGAGCACGGGCGCGTCTACGCCGTCGACCTCGATCACGCCATGCTCGAGGCGACGCTGGCGGCCGCCGAGGAGGCCGGGGTGGCCGGCCGGATCCGCCCGATCCGCCACGACATCGAGGACGGGATCCCGCCGCTCCCCGAGCGCGCCGACGCGGTGTGGTCGTCGTGGTGCGTGCACCACGCCCGCGACTGGGACGCCGCCGCCCGCGCGCTGCTCGGCCCGCTGCGCCCCGGCGGCGTGCTGTGCCTGGCCGAGGGCGGGCTGCCGGCCCGCTGCCTGCCCTGGGACATCGGCATCGGCCGCCCCGGGCTGGAGGTGCGGCTCGACGAGGCGCACGACCGGCACTTCACCCAGTGGTTCTTCGGCAGGCCGGGCGCGCGGCGGCCCGCGCGCGGCTGGGCCGAGATCCTCACCGCCGCGGGTCTTTCCGAGGTCACCGCCTGCACCGCGCTGGTCGACATCCCGGCGCCGCTGAGCCAAGGGGTGCGCGCGGTGGTGCTGGCCGAGCTGGCCGCCCGGGTGCGCCGGGCCGGGCCCTTCCTCACCGCCGACGACGCCGCCGCCTGGGCCGAACTGCTCGACCCGGGGGCACCGGCCTGGCTCGGCCACCGCGCCGACCTCACCCTGCTCACCGCGCGCACCGGGTACCGCGGCCGCAAGCCGGAGCGCTGATCAGCTCGGCATCTCTCCGCAGCGCCGGACCACCTCGAGCACCCGGTCGATCTCCTCCGGCGTGTTGTAGACGTGCACGCTCACCCGCACCGCGTGGTCGCGGGAGTCCCGCCCGGCCTGGCAGTGGCTGTCGGCGCGCACCATGATCCCCTCGTCGGCGAGCACGAAGCCGAGGTCGTCGGAGCGGACGCGGGCGTGCCGGAAGGTCACGATGCCCTCCCGGCGCTGCACCGGCGAGCCGGCGGCCAGGCTGTCCTGGCAGCCGAGCACCTCGATATCGGGGAAACGACGCAGCCCGTCGGTGAGCCGGGCGCCGAGCGCCGTTGTCCAGGCCAGGATCTCGGGCAGCCCGGCGGCATCGAGCCAGTCGAACGCGGCCGCGAGACTCACGATTCCCGCCGTGTTCGGGGTGCCGTGCCAGCCGCCGAGCTCGAACCGCGGCCCGAGCCGATTGCGCGCCCACACCGCGCCGATCCCGGGCAGCGCGAGCATCTTGTGCCCGGAGAACACCACGAAGTCGGCGCCGATCTCGGCGACCGAGACCGGCCGGTGCCCGACGGCCTGCGCGGCATCCACGCAGATCGGCACCTCCGGGCCGACCGCCGCGCGCACCCGGTGCAGGTTCATATCGGCGCCGAACACATGGTGCACGTAGGTGGCCGCGACGAACCGGGTGCGCGGGCCGACGATCCCGGGCAGCGCGCGGTGGTCGTAGTCGCCGGAGGCCGGGTCGACCGGCAGCGCGAGCACCCGGATGCGAATACCGCCGCGCTCCAGCCGCTCCCGCAGATCGAGCCAGGGCCGCAGGTTGGCCTCGTGGTCGCCGAAGGGGACGATGATCTCGTCGCCGTCGCGCAGCTGCCCGGCCAGCCAGTCCCCCGCCACCGCGCGCAGCCCGCCGCTGGTGCCGTCGACGAACTCGACGCTGGACTCGGTCCCGCTGTCACCGAGCGCTTTTCGGACCCGGTCCCTGGCCGCCTCGATGCGAGCGGTGGTCGCCGTCCCCCACGGGTAGGCGCCGCGCGCGGCATTGGCATTGCCGGTGGTCAGGTAGGCGGTGACGGCGTCGAGCACCGCGGCGGGCTTCTGGGTGGTCGCGGCGCTGTCCAGGTAGGCGAGGCCGGGGTTGCCCGCGATGATGGGGAACTGGGCGCGCAGGTCGCGCTGCCAGTCCGCGAGCCGGGTCAGGGTCTCGGACACGCCGATCAGTCCCTGACCAGCGGTGCGCCCGCGTCCCGCCAGGCCACGACGCCGCCGCGCAGGCTGCGGGCGTCGCGGTGGCCCATCCTGGCGAGCAGGGCGGCGTAGCGGGCCGATTGCTCGCCGATGGGACAGACCAGGAGCACCGGGCGGGTGGCGCCGAAGGGCAGCCCGCCGCGGGTGAGCTCGCCGAAGAGCTCGTCGACGATATTGATCGAGTCCGGGATGTGGCGCGCGGTGTAGGCGAAGGAGCCGCGCAGGTCGACCACGAGCGGGCGCTCCGCCTCGATCCAGCTCCTGGCGGCGGCGACGTCGAGCTGCGGGACGGCGGCGAGCTCGGCATCGGTGACGGTGCCCACCGAGTCGGCGCGCTCCGGCTGGTTGAACAGGTCGGGGCGGCGTTTGCGGAGGTAGCTCATATAGCTCTCGACCCGATCGCACACGATGAAAACGGCGGTGCGGCGTTCGGTGAGCGTGCCGTCCAGCGCGGCCAGGTGGCGCAGCGCGCCGGCGTAGGCGGCGCCGGAGGTGGGGCCGCCGAGGATGCCGCAGCGCCGGTTCAGTACCAGCATGCCCTCGATCGCCTCCTCGGCGGTGACCGCGTCGATGCGGTCGTAGTGCGCGGGGTCGAAGAGCCCGACCTCGTTGACCTCGTCGATATTGCGAATGCCCGGGATGAAATCGCTCTTCGCCGCGACCAGCCCGAGCACCGAGACCGCCGGGTTCGCCTCGCGCAGCATCCCGGCCACCCCGCTCGAGGAGCCCGCGGTGCCGACGCAGGCGATGAAGATGTCGGGGCCGTGGCCGTCCAGGTCCTTGATGATCTCCGGCGCGGTGCCGACCCGGTGCGCGTCCCGGTTGCGCGGGTTGAAGTACTGGTCGGTGTGCAGGTAGCCGGCGCCGTCCGCGGAGAGCGAGCGGTACATGCGGGTCAGCGGATCCTCGGTGTCGGTGGGGTCGAGGCACTCGGTGCGGCCGGGCAGCTCCTCGATCTGCGCGCCGAGCAACAGCAACAGATCCTTGATCTCCGGCACCCGCATCCGATTGGTGACGCTCTTGAACGGCAGCCCGTGCATGGCCGCGATCACCGCCAGCGCCTTGGCGGTATTGCCGCTGGAGAGCTCCACCACCGCGGCCCCGCGCTCGACGGCGGCGGGCAGCTCGTCGCGCACCATGTTCCAGGCGGGCCGGTCCTTCACCGAGCCGAAGGGATTGAGCATCTCCAGCTTGGCGTAGAGGTCGACGGCGGTCAGCCCGTGCACCTCCGGCGCGATCCGCACCAGCGGCGTATCGCCGACGACATCGAGAATGCTCTCGAACTTCACGATCGGTCACCTTTCCCCGGCCAATACTGCTCATCCAGGCACCAGCCCCAGCCGCCCGCCGCGGCGTACACCGCCACCGTGCGGGCCTGCGGCTGCATCAGCGCGGGGCCGGCGGCGAAATCCATGAAGTAGCCCGCCGTGTTCACGAAGGCGAGCAGGTCGCCCGGCGCGGGCAGCTGGGGCAGCACGACCGCGCGGCGGGTGAGGAAGTCGTCCTCCAGGCACAGGTTGCCGCCGAGGTAGACCGTCGCCGGTGCGCCCGGTTCGCGGCGCCGCGGCAGCAGCAGCGGATCCATCAGCACGGCATGGTCTTCGGTGCTGATGTCGCGGGAGTTGGCGGCGAGCCGGACCAGGGTGTCGCCGGTGTGCAGGGTGCGGACCTCGGCGACCGCGGCCAGGGTGAGCCCGCACTGGTCGGTGAGCGCGCGGCCGGGCTCGATGTGCAGGTCGTAGAGGTTCTCCAGCAGCAGCGTGGCCAGCGGCCTGCCCAGCGCGGCGGATTCGTATGCGAGCAGCTCGGCGAGGTAGCCGGCGCCGGCGAGCCTGCGGTGCGCCGGGTAGAGGCCGAGCCCGCCGCGCAGGGTGGTGCCCTCCGCGCGCAGCCCGTAGCCGTGGTTCTGCCAGGTCAGGGGTGGACGGTGGCCGAGCACCGCGCGGCCGAGCTCGGTGGTGTAGCGCTCCCAGTCCTGCCGGGCGGCCAGGTAGTTCACGCCGAAGCCGCCGCCGATGTCGATGGCGGTCGGGGCGAAACCGCGGGCGAGGGCGGCGCTCATCGCCAGCAGGCAGCCCTCCAGCGCGAGCGCCTTCTCCTCGATGCCGGTGGTGTCCAGGTGGAAGGCGGTGCCGAGCAGCCGCAGCTCGCTCCGGTGCGCCGCGAGCACGTCGAGCACCGCGGGCAGCTCGCGGGCGTGCACGCCGAAGCGGCTCGGCCTGCTCAGGATCGGCACGCCGGGGGAATCGAAGCCGCCGAGCCGGATCATCACCCGCACCGGGTCCAGGCCGAAGCGGGCGACGAGCCCCGCCAGCGCGGTCAGCTCCTGCGTCGAATCCGCGTTCACCACCGCACCGGCCCTGGCCGCGAGCCACAGGAACTCGGGGTCCTTCGGGCCGGTGGCCATGATGCGATCGCCGGAGAACCCGGCCGCCAGCGCGTGCCGCAGCTCGCCCAGCGAGGCGACATCGATGCCGCAGCCGGTCGCCGCGAGTTCGCGGACCAGCGCGCTCGACCGGTTCGCCTTGTGCGCGAAATACACCGTGCCGCTGAGCCGGTGCCGCTCGTACACCGCGGCGAAGGTGGCGGCGTTCTCGGCCAGCCGCTGCGGGAGGACCAGGTTCAGCGGCGAGCCGAGCGCCTCGACCAGCTCGGCGAGGCGTTCCGGGGCGGCGAGCACCTCGGTCAGCAAACCGTCCACCCGTGGTCTGAGGACCAGATCCGCGTCCACGGCACCCCCTTCGCGCTCCACCGTCACACCGCGGTTCAGGTGCAAATGGTTGTCGTTCGTAACAACGATGTCCCGATTCGCCCCGACTCCGCAAGTGCAGGAGGCAAACATCCAGCTCAGAGCGGCGGTCAGAAGTGCCCTCCGGCAATGGGTTCCAGGCTACGGCCGCTCGCGGCGGGCCGGTGCGGGCTCAGCCGAGCGTGCCGTCCGCGATGCGGGCACGGAGTGCGCGGCGGTCGAGTTTGCCGCTGGGCAGGGTGGGGACCCGGTCGCCGGTGGTGCGGATCCAGCGGGCCGGGACCTTGTAGGCGGAGAGTTCGCGGCGGGTGTGGGCGGCGACGGCGTCGATATCGACGGTGTGGGGCACGACGACGGCGCAGACCTGTTCGCCCCGATCGGCATCGTCCAGGCCGACGACGAGGCACTGCTGCACCCCGTCGAACCCCTCCACCACCGCCTCGACCTCGCGCGGCGAGACATTGGCCCCGGCCACCTTGATCAGCTCGCTGGTGCGGCCCACGTAGAACAGCCGCGGGTCGCCGGGGAGCCGGTAGACGCGGTCGCCGGTGTGGTACCAGCCGTCCGGGTCGAAGACGTCGTGCCGCTCCCGCCTGTTGTAGCCGGCCATGACGCCGATACCGCGGATGTGCAGTTCGCCGGTGCTGCCCTCGGGGACGGGGTGGCCCGCCTCGTCCACGATGCGGATGTCGGTGTGCAGGAAGCTGCCCGCGGTCTCGGAGAGGCTGCGGTGCACCGGGAACTCGCCGGGCACGTTGTAGAGCGCGATATCGAGCGGGCCGTCGCGCAGCAGGGGCGCGGCGCTCAGGTCGCGGCCGGGGAAGGTCGGGTGCTCGCGGAGGCGGCGGGTGAAGGCGGGCCACCCGACGATGCCCTCGCCGCGCTCGCGCTCGATCAGGTCGAGCGCGGCGCCGGGCTCCGGACGCGGCATGATCAGCAGGGTGACCGGTTCGTGCAGCGCGCCGGTGGCGGCGAGGACGCCGCCGATCCAGAAGAACGGCATGGAGGAGAAGACGCGGGGCGCGGCCGAGCCGCCGCAGAGGCCGCGGATGGCGGTGGGCCAGCCCGAGGTCTGGCGGACCAGGGTGCCGTGGGTGTGCAGGACGCCCTTGGGGTCGGCGGTGGAGCCGGAGGTGTGGATCATGATGGCGAGATCGGCTGCGGTGACCTCGTTTTCGACGGCGGTGAGGAGCTCCTCGGGGACGTCGGTCTCGTCGTCCGGGCTTGCCCAGGGGTGTCGGGTTTCGCCGGGCATGACGATGCCGCGCAGGTAGGGGGCGGTGGGCAGGGACAGTGTTCGCGCTTCCGCGGTGGCGAGCCCGGGGAGTGCCGCTTCGAGCCGGTCGGCGGTCGGGGCGCCGAGGATCTCCGGCAGGGCGATGAGCACGCCGATATCGGCGAGCCGGATCACCCTGCCGAGCTCGGCCGGCGGGTAGAGGGTGCTCAGCGGGACGGCGACGGCGCCGATGCGGGAGACCGCCAGCCACCAGACGATCCAGTCGATGTCGTTCGGGAACAGCAGGCCCACCCTGGTGCCCTTGCCGACGCCTTTGCGCAGCAGCCGTCGTGCGGCGAGCCCGGAGCGGTCGCGCGCCTCGGTGTAGGTCAGGCGGCCGGTCGGCGAGGCGACGTAGGTGTGGTCGCCGTGCGTGCCGGCGGCGCGGGCGAGCAGCCGTCCCACCGAGAGGCTGGTTTCCAGAAGCGCCATATCGTGTTCTCCATTCGACACGGCCAGTCTGGCACGGCGCGCTCAGTCCTTGAAATAGACCAGCTGGTGGCTGGTGGCCAGCACGGCGCCGTCCGGGCTCCAGACGGTGGCGGTCTGGTCGAAGAAGCCGGCGCCGAAGTGCTGGGCGCGGGCGGTGCCGAGCACCGGCCGGTCGGCCACGGTGGTCAGCAGCTCGGTGTCGGCGTGGAAGTACACGGTGAGCGAGACGGTGCCCGCGGGGACCAGGCGGCCGGTGCGCACCATGGCGCGCGGGATGAAGACGTCGCAGAGCGCGGTCAGGGCGGTGCGGTCCAGCGGGCGGGGCGGGGTGTCGCGCACCCAGACGGTGGTGACGGAGTCCGGCTGCGGGCCGGTGCCGGAGGCGAGCGGGCCCGCGCCCTCGACGAAGTGCTGCTCGTAGTTGCTCATCCAGACCGGGAACTCGGGCGGCAGGAACGGTGCGGCTTCCTCGAACGGCGGCGCCGGCGGCGGCGCGATCTCGGAGTCGGACCAGGTCGGGCGGCGGACCGCGGTGACCGCCGTCGCCGTGGTGGTCACGGCGTCGTCCTGGACGAGTTCGAGAAACCAGTGCTGGGTGCTGCGGTTGGTCCGCGCCGGGCGGGTGCGCACCGTGAAGGGGCCCTCGGCGATCGGGCCCGCGAAGTTGACGGTGATCGAGACCGGCTCGCCGAGGCGGCGCGGATCCTCGAGCACCGCGCGCAGCAGCGTCGCGGCGGTGATGCCGCCGAAGGGGCCGACCATATTGCTGTACCCGGGCGCGGTGTGGCCGCGGAACTCCCCCGCACCGGCCGCCTCGAGTGCGGTGGCGGCGTCGAACGGGTGACGGGGTTCCACGGGCGGGTCTCCTTCGGTGCGGTGGGTCGTTCGCCCACCGTAGCGGTCCGGTTGCCGAGGTGCGGCGGCGTGGTGGCGGAAGCGGCGAACAATGCTCGGGGCACCGTGTCGCACGGTTCCCCGCACGGCGTGTCGAGGTCGGTCGCCAGCATTCCGGCGAGCGGCTGGCCGAGCTGCTCTAGCCCCGCATCGGCGGCTTCCGGCCGCCGCAGTAACCCGGCGGCGCGCCGTCACAACCCCGCGCGCTACCCGTCGTCGACCGGGCGCACGGCTCCGGCGATGGAGGAGGCGCGGTCGCTGAGCCGGCAATCCCTGTGCGTTGTCCATGGCGGAGAGCCTGCGCTGGGCGTGGCCGGGTGCCGGCGGTACCCGGCTACGCGCGAGCTGCCGCGCGCAACCCCGGTCAACCACCCAGTGCGGCGAGAATGCCGAGCAGTTCGCGGACGAGCGGATGGCCGGGGCCGTGGGTGCTTCGGTACCCTTCGATCGCATCGCGCAGCAGCGGTATCGCCTCGGCGCCACGACCCCGGTTGGCCTTCGTGATCGCGAGGTTCACCTGGGCGCCGAGAGTGTCGGCATGCCGCGGCCCGTGTATCCGCCGATAGGCCGCCAGCACCTCGGTGAGCTGGGTTTCGGCCGCGATGACGTGACCGAGTTCCGCCTGCACCACAGCGAGGTTCTGCCGGGCGGCCCAGGTGTCCGGGTGGTCGTCGCCCTGCTGCCGCGACCGCGCATCGATCGAGTCACGGTACAGCGACAGCGCTTCCTGGCTCTTACCCCGGTGCATGAGCACCGCGGCGAGATTGCTTCTGGTCACGAAAGCGACCGGGTCGGTGATGTCGTCGATATCGGTCAGGAGCGCCCGGTACATCCGCTCGGCCTCGGCCAGCCGAGCCGGTGACCCACGCAGCGCTCCAGCCAGGGTATGCCTGCTGCGGAGCGTGTCCGGGTGGGTGGCGCCGAGCGTCCGGGTGCAGCGGGCGACGGTGTCGCGCATCAAGCCCTCCGCCTCCACCCCGCGGTCGAGGCCGAGCAGGACGACCGCCAGATTCGTCGCGGTCCCCAGAGTTTCGGGATCATCCTGACCGCAGAGCCGCTCCCAGCCGGACAGTGCCTCCCGCAGTCGCTGCTCGGCGCGGCTGAGGCTGCCGCTGTCCTGCAGGAGCCGGGTCAGGTCGTTCAGGGCCAGGAGCTTGTTCTCCAGGTCGACCGCCCCGGCGTCGACCAGCCATTCCAGCAGTTCGATGGCATCGCCCCGCTTTTCGGGCAGGTCGCCGAGCGCGTGCGCGTAGCGGTGCAGTGCGTGCAGGGTTTCGGGGTGTTGCAGGCCGAGCTCGGTGCGCTTGTGCTGGAAGTCGAGGCCGCCGGCGACCACGGCGGACAACGACACGGTGATATCGATCGACGTCGGCTTGCCCCGCTGCTCGACGACGTTGATCTCGGCACTGCCGAATTCTCCCGCGACCTGATGGGTCGTCTTCGACTTTCTCCCCCGGAAAGGCATATCCCATTGTTGCGCAACCCGACTCGGCGACGCTCGGCTTTCGGCTCACCGGCCCGAGTGCAGATGCGCGGCCCATAGCGCGGGGGCCGCGGCGTATCGCTCGCGGCAGCCGCGCACCGCGTGGTGCAGTGCCGTCGCGGCGTCCTCGCCCGCGGCGATACCCCGGTGCAGCTCCACCGCGACCTGCCGGGCGACGAGGTCGTTGACCTGCCACAGCGTACCGATCACCTGCGGGAAGCCGGCGAGCTGGAACGCCGAGACGAGGTGCAGCCCCTCATCGGGAATACGCTGTGTGCCACGGGACGTCTCGCACGCCGAGAGCACGGCGAGTCGCGCGCCGGACAGGTCGAGCGCGGAGATGTCGAGAACCGAGAGCCGCCCGTCGTGCACCACCAGGTGGCCTGCCGAGGGATCGTCAGGATCGCTCGCCGCGTGACAGGCGAAGTGCACCGATGCGTGGGTGCCCAGGGCGGCGCGGACGGCGTCGACGGTCGCTGCGGCGTCCCGCAGTGTGGTGGCCGGTGTCAGCGCCGCGATATCGGCCGCCTCCCTGCGCACGCTCCCCAGTGTCGTGCCGCCGGGCACCGCACCGATCGCGACGATCGCCAGATCGCCCTCCGCGTTCGTGGCGCGTGACTTCGCGTACTGCAACGCACGCAAGGTCGGCGTGTAGGACGAAACGACCCGATCGAGGACGGCGGCTCCGTCCGGGAAGCGACCGGCCGCGTGGATGGGGAGCAGGGCCAGCCGCCCGATCGGTGACCACCACACGCGCGGCCAGTCGCCCGGTGGCGCCGCCGTGTGGCCAAGCCGTTCGAGCACCGGTTCGGCGACGGCATCCCACAGCCATCCGAGAATCTCCGTGATGACGGTCTGCGCACCGGTCTCCTCAGGGCCGGGCCGGGCGGAGGCGGCCAGCGCCGCGTCGAACGCGGTCACCCGATCCGCGACCGCCTCCGGAGTCACCCGCGGGAGTTCCACCGTCGTGATACCAGCGGGGCGCACGATCAGCGCGTCACTGCGGAACCCACTGACATTGATCAGCACCACCGGCCCGTCCACGGTGCAGGCGAGCAGAGCGCCCAGTTCCGGTGGGGCGAGGAAATCCGCCATTCCCGGGAGCGCGCGCACCTCGGCGAGCACCTGCCGCAATTCGATGTCCAGGTGATGGCGTTCATCCGCTGCCGCGCCGGCGAGCGGCCGCGAAGGCGGAAGCCGGTCGAATATCCCGGACAGTCGCCGCGCGAGTTCCGGCGCGACGGCGTGCAGCCGGGACAGGTCGCTGCGGCTCTGCAGCAGCTGCCCGCCGAGCTGGCCGCGGCCGAGTTCCAGCAATCGCACGGCGGTCTCCGGGTCATCCGCCCACAGGGCGACCGCGGCCGCGTCGGCGGCGAGACCGTCGAGTTGCGCCAGCGTGCGCTGCTGATCGGCGCGGACGAGGCCGCGGGACACCGCCAGCGGCAGCAGGCCGACCGCGAAGGCGAAGGCGTCCCGCGCCCGTGGCCATCGGTCGGCCCCTGCCTCGGTATTCGCCCACGCACGGGCGGCCGTGATGCGCGCCAGCGGCGGCCACGCCTCGATCTCCGCCGCGGCCAGGAAGGCGTGTCCCGCCGCCGCCAGGGTCGCCGGATCGCCACGGTGGCCGAACTCGGCGACCAGGGCGTTCCCGTAGTCGAACAAGACCCCCGCGCGCAGCGACGTCTCGGGAGCGCTCGCGCGGACAGCGGTGCCGAGTGCCGCCACCGAGCGCCGCAGCGACTCGGGGTCATGGCCGATTCCGTAGTCGGACAGCCAGATGCGACCGAGGTTCGCCAGCGCCACCACATGGTCGACCTCCCCGTACGGCACCGTCTCGACCACGTCGGAGAGTGCGGTGATCGCCCGCCGCAGATCGGTCTCCGCTCCGGCGCGCAGGAATCGCGCGTGGTGCGCGTTGCCGAGCAGCAGTGCAAGCGTGACCTGGGCGGGGTCACCGGCAGGCGCCGACCCGCCGATCTCGATGGCCTCGTCGAGCAAGCCGGCATCACCCGTCCGCTCGAAGAGACACTCCAGCGTGAGCAGAAGATTCGCGCGGCAGCTGCCCGCCCAGCGGGTTCCCGGCGCGCTCGCCGCCAGCGCCGCACGCGCCAGGACGACGGCCTCCGTCAGCGCCGCGACATCACCGGTCCGCCTGCCCCGGTCCAGCAGTGCGGCGGAGAGGTCCATCGTCCGCGACGGCAGCAGCGGAGACGTGCTCGGCGTCGAATCGACGGCTGCTCGCAGGTACCGGATTCCGGACTCCCGAACGGGCTCGTCACCCGTGTGCTCCGCGGAGAGTTGCAGCACGTTACCCAGCTCGCTGAGCACGCCGGCGTGGTCCGGATCATCGACCGGTATGGCCGCGACGCCCCTCCGCAGTGCCGCGGCGGCGTCGACGAGGGCCGCGTGGTCGCCGGTGAATTCGTACCGCACGCGCAGAGCGGTGCCGAGGATCCACTCCACCCCCGGGGTGCGCGGCAATCGGGATGCCGAGCCGATGGCATCCGTGAGGTGTGCGAGATCACGGGTGTGCTCCGCCAGCCGGATCAGGCTGTCGGCCCGCATCATCGCCGCCACGAGCCGTCCCTCCTCGCCCAGCCGGGGTATCACCGCATCGCACCTGGCCACGACCTCACGCAGTGCGGCCAGGTCGCCGACGAGGTGGAAGTGGTCGAGCAGCAGCGCGGACAGATTGACCGACAGCTCGTGCCTGATCGGGTGATCCGGCACGTACCCGATCGCCCGCCGCAGGCACGCGATCCCTGCCAGCAGATCCGCCACCTCGCCCGAGTACCGGAACCGATCACGCAGCCCGATCGCCAGATCGTTCATCGCGTTCACGGAGCCCTCGGCCGCCCGCTGCCGGTTCCGCTCGATCCCGCTGTCGAAAGGCGTCGGATTGGTCACTCCGACAAGTATTCTCGGTGCGATGAGCGCTGATCAACTGGCTGTGCTGTGCCAGCGCATGGCCGACGACTCCGACGCGGTCCGGACAGCACCGGAGGCGAGGGCGCTGGTCGAGTCGATCACCAGCCGATTGCGGGACGGCGCTGGGCTCGACGACCTCACCGACCGCCTCGACCGGCTGGAGGAGATGCTGCTGCGCGCGGGGCACGCGGCGGGGTTGAGCCCCGTCCGTTCGTACGAGCGGCTGCTCGGCACCAACGACGGGCACCGCGTACTCGAGGTTCTCCGGTGCCCGGCCGGTACCTGCACCAGAGTTGAGGTGCCTGGCTCGGAGCCGACGCCGTGCCTGGTTCATCGACGGCCCATGGTCGTCGCACAGCTGCGGTCATGACGAAGTTCCTCGAAGGACTCGGCAGCAAGCTCGCGGAGCGCTGGCTCGCCCTGCTGCTGGTGCCGAGCCTGCTGCTGATGACCGCCGCGGCGGCCGGGGTGACGCTCGGGCACCGGCGCTGGCACGACATCGACGCGCTGCTCGACCGGCTCGATCGGCTGGCGGCGGAGCCGACGCTGCGGACAGCAGGCACCCTGATCTTCGTCGTCGCGGGACTCGCGGCCGTCTCGGCGGGCCTGGGGCTGGCCGCCACGGCACTGGGGACCGCCATCGAACAGGTGTGGCTCGCGACCCGGCCGCGATGGCTCGCCGCGCGTCGTCGGCGCCGGTGGAATGCCGCCGATGCGCGGTTCACCCAGGCGCTGCTGGCGGCGGCGCGGGCCGAGGACACTCCGGACGCGAAAGCGGCCGCCGATCGGGCCCGTGCGCTCAATGCCCGCCGCAACCGGATCGGTCTCGTTCCCCCGGTCCACCCGTTCTGGCTGGGTGACCGCATCGCCGCCGTCGACACCCGGGTCTGGGAGACCTATCGGCTCGACCTCGCCACCGCGTGGCCTCGGCTCTGGCTTCTGCAACCCGAAGACGCCCGCGGCGAGCTCACCGCGGCGCGGACCGGGCTCGCCGCCGCGACCAGGCTCCTGGCGTGGGCCGTCGGATACCTGGTCATCGGCACCGTCTGGTGGCCGGCCGCGCTCATCGGCGCCGTCACCGCGGCCACGGCATGGCGGCGCGCACGGATCGCCGGTGCCGCCTTCGCGGAGCTGGCCGAATCGGTCGTCGATCTGTACGGCAAGCGGCTCGCGCAGGAACTCGGCGTCCCCTGCGAGACCAGGCTCACCAGGAGCGTCGGCGCCGAGATCACCACGCTGCTGCGCAAGCAGTCCTGAAGCCAGGTATTGGCGGTACCCGGCCGACCGCCCTCGGCACCGAGCACACCGGACACCGTGGACAGCGCGGAGCCGGCCGGATTCCCGCGCGGCGGGCGGGAGCGGATCGCCCCGACTACGTCCCGGTCCACTCCGGGGCCCGCTTCTCCGCGAACGCCTTCGCGCCCTCGGCGGCGTCGTTGGTGCCGAAGACCGGACCGATGAGCTCCATCTGCTTCTGCCACCGATCGGCCGCGCTCCACTCCGCGGACTCGACCATGACCCGCTTGGTCACCGCCACCGCGATCGGGCCGTTGGCGGTGATCCGCTCGGCGAGCGCGAGCGCACCGGCGAGCGCCTCGCCGGGCTCGGTGAGCGCATTGACGAAGCCGAAGCCCGCGCCCTCCTCGGCGGTGAAGGAATCACCGGTGAGGGCGAGTTCGAGCGCCTTCTGGTACGGAATCCGGTGCTGCAACCGCAGCAGCCCGCCGCCACCGGCCACCAGGCCGCGCTTGACCTCGGGGATCCCGAAGGTCGCGGTGCGCGCGGCCACGATCAGGTCGGTCGCCAGCACCAGCTCGGTGCCACCGGCGAGCGCGAACCCCTCGACCGCGGCGATGAGCGGCTTGACCGGCGGCTTCTCGGTGAAGCCGAGCCCGCGCCCGGGAATGTAGGGGAACTCCCCCGCCGCGAAGGCCTTCAGATCCATCCCGGCGCTGAAGTTGCCGCCGCTGCCGGTGAGCACCGCGACCGAGAGCTCGGGGGTGTCGTCCAGCTCGTCCATGGCGTCGGCGAGCCCCTGCGCCACCGCGAGGTTGATGGCATTGCGGGCATCGGGGCGGTTGATGGTGATCAGCAGGGCGCGACCGCGCCGCTCGGTCAGCAATTCGTCGGACAACACTACCTCCACTGGCTCCGGATACCGTCGGACTCCGTCTCGGTCCAGCCGCACGGCAATCCGCAGGTGCGGAAGCGGATCCGCTCGGTGAAGCCGCGCTGGAACGTGCGCACGGTCTCCGATTCCTGCGCCGGGTACCCGCAGCGCGGGCACTTGCCGAAGTGGTCGAGGACGTCACGGGTGACGGTGCTGACGAGGACGGGGTGCGCGACCGGCCGGGGGCGCGAGCGCGGGGCGCCCGTGCGCCCGGTACCACCCGTTCTCATATTGTCGACCTTACAGTATTCATTCCAGTCGCAGCGCGGCCTTGGGGCACTGGGCCACCGCCTCCTCGATCGCGGCCCGGTCGGCCGCGCCGACCTCGGCCTCGCGGATGTGCAGGACATCGTCGTCGTCGAGGTCGAAGACCTCGGGGGCGACCCCGACGCAGATGCCATTGGCCTCGCACTGGTCGGTATCGAGCACGATCTTCATCGGGTTCCTTCCGCGGGGATGGCGTTCTGCAACCCACCGACCTCGGTGATCTGCCAGCCGGAGTTCCGGTCGATGGTGAGCGAGTAGGTGACGGTGGTGGCGGCGCCGTCCGGGTTCTGCACGCTGGTGGAGTTCACGGTCAGGTAGGCGTTGACCTGGTAGACGCCGCCGGATTCGGAGACGACGTCCGCCGAGAGCGGGGTGGCGGTCGAGCTCCACTGCAGCGGCAGCAGGATCTGCTCGAGCTGCGGGGCGGTGGCGTCGAACTTGGCGGCGAGCGCGGGCGCGGTGCCGGCCTTCAGCCGGGTGAACCACGCCCGCACATCGCGGTAATCGATGGTGGAGGCGCCGAGCGCGTAGTCGGCGGCGACCCGCTCGGCGTGCTGCTCGTCGGCGGCGCGCGCCTCGGTGTCGGCGATGGTGCCGCGGGCGCCCGCGTAGAGGACGGCCAGGGTCACGGTCGCCACCAGCAGCGCGGCCACCGCGAGCGCGGTGAGCGCGGTGGAGAGCCGGAGCGATACCGTGCGCGCCGCCGGGGCCGCCGCGGCCTTCTCCTCGGTTTCCGTGCTCATGAATCCGTCCTTTCCGGGGCTATCGGAGGCCGATGCGGAGGTGCAGGGTGCCCTCGGGGTCGACGCCGTTGAGCGCCTGGTCGAGCAGGGCGCCGAGATCGAGCGCGGGGCCGCCGCGCACGGCGTCGGCGACGACCGGTTGCAGCATCGGGCCGAGCGGGGCCAGGGCGGGGCCGATCCGGCCGAGCAGCGCCTCCACCTCGACGAGGAACGGGAGCACGCCGTCACCGGTGAAGTACTCGGCGGGCGGGCGGGCCTCGACCAGCTCGGAGCCGTTCTCCACGATGGCGCTGAGCGTCACGCCGAACTCGCCGAAGAGCGGCCCGGCCGCGGCCAGCGCGGGGCCGAGCCAGTCGATGTCGCCGCCGAGCGCCTGCATGTCGGCGAAGAGCTGCCGCAGCTGCGCGGAGCGGCTGAGCAGGGTCGCGGCCAGCAGGGTGGTGGAGCGCCGCAGGGTCTGCACGGCGGCGTCGGTGCCGTCGAGGGCCTGGTCGAAGGTGCCGACCAGGCTCGCCATGGTCTCGGGGCGGATCTGGTCGAGCAGCGCCACCATGCGGGTGGAGAGCGCGGTGATGGTGGTCGGCAGGTGAACGCGGTCCGCCGGGACCTGTTGCCCGTCGGTCAGATACGGCCCGCTGTCGCTGTCGGGGGCGAAGCCGACGTAGGGCTCGCCGAGCGCGGAGAGCTGCTCGATGTGCACGTCGCTCGCGACCGGGATGCGGTAGCGGTCGTCGATGGCGAGCCGGACCAGCACCCCGGCGGGCTCCGTGCGCACCTCCTCGGTGCGCCCGACCTGGATGCCGTGCAGCAGCACCGGCGCGCCGGGGCCGAGCCCGCCGGAGTTCGCCAGGTGCAGGGTGACGCCGATGTGGTCGCGGCGCGGATCCAGGTGCAGCACCCCGATCCCCATGTAGGCGACGCCGAAGACCAGCACCGCGGCGATGGCGGTGAGCGAGGTGATACCGCGGACGTTCACCGGACCGCTCCGATCATGCGCAGGGTGTCGACGATCCGGCCGGTCTGCTCCTCCGGCGACAGCGCCGAGGAACCCACCGTGACCCGGCTCAGCTCCACCTTCGGCCCGTGCTCGGTGAACGGAATCACCTTCGTCCGGAGCAGATCCGTGAGCTTCTTCAGGTTGGACGGCGCGGTGGTGTCGAGCGGGGCCGCGCCGAACAGCACCGGGACCACCGCGCGCACGGTGTCCTCCAGCGCGGCGAGCAGCGGCCCGAGCCAGGCGGTGCTCGGCCCCACCGGGCCGAGCGAGGTGAGCACGAAGATCACGCCGATCTGGGCGTTCATGGCGTCGGTGGTCTGCTGCACGCCGTAGGGGGTGAGCAGCTCGGAGATGACCGGGGCATTGTCCAGCACGCCCTGCTGCACGACGTTCTCCAGCCCGTGCAGCACCTCGTCGAGGGAGGCGGAGTTCGCCGCGAGGTCGGTGAGGTCGGCGCCGACGACCTCGGCGAGCCGGGCGGTGTCGCGCGGGTCGGCGGGCAGCACCCCGTTCATGGTGCGCACCAGGTCCTGGATATCGGTGACGGCGCCGCTGCCGATGAAGACCGAGAGCGCGGCCAGGATGTCCTCGATGAGCGGGGGCTGGGTGGTGTCGGCCAGCGGGATGGTGGCGCCGGGCTCGAGCCGTCCAGGGCCGGGCGCGGCGGGTTCGGTGAGGGCGATATGGACGTCGCCGAGCGGGGTCTCCTGACGCAGCTCGGCTCTTGTCCCGGGTGGCAGCCGCACCGCATCGCGGACCGCGATCTCGGCGATCACGAAACCCGGGCGCGCGCTGCCGGTTCCGGCATCGACCACAGTGACGCCGGTGAGCTCGCCGACGCGGACACCGTCGGCGATCACCTTGGCGCCCTGCGGGAGGTTGAGCACATTGCCGAACTCGATGCGCAGCGGATAGGTGGGGCCGTCCACGCCCGCGCCGGGCACCGGCAGCTCGGCGGGGCGGAAGGAGCACCCGGCGAGCACCAGCACCGAGCCCACCGCGAGCAGCAGCCGCTTCATCGGGCGCCCACCGCCCCCAGCAGCAGCGCCGGGAGGGCCGCCGACGCCGAGCAGGGTTGCCCCAGCGCCGCCAGCCCCGCGCAGAGCTGCGCCGACTCCGCGGCCGGCAGCGCGAGCGCCGGTGGCGCGTAGCCGATCTCGGTGCGGCCGGTGGCGGGGTCGACGGCGCTCGCGAAGCCGGCGGCGATGGCCGGGGTCTGCTCCAGCAGCGCGGCGAGCGAGCCGACGCCGGTGGCGAGCAGCGCGGGCAGGTCCGGCAGCGAGTTCAGGTTCCGCACGGCCGGGGTGACGAAGAGCCGGACGACATCGTTGAGCTGCGGCAGCACCGAGGCCAGGTCGTCGACGAGCTGGATGATGGGCGGGAAGGCGATGGTCACGATGGCCTCGAAGGTGGGCGGCAGCTCGGTGACGACGTCCTTCACCGTCGCCCACCCGCCGCGGGCCCGGTGCACGAGGGCGGAGAGCGCGTCGATGAGCGCGCCGATGTGATCGATGGCGGCCTGCGGGGAGTTCAGGGCGCGGGCCAGCTGGCTGAGCAGGGCATTGAGCTCGGCACCGGTGCCCGCGGTGGCGGCATCCAGCGCGTCCAGCCCGGCGCCGACCGCGCCGCGCTGCGCGGGGTCCGCCGGCTCGAGTTCGTCGGCGAGCCCGGCGAGGGCGTCGAAGGTACGCGAGAGGCTCTGCGGGGTCAGGGCTTTGGTGATGCAGGCGGCGGGGTCGCGGCCGGGGCCGGTGGGCTCGGGGCCGACGAGCTCGAGCTTGCGGTCGGCGAGCACGGTGTCGTTGACGGTGACCGCGCCGACGTCCTGCGGCAGCTTGCGGTCCGCGCGCACGGTGAAGCGCACCCGGGCCGCGGTGGCGAGCGGCTCGATGGCGGTGACCTCGCCGACCCGCAGCCCGTAGACGGTGACGGCGCTGCCCGCGTACAGCCCGATGCTGTCCGGCAGGTCGGCGCAGTAGGTGCGGGTCTCCGGGGCCGGGCGCAGCAGCGCGAACCCGGCCACCGCTACCAGGACGAGAGTGAGCAGCACCGCGACCGACATGAAGCCGCGGGAGCCGAGGACGCGGGTCAGCATCCCGCCCCCCGCACCGGCACGCAGACCCCGGAGTGGTCCAGCGCGATCCCGCCGCCGGGCGGCAGCAGCGGGCGCAGCCGGTCGCCGAGCGCCCGCAACGCGGTGAGCAGCTCGCCCATCCGGCCCCCGAGCTGGTCCAGCGGCGGCACCGCGGCGGCGAGCGCGCCGGCCTGGGCGGCCCAGGTCTCGTCCCACTTCCGGCCGAGCGGCGAGAGGCCGTGCAGCACCGCCGTGAGGTCGTTGAGCGCCTGCGCGATCTCGGTGGTGTAGGTGCGGACGATGGATTCCAGCGTGCCCAGGTTGTGCACCAGCTGCACCAGCACATCGGAGCTCCCGTTCAGGGCGGTCAGGTATTCGTCAGCGACGGTGAGGGCCCGGGAGATGTCGGCGTTCTGCCGGTCCATGATCCCGACCAGGTCACCGACGGCGCGCACGGCGGCGCGCACGGCGTCCGGGCTGCCGTCCACCGAGCCGGCCAGGGTGGCGAGGTTCTGCCGCAGCAGCCCGCCGTCGATCTCCCGGACCGGGGCGATGGCGGCCTCGAAGACCTGGGTCAGGTTGTAGGGCAGCACGACCCGCTCACGCGGGATCACCGCGGTACCGAGCGGCGCGCTGCCCGCGGGCTCCAGCGCCAGGTAGTAGCCGCCGACCACGGTGAGCATCCGGACCCCGAGCGCGGTGCCGTCGCCGACGAAGACCTCCTCGGCCACGGTGAAGGTCATCCGCACCCGGTCCGGCAGCAGGGTCAGCGTGCGCACCTCCCCCACCGGGATCCCGGCCAGCCGCACGTCGTCGCCCTCCCGGATCGACCCGGCCTGCGCGATATCGGCGCTGTAGGTGCGGGTGGCGTCGGTGCCGCGCACGTACACCACCCCGACCCCGGCCACCAGCAGCGCCGAGAGACAGAGCCCGGTGATCCCCCAGCGCAGGTCGGTGCCGCGCTCGTCCGGCTGGGCCGCCGGGTCGCGGCGTTTCAGGAACGGCACAGCAGCACCCCCTGGCCCGCGATGAGCACCTGCAGCGGGGCGGGCGCGGTGGCGGTGCCGTTCGAGCAGGCGCCGGGGCCGGTGGCGGGGACCGCGGCGGCCATGGCCTGGATCAGCCCCGGCAGCCGGTCGAAGACCTCGGCGGCGGTGGCCGGGTCCGGAAAGGCCTGCTGGAGCGCGGCATCGAGGTCGCGGCCGGGTTCGCCGGTGACGCCGAGCAGCGCGAGCATATTCCGGATGGGCTGGATGACCGGCGGGATGGCGAGCGAGAAGTCCACCAGCCCCGGCAGCTTCTGGCCGATGGCGGTGAACAGGTTGGTCAGGTTGGTGAGCAGCTGGACGGCATTGCCGGAGCGGCCGCCGAGCGTCTCGGCCATCCGGGAGAGGTTGCCGACCAGGATCGAGAGCACCGCCTGGCGGTCGGTGGCGTAGCGGCTGAGCCGGTCGATGGCATCCAGCGCGGGGCCGAGCCCGGTGCCGTTGCCCTGCAGCACCGCGAGCAGGCTCTCCGTGAAGGCGTTGAGCTCACCGGGCGAGAGCTGGGCCAGCACCGGCTGCAGGCCGTTGAAGAGCGTGGTGATGTCGAAGGCGGGGACGGTCTGCGCGGTGCCGAACTCGGTGCCCGGATCGCGCTCCGCGGTGGGCCGCTCCGGCTGCACGATCTCCAGGTAGCGGAAGCCGGTGAGGTTCTGGTAGCGGATGGCGACGGTGGAGCCGGTGAAGACCGGGTGCGCGCGCTGCACGGTGAACCTGGCCCTGGCCAGCGTGCCGTCCAGCTCCAGCCGCTCGACCTTGCCGACCTGCACGCCGTAGATCCGCACGTCGTCGCCGGGCCGCAGGCCGTTGGCGTCGGTGAAGAGCGCGCTGAAGGTGACGGTGTCGCCCTCGACCGGCCGCTGCACCAGCTGGAAGACCCCGGCCAGCGCGATCGCCATCACGACGACGGCGGTGGTCACGCGCCAGAGCAGCGCCCGCGTGCTCATCAGCGGCCCGCCACGATCGCGGCCAGCGGCCCGGCCAGCCCGGGGACCACGTCGAGCTCGACCTCGGCGGTCAGCAGCGGGCCGTCCGGCGTGTCGCGGAAGGCGCGGTCCAGCCGGTCGAGCAGCTCGGTGAGCTGCGCGCCGGTGCGGGCCGGGTCTCCGGTCGCGCGGGGGATCTGATCGAGCACGGTGGTGGCGATGGGAAGCAACCCCTCGAAGTGCGGGCGGGCGGTGGTGAAGGTCTGGGTGACGACCGGGAGCAGCTGGTGGTCGATGCCGCCGAACATCTCCTTGAACCGGGCCAGGTTCTCCGGGGTGCGGAAGTACTCGTTGCTGTAGGCGGCGTTCAGTACGTCCAGCCCGCCGGTGAGCATGGGCGGCAGCCCGGTCAGCGCCGAGCCGTACTGCGCGAGCAGGACCGACGGCGGCAGCTCGCGGGTCTCCACGTAGGCGCGGGTGGTGGCGCCGATGGCCTGCAGCAGCGGGGTGAAGGCGCCGACATCGCGGGAGAGCGTGCCGAGCAGCTCGGCCAGTTCGGGGGTGAGCACCGAATCGGTCAGCATCCCGGTCGATTTCAGCAGCGCGGCCAGGGTGGCGTCGCGCACCCGGCCCGCCTCGGGGCCGGTCAGGTCGACGGTGGCGCCGTCGGCGAGCGCGGTGCCGCCGGGGTTGGAACGCAGCTGCAGCGCGGTGATGCCGAAGAGGTTGTCCGGCGCGTACTCCACGCTCAGCGCGTCGGTGAGGCCGTAGAGCTGCGATCCGGCGAGCGCGAGTTCGACGGTCTTGCGGCCGGGTCCGGCGGTGTCGATGGCGAGCACCGAGCCGACCCGCACGCCGTCCAGCCGGACATCGGTGCCGGGCTCGACGCCCGCCCCGACCGCGCCGGTGACCAGCCCGATCCGGATCTCGCCGGCCGGGCGGCCCTCGGGCACCACCCGCCAGGCGAGCAGCAGCACGGCGGCGAGCGCGACGGTACAGAGCCCGATGACGCGGGCGCGGCGGGGTCCGACCTCGGTGCCGGAGAGGGTATAGGCGGGCATCACATCATCCGGTGAACGAGATCGGCGACCGGAAACCCCAGAGCGCGATGGTGGCGACCATGTCGAGGGCGATGATCGAGACCAGGCTGGCCCGGATCGCCCGGCCGGAGCCGATCCCGACCCCCTCCGGGCCGCCGGTGGCGAAGTAGCCCTGGTAGCTGTGGATCAGCACGACGGCGACCGCGAAGATCATCACCTTGATCGTCGCCGCGACCACGTCCCAGCTCAGCACGAACTGGTCGAAGTAGTGGTCGTAGGTGCCGGACGGGGTGCCGTGCACGGCGGTGACGACCAGCTCGCAGGAGAGGTAGCTGAGGATCAGCGCCACCACGAAGGCCGGTGCCACCGCCACGATCCCGGCGATCACCCGGGTGGTGACGACGAACGGCACCGAGCGGATGCCGAGCGATTCCAGCGCGTCGATCTCCTCGGAGATGCGCATGGAGCCGATCTCCGCGGTCATCCGGCAGCCGGCCTGCGCGGCGAAGCCGATCCCGGCCGCGATCGGCGCCAGCTCGCGGGTGATGCCGAAGGCGGAGATGAGCCCGGAGAGCTGGCCCAGCGAGAGCAGGTTCAGCGCGCTGTAGGCCTCGATCCCGATCGAGGCCCCCATGGAGGCCCCGAGCAGCAGCATGAGCGGCACCACGCCGCCGCCGATGATGACCGAGCCGCGGCCCCAGGTCATATCGGTGATCACCGCGATGGTCTGGCGCCGGTAGTGCACCAGCGTGTACGGCACCGAGGAGAGCACCTGCCAGGCGAAGCCGAGCGCGAAGCCGAGCGCGTCGACCGGGGCGAGCGGGCGGGCCCCGCGCGCGTACCGGCTCAGCCTGCGCAGCCCCGGCGGGGCATAGGGCGCGGCCGTCATCACGCCATCCTGACCGGCAGGAACATCGTGGCCACCTGGGTGATCACGGTGTTCAGCACCGCCACCGCGGCCACCGACATCACCACCGCCGCGTTCACCCCGTCGGCGACCCCGCGCGGCCCGCCCTTGGCCTCCAGCCCGCGCTGACAGGCGATCACCACCACCAGGAAGCCGAAGATCAGGGATTTCACCAGCGACACCCAGATATCGGCGGTCGTGGTGAAGGAGCCGAAGGACTCCCAGTAGCTGCCCGGCGTGACGTCGAGCGCGGCGACCGCGACCACGAACCCGGCGGCGATGCCGACCACGATGATCAGGATGTTCAGCAGCGGCGCCACCACCAGCATGGCCGCGATCCGCGGCACCACCAGCCGCTGCACCGGATCCACCCCCATCACGCGCAGCGCGTCGACCTCCTCGCGGATGGTGCGCGCGCCGAGGTCGGCGGCGATGGCGGCCGCGCCGGCGCCGCCGAGCAGCATGGCCGCCGCCATCGGCGCCCCCTGCTTGATCACGCCGAGCCCGCCCGCCGCGCCGATCATGGTGTCCGCGCCCAGCTGGGAGACGATATTGCCGACCTGCGCGGAGAGGATCACCCCGAACGGAATCGCCATCAGCACGCTCGGCACCGCGGTGACGGTGATCAGGAACCAGGCCTGGGCCAGGCTCTCCCGCACCTGGAACCGCAGCCGCGCGGCATCGACGACGCCGATCCGCACCGCCGAGCCACCGATCCGCAGCGCCCGGCCGAACGTCGCGAGGCTCGACAGCACGGTGCCCGCGAAGTTGTGCCGCAGCACCGCCGCATTCGACGCCATCGACCCTCCGTCGTATCGGGACAGTGATCTGAACTACAGACCAGACAGTTGTCCAGAAGTTACTACGGAGGTGTGATGTAGCGCAATCGAGAAAGCGATTTACGGTGTCGGAAGGGATATTTCAGGCAGCCGGAGCGCAGAGCTCGACGGTGGTGCCGGAGTCCAGGATGGTGAGGCGGGTATGCGTGGTCAGCTCGCGCATGAGCGCGAGGCCGCGCCCGCGCGGCCGGTCGGCCTTCGATTCGCGAATCCTGGCGCGCGGAATCCAGCGGCCGCTGTCGGTGACGGTAATCCTGACCTCGCCGCGCCGCACCTCGGCGACCAGCCGCACCGGGCCGCGATCACCGCGGTGGCCGTGCTCGACGGAGTTGGTGCACGCCTCCCCGGCGGCGAGCAGCAGGTCGTAGGCGCGATCCGGGTCGGCGACGGCGCCGGCCAGCCAGGTGCGCAGCCTGCCGCGCACGCCGGGCAACTCCTCGGCGGCGGCCGGGAACTCGACCCGCAGCGCGGGCAGTTCAGCTTCGGATCCGATCATGCGTCCTCCTCGTCGTTCCAGGGCGTACCCGTCCGCGCCCGGCTCACACCTGCCCGCCGCGGGGCCCGGTGTGACGTCTCCACCAGCGCCGATAGAGCCGCCGGGCACTGGGTAAGCCTGCGACAAATCCGAGCGGGGCGAGGGCGAAGGGCGAGACGGTATGGGGCAGCAGTGGTCCGGGTTCGAGATCGCGACCGATACACGCGAGGCCGCCGTGGTGGTCACCGCCGCCGGCGAGGTCGATATGGTGACGGCCGCCCGCCTCCGGCAGGCCCTGGACGAGGCGCAGCACGCCGCCGGGCTCCCGACGGTGCTCGACCTCTCGCGCATCGAGTTCTTCGACTCCTCCGGCCTGGAGGTGCTGGTCGACGTGCACCACCGCGCCCGGCTGCGCGTCGTCGCCTCGGCGGCGGTGCGCCGCCCGCTCGGCGTCACCGGGCTGGACCGGGTGCTCCACGTCTACGACGATCTGGACGCCGCGCTCGCGGGGTAGCGACCTGCCGAATGGAACTACCGCGCCCGGCTGTGTACGATGCACAGAGCGATTGTGTATCGTACACAGCGATAGGGTGAGGGACGGTCGAATGCACGTGGATTCCGGTGCCCCGGCGAAGAATCCGGTGGTGATCCTGGTCGCGCTCGGCTTCTCCAGCCTGAGCGTCTCGTTGATGCAGTCGCTGGTCATCCCGATCCAGAGCGAGCTGCCGCGGCTGCTCGGCACCAGCGCGAGCAATGCCTCCTGGGTGGTCACCGCCACGCTGCTCGGCGGCGCCGTCGCCATGCCGGTGGCCGGGCGCCTCGCCGACCTGGCCGGGAAGAAGCCGGTGCTGGCGGTGAGCGCGCTCGTCCTGCTGGCCGGATCGCTGATCTGCGCGCTCTCCGGCTCGCTGCTCCCGGTGCTGGCCGGGCGGGTGCTGCAGGGGCTGGCCATGGGGTACATCCCGGTCGCGATCAGCTTCGTGCGCGAGGTCGTGCCGAAGCACCTGGTCAATACCGCGACCGCGTCGATCAGCGCCACGCTCGGCGTCGGCGGCGCCCTCGGCCTGCCGCTGGCGGCCTGGATCGCACAGGACAACGACTGGCACTGGCTGTTCTGGGTGGCGACCGCGCTCGCCGTCGCGGTCGCGCTGCTCACCGTGCTGGTGCTGCCGCACGTGCACGACGCGCACGGGGCCCGGCTCGACGTGATCGGCGCGGTCGGGCTCGCGGTCGGGCTGGTGAGCATCCTGGTCGGCGTCACCAAGGGCAACGACTGGGGCTGGACCGCGGGCAGCACGCTCGGCCTCGTCCTCGGCGGCATCGTGGTGCTGCTCGCGTGGGGGCTGTTCGAACTGCGCCACGACGCGCCCCTGGTCGACCTGCGCACCACCGCCCGGCGGCCGGTGCTGCTCACCAATATCGCCGCCGCGCTCATCGGCTTCGGCCTCATGGCGCAGGCCATCGTGGTGCCGCAGCTGCTGCAGATGCCCGCCGCCACCGGGTACGGGCTCGGGCAGAGCCTGCTCGCGGCCGGGCTCTGGATGGCGCCGTCCGGGTTGATGATGCTGCTCTTCGCGCCGGTCTCCAGCTTCCTGATCACCCGGTTCGGCGGGCGTACCGCGCTCAGCCTCGGCGCCGCGGTGCTCGCGCTCGGGTATGTGAGCGGGGCGGTGCTGATGGACGCGCCGTGGCAGCTCCTGCTCGCCACCTGCATCGCCTCGGCCGGTGTCGGTATCGGGTATGCCGCCATGCCGACGCTGGTGCTGGAGAACGTGCCCGCGAACGAGGCCGCCGCGGGGGTCGCCTTCAACGCGCTCATGCGCTCGATCGGCACCACCGTCGCGGGGGCGGTCATGGCGGTCGTGCTGACCAGCCGCACCACCGTGCTCGCGCCCGGGGCGCCGGAGATCCCGACGGTGGACGCCTTCCGGCTGTGCTTCGTGGTGGGCGCGGTGGCGGCGGCCATCGGCGCCGCGGTCGTGCTGTTCATCCCGCGGCGCAAGCCCGCCGAGCCCGAGCCCGCGGTGACGGCCGCCGACGAGGCCGTTCCGGTGCGCTGACTTCCGCGAGGCCGCGTGCCACCACCATGCGAGCGGATATACGGCAGGCGAGAAACAGCGGCGACGCCGGGCTCAGCCGGTGAAGGCCGCACGGTGGTCGGCGACCCACTGCGCGTAGGAGCGGGCGGGGCGGCCGAGCACCTGCTCGACGTCGTCGGTGAGCACGGCATTGCCACCGTCGCGGACGAAGGCCTGCCCGGCCAGGGCGCCGTCGGCGAACTCCGGGGTGGCGCCCGCGGCGAGCAGGTGGGCGCGGGCGTCGGCGGGGGCGATCTCGGCGACCTCGACCGGGCGGCCGAGCTCGGCGGCGAGCACGGCGGCCTGGCCGGCGGTGGTCAGCAGGGCCGGGCCGGTGAGGGTGAGCACGACCCCGCTGCGCTCCGGGCCGAGCAGGGCCGCCGCCGCGACCTCGGCGACGTCGCGCGGGTCGACGACGCCCTGGGCGCCGTCGCCGGTGAGGTCGGCGACCGGCCGCCCGGCCCGCAGGTCGGCGGCCCAGCCCAGGGTGTTGGAGGCGAAGGAGCTGGGGCGCAGGACGGTCCAGCCGATCCCGCTCTCCCGGACCGCCCGCTCGCCGGGCAGATGCCAGGTGCCGACCCGGCCGAGCGCGGGATCGCCGGTGCCGATGGCGGAGAGCTTCACGATCCGGCGCGCACCCGCCGCCACCGCCGTGGCGACCAGGGCGCGGTCGGCCTCGGCGCCGTCGGGCCCGAGCACGCCGAGCACGAACACCGCCTCCGCGCCCGCCATCGCCGCGGCCATGGCCGCCGGATCCGCGTAGTCGCCCGGGACGACCGTCACGCCGCGAGGAGCCCGCACGGACGACGGCCGCCGGGAGACGGCGCGGACCGGCGCCCCGCGCCCGGCCAGCACGCGGACGAGTTCGCTGCCGATGGTGCCCGTGGCACCGGTGATCACGATCATGGCCGCAACGCTGCCCGCCCCGGCGCCGCCGCGCCTAGGAGATTCCGGCACACCCGAGCGGCCCGCGCGCGCCTACAGTCGAGCCGTGCCCACCCTCACCGACCTGCTGGAGCTCCCGGCCCCGGTGCCGGAGCCGCTGCGCCCCTGGCTCGCCGGGCTCACCGCGGTACCGCCGCTGCGCGCGGCGACCGAGCCCTTCGTCCGGGTGCCGCACGGCAGCACCCTCGTGGTCTTCCGCGCCGGACAGCCCGCCGCCGCGCTCGGCCCGGCCTCCACAGCGCTCTACCCCGAACCGGACAAGCCGCGGAGCTGCCTGCGGCTCCGGCTCGCACCGGGCGCCGCCGGACCGCTGCTCGGCATCGGCGCCGCCGAGCTCACCGACCGCATGGTCCCGCTGGCGGCACTCCCCGGCCCGCTCGCACAGCTCGCCCCCGAACTCGACCAGCTCCCACCGGAGGAGCTGCTCCCCCGGCTCGCCACCGCGCTACCCGCCCGCGTCACGGAGAGCGCGACCCAGCGCGCACACCGCGCACTCCTGGCCACCGCCGTCCGGGCGATCACCGCGCACCCGGGCGGCCCGACCGTCACCGCCCTCGCCCGCTCCCTCGCGGTCAGCGAACGCCAGCTGCGCAGCCTCTTCACCACCGGAATCGGGTTGTCGCCCAAGCACTACGCGCGCATCGCCCGGCTGCGGCTGGTGCTGGAGCGGGCCGGGCGGGCGCCGTGGGCCCACCTCGCCGCCGACACCGGCTACTACGACCACTCGCACCTGACGGCCGAGTTCCGCGCGCTCATGGGCGTCTCGCCGAGCGCGTTCGCGCACGGCGCGCTGCCCGCCGCCACCGGCTGCACGCCGTTCGCCCGGCGCTGAGCGCTACCGCCCGGCGAGCCCGTGCCGCGGCGTGGTGCTGAGGTAGCTGCCGACCCGCTGCACGGTCAGGTTCATCTCGTAGGCGACGGTGCCCAGGTTGGCGGCGTCGGTGGTCTGCAGCGCCAGGCAGGCGTTCGGGCCCGCGGCGGTCACGAAGAGCACCGCGCGGTCCAGCTCGATCATGGCCTGCCGCACGCCGCCGCCCTCGAAGCGCGCGCCCGCGCTGCGGGCCAGGCCGTAGAGCGTGGACGACATGGCGGCGAAGTGCTCGGCGTCCTCCTGGGTGAGCGCGTTCGAGCGGCCGAGCAACAGGCCGTCGGTGGAGAGCACCACCACGTGCCTGACCCCGGCGAGCCGCTCGACCAGGTCGTCCAGGATCCAGTTCAGGTCACCGGGATCGGGTGCGGTCATCTCAGCTCTCCTTGCCGTCGGCCTGCTCGGCGGCGCTCGCGCGGCGCCCCTGCCTGGTCCCGTTCTCGATGGTCGAGATCATGTCCCTGGCCTGCTCGGCGGTGAGCCGCGGCCGCTCGGCGGTCCGGGGCGGCGTGGCCGCGGCGCCCTGCAGGAGCGGGTTGAGGTTGGCCTGCCGGTTGCGCTTCGGCAGCTCGGGGCGGCCCTCCTGCGGCAGCCGCAGCGGCTGCGAGATCGGCTGCTCCACATCCGGGTAGGGCCGAGACGGGCGGGCGGTGACCGGGCGGAAGCTCTGGGTCTCGGCCAGCGGGTCGGAGACCAGCACCGCGGCCCGCCGGGACGGCGGCGCGACCGGCGATTCCAGCGCGGCGGGCTGCGGCGCGCGGCCCATCGCCGCGCCGTCGGTCACCGTCTCGCCCGGCAGCACGCTGGCGAGCAGCGTGGCCGGGATGAGCACGATGGCCCGGATCCCGCCGTAGTCCGACTCGGCGAGCTTGACCGAGATCTCGTGCCGCGCCGCCAGCCGCGCGACCACGAAGAGCCCGAGCCGGGAGTCACCGGAGAGCGCGGCGACGCCGAAGTCCGGTGGCGCGGTGAGCATCTGGTTGGCGCGCACGATATCGCCGGTGGTCATGCCCATGCCCTGGTCCTCGATCTCGACCACCACGCCGCGTCCCACCACCGCCCCGGTGACCTCCACCCGCGACTGCGGCGGGGAGAAGCTGGTGGCGTTGTCGACCAGCTCGGCCAGCAGGTGCACGAGGTCGGCCACCATGCCGCCGTGCACGTGCACCTGCGGCATCCGCGCCACCCGCACCCGCGAGTAGTCCAGCGTCTCCCCGACCGCCGAGCGCACCAGGTCGATCATGGCGACCGGGTTGCGCCACTGCCGCCCGACCTGCCCGCCGCCGAGGATGATCAGGTTCTCGGCATTGCGGCGCTCGCGGGTGGCCAGGTGGTCGAGGCGGAAGAGCGTCTCCAGCAGCGCCGGATCCTCCTGTCCCCGTTCGGCCTCGTCCAGGATCTCCAGCTGCCGGTGCACCACCACCTGGCTGCGGTGCGCGATATTGAGGAAGACCGATTTCACGCCGTCGCGGGTGCGGGCCTCGGCCACCGCCGCGTTCACCGCGGTCCCGGCGGCGTGCCCGAACGCCTCGGCCACCTGCCCGATCTCGTCGGAGCCGAAGTCCAGGTCCGGAGTCGCGGTGGCGGGGTCGACCGGCTCGCTCTTCTCCAGCTTGCGCATCATCTCCGGCAGCGTGACGTCGGCGAGGGTGAGCGTCTGCGAGCGGAGCCGCTTGAGCCGCCGGATGATCCGGTTCGCCAGCACCACCGAGATGCCGATGGCGAGCAGGCTGATGAGGCCGACGCCCGCCCCGGCCAGCATGGCGTTGCGCGAGTCCTCGTCGGCCTTGTCGGCGGCCAGGTTCTGCGTCCTCGTGCTCTGCGCGACCCACATGTCGATGAGCTGCCGGCTGACGTCGGCGGCGGCCGCCCGCCACTCGGCCTCCGGGATCGGCAGCGGCGGCAGCGCGGCGGCGCGGCCCGCCGCGGCGGCGGTCGCCCTGGTCACCGCGCGCCAGCCGATGACGTTCTCCACCACATCCAGCTTGCGCCAGGACTCGCTGTTCATCAGCGCGGTGGCCGCGGCCTTCTGCTGCGGGTCGACATCGCGGCTCAGGTTGCCGATCTCGATGCGGTAGTAGCCGACCTGGCGGGCGAACTCCTCCACCGGCACGGTCAGCGCGCCCTGCCCGGACTCCAGCGCGACGGCGAGCGCGAAGCTGCGCGCCATGGACTCCGAGGACTTGAGGATCTGCATGGCCTCGGTGAGCTCGACGCCGATCTCGGCGTCCGGGGCGAGCTGCTGGGAGAGCTGCGAGCCCACCACGACGCTGTCCAGCACCTGGTTGAAGAAGTTGTAGGCGTCGGCCGGGGGCAGCTGCCCGGCGTCGGTCGCGGCGCGCACGCCGGTGAGGTACTGCAGCATGGTGTCGATGCCGCCGACATCGTCGGTGAGCGAGGTGTCGACCGCGCCCAGCTCGCCCTTGGCGGCGTTCAGCGCGTCCACCGCGGCCTGGAACTCGGTCCTCGCCTCGGCCAGCCCGGCGGCGGCCTCGGTGTCGCCGGAGAGCCGCGCCATCGTACCGAGCCGCTCGGCCTGCATGGACTCGACGAGCAGGCGGCTGGAGTCGATCACGCCGCCGGTCTCCACCGCCCAGGCGTGCGTCTTGTCGCTCTCGGAGACCAGGTACGCGGTAGTCCCGATTCCCACCGCGAGCAGGGACAGACTCGGGACGAGCGCGATGGCCAACACCCTGGTTCGGACACCGAGTCGCACTGTGAACATCGCCACAAACTACTGAGTTCAGGCCGCCCAGTCCGATTCTGTCCCGGTGACCGGGATCGCCATTGACTCCGTCCGGCTGGAATCACCGTGCGAGAATAGCACTCTCCATATTTGAGAGCAATGTATTGACCCCGGCTTCCCGGCGGTGCTAAGCAAGTGCACAGCACTCGAGGACGTCGAGGCTCGGCACCGAAAGGGACTCGCCATGACACTGCAGTCGGTTCTGGACGAAATTCGCGAGCGCCCCGGGTCGGGCGATGTCATTCCGATCATCGATCCCTCGACCGAGGAGCAGATCACCGAGTTCACCGACTGCGGCCCGGAGGCGGTGGACGAGGCGGTGGCGCGGGGCAAGGCCGCGTTCGAGGCGGGGGTGTGGCACGAGCAGCCCGCCCGCGAGCGCGCCAAGGTGCTGTGGAAGATCGCCGACCTGATGGACGCGCACGCGCAGGAGTTCGCCGAGCTGGACTCGCTGAACACCGGCATGCCACTGGCCCAGGCCCAGATGATCCTGCCGACCAGCGCCGAGTTCTTCCGCTACTACGCGGGCTGGTGCACCAAGACCAACGGCAGCGCCTACGAGGTGCAGATGTCCGGCGGCGTCTCCGGCAACTACGCCAACATGCACGCGTACACGCTCAAGGAGCCGCACAGCGTGGTCGGGCTGATCTTCCCGTGGAACGGGCCCATCTTCAATGCCTGTGCCAAGATCGCGCCCGCGCTCGCCGCCGGGTGCAGCAGCGTGGTGAAGCCCGCCGAGGAGACACCGCTCTCGGCGCTGCTGCTGGACCGCATCATCCGCGAGGCGGGCGTGCCGGACGGCGTGGTGAACCTGCTCACCGGCTACGGCCACACCGCCGGCGCCGCGCTCACCGCGCACCCGGACGTGGAGAAGATCGCCTTCACCGGCTCCACCGAGGTGGGCAAGAAGATCGTGGAGGCGTCCACGGGCAACCTCAAGAAGGTCATGCTCGAGCTCGGCGGCAAGTCGCCGGTGCTGATCTTCGACGACGCCGATCTGGACATGGCGATCTTCATGGCCGCCATGGGCATCTTCGTGCACTCCGGCCAGGGCTGCGTCTGCGGCTCCCGGATCTTCGTGCAGCGCGGGGTCTACGACCGGGTGGTGGAGGGGCTCGCGACCGTCGCGAACAACTTCAAGCTCGGCAGCCCCAAGGAGGAGGGCTGCATGAGCGGGCCGCTGATCAGCGCCAAGCAGCTGAAGCGGGTCATGGGCTACATCGACGAGGGCAAGTCGGACGGTGTGGAGGTGGTCACCGGCGGGTACCGGCTGGACCGCCCCGGCTACTTCGTGCACCCGACCGTGCTGGCCGGCGTCGATCCGGCCACCAGCCGGCTCTACCAGGAGGAGATCTTCGGCCCGGTGGTCACGGTGCTGCCCTTCGACACCGAGGAGGAGGCCGCCGCGCTGGCCAACGACACCAGCTACGGCCTGGCCGCCACCGCCTGGACCACCAACCTGAGCCGCGGCCACCGCATCGCCAAGAAGCTGCAGGCGGGCACGGTCACGCTGAACAGCCAGCTGAACTTCGACCACAATGTGCCCTTCGGCGGGTACAAGCAGTCCGGCTGGGGCCACGAGTTCGGCCGCGAGGGCATCGAGGCCTACCTCAAGACGAAGTCGGTCTGGGCTCAGCTCTGACCGTCGGGCACGACGGTGCCGCGCAGGCCGCCGAGCACCCGCATGACGTGGTAGACGGCCAGCGCGGCGAGCGCGCCGAGCGCGATGCCGCCGAAGTTCAGGTCGCCGATCCGCCAGGTGAAGTCGGCGATCCCGAGCACCAGCGGAATGGCGGCGGTGAACTGGTTGATCGGCTTGGCGAAGTCCACCCGGTTGCTCACCCAGATGTGCACGCCGAGGACGCCGACCAGGCCGTAGAGCGCGGTGGTGACCCCGCCGAGCACCCCGGCCGGGATCGCGGCGATCACCGCGCCCACCTTGGGTGAGAGGCTGAGCACGATCGCGGCGGCGCCCGCGACCCAGTAGGCGGCGGTCGAGTAGACCTTGGTCGCCGCCATCACGCCGATGTTCTCGGCGTAGGTGGTGGTCGCGGAGCCGCCGCCGCTGCCGGCGAGCACGGTGGCGATGCCGTCGGCGGCGAGCGCGCGGCCCATCCGCCGGTCGTAGTCGATGCCGGTCATGGTGGTGATCGACTTGACGTGGCCGATGTTCTCCACGACCAGCACCAGCACCACCGGCAGGAACATCGGCAGCACCGCGAGCTGGAAGCTCGGCGCGTGGAACTCCGGCAGCCCCACCCAGGCGGCGTCCGCGACGGCGGCGGTGTCGACCTCGCCGCGCACGAGCGCGAAGAGGTAGCCGAGCACCACGCTGACCACGATCGCCAGCCTGCCGAGCAGCCCGCGGAACAGCACGAGGCAGAGGATCAGCAGCACCAGCACCACCGTCGCGGTGACGGCGTCCTGCTCGTAGTTGGCCTTGGCGGTGGGCGCCAGGTTCAGCCCGATGAGCGCCACGATGGTGCCGGTGACCACCGGCGGCATGAGCGCCTCCAGCCAGCCGGTCCCGGCGACCTGCACCACCACCCCGATCACCACGAGCAGCGCGCCGACCACCACGATCCCGCCGAGCGCCGCCCCCATCCCGTCCGAGGCGGTGGCCGCGAGCACCGGCGCGATGATGGCGAAGCTGGAGCCCAGGTAGCTGGGCAGCCGATTCCGGGTGATCAGCAGGAACAGCAGCGTGCCGAGCCCGGAGAACAGCAGCGTGGTCGAGGGCGGGAAGCCGGTGAGCACCGGCACCAGGAAGGTGGCGCCGAACATCGCCACCACGTGCTGCAACCCGATGCCGACGGTGCGCGGCCAGGTGAGCCGCTCGCCGGGGCCGATCACGCCGCCGGTCTCCACCCGGGTCCACCGGAACATCGGGCCGGGGCGCGGTTCGGGCGTCGTCATGGGAGCAGTCTGCGGCATCGCCTCCCGTTGCGCCGGGTCACCCGCGCGCTCGGCGGGTCAGGCGCCGCGGCCGGTGCGCTGCTGCAGTTCGTCGATGAGCTGCGAGGCCTGCGCCTTGGTCAGCCCGTCCGGGACCTCCTCCCCGGCCTCCTGGGCGAGGGTGTGCACATACGATTCCTGCGGGCCGGTCATCGGCTCGTCCCCGGTGGTCCACTCCTCGGGGTCCTTCTCCGGCGTCGGCTGCACCATGGCGGGCTCCTCCCACTCGTCAGAACGTGTGTTCGATTCCGGCGTTACCCCGAACGTTGCCGATCAATCGCGGGGGGCGTACATGAGCACCGCCACCCCGGCGAGGCAGAGCAGCGCGCCGGTGACGTCCCAGCGGTCCGGGCGGAAGCCGTCCAGCGCCATCGCCCACACCAGCGAGCCCGCCACGAAGACCCCGCCGTAGGCGGCCAGGATGCGGCCGAACTCGGCGTCCGGCTGCAGCGTGGCGACGAAGCCGTAGAGCCCGAGCGCGAGCACCCCCGCCCCGATCCAGATCCAGCCGCGGTGCTCGCGCACCCCCTGCCAGACCAGCCAGGCCCCGCCGATCTCGGCCAGCGCGGCCACGGCGAAGAGCAGGATCGAGCGCAGCACGGTCATACCGCGCGACCCCAGTGCGCGGTCACGGCGAGACCTGCGGTGGCGGCGAGCAGGGTGACGGCGAGGCCGCCGAGGGCGTAGCCGAAGGCCGCGCGGTAGCGCTGCTCCTGGATGAGCCGGACGGTCTCGAAGCTCGCGGTGCTGAAGGTGGTGTAGCCGCCGCAGAAGCCGACGCCGAGCACCAGCTGGAGCTGCGGGGTGGCGTGCCGATACAGCACCAGGCCGGTGAGGAGGCCGAGCAGCAGCGAGCCGGTGACATTGACGACGAGCGTGGCCACCGGGAACTGCGGCGTCCAGCGGCGTTTGATCGCGGCGTCGACGGTGTAGCGGGCCATGGCCCCGGCGCTGCCCGCCAGCGCGACCCAGAGCGCGGTCACGGCGCGGTCCGGCGGTGCAGCAGCGCGCCGAGCGCGATCCCGGCGGTGGTGGCGACCCCGCCGGCCAGCACGGTCCCGAGCGCGTAGGCGGCGGCGATCCCCGGATGGCCGGCGCGGAGCAGCAGGTCGGTGTCGACGGCGAGCGCGCTGTAGGTGGTGAAGGCGCCGAGGAACCCGGTGCCGATGGTGAGCCGCACGCGCTGCCGCCACCCGGTGTCCGGCCCCATGCGCACCAGCGCCTCCAGCAGCAGCCCGAGCAGGAACGCGCCGGTGACATTGACCACGAAGGTGGCGCCGGGCCAGCCGCCCGCCCGGTGCGGGAACCAGACCCCGAGCCGGTGGCGCAGCGCGGCACCCGCGAGCCCGCCCGCGCCGACCAGCAGCAGCGAGCGCAGCGGGACGAGCGGCGGCGACATGCGGGCCCGGCTCCTTCCGCCCGGTTGGGAAAGCAGTGCGGCGAGCCTAACCGACCGCCGCCCCGAAGATCATCCGCGCCGCCACGCCCCCTAGGCAGAATGAAGAATGTTCAGTAACTTATTACGCGTCGAGCGGAGCCGGACCGGCTCTGCTGAGGACCGATCGGGCAGCTACGGACATGACCGCACTTCGAATCGCCGGTAACAGCACGCTCGCGCGCACCTGCGCCGAGTGCGCCAGCGCGCTGCTCGACGGCCACGACGAGCCGGGCGCCGTCGCGCGGCTGGAGCTGCTCGCGGTGCACGGCGCCCGCGACGAGCTGCCGCTCGACACCATCCAGCACGCCATCCACGAATCGGTCACCGCCGCCTTCGATCTCGCGGCGGACCGGGGCGAACCGGAGCTGGCGGGGCGGCTGCGCCGGGTGGTCGAGGTGCTCGACCTCATGATCACCACCGTCGCCACCGGCTACCTGCGCGAGCTCCGCATCCTGATCGACGAGCGGCGGCACGCCGTGCGCGCCCTGACCTCGGCGCTGCTCGCGGGCAATCTGGACGCCGTTCCGGCGGCCGCGCACGGCATCCGGATCGCCCCGCGCTACCTGGTGCTCGCGATCGCCGCCGACCTCGACGGCGACGGTGAGCCCGGGCAGCGGCTGCGCCGGGTGCGGACGGTGCTCACCGCCCGCTGCGGCGAGGACGTGCTCGCGCTGCTCGACGACACCGGCGGCATCGTGCTGCTCCCGGCGGATCGGCACGGCAGCGGCGAGCTGCGCGCCCTGGTCGCGGAGCTGGCCGAGGCCGCCGGGGTGACGCTGCTCGCGACGGTGGAATCGGCGCCGGTGCCGCGCATCCCGGCCGCCGCGCAGCGGGTGCGGCAGCTGCTCGGCACGCTCACCGCGCTGCGCTACCCGAGCGGGCTCTACCTCTTCGAGGACATGGCGCTGGAGTACCAGCTGACGCTGCCCGGCCCGGCCCGCGACCGCCTGGCCGCCGTGCTGCGCCCGCTCGAGGAGCAGCCGGACCTGCTGACCACGCTGCGCGCGCACATGCGCAACGAGCTGCGCCGCCGCCGCACCGCCCGCGAGCTGCGCATCCACCCCAACACCCTGGATATGCGGATCAAACGGATCACCCGGCTCACCGGCTACGACCTGACCACCGTCGACGGCGCCTGGACGCTGCGCTCGGCGCTCATCGCGCACGCGCATCACGCCGTCGCGGGGTAGCGCGTCCGGCGCCGGTTCCCGCTGTCGTCCGTGTCCACCGGTGTCTCCCTCTCGTCCGTCGGCACCCCGAGGTAACCGCCCCACGTGGGCATTCACCGGTAGCCGGGCGGAAGGGGGCGCGGACGGGGTAGCGTCAGGTCGATCGGCGAAGCCGTTCCCGGTCCCCGGGGCGGCGCCCGCCGTTTCCGGCTTCGGGTGACGGCACCCGGGTTCCCGCCGGGACGAATCGAGGAGCAGCATTGCCCGCGCCCCACACCACCGCGACCGCCCACGACGAAGCCAGGACCTTCGCGCACGTGCGCGCCGCCGAGAAGGCGGCCGACGAGCAGCGGGCCGCGCTCGCGGCCAAGACGGTGGCCGAGTACTCCCGCGATGCCGCCGAGTGCAGCGCGCTGCTGGACATGCTCGGGCTCGATGTGGCCGATCTGCGCTGAGCCCGCGGCCTACTCCGGCAGCACCGCGCCGGTGGTCATGAAGACGGTGCGGCGGCCGACCTCGACGGTGTGGTCGGCGAAGCGCTCGTAGTAGCGGCCGAGCAGCGCCAGATCCACCGCGGTCGGCGCCCCGTCGTAGAACTCGGGGCCGAGCACGGCGTTGAGCAGGTCGCGGTGCAGCCCATCCATGACGTCGTCCTCGGCGTCCAGCCCGGCCGCGCCCTCGGCGTCACCGGTGGCGAGCACCCGGGCGGCGTCGCCCGCCATCTGCACCGCGGCCGCACCCATCCGGGCCACGATGTCGCGCAGCGAATCCGGGATCACCGGGTCGGGGTGGCGGCGGCGCACCAGCTCGGCGAGGTGCGCGCAGAGCCCGCCCATCCGGGCGAGGTTGCCGGAGAGCTGCAGCGCGGTCACCACCCGGCGCAGCTCCGAGGCGACCGGCGCCTGCAGCGCCAGCAGCATGACCGCGGACTCCTCGCACTCCTCGCCCATGCCCGCCACCCGGGCACAGAGGTCGATCGCCCGCTCGGCCTGCTCGATATCGGCGTTCAGCAGGGCGTCGGTCGCCATGGCGATGGCGTCCCTGTCCCGCAGGCACATCTGCTCGAGCAGCACGGCGAGCTGTTCGAGGTCCTCGTGGAAGCGGGTTCGCATCACCCCATACAACCATCCGGTCAGCCGTCGTGGGCCGTGAGGAGGTAACCCTCCGGTCCGGTGAAGGTGAAGGTGCGGCCGAAGGGGCTGTCCCGCGGCGGGCCGGCGATCGGAATCCCGGCCCCCGCGAGCCGTTCGTGCAGCGCGTCGGCGTCGTCGGTGCCGAACCAGAGCGCGACGCCGAGCCCGGCGCGGCCGGCGTCCAGATCGGTGCCGGGCAGCGGCGCGCGGACCGCGAACGGGATCGGCGCGGTGCTGAAGACCACGGCGCCGGGCGGGCCCGCGGGGGCCCGGGTGAGGCCGAGGTGCCGCTCGAAGAACTCGGCGGCGGCGTCGACGTCGCGCACCTGAAGGGCGAGGAAATCGGGGCCGGTCACAGTCATGTCGTACTCCGTTCTATGTCAGGACTTTGACATTACCGACGGTAGGCGCGGGCGTCCGGGTATGTCAAACTACTGACATGCCCGAGCAGAAGGCGGCCCCGCCGCACCCCGCCGCCGACGTCACCGAACACGTGGGCTACCGGCTCAAACGCGCCGCCGCGGCGCTGCGCGCGGCCATGGACCGGGCGCTGCGCGAGCACGACCTCACCACCCCGCAGTACTCCTGCCTGGAGCTACTCGACGAGCAGCCGGGCATCTCGGGGGCCGCGCTGGCCCGCGGCACCTTCGTCACCCGCCAGTCCTCGGCGGTGGTGCTGCGCGGGCTGCAGGAGGCCGGGCTGATCACCCGCCCGGCCGCCGCCGACCACGGGCGCTCGCTGCCGATCCACCTCACCGCGGCCGGGCAGCGGCGGCTGCACGCCGCGCGCACCGCCGTCTACGCGGTGGAGGCGCGCATGATCGCCACCGTCCCGGCCGGGCGGCTGCGCGCCCTGCTCACCGATCTCGACCGGATGACGGCCGCGCTCTGACCCGAGGAGAATGATATTCTCCTCCAATGCGAGGACCGATCGAGACCGCGGCGCTCGCCCGCGCCGATCAGGAGTGCGCGCAGGCCGAGGCGAGCCTGAACTCCTGCCTGGCCGCGGTGGCGGCCGCCATGCCGCGCACCGACCGGGTCACCCGGTTCATGCAGCTCACCGAGCGGTTCGCCACCGCGCCGGAGACCGAATCGCTGGCCGTCTTCGCCGCCGCCGCGCTCACCCGGCTCAGCGACGGCGCGCCGCACCCGGCCGCCACCGCCGGCGACGAGCGCTCCCGGTCGGCCGCGACCCTGCTCGCGCAGACCGAACGCAACCTCGCCGACCTCTGCGCGGCCACCGCCGCCACTCCCCTGGACCGCACCCTGCTCTACGTGAACCTGGTGCGGACCTTCGTGCGCGACACCGCCATCGGCCCGCGCGCGGCGCTGCCGACGCTCACCGCCGCCGCGGTCCTCCGGCTCTCGGCCTGATTCAGCCGATCGGCAGCCGCTCGCCGCGGCGCAGCGCGTCGACCACCTCCACCAGCTCGTCGACGCCGCGCGCGGCCGCGATCTCCCCCGCCAGCCGGGCGGCGGCGCTCCGGTAGCGCGGCTCGCCGAGTACCGACCGGACCGCGCGCCGCAGCGCGGCGGGGGCGGGCCGCCCGGTGCGCAGGTCGATGCCGGTGCCGGACCAGGCGACCCGGGCGGCGACCTCCGGCTTGTCCTCGGTCGCGCCCGCCACCACCAGCGGGACGCCGTGCGCGAGCGCGTACTGCACGCCGCCGTAACCACCGTTGGTGACGAAGACGGCGAGCCGGGGGAAGAGCAGATCGTACGGAAGGTACTGCGCGGCGCGGACATTGCCGGGCAGCGCGCCCAGCTCGGCGATCGGCCGCCCGCCGGTGGTGACGACGACCAGCGCGTCCTCGTCCGCCAGCGCGTCGATGGTGGGGCGGATCAGCTCCGTGGGGTCGGTGTTGGCGATGGTGCCCTGGGTGACCAGCACGACCGGGCGGCCGGTGCCGAGCTCGTCCCACCACGGCGGCAGCTCACCACCCGCGGAGGCCGGAATGATCGGGCCCGCGAAGCGGATCGGCACCCCGGCGTCCGGGCGCGGGTACTCGAAGCCGGGCGCCGAGAGCTGCACCACGGCGTCGAGGGTGCCCTGCAGGTCGAAGAGGAAGGCGCCGGCCGGGCGGCCGTGCACCGCGCGGAACAGGGCGTCCAGCTCGGCCTGCACCGGCGCGAACAGCACCCGGCGGACGAGGGCGTGCAGCACGGCGTTGCGCGGCCGGTTCAGCGGGCCGCGCAGCGGCGCCCTGGCCAGCCCGAACGGCGCGACCGCCGGGGAGGAGAGGGTCAGCGGCACCACCCCCGCGGAGACGACCGGCGGCCGTTGCTCGCGATCGTGCCCGGCCAGCAGCGCGGCGCCGATGAAGGTCGGGTCGGCGATCACCACGTCCGGCGGGGTCGAGCTCGCCACCGCGTGGACGTGCAGTGCGTCGTACTGGGCGCGGGCGGGCCGCAGGAAGGTGCCGGTGATGTCCGCACGCAGCCCGGCGATGCCACCGGGGCCGGGCTTGCGCTCGGCCAGCAGCCGGTCGTCGTAGTCGGCGTCGGCGGGCAGCGGGAGGAACTCGGCGCCGGTCGCGGTGACCGCGCCAGCGAAGCGGCGACCGGCCAGGAAGGTCACCCGGTCGCCGCGCCCGGCGAGGTCGGCGGCGATCGCGAGCAGCGGCGTCACGTGGCCGTGGATGGGGACGCTGGCGAGCAGGTAGTGCGGCATGGGCTTCTCCTCCGGAGCGGGCGGCAGTCGGAGGAATATGGCCCGCGCCCCCCGCGCGTTTCACCGCGCGGGGGGTGCTGGTCAGGCGGGGTGCAGCGCCACGTCGCCGACGACGACCCGGCCGCCGTCGCCGAGCACCCGGATCGTGACCTCGGCACCGGGCGCGGTGAAGCCGAGCGCGTGCGTGCCGGTGGCGAAGACCTCGGTCGCGAGGATCTCGCCGTCGCCGTGCACCGAGACCGTGGCCGCGGCGGCCGGCTCCTCGGTGCCGATGTCGAAGGTCAGGGTGTAGGTGGCGCCGGGCCGGACGGCGGCGGTCCGGGCGATCCGGCCGCCGGGGCCGAGCCGGAGCACGCCGTCGTCGAGCACGCCCTGTTCGCCGGGCATGCCCTCGATCTCCCAGTCGTTCCCGATGGTGCTCATGCGCCGCGCAACCGCACTTCCTCGGTGAGCGCCGCGGCGGCGTCGGCGAGCGCGGTGTGGTCCGGGTCGGCGCCGAGCCGGGCGTGCAGGTCGGCGCGGTCGACGACGAGCAGCCCGTCCTGGGAGTCGTCGGTCCAGCCGGTCACCTGGGTGACCCGGCCGCCGGTCAGGACGAGCGCGGCGGACTCGTCGGCGGTGAGCAGGGCGCGCAGCTGGTCGGGGGTCACCTCGTCGGCAGTCATGTGGCCCGGATGCCCGGGCCGGTGCGGCGGAAACCCGGCTCGTAGGGTGGCCGCATGATCGTCGTCGATGCCGCGAACGTGGTCGGGGCACGGGCCGACGGCTGGTGGCGGGACCGGGCGGGCGCCGCGCGCAGGCTGCTCGCCGAACTCGCCGCCGCCGCGCTGCCGGAGGAGGTGGTGGTCGTGCTCGAGGGCGCCGCGAGGGCCGCGCTCGACGGCACCGAGTACGCCGGGGTGCGGCTGGTGGCCGCGCCCGGCTCCGGCGACGACACCATCGTCGAGGTGGCCGCGGCGGGCACCGATGTCACCGTGGTGACGGCCGATCGGGAGCTGCGGCGGCGGGTCGAGGCGGTGGGGGCGCGGACGGCGGGGCCGCGGGCACTGCTCGACCGGCTCGGCTGACCGGTAGCGGGAGCGCGGGCACGCGCGTCGCCGTCAGCGGGCGAGCGCGTCCCGGAAGAGCGGCCAGGAGTTGTGCAGATCCGCCTCCCAGTAGGCCCAGGAGTGGGTGCCCGCGGGGCGGAAGTCGAAGGTCGCGGGGATCTCCAGCTCCGCCAGGCGATCCCGGAGCTGGTGCGTGCACTCGACGGTGACCGCCTCCAGCATGCCGCCCACCGTGATCCGGTCCAGCAGCTCGGCGGGGGTGTCGCGGGCCGGGTCGACGGTGTCGAGCGGGCCGGGCAGGCCGGTGCCGGTGGTGATGTAGAGCAGGGTGCCGCGCAGCGCGTCGGCGTGCAGGTAGGCGTCGTTGGCGGTCCAGGCCGGGTCGGTGAAGGGGCCCCACATGTTCGCCGGGTCGCCGCCCCAGCGCCCGACCACCGCGGCCACCGCCGCCTGCCCGCGCGGGTCCGAGATCCGCACGCAGCCGCTGTAGGAGCCCACCGCCCGGTACAGCCCCGGCCGCGCCACCGCGAGCTGCAGCGCCGAGGTGGCGGCCATGGAGATCCCGGCGACGGCGTTCGCGCCGGTGCCGTGGAAGGCGGCGTCCACGAGGGGCGGCAGCTCGCGGGTGAGGAAGGTGGTCCAGCGCTGCCTGCCGAGCAGCGGGTCGTCGGCGCGCCAGTCGGCGTAGTAGCTGCCCGCGCCGCCGTTCGGGATCACCA
This sequence comes from Nocardia sp. NPDC050697, assembly GCF_040654395.1. Classification (NCBI taxonomy): domain Bacteria; kingdom Bacillati; phylum Actinomycetota; class Actinomycetes; order Mycobacteriales; family Nocardiaceae; genus Nocardia; species Nocardia sp. NPDC050697. Next base: position 1,338,036 of record NZ_JBFAHY010000001.1, read on the forward strand.
CCGTGACCTGCTCGCCGGCCAGGAAGTCGAGGACGTCGGTCTGTTCGAGCCAGCTGCTGCCCAGGTCGCCGCCGCTGGAGCCGTTCAGCAGGTAGAGCACCGGCGCGGGCGCGGCGGGATCACGCGCCGGGAGCACGGTGAGCGCGATCTCCGCGCGCATGGCCGCCGAGTACACGCTGACCGCCAGCGCCCGGCTCGCCGTCCGATTCGTCGCCACCAGCCGCGACCCGGCCTCGACGACGCCGGGGCCGTCCGGCGCGGGCGCGAATGCGGGCGCGGCGGAGACCGGCGGGGCCAGCGCGGCGGCGATCAGCAACGGAAGGGCGAACCCGCCGGAGAGCCGCGCTCTCCGCGCACCGGGACCGGCCACGAGGCACCTCCCGTGCAGCACCGAACAGTTGTGGGGGCGAACGCTAGAGCGTCTGCTCCGGGTCCGGCAAGCCGGTGCGCGCGGGTTTGGGACGGGCGCCGAAACACCGGCGCTCGCACTGGTAACCGTCACAACGGCGGCTCAGCGGTTCAGCGCCGCGCGGAACAGCGGCCACGAGTTGTGCAGGTCCTGCTCCCAGTACTTCCAGGAGTGCGTGCCGGTGGGGCGGAAGTCGAAGGTGGCGGGGATGTCCAGCTGGCGCAGGCGATCCTGGAGCTGGCGCGTGCAGCGCGCGGTGATGGCCTCCAGCGCGCCGCCGAGGGTGATCTGGTCCGCGAGCTTGCCCGGGTTGCCGTCGAGCTCCTCGACGGTGTCGAAGCGGCCGGGGGCGCCGCTGCCCGCGCTGACGTAGAGCGCGACCCCGCGCAGCTTCTCGGCCTGCAGGTAGGCGTCGTTGGCGGCCCAGGCGGGGTCGGTGAAGGGCCCCCACATATTGGCCGGATTGCCCCGCCAGCGCGCGACGACGGCGGCGACCATGGCCTGGCCCACCGGGTCGGAGGTGCGGGCGCAGCCGCTGTAGGAGCCGATGGCCCGGTACCGGCCCGGCGCGGCGACGGCGAGCTGGAAGACCGAGGCGGCCGCCATGGAGATGCCGGCGACGGCGTCGGCGCCGGTGCCGTCGAACTCCGCGTCGACGATCGCGGGCAGCTCGGCGGTGAGGAACGTGGTCCAGCGCTGCCTGCCGAGCGCGGGGTCGTCGACCCGCCAGTCGGTGAAGTAGCTGCCCTCGCCGCCGTCCGGCACCACCACCGTCACCTGCTCGCCGGCGAAGAAGCCGGCCAGGTCGGTGCGGTCGGTCCAGCTGCTGCCGTCGATGCCGCCCGCGGCGCCGTTGAGCAGGTAGAGCACCGGGGCGGGGGCGTCGGGGTCGCGGGCCGGGTAGACGGTGAGCCCCATGTCCGCGCGCATGGCGGCGGAGTACACCGTGACCCGCTGGGCCCGGCCGAGCCCGGGAGCGACGCTCAGCAGCCGGGTCGCGGCCTCGGCGGCCGCGGGCGGCGGCGCCGCGGGCTCGGCCGGAGCGGGGGCGGCGAGCGCGGCGGTGGCCAGCAGCGGCAGCGCGAGACAGCCGGTGCGCAGCAGGGCGCGGCCACGATCGAGCACGGGACACCTCCGGGCCGGGAAACAGCGGGGACACCGTGACGGTAGGGCCGATTCGCTGCGCGCGACAGCGGTTTTCGCGGTTCTTGGGATGCGCGGCAAATCGATTCAGACATCTCTGGTATCGGTCACAAGATCTTCGCCGGGCGATCGATCTCTACCGTTTCGTGATGTTCACTCGAACGAGTTCGGACCGATTGCCGTAATTCTGCGCGGCATGAAAGGGGAGGACACCCGTGGTCGATTTCGGATTCATCGAGGAATGGAAACCCGAGCCGGGGCTGCTGACCTGTTGGGCGGCGACGCCGCACACCCTCGCGGCGGTGAATGCGGCGCCGCCGCATCCGGTCCCACCCTCGCACCAGCAGCAGGAATACCTGCGCATCGCGGCACGAAACGCGCACTCCGGGCTGCGCGGATCGCGATTGTGCATGATCGCTTTCACCCTGCCCGGCGCACCGGACCATTCCGTGTGGGAAACGACCTTCACCCGATTCCTGCGCCGCCACGACACATTTCGCAGCTGGTTCGTCCCCGGCCCGGACGGCTCCTTCACGCGCCGCGCGATCGATCCCGAGGATATCGCGCTGGCGCCCGCGATCCAGCGCTCGTTCCGAGATTCCGGTGCAATCCGGGCACACGTCGAGGACGCGGTTCCCAGTGTGCTGGAGTGGGATTGCTTCGGTTTCGGGCTGATCGAGCACGAGGACAGCTACACCGTCTACGCGGTGGTGGATCACCTGCACACCGACGGGGTCGGGCAGGCGCTCTCCTGCGTCGACCTGATCGCGCTCTTCGGCGACGTGGCCTCCGGCGGCGCGGCGCCACCAGGGCCGGTCGACGGCCACATCGCGTACTGCGCGCGCGAGCAGGCGCACAATGCCGCGCTCACCCCGGCATCGCCGCCCATCCGGCGCTGGCTGGAGCTGCTGCGGCGCAATGGCGGCCGGGTCCCCGGCTACCCCGCCGACCTCGGCGTCGGCGCGGGTGCGCAGGTGCAGGGGCACCAGCGCACCGAGGTGCTGATCGACGAGGCGGGCGCGCTGCGCTTCGAGGAGGTGTGCCGGGCCGCGGGCGGCCGCTTCACCGGCGGGCTCTTCGCGGCCGCCGCGCTGGCCGAGGCCGCGGCGGGCGGCGGCGACTGGCACTTCGGGCTCACGCCGGTCAATACCCGGGGCACGGCGGGCGAGGCGGGGTCGATAGGGTGGTACTCGAACCTGGTGCCGGTGGTCTTCCCGATCGCGGACGACGCCACCTTCACCTCGCTGGTGCCGCTCGCCCAGGCCGCCTACGACGGCGGCAAGGAGCTGGTCGACACCTCGGTGCACCGCGCGATCGAGCTGGCCGGGCCGGAGCACGGCATCCGCACCCCGCGCGGGTGGACCGCGCGCATGCTCTCCTACGTCGACGTCCGCCGGATCCCCGGCGTCGAGATGTTCGACCTGATCGGCGGCGGGCTCTGGGGCAGCCGCGGCACCGCGAACGAGCTCTACACCTGGCTGAACCGCTTCCCGGATGTCAGCAAACTCAGCGTGGTCTTCCCGGACACCCCGCAGGCACACGCGGCGGTCGAGCGCTACCTGGCCACCATGCGCGAGATCTTCACCGCGGTGGCCGCCGACGGCGAGTACGCCCTGCGGGCGGGCGCGCTGCCGTGACCGGGGCCGTCGGCACGCCGGTCGCCACCGGCCTGCCCCGCGCCGCCTGGCTCGCGCTGGGCGCCTGCGTCCTCGCGGTGTTCATGCAGATGCTGGACACCACCATCGTGAACACCGCGCTGCCCGCGCTCGCGGACGAGCTCGCGGCCTCAGGGGCGGCGCAGGTCATGGTGGTGGCGGCGTACAGCCTCGCCTTCGCCTGCACGCTGCTGACGGCGGCGCGGCTCGGCGCGGTGTTCGGCCGCCGCCGGGTCTTCCTCGGCGCCGTCGCGGCCTTCGTGGCCGCCTCGCTGTGGTGCGGGCTGGCGCGGCACGCGCCCGAGCTGGTCGCCGCCAGGGCGGTGCAGGGCGTGGCCGCGGCGGGGATGGCGGGGCAGACCATCGCGATCATCACCGCCTGCTTCCCGCCCGCGCGCCGGACCGTGGCGTTCGCGCTGTACGGCGCGGCGGCGGGGGTGGCGGCGATGGCGGGGCCGCTGCTCGGCGGGGCGCTGGTCACCGCCGACCCGGGCGGGCTCGGCTGGCGGGCGATCTTCCTGATCAATGTCCCGCTCGGTGCGCTCGGGTTCGCGCTCGCGCTGCGCGCGCCGGCGCCGGGGCGCGGCGAGCGCTCCCCGATCGACCCGGCCGGGGTGCTGCTGGCCACCACCGGGCTGTTCCTGCTGCTGTTCCCGCTGGTGCTGGGGAACGAGCGGCACTGGTCGCCGGGGCTGCTCGCGGTCATGACCGGTGGGCTGGTCGTCCTCGGGTGCTTCGTCCGGCAGCAGCGCCGGGCGCCGGCGCCGCTGCTGGAGACGGCGCTCTTCGCCGAGCGCGGGTTCGCGGCGGGGACCGCGCTCACCGCCGGGTTCTTCGCGCTCTTCGCCGCCTTCCTGTTCACCGTGTCGGTGACGGCGCAGACCGGGCTCGGGCTCTCCGCGCTGGAGACCGGGCTGCTCATGCTGCCGTTCGCCGCGGGCGGCGCGCTCGGCGCGGTGGGGTCGCCGATCCCGGTGCGGCGCTGGGGCTCCCGTGCGCTCACCGCGGGGCTGCTGCTGTTCGGCGCGGGGGTGGCGCTGGCGGCGGCCACCCTGCACCCCGCCGCGGCCGCCATCGATCCGGCGCTGCTGATCGCCCCGGTGTTCCTGGCCGGGGCCGGGATGGGGCTGTTCGCGGCGCCGCTGCCCGCCTGCGCGGTGGCCGGGCTGGACGAGCGCACCGCCGCGGCGGCGTCCGGGGTGCTGCCGACGGTGCAGCAGCTCGGCACCTCGGCCGGGCTCGCGCTCGGCGGGGTGCTCTTCTTCGGCGGGATCGGCGAGCGCGCCCCGGCGGCGGCCGCGCACGCGACGGCGGCGCTCGCCGACCGGCTCCCCGGCCGCGGTGACCTGCTGTCCGCCTTCACCTCCTGCGCGACGACCGCGCTCACCTCGGACACCCCGCGGCCGGCCCCGCAGACCTGCGCGACCGGCGACCCGGCCGTGGACGGCGCGCTGCACGGCGCCGCGCGGCTGGCCGCGGGCGAGGCTTTCCTCGGCGCGCACGCCGTGGTGCTGTGGGCGGTGGCGGCGGGCGCGCTGGCGCTCGCCGCGCTGACGCCGCTGCTGCGAGTACCGGAACGGAGTACCCCGTGATCGACCAGACCTCGGTGCGCGAGCGGCTGGCCCGCGCGCTCCCCGTCCCCATCACCGGCTACCGGAGCAGCGACCCGCTGCCCGCCTTCGCGACCGGCTGGGTGGCGGTGATCGCGCTCGGCACCCTCGCGCTGCTGCTGCTGCGCGCCGGGCGCTACGACTGGTACGGCGACGAGTTGTACTTCCTCGCCGCCGGGCACCGGCCCGCGGCGAGCTACGTCGACCAGGGGCCGGTGCTGCCGCTGCTCGCCTACGCCATGGACGCCGTCGCCCCCGGCTCCCGCACGGTGTTCCGGCTGCCCGCGATCCTCTGCGCCGTGGCGACGGTGGTGCTGACGGCGGTGTGCGCCAGGGAGTTCGGCGGCGACCGCAGGGCCCAGGTGTTCGCGGCGGTCGGTGCGGCGGGCGCGCCGTTCCTGATCTTCCAGTCCGCGTCGCTCTCCACCTTCGCGCTCGACTCCCTGCTGACGGGGCTGCTGCTCTGGCTGCTGGTGCGCTGGGTGCGCAGCGGGCAGGACGGCGCGCTGGCGGCCGCGGTGCTCGCCGCGGCGCTCGCCTACCAGGTGAAGCCGCTGGTCCCGGTGCTGCTCGCGGCGGTGGCGGCCGGGGTCCTCGCCTTCGGGCCGCGGGCGCTGTTCGGCAGGCCGGTGCTGTGGGTCGCTGGCGGGTTCGCCGCGCTCAGCGCCGTGCCCGCGCTGGCCTGGCAGGCCGCGCACGGCTGGCCGCAGCTCGGCATGGGCGCGGTGATCCGGGGCGAGCAGCTGGCGGTGGCGGGTGGGATCGTCCAGCTGCCGGTGCACGTCGTCACGCTCACCGGCCCGCTCGGCACGGCGCTCGGGCTGGCCGGGCTGTGGGCGCTGGTGCGCACGCCGGAGCTGCGCGACTACCGGTTCCTGGTGGCGGCTGCCGCGCTGCTCGCCGGTTTCGTGGCGCTGGCCGGCGGACGCCCCTACTACCTGGCCGGGCTCTTCCCGGTGCTGTTCGGGGTGGGCGCGGTGGCGGTGGTGCACAGCCGGGCGCTGTTCCGGCTCGGCGCCGCCGCGCTCGGCGCGATCTCGCTGGCGCTCACGCTGGTACTGCTCTTCGCGCTGCCGGTGCCCGCCGTCCGGGAACCGGCCCGCACCCAGCGGGAGATGTCGGACCGGCTGCGGTTCACCGGGACCACCGGCTGGGCCGAGCTCACCGCCGCCACCGAGGACGCCTACGCCCGGCTCCCGGCCGGGACCGCGATCGTCACCGAGAACTACTGGCAGGCGGCCGGGTTGGCGGCGCTCACCGACCTGCCCGCGATCTACAGCCCGAACCGCGGCTACGCGGTGTTCGGGGCACCGCCGGAGAGCGCCGGGACCGTGCTCTACGTGCTCGCCGGAGCACCGGGGCCCGAGTGGCGCGCGCTCTTCCCGGACGCCACCGCGGTGGCCACGGCCGACCGCCCGCTCGGCTTCCCCGGGCTCTCCGCCGGCGTCACCATCTGGCGCTGCGACCGCCCGGCCGCCGGCTGGGCCGCGGCCTGGAACACGCTGTCCACGAACCACTTCGACGCGGGGTGGTGACGGCCCGGTGGAATCACGGCTCGGCGGCACCTGGGCGCGGCGCACGCTGCCCATCCCGGAGCTGATTGCGCGCAAGGCGGGGCGGTCGGTGTCGGTGGTGATCCCCGCGCTGAACGAGGAGGCCACCGTCGCCGGGGTGGTCGCCTCGATCCGGCCGCTGGCGGGGACCCTGGTGGACGACATCCTCGTGCTCGACTCCGGCTCCACCGACGCCACCGCCGCCAGGGCGCGGGCCGCGGGGGCGCGGGTGGTCGCCAGGGCCGAGGCGCTGCCCGGGGTACCGGTACGGCCGGGCAAGGGTGAGGTGCTGTGGCGCTCGCTCGCGGCCACCGGCGGCGACCTCGTCGTCTTCATCGACGGCGACCTGATCGACCCGGACCCCGAGTTCGTGCCCGCGCTGCTGACCCCCCTGCTCACCGGGGACGACATCCACCTGGTCAAGGGCTGCTACCGGCGGCCGCTGCACGGCACCGGCGACGAGGGCGGCCGGGTCACCCAGCTGGTGGCGCGGCCGCTGCTCACCGCGCTCGTCCCGGACCTCGCCGACCTCATGCAGCCGCTCGGCGGCGAGTACGCCGCCACCCGCGCGCTGCTGACCACCATCCCGTTCGCGCCCGGCTACGGCGTCGAGATCGGCATCGTCCTCGACACCTGGCGCAGGCACGGCGCGGGCGGCATCGCGCAGGTCGAGCTCGGCACCCGCACGCACCGCAACCGCCCCACCCGCGAACTCGCCGTCATGAGCAGGCAGATCGTCGGAACCCTGGTGACCCGGCTCGGCATCGGGGACTCCGGGCAGGGGTTGATCCAGTTCCGCGGCACCGCCGACGGCTGGCACGCCGAGACCGCCGAGCTGCTGCTCGAGGACCGCCCGCCGCTCGCCGAGCTGCTCACCGACGAGGCGCCGCCAGGCTCGGTCAGCGCCGGCTGCAGCAGCGCCGGCTTGCTCGGCACGGGGTGGTAGAGCGTCAGCGGCTCGGAGCCCAGCTCGGCCGCGAGCCCGCGCACGCTGAATGCCACGGGCGCAGCACGTGGATGGCGCTACCAGCTTCCCCGTCCCAGGTCGAGCGAGCCGTCGATCGAACACAGCCGGCGCAGCACGCTGCGCACCCGGCGGCGGATCGACCCGGCCGGACGACGGAACAGGGCTTCGGCGATCATCAGGCACCCCCGCGAGCCGCATCGACATCGCCTGCCCAGTATGACCGATTTCCGCGGTGATCGCCTGGGACGAGCAAGCGGCTCCCCGTCCGCGAGGCGGCGCAGGCGCGCCGGCCGAGGACAGCGACACGCCCAAGCCGAAACCGAGCGCGGCGGGCCGAGGACCGGCGATGACGACGACGGCTCCTGCCGCCAGATTTCCGCCCACGCGGTCCGCTTACGCTGCGAAACACCGCGCCACGGCGATAGAAAAGACAACATACGCGCGGGTAACCGCAGATCGCGGTGGGGTTACGGCACCGTAGGGTGCACACTGGGCGCAATCGGGAGGCGCGTCCCCCTCGCCCACCGTGCCGATCTCAGGAGAGGAAGGATTCGTCGAGTGTTCAGCCGCATCGCCATCGTGAACCGGGGCGAGGCCGCCATGCGCCTCATCCACGCCGTCCGGGACCTGGCCGCGGAGACGGCGGTACCCATCGAGACCGTCGCTCTGTATACCGATGTCGACCGGAACGCGACGTTCGTGCGCGAAGCCGATATCGCCTACGACCTCGGACCGGCCGCTGCCCGCCCCTACCTCGACCTCAAGGTCCTCGAGCAGGCGCTCCGCGCCACCGGGGCGGATGCCGCCTGGGTCGGCTGGGGCTTCGTGGCCGAGGATCCCGCCTTCGCCGAGCTGTGTGACCAGATCGGCATCACCTTCATCGGCCCGAACGCCGATGCCATGCGCCAGCTCGGCGACAAGATCGGCGCCAAGCTGATCGCCGAGGAGGTCGGCGTCCCGGTGGCGCCGTGGAGCCGCGGCGCGGTCGACTCGGTCGACGCCGCGCTCGCCGCCGCCGAGCAGATCGGCTACCCGCTGATGCTCAAGGCGACCGCCGGTGGCGGCGGCCGCGGCATCCGCGTCATCACCAACGGCGACGAGCTGGTCGACGCCTACGAGCGCACCAGGCAGGAGGCGGCGCGCGCCTTCGGCAGCGGCGTCGTCTTCCTGGAGCGGCTCGTCACCGGCGCCAGGCACGTCGAGGTGCAGGTCATCGCCGACGGCCAGGGCACGGCGTGGGCGCTCGGCGTGCGCGACTGCTCGGTGCAGCGGCGCAACCAGAAGATCATCGAGGAGTCGGCCTCGCCGGTGCTCTCGGCCGAGCAGGCCGCCGAGCTCAAGTCCTCGGCCGAGCGGCTCGCGGTGCGCGTCGGGTACCGCGGCGCGGCGACCGTCGAGTTCCTCTACCACCCGGGCGAGCGGCTCTTCGCCTTCCTGGAGGTGAACACCCGGCTCCAGGTGGAGCACCCGATCACCGAGCTCACCACCGGTTTCGACCTGGTCCGCGCGCAGCTGCACGTGGCCTCCGGCGGGAAGCTGGAGGGCACCCCGCCCGCCGAGCGCGGCCACGCCATCGAGGCGCGGCTCAACGCCGAGGACCCGGATCGCGACTTCGCGCCCGCCCCCGGCCGGATCGCCCGGCTCGACCTGCCCGCGGGGCCGGGCATCCGGGTGGACACCGGCGTCAGCGAGGGCGACACCATCCCCGCCGACTTCGACTCCATGATCGCCAAGATCATCGCCTACGGCAGCGACCGCGAGCAGGCGCTCGGCCGGCTGCGCCGGGCCATGCAGCAGACCCGCGTCGTCATCGAGGGCGGCGCCACCAACAAGAGCTTCGTGCTCGACTTGCTGGCCCAGCCCGAGGTGATCGACGCCAGCGCCGACACCGGCTGGATCGACCGGGTGCGCACCGAGGGCCGCCTGGTCTCGCACCGGCACTCCACGGTGGCCGTCGCGGCCGCCGCGATCGACGCCTACGAGGAGGAGGAGCGGGCCGAGCGCGACCGGCTGCTCTCCACCGCCGCGGGCGGGCGCCCGCAGGTGCAGCACCAGAGCGGCCGGCCGCACGATCTCGAGCTGCGCGGCGTCGCCTACCGGGTGCGGGTCGCGCGGATCGGCGCGCACCGCTTCCGGGTCGGCGTCGAGGCCGGTGACGACCTGCGCACCGCCGACGTGGATCTGGAGCGCTTCGACCACCACACCGGCCAGATCGTGGTCAACGGCACCCGCTACCGGCTCACCACCGGCACGCACGGCCCCGTGCACCTGGTCGACGTGGACGGCGTGACGCACCGGATCAGCCGGGCCGAGGGCGGCATCGTCCGCTCCCCCGCGCCCGCGCTGGTCGTCGCGACCCCGCTGGCCGTCGGCGACGAGGTCGAGGCGGGCGCCCCGGTGCTGGTGCTGGAGTCGATGAAGATGGAGACGGTGCTGCGCGCGCCGTTCCGGGCCCGGCTCAAGGAGTCCTCGGTCAGCGTCGGCACCCAGGTCGAGACCGGTGCGCCGCTGCTGCGGCTGGAGCCGCTCGCCGACGAGGGCGACGAGGCCGAGGTCGCCGCGGAGCAGACCGTCGAGCTGGACCTGCCGGAGCAGCCGGTCCCGGCCCAGCCGCACGAGCGGGTGGCCCGCGGGCTGCAGGATCTGCGCAGCCTGCTGCTCGGCTTCGACGTCGACCCGCACGACGACCGCCGCGTGCTCGCCGAGTACCTCACCGCCCGCCGCGCCGCGGTCGCCGACAACCGGCGCCCGCTCTCGGAGGAGGTGGAGCTGGTCGAGGTCTTCGCCGACATCGCCGAGCTCGGGCACAACCGCTCCTGGGAGGAGGACGGCGGCGGGCACAGCCACGTGCACAGCGCCCGCGAGTACTTCCACACCTACATGCAGAGCCTGGACGTCGAGCGCGCCGGGCTGCCCGAGCCCTCCAGGGCCAAGCTGGCCAAGGCGCTCGGCCACTACGGCGTCACCGAGCTGGATCGCACGCCCGACCTGGAGGCCGCGGTCTTCCGCATCTTCCTGGCCCAGCAGCGCCCGGCCGACACCGTCGAGGTGATCACCGCGCTGCTGCGCGAGTGGCTGGCCGAGCCCACCCCGGAGCGCGCGCTGCGCGAGCCGGTCGGGCTGGCGCTGGAGCGGCTGGTCGGCGCCACCCAGGTGCGCTTCCCCGCCATCGCCGACCTGGCCCGCGGGCTGGTCTACTCCTGGTACGGCCAGCCGCTGCTGCGCCGCAACCGCGCCGAGGTCTACACCGAGGTGCGCAAGCACCTGCGGCACCTGGACGCCGAGCCCGCCGCCGCCGATCGCGCCGACCGGATCGCCGAGATGGTGCGCAGCACCGAGCCGCTGGTCCGGCTGCTCGGGCAGCGGCTGGTCCGCGGCGACCTGGACAACACCGTCATGCTCGAGGTGCTGACCAGGCGCTACTACGGCAACAAGGGGCTCACCGGGGTCCGCACCGAGCAGGCGGGCGGCAGCACCTTCGTGGTCGCCGAGCGCAAGGGGCTGAGCCTGGTCTCGGCCGCGGTGCGGTTCGATGCGCTGGACGCCACGCTGGCCGGGCTCACCGAGCTGGCCGGCGGCGCCGCCTCCATCGAGGCCGACGTCTACCTGAGCTGGGAGGGCCAGCCGGAAGACTTCGACGCCACCGCCGCCGTGCTCCAGGACGTGCTCTCCCGGCGGGCGCTGCCGAACCAGGTGCACCGGGTCACCATCACCGTCGCGGGCAGCGGCGGGGCGGTCATGCACCACCACTTCACGTTCCGCCCGTCGGCCACCGGCATGACCGAGGAACGGCTCATCCGCGGCCTGCACCCCTACATCGCGCAGCGCATGCAGATGACCAGGCTGCGCAAGTTCGACCTCACCCGCCAGCCCTCCTCGGACGAGGAGGTGTACCTGTTCCGCTGCGTGGCCAAGGAGAACCCGGCCGACGAGCGGCTGGTCGCCTTCACCCAGGTCCGCGACCTGACGGCGCTGCGCGACCACGACGGCAGGCTGCTCGCGCTGCCGACCGCGGAGAACACCGTGGCCGCCTGCCTGGACTCGATCCGCAGGGCACGCGCGCTGCGCCGCTCGGCGGCGAAGTTCAACACCAACCGCATCGTCATGTACATCTGGCCGCCGGTCGACCTGACCAGGACCGAGTTCGACACCATCGTCGAGCGCATCCAGCCCACCGCCGCGGGCGCCGGGCTGGAGGAGATCCTGGTCATCGCGCGGCACCGGTCGCCGAAGACCGGCGAGCTGGTCAAGGTCGCGGTGCGGATCGGCTTCGAGCCGACCGGCACCACCGTGACCATCGGCGAGCGCACCGACGAGGCGGTCGAGCCGCTGGACGAGTACCGGCAGAAGGTGCTGCGCGCCGCGAGCCGCAACACCGTCTACCCGTACGAGCTCACCGGGCTGCTCGGCGATTTCGCCGAGTACGACCTGGACGCCGCGCACGCGCTGGTCCCGGTCGACCGGCCCAAGGGCCGCAACAAGGCCGCGATCGTGGCGGGCGTGGTCACCACCAAGACCGAGCACCATCCGGACGGCGTCACCCGCGTGGTGCTGCTCGGCGATCCGATCAAGTCGCTGGGCGCGCTCTCCGAGCCGGAGTGCCGCCGGGTGATCGCGGCGCTGGACCTGGCCGAGCAGCTGCGGGTGCCGCTGGAGTGGTACGCGCTCTCCTCCGGCGCCCGGATCTCGATGGACTCCGGCACCGAGAACATGGACTGGGTGGCGGCCGCGCTCAAGCGGATCGTCGAGTTCACCCAGGACGGCGGCGAGATCAATATCGTGGTCACCGGCATCAACGTCGGCGCACAGCCGTACTGGAACGCCGAGGCCACCATGCTCATGCACACCAAGGGTGTGCTGGTGATGACGCCGGATTCGGCCATGGTGCTCACCGGCAAGCAGGCGCTGGACTTCTCCGGCGGCGTCTCGGCCGAGGACAACTTCGGCATCGGCGGCTACGACCGGGTGATGGGCCCGAACGGCCAGGCGCAGTACTGGGCGCCGAACCTGACCGCCGCCCGCGACGTGCTGATGGCGCACTACGACCACACCTACATCGCGCCCGGCGAGCAGTCGCCGCGCCGCGTGCCGACCACCGACCCGGTGAACCGCGACATCTCCGATTTCCCGCACACCGCGGCGGACAGCGATTTCAGCACGGTCGGCGAGATCTTCTCGGCGGCCAAGAACCCGGATCGCAAGAAGCCGTTCGACATCCGCACCGTCATGCGGGCCGTCGCCGACCAGGACCACGAGGTGCTGGAGCGCTGGGCGGGCATGGCCGACGCCGACACCTCGGTGGTGCAGGACGCGCGGCTCGGCGGTATTCCGGTGTGCCTGGTCGGCATCGAGTCACGCGGGGTGCCGCGGCGCGGCTTCCCGTCCACCGACGGGCCGGACACCTACACCGCGGGCACGCTCTTCCCGCGCTCGGCCAAGAAGACGGCGCGGGCGATCAACGCGGCCAGCGGTAACCGGCCGCTGGTGGTGCTGGCCAACCTGTCCGGCTTCGACGGCTCCCCGGAGTCCATGCGCAAGCTGCAGCTGGAGTACGGCGCCGAGATCGGCCGGGCCATCGTCAACTTCGAGGGCCCGATCGTCTTCACCGTGATCTCCCGGTACCACGGCGGCGCGTTCGTGGTGTTCTCCAAGACGCTCAACCCGAATATGACGGTGCTGGCGCTGGAGGGCTCCTTCGCCTCCGTGCTCGGCGGCGCCCCCGCCGCGGCGGTGGTGTTCTCGCACGAGGTGAACAAGCGCACCGCCGCCGATTCCCGGGTGCGCGAGCGCGAGGAGCAGCTCGGCACGCTCTCCGGCACCGAGCGCGCCGCGCTCGCCGCCGAGCTGGACGAGATCCGCTCCTCGGTGCGCGCCGAGAAGCTGGGTGCGGTGGCCTCCGAGTTCGACGGGGTGCACAGCATCCAGCGCGCGGTGCAGGTCGGCTCGGTCGACGCCATCATCTCCGCCGCCGAGCTGCGGCCGAAGATCATCGAGGCGATCGAGGCCAAGCTCAACGCCTGATCCGAAAACGACGAGGGCCGCCCGCTGGATTCAGCGGGCGGCCCTCGGTCGTTCCCGGGCTACGACCGGCTCAGACCCGGCCGAAGACCAGGGCCGTGTTGTGCCCGCCGAAGCCGAACGAGTTGTTGACTGCGTAGTCGAAGCGGCCGCGGCGGGGTTCGCCCGCGACGATGTCGAGCGGGACCGCCGGATCCTGGTTCTCCAGATTCAGGGTGGGCGGGATGATCTCGTCGCGCAGGCTGAACACGGTCAGCACCGACTCCAGCGCGCCGGAGGCGCCGATGGAGTGGCCGAGCGCCGATTTCGGCGCGTAGACCGCCGGGTGCGTGCCCACCGCGGCCGCGATGGCCGACGCCTCCGCGGTGTCGCCGATCGGGGTGGCGGTGGCGTGCGCGTTCACGTGCCCGATATCGGCACCGGCCAGCCCGGCCCGGCGCAGCGCCTTGGTGATGGCCCGCGCCGCGCCCGCGCCCTCCGGGTCGGGGGCGACCAGGTGGAAGCCGTCCGAGGTGACGCCGGCGCCGAGCAGCCGGGCCAGGATCGTCGCCCCGCGCGCCCGCGCGTGCGCCTCGGTCTCCAGCACCAGCAGCGCACCGGCCTCGCCGAAGACGAAGCCGTCCCGGTCGGCGTCGAAGGGGCGCGAGGCCGCGGCCGGGTCGTCGTTGCGGGTGCTCATGGCCCGCATCATGGAGAACGCCGCGATCGGCACCGGGTCGATGTAGCCCTCGACGCCGCCGGTCACCACGATGTCGGCATCGCCCATGGCGATCATCTGCCAGGCGTTCGCGATCGCCTCCGACCCGGACGAGCAGGCCGAGACCGGCGTCACCACCCCGGCCCGCGCCTGCAGCTCCAGCCCGACCACCGCCGACGGGCCGTTCGGCATCATCATCTGCACCGCCAGCGGCGAGATCTTCCGATACCCGTGCTGCACCAGCGCGTCCCGCGCGGCGACCACGGCGTCGCCGCCGCCCTGCCCGGTGCCGATGGCCACCGCCAGCCGGTCCCGATCCACCTCGGGGCTGCCCGCGGCCGCCCACACCTGCCTGCCCAGCACCGTCGCCAGCTGCTCCACGTAGGCGAGCCTGCGCAGCTCCACCCGGGAGAGCTGGGTGTCCGGCGGCACCTTCAGCGAACCGCCGATCCGCACCGGCAGCTCGTGCTCGGCCAGCCACGGCTGCGTCAGCTCGGTGATGCCGGACTCGCCCGCCAGCAGCCGGGTCCAGGTCTCGTCGGCGGTGCCGGCCAGTGAGGTCGTCGCCGCCACCGCGGTGACCACCACATCCGGCCAGCTGCCGTCCGCGGCGAACGGATTTCGTACTGTCAAAGGTCAACTCCCCTTCTGCCACCCGACCACCGCCACCCTACGGAGGCCCGCGCGCGGCGCGCACCCTCCGCACGCCGGGCTGGCGCGCGCAGTCAGCCGGTTCGCACAATCAGCGAATTTCCAGCAAAGCTCCCGTATAGTTCGGGCGAGCCAAGCACGTCCCGGATCGCACGCCCGGCGAAAGACTCCGATGGACACCGACGAGCGCACCACCCGCACCCTCTCGCTGCCGACGCTGGCCGCCATGGTGGTCGGCTCCATGGTCGGAGCCGGGGTCTTCTCGCTACCCCGCAACTTCGGCCAGGCCACCGGCGGTTTCGGCGCGCTGGTGGCGTGGACGATCGCGGGCGGCGGAATGCTCATGCTCGCCTTCGTCTTCCAGCGGCTCGCCATCCGCCGCCCGGACCTGGACGCGGGCATCTACGCCTACGCCAAGGCCGGGTTCGGCGAGTACCCCGGCTTCTTCGCCGCCTTCGGCTTCTGGGCCAGCACCTGCGTCGGCAATGTCACCTACTGGGTGCTGATCAAGTCCACGCTCGGGCAGGTACTGCCGATCTTCGGCGAGGGCAATACGGTGCCCGCGGTGCTGCTCTCGTCGGTCTTCATCTGGCTGTTCCACACCATGGTGCTGCGCGGGGTCAGGGAGGCCGCGGCGATCAACCGGATCGTCACCGTGGCCAAGCTGGTGCCGATCCTGGTGTTCATCGTGATCGCGCTCTTCTACTTCGACGCCGGGGTCTTCGCCGGCAACTTCTGGGGCGGCGAGGCGTACAGCGAGTCGCTCTTCGAGCAGGTGCGCTCGACCATGCTGGTCACCGTCTTCGTCTTCCTCGGCATCGAGGGCGCCAGCGTCTACTCCCGCTACGCGCGCCGCCGGGAAGATGTCGGCCGCGCCACGGTGCTCGGGTTCCTCAGCGTGCTGGCCATTTTCGCCTCGGTGACCATGGTCGCCTACGGCATCATGCCGCGCGCCGAGCTCGCCGCGACGAGGCAGCCGTCCATGGCGCCGGTGCTGGAGTCGGTGGTCGGGGCCCGGGGCGCCTGGTTCATCAGCATCGGGCTGATCGTCTCGGTGCTCGGCGCCTACCTGGCCTGGACGCTGCTCGCCGCCGAGGTGCTCTACATCGCCGCGCAGGACCACGACATGCCGAAGTGGCTGGCGCGCGCCAACTCCAGGGGCGTGCCGTCGGCGGCGCTGCTGCTCACCACGCTCATGATCCAGGTGGTGCTGGTGGTGACGCTCTTCTCCGAGGACGCCTTCGCCTTCACCCTGCAACTCACCAGCGTGCTCTCGCTGGTGCCGTACCTGCTGGCCGCCGGCTTCGCCCTGAAACTCGCGCTCGGCGACGGCAGGCCGGGCCGCGGCCTCGCCGTCGCCGTGCTCGCCACCCTGTACACCGCGTTCCTGGTGTTCGCGGCGGGCCCGGACAACCTGCTGCTCGCCTGCCTGGTCTACGCGCCCGGCTCGATCCTCTTCGTCCTGACCCGGCGCGAGCAGGGCAGGCGGCCCTTCGCCGGCACCGAGTGGGTGCTGCTCGCCGTCTCGGTGGCCGGGGCGGCCGCCGGGATCGTGGCGCTGGCGACCGGAACCATCACCATCTGACAAGGAGACGCCGTGACGGAATTCGGTGTGCACTCGGAGGTCGGCACCCTGCGCTCGGTGCTGCTCTGCGCGCCCGGCCTGGCGCACGAGCGGCTGACCCCGTCGAACTGCGACGACCTGCTCTTCGACGACGTGCTCTGGGTGCAGAACGCCAAACGCGACCACCTCGACTTCGCCGCCAAGCTGCGGCATCGCGGGGTCGAGGTGCTGGAGCTGCACAACCTGCTCACCGAGGCACTCGCCCTGGACGGCGCGCGGGGCTGGATCCTGGACCGGGTCATCGTGCCGAACGAGGTCGGGCTCGGGCTGGTCGACGACACCCGCGGCTACCTGGAGACGCTCGACGACCGCGCGCTCGCCACCCAGCTCATCGGCGGGCTCGCCACCGCCGACCTGCCCGCCGAGTTCCGCTCCGGCTACCTGGCGCTGGCCCGCGAGCAGACCGGGGTGCGCGAGTACCTGGTGCCGCCGCTGCCGAACACGCTCTACACCCGCGACACCACCTGCTGGATCTACGGCGGCGTCACGCTGAACCCACTGTACTGGCCCGCCCGGCACGACGAGACGCTGCTCATGAAGCTGCTCTATACCTTCCACCCGCGCTTCACCGGCTCCCGGATCTGGTGGGGCGACCCCGAGCGGGACTGGGGGCTCGCCACCTTCGAGGGCGGCGACGTCATGCCGGTCGGCAACGGGGTGGTGCTGATCGGGATGAGCGAGCGCACCTCCAGGCAGGCCATCACCCAGGTGGCGAAGGCGCTCTTCGAGGCGGGGGCCGCGCGGCGGGTGATCGTGGCGGGGATGCCGAAGCTGCGCGCCGCCATGCACCTGGACACCGTGCTCACCTTCGCCGACCGCGACCTGGTGACGGTCTTCCCCGACGTCGTCTACGCGCTGCACACCTTCTCGCTGTACCCCGCGGACCGCGCGCCCGGCATCGAGGTGGTCGAGGAGTCCGGCCCCTTCCTGGAGGTGGTCGCCGCCGCGCTGAACCTGTCCGCGCTGCGGGTGGTGGAGACCGGCGGCGGCTACTACGCCAACGAGCGGCAGCAGTGGGACAGCGGGAACAATCTGGTCGCCGTCGAGCCGGGCGTGGTCTTCGCCTACGACCGCAATACGCACACCAATACCGCGCTGCGCCGCCAGGGCATCGAGGTGATCACCATCGTCGGCGCCGAGCTGGGGCGCGGGCGCGGCGGCGGGCACTGCATGACCTGCCCGCTCATCCGGGATCCGGTGGAGTTCTAGGGTGGGCCGATGCGCATCTTCCTCGCCGGGGCCACCGGCGTACTCGGCATCCGGCTGCTACCGCTGCTGATCGCGGCCGGGCACACCGTCGCCGGGACCACCCGGTCGGCCGCGCGCACCGGGCCGATCGCGGCGGCGGGCGGCGAGCCGGTGGTGGTCGACGTCTACGACGCGGCCGCGCTCACCGCCGCCGTCGCCGAGTTCCGCCCCGACCTGGTCATGCACCAGCTCACCGACCTGCCGGACGCCGCCGCCGACATCCCGGCCGGCGCCGCCGCCAACGATCGGATGCGCACCGAGGGCACCGCCAACCTGGTCGCCGCGGCCGGTGCCGCGCGGTTCCTGGCGCAGAGCATCGCCTGGACCCCGGCGGGCCGGGAGGCGGTGATCGCCGGGCACGAGCGCGCGGTGCTCGAGATCGGCGGGGTGGTGCTGCGGTACGGGCAGCTCTACGGGCCGGGCACCTACTACGAGGCGGAGCCGCCCGCGCACCCGCGCATCCAGGTGGACGAGGCCGCCGCGCGCACCGTCGCGCTGCTGGACGCCCCGTCCGGGATCGTGGTGCTCACCGGGGGGTGAGCGGTCAGTTCACCTCGTAGGGCTTGCCGAGGGTGGTGACCGAGTCCCCGGTGTCGCTGACCACGGTCACGTACGGCTGCACGGTCGCGGTGCCGATCACGCCGGTGACGGTGCCGATGGAGTTGGTGAGCCGCACGCTGCCCTCGGCGCCGGTGATCCGGCCGCTGACCGCCTCGATCTGCCGCACGCCCGGGCCGAAGCCGGTCTCGATCTCGCCGGTGACGGTCGGGATGAGGTCGACGTCGAGCTTGGGGCCGGGGATGCCGTTGTCGGTCTCGATGCCGACCCGCGGCGAGCTGTAGCCGAACTTGATACGGCCGTCGACGGTGGCCGGGAAGCCGACCAGGTAGCCGATCTTGATGGTGCCCGCGAACTCCTCGGCCTTCTCGCCCTCGACGGTGAACTGCGCGGTGACATCGTGGAACCACTGCCGGGTGAGCGGGTTGCGGTCCAGCGGCGGTACCGCGCGGATGGTGGTGTCGGCCTGGATGGCGCTGATCGTGCGCTGCTTGCCGTCGATCACCCGGTCGGTGCTGTCCACCCCCGCGAAGGCGGTGCCCGCGCCGAAGGTCAGCGCCATCGCGGCGGCGAGCCCCGCGGTGACGAGCCCGGCCCGGTGGCCGCGGGAGGGGTGCGAGGGAACTCGTGTCATTGCTCTTCGTGTCCGTTCTTCGTCGTGCGCGGTGCGGTGATCGAGGCGGGCGGCAGCGCCGAACCGGCTTGCCGGGAATTCGCGGAATGCGATCACCACAGGCAGCGTGCCGAATTCCGGACGTGCGCGCAGGCCACCCCGGCCCGACCCGGGAGCGATGCCGTGCGCGAACTACGCGCTGCACCGGGCGCTGAGCCTTCCACACGCTGGGAAGTCGCGCTCGCCGGGTGATTGCCGCAAGCTTTCGTTCGCCCAGGTCGGGGCGGACGGGCTGGCGGAAGCGGTAAATCGTTCACTCGCGTTTCAGACCGTTTCGGCGGGGTCTGCACTTTTCGGCGGGGTGCGGCGGTGTGACCCGCGCCACGGTGTGACGGCGGTCTATCGCGCCGCGGTGAGCACGAGGTAGCCGATGCCGCGGGCCTCGTGCCTGGCGTTCGCAGTGAAGCCGAGGTTGGTCAGGAGGCGCAGGCAGCGGGTGTTCCACTCCTGCACGACCGCGCGCAGCGAGGTGTCCGGGAATTCGCGGCGGACCGCGGCGAGGACCGTTCCGGCGAAGGCGCGGGCTGTGCCATAGCCGCGACCTGCACCGCCCGCCTCGACGCAGGCAGCGATGGCGGCCCGGCAGTCGTTCAGGAAGGTGGCGGCGGTCCAGAGAGTGGTGGGAACGGCGTCCTGAGCGCTCACCCGTGCGCCGTTGTCGAGTTCGTAAGCGGCTGCGGCACAACCATATGGGCAACCGCGGGTATTGACTGGGGCGGCTGCTTCTGTGAAGCTCAATTCAGCGCCACACCTGCGCGCTTCGTCTCGAGCGCCCGCGGATCCCCGGTGCCGCTCTCCTAGCATCGATCGCAGTCTCACCGCGCCCATCGCACGCCGCGGCCCCGCCGCACTCAGCTGCGGTGGCTCCGGGTCGCCTGCGCTTTGTGACCACCTCCGCGCGCGATGCTTGTGGATTCCCGCCGAGTGGCGACCGCCGCTGCGGCGTCGAGACGACCCCGTGCCGTCCTCGATCTACGGATCGAGGACGGCACTCTTCGTTTCCGGCCCTTCCCCCTCGGCGAGGTGGCCCCAGGAATACCGAGGTGACTCCCATGTCTGCGAAGAAGGACAAGGCCAAACAGCATTCCGACAAGGGCGGAGGGGGCGGCGGGAAGCCGGCACCGTCACTCACCGACGAGCAGCGGCGGAATTACGAGATGCTGGGCATGCTGCCCAGCGCCGCGCCACCGCCCCAGCCCACCGAGTCCGGGATGGGGATGCTCGATGTCCTCGCGATCACCGAGAACGGTCCGCCGGCCAGCAACGAGACGGTGACGCTCCCCAGCGGAACCACTATCCGGAACGAGCCGGTGCCGCTGGGCAACGGCCTCGTCGGCGTAGAGTCCACCGTGACCGTGCCGGGCCATGAACCCGTCACATCCGTTCCGTCGGTGGGTATCTCACCGCGTGAGGCCGCCGGCTTCTACACCACCAACCCGTTCTACACACCGCAGCAGCGCGACCGCGACCTGGCACTCACCGCGGGCACCCTGATGGGACCGCACACTCTCGCCGACCGGGCAGCAGCCGCCGCGCGCCTCGACGCGCACTGGAATCAATCCGCGGCGCCGAGGCACCCCGGTGGCGCCCTGCTCCTGCCCGGGCCGGGCTACAGCTCCACCGAACTGGTGCGCGACCTGCAGTGGGCGTCCACCACCGGCCCGCTGGACGCACTCGGCGAGCAACGCCGTACCGAGGCTGCGAACCGGTTGTGGCGCCTCGGCGCCTACACCCGGCAGGAGCAGGAGTCGGATCAGCTCACCGCGCAGCTCGGCAACTACACGCTGAACCATCCGCGCTACCGCGAAGAACTGCGCACATTGCTCCTCGACGGAGTCTCCCGCGACGACGCCGACACCATACTGGCCGATCGGGCGGCGGCGGCCCGGCTCCGCCTGCAGCAGGCCGGAATCCCCGTCATGGACCTGGAGAACGTCGACCCCCTCCGGAACAACCAATTCCTCAACCCGGTCGACCCGGACAACCCGCTCGTCGCGGTGCCGGACGGTCCACCTCCGCCGATCAACTCGGTGACCGAACCGGAATTCCGCGCCTGGATAGGTGAGATGACCGGCCTCGGCGACCTCGGCGAAGGCCTGGAGACGGGCAATTACGGCCAGGCCGCTTTCGGGGCAGGCATGACCCTCCTGACCTTCGCTCCCGGCGTGATAGTGCGACCACTGGGTAAGGGCTTCCGCTGGCTCGGCGACAGGATCCTCGGCGAAGCCGGAGCGGAGGCAGCCACCCAACTCGGCCGGACGGTGCGGCCGGGGTGGGGCGGAGCCGGGGATACCCCGCTATGGCGGCAGCCGACGGCTCCCCTACCCGGCAGGCACCTTCCCGAAGCCACCCCGCCGAATTCTCCCCGCGGGGAGCTGCCACCGAGCTCGCAGGAGGCGGTACCACGGGTCGGCGGTACCGAACCGGCATCCATTTCGCCGCCCCCGGCCGGTCGCGCCGCGCCGCCACCGCCTGGTGGTGGTGAAGGACATGTGTTCGACCTGGAACCGCGGAGTTCGCCAGCGTTGCAGCCAGGTCATCCGGCCTATCACAACCCCGGCGAATACGGGGGGTACGACGGCCCATGGCAGCCACCGGAGTCCGGGGTCGGCGGACCAGGGGCCTGGAGGCCACAGGCTCCGTGGCGGCCGTTGCCCGGCCCCGGCCGAGGCAGACCCGCCCCGGAACTGCCGCCCGGCCGCACGCTACCGGAAGGCGTGCGACGTGGTATCGACAAGCGAAATCAGGTCTACTGGACCGACCCGCATGGCCGGCGGGTCGACATGGAATCGTGGGACACCGTTCCCAGCGAAACCCTTATGCGCGGAAAACTCGCCGACGAGCCTCTCGGGACAATTCCGATGAACGAGGTAGACGCTCCGGTGCGAGGTCTGATCGATGAGCAGACGGCGCGTTACGACGATGCGATCCGAGCTCGCCGGGAGTACGAGGCCGAGATCCAGCGGATCATCGATGAGCGGAATCTCACCGTCACCGACGGTAGCTTCAGCAGGCAACCTCTCACTATCGATCAGTTCACTTCGGGCAGGACTGACGAGACGATAGGCAAACTCGTGCAATCCGGCCAGTTGGATCACGCCGATCCAATAGTCCGCCGGCTCGAGGAACTCAGCGCGGGCCGAGCCGAACAACGCGGGATAATCACGTCGGCGACCGAAAAGCGAGGCGAGATCGGCGGGGACCATTTCGCCGACGAGAACAACATCGAGATCATCTACGCGGGCAAGTACGGCGGAACGGCCGATCGGATCGGCATCGTCACCGATGCGGACGGCAATCGCCGGGTCGTTCTTCTCGAATACAAGGGAGGCGAGTCGATAGGCTACAGCCCTCGCACCATTGATGTCGGCGGCCACCAGATCAGAGTCGAGCAGGGTACCTATCCCTACGCGCAGGACGAATTCCTCCGTCCCGACTCCGGGCCCATGAAGGCGCTGGAGCAGCACGACCCCGAACTGGCCCGCCGGCTGCGTTCCGGGGAGGAGTCCTTCGACTACGTGGTCGTCCACACCGACTCCAGCGGAACGATCACCGCCCACCACGTCGATCCGCAGACCGCGAAGGATTTCCGGCTCGCGCAACCGCCGAATCCGCCTGCTCTGCCGCCCGGTACCCGGGACGCCACTCCGATCGCGGGCACCGGCGCCGCACCGGCATGGCTGACCGGACTTGTTCCCGGCGGCCCACCCACCTTCGCGACCTGGACGGCTCCGATCGCGGCCGCTGGGGCAGCAGCGGCCCACCCGGCGATCCGGGCTCGGCAACATCGACGGCAGAACCAATCCCTCGTACTGAACCTCCTGGTGGCGGCGAGCCATGGGTACGCAGACCGAAACGAGAACGCCCGCGTCCTGACCTACGGTGCCCACATCAGATGACGGTTCGCCCGCGAACACCGCGCTCTTCAGGTCATTATCGAGAAAGTAGGCTGATGCCATGCGCGCCAATACCGAAGCCGCGATCCGGATCTCCCGCACCGCCGCGGAATACTCGTGGGGACAGTGGCCGATCGCCGATGTCGACGAGCTCGCGCCCTTCTGCGCGCTGGTCGGCTGGCGAATCGGAAAGAACGAAACCAATCGATGGCTGGAGACCGACCTCGATCCCGGATCCCACACCGGGCTTGTCCACTCCTGGACGGGCGGAGTGGTCGGGTTGTCCGTGACCGTTACCGATGTCGCCGATCCGGAGCATATGTCGATGGCGCTGCGGCCACCGACCATCGACTGCTTCGCGGAACTCGCGGAGGCGCTCACCGGAACGCTGGGCGACGCGGTGGAGTACCGGCCCGGCTGGGAAGCCCGGATCGGCTGGCACCTCCCCCGCGTCGGCATCCAGCTGACGATCTCGCCCCAGAGCATACAGTTGGGCCTCGTCGACCCGCGCCGTGTCACGTCGCCGCACACCCCTGAGGAGAGCAGATGACGACGACCGATCGCGACGCTTGGCAACGGTTGTCCGAGGCCCTGGCGCTTACCTTGACCTGGCTACCCGAGGGCGGGTTCCTCGTAATCGGCGCGACCGGTAACCGGTTCATCCGCTTCCAGATGAGGCCACGCTGGCTGTGGTGCGAAATCACCCACAACGACCAGCTCGGCGACGACCGCTATCGAATGTCCGCCGATGCCGAGCAGATGCTGGACGACCAGGGCTGGTACCTGCCGCCGGAGTCGGTCTCCGTCAATTGGTTCAAGCACGTGAATTGGCCCGCTCACTACCGCGAATATCGGACCATCGCCCATGAGTGCGTCCGTGCGCTCCACGAGTTCCTCGGAGTCGGCACTCCGTCCGAACTCACGGTCAAGGCTTGGACATCCAGCTCCGAGGAGGAATTCAACACCGATCTGGTCACCGGCGCGGTCCGGTAGGGAAAGGGCCTCGCGGTCGATTCGGCAGCGGTTCTGCCGACGGGGTAGAACCGGCACGCTCCCAAACCATCCGACCTCACCGTAAGGTGGTCGGGGTGGTATCGACCGAGGTCTCCGAGCTGGTGCGCTCGATCATGGAGTCGTATCTGCTCGGTGCCGAGCGCCGCTTCACCAGGGCGGAGGTGGCCGAGCAGGCGGGGGTGACGCCGGAGACGTCGCGCAAGCTGTGGAGCGCGCTCGGCTTCCCGGCGGGCTCGGACGACGATGTCGAGTACACGGGGCTGGACGTGGCAGCGGTCCGGCTCTTCCGCGACCTCACGGTCTTCCAGTCCGCCGACCCCAGGGTGGTCGCCGCCTCGGCGCGCACGCTGGGGCAGAGCATGGCCCGGCTCACCGAGTGGCAGGCCGACCTGGTCGCCACCGAGATCCTGGCCAGGGCCGCGCGCACCGAGGGCGACCCGGCCGAATCCCTGCGCGAGGCAACCGAATCCACCCTGGACGCCTTCGAGGAGCTGCAGCGCTACACCTGGCGCAGGCACCTGGCCGCGGCCGTCACCCGCTCGCTGGACGGCAGCACCGGAGCCGACCACATCCGCACGCTCGCGGTCGGTTTCGCCGACATGGTCGGCTACACCCGGCTCACCCGCCACCTGCACGTGGACGAATTGTCCACGCTGCTGGAGGCTTTCGAGTCCACCACCGCGGCGGCGATCACCGACAACGGCGGCTGGGTGATCAAGAACGTCGGCGACGAGGTGATGTTCGCGGCCGAGACGGTGCTGGAGGCGGCGCGGATCGCGGTCGCGGTGCAGGAGTCGACCATGATGGTCGGCGGCACCCCCGACCTGCGGGTGGCCATCGCCTACGGGCCGGTGCTGCAGCGCTTCGGCGATCTCTACGGCTCCACGGTGAACGCCGCCGCCCGGCTCACCGGCGTGGCCCGCCCCGGCACCATCCTGATCGACGATGCCGCGGCGGCGGAGCTGGTCGGCGAGCCCGAGTTCAGCACGCAGAACCTGCGCAGTGTGCGGGTGCGCGACTTCGACCGGCTGCGCCCGCACGTCCTGCTCCCCACTCAGCCCTGAACCGGCGCCACCCGGCGCACCCGCAGGCACTGCCGCACCCCGAACAGCCCGAGCATGAACCGGGCGCCGCGCGGTAGCAGCGCGCGCACCGCGGCGGTCTCGACCAGCTCCGGCCGGTCCACCGCGATCCGCTCGCCGCCGACGCCGACGGTCGCCACCCCGGCGGCGCGCACATTGCGCAGCCAGTCGGCGCCGGTGCCGTAGGGCAGCGCGATCAGGAAGTCGTCGCCGGCGGGCACCACGTCGACCGGGGTGCGGTACTCGCGCCCGGACTTGCGGCCGACGTGCACGATCACCGCGGTGTGCGAGGTCGCGCTGCCCGCGGTGCCGATCACCCGGCGGTTGGTGACCCGCTTGTTCAGCTGCCGCAC
Source organism: Nocardia sp. NPDC050697 (assembly GCF_040654395.1). Lineage (NCBI taxonomy): Bacteria > Bacillati > Actinomycetota > Actinomycetes > Mycobacteriales > Nocardiaceae > Nocardia > Nocardia sp. NPDC050697. Next base: position 1,363,187 of record NZ_JBFAHY010000001.1, read on the forward strand.
CCCGTTCACCACCGGCCGGATCTGCCAGCGCAGCCCGGCGAACAGCACCGCGAATAGCAGCAGCACCACCGCGACCAGCGCGATCACGACGACGAGCACGACCTTCATGGTTCCTCCAGCCTCGGACTTACATCGTAAGTATCGTAGGCTTACGGCGTAAGTACCGTCAATCCCGAGGTGTCATGCCCCCACGCACGCCGCTCACCCGCGAGCACGTCCTGCGCACCGCCGTCGCCTTCGCCGACGAGCACGGCCTCGCGTCGCTGACCATGCGCCGGCTCGGCACCCTGCTCGGGGTCGAGGCCATGTCGCTCTACAACCACGTGCGCGGCAAGGGCGACCTGCTGGACGGCATGGTCGACCTGGTCTTCGCCGAGATCGAGCTGCCGGGCGCGGACGCGGACTGGCAGGACGCCATGCGCGGGCGCGCCCGCTCCGCCCGATCGGCGCTGACCAGGCACCGCTGGGCGGTCGGGCTGATGGAGTCGCGGGCGGCGCCGGGGCAGGCGACGCTGCGGCACCACGACGCGGTCATCGGCTGCCTGCGCCGCGCCGGTTTCTCGCTGGAGCTCACCGCGCACGCGTATTCGGTGCTGGACAGCTACATCTACGGCTTCGCGCTGCAGGAGGCGGCGCTGCCCTTCGAGGGGCCCGAGCAGACCGCCGAGGTGGCGACCCGCATCCTGGATGCCGTGCCGACCGGGGATTATCCGCACTTCTTCGAGCTGGCCGAGCACCACGTGCTGCGCGCGGGGTACGACCACGGCGACGAATTCGACTACGGCCTGGAGCTGATCCTGGACGGTTTACGAAGCCGCGCCGAGCCCTGAGCGAACACTCGCATGATCGAAAACGCTTGACTGCGAATGATTTCCCCGAAGTTGCTCCGGTGCGGGGGGCAGCCGCCCCCCGGCGTGTCAGGATGGACGGATGAACGTGGTGGCGAGGAACCGGGTGGCGGTTTCCGGGCGCACCGGCGCCCCGGTGGTGGTGCTGGCGCACGGCTTCGGCTGCGACCAGAACATGTGGCGGCTGGTGGCCCCGCTGCTCGAACCCGACTTCACCGTGGTGACGTTCGACCACGTCGGCGCGGGCGGCTCCGACCTCGGGGCGTGGAGCGCCGAGCGCTACGGCGAGATGCGCGGCTACGCCGAGGACGTGGTCGAGGTGTGCCGGGAGATCGACCTCGGGCCGGTGGTCTTCGTCGGGCACTCGGTGGCCGCGACCATGGGGGTGCTGGCGGCCGCCGCGGCGCCGGAGCTGTTCGCCGGGCTGGTGCTGCTCGCCCCGAGCCCGCGCTTCCTGGACGACCCGGCCGCCGGGTACCGCGGCGGGTTCAGCGCCGCCGACATCGACGAGCTGCTGGAGTCGCTGGACGCCAACTACCTGGGGTGGTCCGGCGCGGCGGCGCCGATGATCATGGGCAACCCGGACCGGCCGGAACTCGCCGCCGAGCTGGAGAACCACTTCTGCCGCACCGACCCCGCCATCGCGAGCGTCTTCGCCCGGGTCACCTTCCTCTCCGACAACCGTGGTGATCTGGCCGCGGTGCGGGTGCCGACGCTGGTCGCGCAGTGCTCGAACGATGCCATCGCCCCGCCCGAGGTCGGCGCGTTCGTGCACGCCGAGATCGCGGGCAGCACGCTGGTCACGCTGAACGCCACCGGGCACTGCCCGCAGCTGGCGGCGCCGGAGGAGACCGCGCAGGCCATCCGCGCCTTCGTCACCGGGCTGGACGGGCCGGGCGGCGGGCCGTCGTGATCGGCGCCGGCGAGTCCGGCGCCCGCCCCGCGCGGGCGGCCGCGGACCCGACGCAGTTCTCCGCGCTGCTCGAGGACAACACCGACGACCTCTACGAGAACGCGCCCTGCGGCTACCTCTCCACGCTGCTCGACGGCCAGATCGCCAAGGTTAACACCACCCTGCTCGGCTGGCTCGGCTACGACCGCGCCGAGCTGGTCGGGCGGCGGCACTTCACCGACCTGCTGACGGTGGGCGGGCGGCTCTACCACGAGACCCACTTCGCGCCGCTGCTCCGGATGCAGGGCGAGGTCACCGGGATCGCGCTGGAGCTGCGCACCGCCGACGGCGAGCGGCTGCCGGTGCTGCTCAGCTCGGTGGTGAAGTCGGGGGCGGACGGTCAGCCGCAGCTCATCCGCACCACCGTCTTCGACGCCCGCGACCGCCGCGCCTACGAGGCGGAGCTGCTGCGCGCCCGGCGCGAGGCGGAGCGGGAGCGGGAGCGGCTGCGGCGGGTCAACGCCATCCTGCAGCGCACCCTGCTGCCGCCCGCGCTGGAGCCGGTGCCCGGCCTCGACGTGGCCGCGCACTACCACATCGCCTCGCCGGACGAGGTCGGCGGCGACTTCTACGACCTCTTCCCGCTCGCCCCCGGGCGCTGGGGTTTCTTCCTCGGCGACGTCTGCGGCAAGGGCGCGGGCGCGGCGGCGCTCACCTCCCGGGTCCGGTACACGCTGCGCGGCGCCGCGGTGCACGACCCGGAGCCGGACTCGGTGCTCAGCCAGCTCAACCGGGTCATGCTCGACTCGCACCACCCCGACGACCCGCGCTTCTGCACCGTGCTCTACGGCCAGCTCACGCTCGGCCGCGACGCGGCGCACATCGCGCTCGCCGGCGGCGGCCACCCGGCCGCGCTGCTGCTGCGCGCCGACGGCTCCGCCGACTTCCTGCCCACCGCGGGTGGCCAGCTCATCGGGGTGCTGCCGGAGGCCGACATCACCACCGTCAGCACCATGCTGCTCCCCGGCGACACCCTGCTGCTCTACTCCGACGGAATCATCGAGGCCCGCACCGGCCCCGCCGACGTGTACGGCGAGGAGGCGCTGCTCGCCTTCGTCCGCGACCTGGCCCCCGCCACCGCCACCGAGGTGGTGGCCGCGCTCCGCGAGCTGCTCGCCGAGCTCGGCGGCGGCGTCATCGACGACACCGCCCTCCTCGCCCTGCACCTGCTCCCCGCCGAGGCGAGTCAGCTCGTGCCGATGGACCCGGCCAGGAAGGGCCAGGACGTGCGGAGGTCGTCCTCCCAGTAACCCCAGGAGTGGGTGCCGGTGGGGCGGTCGTCGAGGGTGACCGGGATGTTCAGCTGCCGGAGCCGGTCGGTGAGGTTGATGGTGCAGTAGCGGATGGCGGCCTCGATGGGGCCGCCGAAGGCGAGCTGCACCGGGAGCGGGATGCGGCCGTCCTGGACGCGCGGGTCGGCGGCATTGTCGTGCGGGCCGGGGAGCCCGCTGCCGGTGCTGAGGTAGACGGCGGTGCCGCGCAGCCCCTCGGCGTTGAGCAGCGGGTCGTTGGCGCGCCAGAGCGGGCCGGCGGCGGGGCCCCACATGTTCTCGACGCTCTGCCCGCCGCCCCAGTTCTCCACGGTGATCCGGACGAACTCGTGGCCGACGGGGTCGGAGGTCTGGGCGCAGCCGCTGTAGGAGGCGACGCTGTTCCAGAAGCCGGGCTTGGCGATGGCGAGGTTCAGCACCGAGGTGCCGCTCATGGAGACCCCGGCGAGCGCGCGGTTGCCGTCGGCGTTCAGGTACGCCTCGATGACCGGCGGCAGCTCCTCGTTCAGGAAGGTCTGCCACCGGTTGAACCCGAGGGCGGCGTCCTCGCGGATCCAGTCGGTGTAGTAGGAGTTGCTGCCGCCGTAGGGCGTGACCACGTTGACGTCGCGGTCGCGCAAGAAACCGACGGCGTCGGTCTGGGCGTCCCAGCCGCTGCCGTTCGGGCCGCCGCCGGAGCCGTTGAGCAGGTACAGCGTCGGCCGCGGGGCGCTCGCATTCGCGGCGCGGATGACCTGGACGGTGATCGGGCGGTTCATCGCGGGCGAGAAGACCTGCACGTTCTGCTGCCGGTCGTTCACCTGCTCGGCGCCGACCACGCGGGCGCCGGGCGCGGCGGAGGCTCCGCCCGCGGTCCCCATCAGCCCGGCGGCGGCGAGCGCGCCGGCCAGGGCGAGGCGCGCCAGCGCCGTTCGTGCCGATCGCGGTGAGATCACGGTGGATGGCCCCTCTCGTTCGCTGTTGGATCGCGAGGAGATTCGGCTGGCCCGCGGGGGCGGCTGGGTCCGGGTTCAGTCCGGGGGCCGGTTCGCCTCGTAGAGCACGCGCAGGCTTCTGAGCAGTGCCGTCCGGTCCGCGGCGGGGAGCGGGGCGAGCACCGATTCCTCGGCCAGCTGGATGTCGTACCGCACGCGGTCGCGGGTGTCGCGGCCGGCGTCGGTGAGGGCGACCAGGTTGACGCGGCGGTCGGCGGGGTCGGGTTCGCGCCGGATCAGCCCCCGCTGCTGCAGCTCGTCCAGGAAGGGGATGATCCGGGTCTTGTCCGCGCCGATCCGTCTGGCCAGGGCGGACTGGGTGTAGGTCGGCTCGGCGCCGAGCCCGAGCAGCACCGCGTAGCCCCACATGGAGATGCCGTGCCGGTCCAGCACCGGCTGCTCGGCGGCCATCAGCGCGCGGCCGAGCGGGACGATCATGGCGGCGAGATCGGGGCGGAGGTCGGACACCGTTCGAAAATAGCGGTTGACAGATCGTAAGCGCATGCACACGATAGGCAGACGCTTACCGATAGCCCCGAAAGGAAACGCCATGACCACCGATTCCGCGGTACACCCGCTCGCCGCGCTGGACGCACTCGCCGCCCGCACCGACCTGCTCGCGCACCACGCCGCGGCCGTGCGCACGAGCATCGAGCTCGTCGACGGGGTGCGCCCCGCCGACCTGCGGCTGCCGACGCCGTGCGCCGACTGGACCCTGCACGGCCTGCTCACCCACTCCATCGCCCAGCATCTGGGCTTCGCCGCAGCGGCACACGGCGACGGCGACCCGGCCGTCTGGAAGGTCCGGCCGCTCGGCGACGACCCGGCCGGGGAGTACCGGGCCGCCGCCGAGGCGGTGCTCGCCGCCTTCGCCGAGCCCGGCGTGCTCGCGCGGCGGGTGCCGCTGGTGGAGTTCGGCGGGGAGTTCTCCGGCGCGCAGGCGGTGAGCTTCCACTTCGTCGACTACGTGGTGCACGCCTGGGATATCGCCCGCACGCTCGGGCGGCCGGTGCGCTTCGACGCGGCGGTGCTGGCGGCCGCCGCCGAGGTCGCGGCGGTGGTGCCGGGCGGCGCGGCCCGCACCGCGCCCGGCTCCCCCTTCGGCCCCGAGGTGCCGTGGCCCGGCCACGACGGGCTGGATCGGGTGGTGGCGGCGCTGGGCCGGGACCCGGGGTGGCGCCGCTGACCCGGTTCGGCCTCGGTTCGGCAACGACCGCATACCGGGCGGTGTGACGGCCGGGGCCCGGGGTACCGAGCGAGCACCCCGATCGGGCTCACCGCGCTCGGGGCGCGCGCCACACCCGGTGAGGAGCCGAAGGAGGGTCCGAGGTGAGTGCTTCGATCGCGGTGGTGGTCCGGTTCGGGTTCCGGCCGGGCCAGGTGGTGCGGGAGCTCGGCCACGGCACGGACGCCGACGAACCCTTCCGGGCGGAGGTCGAGGCGGTCACCGGCACCGCCCTGACCGGCGGCTCGACCCTGTCCGCGCCGGACATCCTGCTGGTCTGGTGGCGCGCCGCCGACGGCGACCTGGAGGATCGGCTGCTCAGCTGCGCCGAGGCCATGGCGCCGCGCACCCGGCTGTGGCTGCTCACCCCGGCCGCCGTGCGCCCCGGCCACCTGGACGGGCACCGGGTGGTGCGGGCCACCGCGCGCAGCGGGCTGGTGATCGTCGGCCGCGGGGAGGTCTCCGGCGACTGGAACGCCGTCGGGTTGCGGCTGCCCGACCGCTGATCAGCGGCGCACGCGCGCCCGCAGCCAGCTCCAGCCGCCGGTCGACCACAGCGCGACGGCGATCAGCACCGGCTGGAAGAAGAGCCGGACGAAGCGCTTGGCGTCGGTGTCCAGGCCGAAGGCGTCGACCCCCTCGCGCCATTGACCGATATTGCCGGGAAACACCGCCACGAAGAAGAGCGCGGCGATCACCCCGACGATCGGCAGCCAGCGCAGCGGGGCGACGAGCAGGGCCGCGCCGAGCACGATCTCCACCACCCCGGAGGCGAGCACCACGAAGTCCTCGGGCAGCGGCACCCAGGCGGGGACCTGGGCCTGGAAGTCCTGCCGCGCGAAGCTCAGATGGCTGATCCCGGCGAAGGCCAGGCTGATGCCGAGCCAGAGCCGGGCCAGCAGGCGCAGCGCCCGGACGACGGGCGAGGACGGGGTGCGGTCGGCGACCTGGGGAGTGCTCACCCCGCGATCGTGCCGCATTAATTGTGCACAATCAAGTGACGTGCCATCGAATCGAGGTTGGCGCCACACCCTGCGCCGGTGGACAATTCGCGGGTGGTCTCCGCACGCTCCGATCTGGTCCTGCTGCACGGCGTCGTCATGTCGGGGGCGGTGTGGCGCGAGGTGGTGCCGCTGCTGGAGCCGCACCACCGGGTGCACGCGCCGACCGCGCTCGGGCATCGCGGCGGCCCGGCCGCACGGCGCCGCCCGGCGCGCTTCGCCGATGTGGTCGACGATGCCGAGCGCCACCTGGACGAGCTGGGGCTGGAGCGGCCGCACCTGGCGGGCAACTCCATGGGCGGCTGGGTGGCGCTGGAGCTCGCGGCCCGCGGCCGGGCGGCGAGCGTGTGCGCGCTCTCCCCCGCCGGGCTCTGGCACGGCGACACCGCCGCGCACTCCGGCGCCACCCGGAAACTGCGCAGGCTGGTGTGGCTGGCCCGGGTGACCCGGCCGGTGGCGCCACCCTTCCTGCGGATTCCGCCGGTGCGCAGGCTGGTGCTGCGGGATGTCGCCGAGCGCGGCGACCGGCTCGCCGCCGCGGACGCGGTGCGCACCGCACTCGACACCGCCGGGTGCGCCGTCGCCATGGACCTGCTCGGCAGCGACGAGGCGCTGACCGACCGCACCCCGGACTGCCCGGTGACGGTGGCCTGGTCCGAGCACGACGCCATCCTGCCGGTCGAGCGGTTCGGCCCGATCGTGCGGGAGCGGTTGCCGCGGGCGGCGTTCCGGGTGCTGCCCGGTGTCGGGCACGTGCCGATGATCGACGACCCGAATCTGGTGGCGGCGACGGTGCTGGACAGCACGCACGCCGGCTGAGCCGGGCTCAGGGCAGCCGCGGCGGCCGCTCCGGCACCAGCGCACTCGCGACGGCAGCGCCGATCGGGATGGCGGCGTTGACGTTGCCGTTCGAGGCGGGGCCGTCGGTGGTGTAGACGACCACGGTGGTCCCGGAGGTGGTGTCGTAGAGCGCGACGCCGTCGTAGCCGCCGTAGGCGGGGTTCATGAAGAGCCACTCGTCCAGGTGCACCACGCCGAAGGCGAAGTAGCGCTCGGCGGTGAAGGGCCCGAGCCCGGCCGTCGACGGGCCCATCATGGCGTCGAACTGCGCCGGTTCGAGCAGCGCGCCGGTGCCGAGCGCGCGTACCCAGCGCCCGATATCGGCGACCGGGGCGTTCATGTTTCCGGAGTGCAGGAAGGCCGTCGGGTTCCAGAAGGTGGAGTCCTCGAAGACGCCGCGCTCGGTGGTGTAGCCGTGCAGGTACGGGGCGGCGATCTCGGAGGTGAGCACCACCGCGCTGCGGTCCATGCCGAGCGGGCCGGTGATGCGCTGCGCGACCAGCTCGCCGAGGGGTTTGCCGGAGGCGTGCTGGAGCACCTCGCCGAGCAGCACCAGGTCGCTGTGCGCGTAGGACCAGCCGGTGCCGGGCGCGAAGAGTGGCGGGCGGGCGTTGGCGAGATCGAGCAGTTCCTTCGCGGTGTAGGGGCGGATCGGGTTCTCCTGGAAGCGGCGCAGGAACTCCGGGTCGGTGACGTAGTCGGCGACGCCGCTGGTGCTGTCGGCCAGCATCCGCGGGGTGATGGCGGCGGCGCGCGGGAAGTCGGGGAGCCAGCGCGCGATCGGCTCGTCCAGCGTCAGCACGCCCTCGCGCTCCAGCTGGAAGAGGACGGTGGAGAGCATGGGCTCCATCGGCTGACCGACCCGGACCCGCTGGTCGGCGGTGGCGGGCACGCCGACCGGGGAGTCGCCGAACGCCCCGAGCACCACCTGCTCGTCCCCGCGCCACACCCCGAACACCGCCCCGGTCACGCCCGCCGCGGCGTACTTCTCCCGCACCAGATCCGTGATCCGCGCGGCCTCGGTGCCCGCCGCGGGCGGGCCGCTGCTCGTCGCCGCCGAGCCACCGGAATCCTCGGCGCCGCAACCGGCCAGCACGAGCAGGAGGGCGAACGCGACGCAGACCGATCTCATGGCGTGCTCCTCCGAGCCGTTCCGACCGAGGTCGAACGACTGTACGCCGGACGCTAGCTGATCGGTAGCCGATCGCCGGGCTACATCGTGATCACGATATTGCCCCTGGCCCGGTGCCCGAGCATGTGCGAGACCGCCGACGCCGCCGCCTCAAGCGGATAGCTCCGCTCGACGATGGCGGTGACCTCGCCGCTGCCGAGCAGCTCGGCGACGGCCGCCAGGTTCTCCCGGTTCGGCACGCAGGTGACGGTGCGGACGCGGGTGCCGGTCAGCCGCATCAGCGTCACCGCCCGCGCCATGCGCGGCAGCCCGGCCAGCAGCCTGCTGCCGTCGCCCACGCTGTTCGGCACGTAAACACCGGTGGGCGTGAGCATCCGGGCGCTGGCGGCGGGCAAATGGTTCAGCACGTTGTCCAGGACGGCATCGTAGCGCTCGGTGCCGCGGATGTAGTCCTCGACGGTGTGGTCGATGACGCGCTCGGCGCCGAGCGAGCGCACGAACTCGGCATTGCGGCCGCTGCACACCGCCGTGACCCGCGCCCCGAGCCGGGCCGCGATCTGCACCGCGAAGGTGCCGACCCCGCCGGAGGCGCCATTGATCAGCAGCCGCGTGCCCGGCCCGGCGACTATCACATCGCGGACCGCGGTGAGCGCGGTGATCCCGGACATCACCGCCGCGGCGGCCTCGGTGAACGGCAGCTCCGCCGGGGTGCGGAGCAGCTGGTCGGCGGGCGCGACGGTGTACTCGGCGAAGGTGCCAACCCCGCCGCCCGCCCGGTTCCGCCACCCCGACCCGAACACCGCGTCCCCCGGCGCCAGGTCGGTGACGCCGGAGCCGACCGCCGCGACGGTTCCGGCGATATCGCTGCCGCGGATCGGGGCGGACGGGCGGCGCAGCCCGGAGCCCAGCCGCAGCACCGCGGGGGTGCCGGTGACCTGTATCCAGTCCGGGGTGTTGACGCTCGTCGCGTGTAACCGCACCAGAACCTCGCCCGCCCCCGGAACGGGTCGCTCGATCTCGGTGAGCTCGAGGACGTCGTCCGGGTTGCCGTAGCCGCGCTGCACAACGGCGCGCATGGTGTCTGTCATACCGACCATCCTGTGCACCGGGACGGCCGGGCACATCGGCCCGGAGGCCCGCGGCGCCTCGGCCTTTCGGCCGGGTCAGCGCCGCCCGGTCTCGTACGCCCAGATGACGATCTCCACCCGGTTCCTGGCTCCGAGCTTCGCCATCAGGCTGGCGATATGGGTCTTCACCGTGCTCAACCCGATGTGCAGCTCCGCGCAGATCTCCGCGTTGGTGCGGCCACGCGCCACCGCGGTGAGGATCTCCTCCTCGCGGGCGGTGAGCGGACTGAACGGCTGCGCCGGTGCGGATTCCGGGGCCGTGCCCGCGAAGGCGGCGAGCAGCCGGGCCGTGATGTTCGGCGCGATGAGCGCGTCGCCGTTCGCGGCGGCTCGAATCGCCTGCACCAGCAGCTCCGGCCCCGCCTCCTTGAGCAGGAAGCCGCGGGCTCCGGCGCGCAGCGCGGCGTAGACGTACTCGTCCAGGTCGAAGGTGGTGATCACCACGACGGCGAGCGGGTCGGCGACCTCCGGCCCGGCCAGCCTGCGGGTGGCCTCGATGCCGTCGGTGCGCGGCATCCGGATGTCGAACAGGCAGACGTCGGGGCGGAGCTCGCGGGCGAGCGCGACCGCCCGGTCGCCGTCCGCCGCGGCGCCGACGACCTCGATGCCGGGCTGGGCGTCGAGGATCATCACCAGCCCGGTGCGCACGATCTCCTGGTCGTCGGCGACCAGTACGCGCAGCGTCACGGCGCCACCTCCCTCGGCAGCACCGCGGTGACCGCCCAGCCGCGGCCCGCCGCGGGGCCGCTCGCGCAGCTGCCGCCGAACAGCGCGGCGCGCTCGCTCATGCCGAGCCGGCCGAGCCCCGGTGGCGCGGCGGGGCGGTGCTCGCCGTCGTCGCGCACCGAGAGCCGGACGGTGCTGTCGTCGACGAGCACCCGCACCCGGACCCGGGTGGCGGCGCGGGCGTGCCGCAGCGCGTTGGTCACCGACTCCTGGGCCAGCCGGTAGACGGCGGCGCCGAGCGCGGGCGGGAGCTCGCCTGCCGGGCCCGCGATCTCGACCTCGACCGCGGGGCCGTCGCCGGCCGGGCGGGCGAGCCGGGACAGCTCGCCGATGCCGGGATTCGGCTCCAGCTCGGCGCGGCCCGCCCGGAGTGCGCGCACGATGGCGCGCATCTCGGTGAGGGTGCGGGCCGCCTCGGCCTCGATCACCCGCAGGGCGTCGGTGGCGGCGTCCGGGCGGGTGGGCGCGGTGGCGAGCCCGGCCTGGGCGCGGACGGCGATCGCGGAGACGTGGTGGGCGACGGTGTCGTGCAGGTCGCGGGCGAGACGTTCCCGTTCCAGCAGCTTGACCTGATCCAGCTCGCGGGCCTTCGCCCCGGCCCGGTAGCGGTTCGCCAGCCCGAGCGCGGCGGCGGCGAACAGCACGGTGAACCCGCCCGCCGCGTCGGCGGCGGGGAGCCCGCTGCCGACCGTGCCGATCGCGGCGCCGGTGAGCACGATGGCCGCGCCGAGCACCACGTCGCGTCCGGAGCCCCAGCGGAAGAGCGCGTACGGCAGCAGCAACAGCGCACCGAGGGTGGTCAGGTCGGACTGTTCGCCGCCGAGCAGCACGGTGACGGTGGCCGACAGCCCGAAGGCGACGAGCACGGCGGGCAGCGGCCGGGTGCGGCGCCAGAGCAGCGTGGGCAGGATCAACGCCGCCACCACGAGCCAGATCAGCCGGTGCGGCACGTCGGGGCGCAGCGCCACCTCCAGCGCGGTGAGGGCGAGCAGCGCGGCGACGAGCGCGGCATCGCGCCCGCGCGGCCGCGGCGGGTCCGGCGCGGCGGGCTCGGTCCACACCGACCGCACGAGGTGACGCACGAGTCGATCGTACGAGACCGCGGCGCGGCGACTCAGGAGGTGCTGTACTCGGTCCGGCCGGTGGGCAGCGGGAGCACGGCCACGCTGGTGTGCCGCTCGCGCACCTCCCAGTAGTCGGTGTGTTTGCGCAGGATGTGCAGGTAGCTGCCGAAGATCTCCTCCATCTCCTTGCGCATCCCGGGCCCGCGCATGGCGCGCACGTAGTCGAACTCCTCCTTGAGAACCACCAGGTCGTTGTAGATGACCTTGCGGCGCATCCAGTACTTGTCGAGGCCCCAGAACATGTTCACGCTCGCGATCAGCGTGAGCGCGGCGCTCAGCACCAGCGCGATATTGCGCGAGACATCGAGGTACGCGCCGTCGATGTGCAGGCCGAGCAGGACGGTGGTGCACGCGCTGAGCGCGATCGCGCCGACGTTCAAACCCCAGCTGGCCCTGCTCAGTTCGTCCTTCCGCCTGCGATGCTCGGCGACCGCCTCGTTCAGCAGAGAGTCGAGATGAGCCTCGAGATCGTTCGTCACTGCGCCAGCATACATTCGGACACCGAGTACCCGTCATTCACCGAATTCGTCCTCGGCGCAACCACTCTCGAGTGCCGCCGGGCGTGCCGGGCGGCGCGGCGGCCGCGGCCCGACGGATCGGCCCCGCGCGCGAGAAGGTGAGAGATTTCGGCATCCACAGCCCCGCCTCTCGCCTACCGTGGACCAGGGCACAAGGACAGGAGGCCCCGATGGGCATTGCCGTGACCGATGACCACCGCGAGCTGGCCGGGGTGGCCCGTTCGCTGCTCACCGCGCACAAGGCGCGGGACGCGGCGCGCGGGCTGCTGGAGGCCGATACCGAGGCGGTACCGCCGTTCTGGTCCGAGATCGCGGGGGCCGGGTGGCTCGGGCTGCACATTCCGGAGGAGTTCGGCGGCTCCGGGTTCGGGCTGCCGGAGCTGGTGGTCGTCGTCGAGGAGCTGGGGCGGGCGGTGGCGCCGGGGCTGTTCCTGCCGACCGTCATCGCCTCGGCGGTGCTCGCGGCCGCGGGCAGCGACGAGCAGCGGGCGCGGCTGCTGCCCGGGCTGGCCGACGGCTCGGTGACCGCCGCGGTCGGGCTGCGCACCCGGATCACGGTTACGGAGAACCGCGCCGATGGCGACGCCGGGGTGGTGCTCGGCGCGGCCGCCGCGGACCTGCTGCTGCTCGCGGCCGGCGACGACGTGCTGATCGTGGAGCGCGGGCGGGACGGCGTCACCGTCGAGGTGCCGCAGAACCTGGACCCGACCCGCCGCTCCGGCCGGGTCACGCTGGACGGCGCCGAGATCGGCGCGGTGCTTCCCGGTGCGCGGGCCGCGGCGGTGGCGCGGGCGCGCACCCTGCTGGCCGCCGAGGCGGCGGGCGGGGCGAGCGACTGCGTCGCGGCGGCGGTTGCCTACGCGCAGGTCAGGGAGCAGTTCGGCCGCACCATCGCGACCTTCCAGGCGGTCAAGCACCACTGCGCGAACATGCTGGTGGCGGCGGAGTCCGCGGTCGCGCTGGTGTGGGACGCGGCCCGCGCGGCCGGCGAGGACGAGGAGCAGTTCCGGCTCGTCGCCGCCGCGGCCGCCGCCGTCGCCTTCCCGGCGTACGTGCGCAATGCCGAACTGAACATCCAGGTGCACGGCGGCATCGGCTTCACCTGGGAGCACGACGCGCACCTGCACCTGCGCCGCGCGCTGACCGTGCGCGCGCTCTTCGGCGGCGACGGCCCGGCCGAGGACGTGCTGGCCCGCACCGCCGCCGGGGTGCGCCGCGCGGACAGCCTCGACCTGCCGCCCGAGGCCGACGAGCTGCGGACGAAGGCGCGCGCCGCGGCCGCCGAGATCGCGGCCGCCGGCGACGAGGCGGCGCAGCTGGAGCGGCTCATCGAGACCGGTTACGTCATGCCGCACTGGCCCGAGCCGTTCGGCCGGGCGGCCGGCGCCGTGGAGCAGCTCGTGGTGGACGAGGAGTTCCGCGCCGCCGGGGTGAAGCGCCCGGACTACTCCATCACCGGCTGGGTGGTGCTCACCCTGATCCAGCACGGAACACCCTCGCAGATCGAGCGGTTCGTGGACGCCGCGCTGCGCCGCGACGAGATCTGGTGCCAGCTCTTCTCCGAGCCCGCGGCCGGCTCCGACGCGGCGGGCATCACCACCAGGGCCACCCGGGTGGACGGCGGCTGGCGGGTGACCGGGCAGAAGGTCTGGACCAGCGGTGCGCACTACTGCCACCGCGGGCTGGCCACCGTGCGCACCGACCCGGCGGCGAGCAAGCACGCCGGGATCACCACCGTCATCATCGACATGCACGCCGAGGGCGTCACCGTGCGGCCGCTGCGGATGATCACCGGTGGCGCGGAGTTCAACGAGGTCTTCTTCGCCGACGTCTTCGTGCCGGACGAGGACGTGGTCGGCGCGCCGGGCGCGGGCTGGACCGTCGCGCGGGCCACGCTCGGCAACGAGCGGGTGAGCATCGGTGGCGGCTCCGGCGCGGCCATGCTTCCGGTCTCGGCCATCGTGGCGGGGGTGAACGGGCACCCGGAGCCGCCGGCGGGCATCAGGGCGCGGGCCGGGCGCTACATCGCCGACGAGCACGCGCTGCGGCTGCTGAACCTGCGCCGGGCGGCCCGCAGCATCGAGGGCGCCGGGCCGGGCCCGGAGGGCAATATCACCAAACTCGCGCTGGCCGAGCACATGAACGAGTGGGCGGCCATCTCCGGTGCGCTGCTCGGGGAGCAGCTGGCCCTGGTGGACGGCCCGGCCGCGACCGTCGCGCTGGCCACGCTCGGCGCCCGCGGCATGGCGATCGCGGGCGGCACCTCGGAGGTGACCCGCAACCAGATCGCCGAGCGCATCCTCGGCATGCCGCGCGACCCGCTGATCAAGTAGGCCGGGGCGGGCCGCTAATAGCCCGGGGCGGTTCCCGTCACCGGGGGGCCGCGTTGTGGCGCACCTGCAAATGCAGGTGCAGGACGCCGGCCGGGCCGCCGGTGACGCGGACGGCGGCGACACCGAGGACGCGGGCGAGCACGGGGGCGGCGCCCGCGTAGTCGGGCACGTGGTGTCCGGGGCGGCGGCGGATCCGCAGCGCGGCCCCGTCGGGGGTGCGGACGACGCCCCAGTCCCCCGCCCGGTCCACCAGGATCGGGCGGGTGAGCCCGGCGGCGGCCCAGGCCCGGCCCGCGCCCGCCTCGTCCAGCACGACGGCGAGCGCGCCACGCACCGGGGGCGGGAACTGCCTGGCGAAGCGGCGCCAGCGCCGGACCGGCGCGGCGGCGGCGTAGCGCCAGGCCCCGAGGAGCCCGAGCACGGCGAGCACCCCGAGCACGTACGGCGTCGCCGACCCCGCCGCACCGAGCAGCGTGAAGAAGGCGAGCCAGAGCGCGCCGACGACGGCGAGCCCGGCCGCCACGGCGGCCCGGTGGAACAGCTGGTCGAACACGCGGCCTCCCCGGCGGTCGCTCCCCGGCACATTGTCCGCCCTTCCCGGCGGCACCGCCACCCGGTCGCTACTCGCTGAGGTAGCGGATGCCGGTGAGCTCCTCGGCCGCGCTCCAGAGCCGTCCGCCCAGCACGGGGTCGAGCGCCGGGCGGGCGATCGGGACCCGGACCGGCGGGCCGACCAGCGGGTTCCAGCCGCCGGGGCCGAAGTAGTCGCCGCCCTGCGCTGCCGGGTCGAGCGCGGCGCGCAGGATGGCGCGGGCGCCGTCGGCGGGGCTCTGGCTGAACCAGTTGGTGAGACGGGCGAGGCGCTCGTCGAAGGCGAAGCGCAGCAGGCGGTTCTGCTGGTTCAGGATGCCGGTCCGCACCCCGCCCGGGTGCGCGCCGAGCGCCCGCGTGGCCGACCCGGCCGCCACCAGCCTGCGGTCCAGCTCCACCATGAAGGTGGTGACCGCGAGCTTGGAGCGGGCGTAGGCGGTGGCGGTGCGGAAACCGTTCGCGCTCTGCAGATCATCGAAATCCAGCCGCGCCGATGGCGTCCGGTCGGTGTGGCTGCCGACGGTGACGATCCGGGCGGCGGGCGCGGCGGCGAGCCGCTCCAGCAGCTGCCCGGTGAGCGCGAACGGGCCGAGGAGATTGGTGCCGAAGTCGAGCTCGAACCCGTCCGCGGTGTGGCTCCGCGCGGCGGCCATCACCCCGGCATTGTTGATCAGCAGGTCGATCGCGGGGTGCGGCAGCCGCGCGGCGAAGGCCGCGATCGACGCCAGCTCGGCCAGGTCCAGCTGCTCGACCCGCACCTCCGCCCCCGGCGCCGACTCCGCGATCTGCGCGCGCGCCCGCTCGGCCTTCGCGGTATCCCGGCAGGCGAGCACCACGGTCGCACCGGCGACGGCGAGCGCCCGCGCGGTCTCCAGCCCGATGCCACCGTTGGCCCCGGTGACCACCGCGACCCGGCCGGTCTGATCACCCGCCTGCGCGGGCGTCCACCCGCGCGCCCTCGACTGCGCCACGGTCCGATTGTGGCGGACGGCGGCCGGGCCGAGGCCGGAATCGTCAGGACGGCAGCACGGCGGCCGGATTCAGCGGCGGGGTGGGCGGGAAGGTCACCGGAAGCGCGGTGAGCGCGCGGTGGAACGGGCCCGGCCGCCAGACCGGGCCCTCCGCCAGGTTCGGCCGCAGCTCCGGCAGCGCGTCGAGCAGCTGGTCGATGGAGTCCTGCGCGATCAGGTAGGCGATGCTCTGCGCCGGGCAGGCGTGCGGGCCGATGCCCCAGGCCAGGTGCGAGCGGTTGCCGGTGATCTGGTCGGTGCGGCGCACCATCGGGTCGTTGTTGCAGGCGGCCATGCTGATCACCACCGGCTGGTGCGCGGGTAGCCAGACGTCATCGATGAGCACCGGCTGGCGCGGGTAGGTGATGAGCAGGTTGGCCAGCGGCGGGTCGTTGAAGAGCACCTCGTCCAGCGCGTCCCTGGTGGAGAGGTGGCCGCCGAGCACCCGGCCGCCGAAGCGGTCGTCGCTCAGGATGAGCAGCAGCGTGTTCACGATGAGGTTCAGCTCGAATTCGATGCCGGTGCCGTACACCTGGGAGACGTGGTGCGAGGCCTCCACGTCGTCCAGCCCGGCCGGGTGCTGCAGCAGCGTCGAGGTGATGTCGCGGCGCGGCTGGCCGCGCTTCAGCGTCACCAGCTGCATGAGCGCCTCGCCGAGGATGCGGTTCCCCTCCTCGGCGTCGACGCCCTCGAGCAGCGCCGCGGTACCGGCCGCGACCTTGGCGCCGATCTCCGGCGGGCAGCCGAGCAGGTAGTTCACGATGCCGAAGACCAGCGGGTAGACGTACTGGCTGATCAGCTCGGCCTCGCCGGTGGCGCAGAAGGAGTCGATGAGCGGCAGCGCCAGCGACTCCACCACGTCGTGCAGGGCGTAGAGGTCGACCTGGTCCATGCCCGCGGTGATGGCGCCGCGGTAGCGGGTGAAGTCGGCGCCGGTGCTGCGGCTCGCCATCGGGCGCCACTCCAGCAGCGGCAGGATCGGGCAGTCCGCGGGGACCGTCTGCTGCCAGGCGCGCGGGTCGGCCGGGAAGTGCTCCGGGTCGTTCAGTACCCGGACGGCGGTGCGGTAGCCGAGCACGAGGGTGGCGGGCACCCCCGGTGCCAGCTCGATCGGCGCCATGGCGCCGTAGCGGCGGCGCATCTCCTCGTAGTAGTGGTGCGGGTCGGCCGCGAAGTCCGGTGCGTGCAGCGGTACGCGCGGCTCGTCGGAGTCGCCCGGCGCACCGTGCGCCACCGGGCACGATCGAACCGGAATCCCGGCCTGCGACGTACTCGTCACGTTCTCTCCCTGCTGATCGGCTGCGGTACGGGCGGGCCGCGCACCACAACGCCGTGGCACGGCCGCTCCCCCTCGAATGTCGACCGGCGCGAGCCGGGACCGCTCGATGCTATCGAGCCCGGCACGCGGTCGCGCACCGGGCCGAGAACATACTTGGCAGAACGTATTTCGAGTTCGCTGACCGCCGCGAAACGGGGCGGGAGCCGGGTTTTCAGACCCCGAGCGCGGTCAGCGATTCGTGGTCGTCGATGGCCGCCGTGATCCGCTCCAGCAGGGTCAGGCAGGTCTGCTCGGACTGCATCTTCGGCTGGTACACCGCGCGCCCGATGGTGAAGGCCCAGGCCGCGTAGGCGAACAGCGCCTGCTGCCGGTACGCCGTCCAGGCCTGGTCGAAGGTGGGCGCCTCGCCGCCGACGGCGCCGAGCTCGTCCAGGTAGGCGGCGAGCAGCTCGCGGTCCCACTCCCGCCGGTCGGCCGGGTCGCAGCCGGAGTTCACGGTGTAGGCGAAGTCGTGCGCCCAGCCGCCGCGCATCACCACCTGCCAGTCCACGTACCCCATCCGGCCCGCGGCGGTGACGTAGGTCTGGCCGATGTGCGGGTCGCCGTGCAGCAGCGTGGGCGGCAGCTCGTCGGTGGCGAGCGCGATCGCCCGCTCGACCCCGGCCCAGAGCCGATCGGCGTTGCCGCGCAGCGATTCCGGAATGACGGCCTCGGCCCGGCGCAGCCCGACCTCGCAGCGCTTGCGCATATCGATGGCGGCCAGGTAGGCCCGCAGCGCCTGCTTGGTGTCCTTGAGATCGGCGATGTCCGGGTGCCGCCAGAAGGTGCGGTGCAGCTTGGCGAGGTTGCGGACCAGGTCCTCCATCCGGTCCCGGCCGATCCGCGCGGTCGGCTCGATGAACTCGGCGCCGCGGGTCGCGGCGATGTCCTCCATGAGCGCGATGGAGCGCCAGGAGCCGGGGTCGGCGGCGCCCCAGTAGCCGATCGGCGCCTCCATCTCGACCTGCGGGCGGAAATCGCGGAAGAAGCGGGTCTCGCCGTCGATCATCTGCCCGCCGCCGAGCAGGATGCGCTGGGCGAAAGCGGTGGTGGTCTTGGCGAAGAGCGCCTCGGGCAGCCCCGCCGCCCGCCCGGCATCGTTGTAGGTGACCCGCAGCGCGGTGCGGGTCGCGGTGCCGACGCTGCCGCCCGCCACCTCGTACTCGAGCACCTCCGCGCCGGGCACGGCACCGCAGAGCACCGCGGTCAGCCACTCCGGGGTGAGCGTGGCGCCGGAGACCGGGACGTCGTCCACCGCGCGGGCGCGCGGCCGGGTCACCCGCTCCCCCAGGATGTGCGCACCGACTCCGAACGACCGCCCGAGCAACCAGACCTTGTGGTTCATGTCCAGCACCCTATCCGCCGAAAATATTGCCGCGCAGAGTATTCCGTCAACAGTCCGCGAAGCCCGCGGCGCGCGGGTACGCCGGGGGCCCGGGCCGACCGGCACTGCGAGCCGGGGACCAAAGCCACCATCGGGTCGGGGCGCACGGCCGTACCGATCGGTCGTCGCGCCGTCGAGACTCGGAGCCGGGGCCGAACCGCGGCCCGCCGAGAGGAGCTGACCGTGGCCGTTCGCTTCGATGAGTCACCCCCGCACGTCGCGGCGCCGATCGTGGCGGGGGTGGACGGCTCGGCGGGCAGCGACCGCGCGGTGCGCTGGGCGGCCGCCACCGCCGCCGCCCGCGGCCGCACACTGCGGCTGGTGCACGCCGTCGACCTGGAGCCGGTGCGCGCGCTGTCCGGGGCGGCGCCGCTGGTCGGCGCGCTCCGGATCCGGGCGGGCGACGTGCTGCTCGCCGCGGCGACGCTGGCCCGCCGGACCGCGCCCGCGGTCCGGGTGCGGACCGAGCTGGCCGAGGGCGCCCCGGCGGGCGCGCTGATCGAGCGTTCGGCCGGGGCGCACATGGTGGTGCTCGGCGCCACCGGGACCGGCGGTACCGCCGCGCAGCTCGGCTCCACGCTGCTCGCGGTCGGCACGCACGGCCGCGGCGCCGTCGTGGTGGTACGCGACCCCGAGTTCGACCGGCGCACAGCCGCGCCGGGCCCGGTGGTGGTCGGGGTCGACGGCGGCACCGCCTGCGCGCCCGCCATCGCGACGGCCTTCGCCGAGGCGAGCGCGCGCGGCGCCGACCTGGTGGCGCTGCACTCCTGGATCGACCTGCCGTACGGCGAGTTCGCCGGGGCGCCGGACGGCATCGACGACCCCGAGCTGGCGGCGACCGCGAAGCGGCTGCTCGGCGAGCAGCTGGCGGGCTGGAGCGAGAAGTACCCGGAGGTCGCGGTGCGCCGCGAGCTCTACCTCTCCGGGCCGCGGCACCACCTGCTGCGCTGGTCGCGGGCGGCGCAGCTGCTGGTGGTCGGGAACAGGGGAAGGGGCGGCTTCGCCGGGCTGCTCTTCGGCTCCACCGGCACCGCGCTGGTGCAGCGGGCGCACTGTCCGGTGCTGGTGGCGCACGGCGGCTGAGCCGGGGCGGGTGGGACCAAAGGCCCCGGATTCCGGTCTCGAAGTGCCGTAGCCGCGGCTCGGCGCGCGGCGAAGACTTCTGATCATGGCCGCGCACGAGACCCTGCCCCGCCCCGCCGACGACGACATCCGGGCGGCGCTGCGCCTCGCGAACCGCGCGCCCTCGGTGCACAACACCCAGCCGTGGCGGTGGGAGCTGGAGGCCGCCGTGCTGCACCTGGCCGCCGACCCGGACCGGCGGCTCGCCGTCGCCGACCCGGACGGCAGGCAGCTCACCATCAGCTGCGGCGCGGTGCTGCACCACGCCAGGACCGTCTTCGGCGCGCGCGGCTACCGCACCGACCTGGTCCGGCTGCCCGACCCCGCGCGCCGGGAGCGGCTGGCGACGCTGCGCTTCCGGCCCTGGCCCGCCCCGCCCGATGGCGTGCTGCGCCGGGCGGCGGCCATCGCCGGGCGCCGCACCGACCGGCTGCCGCTGCTCCCGCCGGCGCGCTGGCCGGAGCTGCTGCACCGGCTCCGGATGCTCGCCTCCCCGCACTTCGTCGAGGTCGACGAGCTGGACGAGGCGGCGGGGCCGCGGCTGGCGGCGGCATCGGCCCTGGTCGGCGCAGCCGCCGAGGCGGACCCCGGGTACCGCGACGAGCTGCGCTGGTGGACCGGCCACCCCGGCGACGTCGGCGTGCCCGCCACCGCGCTCGCCAGCGGCGCCGAGGCGGCCGCGGTGCCGCTCGGCCGGAGCTTCGCCGCGCCGGAGTCGACCGGCCGGACCTCCGCCGCCGAGGGGGCGAGCGGCCTGAGCTTCGCGGCGGCGGGGGCGGGCGGCGGGCGCGAGCACCCCGATGGCGCAGCGCTCATCGTGCTCAGCAGCGCCGCCGAGGGGGCCGAGCAGTGGCTGCGGACCGGCGAGGCGCTCTCGGCGATCCTGCTGGAGTGCGCGGCGAGCGGCGCCGCGTGCTGCCCGCTGACCCACCTCACCGAAAGCCGCCGGGTGCGCACCCAGCTCACCGGGATGCTGCGCAGGCCGGGGGTGCCGCAGGTGCTGGTGCGGATCGGCACGGCGCCCGCCGGGGAGCACCCCGAGCCGACGCCGCGGCTGCACCTCGACGAGGTGCTGACGATCACGCGCTGACCCTCAGGCCGCGGCCGCCTCGACCAGCGCGGTGCCGGTGACCAGGGTGGGCTCGATGGCGATCAGGGAGTCCAGCTGCCGGTGCACCCACGGCCGCAGCCTGCTGCCGTACTCGGCGACCAGCGACGGCGCCGTGATCGGGTACGCGAGCCCGGTCACCACCACCGACCAGCCGAGCCGCAGCGCCGGGTCGATCTCGTCGGCCTCGTAGGCCACCACCATCGACCGGTCCTCCCGCACCGAGTGCGAGAAGCCCGAGCTCAGCGCGGTGCGCACCACGATGACCTGGTTGTCCACCAGGTGGTTCACCGGCCGGATGGCGGGCAGCGCGTTGTGCGTGAAGACGATCCGGCCGTACGCCACGCCTGCCAGCAGCCGCATGGCCTCGGCGCGTCCCAGTTCGACGGTGTGCCGGACCGGATCACCGGTGCTCGGACACGGCTCGCGCTCTGTCACCCGGCCACCCGCCTTCCCGCTCGAATCGGTCGCCTCCATGCCACCACGGCCGGGGCCGCGCGCCGCAGTGCCGAAGGTCATCGCGGCGACGGCCGATCGGCTCGTGCTGAGGGGACGTCTACCGGCTGCCCCGGATCGCGGTGATCGAAATGCCTGCCCCGACCAGCAGCCCGGAGAGCGCCAGCGCGCCGCCGACCAGCACCAGCCGGTTGACGTCGAGCGCGGGCCGCCAGCGCACGCAGCCGTCCTTGATCACGAAGGCGCCGACCGGCTTGGCGCTCACCCCGAAGCCGGCGCCCTCGCCGTGCTCGCCGTCGGCCTTGGCGCCGCCGCCGCTCCCGCCGCCGCCGCTCACCGCGGCGGCCGGGATCACCAGTACCCCGTCGCGCTCGATCGGCTCGCCGTAGACCCGCCGGACCGTGATGGAATCCGTCGCCGCCGCGAGGATCTCGTTCGCGTTCATCGTGCTCCCTTTCGTCGCGGTCGCGTCAGCGACCGCTCCCAGTCTCGGCGCGGCGGGCGATCGGTGCCAGCGACAGGGCCGTCGGCGCGGCCGGAATCCGTTCCAGCACACCACCGGCGAAGACGTCGTAGAGCGGCAGCGTCTCCAGGTGCACGTAGCCGATGTGGCAGTCGCAGGCGGCGAGCGGGCAGCCGCGCGGGCGCAGCGCGGCGCGGAACGAGCCGTCGTAGAGGTTGCCGAGCGGCTCGGGGACGAAGTGGCAGCGCCGCACGGTGCCGTCGCCGTCCACCGAGATCACCGATTCGCCGGTGCGGCAGGGCAGCCCCGCCGAGCTGTGCGGGAAGCGGCTGTAGCCGAAGAGCGGGTCGAGCTCGGTCCAGGCGGCGGCCTCGGCGTCGGTGAGCGGGTGGCCCTCCGGGGCGTTCACCCACAGGTAGACGTGCTCCGGCAGGTCGGCGCGGAGCCTGCGGCCCGCGTCGAGGTGCGCGGGGAAGCCGACGATGCCGACGCTGTAGCGGATGCCGCCCGCCGCGAGTTCGCGGCATTTGCCGAGGAACCGCTCGTAGGGGGTCTGGCCGGGGTGGTACGTGCACCAGAGCGCGAGCGTCTCCGGGTCGGCCTCGGCGGTCCAGCCGGTGCGGCAGCTCAGATTGGTCTGGATGGCGACCCGGCGCACCTGGGGCAGGTGGGAGAGCTCGGCCAGCGTGCGTCGGTACCAGGAGCGCACCAGCCCCTCGCCCCACGGGGTGACGAGGATGGAGAGCGGGTCGCCGTGCTGCCCGGCCACCCAGGTCGCGAAGCGCTCCAGCGCCGCGCGGTCGGCGCGCAGCTGCTCGCGGCTGTCCCGGCGCTTGGCGAACGGGCAGTACGGGCAGTCGTAGTCGCAGGAGGCCAGCGGGCCGCGGTAGAGGATGGTCAGCGGCACGGCGTCACCGCGGCCGGTACGCGTCCATGGCGGCGCGCACGCCGGGCGAGAAGAGCAGCGGGCCGAGCGCGTCCGACCAGGCCAGCCCCTCCGGGGTGAGCCGGAGCAGGCCGGGGCCGGTATCGACGTCGAGCCAGCCGCGCTCGGCGAACTCGGCCAGCTCGGCCGGGTAGTGCTCGTGCGGGGCCGCGCCGAAGCGGGCCCGGTAGCCGGCGACGTCCATGCCCGCGGCCTGGAGCAGCGATTGCAGCAGGTGCCTGCGGCGCCGGTCGTCGAGATCGAGCGCGCGGCCGACCTCGGCGCGGGTGAAGTCGGTGGTCGCCGTGTACTCGTCGACGATGCCGCGGACCGCGCGGGTCTCCACCGCGTAGTCGAAGGAGTAGTGCAGCCCCGCCGTGTAGGAGCGGCCGCCCGCCCCGAGCCCGACCATGCCGTCGGTCTGGCAGGCGTGGTCGGCCGGGGTGCGCGGCGCACCGACGCGCCGGAACATCCGCATGGAGACCTGCTCGTAGCCGTTGCCAAGCAGGTGATCCCGGCCCTGGGCGTAGAGCGCGAGGCGCTGGGCGTCCCACGCCTGTTCGGCGACGGGGGTGCGCCTGCCGAGCCCGGTGAGCGGGCGCACGTAGAGCGGGTACAGGTACAGCTCCTCCGGGCGCCAGGCCAGCGCCGCGTCCAGCGAGGTGCGCCAGGTGGCGGCGGTCTGCCCGTCGATGCCGTAGATCAGGTCGATGTTCAGGACCGGAATGCCGGACCCCCGGATGGCGGCGAGCGCCGTCTCCACCTCGTCCCGGCGCTGCGGCCGCACCGCCGCCCGCGCCTCCGGCTCGACGAAGCTCTGCACGCCGATGCTGGCCCGCGTGGCGCCGCGCTCGGCGAGCACCGCCAGCCGGTCGGGGGTGGCGGTGCCGGGCGAGGTCTCCACCGAGAGCGGGACCGCGCGCAGGTCGACGCCCATCCGGTGCTCGGCGATATCGCAGAGCCGGGCGAGCTCGGCCGCGCTCAGGAAGGTGGGGGTGCCGCCGCCGAAGGCCGCGGTGGCGAAGTGCACCCGGCCGTCGCCGAGCGCGGCGCGGACCGCGACGGCCTGCCGCTCGACGGCGTCCAGGTAGCGGGTGGTGAGGTCGCCGGGGGCGCCGATCCGGGTGAAGAGATTGCAGAAGCCGCAGCGGAATTCGCAGAACGGCAGGTGGGTGTAGAAGGAGAGCGCGTCCTTCGGCTCGTCCGCCCAGAGGTCGCGCAGCGCGGGGCGCGCCGGGCCGAGCGGCCGGTAGGCGGTCTTGTGCGGGTAGCCGTAGACGTAGCTCCGGTACGGGCGCAGGGCGAGAGCGGTGGTCATGCGGGTCCCCCGAGGAAGAACTGGGCGTAGGGCACGGTCCACACCGATTCGTGGCCGAGCCGGTGGCCGGTGTAGCCGTCGTCGCCGTAGGCGGTGCCGTGGTCGGAGCAGACGATGGCGAAGCAGCGCCGCCTGGCGCTCGCGGCGGCGAAGAGCCTGCCGATGTGGCGGTCCACGTACTCCAGCGCGGCGGCGTGCGTGGCCCTGCTGTCGCCGTCGGCGCGGGTGGCGCCGGGCAGGTGGAACCAGTTGGGCTGGTGCAGCGCCGACACATTGACGAAGAGGAAGAGCCTGCGCTCGGCCGGCAGCGCCGCCACCACCCGCTCGGCCGCCGCCACCTGGGCCTCGAACGAACCCGGCGCGGCCACCGAGAACTCCTCCGACCAGTGGCTCTCCTGGAAGTAGCCGGGCAGCACCGACCCCATCGGGCCGCGCTTGTTGAAGAACCCGACCCCGCCGAGGCACACCGTCCGGTACCCCTCGGCGGCCAGCCCGGAGACCAGGTCGGGGGTGTCGTACACCCAGGTGCGGGGCGCGGTGGTCTCGCTGCCCTCGAAGCGGGCGGCGAAGAGCCGCGGGTGCGGGCCGGGCGCGGCCGGGGTGGGCAGGAACCCCGCGAACATGGCCTGGTGCGAGGCGAAGGTGAAATTGCCGGGGGCGTGCCGCCGCTCCCACTCCCCGCCGGGCAGGTGCCGGGCCAGGTTCGGCAGTTTCCCGGCGGCGAGCAGCTCGGCGGCCACGTCGTAGCGGAGCGTGTCCAGGGTGACCAGGAGCAGGTCGTCGTGGCCGATCACGGTGTTCATATCGGGGTTCACGCCGGGCACGGCCGCCTCCCGAGCGCGGCGAGCTGCGCCGCGTAGGTGTCCAGGCCCTCGGCGCCGCTGCCGGGCAGCCCCGTGAGCCGGGGCAGCAGATCGCCGAAGGCATTGACCTCGCCGACCGCCCAGCGGCGCCAGCCCAGCCCGGGCAGCACGTCCACCCCGACCCGGGAGAAGCCGGGGAAGCGTACCGCCGCCGCCTCGGCGACCGCGAGCGCACCGCCCCAGTGCTCCCCCGCGGCCGCCCGCGCCGCGGCCAGATCGCCGCGGGCGCCGCCCAGGTGCAGGTTGGTGATGGCGGAGCCGCCGGTGCGCACCACCACGTGCGTGGCCCGCCCGGCCACCACGAGGACCCGCAGGTCGGCGCTGCGGCCGTGCAGCGCGGGCTTGGGCAGCCAGCGCTCGACGTGCAGCCCGTCCGGGGCCAGCGCGTCGATCACCGCGGCGACCTCGCGCTCGCTCCGATACCGGTGCAGCCGCAGCGAATTGAAGAGCCTGCCGTGCTCGTCGCGCTGCACCGAGGTGAGTGCCTGCACCCGGCCGCCGCCGGCGGTCTCCACCGCGAGCACCCCGGAGGCCGAGGAGCCGTGCGCGAGCTTGACGAAGGCGCGGCGCATACCCGGCGCGGCCAGCAGCGCCCGCACATCCGCCCAGCCGCGCACCGGCGCCGCCGCCGGGCCCGAGGTGGGCGAGGCGGGCACCGGCACCCCGGCCGCGTGCAGCACCGCGTGGCAGCGGCGCTTGTCGAAGAGGACGGCGAGATCGTCGGGGGCGTCGAGCAGCTCGGCGCCGTCGGCGGCGGCGCGCTCGGCCACCGCGCGCGCCGCGGCGAGGAAGCCCCGGTACCAGCGGGCGGTGCCCTCCACCCGGGTGGAGTCGGTGTGGCCGCGCAGCAGCCGGTCGAGCTCGGGATCCTCGCCGGGCGAGTCCAGCCGCACCAGCTCGCCCGGCTCGAAGGCGGCGGTGCCCGCCAGCACCGAGCGCCAGGACACCAGCCGCGGCGCGGGCAGCCCGGCGCGGGCGGCCGCCTCCAGGAACAGCGTGCTGCGCCGGTTCGCCGGGACGCCGACGACCGCGATGCGCGGGGCGGGCACCGGCGTCACTCCGAGACGGCGGTGTAGCGGTCCTCGCGGCCGCGGTCCGCGGCCTCCCGGCCCGAGAGGTCGACCTCGACGCCGTCGGCGCCGAGCTCGGCGAGCAGCCGGTCGGCCAGTGTCTCGCCGACGAAGTGGTGGTGCAGGTCGAGCTTGCGCAGGTGGGTGAGGGGCTGGCCGCCGAGCAGCGCCTCGACGCCCTCGTTGCCGAGCGTGCCCATCGACAGGTCCAGCGTGTGCAGCCGGGCCACCACCGGGGCACCGGCCAGCGCGGCGGCGACGTCGTCCTGGATGTCGCTGTTGCGCAGCGCCAGGTGCTGGAGTTTGGGCAGCCGGGTGCCGGTCAGGAAGGGCTCCAGGTCGTCGACGGTGGCGTCGGCGCCGTACCAGGAGGTGCCGAGCCAGATGTCCAGGTGCTCCAGCTCCGGGAACTCGCTGGCGCCGATCCCGCGCACCACATCGGCGCCGAGGCCGCCCGCCTCCACGATCAGGGTGCGCAGCGCCTGGTGCGTGACCGCGGGGAAGGCCAGGTTCTGCCCGCCGCGGACGCCGAAGGCGAGCAGGCCGGGGAAGGCGGCGAGCAGCGGGGTGATGTCGCCCTGCTCGATCCAGGTGATCTCGGCCTGCTCGAAGGTGATGTCGCCGATGAAGAGCGCGCGCAGCGCAGGGAAGCGATCCTTAGCGCCGGTCAGCGCCTCCACCACGATGTCGACGCTGTCCTCGTACGCCTCGCCCCACTGACCCACGATCAGCGCGGTGACCTCGGTGGTGTCCACCGCCGCGAGGAAGCGGGCGAAAGCGGCGGTCCACTTCTCCGGGTCGTCGTCGTAGGGCTCGACGGCGATGCGCCACGCCACCTCGGCGGCGGCGGGCAGCTCGGCCGTGCTCTTCGCGGCGGGGAAATCGAACACGGGCAGGCCGTGCCACTCGGTGAGGTGTTCGCTGACGGTCATGCGCGGGGCTCCCAGGGGCCGGGGTCTCGGTGTCGGAGCAGTTCTACCAAGCCGCCCCGACAGACCGACCGGGCGGTTGAACCGGCATCCCGATCCGGGCCTCGGACCCGCCGTTCAGGACGGCCGAGAACCACTGTTTTCGCGCGCCTCGCCGCTCAGCACTCGCTCGGCGCCGGGATGCCGTGGAGGCGGCCGTCGATCCACCCCTCGAGCTCCGGCGCGCCGGTGACGTAGCCGATCAGGTGCTCACCGGGCACCACCCGGAACACGCCGGGCACGCCGCGCCCGCACTGCTGGCGGAACATGCGCTGGGCGTCGCCGAGCGGGATCCACGGGTCGTGCGCGCCGTGGTAGATGAACAGCGGTACCGAGGAGGTGCGCCCGGTGAGGTCGAACTGCCGGAAGAGCGCCGCCGCGAACTCGCTGTCGAGCGGAGCGGCGGTGTCGGCGGCGGTCTCGATCGGGATTCCGACGACGCCGAGCGGGCCGGAGGTCTCGCCGCAGATATCGCGCAGCGGCGAGGTCGCCACCCACTGGGCGGAGTTGTTGATGTGCCGGAGGATCTCCGGGTGCTCGCGCGCCAGCGCCAGCGTCACCGTCAGCAGGATGCCCGAGGAGATCCTGCCGTTGAACTGGTGCGCGATATTCACGTAGTCGGTGACGAGCCCGCCCGCCGCCGCTCCGGTCAGCACCCCCGCCAGCTCCGGGGCGTACTCGTCCAGCTTCATGGCCGCGGCGTAGGCCGCGATGGCACCGCCGGAGTAGCCGATGGCCACATACCGGCTGTCGCCGAGCTCGCCGGGCGGAAAGCCGCGGGCCGCGCGGATGGCGTCGAGCACGACGTGCGCCGCGACGTTCGGCTCGGCGTAGGCCATGAACGGGCCCTCGTGATCGGGCAGCAGCACCGCGTACCCCTTGCCCAGCGCGGTCCGGACGGCGGGCAGGAAGACCGGGAGATCGGCGTTCGGCTTGTCCAGCAGGTCGTGCGACATCTGGTAGCCGGGGGTGCAGTGGGTGCCGAGCGAATTGATCGGCAGCGCGTTCACCTCGACCGGCCGGGGGCCGGGGCCCGTCCACGGCGCCAGCGGGACGATCAGGGTGGCGGTCCCGAAGGACGGCGCACCCGTCCCCGAGGTGGAGCGGAACTTGAGCAGCGTGGACCGGGCGACCGGCATCCCGACCCGCAGCGCGGTCGGCACCGTGACGTCCCTGGCCTCGATGACCTCCCCGGGGGCGCGCTCCGCGAGATCGGCGGGCCAGGTATCGAGGATCGGGTCACCCGAGGGCGACGGCGCTATCGCCCGCCACAGCGATTCCTCGTCGGTCACCGCGGGCGGCGCGGGCACGGTGCCCTCGATCCACGCCTGCAGCGGGGAGGGCGGGGCCGCGGGCAGCGGCGGCTCGACCGGGTAGGGCGGGGCGGCGGAAGCGGGTGCGGCCACCGAGGCGCACCCCACCAGTACGGCGACAACGATCGACAGAGAAATACGCACAGACCCTCACCCTCGACTCGAATCGATTTCGGCCGACGGCGAGGCGCTCACGTCCGGGGTTCGAGCGGTTTCCGGAGGCGTTGGCGCCCCGACCGTGATCGCGGCCGGGGGACGTGACATCTGCCGGAACATGCTAGCCGATCTCCGCTCCGAATCCGCTCGAGTTCCCGGGTGCCGGGTCTCGGTGACGCGGCAGGGCTACCACGACGGTCCGCGACCTGTCGGTCCCCCGCGCTACCTTCCCTCCGAGACCGGCGCAGCGGGCGCCGGCGAACAGCGCGGGGAGAAGCCATGTTCCGACAGGGAGACGTCCTGATCGTGCCGGTGCCGGAGGAGTCGGTGCCGCGGCACGCGGTCGACGCCGCGGGCGAGCCGCGGGACGCGCGCGGCCGGATGGTGCTGGCGCTCGGCGAGGTCACCGGGCACGCGCACGCCCTGATGGCGCCGGGCAAGCTGGTGCGCACCGGCGCCGAGCGGATGCTGCTGCACCTGCCCGAGGGCGGGCGGCTGAGCCACGAGGAGCACGCCGCCATCCCGCTGCCGCGCGGCTGGTACCGGGTGGTGCGGCAGCGCGAGTACACCCCGTCCGCCATCCGCATCGTCGCCGATTGAGCGCGGGAGCCCCGATGAGCACCGAGACCTGGCGCGCGATCGCCGCCACCGCCGCACCCGCCGACCGCCCCGCCGCCGAGGCCGCGGTCCGGCTCGCCTACCACCGCGCCGGGCTGCCCGCGCCCACCACCGTGATCTGGGCCGGCTCCCCCTCGGCCGCCGTCACCGCTGTCCGCGGGCTGACGAATCCCGGCGCCTCCGTGCGCGATCGCGTGCGCACCAAGCCGTGGGCGGCCGAGCGGGCCCGGCTCGCCGCCGAGCTCGGCCAGGACGGCTGGGCGGCCCACTGGGCCGACACCGGCGGCCGCCTCTGGGACCTCACCCGCGCCCTCACCACCGTGGTGCGCGAGCAGATCGTCGCCACCCAGGCCGACGCCATCCTCGCACCGAAGGCCGACGCCAAGGCCCGCGCCCGGATCGAGAGCGAACTCCGCGCGCTCCTGCTCGACGCCGTCCTCGGCCAGCACGACGCCCCCTGGCTCGCCGCCTTCGACGGCGCCCCCGCCCTGGCCGGGGTGGCCGGCGTCGCCCGCGCCGCCGGGTGGTGGTGGCCGTACGAGCACGCCGTCGTGCTCAGCGAGCGGCCCGTCCGGCTGCTGCGCGACGAGGCGGGCCGGCTGCACTGCGGCGACGGCGCCGCGCTCGCCTACCCCGACGGGTTCGCGCTGCACGCCTGGAGCGGAATGCCGGTCCCCGCCGAGCTCGTCGCCGACCTGAGCACGCTGACCCCCGAGCGCATCCGGGTCGAGGAGAACGCCGAGCTGCGCCGGGTCATGCTCGAGCACTTCGGCTACGACCGGTACCTCACCGAATCCAACGCCGAGCCCGTGCACCGCGACGAGACCGGCATCCTCTGGCGCATCCCGCTCCCCGGCGACGAGGACGTGGTCATGGTCGAGGTCGTGAACTCCACCGCCGAGCCGGACGGGAGTTTCCGCACCTACTGGCTGCGGGTGCCGCCGGGCACCGCCACCGCCAGGGCCGGGGTCGCCTGGACCTTCGGGCTCGACGAGGACGAGTACGTGCCGGAGCGCCAGACCTGATCAGGGAGTGAGCCCGGCCGCCGGCGCGGTCAGGCCGGGGTGGCGTGCAGCGCCTCGTCGACCACCGCGACCATCTTGGCCCGGAAGGCTTCCGGGCCGAACGACTCCGCGTGCGCGCGCACCGTCTGCGGGGCGTAGGCGGCCGCGTCGTGGGCGCCGATGACCTCGGCGAAGCCCTCGACCACCGCTTCGTCGGCACCGGCGGGAACGTGGGCGCCGCTGATACCCGGCAGCACCGTGTCCAGCGCACCCCCCGATCCGACGGCGAGCACCGGGGCACCGCAGGCCATGGCCTCGACCGGGACGATCCCGAAGTCCTCCACGCCGGGCATGAGGAGGGCGGCGCAGCGACGGTACATGTCGACGAGGACGTCGTCGGGGGCGGCGCCGAGGAAGGTGGTCTCGGGGCCGGCGAGGCTCTCGAGCTGGCGGCGGTAGCGGCCGTCGCCGACGACGACGAGGCGGCGGCCGGTGCGCTGGGCGATGCGGATGGCGAGGTCGGGGCGCTTGTAGGGGACGAGCCGGCCGGCGAAGAGCAGGAAGTCCTCGCGCGGGACGGCGGGGTCGGGGGCGAAGCGGTCGAGGCGGACCGGGGGGTGGACGACGGTGGCGGGGAGCCCCCACCAGTCGCGGACGCGGTCGGCGACGGCGCGGGAGTTGGCGACGACGCCGGTGAGGCTGGGGGCGGCGGCGAGCTCGGCGCGCTTGGCGAGCACGCCGAGGGTGGCGAGTGCGGCCCGGCCGAGCGGGCCGCCTGCCTCGCGGGCCCGGAAGGCGGGGTCCCAGGCCCAGCGGGCGGGGCTGTGCACGTAGGCGATGACGGGGGCGTCGGTGGCGAGCGCGGCCTGCACGGCGAAGGCGTGGTGGCTGACCACGACGGCGTCGACATCGCGCAGCGGCAGCCCGCGCAGCGCGCGCGGCACCAGCGGGAGCAGGGGGGCGTGCGAGCGGCGGCCGGTGGCGGCGTGCAGCCGGTTCAGCCAGGTGGTCTCGATGGTGTCCCAGGGCGGGTGCGCGATGTCGGGGGCGGCGGCGGGGTCGACGAGGGGCGCGAAGACCCGGGCCCGCGGCCAGGCGCGGGCGAACTCGCCCACCACGGCCTCGGAGCCGCCGTACTCGGTGAAGCGCTCGTGCACGATGGCGATTCGCGGCTGTGCCACGGTGTCGCCCCGCACCGCCCCGTCGTCGGGGCGCTCGTGCGGTGTCCTGGCGGGCGGAGTCATCGGACGACCTCCGCGAGCCGGCGCGGCGCGGCGGTGGCGCGCAGCGCGGGGGCGACCGGGCGGCCGTCGAGCAGGCCGTCCACCGACCCCTGCGCGAGGGCCCGCGCGTAGACGGCGGCGGCGCCGCGCACCGCCTCGACGGTGTGGTCGATATCGGCGTCGGTGTGCGCGGCCGAGGTCACGAAGGACTGCCCGAGCACGCCGCGGCGCAGCAGCTCGGCCAGGAACAGCGTGCGGAATTCCTGCGAGGGCCGCCCGGCCGGGTCGAGGGTCTGGAAGACCAGGCAGGAGGGGCGCCCGGCGACCCGCAGGTACTCCCCGATCCCGAGCTCGGCGACCACCGCCTCGAATCCGGCGCGCAGCCGCTGCCCGGCCCGCTCCATCCGGGCGACCGGGTCGGTGGTGGCGTAGGCGTGCACGACGGCGCGGAACGCGGCGAGCCCGCCGGTCTCCGGGCCGTGCGTGGTGGAGAGCAGGAAGACCCGCTGCTCGCCGGTGCGCAGCCCGCCGCGCTCCATGAACTCGCGCTTGCCCGCGAGCGCGGCGAGCGGGAAGCCGTTCCCCATGGCCTTGCCCCAGCAGGACAGGTCGGGCGCGACCCCGTACACGGCCTGCGCGCCGCCGGCCGCCCAGCGGAAGCCGGTGATCATCTCGTCGAAGATCAGCAGCGCGCCGTAGCGGTCGCAGAGCGCGCGCACCGCGGCGAGGTAGCCGGGTGGCGGCTCGTGCAGCGCGGTCGCGGCCTCCATGATCACGCAGGCGATGTCACCGCCGCGCAGCACCGCCTCCAGCGCGGCGGCGTCGCCGTACGGGAAGGAGATCGTGCCCGGCTCGGGGATGCCCGCCGACATGGCGGTGGTGCCGATGAACCAGTCGTCCACCGAGAAGAAGGGCTGCGCGCAGGCGGCGACGGCGACCCGGCCGGTGACGGCGCGGGCCAGCCGCACCGCGGCGGTGGTGGCATCCGACCCGTTCTTGGCGAACTTCACCATGTCGGCGGCGGGCACCAGCGCCAGGAAGTCCTCGGCGGCCTCGAGTTCGAGCACGGCGGGGCGGGAGAAGTTGCTGCCCCCGGCGATGGCGGCGGCCACGGCATCGACCACCGGGCGGTACCCGTGGCCGAGCGTGACGGCGCGCAGCCCCATGCCGTACTCGACGAACTCGTTGCCGTCGCAGTCGGTGACCCGGCATCCGCTGCCGCGCACCAGCACCGGCGCCATCCCCTCGGGGTACTGGTCGGCGCCCCTGGCGTAGGTGTGCGCGCCGCCGGGCACCAGCTCGTGCAGCCGCGCCTGGGCGGCATTGCTCCGCGTGAAGTCCGTCATGCTCGCTCCTCAGCAGCCGATCTCGGTGAAAGCCTTGAGATAGCCCGCGCTCTGGCGGATGTACATCCAGGCGGTGAAAGGGAGGTCGGTGCGGCTCGGGCTGGCCACCATGGTCAGTTCGCCGCCGAAACACTTGCCCACGATGTACCTGGCCCGGGAGACGTGCGGGGTGAAGGTGACGACGATGATGTGCCGCCACTGCTCGGCCGCCGCGCGCCGCCGGATCTCCTGCGCCTCGCCCTGGGTGGTCCACGGCTCCGGCTCGAAGCAGGAGACCCGGAACGGGTGCTCGCCCGCGCAGTACTTCGCCATGACCGGGTCGTTCAGCCCGGTGGAGGCGGAGATGACCAGCTCCGGCGCGAGCCCGCGCTCGGCCAGCTCGAGCCCGAGGTCGAAGCGCTCGTAGGGGGTGCCGCCGAGCACCACGATGGCGTCGGCGGGGCGCAGCGGATCCACCTGCGGGTGCACGAAGACCGGCAGCCCGGCGGCCGTCAGCACGCCGAGTACCAGCAGCAACCCGGCCAGCCCCACCGCAACCCGGCGCAGCACCGCGAACCGCGGCCCGGCGGGGGGCGCGGGGTCGGCGGGCTCGGGCAGCGGCGCGGTCATGTCAGCGGGCCGGCCGATCCTTGCCGAGCGGGGCGGTGCTCAGCGCGCCGCCGGGCGCCACCACCAGCCGCCAGTAGCCGCCCTCCGGATCGCGCAGCACCACCCCGGCGTCGGCGCGGTCGGAGACGTAGGCGCCGTTCGGCAGCACCGACGCCACCGCCGAACCGTCGGCGGCCCGCGCCCGCAGGATCTCGCTGTCGCCCGCGGCCTGCGCGGTCACCGTCCCGGTGAAGCTCGGGCGGTACGCGCGGCCCCGGCCGATCACCTGCCAATGCTCCGGGAAGGCGCCGGCGTCGATGTCCTCGCCCGCGCTGGAGACGAGGTTGACGGCGGTGCCCTCGGGGCAGCGCTCAGGGTCGATGCGCAGCTCCACCGGCCGCCGCCCCGGGTCCGGGTCGAAGGCGATGTTCGCCAGGTAGGGCTGGCGGCAGTGCACCAGGTCGAGCACGACCGAGCGCGCGGAGGCCTTGCAGTTCACCATGCCGAACTGCGACGGCCCGCCCTGCCCGGCCACCCCGACCTGCACCGCGACCTCGGCGCCCTCGAACCAGACATTGGTGAGCCACCAGTTGTTGGCCGCGCCGTCGATCAGGATGTGCCGGTCGGTCGTGGTCAGGTCGTTGTCGGAGACGAATTCGCTGTTGCTGATGGCGAGCCCGGCATTGTGGTCGTTGCCGGTGCCGAGCACGCCGACCCAGTTGCTGGTGAACTTCGACGAGGTCACGTAGTTCTGGATGCACGAGGTCACCAGCCCGACCCCGAAATTGTTGATGTCGCAGTCGATGAACGAGGTGCCGCCGGTGTTGCTGTCCAGCACCACGCCGCGCTGCCGCAGGTAGCGGGGGTGGTTCTCGGTGATGTGGTTGCCGCGCACCAGTACCTGGTCGAAGCTGCACCGGAAGCAGTTGCTGAGCTTGATGGCGGTGGAGTTCTCGCCGGTGAGGTAGAAGCCCAGGCGGGAGAAGCGGATCCGCTGCTTGTCCTCGAGCGAGACCAGCGTGGTGTCCCGGTCGCAGAACACCGTGGTGAGATCGGCGCCGTCGCCGTAGACGACGGCGCCGTCCGGCAGCTCCGGCCATGCGGTGACGGTGTAGTCGCCCGCGGGCAGGTAGAGCACCGGCGGGGCGCCCTCGGTCTTCGCCGCGGCGGCGATGGCCGCGGTGTCGTCGGCCTTGCCGTCGCCGACGGCGCCGAACTCGCGCACATTGCGCACGGTCGGGCTCACCGGCCCGGTCCGGGCCGGTGCCTCGGGCGCCTCGCAGGCGACCAGCGGCACCGCGGCCGCGCCGAGGGTAGCGGCGAGCAGGTGCCGCCGTCGCAAACCACTCACTTCTCCTGCCCGGATTCCGCCGCGGGCGCGGTGCGCTTGGGGTTGCGCCGGGTGAGCCGCTGCCACCAGCCGCGGCCGGTGTTCACGGTGACCAGCCCGGTGATAGTGGCGCCCGCCGCGGTCAGCGTGGCCAGCGCGGCCTCGGCCCGGTCGGTGCGGGCGTCGCGCAGCACCACCACGCCGACGGTGCTCGCGGCCCGGCTCGCCAGCGCGACCGCGTCCGCGCTGTCGCCGGGGGCGGCGGCGTCGATCAGCACGTGGTCGTACTTCTCCCTGGCCGCGCGCAGCACCGCCGCGAACCGGCCGGAGGCGAGCAGGTCGGAGGTCTGGCCGTCGGCGGCGCCGAGCGGGAGCAC
Source organism: Nocardia sp. NPDC050697 (assembly GCF_040654395.1). Taxonomy (NCBI): domain Bacteria; kingdom Bacillati; phylum Actinomycetota; class Actinomycetes; order Mycobacteriales; family Nocardiaceae; genus Nocardia; species Nocardia sp. NPDC050697. Next base: position 1,397,809 of record NZ_JBFAHY010000001.1, read on the forward strand.
CGAGAAGTTGCCGCCGGGCCACGGGGTGACGGCGTCCTCCACCGAGCCGTCGCCGCGCAGCAGCGCGGCCAGCCCGCCGGTGTGCCAGGCGGCCGCGACCGCGGCCGGGACCTTCTCCGGCTGCGGCTTGTTCTCCGGGATGGCGCGCAGATCCAGCTTGGTGGTCTGCTGCGCGGCGTTCTCCGGCCCCTCCCCCGCGCCGACCAGTGCCAGGTCGGGCTGCGGCTGCGGGACGCCGTTGCGCACCGGCCAGTCGATCTCCGGCGCGGGCAGCAGCGCCGAGGAGCCGGTGCGGGTGGTGTCGGCGTCGATCAGCAGCACCCGGCTTCCGGTCGCGGCGAGCGCGCCGGCCAGCCCGATGGCGAGCGCGGGCTCGGAGTGCGCGCCGATGCCGGTGAGCAGCACCGTCTTCGTGGCCTCCGGCAGCCGGGAGCGCAGCGCGCGCAGGTCGTCGCGCTCGCGGGCGGTGCCGAGCGCGACCGAGCCGAGCAGCGGCCGCCCGAGCGGGGCCAGCTCGGCGCCGGTGCGCACCCTGCGGTCGAACAGCTCGAGCAGCAGCGCGATCCCGCCGCCGAGGACCAGCCCGCCGACCGCGCCGAGCGCGAGCAGCTTGGTGTTCCCGCTCGCGGCGGCGGCCGGGCGCTCGGCGCGGTCGACCACGGCGACGCGGGCCTGCGGCGCGGCGGTGTCCTCGATCGTCTCCAGCTCGCTGACGAGCGCGCGGAACTGCGAGACGGTCTCGTCGGTGAGCAGCCGGGCGCGCTCGGCCTCGGTGTCGGTCACGGTGATCCGGAGCAGCGAGGTGGCGGGCGGCGAGTCCACGGTGACCATGCCGCGCAGCTCGTCGCGGGTGAGCCCGAGCCCGAGCTGGCCGATCACCCGGTCCAGCACGTGGTCGCTGCCGACCAGCTCCAGGTACGAGCGCACGCGCTGCTGCGCGGCGAGCCCGCCCTGGTAGGAGTCGGCCACCGAGGTGCCGGTCGCCATCGAGACGTACACCGTGCTGGTGGCGCTGTAGGACTTCGGCGCCGACTGCGCCGAGAAGGCCGCCAGCGCGATGCCGAGCACCAGCCCGGCCAGCAGGACCGGCCAGCGGCGGCGTGCGATCGCCAGGTAGTCGGAGAGTTCCCTCATTGTTTTCCTTCGCTTCCCACCGGCACGGGGACTCCTGCCGCCACCGGCGCCGTCGTTCGTTCCCGGTGCCGCCGCCATTCGCCCACCGCGAGGCGGACCATCCAGGCCAGTACCACCACTTGCAGATATTTGCCGAGGGTCTCGGCGGTGCCGAGCATGCCGCGCTCGAAGACCACCGGCACCTCGATCAGCCCGATCCCGAACAGCACCGGCACCAGGTGCCGCGCGTACAGCGCGCGGGACCACGCGATCAGCACGATCGCGGTGAACACCACCCCGATCACCACCCCGGCATAGCCGCCGAGCACGTACCCCTCGGGGATGCTGCCCTCCGCGAGCGAGACCGAGACCTGGCTCATGTCCACCGACGCCCCGCGCACGTCGGTCGCCCACGCCGTCCCGGCCTGCAGCTTCTCGCCGGACAGCAGCTGCCCCGGCACCAGGCTGCGGGCCAGCGCGGTGAGCACCTGGTCCGGGGTGAGCCAGCTGCCGGGCTCGGTGAAGTAGGCGTCGGTCGCCGCCTCCAGCAGGTCGAAGCGGCGCAGCAGGCTGAGGAAGGGCCGCACCGGCTCCGGGTAGGCGGCGTCCACCGACGCCGCCTGGGCGCGCAGGTACGGCGTCGACTTGAGCGACTGCAGCCAGTCGAAGCCGACGATCCCGGCCACCGAGACCGCGCCGATGCCGAGCACCTTCTGCCTGGTCCAGCCGGTGAGCGCGAAGCGGACCGCGACGGCGAGCGCCGCGCCGAGCACCGGTGTCTTGGACTGGATGGCGGTGGTCCACCACAGCTCGCCGAGGACGAGGAAGCCGAGCAGCAGCAGGGTGTCCCGGTTCCGCTCGGGCCGGGCCAGCACGATCAGCCCGACCGCGCCGAGCGTGGCCGGCATGGCGAGCAGGCTCAGCACCGGCGAGGCGCTGGCGACCTCGCCCGCCGCGCCCGCCGACCCGCTCGCGACGCTGGCCAGCCGGGCCAGCGTGCCGAGCACGTAGAGCACGGCGAGCGTGCCGATCATGTCCGGATCGCCCGCCAGCGGCACCGGCCGCGGCGCGCGGCCGCGGCGCCGCGACCACAGCGCGTACCCGAGCAGCAGCAGCGCGTAGACGACCAGGCCGAACGCCACCGGGGTGAGCGCCTTCTCGATGCCGCGGTCGTAGCCGAGCGCGACCAGCCGCGGGTCGGCCACATTGTCGCCGAAGGCCGCGGCGGGCTGCACGAGCAGCAGCACCACCGGCCGCGCCACGTAGGACATGGCCCAGTACACCGCCTGCGCGATGAGCAGCACCCGGAGCACGCCGGAGAGCAGCAGCGCGGCGATCACCATCGTGACCAGCGCGGCCACGATGATCATCAGCGGGGTGTTGCCGATCAGCACTCCGGCACCCTAGTCGAGCGCATTCAGGATCTCCCGCGCGCGGTCGGCGTAGCTGTGCCCGCCCTCGACGATCCGCCGGTACCCCGCCTCGGCGATCTTGGTGGCCTGGTCCGGGAAGAGCGCGCAGCGCTCCAGGATCTCGTCCAGTTCGTCCCGGCTGGAGAAGAGGAAGGCCTCGGCGCCGTCGTCGAGCAGCTCGGCGTGCTCGTCGGTGCGCTCGCCGACGAAGAGCCCGCCCGCCGCGGGCACCTCGAAGGTGCGGCAGGTGTGGGTATCCCGGTTGTCGGAGTTGAGCAGCACCAGGTTCGCGGTGACCGAGGCGACGGTCATGGAGAAGTCCTCGCCGAACACCCCGGGTCTGACCTCGGCGCGGGTGGTGCGCAGCCGCCGCACCCGGCGCCAGCCGGGCCCGGCCACCAGCAGCTGCGCGCCGTAGGTGCGGGCCAGCGAGACCATGCCGTCGCGCCGGTCCGGGCGGCAGGCGCCGATGAAGCCGACCAGGTACTGGCGGGTGGTGCGCTTGGCGGCCGGGTGGTGCCAGGCCGGGTCGTAGGCGCTGCGCACGAAGAGCGTCTCCTTGGCGCCGCGGGCGAGCAGCTCGCGCAGGTTGTGCCGCTTGGTGGTGACCACCAGGTCCCACTCGGACTCGTGCGCCAGGTAGTCCGGGGTGGTGTTCTGCGGGTTGGCGACGTCGTCCGGGCTGTAGTGCACGTGCAGCGCGGCCGGGATGTCGAGCAGCCTGCGCTGGTCCAGGTGCACCGACTTGAAGCCGAAGACCAGGTCCGGGCGGAGCTCGGCACCCGCCCGCTCCAGCCGCTGGTGCACCCGGTCGACGGTCCACGGCGCGCGCTGCTCGTGCGATTTGGCGTAGAGCCAGGAGGGCGAGAGCCGCGGCGGCAGCGTGGCCGCCGTCGAGTCGATCACCATCACCTCGTGCCCGAGGTGCCGGAAACCTTCGGCGAGCGAGCGGGCGTTGCTGCCGAGCCAGTCGTCGCCGACGAAGAGGATCTTCATCGCGTCCTTCTTTCCGCGCCGGCGGGCAGTACCCCGCCCGCGGCGCGTTCACGCACGATCAGCCCGCGCGTGCGCGCGAGATACCAGAGTGCTACGGCGAATTCGGCGGCCACGATGCCGCCGACCAGGGTCCAGACGGAGTGTGTGCGCGCGGCCACGAACAGCGCGACGCCCGCGACGCAGGTACCGACGAGCGCGCCGATCAGCACGCCGACGGTGTCCTGCCGCACCGGCAGGATGGCGGTGGTGATGAAGGAGGTGATGGTGGTGGCCGGGAGGATCAGCACCTCCAGCCGCAGCACCGCCACCGCCTCGGCGAACTGGTCGCCGAAGATCAGCGGCACCACGACGGGCGCCAGCAGCCAGAGCACAGCGCTGGCCGCGCAGGCCAGCCCCACGCAGACGGTGAGCGCGCGCAGCGCGTCCGGCCAGAAGCGCTCGTCGCCGCCGCGCTTGGCCATCCGGGGCAGCAGCGCGAAGCCGATCGCGTCGAGCAGCGACTGCACCGCCCGCACCAGCCGGTCCGAGGCGGAGTACAGCCCGAGCGAGGCGGCGTTGAGCACCGAGCCGAAGACCGTGGCCGAGCCCTGCCCGTAGCTGGTCACCAGCAGCCGCCCGGTGACCACCGGCGCCGCCGCGCGCAGCAGCGCGACGACCCCGCGCGGGCGGGCCGGCGGGCCGAACCCGCGCCAGGTGTCCCACCAGGTCAGCGCCACGCAGAGCACCGAGTTGCCGAGCAGGCAGAGCAGCGCCACCTCGGCGGTCGGGATGCGCGGCAGCAGCAGGATGAGCAGCAGCAGGTACGCCACCCTGGCCACCGCCTGGTAGAGCGTGGAGGCGCCGAAGCGGCCCTGCCCGATCAGCAGCCAGTCCTCGGACATCGACCAGACCCCGCCGATGAAGAGCCCGAGCGTGATCATCAGCGGGTACTCCGGCGCGCCGATGGCGAGCACGACGGCCAGCGCCAGCGTCACCGCGCCGAGGATGCCGGCGCGGATCACCAGGTAGGTGCCGCGGGTGCGGTTGATCGATGCCTTCTGCTCGGCCGGGCTCCTGGTCTCGCTGGACTCCTGGACCCGGGCGGCCATGTACGAGGTGATGCCGAGGTCGACCAGCAGCGAGCCGATGAAGTACGAGGACATCCCGACGGCGAGCAGCCCGAGCCCCTCGGTGCCGAGCACCCGCGCCATCAGCGGCAGCGTCGCCACCGTCACCAGGTACTGGCCGTACTTGCCGAAGCTCACGTAGGCGATGTCGCGCGCCACGCCGAGCAGCTCGCGCAGCCGCGACACCGGCTCCGCGGGCGGCGCCTTGGTGATGATCGGCAGCTTCTGCGTCGGCCAGTCCATGAAGGCCGGCATGACCTCGGTGGGCGGGTCGTACTCCGGCATCCGCATGCCGTCCAGCGACACCGGGTAGTGCCGGTGCACGATCCGGATCGGGACGGTGTCCTCGGAGTAGCGGTTCACGGCGCGGGCACCGCCGTCCGCCCGGTGACCGTCGCCAGCAGCCCGGTGACCGCGGCCGCGGTGGCGTCGATCCCGAAGTCGCGGGCCCGCTCGACGGCGGCGGTGGCGAGCCGGGTGCGCAGCGCGGGGTCGGCGGCGAGCCGGTCCAGCGCGGCGGCCAGCGCGGCCGGGTCGCCGGGCGGGACCAGGATGCCGTCCAGCTCCGGCCGGACGATCTCGGTGGGGCCGCCCGCGGCGGCGGCGAGCACCGCGCACCCCGCGCGCATGGCCTCCACCACGACCTGGCCGAAGGGCTCGGCGGTCACCGAGCAGTGCACCGCGATATCGGCGTCGGCGAGGTAGGGCCCGGGATCGGCGACGTGCCCGGTGAACTCGACCGGGAAGGGCAGCTCGGCGGCGAGCTCCTCGAGCCGGGCGCGGTACTCCTCCTCGTCGAAGAAGGTGCCGCCGACCAGGGTCAGCGCGGCGGGGCGGTGCGCGGTCAGCGCCAGGGCGCGCAGCAGCACATCCTGGCCCTTCCACTCGGTGAGCCTGCCCGCCATCACGATCCGCACGTCTCCGGCGGGCCGCTGCGGCTCCCGCGGCGGCACCGCGGTCTCCTCGATGCCCGGGTACGCCACGACGGCGGGCCGGCGCCGGGTGGCGAGGGTGCTCAGGGTGGCGCGGCTGTTGGCCACGACCCCGCGCGCGGCCCACCGGCCGAGCACCCGCAGCGCGAACGCGAGAACCCGGCCGAAGTAGTCGGCGGAGATCCGGTCGTGCACCTGCCAGACCAGCGGGATTCCGGCCCGCCGCGCCGCTACCGCCCCCATCAGCAGCGCCTTGGTGCTCTGCGCGACCAGCACATCGGCGTCCGCGCGGCGCAGGGTGTCCCCCAGGGCGCGGCCAAGCCGCACCAGCTCGAGTGCCCCGCCGACCAGCCGCAGCGGCCCGGAGCCCGCGATGGTCAGCGAGCGGCTGTCGAAGTCGTTGCGCTGCACGGTGACCGGGATGTCGCGGGCACGCAGCAGCTCGACCAGCGGGCCGTCGGCGGTGAGCAGCGCCGACGGCCGCACCGCCGTACCCGCGCGCAGCGCGGTGAGCAGCCGCAGCGTCGCCAGCTCGGCGCCCGACGGCGCGGCGGTGTGGGTCAGGAAGACGGCGTCGATCATCCGGTCAGCTCCCGGTAGAGCCCGACGTGCCGGTCCGCGGCCGCCGTCCAGGAGAAGGTCTCGGCGTGCGCGCGGCAGCGCTCGGCGTCGGGCAGCTTGCCGTCCAGCGCCGCCACCAGCCGGGCGGCCAGCGCCTCGGCGTCGCCGACCGGCACGATGAGCGAATCGTCGAGCGCGCGCACCGAATCCGGCAGCCCGCCGCAGGCGGTCACCACCGGCGCCCGCCCGGCGGCCAGCGACTCCAGCGCGATCAGCCCGAACCCCTCCAGCGCCACCGAGGGCACCACGGTGAGCGCGGCCTCGGCGTAGAGCCCGGTCAGCTCGTCGTCGCGTACCCGGCCCGCGAAGCGCACGCTCGCGCCGAGCGGCTCGGCCTGCGCGCGCAGCGCCGCCTCCGCGGTGCCGGTGCCGACGATCACCAGCCTGGCCTCCGGGTGCGCGGCCAGCACGGCGGGCCAGCCGCGCAGCAGCACGTCGATCCCCATCCGGTGCTCCAGCCTGCGCACGCAGAGCACCACCGGCTCGGCGCTCGCCGGGGCCGGGCGGAACTGCGCCAGGTCGACCCCGGGCGGGATCACCGAGATCTTTTCCGGGCGCACCTGGTAGTCGCTGACCAGGAGGTCACGGAAGTGCCCGGAGAGCACCACGAACCGGTCCGCGCGCAGTCCGCGCACCCGCTCCAGCAGGTACTTGGCCCTGGTCGCCGCGGCGCCCTCACCGGCCATCCGGCTCTCCGCCGCCCACGGGCCGTGGAAGTGCACGACCAGCGCCTCCCCGCGCCGCGCGGGCGGGCCGTAGAGCGCGAAATGCCGGTCCAGCACGGCCTTTCCGGCGGGTGCGTCGGCGTAGGCGGTGCGGGCCCGGTGCAGCGTGGAGCCACCGGCCGGCCCCCAGGAGCGGGCGCCCGCGGGGGCCGCGCCGAAGGCCGCGGCGTCGACGGTGATGTCGGCGCGGGCGGCGAGCGCGGTGTAGAGGTCGGTGAAGTAGCGGTTCAGCCCGCCGGGGGCGGAGCCGAACCACTCCGACCCGGTCATGTGCACCCGCGGTGCGGCGTTCGCGGTCATGCCCGGCCCCCGCGGCGGGTGCGGATCAGGTGCCCGGTGCGCACCCGCAGCCGGTGCAGCGCGGCCTTCGCCAGCCGCAGGTCCCCCACCGCGACGTCGAGCGGGGAGAGCAGCCGCGGGCAGTCGCGCGCGATGCGGTGGTGGAAGCGCAGCATCTCGGTGAGCTTGCTCAGCGACGAGGTGCGGCTGGAGAGGTTGAAGGTCGAGTTCCGCCAGGCCGCCGCCACCTCGGTGAGGCCGTAGAAGAGCCCGAACTGCCCGACCCGGGCGAAGAGGTCGACGTCCATCGGGAAGACCAGGTCGCCGCGGAGCCCGCCGACCCGGTCGAAGTGCTCGCGCCGGAACATGGCGGCGGCGGTCGGGCCGAAGTCGGCGGGCCCGCGCCGGACGATGGTGCGCGCGAGCTCGCGCGGGCCGTGCACGCCGTCCAGCCCCGGCAGCCCGAGCCCGGTCTCCACCAGCGCGCCGCCCTCGTCGATCACCTGGAAGCGCGAGGAGCTGAGCGCGAAGGCCGGGTCGCCCATGACCTCGAGCTGGGTGGCGAGCGAGCCGGGCAGCAGGATGTCGTCGGCGCAGACCACCTTCACCAGCTCGCCGGTGGAGAGCTGGATGACCCGATTCCAGTTGTCGCCGATGCGCAGCGTGCGGTCGTTGCGCTCGACCCGCACGCGCGGGTCGGCGAAGGACGCGGCGATCTCGCCGGTCTCGTCGGTGCTCGCGTTGTCGAGCACCAGGAGTTCGAATTCGACGTCCTGGCTCAGAATCGAGCGCATCGTCGGTTCCAGGGTCCGTCCCGCCTGGTAGGCGGGAACGCAGACCGAAAGGCTGACCATGTCCCCTCCTTTTAGCGGGATAAAAATGAATTCAGCAACATACCGGCAATATGGCGGGAAATAGCGGTTCGGCCGCGACCGGCTCGAATCGGATGGACCGGAAACAGGTCCCGTGGTCTTTCATACCGCCCTCATTACGTGCAGCTCCGGAATTCTCGAATGTTCCAATTCGGCGGAGCAATGGTCAAGCTATCGCGATTCGTCGTGCAGGGATACCCCGGATCGTTGCCAGTGGGCGACCTCACAGCACCCCGCCGCCCCCGGTGCGCGTTCAGCGGATCGGCGGCTCCCCGTTGCTCGTGGCCGGCTCGCCGACGAGCCAGCGCCCGGTCAGCTCCGGGTGCCGCTCGGAGACCTCGGCGAGCAGGTCGGGCACGGTCAGCAGCACCCGGTCCGGGCGCGCCGCGACCAGCTCGGCGGGCGCGATGATCGGCACGTCGGTGCCGGGCATCCGCCTGCCCTGCTTGGCCGGCGAGGCGTCGGCCACCCCGGCCACCAGCTCCCGCCGGACCCCCGCCCGGCAGAACAGCGCCACCGCGCGGGACGCGGCGCCGTAGGCGTACACCCGCGAACCGCGGGCCGCCTCCAGTTCCAGTGCGGCGCGCAGGTTCTCGCTCTGCCGGTCGGCCGCGCGCTGCAACCGGCCGACGAAGGCGGGCTCCGCCGAGCCGGCCTCGCGGGCCAGGACCCGGCGCACCGCCGCGTCCGGCTCGGCCCGCCCGTGCACCGCGGCGATCAGCACCGTGCCGCCGTACAGCCCGAAATCCCAGGCCGTGACGACCGACATCCCCGCGGCGCCGAGCATGCCGCGCAGCACCGCCAGGCTGTAGTAGGCGAAATGACCGTGCCGCAACGCATTCCACTGTTCTCCCGCGACGATGGTGTGCACGGGATGGTACTGCACCAGCAACACACCGCCGGGAGCGGTGGCCGCCGCCCGCTCGGCGACGGCCGCGCGCTGGTCACGGTCGTGCATGAGCCCGAAACAGTCGAGCACCACATCGGCGGGTCCGGCCGTCGGCGCGAAGCCGCGCGCGGCCAGCAACTCCAGCCAGCTGCCGCCGTGCGGGCTGCCGAACTCGCGCACGGTGCGCCCGCGCAGCAGCCCCGCCGCGGCGGCCAGCGCCACCGCCTCGGCGGCCTGCTCACGCAGCGCCCGCGGCTCCACCCCGCGCGGCTCGGCGGTCTCGGTGTCGTCCTCGGCCAGCTGGGCCAGCCCGCAGGCCGCGCAGAGCGCCATGGCCAGCGGGTGCGCCGCCTCGTCCGGGCGCACCGGCTCGCCCGCGGGCGGGAAGTGGTCGGCCGCGGGCATCCGGCCCAGGTCGAGCACCCGGGTCAGCACGGCGCTCCCGCACGCCAGGCAGGCGCTCATGGCACGATCACCCGGTGCGTATCGAGCGGTCCGGGCTCTCCGGCGTCCTCCTGCTGATCCCGGAGCCCTTCCACGACCAGCGGGGCTTCTTCACCCGCACCTTCGACGCCGAGATCTTCGACGCCGAGGTGGGCGCGGGCACCAGCGCGACGTTCACGCAGGACTCGCAGTCCCGCTCGGCGCGCGGCGTGGTGCGCGGGCTGCACGGGCGCCGCGGCCGCGGCGAGGCCAAGCTGGTGCGCTGCGCGCACGGCGCGGTGCACGACGTCCTGGTCGACATCCGGCCGGACTCCGCGACCTTCGGCCGCAGCGCGGCATTCCTGCTCGACGACAGCGACTTCCGGCACCTCTACGTGCCGCCGGGGTTCCTGCACGGCTTCCAGGCGCTGACCGCGACCGCGGACGTCTGCTACCGCATCGACCGCCCGCACGACCCCGCCGAGGATCTCGCGGTCGCGCACGACGACCCGGACCTCGCGCTCGACTGGCCGCAGCCGGTCACGGTGGTCTCGCCCCGCGATCGCGGGGCGGGCAGCTGGCGCGAGCTCCTGGCCGCCGAGCGGCTCACGCATCGGTTCTGACCCGGCGCAGCTCGGTGTCGAGCAGCCCGCGCTCGCCCAGCGCGCGCAGCGCGGCCAGCCGGACGAACGCGGTGCCGAACGCCTCGGCGGTGAGCCCGCGGTCGCGGTACTCGCGGTAGAGCTGGGCGGCGCCGTCGGGGATGCTCCAGCGCGCCTCGAAGCCGAGGTCGCGGCGGGCGGCGGCGAAATCGACCCGGTACGAGCGCGGGTCGGCGCCGGACTCGCCGGTGATCACCACCTCGGCGCCGGGCACCACGTCGGCCACCGCGTTCGCGATCTCGGCCACCGTGCGGTTGTTCCGCTCGGTGCCGATGTTGTAGGCGCGGCAGTGGATCGCCTCGACCGGCGCCTCCAGGCACACCGCGAAGGCCTCCGCGATGTCCTCGGCGTGCACCAGCGGCCGCCACGGCGTGCCGTCCGAGAGCACCTTGACCACGCCGCTCAGCACCGCGTGGCCGACCAGGTTGTTCAGCACGATGTCGGCGCGCAGCCGGGGCGAGAAGCCGAAGGCGGTGGCATTGCGCAGGAAGACCGGGGCGAAGCCGGAATCCGCGATGGCGGCGACGTCGTCCTCGACCCGCACCTTGCTCTCCGCGTACGGGGTGAGCGGGCGCAGCGGCGCCGACTCGTCCACCAGGCCGTCACCGGCCGAGCCGTAGACCGAGCAGGTGGAGGCGTAGAGGAAGCGGCGCACCCCCGCCTCCTTGGCCAGCCGGGCCAGCCGCACCGAGGCGTGGTGGTTGATGTCGTGCGTGATCTCCGGGACCAGCGCGCCGAGCGGGTCGTTGGAGAGCGCGGCCAGGTGGATCACCGCGTCGAAGCCGGTCAGCTGCTCGGCGGTGACGTCGCGCAGGTCGACCGCGAGCCCGGGCGGGTCCTGCGGCGCCGCGCCGAGCACACAATCGGCGAACCAGCCGGTGTCGAGGCCGGTGACCTCGTGCCCGCGCGCCCGCAGCAGCGGCACCATGACGGTGCCGAGGTACCCCTGGTGCCCGGTGACGAGAACCCGCATCGTCCTACCCACTCCCTAAATCCAGCACGGCCTTGTCCATCAGAAAACCCTCCGCGTACCGCGCGTGGCACTGCACCCCGCGCAGCCGCGCCAGCCCGAGGAACGATTCGTCGTCGAACCAGTCCCGCCCGGCCTGCGAGGGGTAGTGCTTCGCCAGCAGCGCCGCCTTCTCGGCGGCCACCTCCGGCGCCACCGGGTGCAGCACCGCCGGGCGCGGAGTATCCGTCTCCCACTTGAGGATCTCGTAACCGAGCACCAGATGGTTACGGAATTCGGTCGGCACCAGCTCGGCCAGGGTCCGGTGGTCCTGGTGCGCGTCGCCGCGGTGCGGCGCGAAGACCAGCTCCGGGTCGGTGGTCCGGCGGAAGGCGGCCAGCGCGTCCTTCACCCGGTCCCAGTGCGCGGGCACCCGGCCGTCCGGCACGTCCAGCACGGTGAGCGCCAGATCGGCGCCGGGGCAGAACGATTCGAGCGCGGCCCGCTCCTCGGCTTCGCGGCGTGTCCCGCCGCCGGAGAGGACGAGCGCGCGGACCCGGAGCCCGGCGTGCGCGCGCGCCAGCGTCAGCAGCGTCGCACCGGCGCCGATCGCGATGTCGTCGCAGTGCGCGCCGAGCAGCGCGATCTCGGTGAGCCGCGCGGGTACCAGCGAGATCACGACGCCGGACGCTCCCAGACCATCCAGGGCCGGTCGCCGCGGTGGTACCCGGTGTCGAGCTCGGCGCGCTCCTTGAAGGTGTCGGCCGGCTTCCAGAAGCCGAAGTGCTGGTAGCCGAAGAGCCTGCCCTGCGCGGCCAGCGCGCCGCAGGCGTCCTCCACCAGGTCGCCGCCGGGCGGCAGGTGGTCGAAGATCTCCTGGGTGAGCACGAAGTAGCCGCCGTTCTCCCAGATCGGGAGCTTGGCCACCGGGGTGATCTGCTTGACCTCGCCGTTCGGCAGCACATCCACGCAGTGGAACGAGGACTGCGGCGGCACGATCAGCATGGAGGCCGCGGCGCCGGACTCCGCGAAGCGCCCGACCACCTCGTCCAGCGGGGCGTCGGTGAGCACGTCGGAGTAGTTCGCCAGGAACATCTCGTCGCCGCCCAGGTGCGGGCGCGCCCGGCGCAGCCGCTCCCCGATCGCCGACTCCAGCCCGGTGTCGACGAAGGTGATGGTCCAGTCCGCGATATCGGAGTCGAGCAGCTCGACCTGGCCGCCGCGGATGACGAAGTCGTTGGACATCGTCTCCTGGTAGGTCAGGAAGAAGTTCTTGATGTGGTGCGCGCCGTAGCCGAGGCAGAGGATGAACTCGGTGTGGCCGTAGTGCGCGTAATACCGCATGACGTGCCAGATCAGCGGCCGCGGCCCGACCATCTGCATGGGCTTGGGGACCACGTCGTTGTCGCTGTTGCGCATGCGCATGCCGTAGCCGCCACAGAACAGAACGACCTTCATCGGGTGCCGACCTCCGTGTTCGCCGGGGCGACCACGCGCACGGCAGGCAGCGGGAAGACCAGCCGGCCGCCCCACGCGCCGATGTGCCGCAACTGCGCGGTCAGCTCCGTCTCGAGATTCCAGGGCAGGACGACGACCACGTCCGGCCGGTCCTCGTCGATCCGGTCAGGGGAGTGGATCGGGATGCGCGTGCCCGGGGTGAACTTCCCGTGCTTGTAGGGGTTGCGATCGACGGTGTAGGCGAGCAGATCCGGCCGGATCCCGCACCAGTTGAGCAGCGTGTTCCCCTTGCCGGGGGCGCCGTAGCCGACCACCGTCCGGCCCGCGGCCCGCTCGTCGAGCAGGAAGCGCAGCAGGTCGTGGCGGACCTGCTCGGCCCTGGTGCGCAGCACCGTGTAGCCCGCGACGGTGTGCAGCCCGGCCTCGGCCTCGAGCGCGAGCAGCTCGGCGACCCGCTCGGTCGGCTCGGCCACGGCTTCCGGGCGGGCCCAGATCCGCAGCGACCCGCCGTGCGTGGGCAGCAGCTCGACATCGGCCACCGCCAGCCCGGCCACCGCGAGCGCGCGCTGCGCCGAGAGCAGCGTGTAGTACTGGAAATGCTCGTGGTAGATGGTGTCGAATTGGCCGTACCGGACCAGGTTCAGCGCGTGGTGCACCTCGATCGAGATCCAGCCGTCGTCGGCGACCAGCCCGCGCAGCGCGTGCGTGAACCCGCGCAGATCCGGAATATGGGCGTAGACATTGTTCGCCACCACCAGATCGGCCGGGCCGTGTTCGGCCCTGACCTTTTCCGCCAGCCCCTCGTCCAGGAATGCGGTCAGCGTCGGCACCCCGGCCTCGCGCGCGGCCGCGCCGACATTCACCGACGGCTCGATTCCGAGGCAGGGCACGCCCGCCGCGACCACATTGCGCAGCAGATATCCGTCGTTGCTGGCCACCTCGACCACGAGGGAATCGCCGGTCAGCCCGAGCCGGAGCACGGCGTCCTCGACGAAGGTCTTCGCGTGCCGCACCCAGCTGTCCGAGTACGACGAGAAATACGCGTACTCGGTGAAGGTCTCCTCCGGCGTGATCAGCGCGGGAATCTGCAGCAGCAGGCACTCCGCGCAGATCCGCAGGTGCAGGGGGTACGCCGGCTCGGGCAGATCGAGCTCGGCGGCGGACAGGAACTTCTCACAGGGGGGTGTGGCTCCCAGGTCGACCACACTGGTCAAGCTGGGCGAATCACACAGACGACAACGCACACGGGCTCCACATCGAAACAACAATCCCGCCGGCGGCGCCCCGCAGCCCGAGAAGTCACTTCTCTACCGACCGGGACAAAAAGTATCATCACCCCGCGCCCGGCGCGACCCGAACAGTGACCGATTCCGCCCCGAAAACCTCGAACAGCTTGTTTCGAGTTACCGGCCCTGCAGACCGGTGTCCCGGATCACCGCGGCCCGAGCGCATCCCAGCCCGCCTGCGCATTTTCGTACGCACGTACCGGCCCAGGTCATACCGATAAGTACGGTGCTGTGACCTGGCTCCTACGGCTTGTGCCCGGCGATCATCGGGGGCAATATCTTCGCAACAGATCGGCCCGGCTTCGATTCGCACCGTCGCGACGCCGCCGGACGGGATGGGTCCTCTGAATTCTTCGTTTTCCTACGGTTGCGAAGAATTTGCGCTTCAAGCTTCAAGCAGGTTGTTTCACGATGGTTCTCGAGCTCACCGGCACCGGCGGTGCCGTCGACCTGCGCCACCACTCCTCCCGCCCCGGCGAGCGAGACCGCTGGCGCCTCAACTACGTCAGACGGCTCGTCGTCACCGACATGCTGGCCATCGCCGCGGGAACGCTGCTGGCCCAGCTGGTGGAGGTGGATTTCACGGCCGCGCGGCCGGTGGTGTGGGCGCCGGACTTCAGCGGCGCCGCCGTCGCGCTCTCGCTCGCCGTCGTCGTCGCGTGGTCGATCGCGCTGGGCTGGAAGGACACTCGCTTCCACCGCACCGTCGGCAGCGGGAACGAGGAGTACCGGCGGTTGCTGTCGGTGACGCTGCACCTCTTCGGCGCGCTCGCGATCGGCGCCCTGGTGCTGCGCGCCGACGCCGCGCACGACTACCTCGCGGTGGCACTGCCGGTGGGGCTGGCCGGGCTGGTCGGCACCCGCGCCGCCTGGCGCAGGCACGCCGCGCGGCACCGGGCGCTCGGCCGGTACCGGCACTCGGTGCTGGTCGTGGGCGGCCCGGAGTCGGCGCGCGCCATCGCGCACAACTTCGACCGCAACCACATGTACGGCTACCACGTGGTCGGGGTCTGCACCGCCGCCGGGCCGAACCCGGAGGGGCCCGGCTCCATCGCGGTGGGCGGGCGCGAGATCCCGATCGTCGGCGACGACCGCTCGGTGATCAGGGCCGCCCGGCGCACCGGCGCCGACACCGTCGTCGTCATGGCGACCGACCGGCTCGGCCCGCGCGATATCCGGCACCTGGCCTGGGATCTGGACGCCTTCGGCGCGGAGCTCATCGTCGCCGCCGGGATCATGGACGTCTCCGGCACCCGGATGTCGAGCCAGGTGCTCGCGGGCATGCCGATGCTGCACATCGAGCGCCCGCAGTACGACCGCGCGCTCTCGCTGCGCAAGGCGATCTTCGACTTCTGCTTCTCGGCGCTGGTGCTGCTCGCCATCTCGCCGATCCTGCTGGTGATCGCCGCCGCGGTGAAGTTCACCAGCCACGGCCCGGTCTTCTACCTCTCCGAGCGCATCGGCATGGACGGCAGGCCGTTCCGGATGATCAAGTTCCGCAGCATGTACGTGCACGCGGACAAGCACGTGCACACGCTGATCTCGGAGAACGGCGGGAACCCGCTCTTCTTCAAGATAAAGAACGACCCGCGGGTGACGCCGGTCGGGCGCTTCCTGCGCAAATACAGCCTGGACGAGCTGCCGCAGTTCTTCAATGTGCTGCGCCGGGAGATGAGCGTGGTCGGGCCGCGCCCGCAGGTGCGGCGCGAGGTGCACTCCTACGACGGGGTCATGCGGCGCCGGCTGCTGGTGCGGCCGGGGGTGACCGGGCTGTGGCAGGTCAGCGGCCGCTCGGACCTCTCCCCCGAGGAGTCGGTGGAGCTGGATATCTCGTATGTGGAGAACTGGTCCATGACGCTCGATCTCTGGATCATCACCCGCACGCTGCGGGCGGTCGCCGAGGGTGAAGGGGCCTACTGACCCGATCCCGCCGCACCGTCGGGGGGCGGCGGGGTCGTTGTCGCCGGGTTCCCGGGGTGGGGCGCCCGCGCGGGTGCCGGGTTCGCGGGTCGCACGCCGCGGGGGCGGTAGCGGAGCGTGCGCGGCGGGCGTCCTAGGCTGCGAGGCATGCGTTCGCTCGTCCTCGCCGCCGCCGTCTGGCTCCTGGCCGCTCCGGGAGTGGCGCACGCGGTGCCGCAGCCACCGCACCCGTTCCTCGGTCCGGCGGGCTCGGCGACCATGCACGGCGATGCCGGATCTTCGGACACCACACCGTATTCCGGGCCGGGCACCGGGCCGCTCGCGGTGCGCGCCGACCCGCTGGCCGCCGCCTGCCCGACGCTCCTGCAGGGCCGCGACGGGCTGGTGGTCGCGCTCTGCACGAGCATCGCCGGGCAGGTGCCGACGGTGCACCTGCTCGACCCCGAGCACGGCTCGCTGGCCGCGCTGCCGCTGGTGAAGGGCAGCCTGCTCGGCGGGGTGTACGCGTACCTGGACCAGGACGACCGGCTGGTGGCCGTGGACGGCGAGCGCGCGCTGGTCCGGGTGGCGCACCACCGGGACGCCGACGGACGGTGGCGGCTGGAGATCGCCGAGCGCACCGACCTCTCCGGCGCTATCCCGCAGGGCGACAGCGTGACCGGGCTGGTGCCGGACTGGTCGGGCAATGTCTGGTTCGCCACCGGCCGTGGTGTCGCCGGGCTGCGCACCCCCGACGGCCGGACCAGCACCGTCGACCTCGGCGAGCAGGTCGCGAACAGCATCTCGGCCGCCCCGGACGGCCACGTCGCGGTGGCCACCACGCACGCGCTCTACGAGCTGACCGCCCCCGGCGGCGCGGCCCGGATCGCCTGGCGCGCACCGTACGACCGCGGCACCGCCCGCAAGCCGGGGCAGCTGAGCCACGGAACCGGCTCCACGCCCACCTATTTCGGCCCGCGGACCGGGTCGGAGTACCTGACCATCGTGGACAGCGCCGACGCCGGCGTGCGGGTGCTGGTCTTCCGCTCCGGCACCGGCGAGCTCGTCTGCGCGCAGCCGGTGCTCACCGCGGGCGGGCCGGGCAGTGAGAACTCGCCGATCGGCGCCGGGCACTCGGTCTTCGTGGCCGGGACGTACGGCTACCCGTACCCGACGGTGCCTGGAGACGCGGGGCCCGCGGTGCCGCCGACGGCGCCGTTCACCGGCGGCCTCACCCGGGTCGATGTGGACGACGCGGGCTGTCACACGGTGTGGGACAGCGCGATTCGCAGCGCGGCGGTACCGCACCTGTCGACCGCGGACAATCTGCTCTACACCCTCACCCGGCACGGCCCGGACACCGCCACCCCGGCCGACGGCTTCTCGGTGACGGTGCTCGACCCGGCCACCGGCGCGGTGCTCGCCGACTCCCCCGCCCCCGGGACGGTGCTCGACGACCCGCTGCAGATGTCGCCGCTCATCCTGCCGGACGGACGGATGCTGCAGGGCACCGTCACCGGGGTGCTGCGCATCGGCTGACCCGGTTCACCCGATGGTCGCGTGCATCTCCCACACGATCACCTCGGCCTCGCCCGCGGCACTCACCCGCTGCCCGCCCGCGCCGGTGAAGCGCACCGAATCCCCCTCGCCCAGCGGCCCGGTGCCCTCCAGCTCGACCGCGCCGCGCGCGACGAAGAGGTGCAGGAACGGCGCGTCCGGCAGGGTGATCGGCGCGTCGCCCGCGCCGAGCCGCGCCACGTGCATGGTCGCGTACCGGTTGGCGATCCGGATGGCGGAGTGGTCGGCGTACTCCTTCATGCCCGACGCCACCGGGACCAGCCCGCCGGAGAGCAGCGCGTCGTCGATCTCCAGCTGCTCGTAGCCGGGGGTGATCCCGGACTCGTCCGGCAGCACCCACATCTGCACGAAGTGCACCGGCTCCTCGTGCTGCCGCGCGAACGAGCCGGTCGCCCCCGCGAAGCGCCAGGAGTCGTTCTTCTCCGAGTGCAGGATGCCGGTGCCCGCGCTCATCCGCTGCGCCAGCCCCGGGTAGATCACCCCGGAGTGCCCGGTGGAGTCCTGGTGCACCAGCGAGCCGCGCAGCACCCAGGTGACGATCTCCATGTCCCGGTGCGGGTGGGTGTCGAAGCCCATGCCCGGGGTGACGATGTCGTCGTTGTTCACCAGCAGCAGGCCGTGGTGGGTGTTCTCCGGGTCGTAGTGCTGCCCGAAGGAGAAGGAGTGCTTGGAGTCGAGCCAGCCGATCCGGGTCTTCAGCCGGTCGCCGGCGCGGCGGACGTCGATCTGCGGGGTGGTGGGAGCGGACACGGTTGCCTCGATTCCGAGTTCATTGCTTTGTCAACTACCTGCAGACTACTCACTATCGTTGCCTTGTCAACCAATGCGCGTACGCTGGAGACCGTGAACGCGACACGCTGGCTCGATACCGACGAGAACGAGCTCTGGCGGGCGTACCTCGACGCGACCCGCCTGCTCTTCCGCGACCTGGACAAGCAGCTCACCCGCGACGCCGGCATCGCCTTCGCCGACTACGAGATCCTGGTCCTGCTCGCCGAGGCCCCCGACCGGCGGCTGCGCATGAGCGCGCTCGCCGACGCCAGCAGCACCAGCCGCAGCGGCATCACCCGCGCCGTCACCCGGCTCGAGCACTCCGGCCGGGTCCGCCGCGTCGACTGCGAATCCGACCGCCGCGGGGCCTGGGCCGAGCTCACCGACACCGGCGCCGCCGAACTCGCCGCCGCGAGCCCCGGCCACGTCGCCGCCGTCCGCGCCGCGCTCCTCGACCGAATCGACCCCGCCGATATCCCCGCCCTCACCCGCGCCTTCCGCGCCGTGCGCGACGGGAATCGCTGATCGAGCGTCAGCTGCGTCGGGATGCCCTGATCACGTCGACGCCCGCGCCGGCCGCGATGAACCAGAGTACCGGCGACCACGTCCCGGTCAGCAGGTAGCAGGCCCCGGTTACGATCAGCGCCGCGACCAGCAGCCACAGGACGGCCTCCACGGTCAGGCTTCGCCTGCCGATGGCCGCGAGCACGGCGGCTCCCGCCACGAGCAACGCGGCGGCGATCGCGCTGCCGGCGAGTACCACTACCTCGCGTCGGCTGAAGCCCTGCGGGTCGATCTCGGCGCCGTGCAGCAGGAAGACGAACCCGACGGTTCCGGCCAGTACCAGCAGGCCGAACGCCGCGGCGACGGTGACGCGGATGCGCAGGACGATCTGGCGTACCCGGTCGGGGTCAGGGTCGGGGGCTGTCATCCCGATTTCACCGACCAATCCGCATCCCCATCCAGCACGGTGGCATCGGTATAGTCGGCTGCCCCGGTGGCCGGCCAGTGCCCGAGCGGGAATCCCTGCGAGTTGTCCAGTTCCAACTGCACCGCCTGCACTTGACCCATCGTGGATTGGATGATGGTGAAGATGCCCGAGATCGAGGCGGTGACCAGCCCGGCGAATTTCGCCGCGGTGATCAATCCCGCGATTCCGGCTGGGATGGCGCCGACGCCAGTGCCTGCGGTGAGACACTCCGCGACAGCCTCGACGATGACCGCGATGACAATGGAGAGCAGCGACGTATAGAACGTCACTCCCGCGACACCGAGCGTCAACGTCGCCGAACGAATCGCCGCCGCGATCGAGCCCATTCGCGCGGCGGCGATGCGCTGCGGCGCAATCGCATCGGAGTACGACTCGGCGGCCGCGCCCTGCCAGTACCCGCCGACCTTGACGGCGGTGTCCTCCAGATCGGAGGCCACCGTGTTCATCGACTTGGCCACATCGACCCAGTCGTACGAGGTGCTGATGAAGGCGACGGGCGCGCCGACTCCCTCGATCGCCTCCACGAACTTGTCCCAGAGCCGGCTGATCGCGTCCGCGAAATCGTTCCCGATCTCGATGATCTCGTCACCGATCCGCAGAACGTAGCGAATGATCGGCATGTCGGCCGCATCGCGGAACGACTCCCTGATTCGAGCGGGGAGATTCCCTAGTTCCTCGACCTTGTCGATCAGGTCCTGCGCGACCTGCTCCATTTGCGCGGCGGATGGCGCCATCCCGACTTCCCCCGATTGTTCAGTAGAGATTGTGAATGGCGTGCGCCTGCGCACGCTCTTCGTCTTCGTACACGCCGGCTACGGTATTCAGCGTGCGGGCGATCTCCTTCATCGCCAGCTCGCCTTCGCGCAGCCGGGTCTGCATCTGCGCGACGACTTCGTCGTACTTGTCCACGAAGCCGAGGAACAGCCCTGCCTGCAGTGTCGTGTAGGTGTACTCGCCGATCTCGTCGGCGACATCTCCGAGATCAGTGGCCCGCTCGGCCCAGCCGGTCGCCTGTTTGCGGAGCGCGTCGAGCGCGACGGTGACCCGTTCCGGCGTCGGTGCCATCAGTTTCCCCCGGTGACGTTGTTGCTGTGCAGCAGAGCGATCAGCTGCTCGGCAGCGGCGGTGAGCTTCGCCGTCGGCGATACCCGGCCGTGCGCGTACTCGTCGCGCTGCGTTTGCAGCGCGGCGTTGATCTCGGTGGCGAGCCGGCTGGTCGCCTGCCGCTCCGCCCATTCCTGGTCGATGCGGCAGCCCGACATTCCGTGCTCGGAGAACGCGAACTCGATCGCGCGCGGCGTATCACTGCTATCACGAGACGGTGTGGCAAGGGGTTGCGCCGAAATGGCCAGCACCTCCTCGATGAGGTCCTCGGCCGCGCTGTGAACCGGGACGGTTCGAGCCTCGGGCACCAGGGCAGGTGGCGGCACACCCCGGCGGCCGGCGGCCTCGACCTCCTCGCGTGCCGTCTTCCAGCCGTCCGCGTAGGCGGCTCCGAAAGCCTCGAGAATCGCCGCGTCGAGGCGTTGCCCGTTCAGCAGCGACTGCCAATTCTGCGAAATGGTGAACCGTCGCGGAATGTTGTCGTGGTCCAGCTCGGTGTGCACCGCGCCGCTCGCATCCCGGCCCGACCGGTCCATGGTTCGTGCTGTCCGATCAATCCACAGATAGGTGGCGGCTCTGGCCTCGACAGCGCTCCGCACCTCCTCGAAGCCCTGAAGCAGGCTGCCGAAATCCACTACTTTCCCCCGTCGCTGGTGCCCCCCGGCATCTTGGAACGCCGACCCTGCCATAACTAAAGCCGCCGGTCCCAACCCTGTCAATCCCGGTCTGTCGGCCGCCGATCACGCGATGCGGGAGAATTGCCCGGTGAGCGAACGCATCCGGATCGACGAGCAGAGCCCGTCCGTGTACAAGAGCCAGGTGGGGGTCGCGTTCGCGGCCAAGCAGGCGGCGAAGCGGGCGGGGCTGGACCGGCACCTGGTCGAGCTGGTGAATGTGCGGCTCTCCCAGCTCAACGGGTGCGCGCGCTGCCTGGACGTGCACACGAGGGCCGCGCGCGAGGCTGGCGAGACCGAGCAGCGGCTGCATGTGCTGGCGGCGTGGCGCGAGGCCGATCTCTACACGGAGCAGGAGCGGGCGGCGCTCACGCTGGCGGAGGCGGTGACGACGCTGCCACCGCACGACGAGCAGGAGCGCGCCTACGCGGCGGCCCGCGAGCACCTGGACGACGACCAGTTCGCGGCCGTCGCCTGGATCGCCATCGCCATCAACGCGTTCAACCGGATCTCCATCGTGAGCGGGCACGAGGTGCACGCCAGGGAGTGAGTCACTCCGGGGCGGGGTGCACCATCATGGCCAGCGCCACCGGGACGAGCAGATCGACCAGCTCGGCGACGGGCGGGCGCGGATCCATGAGCAGCCACTCGTGCGCGACCCCGTTGACCGCGCCGATCAGCGCGCCCGCGGCGAGCATGGGTTCCCCGCGGACGTGCGCGCCGGGCCCGGCGATCGGCCCGACCGCCATCTCGATGAGCAGGCTCCACCCGTGCCGCCGCTCCCGGCGGTGCCGCTCCATGCGCTCGCTGACCCCGACCACCTCGAGGAAGGCGACCTTGGCGCGGTAGGGGTCGGAGTCGATGGAGCCGAGGTAGGCGGTGAAGGCGGTGGTGAGGCCGGCGTGCGGGTCGGTGGCGGGGCCGAGGCGGGAGAGCGCGGTGCCGACGGCGGCGGCGGCATCGTCCTGGATGCGGTCGTAGGCGGCGACCAGGACGTCCTCGCGGGTCTCGAACTCCTCGTAGAACTGCCGCTTGGAGAGCCCCGCGGCGGCGCAGACGTCGGCGAGCGAGCAGTGCGGGTAGCCGCGTTCGGCGAACAACCGGATCGCCGCGGCGATGAAGCGGGCGCGCCGCTCCCGCTTGCGCTCGGAGATCGCGCGACCCCCGTACTGCCTGCCGGTCGTTGTCACGGCACTCACTGTATCGGCCGATCGGG
Source organism: Nocardia sp. NPDC050697 (assembly GCF_040654395.1). Taxonomy (NCBI): domain Bacteria; kingdom Bacillati; phylum Actinomycetota; class Actinomycetes; order Mycobacteriales; family Nocardiaceae; genus Nocardia; species Nocardia sp. NPDC050697. Next base: position 1,419,765 of record NZ_JBFAHY010000001.1, read on the forward strand.
GACCGATTCACCCGGCGGCGGGAGCGGGTGATCCCGCGGCCGGGATCGGCGGCCGGCGCAGTCCTCGGCGTGCTCGTCGCGCACCGCGCCGACCGGGGAGCGCCCCCGATCAGGAGCCGTGGAACGGCTCGCCTTCCAGGGATTCCGAGCTGCGGCCGTCCACGCCGACCGGGACGTCGCCCTCGAGCGTCACCCGGTAGAGCACCCGGTCGTGGTCGAGGTGCCCGGCGTCGGCGATGGCCAGGTGCGCGGTGGCGCGGTTGTCCCAGAACGCGACGCTGCCCGGCTGCCAGCGGAACCGGACGCTGTACTCGGTGCGGGTGGCCTCCTCCCAGAGCGCCTCCAGCAGGTGCCCGGCGAGCCGAGGCGAGAAGCCGCGGAGGCTCTTGGCCTTGCGGGTGAAGCCGGGGCTGACGAAGAGCGCCCGCTCGCCGGTCTCCGGGTGCACCCGGACCACCGGGTGGAAGGTGCGCAGCGGCTTGGTGCCGATGATCCGGTTGCGGTCGCTGCCCGCGGCGGCCCGGTTCTCGAAGGTGTGCTCGGCGTCCAGGGTGTCGACGAAGTCGCGCAGCTCCTGCGGCAGGTTCTCGTAGGCCGCGACCAGGTTGGTCCAGGCGGTGTCGCCGCCGTAGGGCGGCAGGATGTCGGCGCGCAGGATGGAGAAGGCGGGCGGGTTGATCAGCGCGGTGACGTCGGTGTGCCAGCTGCTGTCGTACGAGGTGCGCTTGCGGCCGTAGAGCTTGTCGTAGCGGCGGGAATCGATCGGCAGGATTTCCGGGAAACCCGCGGGCGGATTCTCCTCGTACGGGTGCGCCGGGGTCACCCTGCCGAATCGGCGGGCGAAGGCGATCTGTTCCGCGTGCCCGATGGTCTGGTCGCGGAAGAACACGACCTTCCATTTCAGCAGGGCCTGCCGGATCTCGGCGATCACGCCGTCGGACAATTCCCGGGAAAGGTCGACGCCGGAGATCTCGGCGCCGGTGTAGCCGGATTGGGGCGCCACCGTGATCGACGATTGCGCGGAAATCGGTTCGGACGCAGCGATTGTCATCGAGCCCACCACCTCGGTCGGTCGGAGAAGGATATGCGGGCCAGGCTATTCCGATGGCGGGCGACGACCGCGATTTGGAATCGGGAAGATTGCCTACACCGACGGTGAAGTTCGGCTTGACCCTCATTTCGCATTCCGATCGGCATGATCGATTTCGTTGCTTTCGGCAATGAGTCCATCGCACTGTTTCGGGGAGGTGTGGAGGAGGAAACGGTGTCGAACGCGAAGTGTTGCCGTCGATGACATTCGGGAGGGGCGCGCTGCTCGCCGGCGTCGAGGAACCGGCGGGGCGGGATTCCCGGACCCTGCGCACCGGGCTGACCATGATGCTGCGCGGCTGCCGGGACCGGCCGCTCGCCGCCGCGATCGCCGTCGGCTGCGCGCTGATCAACGCGGTCTGCATGGTGCTGGCGGCCAAGGCGGTGGGCTGGGCCACCGATCACGTGGTGCTCCCGAGCTTCCGCGACGACCACTTCCCGGTGGGGGCGGCGGTCGTGGCGGCGGGGTTCGTGCTCGGGGTATCGCTGCTGCGGATCGTCACCATCATCGGGCGCGGGGTCGCCACCGGGGTCGTGCAGTTCGGCGGTGAGGCCGCGGACCGAAGGGCGGTGGTGGCGCAGTACCTGCGGCTCGGCGTCTCCTGGCACCGGCGGCGGCCGTCCGGGCAGCTGGTCTCCGGCGTGGTCTCGGATGTGGAGACGGCGTGGGATCCCATGCAGCACTTCCCCTTCGCCGCGGGCATGGCGGTGATGCTGCTGCTTGTACTCGGCGATATCGCGCTGGTGGACGGCTGGCTGGCGCTGGTCGCCGCGGTGCTCATTCCGCTGGTCTTCGCCGCCAACCTGCTCTACCAGAAGGTGCTGGCCCCGCGGGCGCGGGACGCGCAGCGGCACCGCGCGGTGCTCAGCGGGCTGGCGCACGAGGCGGTGGCCGGGCGGCAGGTGGTGCGCACGCTCGGCATCACCGATCGGGAGATCGCGCGGTTCGCCGCGGCCGCCGACGAATCCCGCGCCGCCAATCGGCGCATGGGCAGCGCGGGCGCGGTCTTCGACCCGGCCATCGAGCTCATGCCGCCGCTGGCCGCGCTGGTCATCCTGGCGGTCGGGGTGGCGCGGGTGCAGGACGGGCTGCTCGGCGTCGGCGCCCTGGTCGAGGTGGTGTACCTGCTCATCACCACCGCCATCCCGCTGAACGTGATCGCGCGCTTCCTCGGCGTGCTCCCGCTCGGCGTGGCCGGGCACACCCGGGTGCGGCGGATACTCGAGGCCACCGAGCGGCCCGCGGCCGGGCAGCACGCGCTGCCCGATCGGGCCGGTGGCGTCGGGCTGGAGCTGACCGGCGCCTGGTTCGGCTACGGCGAGCGCGCGGACGCCGCCGCGGTGCGCGACCTGACCCTCGCGGTACGGCCAGGGGCGGTCGTCGCGGTGGTCGGGGCCACCGGGGCGGGCAAGAGCACGCTGCTCGCCCTGCTCGCGCACCTGCTGGAGACCGATCGCGGCAGCGTCGCGGTGGGTGGCGTCGACACCAGGCTGCTCGCGCCGGAGGCGGTGCGCCGCCGGACCGCCCTGGACACCCAGAACGCCTTCCTCTTCGCCGACACCGTGCGCGCCAATGTCACGCTCGGCGCGCCGGGCCCGCTGCGGCACGCACTGGAGGTGGCCGGCGCGGACGGTTTCGTGGCGGCGCTGCCGGACGGGGCCGACACCGAGCTCTCCGACACCGCGCAGCTCTCCGGCGGGCAGCGGCAGCGGATCGCGCTGGCGCGCGCCGTCTTCCGGCGGCCGGGGCTGCTGCTGCTCGACGACGCCACCTCGGCGCTGGACCCGCTGGTGGAGCGGGCGGTGATCGAGGCGCTGCGCGCCGAGTACGCGGGCGACGAGCGGCACGCCACCGTGGTGCTGGTCGGGCACCGGGCCGCCACCATCGCGCTCGCCGACACCGTGGTGTTCCTGGCGGGTGGGCGGATCGTCGCGCAGGGCACCCATGCCGAGCTGCTCGAAGCCGAGCCGGGGTATCGCGCCCTGCTCGGTGCCTACGACACCGCGGAGGTGCTGGGGTGAGCGGGGCCGACAGCGCACGGGCGGGCACCACCAACGAACCGGCCACCGCGGCCCGAGCGGGTGTTGCTGCCCAAGCGGCTACGGCAGCCGAAACGGGTGCAGCGGCCGCCGGGGAATCGGCTCCCGCCGCGGGAGCCGTTTCCGCGGCACGGCGCTACGGCACCCTCGCGCTGCTGCGCCGGGTGCGCCGCGACACCGTGCTGTCCCGCCGCACGCTCGCCGTGATCCTGGCGGCGGCCGCCGTCGCCGCCTCCGGCCGCATCGTCATCCCGGTGACCATCCAGTACGCGCTGGACCACGCCCTGCTCGCGAATGTCGACGCCGCCAGGCGCACCGAGGTGGTCACCCTCGCGGTCGGCGTCGGCGTGACCGCGGTCCTGCTCGCGATGCTGAGCTCGGCCTTCGTGAACTTCCAGCTGGTCCGCACGGTCGAGCGGGCGCTGCGCGACCTGCGGGTGGCCGCCTTCGCCCGGATCCTCCGGCTCTCCCCCGCCGACCCGCGCGCCGACTCGGCGGGCTCGCTGGTGGCCAGGGTGACCAACGACGTCGACGTGATCACCCTGTACGCCCAGGCCGGTGGCATCACGCTGGTGCAGAACATCTCCCAGATGCTGCTCGCGCTCGCGGTGATGGCGGTCTACTCCTGGCCGCTGGCGCTGCTGGTGCTGGTGATCGGCGCCCTGGTCCCGGTCGGCGGGCGGCTGCTGCAGCGCTGGGTGTCGCGCCGCTTCGACGCGGTGCGCGGCGCCGTCGGCGAGCTGTACGCGGTGCTGCTGGAGCTGCTGGCCGGGATCGACACGATTCGCGGCTACGGCATCGAGGAGCGGATGCGGGCCCGCGCCGACGCCGCGATCGACGCGGTGTGGTCGACGCAGCGGCGGACGCTCTGGCCCATGGGGTTCAACGTCTCGGTTGGCGAGGTGGCGAGCGGGCTGATCACCGCGTCGGTGCTGGTGGCGGGCACCGCCGCCGGGGTCGGGGTGTTCGGGGCCGAGCTGGGGTCGAGCGCGGGCGGTATCGTCGCCTTCCTCTTCCTGGTGACGTTCTTCGTGCGGCCCATGCAGTTCGCGGTGGCCAGCCTGGCCGACGCGCGCAATGCCGAGGCCGGGCTGCGCCGGGTGGTGGAGATCCTGGACCTGCCGGTCGAGCAGGCGCGGGCCGGGGTCGCGCTGCCCGCAGGGCCGCCCGCCGTCCGGCTCGCCGGCGTCGGCTTCGAGTACGTGCCGGGCAGGCCCGCGCTGCGCGAGCTGAGCGTGCGGCTGGCGCCCGGCGAGCACGTCGCGGTGGTCGGCGAGACCGGCTCCGGCAAGAGCACCTTCGCCAAACTGGTGACCAGGCAGCTGCTGCCGACCAGCGGCGTGCTCACGCTCTGGGGCGCCGACCTCACCGAGATCGCCGACGAGGCGCTCACCCGCCGGGTCGCCATCGTGCCGCAGGACGCGTTCCTCTTCGACCGCACCGTCGGCGAGAACATCGCGCTCGGCCGGGAGGGCGCCGACGCCGACGCCGTGCACGAGGTGCTGGACCGGCTCGGCCTCGCCGACTGGGTCGCCGGGCTCCCCGGCGGCCTCGGCACCCCCGTCGGCCAGCGCGGCGAGGCGCTCTCCGCGGGCGAGCGGCAACTGGTGGCGCTGGCCAGGACCGCGCTGGTCGACCCCGACCTGCTGGTGCTGGACGAGGCCACCAGCGGCGTGGACGCGGGCACCGACGTCCGGGTGCAGCACGCGCTGGCCCGGCTCACCCGCGGCCGCACCACCCTGACCATCGCGCACCGCATGCACACCGCCGAGACCGCGGACCGGGTGCTGCTCTTCCACGACGGCCGGATCGCCGAGGACGGCCCGCACGACGACCTCATCGCGCGCGGCGGCCGCTACGCCGGGCTGCACGCCGTCTGGGCCCGCGATTCCGTGACCAGCCGGGTTCCCGGCTAGAAGGAGACCAACCATGCCCCGCAGACTGCATCTCAACGTCGGCGTGAACAGCACCGGCTACCACGGCAATTCGTGGCTCGCCCCGGACGCCGCCTGGGACCGGTTCACCTCGTTCCAGCACTACGTCGCGGTGGCCGAGCTGGCCCGCGGCGCCGGCTTCGACGCTGTCTTCCTCTCCGACCACCCCGCCCTGCAGCGCGCGCCCGGCACCAGGCCCCTGCACACCCTCGACCCGATCGTGCTCTGCACCGCGCTCGCCGCGCGGGTGCCCGATATCGGCTTCGTGATCACCGCCTCCAGCTCCTACAACGCGCCCTACAACCTGGCGCGGCGGCTGGCCAGCCTGGACCACATCTCCGGCGGGCGGGTGATCTGGAACGTGGTCTCCAGCTTCAACCCCGATATCGCCGCCAACTTCGGCGCCGCGCCGCTGCCGGGCCGGGCCGAGCGGTATCGGCGGGCCGACGAGTTCGTCGAGGTGGTGAAGGAGTTGTGGCGCAGCTGGGAGCACGATGCGGGCGCCGCGCCGGCCGTGCTCGGCGATCCGCTGTGGACCGCGTCCACCGCGCGCACCATCGACCACCACGGCGAGTTCTTCGACGTGCGCGGGCCGCTGAACGTGCCGCTCGGGCCGCAGGGGTATCCGCTCATCGCGCAGGCCGGTGCCTCCGACGCCGGGATCGACCTGGCCGGGAAGCACGCCGACCTGCTCTATGCCGCGCTGCTCGGCAAGGACGCGGCGCGGTCGTATCGCGCCCGGGTGCGTGCCCGCGCCGTCGCGCACGGGCGGGATCCGGAGGCGATTCGCCTGCTGCCCGGGCTCGTTCCGCTCGTCGCCCCGACGCGCGCGGCGGCACTGCGCAGGCACGAGGAGCTCAACGGGCACTCCTCCGAGGAGTCGTTCCTCCGCGCCTTCGCCGACCGGCACGGTATCCCCTTCGACCCCGACGCCGTTCTCCTCCCCGAGCTCTTCCTCCCCGACGAGGACCAGCAGTCGCCCGTCGGCTTCACGCGCTCGCTGCACGACCTCGTCGCGAGCGAGGAGCTGACGCTGCGGGATATCGCGCGGCGGGTCGAGGGCGGGCATCGGCTCGTGCTCGGGACGCCCGCGGAGGTGGCGGAGCAGATTCTCGACTGGTGGCGGGACGGGGTCGTCGACGGGTACACCGTCCAGCCACCGACCCTGCCGCACGATCTCGCGGATTTCGTGCGGGATGTGGTTCCGCTGCTTCGCGAGGCGGGGGCGCTGGTGGACGGGTATCCGGAGCCGACGGTCCGCGCCCGCTTCGGGCTGCCGGATCCGGCGGTTCCGGTGACCACCGGCTGAGGCGCGGCTTAGAGCCGTCCGGCCGCGAAAGCGGCTGCGGCGGTGACGGCTTCGCCGTAGCGGGTGTGGGCGCCGTAGCCCGCGTCCGGCGGCAGTGCGGATGCCGGATTGCACACCGGGTCCTGCGGCACGCAGTACTGCGCGGTGCGGGCGGCGTAGGGCTCGGGGATGGCGGTGTTGTAGACGTGGATGGGGCTGGCGAAGAGCAGGAGGGCGGCGATGCGCGGGGCGAGGGGGGCGGGGATCACCGCGGTGGCGGGGAAGTCGTCGCTGCCCATGCCGATGGCGTTGGAGAGCACCTCGCCGCCCTGCGAGTACCCGGCGAGGACGAAGCGGGTCGCGGGGCACTCGACGGACCGGAGCACCAGGTGCGCGACCAGGTCGACGGCGCCGATGGCGCGGGAGCGCGGGCCGGTGGTGTCGGCGGGGTAGGAGACGTTGTAGAGGGTCCAGTTCAGGTCGGGGCGGGCGGCGCGCACGGCGGCGTCGAGCGGCCGCCCGACGGTCGGGTCGTCCACGGAGGCCCAGCTCTCGGCCACCGGGCGCGAGTAGTCGGTGCCGCGCGCCATGACCAGCTCGGCGTCGCCGCAGCCGGGCGCGGCCGCCGCCGCCGGCGCGGTGAGCGCGATCCCCGCGCCGGTCAGTGCGGCCGCGAGCAGGGCGGCGGTCGTGGAGGTCATCGCTGCTCCGTCGTCGGTGTCGGTGGAGGTGCTGCTCAGTAGTCCGGGCCGCGCAGGAGGGTGGCGGGGTCCGTGCGCTCGGTGATGAGCGGCCGGTACACCCGCTCGGTCCACTCCTCCTTCGGCACCGCCGCCAGCCCGATGGAGACCGCGCCGTCGCGCACACCGAAGGCGCGGGTGATGGCGGCGGTGATGTCGGCGTCCAGCCGCGCGCGGGCGGCGGCGTCGAGCTCGGCGGGGAAGTGGCTGATCTCCACGTGCGGCATCTCGGACCGGCTTCCTGTTCGGGCCGCCTCCGCGGGCGGGCGCTCACCGAGCAGCCTGCCAGACCACCGCCGCGAAACGCACCCCGCGGTGCACCGGAGGGGGCATACTGCCCGGAGAGTTCGCCGGTGACCCGGCCACGACAGCCGTCCGATCCCGGGCGGGGAGGGGGCCGAGATGACGGCACTACCCGGACGGTTGCTCGGCGGCCCGGCCGCCCTGCTCGGCGCGGTGCGCGCCCGGCTCGACCCCTCCGCCTTCCACCCCGACCTGCGGCTGCACGGCAGGCTGCTGCCGAGCCGGCCGGTCACCGCGCTCACCCTGCCGCTCATCCGCAGGCTCAGCGACCTCGTTCCGGCGGGCAGGGCCGAGGTCTTCGAGGTCAACGAGAACGTCTCGGTCCGGATCCACCGTCCGGCGCTGGCCGCGGCGCCGGGACCGGCCCTGCTGTGGATCCACGGCGGCGGCTACGTCCTCGGCACCGCCCGGCAGAACGACCGCGTCTGCCGGACCTTCGCGGACGAACTGAACGCCGTGGTCGCGGCGGTGGAGTACCGCCTCGCCCCCGAGCACCCCTACCCCGCCGCGCTCGACGACTGCTACGACGCACTGCAGTGGCTCGGCGCGCAACCGGAGATCGATCCGGCGCGGATCGCCGTCGCGGGCGCCAGCGCGGGCGGCGGCCTGGCCGCGGCACTGGCCTTCGCCGCCCGCGACCGCGGCGGGGTGCGCCCGGTGCTGCAGGTGCTCTCCTACCCCATGCTCGACGACCGCTCCACCAGCGCCGAGCTGGAGACCGGCACCTTCCGCCTCTGGAACACCGCCGCCAACCGCTTCGGCTGGCGCGCCTACCTGCGCGGCGCCGACCCCGCCGCCGCCGTGCCCGCGCGCCGCACCGACCTGGCCGGGCTCGCCCCCGCCTGGATCGGCGTCGGCACCCTCGACCTCTTCCACGCCGAGGACCTCGCCTACGCCGAGCGGCTGCGGGCGGCCGGGGTCGAGGTGCAGGTACTGGAGGTGCCCGGCGCCTTCCACGGCTTCGACGAGGTCGCCGCCGAGACCGGGGTGGCCCGCGACTACTTCGCCGCCCAGGTGGACTCGCTGCGCTCGGCGCTGGCCGCCTGAGCGAGCAGCCCCGCGATCTCGGCGCACACCCTGACGTCGCCGAACGAGCGGTAGACCACGTGCAGGGTGGCATTGTGGTCGGCGTCCCGGCGCGCGGCGGTGCCGTCGGCGAGCAGGATCACCCGGTAGCCGAGGGTGGCCGCGTCCCTGGCCGAGGATTCGCAGCAGACATTGGTGAGGGTGCCGGCCACCAGCACGGTGTCGATGCCGCGGGCGGTGAGCCGCTCCGGCAGGTCGCTGCGGCCGGGGAAGAAGGCGCTGTAGGCGGATTTCTCCGCGTAGAGGTCGCCGGGCTCGGCGCCGAGCCCCGGCCAGAGCCGCTCCGCCGAGGGGCCGGTGCCGCCGGAGCGGGCGTAGCTCGCGGCCGTCGCGGCGCCGAAGAACTCGACGGCGTGCGGGAGCGGGGGGCGGGTGGCCGGGACCACCCACGCCACCGTCCCGCCCGCGGCGCGCAGTACCGCGGCGAGGTCGGCGATCCGGGCGACGATGCCGCGGCAGTACGGGTTGCCCGCCACGTGGAAGGGGATCATGTCGATCACCACCAGCGCGGTGCGCCCCGGATCCAGCACCGGGTAGGCGAACCGCCGCCCCCGCCGCTCCTCGTGCCTGCGGTACTCCCGCTCCGCGACGAACCAGTCGTGCGCGCGCACCTCCCCATTGCTCATGTCCGGCAGTGTCGCACCGAAATTCGCTGTCGCCGGTGACGGACACACCGCTACCCTCCCCCGGATGACCACGGACATCGTCCTGATCACCGGCGCCATGGCGGCCGGGAAGTCCACCGTGGCCGAGCTGCTGGCCCGCTCGCTGCCGCGCGCCGCGCACGTCCGCGGCGACACCTTCCGGCGGTGGATCGTGAGCGGCCGCGCCGAACCCGAGCCGCCGCTCGGCGCGGAGGCCGAAACCCAGCTGGCCCTGCGGCAGCAGCTCGCCGCCGCGGTCGCGCGCGGCTACGCGGACGCCGGGATCACCCCGGTCCTCCAGGACCTCTACCCCGGCGCCGCGCTGGCGCGCATGCGCACCCTGCTCACCGGCCACCCGCTACGCGTCGTCGTCCTGCTGCCCGGCCCGGCCGTCCTCGCCGCCAGGGACGCCGCCCGCGCCAAGACCGGCTACCGCGGCTGGTCCCCCGCCGCGTTCGACCGCGAGTTCCGCGACCGCACCCCGCCCATCGGCCTCCGCCTCGACACCTCCGCGCAGACCCCGGAGCAGACCGTCGCCGCCATCCGCGCCCGCTGGCCCGAGACCCTGGTCCCGGAGGATTCGCCGAGCGGTTGCCCGGAACCGCCCCGCGGCGTTTGATGAACCGGTGAGCGAAACCTCCCCCATCGACCCCGCGGCCCCGCCGAGCGGCACCGGCTGCCTGGAGTGCGAGCGCGACGGCGGCTGGTGGTTCCACCTGCGCCGCTGCGCCGCCTGCGGCCACATCGGCTGCTGCGACACCTCGCCGAGCCAGCACGCCACCGCGCACGCGGGCGCCACCGGCCACCCGCTGATCACCAGCTTCGAGCCGGGCGAGGACTGGTACTACGACTACCGCGACGAGCAGATGTACGAGGGCCCGCAGCTCGCGCCGCCGGAGAGCAAACCGGCCGATCAGCCCGCCCCCGGCCCCGCCGACCGGGTTCCGCCGAACTGGCGTGAGCTGCTGCACTGACGCGGGCCGCGGCGGCGCCTCGGTACCCTGAACCCCGATCTTCCCACTCGACCGGCGAAGGGCAACTCCATGCGAGCGACAAGGGTGACGACGACGGCCGCGCTGGCGGCACTGCTGCTGGCGGCGGGCACGCAGGCGGCGGGGGCGCGGCCGGTGGGGCCGTTCGAGGTCGGCGGGGCGATCGAGATCGAGTTCGACGCGGCGGGCGGGGTGGAGGCGCTGGGCGAGCCGACCGGGCCGGAGCAGGACGCCGCGCGCGGCGGCAAGTGGCAGGGGTTCGCGCGCAATGCCGCGGTCTACTGGTCGGAGGCGACCGGCGCGCAGACGGTCACCGGGCCGGTGCGGGACAAGTGGGGCCAGCTCGGCGCGGAGGGCGGTGCGCTCGGCTACCCGGTCACCCGCGAGGCCGCGACGCCGGGCGATACCGGCCGCTTCGCGCACTTCCAGGGCGGCTCGGTCTACTGGTCACTCGGGACCGCCGCGCACCAGGTCAGCGGCCTGATCCGGGACAAGTGGGGCAGCTACGGCTGGGAGGGAAGCGCGCTCGGCTTCCCGGTCACCGACGAGCAGGCGGGCGCCCGCGGCGGCCGGTACAACCTGTTCAACGGCGGCGCGATCTACTGGGCCTCGGCCTCCGGCGCGCACGTGGTGTGGGGCGCGCTGCGCGAGAAGTGGGTGGCGGCGGGCGGCGACGGCGGCCGCTACGGCTACCCGACCAGCGACGAGTACGACTTCGGCGACGGCAAGGCCCAGGACTTCCAGGGCGGCCGGATCACCTGGGAGCCCTGAGCCCGCGCGCCGCGCTCAGGTGAGCGGCGTGCTCTCGCTCGGCCCCTGCCGGTAGCGGGTGATGGTGAGCTGCTGCGGGCGCTCGTTCCACTCCGGGATGGGCAGCGGGAACCAGTAGCTGCCGTCCAGCCAGGCCTGGCCGAGCAGCGGCACCGGCTGATTCAGGATGTTGTGGCCGGTGCCGTGCGGCGGGCTCGCGAAGTCGCCGACCGGAGCGCCGTCGATGTAGAACTCGACATTGCGGTCGGTGAGCTTGACGGCGTACTTGTGGTCGTCGGCGAGCAGCGCCGGGTCGAGCGGCCGGATCTGCGGGATCAGCTCGCCGCCGCGCTTGACCATGAGGAAGAAGCCGCGCGGGAGGTCCTGGCCGAGGACCGTGAAGATCGGGCGGGTGAGTTCGCTGACGTCGCCGAGCGGCCCGTGCGAGCCGTTGTACATGAACCAGGCGAGCTCCAGGTTCAGCGGGTCGATCGAGCGGTTCGACACGCCCCACCCCGCGGTGCCGTTGTGCGTGGTCAGGTCGGGCGCGCCCTTGACGTCGTAGACCTGGGTCTGGCCGGGCTCGAAGATCGGATGCGGCAGAATCTCGGAGTTGTTGTAGGGGAAGAGCCCGTCCCGGGTGGGCGGGTTGGTGAAGGTGACGCCGTCGGGGCCGTAGCTGGTGCCGGAGTACCCGACATTGGTGTTGCACCAGTCGCCGGCCGGTGCGGTGGCGAAATTCTCGTCGATCACCTCGGTGGGCCGGGGCTCGCCGGTGCCGATGTACCCGGCGAAGGCGTTCACATTGAGTACCTGGCAGTTCGGCAGGCCGTCGTCGCTGCCGGGCACCTGGATATTCGGGTCGGCCGCCGCCGGGCCCGCCGCCAGCGCCGCCCCGACCAGCACGCTGGTCACCGCCGCCATCCGCCGTCGCTGTACTCCGCTCATCACTGCTCCACTCGCTCGTCCGACATAGTGAGACGGTTTATCCTCCAGTCTCTCGGCATCCGTACCCCGAATGCCGGGACCCAATCCACCCGGCCACGCCACGGAAGCCGCTGCGGCACGGGAAGATAGGCAACGAACTGCGGCGATATCGGGAATGTCGGTTACGACACAGTGATAGTGTTTTCGTTGAATTATCTCACGACGGAAGCGAGCCACGATGCCGTGTTGCCTGCTGGCGGGGTTCCTCTCCGCCGGATTCGTCCGGGTCAGCCGCCGGTTGCGCGGCCGCACCGCGGCGCCGTCCGAGTTCGCGCCCACCGCGCGGCGATCCGGCCCGGAGCCGGTGGCAACCCGGCGGGTGGTGATCGCGTGACGATCTCCGCGGTCACCGAATCCACGCCGGAGGATCTGGCCTTCCAGCGCTTCGTGCTCGACCTCGCGCTGCAACCGCTCGACCGCTTCGACGGCTTCGACCGGATCGAGCAGATCGCGGCCAGCGCACTGCGCTACCAGCTCAACTTCATCGGCTACGGGCTGGCGATGGCCCAGTACACCCGCACCCCGGCCTTCACCGGCTACCTCGCCGAGGCGCAGCGCAATGCCATTCGCAAGATGTGCGACAAGCGAGTCTGGGGCTACTGGGCGCTGGAGAGCCTGATCGGCTACGGCCGATACGAGACCGACCCCATCCGGCACGCCAATGTCATGTACTCCGGCTACTTCGGCGTCATGCTCGGGCTCTACGAAACCCTCAACCGGGACGGCGTTTTCGACCGGCCCGGGTCGCTCCGGCTGCGCTGGAACGAAACCCGCGCGCACGACTACGACTTCGCCCGGCTGGCCGGTGCCGTCCAGCGCAATATGCTGGCCAACCCGAAGTGCGCCCAGTACCCGTGCGAACCGCACCTGATCTACCCGATCTGCAATGTCTTCGCCTTCAACACCCTGGTGCTGCACGACCGGCTGCACGGCACCGCGCTCACCGGCGACCTGGTGGAACGGATCCGGGACAGCTACCTGACCGAGGGGTGGCGCACCCGGAGCGGGCGGTTCATCCCGGGCCGGCTCGGGCCCTCGCTCACCATCAGCCGCCCGGTACTCGGCTACGACGCAGGCATGGTCGCCTGGCTCAATGCCACCATGCCGGATCTGGCCCGCGACACCTGGACCACCATCCGGGACCGCTACGTCGACTTCGACGGCACCACGCTGCGGCTGCGCGGAAACGCCCGCGCCCGCGTCGATCTCGGCAACTACAACGTGGTCAACGGCGACGGCATGACCAGGACCTTCCTCGCCACCGCGGCCGCCGAGATGGGCGAGCCGGAGCTGGCGGCCGCGCTCGTCCGCTCGCTCGGCGAGCAGCACCTCACGCTGGAGAGCGCAGGCGCGCGCCGGTTCCAGGGGCCGTCGACGGTGACCAACGCGCACCACGTGCTCGCCCGCTTCACCCGCGCCGACGCGCTGCGCGAGCTGATCACCGGGGCGATCCCGGAGGCGTGGCGCACCGGGCCGGTGCTCGCCGACGCCGCCTACCCGGACGTGCTGGTCGCCAGGGCGGTCACCGACGGCAGCGCGCTGGAGCTGGTGCTGCGCCCCGGTGCGGGGCCGAAGCGGGTACGGCTGGCGGTGCACCGGCTCGCGCCCGGGCGCGAGTACCGACTCACCGGCGCGGTCGAGCAGGCGCTCACCGCGGACGCCGAGGGGCGCGCGGTGTTCGAGGTGGAACTGGACGATCGCCGCGCCGTCGCGGTCGTCCCCGGCTGACGTGCACGACCCGCTGCTGCTGCCCGCGTGGGCGGCGGCGCTCGGCTGCCTGCTCGGCGCGGCGGCGACCGCGGTGCGCGGGCGGACCGTGTACCCCGGACCGGCGAGCGCGCTGTTCCACGTCGCCATGCTGCTGTCCATGGCGGGGATGTGGACGCTGCCGGGCGCGCACATTTCGGCGCCGGTCTGGCGCGGGTTCTTCGGCGCGCTGGCCGCGGCGGCGGCGCTCTGGCTGCTGCTCGCCGCCACCGGGCCGCGCACCGCGACCACGGGGGACGAGATCAGCGCCGCCGCCTATCACGGCATCGCGGCGCTGGCCATGGTCTACGCGCTGCTCGGCGGGCACGGCGGGGCTCCGCCGTGGCCGGTGGCGGGTTGGATCCTGGTGGCGCTCTTCCTGCTCGACGCGGCGGTGGTCGCCGGGGTGACCCGGTACGCGCTCGCGGCGCTGCCGCACCTGGTGATGGATCTGGCCACCGCGCTCATGCTCGGCTCCGCGCTGCGCGGCTGATTCCACCGTGCCCGATGCGGCGAGCGCGGTACCGTCGGCGGGTGGACCGCCGCTCCGTCGTCGCCGGCGCCGCGCTCGTCGCGCTGGCCGCCCTGCTGGTGACGCTCGGCGCGGCCGTCCGCCCGCTGTTCGTCCCGGACCGCGCGCCGGAGCGGGAGATCCTGAGCGCCACCGAGATCGCCTTCCTGCAGGACATGGCGGCGCACCACGAGCAGGCGCTGCTCATGGTGCAATCCCTCGACCCCGGCGTCTCCCCGGTGATCGCCCGGCTGGCCGCGCAGATCGACGACGTGCAGCGGGTCGAGCTCGGCACCGTGCTCGGCTGGCTCCGGCTGGCGAACGCGCTGCCCAGCAATCCGCAGCCGATGGCGTGGCTGCACGAACCGGCGGCCGGGCACCACGGCGCCCAGGTCGCCGCCACCGCCGAGCCCGTCGACACCGCCATGGGCATGGCCACCCGCGCCGAACTGGACGCGCTCGCCGCCGCCCGCGGCCGGGACGCCGAGCTCCTCTTCCTCCGGCTCGTGCAGCGCCACCACTACGGCGGCGTCGCCATGGCCGGGGGCGCCGACGCGCTGCTCACCGCGGGGCCGGTCAAGCAGGCGGCGCGCGAGATGGTCACCGAGCAGACGAAGGAGATCGGCGTGATCGGGCTGCTGCTCGCGCAGTACGGCTGAGTCAGCTCGCCTCGCGGCAGAGAACGGTGGAGCGCGGGCCGCCGAAGGGCAGGTCGACCTCGGCGGCGACCCGGTATCCGGCGCGCGCGTAGAAGCCGAGCCGGGCCGGTTCGGTGGTCTCCAGGTGGGTGGGGAGCCCCTCGGCGTCGGCGCGGGCGATGCCGAAGTCGAGCAGGGCGCGGCCGTGGCCGTGGCCGCGCGCGGGCGGCACCGTGCCGATGGCGAGCAGGTGCCAGTGCGGGCGCGGCGGCGCCGCGGTGAAGGTGGCGGCGCTGACCTGCTGGAGGTAGGGCTCGCGGTCGCCGTGCAGCCGGCGCAGCGCGCCGCGCAGCCTGGCCTGCTGGAGCCAGGAGAGGCGGTACGGCAGCGGGGTCCAGAGCGCGGCGGCGAGCAGCGCGCCCTCCGGGTCGACCAGTACGTGCGCGCCGAGCGCGGGCCTGCACACCAGCTCGATCTCGCGCTGGAAGGAGGCGCGCAGCTCGGCGGGGCGCCACTCGGCGACCGGGTGCAGCCAGCGGGAGAGCGGGTCGTCGGCCATGGCGGCGGCCAGCAGCTCGGCGACCGCGGCGGCCTCGGCGCGGCGGACGCCGCGGATGGTGGCGGTGCGGGGTGTGGTCACGCGCCGTCCCGCGGCGTGAGCAGCACCAGCGGGATCTCGCGGTCGGTGCGGGTCTGGTAATCGGCGTAGACCGGGTGGCCCGCGGTGACCCGCGGCCAGAGCGCGGCGCGCTCGGCGGGATCGGCGACCCGAGCCAGCATGGGCACCCGGGGCCCGCCCTGCACCGCGACCGTGACCTCCGGCCGCGCGAGCAGGTTGTGGTACCAGGCGGGGTGCCGGTCGTCGCCCGCCCTGGAGGCGACCACCACGTAGCCGCCGCCCTCCACGATGGGCGCGGTGAGCAGCACCGCGTGCTCCTTCCCGGAGCGCCTGCCGACGGTGGTGAGCTCCAGCGACGGCATGCCCGCGATGCGGTGCCCCAGCCTGCCGAAGGTCAGCCTGGTGAGCAGCCGATGCGCGGTATTGGTGGCCCTGAGCGTGAAATCCGGCGGCATGGGAGCACGATAGCCGTCACCGGCCGGGGCCGGCGCTCGCCTCCAGCAGCCGCTGCCGCGCCGAGCGCTCGGCGAGCTCGGGCAGCGACCCCGCCGGGATGCCGGCGAGATCGCTCAGGCAGCGCCGGACGATCTCGTCGATCGCCCCGGCCGCCAGCCGGTCCTCGAACTCCGCGCGGAGCCGCTCGACGGTTTCGTCCACCACGGACTCCGGGCACCCCGCCGTGCCCGCCATTTCCCTGCGATCGCTCACTGCCCCTTCGACCATCCGTCCAGCGTGCCCCCGCCGGCCCGCCGTTTTCAGGGCCGAAGGTCCCCGAATCGGATTCGTCAGGGCACCACGACGGCCCGGCCGGTGATCTCGCCGCGCTCCAGCCGGTGATAGGCCTCGACCGCGTCGTCCAGGGCGAAGCTGGTGGTCTCGGCGTGCAGCAGGCCGCGCGCGGCGAGGGCGAGCACTTCCGGGAGTTCGTAGCGGCCGCCCCAGTAGGTGGTCTGCACGGAGAGCTCGTAGGGCACCGAGAAGAACGAGACCGGCAGGGTGCCGCCGCCGATCCCGATCACGGTGAGGTCGCCGAGCACCCGGCCGGCGGCCGCGCCGAGCGCGAGCGTGGCGTCGGCGCCGACGCAGTCGAAGATCGCGTCGGCGCCGTGCCCGCCGGTGGCCTCGCGGATGGCGTCGGCGGCGGTCTCGTCCGAGCGCAGGGTGCGATCCGCGCCGGCCCGGGTGGCCAGCTCCAGCGCCTCCTGGCGCAGGTCGACCGCGATCACCCTGGCCGCGGTCGTCGCCTTGAGAATCTGCACGGCGAGGTGCCCGAGCCCGCCGGCGCCGATCACCACGGCGGTGCTGCCCGGCGTGAGCTTGGCCCAGGAGCGGCGGATGGCGTGGTACGGGGTGAGCGCGGCGTCGGTGAGCGGCGCGGCGCGCACCGGGTCCAGCCCGTCCGGCAGCGGGATCAGGTGCCTGGCCGCCGGGACCAGCAGGTACTCGGCCATGCCGCCGTCGAGGCCGAGCCCGCCGCCGCCACCGGGCACCGGCGCGGCCGCGGGGTTCTCGCAGTAGGTCTCGTAGCCGCGCGCGCAGTGCGCGCAGACCCCGCAGCCCCACGGCCCGTACACCGCGACCGGCTGCCCCTCCTCGAAACCCGTGACCCCCGAACCGATCTCGTGCACCCAGCCCGCGTTCTCGTGGCCGAGCGTGAACGGCGGGTGCCACGGGACCGGCGCGTCGTCGGAGAAGTCGCGCATGAGGTGCAGGTCGGAGTGGCAGGCCCCGGCCGCGCCGATCTTGACGACCACCTCACCCGGCCCCGGATGGGGCTGCTCCACCTCGACCAGCTCCGGATCGGACTTCCACGCCGTCAACCGCAGTGCTCGCATCTGTGCCTCCTCGGCTCGTCCCCTTCCGGCACCGCCCTTCCACTCCGGGGCCGGGCTATGCCTGTCATGCTGGTAACGGAATCGGTTCGAGGAGAGGCGACGGCGATGATCCGGGTGTTCCTGGTCGACGATCACGAGATCGTGCGGCGCGGGCTGGCCGACCTGATCGACGCCGAGCCGGACCTGGAGATGGTCGGCGGCGCGGAGAGCGTGACGCACGCGCTGGCCCGGATCCCAGCACTTCGGCCGGATGTCGCGGTGCTCGACGTCCGGCTGCCGGACGGCAACGGCATCGAGCTCTGCCGCGAGCTGCTCTCCCAGCTGCCGGGGCTGCGCTGCCTGATCCTCACCTCGTTCACCGACGAGCAGGCCATGCTGGACGCCATCCTGGCCGGGGCCAGCGGCTACGTCGTCAAGGACATCGGCACGCTGGAGCTGGTCGACGCCATCCGCGCGGTCGGCGCGGGCAAGTCGCTGCTGGACAACCGGGCCGCCGCCGCGCTCATGGCGAAGCTGCGCGCGCAGGCCGAGCAGAAGGCGGGGCCGCTGGCAACGCTCACCGAGCAGGAGCGCACGCTGCTCGCGCTGCTCGGCCGGGGGCTCACCAACCGGCAGATCGCGGCCGAGATGTTCCTGGCCGAGAAGACGGTGAAGAACTACGTGTCCCGGCTGCTGGCCAAGCTGGGTGTGGAGCGCCGCACCCAGGCCGCGGTCCTCGCCTCCAAACTCGGCCGTGACGGGCACTGAGCCCGGCGCCGGGGCGGGCGGCGATCGGATGGACGGCCACACCCCGGTCGGCCAGGCGCTCTCCCAGCTGCGGCTGAACGAGCTGCTGCTGGAGGTGCAGGAGCGGATCACCCAGATCGTCGGCGTCCGGGACAAGATGGACCGGCTCATGGAGGCCATGCTCGTGGTCACCGCGGGCCTGGACCTGGACAACACGCTGCGCACCATCGTGCACACCGCCATCGAGCTGGTCGACGCGGGCTACGGCGCGCTCGGCGTGCGGGAGACCGGCGAGGACAGCAAGCAGCTCGCCGAGTTCGTCTACGAGGGCATCGACGACCGCACCCGGGTGCTGATCGGCGACCTCCCGCGCGGCCACGGCGTGCTCGGGCTGCTCATCGAGGACCCCAAGCCGCTGCGGCTGGCGAAGCTCTCGGCGCACCCCGGGTCGGTCGGGTTCCCGGACAAGCACCCGCCGATGAGCACCTTCCTCGGGGTTCCGGTGAAGGTGCGCGACGAGGTCTTCGGCAACCTCTACCTGACCGAGAAGAAGGGCGGGCAGGAGTTCACCGAGGACGACGAGGTGGTGGTGCGGGCGCTGGCCGCCGCGGCCGGTATCGCCATCGCCAATGCCAGGCTCTACGAGGAGTCCCGGATCCGGCAGCAGTGGCTGGAGGCCACCCAGGAGGTCGCCACCGAGCTGCTGGCCGGCGGCGAGCCGGACGAGGTGCTCGAGCTCATCGTGCGCCGCGCGCTCACCCTGACCGGCGCGGCCTGCGCCTTCCTCGCGCTGCCCGAGGACCCGGACATCCCGCACGACGAGGTCACCGACCTGGTGGTGGTCGCCGCCGCGGGCGCCGAGACCGCGCCGATCACCGGCCGCACCATCCCGATCGACGAATCCCGCTCCGGCGCCGCCTTCCGGGACCGGCGCCCGGTCTCGGTCGCCGACTACCTGCCCGCGAAGCTCTTCGGGCCGGATATCGCCTTCGGCCCGGCGCTGATCCTGCCGCTGCACGCGGGCACCGCGGTGATCGGCGTGCTCACCACGCTGCGCCCGCACGGCGCGCCGCCGCTGGACGCCGCCGGGCAGTCGATCATGACCGCCTTCGCCGGGCAGGCGGCGCTGGCGCTGCGGCTGGCCGCGCAGCAGCGCCGCATGCGCGAGCTGGACGTGCTCTCCGACCGCGACCGGATCGCCCGCGACCTGCACGACCACGTGATCCAGCGGCTCTTCAGCGTCGGGCTCTCGCTGCAGGGGACGGTGCAGCGCTCGCACAACCCGGAGATCCGCACCCGGCTCTCGGACACCGTGAACGACCTGCAGTCCATCGTGCAGGACATCCGGCACTCCATCTTCGACCTGCAGAGCAATACCGCCGCCGACTCCGCCACCTTCCGCAAGCGGCTGCACGGCATCGTCTCCGAGACCACCGCGGACAGCGGGCTGCGCACCACGGTCCGGCTGGCCGGCCCGGTCTCGGTGCTCGGCCCGCCGCTCTCCGACCACGTCGAGGCGGTGCTGCGCGAGGGCGTCAGCAATGCCGTGCGGCACGCGGGCGCCACCGCCATCTCGGTGGTGCTCACCGTCGACGACGACGCCACCATCCTGATCACCGACGACGGCACCGGCATGCCGGACCGCACCGGCCGCTACAGCGGCCTGGCCAACCTCGCCGCCAGGGCCGAGGAGGCCGGCGGCACCTTCGGGCTGGAGAAGGGCGAGCGCGGGGGCACGGTGCTGCGCTGGTCGGCCCCGCTGCCCTGAGCCCGCGGGTTCACGGCACCGGTTCGAAACCGGCGAGCAGCTGTTCGAGCGCGGCCTGGTCCGGGCCGACGAAGGGGTCGGCGCCGGGGGCCGCGGCCAGCATCTCCAGGAAGTCGGGGGCACGGCCCGCGGCGGGTGGCAGGTGGGTGCCGAGGATCAGCGCCGGGTCGAGCGCGCGCAGCTCGGTGAGGGTGGCGAGGTACCTGCCGCGGTCCACCGTGTGCACCCAGGGGCTGTCGGCGGTGGCCCACAGCAGCTGGCGTTCGCGCAGCTCGGCGCGGTCCAGGTAGCCGGCATCGGGGCAGGCGGCCAGCTCCGCGGTCGGCATCGGGGCGCCGAAGCAGTCGGAGCTGAAGCAGGCGCCGGTGTGCTCGTCGGAGCAGCCGGTGGTCGACGGGTTGTCGAAGAGCGGCGGGCGGAAGGCGGTCAGCCTGCGGTCGCCGACGTCGAGCGATTGCCCCGGATTGAGGAGGTAGAGCCGCTCCATCGGGAGCGGGCCCTCCATCGACAGGATCCCCATGCCGAGGAACGTCGTGACCAGCCGGGCTCGCGGGGCCGCGGCGAGCAGCTCGCGCAGTGCCCCGGTGTGGTCGCGGTCCGGGCGGGTGATCCAGATCCACTCGACGTCACCCGGGTCGAGCACCGATCCGAGCGCGTCCAGGAAGCCTGCTCCGGGCAGCCCGGTGTCGATCACCACGGGCTCGGCGGCGTGCAGGACGAAGGCGTTGACCGGGACGAACCCGAGCCCGGGCACCTCCACGGAATCGGCGAGGACGCTGATGTCGCGTCCGATGCGGTTGATCAGCACGGTGTTTCACTCCTCGGTGAAGTCGATGCGGATGAGGGCGTTGCCGACGGTTTCCAGGTCGGCGGCGGTGATGTGGTGGCCGCGGGCGACCTTCAGGCCGAGCTCGAAGGGCGTCGCGCCGTTGTCGAGGGCCTGCCGCATCGCCAGCCCCCGCTCGCGGGGCGTGGCGTGCAGCAGGACGGCGCGGCCGTGCCTGACCCGCCCGCCCTGGGTGACAACGACCGGCGCGGGCTCGGTGAAGTTCAGCCGCCACGACCTCGGGGTGAAGACCGTCGGGGTGCCGTCGATCGTGTGCAGGCAGACCGGCACCCGGAAGGTGGCGCCGCTGCGCCGCCCGCCGAACTCGAGCAGCGCCATCAGCGGGATCCGGCGGCCGAGCCACCGGGTCGTGAGCACCCGGCGGACCAGGGGGTTGAGCATGCGCATCAGCGCCCGTGGTGGCGGGGAAAGCCGGACTTCGGTCGTGGTCGTCGTCATCGGGGACTCCTTCGCTCACCGATGACGCTAGGGAGCGGCGCCCCGCCCCGGAATACCAGAAAAGTGGCATTCCGCGCGGCGGCGCCCGGTCGTACCGTGGGGTGATGCGGGCGGACGTGTTCGAGCGGGCGACGGCCCAGCTCACCCGGGTGTGCGGCGAACCACGCGACCTGATCTCGCTCTGGCGGGAGTCGACCGAGATCCTCGCGCGCGCCGTCCCGCACTACTGGACGCCGTGCTTCTACACCCTCGACCCGGCCTCCCTGCTGATGACCAGCCACTACCACCGCGGCCTCGCCGAGATCCCGGCCGACTGGCTGGTCAGCGAGTACTACGCCGACGACGTGAACCAGCTCGCGGCGGTGGCCCGCTCGGCGGCGGGCATCGCCACCCTGCACGAGGCCACCGGCGGCGAACCCGCGCGCAGCCCCCGCTGGCACCGCAATATGACCATGGGCGGCGACCAGGAGCTGATCGCGCGGCTGCGCACCCGCTCGGGCGAGGTCTGGGGCGCGCTCGGGCTCTACCGGGAGCCGCGTACCCCGCTCTTCTCCGCGGACGAGAAGAACTTCGTGCGCGCGGTGGCGCCGCTGCTCGCCGAGGCCGCCCGCACGGCGCTGCTGCTCGGCCAGGCGCGGCAGCCCGATGTCGCCGACGCGCCGGGGCTGCTCGTCCTGGACCGGAACTGCGCCGTCGAATCGACCACGCCCGGCGTGGCACGCAGGCTCGCGGAGCTACCGGACGGCGACTGGGCAGCGGGCAGGCTGCCCTCCTCGGTACTGGCCCTGGTCGGGCGGACCCTGCGCGCGGCCGAGCACCCGGACCGCGGCGACCTGGTCACCGTGGCCCGGGTGCTCTCCCGCACGGGGACCTGGATCGTGCTGCACGGCGCCCCGCTGACCTCGACCGGCGAGCTCCGCATCGCCGTCATCATCGAGCGGGCCGACTGTATCCGCTGCTCATGTCGACCTACGGCCTGACCGAGCGGGAGAAGGACGTCACCCGGCTGGTGCTGCAGGGCGCCTCCACCTCCCGGATCGCCGCCGACCTGGTGCTCTCCGCGCACACCGTGCAGCAACATCTGAAGGGCATCTTCGAGAAGACCGGCGTCCGCAGCAGGCGGGAGCTCATCGGCAAGGTCTTCTTCGCGCACTACGAGCCGCGGCTGCGCGACAACGAGCGGCGGGCCGCCGACGACCGGCCGCTGCGCGGTGAGCCGTGGGTGCCGCCGGGGCCGTGAGATCGCTGGTTCGGCTGGCGAAATCCGGGCAATTCGATTATTAAGAAAATTACCGAACTCGCTCCCATCCGCCCCGGGGAGCGGTTCGAAACGTAGTCGAAGGCCCCGCACACGATGCATCATTTATGCATCGTTGAGCTAGGATGACGACAGCCCGACCGCAGACGAGGAGTTCGAGTGAGTGCCGTGTTCTCCGAGCCCCATCGGGCGTACCACCTCCTGACAGCGCCGGACGGCGAGGAGGAGTGCTCGCCGCCCCGCTGGCGGGCCGGGGTGCGCGCGGAGGTCACCCGCGAACTCGAGTCGTTCTTGCAGCGAAATCAGCCGGAGCCGATCAGCGGTATCCCCCTGGACGGCATCCTGCGGCACTACGCCGTCGGCGGCAAATGCCTGCGGCCGATGTTCCTGTACCTGGGCTGGCTCTGCGGCGCCGACCCGAGCCCGGCCGCGCTGCGTGCCGCCGCCGCGCTGGAGCTGCTGCAGGCCTTCGCGCTGCTGCAGGACGACGTCATGGACGAGGCCGAGCTGCGCCGCGGCGAGCCGGCCGCGCACCGCGCTTTCGCGGCGTCGCACCGCGAGCTCGGGCTGCCGGGCGACGCCGCCCGCTTCGGCGAGTCGGCGGCCACCCTGCTCGGCGACCTCTGCCTGGTCTGGTCCGAGCGGATGCTGCGGGAGAGCGGGGTGGACGAGCGCGCGCTGGCCCGCATGTGGCCGCGGTACGACCGGATGCGGGTGGAGCTGGCGCTCGGGCAATTCGCCGACCTGGTGAACGACGCGCGCGCCACCCCGACGCTGGAGTCGGTGCTCGCGATCGCGCGGGCCAAGTCCGGCAACTACACCGTGCGCAGGCCGCTGGAGCTCGGCGCGCTCATGGCGGGCTGCCAGAAGCGCACGATCGAGGCGCTCTCCCGGTACGGCCGGCTCGTCGGCGAGGCGTTCCAGCTGCGCGACGACGTGCTCGGCGTCTTCGGCAGCGCCGAGACCACCGGCAAACCCGCCGACAGCGACCTCGGCCAGCGCAAGGCGACCACGGTCGTGGTGGCCGCGCAGGAGATGGCCGACCCGGCCACCGCTCGCGCGCTGGCCGAGCTGCTCGCCGCGCCCGCGCTGGACGCCGCCGCCGTCACCGCGGCGCGCGGGCTGATCAGCGCCACCGGTGCGGCCGAGCGGATCGAGGCGATGATCACCGAGCGGGTCACCGAGGCCCGCGAGGCCGTCCGGTGGGCCCGCATCGAGGAGCCCGAACTGCGCCTGCTCGACGGCATGGCGCTGATCTGCACCACCCGCGAACTCTGAGGAGAAGCAGCACGATGCGCACTGTTCCCGGTCGTACCGACCGTGTCGTTGTGGTCGGCGCCGGCCTGGCCGGGCTCGCCACCGCCCTGCACCTCGCGGGGCGCGGCCGGGAGGTCACCCTGCTCGAGCGCGACGACGTCCCCGGCGGGCGGGCCGGGCGCGCCGATATCGACGGCTACCGCCTCGACACCGGCCCGACCGTGCTCACCATGCCGGAGCTGCTCGACGACGCCTTCGCCGCGGTCGGCGAGCGCACCGCGGACCGGCTCACCCTGGACCGGGTGGACCCGGCCTACCGGGCCCGCTTCGCCGACGGCAGGGCGCTGGAGGTGCACACCGACGCCGGGCGGATGGCCGCCGCCATCACCGAGTTCGCCGGGCCGGTGCAGGCAGGCGGCTACCTGCGGCTGCGGGACTGGCTCTCCCGGCTCTACGCGGCCGAGTTCGACGGCTTCATCGCCTCGAACTTCGACTCGCCGCTCTCCCTGGTCTCCCCCGCGCTGGCCAAGCTGCTCGCGCTGGGCGGCTTCCGGCGCTGGGACCGGGCCGTCGCGGACCACATCACCGACCCCGACCTGCGCCGGATCTTCACCTTCCAGTCGCTCTACGCCGGGGTCGCGCCCAGCAAGGCGCTGGCGGCGTACGCGGTGATCGCCTACATGGACACCATCTCCGGGGTCTGGTTCCCGCGCGGCGGCATGCGCGCGGTGCCGGACGCGCTGGCCGCCGCGGCCACCGCCGCCGGGGTGAAGATCCGCTACGGCGCCACCGTCTCCCGCATCGAGCGGGACGGCGGCCGGGTGCGTGCGGTGCGCACCGCCGACGGCGAGCGGGTGCCCGCCGACGCCCTCGTCCTCACCACCGAGCTGCACACCAGCTACGACCTGCTCGGGCACCGCTCCCGGCGCCCGGTCCGGGTGACCCCGGCGCCGTCGGCGGTCATCCTGCACCTCGGCGTGGACGCGGTGCCCGAGCTGCCGCACCACTCGCTGCTCTTCGGCGCGGCGTGGGACCAGGCCTTCCGCGACATCACCGTGGACGGCCGGGTCATGACCGACCCGTCGCTGCTGCTCACCCGCCCCACCGCGGGCGATCCGGCGCTCGCCCCGGCCGGGCGCGACCTGCTCTACCTGCTCGCCCCGGTCCCCAACCTGGAGCGCGGCCGGATCAACTGGGACCGCTTCGCCCCGGCCTACGCCGAGGAGGTGCTCGCCATCGCGAACGCCAGGCTGCCGCAGCCGCTGCCGAATCCGGAGCTGCTGCGCGTGGTGACCCCGGCGGACTGGGCCAGGCAGGGCATGCTGGCGGGCAGCCCGTTCGCGCTCGGCCACACCTTCGCCCAGACCGGCCCGTTCCGGCCGGCCAATATGCTGCGCGGCCTGGACAACGTGGTCCTGGCGGGCGGCTCGACCGTGCCCGGCGTCGGGATTCCGCCGGTGCTCATCTCCGGGCGGCTGGCCGCCGACCGGATCACCGGAACCACGCACACCACCCGATCGGAGCGCCCATGACCCGCACCGAGCTCGACGCCGCAGGCATCACCGATGCCGCCCTGCGCGACTCCTACCAGGCCTGCCGGGTGCTGAACGCCAGACACGGCAAGACCTTCTTCCTCGCCACCCGGCTGCTCGCCCCCGACCAGCGCCCGGCGATCCACGCGCTCTACGGCTTCGCACGCCGCGCCGACGACATCCTGGACGAGTTCGACGACGCCCGCTCCACCGCCGAGCGCGCCGAGGGGCTGGCGACGCTGGCCGCGCAGTTCCGGGCCGGAGCGGCCGATGCCGACCCGGTGCTCGCCGCGGTGCTGCACACCGCCCGCGCCTACCGCATCCCGGACCAGCTCTTCGACGACTTCCTCGCCTCCATGCGGATGGACCTCGACATCACCGACTACCCGGACCGGGCCGCGCTGGACCGCTACGTCTACGGCTCGGCCGAGGTGATCGGGTTGCAGGTGCTGCCGGTGCTCGGCACCGTCGGCGACGAGGCGGAGGCCGCCCCCTACGCCGCCGCGCTCGGCAAGGCGTTCCAGCTCACCAACTTCCTGCGCGACGTGAACGAGGACCTGGCCCGCGACCGGGTCTACCTGCCCGCCGACGAACTCGCCGCGCACGGCGTCGACCGCGACCTGCTGCTCTGGTGCCAGGCGCACCGCAGCACCGAGCCGCGGGTGCGCCGGGCGCTGGCCGAGCAGCACGCCGTCACCCGCGCGATCTACCGGCGGGCCGAGGGCGGCATCGCGCGGCTGCAGCCGCGCTCGCGGGCCTGCGTTGCGACCGCGCTCACGCTGTACTCCGAGATCCTGGACCGGATCGAGGAGAGCGATTTCGCGGTCTTCGACCGGCGCGCGCGGGTCGGGATCCCGCGCCGGCTCGCTGTCGGCGGGGCCGGGCTGGCGAAGGCCTGGCTGGCGCGGCGCGCGCCGGGGTCAGGAGTACAGCGTCCCATGGGGTGAGCGGCCGTAGGCCGCGGCGAACGGCCCGGGTGGCCGAAACCCCAGTTAGCGGCGATGGCAGTGGCGCCGGCATCCGGCGAGGCCGCGCGCGGCTCCTTGTGCGCGCCGCGCGGCCGGTGCCGCCGCGGGTACGCCATGGGCGTGGTCGCCAGGTGTACCGGCAGGCGGGGAAACACGCTGCTCAGGAGGGCAGCGGAGCGCTCAGCTCGACAATGGTTCCGGTGTCGCCGACGATCACCTTGGTGTCCGGCACCAGCGCCTTGATCAGCATGAGGCCGCGGCCACGGTGCGAATCGGCGCCCTCCTCGGCCGGGTGCCAGGTGCCGCCGTCGGTGATGGTGATGCAGACCTTGCGGCCGTCGATCTCCGCGCGCAGGGTGATCACCCTGCCGTCCTCGCGGTGACCGTGCTCGACCGAGTTGGTACACGCCTCACTGGCGGCGAGCAGCAGATCGTAGGCCCGGTCCGGATCCGCGGTGTTCTCCGCGAGCCAGTCGCGCAGCGCGTGCCTGACATCAGCCAGCTCGGCGGCGCGCGCCGGGAACTCGATCTCCAACGCCCGCGGGGAGCGATCCGATATGTCCATCTCTCCTCTTCACGTCGGAAACCGGCATTCTTGGGCCTACCCGTCTTCGCGGGATGCACACCTGAGTCTCGGCTCACCCGAGCGGTGGCGGCCCATCCGGTTCCTCGTCGTCTCGATCCTGCTCCAGCCAGTAGTCCACCGCACCCTGGAGCACCGTCCGGAACAGGGTGAAATCCACCGGCTTGTAGATATAGCTGTCCGCACCGGCGGCATAACACCGGTCGATATCGCTGGACGCCGTCGACGAGGTGAAGACCACGACGGTCAGCTCCGCGGCGGCGGGCTCCGCCCGGAGCCGGGACAGCACGGTGTAGCCGTCGGCGCCGGGCATGTTCAGATCCAGCAGTACCAGCGCGGGGCGCGGGGCGGTGCGGTCGCGCAGCCGGGCCAGGCCGTCGGCGCCGTCGGCGACGAACTCGACGAGCAGGTCCGGGTGCGAGGCGCGCAGCGCGCGCTCGATCGCCTCGCGGTCGTCGGCGGAGTCCTCGACCACGAGGACCCGGCGTGGCTCGGTCACGGCACCGCCCCCGCTCCGCCCGCGTGCCGGATGGCGAGGAGCGCGGCGTCGTCGCCGACCCGGTAGCGGTCGACGCCGGTCGCGAGCGTCTCGGTGAGCGCGGCGGCGGGGAGCTCGCGCAGCCCGGCCAGCGTCGCGGGCAGCTCGTCCTCGAAGAACCGGCCCTCCTCGTCCCTGGCCTCGGTGAGGCCGTCGGTGTAGAGCAGGATCAGGTCGCCGGGGCGCAGCACGCCGTCGTAGGGCTGCAACCCCAGCTCCGGGCGCACCCCGACGAGCAGCCCGGAGCAGTCCGGCTGCTCCACCTCGCCGCCGCGGCGCAGGATCAGCGGCGCCGGGTGCCCGCCGGAGAGCACCCGGATCGGCACCCCGTCCGGGCCGCTCGCGGCCAGCTCGAGGGTGACCGCCGTCAGGGTCAGGAACCGGCCGACGCCGGTGCGCAGCATCTTGGTGTTCAGGATGTCGAAGGCGCGCTCGGGGCTGTGCCCTTCGGCCAGGATGGTCTCCAGCGTGTGCCTGGCCAGCCCGGTCAGCGCGGCGGCGGGCGCGCCGCGGCCGCAGACATCGCCCATCAGCGCGGTGAGCGTGCGCCCCGGCTCGTGTACCAGGCCGTAGAAATCGCCGCCGACGTCGAGGCTGTGGTCGGCGACCCGGTACGCCGTCGCCATCTCCAGCCCCGGCACGTCGGGCAGCGCGGCCGGGAGCAGGTGCTGCTGCAGCGACATGACGTCGGCGCGCTGCTGGGCGTAGAGCGCCGCGTTGTCGACGGCGAGCGCCGCCCGCCCGGCCAGGTTGCGCAGGAAGGCGTGCGCCGGCCTGCGCGCCGCGCCGTGCCGGTGGAACAGGGTCAGCAGCCCGACGTCGCGGCCGCGCGCCCGCAGCACCGAGATGGTGGCGGTGTCCAGGTTGGCATCGGGCGGGAGCCCGGCGGGCAGCGGGCTGTCCTCCCAGCCGGAGCGGTCCGCACGCTGCACCACCGGCGCGCCCGCCCAGCGGTCGGCGCGCAGGTGCTCGGTCAGGCTGCGCTCCCGGCGCGCGTCCAGGTGCGCCACCGCGACCAGCTCCATCTGCCCGCCGCGGGCGATGTGCACCGCGGCGCCGTCGGCCAGGCCGGGAACAATCATCCGGACCACCGCGCGCAGCGTCTCCTCGATCTCCAGCGAGGAGCCCATCCGCAGCGACGCCTCGGCCAGGATGGCATCGGCCAGGCTGCGGTCGGCGAGCACCCGCTGCTCGGTCACCTGCCGGTCGATGGCGATCATGATGTCCCGCGCCTGGCGCAGCGCGGTGACGATATCCGGCGGCACCGGCGCCGCCGCGGCGGTGGCGAGCGCGACCAGCCCGCGCGGCCCGGCCACCGGCCGGTACGGCGCCACCAGCAGCGCGGTCGCGCCGAGCGCGGCGAGCCTGGACGCGAGTTCCGGTGTGCCCGCGGCGAGCTCGGCGGGGTCGACCTCGACCAGGGTGGCCTCGGCGGAGCCGTCGGCGCGGTCCGGGCACCACTCGGCGGCGCGCGCGGCCAGCTCGGTGGCGAGCGTGGCCGGGACGAACGCGGTGCCGTCCAGGTCGGCCCAGCGCGCGGCGACCGCGGCATCGGTGGCGGCGACGCCGACGGCGAAGGTCGCGACCACCCCCGGCAGCGAGAGCAGCCCGCCGACCAGCTCGTCCGGCAGGTCGGCGACGCTGCGCGCGTCGAAGGCCGAGCGCCAGGAGGCGTGCAGCAGCGTCGACCACGGGGTGCGCGGAGTCGTCGGCATGGGTCGCTCGTCCTCCCGCTCTCCGGCGGACCCCGATGGTCCGACCCCTACTGTAAGGTTCCGCCACGTTTGCTCCACCCGGCGACCCACACGGAAGGAGCGGCGATGACCTCGCTCTCCGACGACGAAGCCCCGTTCCGGCTCGACGACCGCGATCTGGCGGCCGAGGTGGCGGCGGGCACCGCCTTCGACCTGTCCCAGTGCGTCAACGAGCCGATCCACCTGCTCGGCGGCATCCAGTCCTACGGCACGCTGCTCGCGCTGGACGCCGCCGACGTTATCGCGGTCGCCGGGTCGAACAGCGAGCGGGTGCTCGGCCGCCCGGCCGCCGCCCTGGTCGGCACCCCGGTGGCCGCCCTGATCGGGCCGGACGGGCTGGCCGCGGTGCACGAGACGCTGCGCGCCCCCACCGGCGACCGCGGGCTGATCGGGCTGCACATCCCGCCCGGCGGCCCGGAGTTCGACGCCACCGTCTACCGCTCGGACGGCGTGCTCGTGATCGAGCTGGAGCCGGCCGCCGTCGAGCGGCCGTTCCAGTTCGCCCGCTTCTACCCGCGGCTGCGCAGCACCCTGACCCGGCTGCAGAACGAGCGCACCGTGCTCGCCGCCTGCGCCGCCGCGGTCACCGAGATCCGCGCGCTCACCGGCTACGACCGGGTGGTCGCCTACCGCTTCGAGGGCCGCGAGGGGCCGGGCGAGGTGATCGCGGAGTCGGTCGCCGCCGGCCTCGACCCCTGGCAGGGGCTCTGGTTCCCGGCCACCGACATCCCGCCGCAGGCGCGCAGGCTCTACGAGCGCAACTGGATCCGGGTGATCCAGGACGTCGACGACGACACCGCCGTGCTGGTGCCGCCGCTGCTCTCCGACACCGGTGCCCCGCTCGACCTCTCCGACTCCACGCTGCGCACGGTCTCCGGCTTCCACCTGGAGTACCTGCGCAATATCGCGGTGCGGTCGTCCATGTCGGTCTCGCTGCTGCGCGACGGCGAGCTGTGGGGGCTCATCGCCTGCCACGGCCTCGAGCCGCGCACGCTGAGCCCCGAGGTCCGCACCGCCTGCGAGTTCTTCGGGGTCATGCTCTCGCTGCAGCTGGCCGCGCTGCAGGACGCCGAGACCGCGCGGGCCAGGCAGACCGCGCGCAAGGCGCTGGCCCAGCTGGTCACCGCGCTGGACACCGATATCGCCCAGTCGGTGCGGGACAACGGCGCGCTGCTGGCCCAGCTGGTGCCCGCGGACGCCGTCGTGCTGCGCGCCGCCGACCTGAGCACCGGCGCGCTCACCACCGTCATCGCGCACGGCGACGCCGCCGAGTTCGACGCGGCCGCCGTGGACACGCTGTGGTCGCTGCTGCCCCCGATCACGGCCGGGCAGGTGTGGAGCAGCGGCTGCCTCGGCGACCACGACCCCGCGCTCACCGCGCTCTCCCCCGCGCTCAGCGGCGCGCTGGTGCTCGGGCTGGACAGCGCGGGCACCGGCATCGCCTGGCTGCGCCGGGAGCGCAGGGCCGCGCGCACCTGGGCCACCGACCCGGCGCAGCCGGTGCGGCTCGGCCCGCGCGGCGAGCGGCTCACCCCGCGCGGCTCCTCGGCGGTGTACGAGGCGGTGGTGCGCGGCTGCTCGACGCCGTGGACCGCGCCGGACGAGGCGGTGGTGCAGGAGTTCGGCCACGCCATCACCACGGTGGTGCTCAGGCACACCGCCCGGCTGGCCGCCCTGAACAGCGAACTGCGCAGGGCCAACCACGATCTGGACACCTTCGCGCACGCCGCCGCGCACGAGCTCAAGGAGCCGCTGCGCGGCATCTCCAACTCCGCCACCTTCATCGGCGAGGACGCGGGCGACAGCCTCGACCCCACCACCGTGCGCAGGCTCGGCACCATCCGCACGCTCGCGGTGCGGATGGACGAGCTGATCAACTCGCTGCTGCACTTCGCCCAGCTCGGCCAGGGCGAGCTGCGCCGGGAGCCGGTCGAGCTGCGCGCGGCCACCGAGCGCGCGCTGCAGATCGCCGGCGCCCGGCTGGAGGAGCAGGAGGTGGCGATCACGCTGCCGGAGCCGGGGGTGACCGTGCCGGCCGACCCCGACCGGCTGCAGGAGATCCTGATCAACCTGCTGGTCAATGCCGCCAAGTACGCCGGGGACGAGCCGCCGCGCACGGTCGAGGTCGGGGTGCGCGCCGACGGGCCGGTTCCGGTGTACTTCGTGCGGGACAACGGCATCGGCATCCCGGAGGCGGACCAGAAGGAGGTGCTGCGGCTCTTCCGCCGCCTGCACCCGCGGGAATCGCGCGGCGGCGGCCACGGCGCCGGGCTCGCCATCGTGGACCGGATCGTGGAGCGGCACGGGGGCCGGCTGTGGCTGGAATCGGCGCCGGGGGCGGGGACGACGGTGTTCTTCACCCTCGAAGCCGGACCCGGCGCGGGGTGACCACCCTGCGGTATGTTTCTCCCGCGACGCCCCCCGGCGGAACGGCCGGGGCGCGGATTTCCATGGGATACGCTGAGTACGGCGGTTGAGCTCACAGCCGCAGCGAACTCTTCCCGCGATCTCCCGCGGCGGGATTCCGCGTGGCACCGGCCATCGCCGGATCCGACCACGCCCGGCCGTCGCCGTCGAGAGAGGTTCACCGTGCGCTTCACAGATCCGCCCCGCGATTTCCAGGTCGAGGTCAGGTCGGTCGATGCCGCTGTCGTGGTGACCGCCCGCGGCGAGGTCGACATCATCACCGCGCCCCGGCTACAGCAGGCGCTGACCGAGGCGGGCTCCGGCGTCGTCATCGCCGACCTGACCGCCGTCCCGTTCTTCGACTCGGCCGGGCTGAACGCGCTCATCCAGGCCGCCGACGGCGCCGAGCTGCGGATCGCCGCCTCCAGGGCGGTGCACCGGCCGATGGAGGCCACCGGCCTCGTCAAGGTGATCCCGACCTTCGACAGCCTGGACGCCGCGCTGGCCGGCTGAGCCGCCCCCGCGGCCATCCGGAGCGGACATGCTGTCGTGGCATGCTGTCCGAATGCCCGACATTCGTCTCGAGATCGCCGACGACATCGCGACCATCACGCTGCACCGCCCGGACAAACTCAATGCCTTCACCACGGTGATGGAGAACGAGCTGATCGAGGCGTTCGACCGCACCGACGCCGACGACGCCGTGCGCGCGGTGGTGCTCACCGGCTTTGGCCGCGCCTTCTGCGCCGGCGCCGACCTCGCGGGCGGCGCCGACACCTTCGCCGCCCCGGCGGACTGGCGGGACGGCGGCGGCCGGGTGGTGCTGCGGATGTTCGAGTCGCGCAAGCCGATCGTGGCCGCGATCAACGGCCCCGCGGTCGGCGTCGGCATCACCATGACGCTCGCCGCCGACTTCCGGCTGGCCGCGGAGAACGCCCGCATCGGCTTCGTCTTCAATCGCCGCGGCATCGTGCCGGAGTCCGGCTCCAGCTGGTTCCTGCCCCGGCTGGTGCCGCTGCAGACCGCGCTGGACTGGGTCTACTCCGGCCGCCTCGTCGAGGCCGCCGAGGCGCACGAGGCCGGGCTGCTCTACCGGCTCTACCCGGCCGAGCGGCTGCTGGACGAGGCGTACGCGCTGGCCCGCTCGGTGACCGAGCACTCCGCGCCGGTCTCGGTGGCGCTCTCCCGGCAGATGCTGCTGCGCGGGCTCGGCGTCGAGCACCCGATGATCGCGCACCGGGTGGAGACCCGCGGCATCCTCGCCCGCGGCGCGAGCGCCGACGCCCGCGAGGGCGTCACCGCGTTCCTGGAGAAGCGCCCGGCGCGCTTCCCGGACCGCCCGAGCACCGACATCCCGGACATCTTCGGCGCCGACATGCCGATCCCGCCCTTCCGGCCGTAGCGGAATGCGAACGGAGAGTGCGGGGTTGATCACGCAGGTGACCGATATCGCACTCTCCGAGGCCCTGAAGGCCCACGTCGACGGCCCGATCTACGCCACCGTCGCCACCATCGGCCGGGACGGCCACCCGCACCTCACCGTGGTGTGGATCGACCGGGACGGCGACGACCTCGTCTACTCCACCACCGTGGACCGGGTACAGGCCAGGAACCTGAGCCGGGACCCGCGGGTGACGGTCATGATCAACCCGCCGGACCAGCCCTTCCTCTACGCCGAGGTGCGCGGCACCGCCACCCTCACCCCCGACCCCGAGCGCGCGCTGCCGGACCGGATGTCGCTGAAGTACACCGGCAAGCCGTACGCCGAGTTCAATCCGGCCGCGGTGCACGATGCCGAGCGCGTGGTGGTGCGGGTGACGCCGACCAAGGTCTCCGGGCGGCTCTGATTCACCGGCCCGGCACCGCCGCGCGCGGGTCGTGCCCGGCGAAGGCGAGCCCGATCACGAAACCCGCGGCCTCCTCGAGTTGCCTGGCCCGGTCCAGGCCGCCGAGCACCGCCGGGGTGGCGCCGGTGGCGCGCACCAGCGTCTCGGCGGTGCGCAGCGCGGCCGGGTCGTCGCCGCAGAGCGCCACCGTGACGGGGACCGGGCCGGTGCCCGCCCAGGTGTGCGCCGGGAACAGGTGGAATGCCTTCACCACGTGCGTGTCCGGCGCCGCGGCGGCGATCGACCGTGCCGCGGCGATGCCGGGCGGGAGTTCGAGGACGCCGACGCCGTGCGCCACCGGGTTGGTCGGGTCGAGGGCGGTGACACCGGCGGGCAATAGCGCCGCGACCTCGGCGGCGGCCGCCCACGGCACCGCGAGCAGTACCGCCTCGGCATCGGCCACCGCCTCGGCCGGGGTGCCCGGCCGCGCGCCGATTCGCTCCGCCGTCGCCGCGGCCCGGCCCCGGTCCCGCCCGCCCAGCCGCACGGTGTGCCCCGCGCGCACCCACCGATGTCCCAGCGCCGACGCGATAGCGCCGCTTCCCACGATTCCGATTCGCATGGCCGCCGACGGTAGTGAGTTCGATACGCACCAGCGGGCGCGTATCGGAGGCGGCATGATCCAGGGATGAACGAAGCCGGGCAGGTCGCGGATTGCCGGGTGCGGGCCGCCACCGATCTGCTGGCGCACACCTGGGACCCGGTGGTGCTGGCGGCGCTACACGCCGGGCCGCGGCGCAGGCGGGCGCTGCGCACCGGGATCGGCGGCATCAGCGACAAGGCGCTCACCGCCGCGCTCGGCAGGCTGCTGCGGCGCGGGCTGATCGAGCGCCACCGCTACGCCGAGGCGCCGCCCCGGGTGGACTACGCGCTCACCGCGCTCGGCCGCGGGCTGGTCGACGGGCCGCTGCGCGCGCTCGCCGCGTGGGCGCACGAGCACGGCGACGCCCTGCTCGCCGCCGAGGCTCAGGAGGCGTAGCCGCGCAGGATCACCCCGCGCAGCGCGGCCCGGTAGTCGGCGGTCTCCTCGGCGACCACCGGGCGCCGCCCGCCGGGCCAGCGGTGCAGCGCGTCGTCGATGCCCTCGTTCACCGCGTCCAGCACCCGCGGCGCCGGGATGCCCTGCTGGGCGCAGGTGCGCACCGCGCGCTCCAGCCGCTCCAGCGTCGGCATGCCCGATCTCTCCGCGACCTCGAGCAGCGTCAGCACGACGTGGAAGGCCGCGTGTGCCGCCGCGCGGGTGTCGCGTTCTCCGGTACCCCTTCGGTCCTCCACGCCGCTTCCTTCCTCGCCCACCGTCTCGTTTCCCTCGACCGTGCGGCGACAGACGGTAGCGGAGTGCACCGGGGCGGCGGGGGCGACCCGGGCGGGTCCTGTGCAATCCAGTTCCTACGCCCACGTATCTTGTGACCGGCCACAGTAGGCGTGAGTATGGGTTGCAGCAAATTCCCGAACCGACGGGTCGGGCCGGATCAGTACACCGGGACGGCGGTCTCCTCGGTGCCGGTGAACATGCGGTGCACGAGCGGGCGGGCCACCCTCGAGGTCATCACCCCCGCGGCGGCGCGGGCGAGCCGGGCGGTCGCCTTCGAGCCGGGCACCATGGCCCGGATGCCGCCGCCCGGCACCTGCTTGGCCCGCTCCAGGTACGGGGTGAGCACCCGCTCGGTGCGGGCCAGCGCGGCGGGGATGTCGTCCGGGGTGGCGGTGAGCTCGCCGCAGAGCACGTAGGCGCCGACGACGGCCATGGCGGTGCCCATGCCGGTGAGCGGGGAGCCGCAGTACCCGGCGTCGCCGAGCAGCGTCACCCGCCCGGCGGAGAGCGACGGCATGTCGACCCGCACCAGCTCGTCGAAGTAGAAGTCCGGCGTGTCGGGGAGCGCGGCCAGGATCTGCGGCGCGTGCCCGCTGACCCCGGTCAGCGCGCGCCGCACCAGCGCCCGCTGCGCCTCGGCGTCGCCGCGCAGCGCCTGGTCGGCGGGGGTGCGCAGCATGACGATCGCCTTGGCGGTGGCCGGGTCGGCGTCCGGGCGGATTCCGGCGGTGACGCCGACCGCCGGATGCAGGCTGAACCAGCCCGGCTCGGCGTCGGCCGGGGTGGGGATGGTGAAGAAGGACATGGCGCCGCCCAGGTGCGTGGTGTAGCGCTCCTCCGGGCCGAAGGCCAGCGCCCTGGTGGCCGAGTGCAGCCCGTCCGCGGCGACCACCAGGTCGTAGCGCGCGCGGCGCCCCGAGGCGAAGGTGACGTCGACGCCGGCGCCGTCGTCGTGCAGCGCCGCGATCGATTCGCCGTAGCGGTAGTCGGCGCGGTCGCCGAGCGCGCCGAGCAGCACGTCGTTCAGGTCACCCCTGGTGATCTCCAGGTCCGCCACCGGCCCCGCGCCGTCGAACATTTCCGCGGGCATACGGGCGTACACCTTGCGCTGCGCGTCCACATACGCCATGCCGCGCTCGTGCAGCCTGCGCTCGCGGATGGCGGGCAGCAGCCCCATCCGCTCCACCACCGCACGGCTCCGGCCACGCAGATCCACCGCCTGCCCGCCGGGCCGCGGGGCCGCCGCGCGCTCCACCACCGTCGGGCGAATTCCCTTCGCCGCCAACCCGAGCGCTAGCGCGTTCCCCGCGATACCGCCACCGCTGATCAGAACCTGCATGACCGACCTCTCCTGAAACGAACGTCTGAGACATATGTATAAACCGCGCTGGCACAGATGTCTAGAACAAATGTCTAAGACGCTGGTGTACGGTCTGGGCATGGGCAATCGGGAGGACCTGCTGGCCGGCGCGCGGCAGGTGATCGTGGAGCGCGGCGTGGCGAAGGCCACCGCCAGGGAGATCGCGGCCGCCGCCGGGGTCAGCCTCGCGGCCATCGGCTACCACTTCGGCTCCAAGGAGCAGCTGATCACCGAGGCGCTCAGCGACACGCTCGGCACCGCCATCGGCGACGCCATGGAGGATCGGATCCGCGAGGGTCGCGGCCGGACCCCGCTCGACGGCTTCGCCGCGGTCTGGAACGCCATGCCCGCCGCCTTCGCCGCCAACCGACCGGCCATGCTCGCCAGCGCCGAGAACCTGGTCCGGGTGGCCCGCTCCCCCGAGGCGCAGGAGCACTTCGAGGCCATGCTCGAGGGCGGCTACGACGACCTCGCCGACGCCCTGCGCGAGGCGCACCCCCAGCTCTCCGACGACCAGCTGCGGGCCGTCGCGGAGCTGCACTTCGTCTTCTCGCAGGGCCTCGGGCTGCTGTACACCATCGCCCCCGGCGCCCCGCTCCCCGACGGTGACCGGCTGGCCACCGCCATCGCGGCGCTAGCCGGGGTTCGTGATCCGCGCCAGCACGATGCCGCCGACGATCAGCGCGAGCGCGAGCACCCGGCCGAGGGTGAGCGGGTCGCGGTGCAGCACCACGCCGAGCCCGATGGCGCCGACCGCGCCGATGCCGGTGAAGGCGGCGTACGCGGTGCCGACCGGCAGCGTGCGCATGGCGAGTGAGAGCAGGTAAACGGCGCTCGCCGCCAGGACGAAGCAGAGCAGGGTCGGGAGCGGGCGGGTGAAATTCCTGGTCGGCTCGATGCTTTGCGACCAGGCCACCTCGACGAGTCCGGCGAGCCCGAGCAAGATCCACCCCGTCATGCCTGCTCCCGCCTCACATCTCTTGATGCGCATATCTAGGTATGGACATTCGGACAGCATGTCCGCTTGGTTCGCCAGCCTAGGCTCAAGCGGACATATTGTCCACTTGCTAGGCTGCCCGCATGGACCCCCGCGAGAATCTGCTGGCCGACCGGCCCGCCCCGGTGGCCGAACGCGCCGACGCCGCGCGCAACCGGGCGCGCGTCCTCGCCGCCGCCGGGCAGCTCTTCGGCTCCCGCGACCCGCGCACCGTCACCATGGACGACATCGCCAGGGCGGCCGGCGTCGGCCGCGGCACCCTCTACCGCCGCTACCCGGACACCGCCGCCATCGCCACCGCCCTGCTCGACGAGCACGAACGCGAACTCCAGGAGAAACTGCTCCGCGGCGCTCCCCCGCTCGGCCCCGGCGCCCCGCCCGCCGAGCGGCTCGCCGCCTTCTACGCCGCCATGGTCGAGCTGCTCGAGGGCCACGCCGACCTGGTGCTCGGCGCCGAGCATGGCGGCGCCCGGTTCGACACCGGCGCCTACGGCTTCTGGTCCGCGCACGTGCGCGCGCTGCTCGCCGAGGCCGGCGTTCCCGAACCGGAGGCCCTGGTCGATGTGGTACTGGCGCCGCTCGCCGCCGAGGTGTACCGCTACCAGCGCGCCCGCGGCGTGACACCGGACGCCATCGCCGCCGCGCTCGGCACCCTGGCCCGTGCGGCGATCGGCGGTTGACTCAGCTCTCTGCTCCGCTCGAACAGTGGGGGTGAACGGGCCCCGCGCCGGATTCGGCTCCGGCACCGTATCGGTGCCGCCGAAGAACCTGTGCCGCAGCGTGCCTCGCGCTGCGCGA
Organism: Nocardia sp. NPDC050697; assembly: GCF_040654395.1. Taxonomy (NCBI): domain Bacteria; kingdom Bacillati; phylum Actinomycetota; class Actinomycetes; order Mycobacteriales; family Nocardiaceae; genus Nocardia; species Nocardia sp. NPDC050697. The sequence goes on from NZ_JBFAHY010000001.1 coordinate 1,457,398, forward strand.
GCCCACCCCTGCGCAACTCGGGGAGCACTGATGAAGGCGTTGCGCAGCAGCCCGGGTCGGCCGGGTCAGGCGGCGGCGATGCCGAGGCGCTCGCGCAGCGTGGTCTCGGCGTACTCGTGCCGGAACAGGCCGCGGCGGCGCAGGATCGGCACCACCTCGTCGACGAAGAGCTCCAGCCCGGCCGGGAAGGCATCCGGCATGAGGGTCAAGCCGTCAGCGGCACCGAGGGCGGCGAGGACGAGTTCGGCGGTGGCCGCGTGCTCGCCGTCGCCGTCGGCGTGGTCCCCAGAAGACCACCGGCTCGCCCTGTGGCGTGGTCGGCGTCGCGGAGCTCCGGCGCTGCATCCCTTCTCGCACCGCGATCGGAAGCGCCCGGGTAGCGGTCTGCTTATCGCGGCGAAACTCGACTCGGTCTCCGTTCCATCCCCGCATGCCTTGAACTGGACGTTCAGCCCACTTTACGGTGCCGGTCGGCACTATTTGCCGCATGTTTGCTTCTCCGTAGTCCCGGGAATGTTCGAAGAGCAATTTGTCCGTACCGACAGCGACGTGAGATGAGGACGAATGGACCGGAGAGGAAAGGCGGCACTGGCCGCCGGTGCGGCCGCGATTCTATTGCTCGGCGGCGCCGGTAGTCTGGCCTTCTGGCAGGACCGGACGGAATCCGGCGGCGGCACCATCACCGCGGGCGAGCTCGCGCTCAGCCCGTGCACCCCGATCGGGACGACTGGCTGGGAGGACATCACCGACGGCACCGCCACCTCGATCGACGTGGCCAGCTTCCGGATCGTGCCCGGCGACACCCTGCGCTACACCTGCACGACGACGGTCAGCGCCGACGGTGACAACCTGACCGCCACGCTCGCGGCCGACACGTCGCAGATGTTCGCCGCCGGAAGCGATCCCACGCTGCAGGCCCGGCTGGTGAACACCTCGCTCACCGCGACGAGCAGCAGCGGCACCGTGCTGCCGAACTCGCAGGTCACCGAGGCGAACGACGGGGAGACGCTGACCGTCGCCGCCCGGCTCACCTTCGATCCGACCACCCCGGACAAGGTCGCGCAGAACGCGAGCGTCACGCTGAACAAGGTGGCGATCACGCTCACGCAGAACACCAATCCCGCGCCCTGACCGAGGCCGGGATGCGACGGCTGCGGTGGTGGGCGATCGCCGGTGCGGCGCTGGTACTGCTGGCCTACGGGGTGGCCGAGCAGTCCGGCGCCTACTGGCGCGCCGAGTCGAAGATCGGCGGCGACATCATCCGCTCCGGCACGCTCGCGCTGCGCGTCGGCGGGGCGTCGAGCCAGGTGAGCAACTACGTCTTCGACGCGTTCGGCGGCACCGACCTGGCCCCGGCCGCGGTGGTGCAGAAGCCGCTCACCGTGCGCAATGCCGGTGACGTGACCATGTACTACCGGCTGCAGAACGTGCGGCAGAGCTCGGCGGCGCTGCCGCTCACGCTGCAGATCTGGCTGGTGGGCGCGGAATCCGGCTGCCCGGCGTCGGCCGCCCCCGGCGGGACCGCGCTCTACAGCGGGGCGATGGCGGGCGCCCAGGTGCCGGGCGCTCCGGCCTGGGCGCCGACGCTGGCGCCGGGCGCCAGCGCGGTGTGGTGCCTGCGCGGCACCGTCGGCGCGGCCGCCGTCCCGAACACCTCCACGACCGTGACCTTCGACTTCCTGGCGAGTTCATCGTGAACGCACACGCGGCGCCCGAGGCGCCCCCCGAGGAATCCACCGGCGCGGGCTGGTGGCTCAAATCCGTCCTCACCTGGGTGCTGCTCTTCGCCCTGGTCGGGCTGCTGGTGGTGACCATCGTGCTGCCGCTGGCCGTCGGCGGGCACCGGTTCACCATTCTCACCGGGTCCATGCGGCCGACCTATCCGCCGGGCACGCTGGTGGTGGTGCGGCCGGAGGAGCCGGTCGAGCTCGCGGTCGGCACCCCGATCACCTACCAGCTCCGCTCCGGGGCACCCGAGGTGGTGACGCATCGGATCGTGCAGATCCGGCGCAATGCCGACGGGGAGATCGGCTTCGTCACCCGCGGCGATGCCAATCCGGTGGACGACGAGCAGATCGTGCGCCCGGAGCAGATCCGCGGCGCGGTCTGGTACTCGATCCCGTACCTCGGGTACCTCAACAACTGGTTCTCCGGGTCGAAGCGGACCTACACCATCGCGGTGCTCATCGTGCTGCTCGGCGGGTACGCGCTGTTCGCGCTCGCCACCGACACCAGGGATCGGTTGCGGGCCAAGCGGGAGCGCCGGTGAGATACCTGGCCGCGCTGGGGAATCTGTGGGCGAGCGCGCGGGTGCGCGCGCTGCTGACGCTCGGCATCGTGCTCGGGCTCGGCACCGCGGGCACGCTAGCGGCGTGGAGCGACTCGGCCACCGCCACCTCCGGCACCTTCAGCATCGGCACCCTCGACCTGCGCGTCGACGGCACCAAGGAGCTCGCGCTGCCCGCGCTCGCGCTCACCGGCATGCTGCCCGGCGAGAGCGTCGCCGCGCAGCTCACCGCCCAGAACAGGGGGACGATCCCATTGACCTACACCATGGCCGCGAGTACTCCCGCGGGGAGCGCCGCGCTCGCCGGGTACCTGCAGATCTCCGTCTTCCCCGGTGGTTCGGCGAGCAACGCGACCGCAGGCGGCATGCGGACCGGGAGCTGTACCGGGACTCGGCTCGCGCAGGGCACCCTGAGCGCGGGCGGGTCGACGCCGCTGGTGACGACGGCGCGGCCGATCGCCGCGAGTACCGGCAGCGATCCGCTCTGCGTGGTGGCGCAGCTGACGACCGGGGCGCCGGTCGCGGTGCAGAACCAGTCGGTGGCGGCGGTGCGGTTCGCGTTCAGCGCGACCGCGGTGGGGCAATCGTGAACGGGGCGCCGCCGTGGCAGCGGAACAGGGGTCTCCCGGATGCGCCCGGGGAGCGGGCGGGGTCCGGGGAGCCGGTGGGGTCGTCGAACGGGTACGGGGGCGGGCCGGGAGCGCCGGACGGGGCTCCCGGGGCGTCCGGGAAGCACGGGCGACCCGAGTTGCGGACTCCGGCGCAGATCGCGCTGACGATCGGGGCGGTGGCGGGGACGTTCTGTCTGATCGCCGCCGCGGCGGCGCTGCTGTTCGGGATCAAACCCCTGCTGTTCCGGTCGGGGTCGATGGAGCCGGAGATCGGGCCGGGGGCGGTGGCGCTGGTGCGCACCGTCGACGCGACCGGGATCGAGCCCGGCGATGTGGTGTCGGTGCGCAATGCGGCGGGCGAGCGGCTCACGCACCGGGTGGTGGCGGTGGACTCGATCACCGGCAACAGCGCGACCTTCCGGATGAAGGGCGACGCCAACGAGTCCGAGGACGCCCAGCCCTACACCGTGACCGAGGCCGAGCGGGTCTTCGTGCACGTCGAGAAGCTCGGGTACGCGGTGGCCTGGCTGGCCAGCCCGCCCGCGGTCTTCCTCGGCGGCGCCTTCGCCGGGTTGCTCCTCGCCATCGCCTTCCTGCCCCGCCCGGTCCGCCCCGCCCCCGGCGGAGGCGGGAAGCACGCGGCGGCGCCGCTGCTCGTGGTGGCGGCGCTGGTGACCGCCACCGGGCTGGCCGGTGCGCCGGAGGCGCAGGCCGCGACGACCGACGCCGCGGCGGCGAACAGCGGGGCGTTCACCTCGCGCACCGAGTTCGTGCCGCGGATCAATCAGACATTCGGCAACGGGGCCTACGTCACCTGCAGCAAGCAGAGCGCCACCGGCCCCGACCCGGTCACGCTGACCTGGCGGCACCTCGGCGCCCCCTACCGCTACCGGCTGGTACTCCGCGACCTGAGTGGCACCGTCTGGCGCACCTGGGAGGTGACCACCGTCCCGGCCACAGCGGGCGGCACGGTGTCCTTCGTGATCACCGGCGCCGGGCTGCCCGGCCGGCTGGTGGCCTGGCAGTACGACCTCGAGGTGCACACCGTGCTGCCCGGCCCGCCCACGTCGTCGGGTGCGGCGAGCACCGCGTGGCGCGGAATCGGCGTGGTGCAGAACATCCTCGGTGCGCTGGTGTCGCCCGAGGACCTGGACTGCGGGGTGCTCCGCGGCGAGCAGAACGGCGCCCCCGCCTATGTGCCCGGCCCCGCCTCGGTCGCCTGTACCACCGCGGCTCCCCGGGCCACCCTCACCTGGCCGCACCTCGGCTCCCCCTACACCTACCAGCTGATCGTGCGCGATGGCACCAGCCGCAACATCATGCTGACCCGGCAGGTGACCACCGTCCCGGCGCAGGCCGGGCAGAGCGTCACGAGCACGATCGCCGTCGCCGACCTCGACCTCACCCAGCGCACCGGTGACGCCGCCGTCGCCGAGATCCGCACGCTCTCCGGTACCGCCACCTCGACCGAGTTCGCGCAGCAGAACCTGACCGTCACCACGACCGCGGTGGCCTGCCCGGTCGCGGGGCTGCGGGCGCAGTCCGCCCCGGCGAGCGGCACCACGACCACCGCCACCACCACCTCGGCCACCGCGCCGACGAGCGCCCCGGCCACCACCACCGCTCCGAGCACGGCTCCGCCCCCGGCCGCGGTCACCACCACGACGACTCCCGCATCGGAACCACCGGCCCCCGCCCCCACCACGACGACCACCACCCCGCCCCCGGCGCCCCGCGAACTCCCCCCGACGACCACCCCGTCCTCCACCACGACCACCCCGCCCTGACCGGCGCGGGTGGCGAGCAGACCGAACAGTGTGAAAGATGGCGGCCGTGAATCTCTCAGGTGTCGGAATTTGGAGCTCCCCGCTGCGCTACGGCGACCAGGTCGCGGCGGCGGAGGCCGCGGCCGAGCTGGAGGAGGCGGGTTTCACCGCGCTCTGGATCCCGGATGTCGGCGGCCCGGTCCTGGACGCGGTGGAGAATCTGCTGCGCGCCACCTCGACGACGGTGATCGCCACCGGCATCCTCAACCTCTGGATGCACGAGCCCGCCGACGTGGCCGCCGCCTACCACCGGCTCGCGGAGAGCTACGGTGACCGCTTCCTGCTCGGCATCGGGGTGAGCCACGCACCGCTCATCGACGCGAATTCCCCCGGCCGCTACCGCAAGCCGCTCGCCGCGACCACGGCCTTCCTGGACGGCCTCGACGCCGCCGAGCGCCCGGTCCCCGCCGACCGAAGGGTGCTGGCCGCGCTCGGCCCGAAGATGCTCACCCTGGCCGCCGAGCGCACCCGCGGCGCGCACCCCTACCTGGTGCTGCCCGAGCACACCCGCACCGCGCGCGAGGTACTCGGCGCCGGCCCGCTGCTGGCCCCGGAGCAGACCGTCGTCCTCACCACCGATGCCGCCGAGGCGCGCGAGATCGGCACCCCCTGGCTGCGCGGCTACCTCTCCATGCCGAACTACGCCAACAACCTGCTGCGCTCCGGCTTCACCGCGGAGGACATCGCCACCGTCAGCGACCGGCTCTTCGACGCCGTCATCGCCTGGGGCGACGAAGAAGCCGTGCTGCGCCGGATCGCCGAGCACCGCGAAGCCGGGGCCGACCACGTCTGCGTCCAGGTGCTCCGCGCCGACCAGCGCGCCCTCCCCCGCGAGGAGTGGCGCCGGATCGCGGCCGCGCTGCGCTGATCGGCGCGGGTGCGGTGGGCCCGGGCGCGCGCGAGGCCGACGGCCCGGCGCGAGCCCGACCCGGAGTGCCCTGCCGCAACTCCGGCCCGGACGCGCCCATACTGGGTCTCCGCACCCAGAATCCACGGAGGCCAACCCCATGATCGTCGCCGGACTCGTCCTGGCCGGAATCGCCGCGGCGATCCACGTCTACATCTTCCAGCTGGAGTCGCTGGCCTGGACCGCGCCGCGCACGCGGGCCATCTTCGGGGTGAATGCCCAGGACGCGGAGATCACCAAGCCGCTCGCCTTCAACCAGGGCTTCTACAACCTCTTCCTGGCGATCCTGGTCGCGGCCGGGATCGTCGCCGTCGCGCTCGACCACCGGACGGTCGGCGCCACACTGGTCTTCGCCGGCGCGGGCAGCATGGTCGCGGCCGGGCTGGTGCTGCTGCTCTCCGACCCGGGCAAGCTGCGGCCCGCGCTGATCCAGCTGGTCGCGCCGCTGCTCGGCATCGTGATCCTCGCCATCGGGCTGGCCGCCTGAGTTTCGGCGGCCGCAACCGGGAAACGCCCGCGGTAACCGAACCGAAGGAGGGGTGCGCCGTGCCCGAGACCAGCGCCCGTGAACGGATCGTCGTCGTCGGCAGCGGATTCGCCGGGTTCACCTGTGCGAGCGAGCTGTGCGGGCGGGTCGCGAAGTCGGGCCGCGATATCGAGATCGTGCTGGTGACCCCGCAGGACTACATGCTCTACACGCCGCTGCTGCCGGATGTGGCGGGCGGGCTGATCGACCCCCGCTTCGTGGCGATTCCGCTGGCCGACGCGGTACCGAAGGTCACCTTGGTGGTGGCGAGCGCGGAAGCGGTCGATCTGGCGGCCCGCACCATCACCGTCACCAGCGAGCACCACCCGCCGCGCACGCTCTCCTGGGACCGCCTCGTCCTCACCCCCGGCTCGGTGACCCGGCTCTTCGACGTGCCGGGGCTGCACGAGCACGCCCGCGGCCTCAAGACCGTGGCCGAGGCGCTCTACCTGCGCGAACAGCTGCTGCGGCAGCTGGAGCTGGCCGACCGGGAGGAGGACGAGGCGGTGCGCAGGGCCCGCCGCACCGTCGTCGTGGTCGGCGCCTCCTACGCCGGCACCGAGCTGATCGCCCAGCTCCGCGCGCTCGCCGACGACTACGCGCGGCGCCGCGGCATCGACCGCGCGGAGCTCCGCTTCCTGCTGCTCGACACCGCGAAGCAGGTCATGCCGGAGGTCGGCGCCGCGCTCGGCGAGAAGGTGCTGCACGAGCTGCGCGGCCGCGGCATCGAGATCCGGCTGGAGACCTCGCTGCGCGAACTCACCGCTGACCGGGTGGTGCTCACCGACGGCACCGAGGTGCCGACGCACACCGTCGCCTGGGTGACCGGCGTGACCGGCGCCCCCGTGCTGGAGACGCTCGGGCTGCCGCTGGAGCGCGGCAGGCTGGTGGTCGACGCCGAGCTGCGGGTGCCCGGCCACCCGTCGGTCTTCGCCGGTGGCGACGCCGCCGCCGTGCCCGACCTCACCAAGCCGGGCGAGATCACCCCGCCCACCGCCCAGCACGCCTCCCGGCAGGGGAAGACGCTGGCCCGCAATGTCGCCGCCAGCCTCGGCATCGGCACCTTCGCGCCGTACCGGCACCGCGACCTCGGGCTGGTCGTCGATCTCGGCCCGCGCTTCGCCGTCGCCAACCCGCTCGGCATCCCGCTCTCCGGGCTGCTCGCCAAGGCGGTGACCCGCGCCTACCACACCCTCGCGGTGCCGCGCGCGGTCAATCGCTGGGCCATCGTCATGACCTACCTGACCAATACCGTCACCCAGCGCCCGCTGGCGCTGCTCGGCCTTGTCAGCCCCGAGGAGGCGAGTTTCGCTCGCGCGGAGGGGATTGCGGAGCGGTGAGCCGCTCGGGGCCGGGTCAGTCCTTCCGGCTCCCCTTCCAGTCGCCGAACGGCTCGTCCCGCTCCCGCACGGCCTCGCGGAACCCGGCGGTGGCGGCGCGCAGCTGGAAGGCGTACCCCTCGCGGGTGTGCCGGGAGATGCCGTCGAAGACGGTGCTGACCATGCCGGAGTTCGCGACGCCCTGCGCGAGCAGCGAACTGGTGAGCGCGAGCTTCGCCATGACCAGCTGGTTCAGCGGCATGCGGGCGATCCGGGCGACGAAATCCTCGGTGCGGGCGTCGAGTTCGGCGGCGGGCCAGGATTCCACGGCGAGCCCCCACTCGGCGGCCTGCGCGCCGGTGAGCGAGTCACCGGTGAAGAGCAGCCGCTTGGCGCGCTGGTCGCCGAGGCGGTGCGCCCACATGCCCGCGGCGGGGATGCCCCAGACCCGGGTGGGCGGGTAGCCGATGCGGGTGTCGTCGGCGCAGACGATCTGGTCGGCGTAGAGCGCGATATCGGTGCCGCCCGCGATGGCGAAGCCGTGCAGCTTCGCGACGGTCGGCTTGTTGGCGTGCAGCAGGCTGGCGAAGCCGCGGTTGAAGCGGCTCATCATCTGGTAGTCGAGCACCGGGTCCCAGGTGCCCCAGGGGTTGTGGTTGCGCGCCTGCACCATCGGGTCGAGCGCGGTGCCGAGGGTGGAGTCCGGGTCGCCGGGGGTGCCGGACTGCTCGGCGAAGAGCGACAGGTCGTAGCCGCCGCAGAAGCCCTTGCCCCGGCCGGAGACCAGGATGACGTGCACCGCCGGGTCCAGGTCGGCGCGCTCGACGGCGTGCGCCAGGTCGAGCGGGGTGTCCGGGGTGATGGCGTTGCCGTGCTCGGGGCGGTCGAAGGTGATGCGCGCGATGCGGCCGGTGACCTCGTAGGTGAGGGTGGCGTAGCGATGCTCGCGCACCGGCTCCGGGCGGCCCGCGTAGGGCGAGTCCGCGCCCGCGGCGGCGTCCTCGTACCAGGCGGCGGGGCGGGTGCCCGCGTGGTTCTCGTAATCCGGCATGGGGTTCCCCTCTCAGACGGTCCGCCACCGAACCTAGCCCAGGGGTTGCCGGGTGCGGCGGAGCCGGTCCGGCTCCGCCGCGCGCGCTCACTCCAGGTTCGCGTCCCCGGTGGCCGCGGCCTGCTTCGCCTTCTCCAGTTCACCCTTCAGCCGCTCCACGGTGGCGGTGTCACCGAGGTTGTCCGCGGTGGTGATGTCCTGGTTCAGCTGGGCGATGGTGTCCTCGTCCGGCATGCGCCTGCTCCTCTCGGTTCGGGTGTTCCCTGGGCGGGGTGTCCGGTTTCGGCGGCCGGAAACCGGCGGCGGACGCCACGGGTTGGCCCCGGCGGCACGGGGTAGCCGTCGCACCATGGACTCTTCTACGACCGCGCGCGACGTCGTCCGGTACGGGCTGGCCGGTGGCATGGTCTTCGCCGGGCTCAGCCACCTCTTCTGGGGCCGGGAGACCTTCCGCGCCCAGGTGCCCAGCTGGACGCCGCTGGACGAGGACGGGGTGGTGATGGCCTCCGGCGGGGTGGAGCTCACGCTCGGCACGCTGCTCGCCGTGAGTTCGCGGGACCGGGCGCGCTTCGGCAAGCTGCTGGCGCTGTTCTTCGTCGCGGTCTTCCCGGGCAATTTCGCCCAGTACACGAACAAGCGGGACGGCTTCGGCCTGGACACCGACCGGAAGCGGCTGATCCGGCTGTTCTTCCAGCCGGTGCTGATCGGACTCGCGCTGTGGAGCACCTCGACGCCGCGGCGCTGATTGCCGGATATTCGCCGAGTCCGGGTCTACGCTGAGATCCCGACTCGTCGAGGAGGGTGCCGTGGACCGTCCGCACAGCTCCGGGCTGCTCGACCGCTTCGTGGAATCCCCGCTGGCCGGGCTGGCGCCGTGGATCGTGATGTCGCTGTTCAACGGCCCCGGCCGCTTCGAGGAGGCGGTGGCGGCGGCGTTCGGATTCGCGCTGCTGGTCTTCGTGGCCGGGCGGCGGCGCCGCACCTCGGTGAAGTTGCTGGAGCTGTTCGACCTGGCCTTCTTCGGGACGCTGGCGGTGATCGGGATCCTGGCCTCGCCCGGCGCCATCGAGTGGCTGGCGCTCTGGGCCGGGGAGATCTCGAATATCGCGCTGGCGCTCTTCGCGCTCGGCTCGCTGCTCGGGCGGGTGCCGTTCACGCTGCAGTACGCGCGCGAGCAGACGCCGCGCGAGTACTGGGAGTCGCCGCTCTTCCTGCGGGTGAACTACGCGATCACCGGGGTGTGGGCCGCCGCCTTCGGGGTGAACGCGCTGCTCGGCTTCCTCGCCGACGGGGTGCTGCACGACCCGGACGACTTCTGGACCGGCTGGGTGCTGCAGATCGGCAGCACGCTCTTCGCCATCGCCTTCACCGAGTGGTACCCGGAGTACGCGCCGAACCGGGCGGCGCAGGCGGCGGGCGAGCCCACCGACCCGCCTCGGCCGGTGGCCCGGCTGCTGGACTGGTTCCCGCCCTACCTGATCGGCGTCGGCGTGGCCGGGCTGATCACCGACGGCACGCAGGCGGCGGCCGGGATCGGGCTGATCGTGGCCGGGGTCGCCGGGGGCGCGGTGCTGCGCCGGGCCGCGCCCGCCGGGGTTCCCGCGCCCCGGCGAAAACTGGACTAGGAGTCCCGGCGCGCCCCGTCCGAGGGGACGACGGTGAACTGCGTCGGGGGCGCGAAACCCCGCGCCGCGAAAGCCTTCTCGATCTCGGCGGAGAGGGCGGGCACGGCATCCGCCGGGGCGAGGGCGATGGCGGCGCCACCGAATCCGCCGCCGGTCATGCGCGCCCCCACCGCGCCCGCGGCGCGCGCCGCTGCCACCGCGACGTCCAGCTCGGGGACCGAGATCTCGAAGTCGTCGCGCATGGAGACGTGCGAGGCGTCCAGCAGCGGGCCGATGGCGGCGGCGCCCTCGGCGCGCAGGGTGCGCACGGTGTCGAGCACCCGCTGGTCCTCGGTCACCACGTGCTTCACCCGGCGGAAGGTGACGTCGTCGAGCAGCTCCCGCGCCCGATCGAGGTCGGCGACCTCGAGATCGCGCAGCGCGCGGACGCCGAGCGCGGCGGCGCCCGCCTCGCAGGAGGCCCGGCGCTCGCGGTAGCCGCCGGTGGCGTGCTCGTGCCTGACCCCGGTGTCGATGACGCGCAGCACCAGCCCGGCCTCGGCGAAGCCGAGCGGCACCACCTCGGCGGCGAGCGAGCGGCAGTCCAGGAAGACGGCGGCGTCGAGCTCTCCGAGCAGCGCGGCGGACTGGTCCATGATGCCGGTGGGGGCGCCGACGGCGTCGTTCTCGGCGCGCTGCCCCACCTTCGCGAGCGTCTCCCGGGAGAGCTCGAGCCCCCACAGCTCGGTCAGCGCCAGCGCCACCGCGCTCTCGATCGCCGCCGAGGAGGAGAGCCCGGCGCCGACCGGGACGGTGGAGTCGATGGCGAGGTCGGCGCCGGGCAGCGCGGCCAGGTCGGCGCCGAATTCGCCGAGCGCCCAGGCGACGCCGAGCGGGTAGGCGGACCAGCCGCGCAGCTCGCCGCCGGCGTGCGCGCGCGCCAGCCCGGCCACCGGCAGCTCGACCGCCCCGGCGCCGAAGGTGCTCACCACCCGCAGCACCCCGTCGGCGCGCGGCGCGGCCGCGACCTCGGTGCGCCGGTCGATGGCGAACGGGAGCACGAAGCCCTCGTTGTAGTCGGTGTGCTCGCCGATGAGGTTGACCCGGCCGGGCGCCGACCACACCCCGGCGGCATCGCCCCCGGTCAGCTCGCGGAACAGCGCGCGGGCGCTCATGCCAGCGCCGCGCGGATCCGGGCCGCCGCGGTCTCCGGCGGGATGTCGCCGATCCAGGCCCCCATGGCCGCCTCCGATCCCGCCGGGTACTTGAGCTTGTCCACGCCGCGGCGCGGCGAGGTGAGCTGCAGGTGCAGCCGCAGCGCGTCCCGGCCGACCCGGACCGGCGCCTGGTGCCAGGCGGCGATGTAGGGCGTCGGGGTGCCGTAGAGCGCGTCGATGCCGCGCAGCAGCCGCGGCAGCAGCACCGCCAGCTCGGTGCGCTCGGCGGCGTCGGTGCCGGCGAAATCGGGGACGTGCCGGTGCGGCAGCAGGTGCACCTCGATGGGCCAGCGCGCCGCGAAGGGGACGAAGGCGGTCCAGTGCTCGCCGGTGAACACCACCCGCGGCCCGGAGCGCTCGAAGTCGAGGAGCTCGCCGAAGAAGCCGGGGCCGAGCCGCTCGGCGGTGTCGAGCAGCCGGGCGGTGCGCGGGGTGACGAAGGGGTAGGCGTAGATCTGGCCGTGCGGGTGGTGCAGCGTCACCCCGATGGCCTCGCCGCGGTTCTCGAACGGGAAGACCTGCTGGATGCCGGGGAGCGCGGAGAGCTCGGCGGTGCGGTCGGCCCACGCCTCGATCACGGTGCGCACCCGGCTGGTGCCGAGCGTGCCGAGCGAGCCCTGCTGCTCCGGGCTGAAGCACACCACCTCGCAGCGGCCGACGGCGGCGAGTTCCCGGCCGAAGCCGAGCTCGGCGAGGTCGGCCAGGCCGGTGGGCGCGCCGGTGGCCAGCGGGGGCAGCGCGGGGCCGAAGGCGGGTGAGCGGTTCTCGAAGACGGCCACGTCGTAGACGTCGGGGATCTCGGAGGGGTTGAGCGGGGTCTGCGGGGCGAGCGGGTCGCGGTCCGACGGCGGCAGGACCACCCGGTTCTGCCTGGCCGCGGCGATCGAGATCCACTCCCCGGTGAGCACGTCGAGCCGCATGGCGGCGGTGCCGGGTCGCGGCTCCAGCGTCCTGGCGTCGATCCGGCGCTCCGGGCCGAGCCGGGTGTCGGCGTCGTCGAAGTAGATCAGCTCGCGGCCGTCGGCGAGCCGCGCCTGCCGCTTGACGATTCCGGATGCCACCGCCCCACGATAGCCAGGGATTCTCCCCGTAGGCTCACGACGTGCTCGAATCCGCTATCACCGCCACCGGAGTGGCGATCGCGCTGGAGTCGGGCGGGGTGCGCGCCGAGATCGGCACCGTGGCCGCGGTCCTCCGCTCGCTGACCGTCGACGGCACCGCCGTCACCGAGCCGGTGCCCGCCACCGCGCCGCCGCCGCAGGGCTGCGGCCTGGTGCTGGTGCCGTGGCCGAACCGGGTGCGCGACGGCCGCTGGACCCTGGACGGCGCCGTCCAGCAGCTCGACCTCACCGAACCGGCCCGCGGCAATGCCATCCACGGCCTGCTGCGCAATACCGACTACACCGTGCTCGAGCGCACCGCCGACGCGGTGACGCTCGGTGCGCTGATCCCGCCGCAGCACGGCTGGCCCTTCCTGCTCGACACCCGGGTGCGGTACGCGCTGCGCCCGGACGGCCTCGCGGTGACGCACGGCGTGCTGAACCGCTCCGAGCGCACGGCCCCGTGGGCGGTCGGCGCGCACCCCTACCTGCGGGTCGGCGCGCACCCGATCGAGGAGCTGGCGCTCACGCTGCACGCGGGCACCCGGTTCGAGGCAGACGACCGGATGAACCCGGTGGCCGAGCACCCGGTGGCGGGCACGCCGTTCGACCTGCGCGGCGGCGTGCGGGTCGGGGAGCTCGACCTGGACACCGCCTTCGGCGCGGTGCGGCCGGTGGACGGCGCCGCGGCCCGGCTGACCGCGCCGGACGGCGCCGCCGTCGAGCTGCTGCAGGGCCCGGACTGGGGCTACGCGCAGGTCTTCACGCCGCGGATCTTCCCGCGCGACGGGGTGCGCGGGCTCGCGGTGGCGGTGGAGCCGATGACCGCGCCGCCGGACGCGCTGAACTCCGGCCGCGGCCTGGTCTGGCTGGCGCCGGGCGCGCGCGCCGAGCGCAGCTGGGGGCTGCGCTACACCCCGGCGAGCGGGTCGCGGTAGCGAAGGCAGCGCTGCGCTACACCGCGGCGGGCGGGTCGCGGTAGCGGCGCGGGGCGCTGCGCTCCCAGGCCGCGCCCCAGGCGGCGTAGCGGTGCCGGTCGAGGAGCAGCGCGACCGCCCGCACCAGCAGCCAGCCGAGCCCGGCGGCGGCGGAGAGCACCAGCACGCCGGTGCCGATCCCGCCGATCGGGGCGGCGTCCGGGCTGCGCGGCGCGAGCACCGGCCGGTTCGCGGGGTCGAGCCAGAGCGTGACCCGGTCGCCCGCCGACGCGGCCCGCGGCACCGCGGCCTCGGCGGTGCCGGAGCGGCCGCTCTCGTCCCAGCGCACGGTGGCCCGGACGGTGTAGGGCGCCACCTCGGCGGGCTCGGTCACCACGGTGGCCTGCACCGCGGTCCTGGTCTCCCGCTCGATCCGGATGCGTGCCGCGTCGGCGGCGGCCACCTCGGTGCCGAGGCTCCAGGCCAGCGGGACGGTGAGCAGCACGGCGGCCACCACGACCAGCCGGAGCACCGCCTCGGCGCGGTCCAGCGGGCGCAGCAGCGGGCTCGGATGCCACGGCCGCATCCACCCGAACCGGACGGGCCGTCCCCCACCGTGGGAAAGCGCGGACATGGAGCACCCTTCACTCGACGATCGCCGCCCTATCGAGCATGCCTGGCCCGGCGCCGATCGGCGGTGAGAGATCCGTCATGCTCCGCACAGCGGGGCGAGCGCGGCGGCCGCGCTCAGCAGCGCCCGCGACCGGGCGGCGATGGCCTGCTCGCGGGCGGTCAGCGCGGCGGCGACGGCGGCGGTGTCGCCGCGCGGCAGCCCGCCCAGCACCGCGCGCACGGCGCCGATCCGGTGTCCGGCGGCGCGCAGCTGGTGCACGATCCTGGCATCGCGCACCTGGGCCGGGGTGTAGCGGCGGGCGCCGCCGCGGCCCCGGCCGGGGCGGATGAGCCCCTCGGCCTCCCAGTGCCGCAGCGCCGATGCCCGGATGCCGAGCGCCGCCGCGAGCTCGGCGATGCCCATGGCGTCGGCCGGGCGCGGGTCGGGGATCGGCTCGGCCGCGACGGCGGCGGCCGCGGCGGTCGCCGCGGCGAGCTCGGCGCGTTCCCGGTGCAGCCCGGCGTGCGCGGCGTCGAGGCGGGCGAGCACGGCGTCCGCGGGGTCGCGGTGCAGGGCGCGCAGCAGCTCCTTGGCCGGCACCGGGCCGAGCGCGGTGGCCAGCGCGCGGTAGGCGAGGAGGCACCGCAGGTGGAGGTCGTCGTAGCGGCGGTAGCCGTTGGCGGCGCGCCGGGCGGGCGGGAGCACCCCGGCGCGCTCCAGGTCGCGCACGTGCTGCACCGAGCACCCGGCGCGGCGGGCGAGCTGCGCGGTGCCGTAGTGGAGGGCTGGGCGGGCCGATGCCACGGTCGTGCGGTCGGAAGTCTCCACAAGCACTCGAATGTAATGCTCGAAGGCGTGGACATCGACGAGATCATCCGCCTTGTCTCCGGCCTCGACGGGGTGCTCGCGCAGCGCCCCGGCCCGGGCGACTCCGGCGTGCCCGAGGTCGCCTGGGGCGACACCTTCTTCTTCTACGCCCCGGACGGCGTGCTGCCGCGCGCGCAGCCCTTCGCGACCATCGTGACCAAGGACTACCCCGGCGACGCCGGATCGCGGCTCGGCGCGAGCCGCTTCCGGCTCAATATCGCCGCGGGCGCCACGGCGTTCGCCGCGCATACCGGGCACCCGCCGCGCGCCGGGGTGCCCGCCGCCGACCCGGCCGCCACCGACACCCTCTTCGCGCACCCGCTCTACGCCGGGGCGGGCTGGCTCGCGGTGGTGAACCCCGGCGCGCGAACCGCTCCCGCGCTGCCGGAGCTGCTCCGGACCGCGCACGCCGGGGCGCGGGCGGCACACCAGCGGCGGCGCCGCCCCGGATAGCGCGCGGCGCGGCAACTGCACGATACTGAAACGGCCATGACCAACTCCCCCGCCGATCCGGCCGCATGAGAAGCAGGCGATCCCCGGCCGCGCTGCGCACCGGCACCTTCGGCCACCGGGCCGCCGAGCACCGCTGGCACTGGTCCGCGGAGACCGCGGCCATGCACGGCTACGAGCTCGGCGAGGTGGTGCCGACCGCCGAACTCCTCGCCGCGCACCAGCACCCGGACGATCGCGCGCTCTTCCGCGCCGCCGTCGGCAGCGGCGAGGGGTTCTGCCTGCGGCAGCGGCTCACCGACGCCAGGGGCAACGCCCGCGTGGTGATCGTGGTCGCCGACCCGGGCCCGGCCGGGCTCACCGGCTTCTACGTCGACCTCACCGGCCCGGTGGCGGCCCAGCACCGGGCGCTGATCGACGACGCGCTGCCGGATCACGCCCGGCTGCGCGGCCCGATCGAGCGGGCCGCCGGGATGCTCATGGTGGTCTACGGCATTCCGGCGCGGCGCGCGGACGCGCTGCTGCGCGCCCGCGCCGCCGAGCGCGGCCTGGAGCTCTCCCGCTTCGCCGAACAGCTCTGCGCGGCGGTGGCCGACGGCGTCGAGGTGCCTGCCCGGCTGCGCACGGTCTTCGACCACGTGCTGCTGACGGTGCATCAGCGGGGCTGACCGGGGCGGCGTTTCGCGCCCGGGGCGCCGGGTAGCACGGCCTCGCCCCGTCAGCCCCGATCGAGGAGGTCCCTCCGCCATGCCGGAAACCCCGCAGCCGCCCGGTGTACCGGGCACCGAACCCGCCCCGCTCGACGAGCCGACCACCCCGCGCGAGCCGCTGCCGCCCAAGGCCGACCAGCGCGGCCCCGCCCCGGTCTCCCCCACCGGCGCCGAGCCGGGCACGCGGAACCAGCAGGGCGCCGCGCTCACCACCGCGCAGGGCGCCCGGCTGCGCGACACCGACCACTCGCTCAAGGCGGGACCGCGCGGCCCGGTGCTGCTGCAGGACCACCACCTGCGCGAGAAGATCACGCACTTCGACCACGAGCGGATCCCGGAGCGGGCGGTGCACGCCCGCGGCGCCGCCGCGCACGGCGTCTTCGTCGGCAACGGCGCGGCCACCGAGATCTCCTGCGCGAAACTGTTCGAGAAGGGCGAGGAGACCCCGGTCTTCGTGCGCTTCTCCACCGTGCTCGGCTCGCGCGGCTCGGCCGACACGGTGCGCGACACCCGCGGCTTCGCCACCAAGTTCTACACCGCCGACGGCGTGTGGGACCTGGTCGGGAACAATATCCCGGTCTTCTTCATCCAGGACGCGATCAAGTTCCCGGACATCGTGCACGCCGCCAAACCGCACCCGGACCGGGAGATCCCGCAGGCGCAGAGCGCGCACGACACCTTCTGGGACTTCGTCTCGCTGCACACCGAGGCCACCGCGCACACCCTGTGGAACATGTCCGACCGCGGCATCCCGCGCTCCTACCGGACCATGGAGGGGTTCGGCGTGCACACCTTCCGGCTGATCGACGCCGACGGCCGCTCGGCGCTGGTGAAGTTCCACTGGAAGCCGCGGCTCGGGGTGCACTCGCTGCTCTGGGAGGAGGCGCAGATCGCCGCCGGCGTCGACCCCGACTTCCACCGCCGCGACCTGGGCGACGCCATCGAGGCGGGCGCCTTCCCGGAGTGGGATCTGGGGGTGCAGGTCTTCCCGGACACCGAGGAGCAGACCTTCGAGGGCTTCGACCTGCTCGACCCCACCAAGATCGTGCCGGAGGAGCTGGCGCCGGTGCGGATCGTCGGCACCATGACGCTGAACGCCAACCCGCGCAACTACTTCGCCGAGACCGAGCAGGTGGCCTTCCACCCCGGGCACCTGGTGCGCGGCATCGACGTCACCAACGACCCGCTGCTGCAGGGCAGGCTCTTCTCCTACATCGACACCCAGATCACCCGGCTCGGCGGGCCGAACTTCGCGCAGCTACCGATCAACCGGCCGCACGCGCCGATCAACGACATGCTGCGCGACGGCATGCACCAGACCGCCGTGCACACCGGGGTCGCGCCGTACCGGCCGAACAGCCTGGACGGCGGCTGCCCGTTCCTCGCGAACCCGGCCGAGACGCTGATCGAGTTCCCGGAGATGGTGGCCGGGACCAAGGTGCGGGAGTCGCCCGCGAGCTTCGACGACCACTTCAGCGGAGCCCGGATCTTCTACGCCAGCCTCACCCCGGTGGAGCAGGCGCACGTGGCCGAGGCGTACTCGTTCGAGCTGGGCAAGGTGTACGAGAAGGCGATCAAGCAGCGCACGCTCGGGGTGCTGCGGCAGATCGACGAGGGGCTGGCGAGCACCGTCGCGGGCAACCTCGGGCTCGCGCTGGACGGCGCGGCGCCGGAGCTCGCCGAGGTCACGCCGTCGCCCGCGCTCTCCCAGCTCGGCGCGGAGTGGCCGGTGGACGGGCGGCTGGTCGGGATCGTCGCCGACGACGGCACCGACACCGGCGAGCTGGCCGACGCCGTCGCGGCGGCCTTCGCGGCCGGGGTGACGCCGCTGGTGATCGGCCCGCACGGCGGCGAGTTCGGCCCGGTGCCGATCTCCCGCACGCTGGACACCGCGCGCTCCGTCGAGTTCGACGCCCTGCTGATCGCCGCGGCGCCCCCGTACCCCAAGCTCGTGGTGCTGCTGCAGGAGGCGCACCGGCACCTCAAGGGCATCGCCTACACCGAGCGCGGTGCCGAGGCGCTCGCCCGCGCCGGGATCGACAGCGGTTCGGCCGGTGTCGACGCGGCGGGCGGGCTCACCGCCGGGTTCGAGGTGCTCGCCGCCGCGCTGCCCGAGCACCGGGTCTGGGCGCGGGCCGCGGAACTGGGCTGAGCCGGCTTCCGCCCCGGGCAGCCGAGGCTGTCCGGGGCGGGCCGGGCCGGTCAGGGGGTGCGGGCGATCGCGGCGTCGCGCTTGCCGAGCCAGCCGTTCATGGCGGTGAGGGCGAAGCGGAAGGCATTGAGGCGGTGCCGGTTCAGGTAGCCGTGCCAGGAGTGCGGGACGACGGCGTGCGCCACCGGGACCCCGGCGGCGTCGAGCTCCGCGGCGAAGGTCTCGCCGGAGGCGCGCAGCGTGTCGAAGTCGGCGTCGAGCATGAGGGTGGGCGGGAGCCCGGTGAGGTCGGTGCCGCCGGGGAAGGCGCCGCCGGCGAGCAGCTCCTCGCGGCCCACGTAGTTGACGTTCATCTTGTACACCGCCGCCGGGGTGAACTGCCGGTACCCGGCCAGCCCCCGGGTCCGCCTGCGCACCGAGACCGGCAGCGCGGGGAGTTCGGCGTGGTAGAGGCCGTAGCAGAGCAGCAGCCCCGCCGTTCCCGGTAGCCGCTGGGCCGCGGTCACCGCGAGGCAGGCGCCCGCGCTGGCGCCGCCGAGCACGATGCGGCCGTGCTCGGCGGCGAGCGCGCGGCTCGCGTCGAGCACGTCGTCCAGCCCGGCCGGGTAGTGGTGCCCGGGCGGGGTGTTCGAGGAGCGCCTGCCCCACGGCCGCGGCGCCAGCCGGTAGTCGACGGCGCGCACCAGCCGCCCCGCGGCGGCCAGCCGCAGCGCGACCCGGTGCGATTCGGGGGTGTCCAGGTCGCCGGTGACGAAGCCGCCGCCGTGCAGCCAGATCAGGGGCGCCGCACCGGGGCGCGGCTCCGCGGGCAGGTAGTCGCGGACCGGTATCGCGCCCTGCCGCCCCGGTATCGTCCGGTCCTCGGTGCGCACGGCGCTCATGGTCTTCTCCTGTCGGCGGGGCCTACTCGTCAGGCATACCCCGTTTCCCGTTGAAGCCGCCCGAGCGGGCGAGCCCGACGAGCCCGGTTCGCGGCCCGTCTCGTCGCCGAGTGCTCGAAAGCGCAGGCGGCGCAGCCGCGAGACTCGAGCGCTCGGCGGCGAGACTTCTCGGGGCCGCGAACACGTCCGGCGGAGCCGGACCAAAATTACACGTAATGCTCGATGACCTCGGTGCGCTCGCCGTCCTCGAAGGAGTTGCGGATGGCGGTCTGCGCGTTCGGGGGCAGGGTGTGCAGGATCTCCTGAACCCGCTGCCTGCGGCGCAGCATGCCCTGGCGCACCGGCATGCCGGGGGTGGCCCGCATCTGCGGGGCGATGCCCTCGACCTCCTCGGCGCCACCGTGGTGGTGCCCGGCGTCGACCATGGCCTGCTCGCGGGCCATCTGGGTCTCGTCCTTCTCCTCGGACATGCCGATCGGGCCGATGATCCGGCCGTTGAGGAACTGCTTGACCACCGGCTCGTCGGAGGTGAGCAGCACCTCGCGCGGGCCGAACATCACCAGCTGCCGCCGGAACAGCATGCCGATATTGTCCGGAACCGTCCGCGCCAGGTTGATGTTGTGCGTGACGATCAGAATCGTCGCGTCGATCTGGGCGTTGATGTCGATCAGCAGCTGCGACAGGTACGACGTACGCACCGGGTCCAGGCCGGAGTCCGGCTCGTCGACCAGGATGATCTGCGGGTCGAGCACCAGCGCCCGAGCCAGCCCGGCGCGCTTGCGCATGCCGCCGGAGATCTCACCGGGCAGCTTGCCCTCGGCCCCGACCAGACCGGTCAGCTCCAGCTTCTCCATGACGATCTGTTTGATCTCGGTCTCGGACTTCTTGGTGTGCTCGCGCAGCGGGAAGGCCACGTTGTCGAAGAGCGTCATGGAGCCGAAGAGCGCGCCGTCCTGGAAGAGCACGCCGAAGAGCTTGCGAATGTCGTAGAGCTGCTTGTTGGAGCACGTCGTGATGTCGACGCCGTCGATGTAGATGGCGCCGCGCTCCGGGCGCAGCAGCCCGATCAGCGATTTGAGGAACACCGACTTGCCCGTCCCGGACGGCCCGAGCAGCGCGCTGACCTCGCCGGACGGCAGCGTCAGCGAGACGTCCTGCCAGATCCGCTGCGAGCCGAACGATTTGGTGACCCCTTCGGTCCTGACCTCGACGCCCACGAGAACCTCCCTGCTCCCGGTGGCCCGGATCAGGGCACACCACACGATTCAGTCGGCGATGTTACCGCTGATTCCAAGACCCCGTGGTCCATATCGGTGAGAAACAGGGCCGCGAGTTTCGCCCCCACCGGTGCGCGGAAGCGGCTAAGTTAGCTGAGGTTCGCATTCTTGCGAGCGCATTCCGAGTGGAGGGAGCACCGCGGTGCAGGTCGCTGTTCTGCTGAATCCGGGCCGCATCCCGACGGCGTCCGCGCCGGTCGCGGCGCACGGCGGGGCGCCTGCGTCGCGTGCGATACACACGGTGTCCGAGACACCTGCGCCGGACACCGCGCTCACCCGCCGAATCGGCACGCGATGACCGCCGCGCGCACGGTCGAGGTGGAGCGGGTGATCGCGGCCCCGATCGCGGAGGTCTTCGCCTTCCTCACCGACTCGGCGAACTACCGGTCGGTGCCCGGCGTGCTGCGCGCCCGGCTGGTCACCCCCGGCACACCGGTGCCGCAGGGCGTCGGCGCGGTGCGGCAGGTGGTGACGGCGGCGCTGGCGCTCACCGAGCTGGTCACCGGGTACGAGCCGCCGTATCGCATGGAGTACCGGATCGTCCGCGCGGTGCCGCCGCTGCGGCACGAGGCCGGGAGCATCACCTGCGCGGAGGTGCCGGAGGGCACCCGGGTGCGCTGGCGCTCGGAGTTCGCGGTGGCGACGCCGATCGCGGCCGGGGTGCTCACCCGGGTCTGGACGCCGATCGTGCGGAGCGGTTTCGAGCTGGTGCTGCGCACCGCCGAGCGCACGCTGGAACGCTAGCCCGCGGCCGAGCGCATCGGCAGGTCGAGCGGGCGGCGCCGTGCCGGTGGACGCGCAGCCCGATCAGCTGGTCTCGCTGGTGCTGCGGCTCACCACCGGAACGGTGTCGCGCAGCCGCAGCATGACGTCCGCGAGCCGGTCGAGCCCCGGCCGCTCCACCGGGAAGTGCCCGCACCCCTCGAGCATGATCGCCTCGGTGGGCGCCGCGATCCGCTCCAGCACCCGCAGGCTCAGCGCGGGCGGGGTCCAGGCGTCGTCGGCGGGGTGCACGAGCGTCACCGGCGGGCCGGTGTACCCGGCCGGGGCGGTGTGCTCGAAGCGCAGGAAGCTGGCCATGAAGCCGAGCGGCACCCGGGCGCCACCGCCGCGCGGGTCGCGGGCGCAGAACCGGGTGAGCTCGGCGTTCGCGCTCATGGCGCGGAGATCGCCGAGCAGCCGGATCGGCACCATGACCCCGCCGAGCACCGGCTCCAGCGCGGCCAGCCCCGGCGCCAGCCGCGCCGCCGCCGGGGTGCGGGCGGCCGCGCGCCGGGCGGCCGGGTCGGCGGGGTCGAGCAGGCAGGTGGCGAGCACGTGC
Source organism: Nocardia sp. NPDC050697 (assembly GCF_040654395.1). Classification (NCBI taxonomy): domain Bacteria; kingdom Bacillati; phylum Actinomycetota; class Actinomycetes; order Mycobacteriales; family Nocardiaceae; genus Nocardia; species Nocardia sp. NPDC050697. The sequence goes on from NZ_JBFAHY010000001.1 coordinate 1,479,034, forward strand.
GCCGCCGCGCCGGTGCGGGTCGCCGCCTCGTAGGCGAGCATCCCGCCCATGCTGGCCCCGAAGAGCACCAGCGGCCGCGGGTCGCGCGCGGTCTCGGCGCGCACCAGATCGCAGACGAGCTCGATCCAGTCGCCGTACCGCACCGCGCGCGGATTCGGCTCGACGGTGGCGCCGTAGAGCGGCAGATCCACCGCGAGCAGCTCGACGCCGTCCGGCGCGACCGCGGCGGCCAGCGGCCAGAGCGCGCCGCTGTGCCCGCCGCCGCCGTGCAGTACCAGCACCCGCAGCCGCGCCTCCGGTAACTCCGCGCGCGCGATGTGCACCCGACGCCCGCGCCACTGCCACCACGTCGACGCCGGGGCGACGCGGGCCCGCTCCCGGTACTCCGGTGGCAGGAATTGGGCGTAGTCATCGAATTGCATGCCTCCGACGATTCTCGCCCCACGTCCTCGGGACAACTCGCTCCCCGGCAGAGTGGCTTCCGGCGAGCAAACCCGGCGCGAACTGCCAGTATCGGGAGCGATCCGGTCGGTCGCTCAGGTGTCGAGCAACCGCTTCGGCGCGGCCAGCCGCCAGGAGTCGAGCACGATGGCGCGCAGCTCCGCGCGGTCGTCCAGCGCCGCCAGCCGCACCCGGACCCAGGGGTTCCCGGCCTCGTGCGGGGCGATCCAGAACTTCTCCGGCTCCGCCGCCACCAGCTCGTCCCGGTCGATGATCGGGCAGCGCACCGCCATTGAGGTCTCGTCGTCGGGCAGCGTCAGGAAGAGCGAGCGCCCGACCCGGAAGATCGGCATCTGCCACTGGAAGTCCTCGGCGGTCTCCGGCAGGGAAAGGGCGTAGGCGCGGACATCGTCCCCCGAGGCGGTCATGGCGGGAATCCTGCCATCGCGGTCCGACAGCGGGCGCCTAAGCTTCCCGGCATGACCGACTCCCCCATCACCGTCCTGCTGATCCACGGCGGCGGAGCCAGCGGCTGGGACTGGCACCTGGTCGCGCCGCTGCTGGCGGAGCGCGGGTACGAGGTGCTCGCGCCGGACCTGCCGATCGAGGATCCGCAGAGCGGGATCGCGGAGTACGCGGATTTCCTGGCCGCCGAGCTCGGCGACGCGGAGCGGGTGGTCGTGGTGGCGCACTCGTACGGCGGGCTGGTGGCGCCGGTGCTGGCGGCGCGGCGCCCGGTGGAGCAGTTGATCCTGGTGAGCGCGATGATCCCGGCGCCGGGCGAGGCGCCGAACGAGTGGTGGGCGGCGACCGGGTACGACGCGCTCGGCCCGGAGCTGCCGATGGAGACCGAGGAGCAGGTCGTCGCCGCGTTCCTGCACGACGTGCCAGCCGAGCTGGCGAGCGAGGAGCTGGCGCGCGGGCGGGATCAGGTGGAGGACGGCGACGTCCCGGTGCCGCTCGAGGCGTGGCCCGATGTGCCCACCCGGTTCCTGCTGTGCCGGGACGACCGCTTCTTCCCGGCGGAGTTCGTGCGCACGGTCGTGCGCGAACGGCTCGGCATCGACCCCGATGAAATCGACGGAAGTCACGGGGTGATGCTGAGCCGTCCGCGCGAGCTGGCCGACCGGCTGGACCGGTATGTCACATCTTCGCGTGCCGTGCCTGGAAGAAGTTGAACAGGCCGTAGGCGGCGATGCCGAGCGCGGCGAGCACCAGCAGCACCTGGCCGAAGGGCTGGGCGCCGAGCGTCTTGAAGGCGCCGTCCAGGCCGGCCGCCTTGCTCGGGTCGTGGTCGAAGACGGCCCAGGCGATCAGCGCGCCGATGACGGCGATGGCGACACCCTTGGCGATGTAGCCGGTGGTGCCGAGGCGCTTGGCCAGCTGGCTGCTGGTGTCCAGGTCCTCCAGGAACTTCTTGGTGACGCCCTTGTACACGTAGTAGGCGCCGACGCCGAGCACGACCAGCGCCGCGATGATCAGCAGGGCCTTGCCGCCGGTGCTCTCCATCAGCTTCGCCGTGGTGCCCTTGCTCTGGCCGCTGCTCGACTTGCCGCCGCCCTTGGCGAAGGAGAAGGCGGTCAGCGCGAGCCCGGCGTAGACGATGGCGGTGGCGAGCGCCTTGACCCGGCGGAACGCCTCGCCCTCCTTGCTGTTCTTGTCCGGCTTGTTGGCGCTGCCGAAGGCCGCCTCGGCCAGCCGCCACAGCGCCATCAGCACGAAGGCGACCACGGCGAACCAGAGCACGAACTTGCCGCCGGGCGCGGCGGCGATCTGGGCCATCGCGCCGGACTGGTCGGCGGTGCCGCCGCTGCCGAAGGCCACGCGCAGCGCGATGTAGCCGACGAGCAGGTGGACGATCCCGCTCATCACGTACCCGGCGCGGGCGAAGTGCTCGAATGTGCTGTTCTGGGCGATCCGGCTCGCGGACCCCGTCGAGGTATTGCTGATAGCCATGGTGCCTTCTCATCCGTGCGGTGCGGTCGTTCGGCAGTTACCCGGCCGCGCGGCGCCGAAACGGGCGCCGCTGCCCGCGAACGGGTTACGGCCGCCCGGCGCCCGGCGCGGGGGCCGGTACCGCGGCCACTACCCCCGATGGCACCTCCGATTCCCCGCCCCACTCCTGTCCGACCAGGTAGAGCTGTGGATCCGGGCCCCGGCTCAGGGTGCAGGAGAAGGCGCCGCGGTCGAATTCCACGGTGCCGCAGCGCTCCCCGCCCGCGCGCACCCGGACGCAGCGCGCGGTGCCGACATCGGCGTACCAGATCGCCCCGTCGGCGTCGGCGCAGATGCCGTCCGGGTGGTCGCCGGGGGTGGCCGCCCACTCGGTCGCCGGGCCGAGCGTGCCGTCGGGGCGCACGGCGAACGCGGTCAGCCGCTCGGCGTAGGACTCGGCCAGGATCAGCGTCGCGCCGCCGGGCAGGAGCGCCATGCCGTTCGGGAAGGCGACGTCGCCCGCCACCCGGCGGGCGGTGCCGTCGGTCTCGACCAGGACCAGGAAGCCGGGGGCGAACTCGCCGCCGGGGAAGTCGAATCCGATGTTGTTCAGGTAGGCGCGGCCCGCCGCGTCCACCGCGATCTCGTTCCACGGGGTGGCGCCGAACTCGGCCAGGTCGGCGTGCGGGTGCAGGGCGCCGTCGGGTTCGCGGCGCAGCACCCGGCGCCCGGCCGAGTCGAGCAGCAGCAGCCTGCCGTCCGGCAGGAAGTCGAAGCAGAGCGGGAAGGAGGGGACCTCGGCGATCACCTCGGCGCCGCCGGCGCCGTCCAGCGCGAGCACCTGCCCGGCGGCCCAGTCGGCCACCCAGGGGCGGCCGCCGTGCCAGCGCAGCGATTCCCCGAATCCGATCCCCTCGCGCACGATTCGCACGGGTTGACTCCTCACGTCGACGTCACCGGTACCGACGGGCCGGGTCGCGGGAACTCGTCGGTCCGCACGGCGGGCGTCGCTATTCTGGACGGGGGCCGGACGCCGCGCCAGCACATCGCGTGCGGGCACGACGTCGTGTCGTCGTGCCGCCACGCAGTCGGGAGGTCCCGTGGAACCGCGTTACGACCGTGCCGCCCTCGCCCGGATCCTCGGCTCGCTCGCCCATCCCGGGCTGCTCGCCGCGGCCGCGCCCGATCGCGAGCCGTTCACCGCGCACTACCGGGCGGTGCCGCTGTTGCCAGAGCCCGGACGTCACCTGACGCTCTCGCAGCGGCTCTACCTGGAGCGTTTCATGCGGCCGTGCCCGGCGGAGCTGGTGACCTCGGCGACCCACCGGCTCACCTGGGTGGACGAGGAGGGCATCACCAACACCGGCCACTTCCACGCCGGCGGCCCCGGCCCGATCGTGCCGATCGCCGCCCGCTCGGCCTTCCTCGAGCTCTGGCGGGCGCTGCGCACCGACGAGACCTTCCTCGGCCGGGTGCGCGCGCTGGACGCGCCCGCCCGCGCGGTGCTGGCCGGGACGACCACCGACCAGGAGCCGCTGGAGATCGTCCGGGTCGGGGTGGAGGCGGCGGCGCGGGCGCTCACCCAGCACGCGCTGCTCGCACACCGCACCCGGCACCGCGATCCGGTCGATTTCGCCCGCGCGCTGCGGGATTCGGGGATCTTCGGCGCGGTGGCGACGCGCTGGTTCTGGGAGCTCCAGGCCTCCACGCACCGGCGCGGCATGATCCCGGTGGCCTTCGCCGAGACCGGCGAGCGGCTGCGCTACACCCCGGAGTCGGTGGCGGCCCTGCACGCCATGAAGGACGCCACGCTCGCCGAGGCCCGCGCGGTCATGCACCGGGCCCGCACCGAGGAGGGGCTCGGCATCGAGCAGGCCATTGCCCGCTACCACGACGAGCTGGACCTCATCTCCCGGCAGTACGCGCTGCTCGGCCCCGCCGAGCGCCCGGTCTGCCCGGCCGCGGGCTGGCAGCGGGTGGACGGCGTGCCGCTCCAGCTGCACGCGCTCGTCGCGGACCGCCTCGTCGAGGCGTTCGCGGCGGCGGTGGCCCGCATCGACCCGGTGCCCGCTCCCCCGGCCCCCGCCGCCGACGCGGCGGCCGACGGGCTGGTGACGGTGCCGGACATGAACTGCAAGCACTGCGTCCGCACCATCACCGCCGTGCTGACGTCCATGGACATCGCCGTCCACGACATCGACCTGGAGCGCAAGACGGTGCACGCGGAGTTCCGCAGCCCGCGCAACCGGGAGCGCGCCTTCGAGGCGCTGCGCGACAGCGGCTACAACCCGGCCCCGCTCACCCCGGACCGCGCGCCGCTGGCCTGAACTCAGGCCGCGTGCACCGCGGTGACCAGGTCGGCGACGGCGCCGGGGTCCGGGGTGTAGCCGGGGAAGTAGCAGCAGACCTCGGCGACATCGGGGCCGAAGCGGGCCCGGATGCGGGCGGCGCACTCGGCGGGGGTGCCGACGATGCCGATGCGCCGCACCATCTCCGCGGTGACCAGGGCGCGCATCTCCGCGTAGCCGCCGGTCTTGGAGAGCTGGTTGAGCCGCGGCTGCAGCTCGCCCCAGCCCTCCGCCTCCAGGACCGGGCGGTAGGCGGGGGTGGAGCCGTAGAAGGCGATGAGCATGCCGACCCCGGCGATCGCGGCCTCCAGCTCGGCCTCGGTGCGCCCCACCGCAACCATGACCTGCCCGATCACCGGGAATTCCGCCGCTGTGCGGCCCGAGCGGCGCAGCCCCTCCGCGAGGGCGGGGGCGGTGCGCTCGGCCAGGTGCCGGTCGGTGTTGAACGGCATGACCAGCAGCCCGTCCGCCACCTCGGCGGCCTTGCGGGTCATGACCGGGCCGAGCGCGCCCATGAGCACCGGCGGCGGGCCGAACGGGTTCGGGCCCGGGTTGAAGTTCGGCGGCATGAGGGTGTGCGTGCTGAACTCGCCGCGGAAGTTCAGCGGCGCGTTCCCCTCCCAGGCGTCCAGGATCGCCTTCACGGCGGCCACCGTCTCGGCGGTGCGCGCGGCGGGGTTGCCCCAGGTGCTGCCGTACCGCTTCTCGATGTGCACCCGGATCTGCGAGCCGAGCCCGAGCCGGAACCGCCCCCCGCTGTAGCTCTGCAGGTCGTGCGCGGCGTGCGCCAGGTGCAGCGGGCTGCGCGGCCCGGCGATGGCGACATTGGTCATGAGCTCGAGCGGCACCGCCCCGGCGGCGACCACCAGCGGGAAGAAGACGTCGTGCGGACCCTCGAAGGTGAACAGCCCGTCGGCTCCGGTCGCGGCCAGTTCCCGGGCGTGCTCGGCGGCCCGGCCGGGTGCGCCGTCGACCTGCAGGTGTACTTTCACCCGGCCATCCTATGGACAGGGATTCGTTCAGGTGTCCAGTTCGGTCAGCGCGACGGGCCGAAGCGTTCGGTGCGGATCCGGGCCGGGTCGTGCCCGAGCTCGACGAGCAGCGCCGCCGCGGCCTCGACGAAGCCGTTGGGGCCGCAGACGTAGCAGGTGACATCGGATGACGGTGGCAGCCCGTGCTCGCCGAGCTCGGCGGCGGTGAGGCGGCCGGGGTCGCGGGGGAAGCCGGCGGGCACCCGCCGGGTGTAGGCGAGGAAGACCTCGTCACCGTCCAGCTCCGCGCCGTAGTAGCGCTGCGCGGGGGTGCGCAGCGAGTACAGCACGCGCATCGGCACCGCCGGGTTCGCCGCGCGCCGCGCCCGCAGCATGGCCATGATCGGCACCACCCCGGAGCCGCCCGCGACCAGTACGGCGGGGCCGCCGGCGGCCGGATCCCAGACGAACCACCCGCCCACCGGCCCGCGCAGCTCGACGCTGGCGCCCAGCGGCAGCTCGTCCACCAGGTAGCCGGAGACCTCGCCGTCCGGCACCCGCTGCACGGTGACCTCGACGATGTCGCCGTCGGCGGGCGCGGCGATCGAGTAGCTGCGCACCGCCCGGTAGCCGTCGGCGGCGGTGAGCCGGATGTCGACGTGCTGCCCGGGCAGGTGCCCCGGCCAGTCCGCCACCCGCAGCAGCAGGGTGCGGGCGGCGGGGGTCTCGAATCGTTCGCCCGCCAGTTCGGCGGGGCGCCAGCCGCGGGCCGCGGTCAGTCGTCCCGGTACCGCTGCTCGCGCCATGGATCTCCGTAGTCGTGGTAGCCGGCGGCCTCCCAGAAGCCCTGTTCGTCCCGGTCCAGCAGCCGGATGCCGCGCACCCACTTGGCCGATTTCCAGAAGTAGAGGTGCGGCACCAGCAGCCGGGCCGGGCCGCCGTGCTCCGGATCGAGCTCGGCGCCGTCGTAGCGGTGCACCACCCAGGCCTGCCCGTCCAGCAGGTCGTCCAGCGGGAGGTTGGTGGTGTAGCCGCCGTAGCTGTACACCAGCGCGTACTCGGCCTGGGTTTCCACCGCGCCGAGCAGGGTGTCCAGCGAGACCCCGGTCCAGTCGGTGTCCAGCTTGCTCCAGCGGGTCACGCAGTGGATGTCGACGTGCGGCCGCTCCTGCGGCAGCGCGAGGAACTCCGCGCGGCTCCAGCTGGTCTCGGCGCCGGTCTCGTCGGTGACGGTGAAGGTCCAGCGCTCCGGGTCGATCCGCGGGGTCGGGCCCGCGGCGAGCACCGGGAAGTCCTCGGTCAGGTACTGCCCCGGCGGCAGCCGGTCGTCCGCGCCGCGGGCCCTGCCCCGGAACCCGGGCGAGAAGATGGCCATGACCGGGGATCGTAACCCCATGGTTGCCGCGGTGCAGCGCTCAGCCGCGCAGCCGGTCCAGGAAGGCGCGGAGGTTCTGCCGCACCCGCTCGACCTTCTCCTCGGTGCTCAGATCCTCGCGGTAGCGGTTGCCGAGCGCGGGGCGTTTGCGGCCGCGGGCATAGAGCGAGCAGGCGAGGTCGGTGCACATGTACGTGCCGACCGAGTTGCCGCGCCGCCCGGACTCGCCCGCCTTGTGCGCGGTGAGCAGCGAGACCCCGCCGCCGGTGTGCGTGGTGAGGCAGATGGTGCACATCTGGGCCCGCCCGGAGCCGCCGGTCTCGTAGCGCAGCGCGATCCCCACCGGGCCGTCGGCGCCGGGGGCGACCAGGTAGCACCGGCCCGGCAGCGAGCGGTCGCTCCAGCCGAGGAAGTCCAGGTCGTCCCAGGGCCGCTCGGCCAGGTCGCGCGGGACCGGCAGCCGCTTGGCCTCGCCCTTGGAACAGTTGACGAACGACGAGCGGATCTCGCCCTCGGTAATCGGATCCATGCGTCCGACGGTACGAATTCCGCGCCGGTGGGACAACGCAATTATCGCCGAACCCCCTATTCGCCGAACTGTTGCCGGAACGGCAGCGCGGCACCGCCGATGCGCGCAGGATGAACCCGAACGACTACCGAAAGAGGAGGTCGACATGCCCGATCGCGATACCCCCTGGCCGCCCGGCACCCCGTGCTGGGTCGATTGCCAGGTCGACGACACGCAGCAGGCCGCCGCGTTCTACGGCGCGCTCTTCGGCTGGGAGATCGAGGACGGCGGCGCCGAATCCGGCGGCTACCTGATGGCGCGGCGCAACGACCGCGCCGCCGCCGGGATCGGCCCCAAACCGCCCGAGATGGCCATGCCCTCGGTGTGGACCACCTACATCGCCACCGACAGCGCCGACCGCACCGCCGCCGCGGTGACGGAGAGCGGCGGCGGTGTCCTGGTCCCGCCCTTCGACGTCATGGACGTCGGGCGCATGCTGGTCGCGGCCGACCCCACCGGCGCCGCCTTCGGCGTCTGGGAGGCGCGCGCCCACCACGGCGCCGGGATCTACAACGAGCACGGCGCCTACTGCTGGAACGAGCTGCACACCGACGGGTACCGGCGCGCGCAGGAGTTCTACACCGGCGTCTTCGGCTGGGCCTACGCCGAGATCGGCGACGGCGAGAACTTCGTCTACTCGACCTTCTCGCACACCCCAGACGGCCCGCCGCTCGGCGGCGTCAACGAGGTGACCGCCCAGCCGTCCTACTGGCTGACCTGGTTCCAGGTGGACGACACCGACGCCACGCTCCGGCACGCCGCCGACCTCGGCGCCACGGTGCTGAGCGGCCCCGACGACAGCCCGTTCGGCCGCATGGGCGTGCTGCGCGGCCCGCAGGACGAGGTCTTCGCCGTGATCGACCCGAACCGCACGGCGGGCACCCCGCCCGGCACCTGAGCACCGGGGCGATCCCGCGGAACACCCGGCGCTCCGAGCGCAGGGGTCACGCCCTGCCCCGGGGCCGGAGCACCGGGGCAGGGCGCCGCGATCGGAAAGCCGCGCCCGATCCCGGCGGCGGGGTCCGCGGCCTGCTCGGCCGGCCCGCCGGAGTCAGCCGCGCAGCCCATCCAGCGCGAGCGCGAGACAGCGCTGCCCGGCCTCGTCCCCGGGCACACCCTCGACCCCGACGAGCTGGCCGAGGCCGGTACCGGATGACCCGCGAGCGGGACCGCGCCGAGGCGGTGTTCGACGTGTTCAGCCCGGCCTGACCGGAGTTCGCGGGCCGATTCCGCGCGCCGCCGCGGCGCGGGCGACGTACCGTCGAGATCATGGCGGAACTGGTTCTCGGTCCGGTGCTGCGGCACGTCGACACCACCTCGGCGACGGTGTGGGTGGAGACCGACGCGCCCTGCGAGGTCACCGTGCTCGGCGCGCGCGCCCGCACCTTCCAGGTCGGCGAGCTGCACTTCGCCCTGGTCGTGGTGACGGGGCTGGAGCCGGAGAGCTCGGTGCCGTACGAGGTCGCGCTGGACGGCGCGCCGGTGTGGCCGGAGCCGGAGTCGGAGTTCCCGCCGAGCCGGATCCGCACGCATCAGGTGCGCACGCTGATCTTCGGCTCCTGCCGGGCGGCGAAGGCGGAGCCGGGCGCGCTCACCGCGGACAAGATCGGGGTGGACGCGCTCGACACCTACGCGCTGCGCATGAAGGAGCTGCCCGAGCCGGAGTGGCCGGACGCGCTCATCCTGCTCGGTGACCAGGTGTACGCCGACGAGCCGACGCCGCGCATCAAGGAGTGGCTGGCGGAGCGGCGGAACGGCGACGAGCCGAAGGGCGAGGTGGTCTCGTTCCGGGAGTACGCCGAGCTGTACCACGAGTCGTGGGCCGACCCGGAGATCCGCTGGCTCATGTCCACCGTCCCCACCTCGATGGTCTTCGACGATCACGACATCCGCGACGACTGGAACACCTCGCGTACCTGGCGCGACCAGATGGCGGCGCTGCCCTGGTGGCCGGAGCGCATCCGCTCGGGGCTCGCCTCCTACTGGGTCTACCAGCACCTCGGCAACCTCGCGCCGGACGACCTCGCCGCGAACGACCTGTATCAGAAGGTCGTCGCGCACGGCGGCGACGTGCGGCCGATGCTGGAGGAGTTCGGCGCCGAGGCGGACCGGGAGGTAGACGGGCGCAAGCCGGTGCGCTGGAGTTACCGCCGCGACTTCGGCCGGATCCGGCTGCTGGTCATCGACACCCGCAGCGGGCGCATCCTGGACGGTGACCGGCTCATGGTCGGCGCTGCCGAGTTCGACTGGCTGGAGCAGAACGCCGCGGGCGATATCGACCACCTGCTCATCGGGTCGTCGCTGCCGTGGCTCATGCCGCCCGCGCTCAGCCATTTCCAGTCACTGAACGAGCGCGCCGCCGGGCTGCCGGGGTGGCGCGGCAAGCTGGGCGAGCAGGTGCGGCAGGTGGCGGATCTGGAGCACTGGCCGGCCTTCCGGGAGTCCTTCGAGCGGCTGGCCGCGCTCATCCGGCGGATCGGCAGCGCCGCGGACGCGCCCGCCACCATCTCGGTGCTCTCCGGGGACGTGCACCACAGCTACGCCGCCCGCGCCGACTACCCGGAGCCGACGAAATCCACGGTGCTGCAACTGGTCTGCTCGCCGGTGCACAACGACCCGCCGAAGATCTTCCATGCCGTCTTCGCCGCGGCGTGGGGACGCCGGCTGGCCCGGGCGCTGCGCCGCCTGGCCGACCGGCGCGGGATCTCCCCCGACCCGGTGCGCTGGGAGAAGATCAGCGGGCCGCACTTCGGCAACTCGCTCGCCGCGCTGCACCTGGACGGGCGGCAGGGGCGCTTCGTGCTCGAAACCGCCAGCGCGGAGCAGGGGTTGGTGCGGGTCGCCGATCTCGACCTGCGGCGGTAGCCTCGCCGCCATGACCGGGATCCACTACCGCGTCCGGGGTTCGGGGCCGGTGCTGCTGTTGCTGGCCGGCGGGGACGGGGACGCCGACGCGTACGGCCCGCTCGGCGACGACCTCGCCGCGGACTTCACCGTGGTGACCCACGACCGGCGCGGCCAGGCCCGGACCGTGCTGCCGCCCGCCGGGTCGCTCGCCGACCACGCCGACGACGCGGCCGCCGTGCTGGCGACGGTCGCCGACGGGCCCGCGGCGGTGTTCGGGAGCAGTATCGGCGCGGCCATCGCGCTGGAACTCTCGATCCGGCACCCGGGTTCGGTCTCCCGGGTGGTGGCGCACGAGCCGCCGATCTCCGCGCTGCTCCCTGACGCGGAGGGGATGGCGCTCTTCGCCGCGCAGAAGCGCCTGGAGGATGCCTACGCGGAGGCGGGGGTGGCGGCCGCCATGGTGGCGTTCGCCCAGCTCATCGCGGTGAACCCGGCCGATCGGGAGCCGGAGGTCGAGATCGGGCGGCCGGACTTCGAGCGGCCCAACCTCGAGGTCTTCCTCCGATACGACGCGCCCGCCGTGCGGAAGTACCGGCCGGAGGTGTCCGCGCTCCGGGCCGAGCTCGTCGTGCCCGCGGTCGGGCGCTCGACCGATGGTCCGCCCGCCGAGTGCGCGCACGCGCTCGGCGCGCTGCTCGGGGTGCCGGTGGCGGTGTTCCCGGGCGGCCACACCGCCCCGACGCTGCGCCCGCGCGGCGTGGCCGAAGCTCTACGTGCCGCGCTCGCCTGACGGCTACGACCGCGCCCGGCCCTGCCCGGTCATGCTGGTCACCCGGACCGGCCCGGTCCACCCGCACGGCGAATCACAGACCCCGACCACCTCGCGCCTGGTGCGGCCGTCGGCGACGACGGTGTGCAGCCAGGCGGTGGCGGGATACCCGCAGCGCGGGCACTTCCCGAAGTAGTCGAGGATCTCGGTGGCGGTCCGGTTCGCGCGCCGCCCGGCCGGCGCGCTCACCCGGCCGCGTCCGGGTCGTACTCGAGCAGCGCCCGGCGCAGCAACTTCCCGGTCGCGTTGCGCGGTAGCTCGTCCAGGACGATCACCTCCCGCGGCACCTTGTGCCGCGCCAGATCCGCCTTGACGTAGTCCTTGATCTCCTGCGCGTCCACCGCGGCGCCCTCGACCGGGACCACGAAGGCGCGCAACCGCTGCCCGAAGTCGGCGTCCGGCACCCCGACCACCGCCGCCTCGGCGATATCACCCCGCTCGACCAGCAGGTTCTCCACCTCGAGTGGAAAGACGTTCTCGCCGCCCGAGATGATCATGTCGTCGTCCCTGCCGTCGACGAAGAGCCGCCCCTCGGCGTCGAAGTGCCCGACGTCCCCGCTGGAGAGCAGCCCGTCCACGGTCTCCTTGGTGCGGCCGTCGGTGTACCCGGCGAAGCTCAGCCCGCTGGAGACGAAGATCGTCCCGACCACCCCCGGCTCGGTGATCCGCGCCCGCCGCTCGTCGTAGAGCGCCACCCGGCACCCCACCGGCGGCCGCCCGACGGTGCCCGGCGCCAGCCGCATGTCCTCCGGCGTCGCCACCGCCGCCACCGCCACCTCGGTGGAGGCGTACAGGTTGTACAGCACCTCGCCGAAGAGCTCGGCGGTCCGCCTGCTCAGATCCGGCGAGACCGACGACCCGGCCGCGAAGATCACCCGCAGCGCGGAGGTGTCGTGCGCGGCCAGCTCGGCGGCGGGCAGATCCACGATGCGCTGCAGCATGGTCGGCACCACCACCAGGCTCCCGGCCCGGTGCTCGGCCACCGCCGCCACCGTCCAGCGCGGGTCGAAGCGGCCGGGCCGCAGCACCACGGTATTGCCGAGCGCCCAGCCGAGCCCCAGCTGGGAGAGGCCGGTGCCGTGGAACAGCGGCGCCGCCATCACCATGGTGCTGTCCCTCGGGAGCGGAATGCGGTCGAGGAACTGCGCCGATTGCAGCGGCGAGACCTTCTCCCGCGGCGCGCCCTTCGGCGTCCCGGTGGTGCCGCTGGTCAGGATGACCAGCCCGCCCGCCGCGGCCGGGGCGGGCAGCGGCTCCGGCGCGTGCGTGGCGACCAGCCCGTCCACCGTGAGCAGCTCCGGGTCGGCCGGCGCCGCCTCGTCCACCCGGGTGAGGACGCGGGCGATCTCCGCGGGCGCCTCGGCGAGCAGCGGCAGGAACTCGGCGTCGAGCAGCAGCGCCGCGATCCGCTCGCGCACCGCGACCTCGGCCAGCTGGCGGCCGCCGAACCCGGTGTTCAGCAGCACCACCCTGGCCCCGAGCTTCCCGGCCGCGGCCATGGCGAGCAGCATGCCGCGGTGGTCGCGGCAGAGCACCCCGAGCACGGTCCCGGCGCCGTGGCCGCGCGCGGCGAGGCCGCGGGCCAGCGAATCCGAGCGCGAATCCAGCTCGGCGAAGGTGAGCCCGCCACGGTCGTCGATCACCGCGGTCCGGGCCGGCCAGCGGCGCGCCGCCGCGCGCAGCACCGTGGTGAAGGGACCGTAGTGGTTCGCGTCCCGCACGGTGCGCAGATTGTGGTCGGGGCGCAGCGGATCCAGCATGCCGCGCCGGATCAGCACGCGCGCCGCGGCCAGCGTATCGGTCAGCTCCTGCAGCCCCACGGCGGTTCTCCCTCGGCGACGACGAATGGTGCGCAGAGCGTAGCGCAGCACCAGAATTCGCATTCACTTATTTCGACATCCGGCGTCATCGGACGCGCGATCGTTGTTGAACCGTTGATTACATGAGAGACTTGGAACCCACTTGTTTCATCAACTCGGAAGGTCGAAGATGACCCGCGCGATCCAGCCGACGCCGATCCCGGCCGGCGACCATCCGATGCACCGCCGCCGCTTCATCGCGGGGCCGGGCGCGCTGCTCGGCGGCCCGGCGAATGTGATCATGCAGCTCAGCCTGGCGCCGGTGGGCCGCGGCGTGGTGGAGAGCACGGTGGCCAGCGGCCGCTTCGACCTGCGGCCGCAGAAGCGCGGCCGCACCACGCTCACCTACCTCGCGGTCGCCATGCTCGGCACCGAGGAGGAGCGGATCGCCTACCGCACCGCCACCAATACCTCGCACCGGCAGGTGCGCTCGCAGCCCGGCGCCGAGGTCCGCTACAACGCCTTCGACCCCAAGCTGCAGCTCTGGGTGGCGGGCTGCATCTACCTCGGCACCGCCGACTCCTTCCGGCTGCTCTACGGCGAGCAGACCGAGGAGTTCCAGGACGCGCTGTACCGGGCGTCGGCGCGGTTCGGCACCACGCTGCAGATGCCGGCCGAGCTGTGGCCCGCCGACCGCGCGGCCTTCACCGCGTACTGGGAGTCCATGCTCCCGCAGCTCTCCATCGACGAGGAGGTGCGCCGCTACCTGCTGGACCAGGTGGTCGACCTGGGCCCGTACAGCCGGGTGCAGCAGCTGCTCGGCAAGCACGTGAACCGCTTCTTCACCACCGGTTACCTGCCGCAGCACTTCCGCGACGAGCTCGGGCTGGACTGGGGGCCGCGCAGGCAGCGCGCCTTCGAGCTGATCATGCGCGGGCTCGGCACCCTGATCCGGCGGCTGCCGGAGCCGTGGCAGCAGTACCCCCTGGACCGGCACCTGGCCGATATGCGGCGCCGGATGCGGGCGGGCAAGCCGCTGGTGTGAGTCAGCCGGCGCGCACGGCCCGCCTGCGCCTGCGCGCCGCCGACCAGCGGGTGGCGATCAGCCCGTGCCGCGGCCCGAACAGGTAGACCGCGGCGAAGAGCACGCCCTGCGCCAGCACCACCATGCCGCCGGCCGAGGTGTCGCCGTAGTAGGCCAGGTACAGCCCGGTCACCGCCGCGGCCGCGGCGAGCGCGGGCGCGATCAGCAGCATCCGGCCGAACCGGTCGGTGAGCAGGTAGGCGGTGGCGCCGGGGATGATCAGCATGGCCACCACCAGCACCACCCCGACCACCTGCAGCGCGGTCACCGCGGTGAGCGCGAGCAGCCCGAGCAGCAGCGCGCCGAGCAGCCGCGGGTTCAGCCCGATGGCGTGCGCGTGCGTCGGGTCGAAGGCGTAGAGCGTGAGGTCGCGGCGCTTGGCCAGCGCCACCACGAAGACCACCGCGCCGAGCGCCGCGATCTGCCACAGGTCCTCGGGGGCGACGCCGAGCAGGTTGCCGAAGATGATGTGGTTCAGGTCGGTCTGGCTCGGCGTCACCGAGATGAGCACCAAGCCCAGCGAGAACAGCGTGGTGAAGACGATGCCGATGGTGGCGTCCTCCTTGACCCGGCTGGTGTCGCGCACCACCCCGATCAGCGCCACCGCGAGGAAGCCGAAGACGATCGCGCCGAGCGCGAACGGCGCGCCGACGATGTAGGCGAGCACCACCCCGGGCAGCACCGCGTGCGAGACCGCGTCGCCCATGAGCGACCAGCCGATCAGCACCAGCCAGCAGGAGAGGATGGCGCAGACCACCGAGGAGATCACGGTGGCCGCCAGCGCGCGCACCATGAAGTCGTAGGCGAACGGGTCGAGCAGCAGGTCGATCACCGGGCGCCGCCCGCCATCGGGTCCAGCCCGAAGGCGCGGACCAGGTTCTCCGGCCGGATCACCTCGTCGAGATCGCCGTGCGCGAGCACCTTCCGCATGAGCAGCACCGCCTCGTCGGCCAGGGTGGGCAGGGCGTGCAGGTCGTGCGTGGAGACCAGCACGGCGGCGCCGTCGGCGGCCAGCTCGCGCAGCAGCGCGGTGATGGTGGCCTCGGAGCGCTTGTCGACGCCGGCGAAGGGCTCGTCCAGCAGCAGCACCGAGGCGCCCTGCGCGATGCCGCGGGCGACGAAGGCGCGCTTGCGCTGGCCGCCGGAGAGCTGCCCGATCTGCCGGTGCGCCAGGTCGGTGAGCTCCACCCGCTCCAGCGCCGCGTCCACCGCCGCCCGGTCGGCCGCGCGCGGCCTTCGGGTGAACCCCAACCGGCCGTAGCGCCCGGTCATGACCACCTCGCGCACGGTGATCGGGAAGGCCCAGTCGATCTCCTCGGACTGCGGCACGTACCCGACCAGCCCGGCCTTGCGGGCCGCGGTGGGGGTGCCGCCCGCGATCCGGACGGTGCCCGCGTCCGGGGTGACCATGCCCATGATCGACTTGAAGAGCGTGGACTTGCCGGAGCCGTTCATCCCGATCAGCGCGCAGACCCGGCCGCGGTCCAGCGTCAGCGCGGCGCGCTCCAGCGCGAGCACCTCGCCGTAGTGCACGGTGACCTCGTCGACCTCGATGGCGGCGGTCATCGGGCGGCGCTCCCGGTCAGCCCCGCCACCACGGTGTCGGCGTCGTGCCGGATCAGCTCGAGGTAGCTGGGGACCGGGCCGTCCGGCTCGGAGAGCGAGTCCACGTAGAGCACCCCGCCGAGCCGGGCGCCGGTGGCCGAGGCCACCTGCCGCATGGGGGCGTCGGAGACGGTGGACTCGCAGAACACCGCGGGCACCGCGGCCGCGCGGACGAACTCGATCACCCCGGTCACCTGCTGCGGGGTGGCCTGCTGCTCGGCGTTCACCGGCCAGATGTAGCGCTCGGTCAGCCCGGCGTCGCGGGCCAGGTAGGAGAAGGCGCCCTCGCAGGTCACCAGCGCGCGCTGGGTCGCGGGCAGCGCGGCGAGCCGGGTCACCAGGTCGTCCTGCACGCGTTGCAGCTCGGTCTTGTAGGCGGCGGCGTTGGCGGCGTACTGCGGCGCGCCCTCCGGGTCCAGCTCGGTGAAGGCGCGGGCCAGGTTGTCGGCGTAGAGCTGGACGTTGAGCGGGCTCATCCAGGCGTGCGGGTTGGGCTTGCCGGCGTAGGCGTCGGCGGCGATGTCGATGGTCCGCACCCCCTCCGAGGCGACCACGTGCGGCACGTCGAGGTCGGCGACGAACTTGGCGAACCAGGCCTCCAGGTTCAGCCCGTTGTCCACCACGAGGTCGGCCTGCGCGGCCCGCCGGATATCGCCGGGGGTCGGCTCGTAGCCGTGGATCTCCGCGCCCGCCTTGGTGATCGACTCCACCCGGAGCCGGTCGCCCGCGACGTTCGCGGCGATATCGGCGAGCACGGTGAAGGTGGTGAGCACCACCGGGCGGCCGTCGTCGTCGCGCGCGCCGACCCGGTCGCAGCCGGCCGAGGCCAGCCCGAGCGCCAGCACCACGAGCAGCACCATCCGATCCCACTTCATGGGGTCATCATAAGTTCGGGTAGCCGAACTCGAAAGCGCGGGTGGCGGAACTCTCGCTGCGCTACTCCGCGGCGACGGGCAGCGTGAAGCGGAACCGGGCGCCGCCGGTGTACTCGGTGTCCAGCTCGATCCGGCCGCCGTGGAACTCGACGATCTTGCGGCAGATGGCGAGCCCGAGGCCGGTGCCGGTGTACTCCTCCCGGTTGTGCAGCCGCTGGAAGATCACGAAGACCTTCTCCGCGAACTCCGGCGGGACGCCGATCCCGTTGTCGCGCACCGCGAAGTGGTGCGTGCCGTCGCGCTCCTCGTACTCGATCCGGATCTCCGGTTTCCGGTCCGGCGCCGCGAACTTCACGGCATTGCCGAGCAGGTTCTGCCAGAGCAGCTCCAGCAGCGTGGGATCGCCGACCACGGCGGGGAGCCGCTCCGGCCGGTGCACCGTCGCGCCGGACTCGGCGAGCGCGGTGCCGAGGTTGTGCAGCGCCCGGTCCAGCACGGGGTCCAGCTCCAGGTGCTCGGTGCGGTCGTTCACCCGGCCGATCCGGGAGAAGCTGAGCAGGTCGGTGATGAGCACCTGCATCCGCTTGGCGCCGTCCACCGCGAACTCGATGTACTGCCGGCCGCGGTCGTCCAGTTGGTCGTCGTAGCGCTTCTGCAGCAGCTGGCAGAAGGAGGCCACCTTGCGCAGCGGCTCCTGCAGGTCGTGCGAGGCGACGTAGGCGAACTGCTCCAGCTCCTGGTTGGAGCGGCGCAGCTCGACGGTCTGGGCATCCAGGTCGGCGGCCTGCCTGACCAGGGTGGCCTCCTGCTCGCGGGAGGAGCGCAGTTCGGTGACGATCCGGCGGCGCATGTCCTCCACCGCGGCCCCGACGGTGGCGATGTCGGCCGGGCCGCGCGCGGCGATCCGGTGCTCGAAATCGCCGTCGGCCACCCGCCGCGAGCTGCGCTGCAACTCCCCGAGCGGCCGCACCACCAGGCCGCGCACCAGCACCGTGAGCAGCACCGCGGCCAGCAGGAAGACCACGACGAGGCCGCCGAGCAACAGGTTGCGGTTGTCCCGGTTGTGGTACATGGCCGTGCGCTCGGTATTTAGCGCGGCCGCCAGCCGGTCGGTCTGGCCGGTGAACCCGGCGCGCACCGCGTCGAAGAGCTGCCGCCCCTCGGCGGCGGCGCCGCGGGCGCGTTCCGGTGCGGCGGTGACGGTCTCGGCGTAGCCGGTGCGCCAGCGGGTGGCGCTCGACTCCACCGCGGCGAGGTCGGCGAGCGCCTCGGGGCGGTCGGCGAGCAGCCCGCGCAGTGTGCCGAGCGCGCGCAGCTCGGCATCGCGGCCGGTGCCGTAGGAGCGCAGTGCCACCGCGTCGGCGCCGAGCGCGTAGCCGCGCACGCCGTTCTCCTGGTCGATGAGCGCCGCCTGCAGCCGGTAGCTCTCCGCGAGCGCGGGCTGCAGCCTGCCGATCACCAGGCTCGAGCTCTCGGTGGTGCGGGCGATCATGCCCGCCCCCGCGACCGCGCCGGCCAGCACGATCACCACCATGGAGCCGAGCACCAGCTGGAACCAGGTCTCGACGGTCAGCCGGGTCGTCCCCCGGGCACGGGTATTCATGGTGTCGTCCAAGCTCTCGACTCGCAGATGACCGCGCCACCGGGATCGAGCGCCTCCGCACACTCTGCCACACCGCCGACACGCCGGGCGTGCGGCGCCGTCCACGGGGCTTGCGCCCGTCGCTCCGCGTGACCGCCGGAGGGTTGCGGCGCAGTACAGCAGCGGTTTTCGCCGCTGCCCGCGAGTTATCGATGCGCCGCAATCGATGTCGCGTGCGCGGCACTCCGTGTCACCCCGCCGGAAGTGGGCATGCCCCGCAGCACAGAGAGTGAAGGAGCTCAGCATGTTCCAGCGTGCCAACGGATATCGATATCGGCGCCGCGACCGCAGGGGCGGGAGCAGGGCCGTCGGCCGCCGCTCGTGGCGCCGGGGCGGCGGGGGCGGGGCCCGCGGCCGCAGCACCGTGAGCCGCAGCAAGGGCCTGGAGCAGGTCGCGCGGTTCGGCTTCGTGGCCCGCGGGATCGCCTACATCGTGCTCGGCATCCTCGGCTTCATGCTCGCCGTCGGCACCGCCGAGCACTCGGCGAACGAGGTCGGCGCGCTCGCCGCGCTCTCCGAGCAGCCGCTCGGCTACCTGCTGCTGTGGGTGCTGGTCTTCGGCTTCGCCGCGCTGGCGGTGTGGCGCTTCACCCAGGTCGCGACGGCCGGGCGCACCGTCTCCGGTGGGCATCGCGCCTACGCGGCGGTGGCGGGCGTCTTCTACGCCCTCGCCTTCTTCTTCACCCTGCGCTTCGTGGTGAACGGCAGGCTGCCCGCCCCCGGCGACGTGGTGGCGCGCGACTTCACCACCCGCATCCTGGCCTGGCCCGGCGGCCAGGTGGTGGTCGCGCTGCTCGGTATCGCGGTGCTCGCCTTCGGCCTGCTGCTCATCGTGCGCGGCGCCCGGCTGCACTTCACCGACGACCTGCGCATGGGCTGGATGACCCGCGGTTCCCGGACCGCCGCGGTCTGGCTGGGGCGGGCGGGCTACATCGCCCGCGGCGCCGTGGTCGCCGCCATCGGCCTCGCCGCCCTGGTCGCCGCGCTGAACTACGACCCGGCGCAGGTCGAGGGCGTCGACGGCGTGCTGCGCGACTTCGCGGGCACCCCGTTCGGCCCGTGGCTGCTCATCCTGATCTCACTGGGGCTCATCGCCTTCGGGCTGCTGTCCTTCCTGGAGGCGCGGCACCGCCGCACCTACGGCGGCGTCCCGGTCTGATCCTTCGCCTCCGAGCGGCCCGGCGGTCTCGACCGCCGGGCCGCTCGGCGTCTTCGGGCCGCTCCGCGCCACCGCCACCCCGGCCAGGCAGAGCACCCCGCCGAGCAGCGCGAGCGGCACCGGCACCTCGCCGAGCGCCAGCCAGGAGCCGAGCACCACCAGCGCCGGGGTCGCGTAGGTGGTCACCCCCATCCGCCCCGCCGTGGTGCGGGCCAGGGCGTAGGCCCAGGTGGTGAAGGCCAGCGCGGTCGGGAAGACACCCAGGTACAGCAGGCTCAGCGTGGCACCGGCCGGGGCCGCCCCGACCTCGCGCACCAGCTGCCCGGCGAAGGGCAGGCAGGCGAGCGCCCCGACCACGCAGCCCCCGGTCGTCACCTGCAGCGCGGAGGCCACCGCGAGCGCGGGTTTCTGGACGATCGCGGAGACCGCCCACGTGGTCGCCGCGAGCAGCGCGAGCAGCACCCCGAGCGCGGCCCCGCCCTGCGCGGTCGCGAGCCCCACCACGATGGCGCCGGCGAAGGAGACCGCGATCCCGGCCAGCAGCCGCCGCGGGAACCCCTCGCCCAGCACCACCCCGCCGAGCAGCGCGATGAGCACCGGGCCGATATTCACCACCATGGCCGCGGTGCCCGCGTCCACGTACTCCTCGCTCCAGTTCAGCGCCACCATGTAGACGCCGAACCAGAGCACCCCGGTGATCGCGATCGCCCGCCACGCCGCGCGCGGCGGCATCCCGTCGCCGACGATCAGCAGGATCAGCACCAACGCGACCGCACCCGCCAGCATCCGGCCGAGCGCGAGCGCCCCCGGCGAGAAGTGCTCCCCCGCCGCCCGGATGAAGACGAAGGCCGAGGCCCAGAGCAGTACCGTCATCGCGGCCGCCGCCGCGGCCCGCTGCCCCTCGGTTCCGATCGCGCGCATGCGCCGAACCTAGTGTGCGCGGTGCCCCGCCGTCGCGCGGTTTTCGGCCGTCGCGGTAATGGCCCACGTCGTAGCGGGTGCACGTCGCGCGCGCCGGTGCGGGCTCGAAATCCGGTTGCCGTCGCGCACTTCCCGGGGTGCGATGGCATCGTGCCCCCCCCCCCCCCCCCGCGATCTCACCGGCCGCGTCGCCGTGGTCACCGGCGTCGGCCGCCGCGCCGGTATCGGCTTCGCCGTCGCCCGCCGCCTCGCCGAGCGCGGAGCCACGCTGTATCTCGCGCACTGGCGCCCGCACGACGAGCAGCAGCCCTGGGGCGCCGACGACACCGACGCCCTGCGCGCCGAGCTCGCCGCCACCACCGCCGTGGCCGACCGCGGCATCGACCTCGCCGACCCGGACGCCGCGCAGCGGCTCATCGACGACGCCGTCGCCGAGTTCGGCCACCTCGACATCCTGGTCACCTGCCACGCCCGCAGCGGCGGCGACGGCGCCCTGCTCGAGCTGGACGCCGCCATGCTCGACGGGCACTGGGCGGTCGACGCCCGCTCGGTGCTGCTGCTCACCCGGGCCTTCGCCCGGCAGTACCGGCCGGAGCGCGGCGCGGTGCCCGACCGCGGCCGCGTCGTCTGGCTCACCTCCGGCCAGCACCTCGGCCCCCTGCCCGGCGAGGTCGCCTACGCCGCGGCCGAATCGGTGCTGGCCGGGCTCACGCCGACGGCCGCCGCCGAGCTCATCGAGCGCGGCATCGTGCTGAACACCGTCAACCCCGGCCCGGTCGACACCGGCTACCTCTCCCCCGGCGGCGGCCTCGACCCCGCCCTCGCGGCCGCCGTGCACGCCGCCTTCCCGCGCGGCCGGGCGGGCGAACCGGACGATCCGGCCCGGCTCATCACCTGGCTGATCTCGGACGAGGGCCGCTGGCTGGTGGGCCAGGTGCTGGACTCCGAGGGCGGCTTCCGCCGGTCCCGCTGGTAGCGGAGAACGGACCGCCGGTTAGAGTGGCTGCACGGATGCCGGTCCGGGGAGTTCCGGCGCCTGGCGCGAGGAGAGCCGCCGATGACCGATCGGCCCCGTTCGACCGCGGTGCTCGGAGCACGATCGCGCACCGCCGCCCGCGCTCGCCGCATCGGCGCCGGGCGGTGATCATGGCCCAGCTCTCCGACGACCGCATCGCCGACGCGCTCGCCCCCTGGCGCGGCCGCCGCTACGTGGCGCTCGGCAGCTCCTTCGCCTCCGGCCCCGGCATTCCGCCGCGGGCCCCCGGCTCGGTGCGCGCCGCGGGCCGCTCCGCCCGCAACTACCCGCACCTCGTCGCGGGCGCCGCCGGGCTGCGGCTCACCGACGTCACCAGCTCCGGCGCGACCTGCGCGCACATCCTGCACGAGCGGCAGTACGGCAGCCCGCCGCAGCGCACCGCCGTCACCTCCGACACCGACCTGGTGACGGTGACCATCGGCGGCAACGACATCGGGCTGACGGCGTTCCTCATCGCCCGCCGCATGCCCTCGCCCATCCGGCTGCTGCCCGCCGCCCGCCGCTCCGCCGACGAGGCCGCCACCGGGCGCGCGCTCGGCGGTCTGGACGAGCGGTTGCACCGGGTGTTCGGCACGGTGCGCCAACAGGCACCGAATGCACGTTTGCTGGTAGTGAACTATCTATCGGTGCTGGGCCCGGCACGTCCCGGCGAGTCGGCCACCGACCGGCACTACCGCTACCTCGCCGAGGCGCTCGCCAACCGCACCGCCACCGTCGCCGAGCGGGTCGGCGCGCACCTCGTCGACGTCCGCACCCCGAGCCTCGCGCACGCCCCCGGCTCCGCCGTCCCGTGGACCCAGGACTTCTTCCTCCCCGTCCCCGGTCGTCCCCCGCACGGCACGCCCTGCCACCCCACCGCCGCCGGTATGGCGGCGGTGGCGGATCTGGTCCTGGCCCGCCTGCGCACCCTCGCCCCGGTGAGCTGACGCGCCCAGGCGGGGGTCCAGGGGGATGGTCCGGGCGCGAACCCGCCGAAGGATCGCCTCCGACGGGAACCTACGGCGCGGGGGCGGGCGGGACCGGGAGCGGGATGGTGATGCCGAAGGGGAGGACGAGGCCGGGGGGCGGCGGGGTCGCCGGGTCCGGGGCGGGGGCGACGGGCTGTCCGTCGGGACCGAACTCGGCGGCCCCCGGCTGCGGCTCCTGCGGCGCCACCTGCTGCGGCGCGGGCACCGGCGCCTCGCGGGGCAGCTCCTCGGCCCGCGGCCCCGGCTCACCCGGCTGCACGACCGGCGGCGGGGGCGGCGGGCAGAAGATCCCGCACGGGATCGGCGGCAGCCCGGGAATGGTGATCATGGGCTCGGGCACCGCGGCGGGCGTCGGCGTCTGCACCGCCTGCTCGAGCGGCAACCCCTCCGGCACCTCCGCCACCAGCGCGCCGGGCACCGGCGCCGAGGTCAGCAGGACACCGGGGGTAGTGCCCCAGCCGCCGGACCCCGGCGCGATCGCCTCCGGCGAGATCCGCCCCGCCGCCGGCGCCCCACCCGTCCGATACGCCGCCGACCACGACAA